>NZ_VIWZ01000001.1:4800000-6430673 GCF_007830095.1 Micromonospora taraxaci | reverse complement strand
TTGCCCCGCCGTCACCGTCGTGCTGCGGGTGGAGCCGGCCGACGGCCGTTGGCTGAGCCTCAGCCCGCGGCTCGACCTGGTCCGGCTGCGGCTGACCGATCCGGAGCGGTTCACGCGGCTGCGTACCGGCGCGGAACGCCTCGTCGACGCACTGCCCACGGCGTCCGACGGGGACCTTGCCCTCGCCGCCGGGGATGACCTCGCCGCGCGCGAGAGCTATCGCCGGCAGGTGTGCGCCGACCCGGAACTGCTGTCCGCCTGGGTCGGACTGGCCCTCGCCGAGCAGCGGTTGACGGCGGCGCAGAAGACCGCCGGGGCCGACCCCGAGCTGTGCCGCGCGGTGTACCGGCAGCTGCGTACGGACGGGCACCCGGAGGACCCGTTGGAGTTGTCCCGGTGGCTCGCGCCGGTGACCTGCGTGCCGGCACCGGGCATCGAACCCGACGGAGAACCCTCGGTCACGTCGGTGGCGGTTCCAGATCGCAGTTGAGGCGGTTCGCCTCGACCAGAGCGATGGTGTTCGGGTGGTGCTCCCCCAGGACACGGCGGAAGAGAGGCATCACCGAGTCGCGCAGGGCGCGGGCGCCTCGGTGGTCCCCGGCGACACTCAAACTCGTGGCCAGGTTGTTCGCCACCGCCAGAGTGTCCGGGTGCGACGGGCCGAGGATGCGCTGGGCCCGCTCGTAGCAGTCCTGGTCGGTGGCGAGGGCCGCCGCGAACTCCCGGCGCCCGTACCAACAGTTGGCGAGGTTGATGTTCGCGGCCAGCGTGTACGGGTGGTCGGCACCGATCTGCTCGGTGAACCGGTTGACGACCTCGTCGGACAACGCGAACGCCGCGTCCAGATCCCCGGCCTTCCGCAGGAAGATGGCCAGGTTGTTGCCGTACGCCAGGGTGAACAGATGGTCCTCGCCCATCGCGTCCCGATACCAGCGGTACACCGGGCGCGCCCGGCGGAGCGCGCCCGCGTCGTCCTCCAGGGCGGACTCGTCACAGGCCAGATTCATCGCGGCGGCCTGCACGTCCGGATGATCGGGACCGTGCCGGCGGCGGGAACGGACCAGCACGTCGGCGCTCAACGCGTGGGCCCGCTCGAACTCGCCCAGCTTCCGCAGGGTCACCGCGTAGCTCTTGGTCACCCGTAGGGTCTCGCTGTCCTCCTCGCCGAGCACCTGCCGGTCCGCCTGCACGGCCGCCTCCAGGACCCGTCGGGACTCGGTGAGGTCGCCGGTGTCGCGGAGGTCCCGGCCGTACTGCCCCTCGGAGAAGAGGGTGAACGGGTGCATCGGCCCGAGGGTGTCGCGGCGGCGGGTCAACGTGCGCTCGTTGAGCCGCAACGCCCCGCGCAGGTCGCCGACCAGACGCAGCGACAGGGCCAGGTTGTGCGCGGCGATCAGCGCCCGCGAGTGCTCCTCGCCGAACACCTCGCGGGCCAACTCCTCCGTCCGGGTGTCCAACTCGCGCGCCCGTTCGAAGAACCCCAGCGCGCGCAGGTCCGCGGCGAGGCTGCCGGCCACGATCACCGTGTACTCGTGGTTCTCGCCGAGAGTGTCGGAGAGCCGCTCGTACACGTCCTGGTCGATGTCGTACGCGGCCTGGTACTGCGCTTCGAGGCGCAGCGCGTTGGCGAGGTGGAAGCGCATCATCTGGGTCGGCGGGTCGTCCGCGCCGTGCTCCGCCCGCCACGCCTCGATCGCCTTCTCGGCCAGCTCGGAGCAGGTGGCGAAGTCGACCCGGGTCCACATGTACCGGGCCACGTCCAGCAACAGTTGCCGAACCTCCGGCTGCGGTGAGTGGAGCGTCTTCGACGGCAGCAGGTGGGGCCAGAGGTCGGCGTAGATCGGCCAGTTGCGGGGCTGGTCGGGGTCCTTCGGGTTGGCGGCGGCGAGGATCGCGTGCACGTGACGCCGGTTCTCCGCCTTGACCTCGTCGGACAGGGACTCCCGGATCAGCTCCTGCACCAGTGGGTGCATTCGCAGGCTGGCCTGGTTGCCGTCGTCACCGCGGTCCGAGGTGCGTCCGCGCACGTTGTCGATGCGGGCCAACGAGTATCGGCCGACATCCCGCAACGCGCGCCCCATGAGCAGGGGATCGCGAACCGAGGGATCGTAGGGGAGCAGCACGTTGATGAAGCTGTCGTCGTAGAGGAGCGACATCGGGATCGGCTCGGCGGCGAAGAACGCGCAGACCTCCAGCAGCTTCGCCGCCGCCGGGTTGCGCTCCCGCAGGCTCTCCAGCGAGACGAGCCACGGCTCCGCGCCGGTCTGCCGATAGTCGTTGGGCAACTCGTCGGAGAGCATGCCGGGCAGGTAACGGCGTAGCCGCCGCAGGTACTGGGTGGCCGACTCGCCGGTGGTCGCCAGCCACGCCCCGGCCTGTTCCACGGCGAGCGGCAGGTCGCCCAGGCGCGCGGCGACCATCTCCGCGTCGGTCAGGGGCAGGCGGGGGATCCGGCGACGGAGCAAGGTGGTGCTCTCCGCCCGGTCGAAGGCGCCCACCTCGAAGTTGCGGGCATGCCGGGCCCAGACGTGGTTGCGCGTGGTGACGAGGACGTGCCCGGGGCCCTGCGGCATCAGGTCGTGCAACTCGGCGGGATCGTCGGCGTTGTCCAGCACCAACAGCCACCGCCGGTACGGGTCGCCCCGACGCAGGGCGTCCAGCACCCACTGGACCCGCTCGGCGACGTTGCCTCCGAGTGGCGTGTCCGCCTTGGCAGCCAGCCGGTCGGCGAGCGAGGCCAGAGCGAGCCGCATCACGCTCGGCTGCTGTGCGGAGATCCACCAGACGACGTCGTACTCGGCGCGGAAGCGGTAGGCGTACTCCAGGGCGATCTGGCTCTTGCCGACGCCGCCCAGACCGTGCAGCGCGAGCGGGGTGTGCCGGGCCTCGGCCGACGACAGCCAGTCGCGCATCTCCTCCAGGAGCGGGCTGCGGCCGACGAACTGGACGTTACGCGGCAACGGCACCCTCCAGACCGGGGGTTCGTTGCCCGGGAACCGTCGGCGTTGCCCGGCGCCCTCCGGGTCGGTCGCCGGGCGGGCGGGGTGGTCCAGTGCTTCGAGCAACCGGCTGGCGGCCTCCTCCTCGGTGGCGCCCACCAGGTCCACCGGGACCCGCTCCAGGAACACCGCCGGCGCGCGGGAATTGTCCAGCCGGACGGGCACCAGGAAGTTTCCGCCGCTGCCCGCCTCGTAGGTGGTGGCCTGGGACCACAACTCGCCGGCGTTCGGCGACTGCATGTATTCCTGGGACAGCAGCACCACCAGCCGGGCGGCGTCCTTGAAACCGACGGCCGTCGCCGCCCCGCCACCAGGGCTGGCCGGGAAGTCGACCTCCCGCATCACCGTGTGCAGGCCTGCCGAACGGAGCTCGTCGCGGACCCACTCGGCCCAGGACCGGTCGAGCGAGACATAGCTGATGAACACGTCGGGTGTCGCCCCGGAGACGCGCTGCCGCTCGAACTTGGCCAACCACTGGCGGCGCAGCCGATCCTCCATCGGCGGCAGGCTGTCGACGGCGTTCTCGGTGATCGCCCTGGCGAGTCGCTCGTAGGCGGCGAGCAGGGTGCCCTCGTGGTGGGCCCGGTCGCCGAACCCCGCCAGGATCTCCTCGTACGCGTAGTAGGGCTGGTAGGGAATCTCGATCTCGCCCCAGTACCTGTCGCTCTCCTCAGGTGAGGTGCGAGGCAGCAGGGGCGCGAAGCGGCGGCGGGCGTGGTCACGCCCCGCTTCCAACTTGAGCTGCTCGGCGTTGTCGACCCGCATCGGCACCGGCAGGATCCGGATCGGTCGGTCGCCGCGTTGTCGGATGATGGAGCGGGTGACGCCGGCAGCTCCGTCGATGCTCTGGTCGTTGAGCGTGAACGAGGTCACCACGGCATCGGGCAGTCGCACGGTGCAGATGCCGGCGCCGTCGCTGACACCGGTGCGGCTATCGATCAGCACGTAGTCGTAGTGCTCCCGCATGCTGGCGGCCAGCGCGTCCAGGAAGCTGTTGCCGCCCAACTTCTCGAAGAACGCCTGCCAGTCGAACGTGCTGACGGCCTTCGTGTACGCCGTGTCCTGTCTGCCGGCCGGCAGGAGGTCCAGACTGCCCCGTGCAATCGGACCCGCCGACGGCCGGACGGCCGCGGCGGGAGCGGGGAAGTCCCAATGCAGCGAGACGGCGTGATGCAGCACGTCGGCCGCGCTGCCCAGCCAGTCCTCGTCCTCCGTCTCCTCCAACGGCCGAACGACAGCCTCGGCGTAGTCGCGGACCATGTCGATGACCCCGGTCGAGGTCCGCAGGTCCTTGTCGAGGAGGAACGGGTGGAAATACTTGTGCAGACCAGGGGACTCCAGGTCCCAGTCGACAGCGAGCACCCGGTACCCGTTGGACGCCAGGATCCAGGCCACGTTGGCGAGCGCCATGGTGCGGCCGGTGCCGCCCTTGTACGAGTAGAACGTGATGATTCGACCCTCGACACCGTCGCCGGTGATGCCCGGGTCAGCGCTCGTCGTCACGGCCGTCCTCCGCTGCGGTGTCGTCGCCTTCCGCCCCCCAGGGCCCGTCGATGCGTGGTGGTCGGGAGTCGGTGGCGGGGCCCGGAGGCCGGTGCACCGCTCCTCGGCTGAACACCCGGTTACGGGCGACCTCCAGCACCTCCGGCAGCTCCTCCTGGAAGGCGCGGTGGGTGAGGATGTTGGATCGGTACAGCTCGTCGTCCGAGGCCAACTCGTCGAAGATTTCCCGACACGCGCGGGACAGCGACTGCCAGTGCTCTCGGGTCTCGGTGTCGTCACGACTGCTCGGGATCAGCACCGCCGTGGTGCCACCGTCGCGCAGGGCGGCGGCGGCATGGGCGGTCAACGACTGCCGCTGCTCGGGCAGGCGGGTCAGCCAGGCGTCGACGATCAGCACCATGATCTGGTTGTAACGGGCCGCCTGCTCGGCGCGGCGGGCCAGCTCGGTCAGGTCCACGACAGTCGACCGGTAGCTGTGGTCGGCGGCGATCTCACGCGCGTAGTCGACGACCGGATCGGGGAACGGCGGTCCGTACGGTGCCCAGGCCAACGCGCGGTCGCCGTAGGTGTTCACGTGTTGGCGTACCGTGCCCATCTCGTCCCGGTGCGACGCCGCGACGATGAAGTGGACCAGCATCGGCGCGAACTGGTCGACGTCCGCCGTGAGTTGCCCGGCACCCGCGGGGCGGTGGAACGCGCTGACGATGGACCGGAGATCGATGGAGCGTTGGACGTCCGGCAGCGGGTGCTCCTCCACACTGGACACGATCTGGTTGGCCAGTTCGAAGAGGAACGTGCGGTAGTCGTCGCTGTGCCGCTGGAGCCGCATCAACTGCCGGACCCCCAGCCGCTGATAGAGGTCACCGAGGCTGTGGGAGGAATATTGCAACGGGGACGCGACCGGATGGATGCGGCCGGGTCGGGCCGGAATCCACATCAGCGGCTTGAGGAGCGAGCTGTCCACGCCGTTCTGCTGGTCGAAGCGGGCAGTGCGGTCGGCGAAGATCTGCCACTCCTGACCGCAGGCCTCGCTCTGGAAATACCTCGGTGTCATCAGAGCGAGGAAGGACCGGCACGTGCTCAGCGCCTCGACCAGCCGCTGCGGCCACCGCTCGCCCAGCAGGATGGTCCGATCCACGAAACCGACCCGCTCGTCGCGGGGTAGACCCGCGATCAGCCGTACCTCTGCGCTGAGATCCTCGTAAAGACGTTGGACCAGTGCGTCCTCGTCGCCCCTCGCGTAACTGAGGAAGAAGTACAGCACCGCACCTCCGCGCCGGGAGAGGTTGACCATCGGATGGCCGGGCCGTGACCCCGTCGGTCACGACCATTGTGCGGCGGCCGTAGCGGCGGAGCTAACCGTGAGTATAGGGGCGGGAACCACGTGCCACAGCCCGCCGATCGGCGCATCCAGAGGGCGTCTCGGATATCACTTTCCGTATTGGCGTGGGTCGACTCCGGCGTGAGCTAGCGTGGGTCGGGTGACTGCGCCTAACCAGGTAATCCCGGTTCCACCGGCCGACCTGCCCAGCACGCTCGGCGCGCTACGGGCGGCCGGTCACCAATACCGCACCGTCAAGCAGGAACTCCGCGACAACCTCCTCGCCCGGATGCGCTCCGGCGACACCCGTTTCCCCGGCATCGTCGGTTACGACGACAGCGTGCTGCCCGAGGTCGAGCGGGCACTGCTCGCCGGGCACGACATGGTGCTGCTCGGCGAGCGCGGTCAGGGCAAGACCCGACTGATCCGCTCGCTCGGCGCGCTCCTCGACGAGTGGACGCCCGTCATCCCCGGCTCGGTGCTCAACGAGCACCCGATGCACCCGCTCACGCCGGCGTCGCGTGCCCAGGTCGCCGAGGCCGGTGACGACCAGCCGGTCGGCTGGCTGCACCGCTCGATGCGGTACGGCGAGAAGCTCGCCACCCCGGACACCAGCGTCGGCGACCTGATCGGTGACGTCGACCCGATCCGGATCGCGCAGGGCCGCACCCTCGGCGACCCGGAAACCATCCACTTCGGGTTGGTGCCCCGCACCAACCGCGGCATCTTCGCCGTCAACGAGCTGCCCGACCTGGCCGAGCGGATCCAGGTGGCCCTGCTCAACGTGCTGGAGGAGCGGGACATCCAGGTTCGCGGCTACCAGTTGCGGCTTCCCCTGGACCTACTCCTCGTCGCCAGCGCCAACCCGGAGGACTACACCAACCGGGGTCGGATCATCACTCCCCTCAAGGACCGGTTCGGCGCGGAGATCCGCACCCACTACCCGGTCGACCTGGACCTCGAGTTGGCGTTGATCCGGCAGGAGGCCGACCTGGTCGCCGACGTGCCGGAGCACGTGCTGGAGGTCCTGGCCCGCTTCGCTCGGGCCGTACGGGAGTCGCCGTCGGTGGACCCGCGCTCCGGCGTCTCGGCCCGGTTCGCGATCGCCGCCGCCGAGACCGTCGCCGGTGCCGCGCTGCGCCGCGCCGGCCTGCTCGCCGCCATCGGTGACCAGGAGGGCCGCCCCGAGGCGGCGGTGGCCCGAGTCGGCGACGCCGTGTCGGTGACCAGCACCCTGCGCGGCAAGGTGGAGTTCGAGAGCGGCGAGGAGGGGCGGGAGATCGAGATCCTCGCGCACCTGCTGCGTACCGCGACCGCCGAGACGTTCCGGGCGCACCTGTCCGGGCTGGACCTGTCCGGTTTCACGGCGCTCGTCGGAGACGGGGCGGCGATCGAGACAGGTGAGCTGGTCGGCGCCGCCGAACTGCTGCGGCAGGTCGGCACCGTGCCCGGTCTGGCGAAGGTCCTCGACCGGCTCGGCCTGGGCGACGCGCCCACACCGGAGGAGGCGGCGGCTGCCGTCGAGTTCGTGCTGGAAGGGCTGCACCTGACCCGCCGGCTCGGCAAGGACGTCACCGACTCCGGGCGCACCGTCTACGGCGGCCGGGGCTGACCATGGCCGGCAATCGGTTCCGGTACGGGCAGTGGACCGGCGGGCCCGACCCGCTGGCACCCCCGTACGACGTGCGGGAGGCGGTGGACGCGGTCGGCGCCGAGGTGCTGGCCGGCGGCAGCCTGCGAGAGGCGTTGCGTGACCTGCTGCGCCGTGGCCCGAAGGGGCGGGGTGGGCTGGACGACCTGGCGGCGCGGGCTCGGCGGCTGCGCCGGGAGGCGCTGCGTCGCGGCGACCTGGACGGTGCGGTGACCAGGGCCCAGGCCCTGCTGGACCAGGCTCTCGCCGCCGAGCGGGACGAGCTTCGTGGCCGTGACGACGACGCCGCGCGGTTCGCCGAGTCGGTGCTGGACAACCTGCCCCGCTCGACAGCGCGGGCGGTGGAGGAGCTGTCCGGGTACCAGTGGGCCAGCGACGACGCCCGCCGCTCGTACCAGCAGATTCTCGACCAACTCCGCGACGACGTGCTCGGTCAGCGTTTCGCCGGGCTGCGCGACGCCGTGCGGGCGTCCGCCGACCCGGCCGCCCAGCAGCGGCTCGCCGAGATGATGGGCGACCTGAACGACCTGCTGGCTCGGCACGGTCGCGCGGAGGACACCACCGACGCGTTCGCCGAGTTCATGCGTCGGCACGGCGACTTCTTCCCGGAGAAGCCGGAGACCGTCGACGAGTTGATCGACGTGTTGGCCCGCCGTTCGGCGGCGGGTGAGCGCTTGATGAACTCGCTGTCCGACCGGCAGCGCGCCGAGTTGGCCGGTCTGATGCAGCAGTCGCTCGGTGACCGCCTCGCCGGGGAGTTGTCAGCGCTCGACGAGAACCTCCGGGCGTTGCGCCCTGACCTGCGGTGGGGGCGCGGCGAGCGGGTCCGGGGCGAGCAACCGCTGGGCTACGCCGACGCGGCCGGGGCGTTGGGTGAGATCGGCGAGCTGGACGACCTGTTGGACCAGCTCGACCAGGAGCACCCGGGGGCGACCCTGGACGACGTGGACGTCGAAGCGGTGGCCCGCACGCTGGGGCGGGACGCGGCGGACGACGTCCGCCGGTTGCGCGATCTGGAGCGGGAGCTACGCCGGCAGGGCTGGGTGAGTCGGGACGCGGAAGGGCTCACGTTGAGCCCGAAGGCGCTGCGCAGGCTCGGCGGGACGGCGCTGCGACGGGTCTTCGCCGACCTGACCGCCGGGCCGCGAGGCCAGCACGACCTGCGCTCCGCGGGGGCCGCCGGCGAGGTCAGCGGCGCGTCCAGACCCTGGGAGTACGGCGACGAGCAGCCGTTGGACGTGGTCCGGACGTTGACCCGGGCGGTCAGTCGGGGCGGGCCGACGGTCCCGGTGCAGCTCGCCGTGGACGACTTCGAGGTGGTCGAGACCGAGAAACGGGCTTCGGCGGCGGTGGTGCTCTGCGTCGACCTGTCGTACTCGATGATCTCGCAGGGTCGTTGGGGCCCGATGAAGCAGACGGCGTTGGCGCTGGCGCACCTGATGGAGACGCGTTTCCCGCAGGACGCCCTGCAGATCGTGGGTTTCGGCCGGGAGGCGATGACGCTCACCCAGCAGGAGCTGGCCGCCGTCGAACCGGACATGGAGCAGGGCACCAACCTCCAGCACGCGTTGCGGCTGGCGGGACGACACCTGCGTCGGCACCCGGACGCCGAGCCGGTGGTGCTGGTGGTCACCGACGGGGAGCCCACCGCGCACCTGGACCCGGACGACGGGGAGGCACTGTTCCACTGGCCGCCGCTTCCAGAGACGATCGAGGCGACGGTCCGTGAGGTGGACCGGCTGAGTCGGTACGGCGCCACGCTCAACCTGTTCATGCTCGGCGACGACCCGGGTCTGCGGCGCTTCATCGACGCGGTGGCCCGCCGGAGCCGGGGCCGCATGTTCACGCCGGACACCGACGACCTCGGCGAGTACGTGGTCTCCGACTACCTCCGCTCCCGCCAATCCCGCCGCTAACTCCCCGCAGGGCGGGTTGACTGGGGGAATGGCGGAGAGCGGAGGGTTGCGGCGGGCCTACGGGGCCTTGTTGGCCGAGGTGGATGCTGGCGGGTTCGGTCCGGCACCGGAGGGGCAGCTCAGCGCTGAGCAGATCGTCGCCCACCTGGTCGCCAACGACGAGCTGATGATCCAGGCCACCGAGGCGCTGTTGGCCGGGTCGCCGTTCGCCTACTACGAGCTGGAAGAGGACATCCACCGTCCGCAGCTCGACGCGCTGGCCGCCGAGCAGGGTGGCCTGCGGGGCCTGACCGCCCTGCTGCACACCACCAGTGACCGGCTGTGCGGGCTCGTCGACCAGCTCGGGCTGGCGGCGGAGACCCCGGTCGAGACGCACCTCCGTGAGGGCTTCGACCTCATCGTGGACGAGTCGCTGCCCTGGTCCCGCACCCTGGACCTGCACACCCGGGTCCACCTGCCCAAACACCAGGCCCAACTCCAGATGCTCCGCGCCTGAGCGGCGGTGGCGCTCGCCGGTGGCCGGGCGTGTCGCAGCATCGACCGTCCCGCTCTGTTGAGCGTGATTCCGCTCTGGCATCAAGATGCCGCAGCGGAATCACGCTCGTGGAGGGCCGCGCACCCGTCGGGCCCACGAGGGGACGCGGCAGGGCTCGGATCAGGTTTCGATCAGCTCGGGGCGGCGGTGGAAGGTGCGGCGGTAGGTCGAGGGCGCCACGCCGATGCGTTGGTGGAGTTGCTGGCGCAGGGCGGCGGTGGTGCCGAAACCGGACCGGTGGGCGACCTGGTCGACGGTGAGGTCGGTCGTCTCCAGCAGCAGCCTCGCGTGGTCGGTGCGTTGTTGCAGCAGCCACTGCGCGGGGCTCAGGCCGGTCTCCGACCGGAAACGCCGGGTGAAGGTGCGCACGCTCATCCGCGCCTGCTCGGCCAGGTCGCGGAGGGCGATCGGCTCGTGCAGTCGTTGCCGCGCCCACTCCCGGACGCTCGCGGTGCTGGTGTCGGTGACCTTCGGCACCGGCCGTTCGATGTACTGCGCCTGGCCGCCGTCCCGCCACGGAGGCATCACGCAGCGGCGGGCCGCCCGGTTGGCCACCTCGCTGCCGTGGTCGAGGCGGATGACGTGCAGGCAGAGGTCGATCCCGGCGGCGACCCCGGCCGAGGTGAGCACCGGGCCGTCGGCGATGAAGAGCACACCCGGGTCGAGGTCCACCCGGGGGTGCAGGCGGCGGAACTGCTCGGCGTACGCCCAGTGGGTGGTCGCCCGTCGACCGTCGAGCAGCCCGGCGGCGGCCAGCACGAACGCTCCCGTGCAGATCGACATGATCCGGACCCCGCGCTCGTGCGCCGCGCGCAGCGCCTCGGCCACCTCCGGCTCGAGGGTGCCCATGGTCAACGCGTTGCCGGCGTGGATGCCCGGGACGATCACCGTGTCGGCGGTGTCGAGCAGCTCCAGACCATGGTCGGGGACCACCTGGAAGCCGGCGGTGCTGCGGACCGGTCGCCCACCCGGAGTGCACACCCGCACGTCGTAGAAGTGCGTCTGGTCGGCGGACCGGGCGGTGCTGAAGACCTGCGACGGGGTGCCGAGGTCCAGGCCGACGACCTGGTCCAGGGCGAGTACGGCGATCCGGTGCGGGCTAACGGTCATGGCCCGATTATTGCGCATGATGGCTTTCCGGCCACTCGTCGCTCCGGTGAACCCCGCACAGACTGGTCCGGTGACCAAGAACCGCCGTCTGCATCCCGCCTGGCTGGTCGCCGCCGTCGCCTTCGTGGCGCTGGTCGGCGCGGCCGGCTTCCGTGCCACACCCTCGGTGCTGCTGCACCCCCTGCACGAGGAGTTCGGGTGGCCACTGGCCACGATCTCCGCGGCCGTCTCGGTCAACCTGCTGCTCTACGGGCTGACCGCACCGTTCGCCGCCGCCCTGATGGACCGGTTCGGCATCCGCCGGGTGGTCTCGGTGGCGTTGCTGCTGGTCGCTGCCGGCAGCGGGCTGACCGTCTTCATGAACGCGAGCTGGCAGCTCCTGCTCTGCTGGGGGGTGCTGGTCGGGCTGGGCACCGGCTCGATGGCACTGGCCTTCGTGGCCACCATCACCGGGCGCTGGTTCGTCCACCGCAGGGGCCTGGTCACCGGGGTGCTGACCGCAGGCGGGGCCGCCGGGCAGTTGGTGTTCCTGCCACTGATCGCCATCCTGGTACGCGACCACGGCTGGCGGACGGCGGCGCTCGTCGTGGCCGGAGCAGCGCTCGCGGTCGTACCCCTGGTGGTGTGGTTCCTGCGCGAGCACCCGGCGGATCTCGGTCTGCCCGCCTACGGCGCGACCGCTGTCGTTGCCGCGCCGCCGGCGACCGGCGGCGCGGCCACCCGCGCGCTGGGCGCGTTGGCGACCGCGGCCCGGACCCGGCCGTTCTGGCTGCTGGCCGGCGGGTTCGCGATCTGCGGGGCGACGACCAACGGCCTCGTCGGTACGCACTTCGTGCCGGCCGCGCACGACCACGGCATGCCGCAGACCACGGCGGCCGGGCTGCTCGCCCTGGTGGGGCTCTTCGACATTGTCGGCACCATCGCGTCGGGCTGGCTCACCGACCGGGTGGACAGTCGGCTGCTGCTCGGCTTGTACTACGCGCTCCGCGGGGCGTCCCTGCTCGTGCTGCCGAGCCTGTTCTCCGGCACCGCCCAGCCGAGCATGCTGGTGTTCATCGTCTTCTACGGCCTGGACTGGGTGGCCACCGTGCCGCCGACCGTGGCGTTGTGCCGGGAGTACTTCGGTGGGGCCGGAGCTGTCGTGTTCGGGTGGGTCTTCGCGGCGCACCAGTTCGGCGCGGCGCTCGCCGCGACCGGCGCGGGACTGGTCCGGGACCGGCTCGGCGACTACGCGATGGCCTGGTACGTGGCGGGTGCGCTGTCGATCGGCGCAGCCGGCCTGTCGTTGCTGCTGCGTCGGCGACCAGGTCGGCCGGTGCCGGAGGCCGTGCTCGCCGCCGCGACCGCGCCCAGGGCGTGGAGCTTCCGAGGCTGAGGCCGGGCCGTCAGCTGAGGGTCCACTGCTGGGCCGGTCGGCCGTCGCAGGGCCGCTGCCGGACCTCGTCGCCCGCCTCAATGCCGTCGTCGTCGGCCTGCGCGCACTTGCCGCTGTGCACCGCGACCAGCAGCACCGGACCGGTGCCGGTCGCGGAGAGCCGCCACTGCTGGTTGGCCTCGCCGTGGCAGGGGAACTGCAGGAACTGCGCGCCGTCGTCCCGACTGCCGCCCTCGACGTCCAGGCACTGCCCGTGGGCGGCGTTGGTCAACGTCACCACGTCCGCGCCGATCGGGTTGACCACCCACTGCTGTTCCGGGCCGCCACTGCACGCGGCCAACTGGGCTTCGGCCTCCTTGCCGTCGCCGTCGAGCCCGAGGCAGAGCCCGGAGGCGACCCGGAACACCTTCGGCCCGGTGGGCGGCCCGGCCGGCGTGGTCGGTGCCGGCTCGGTCGGTGCGGTCGGGCTCGGCTCGGCCGCCGGTTCGGTCGGCTCCGCGGCGGTGGAGGGCGTGCCGACCGCCGCCGGGACCGGCTGCTCGGCGTCCCCGTCGAACAGCCCGGTCGCGAAGACCACCCCCAGGAGCGCGCCGACGACCCCGACCGCCACCGCGACCCGCAGCAGCGGGTCGGACAGCGGCCCGGGGCTCGGCGCCGGTCGCCCGCCGTAGACGGTGCCGGCGGGGTCGGGGCGTTCCTGGGGCGCGGACATACGCGCCATCCTCGCCCACGGCGGCGCGCCGGAGCCAGTCCGGCGGCGACGTGCAGCGCTCAGCGGGCGGGCTGCGGGTCGGTGACGTCGGCAACTGTGGCGTCGAGGGCGACGATCGCGGCGTCGGCGTCGACCGCGACGGCGAGGCCACGCTCGCCCGCCCCCAGACTGATCTCCCGGCCGCGCAGCCGCTCGTCGGCGATCACCGGCCAGGCAGTGCTCGCGCCGAACGGGGTGATGGTGCCGCGTTCGTAGCCGGTGGCGGCCCGTGCGCCCGCCGCGTCGGGCATGGAGAGCCGCTGCACCCCGAGCAGCGCGCGCAGCTTGGGCCAGGAGATGACCCGGTCGCCGGGGGTGAGCACGAACAGGTGATCGTCGGCGCCGCGACGGACCACGATGGTCTTCACCACATCGGAGACGGCCACGCCCTGGGCCGCGGCGGCCTCCGCGAGGCTGCGGACCTCACCGTGGCTGACCAGCCGATACGGGAGTCCGGCGGCGTCCAGGGCGGTGATCGCGGGCGATGGCATGCCCGCCACGGTAACCGTCGGGCTCCGTGCCGGACGGGAAACTGCCATCGTCGACATCCCACGGTTTCCGAAACGCGAGCGTAAGGTGATCACATGCGCGCTGAGCGTGTGGATCACCCCATTGACCATGATCAAGCGGTGGACACGCTGCGACGGTCGTACGCCGCGGTGCCCACGGGCGAGCCTGTCCGGCTGGCCAAACGGACCTCCAACCTGTTCCGCCCCCGGTCCGCTCCCCGGACCCCGGGCCTCGACGTGAGTGCCCTGAACGGGGTGCTGTCGGTCGACCCGACCGGCCGTACCGCCGACGTGCAGGGCATGTGCACGTACGAGGACCTGGTCGACGCGACGCTGCCGCACGGGCTGATGCCGCTGGTGGTGCCGCAACTGCGCACCATCACGCTGGGCGGCGCGGTGACCGGCCTCGGGATCGAGTCGACCTCGTTCCGCAACGGCCTGCCGCACGAGTCGGTACGCGAGTTGGACGTGCTCACCGGCACCGGTGAGATCATCACCGCCCGACCCGAAGGGGAGCACGCGGACCTGTTCACCGCGTTCCCCAACTCGCTGGGCAGCCTCGGCTACGCCACCCGGCTGCGCATCGAGCTGCAACCGGTCGGCCGGTACGTGGCGTTGCGCAACGTCCGGTTCACCCAACTGGAGGCGCTCACCGATGCGATAGCGGAGGTGACCGCGACCCGTTCCTGGGCCGGCGAGCCGGTCGACGCGATGGACGGGGTGATGTTCAGCCCCGGCGAGGCGTACCTGGTGTTCGCCACGTTCACCGACGCCGCCGATCCGCCCAGCGACTACACCGGCCAGGCGATCTACTACCGGTCGCTGCGCCAGCGCACCCGTGACGTGCTCACCGCGTACGACTATCTGTGGCGCTGGGACACCGACTGGTTCTGGTGCTCGGCGGCGTTCGGCGCGCAGCACCCGGTCGTACGCCGGTTCTGGCCGGCCCGTTACCGGCGCAGCGACTTCTACCACCGGCTCGTCCGACTCGAACACCGGCACCAGGTGGCGGCCCGGATCGACCGGCTGCGCGGCCAGCCGGCCCGGGAGCGGGTCGTGCAGGACGTGGAGATCCCGCTGAACGAGACGGCGGACTTCCTGCGCTGGTTCGCCAGCACAGTGGGGATGAACCCGGTGTGGCTGTGTCCGTTGCGACTGCGTGAGCCGGCGGGGCCCGGTTCGGCGCGGTCGTGGCCGCTGTATCCACTCCGGCCAGGGCAGGACTACGTCAACATCGGGTTCTGGGGGAGCGTGCCGATCGCGCCGGGCGCCGCCGACGGCGACGTCAACCGCACGATCGAACGCAGGGTGTCGGAGTCGGGCGGGCACAAGTCGCTCTACTCGGACGCGTACTACGACCGGGACGCCTTCGACCGCCTGTACGGCGGCGACACGTGGCGGGCGGTGAAAGACCGCTACGACCCGGACCACCGGCTGACGGGACTGTACGAAAAGGCGGTAGCACGAGCATGAGCCTGACCGACAGAGATCAAGGGGCGGCGAGCGTTCCCGCCACCCCGCCGGCGGGGGGCCGGCACACGGGTCCGACCGTCGCGGACGTCGTCCGCGCGGTCACCACGGGACCACTGCCGGTGCGGATCACCGGGTACGACGGCAGCGCCGTCGGCCCGTCCGACGCCGGCATCACCCTGGCGATCCGTTCCGAGCGTGGCCTGTCGTACCTGCTCACCGCCCCTGGCGACCTGGGCATGGCCCGGGCCTACGTCAGTGGCGACCTGGCGTTGCAGGGGGTGCACCCGGGCGACCCGTACGAGGCGTTGCGGGTGCTCAAGGACGAGCTGCGGTTGCGCCCACCGTCGCTGGCCGAGGGGCTGGCGCTGGTCCGTGGGCTGGGCTGGGAGCGGCTGATGCCGCCGCCGGCACCGCCGCAGGAGGCGCTGCCACGGTGGAAGCGGGTGGTGAACGGGCTCCGGCACTCCCGGGTCCGGGACAGCACCGCGATCTCGCACCACTACGACGTCTCCAACGCCTTCTACGAGAAGGTGCTCGGCCCGTCGATGACGTACACCTGCGCGGTTTTCCGTTCTCCGGACGACACGCTGGAGCAGGCCCAGGCGGCGAAGTACGACCTGGTCGCCGGCAAGCTGGCGCTGAAGAAGGGGATGCGGCTGCTGGATGTGGGCTGCGGCTGGGGTGGCATGGTGCGGCACGCCGCGCGCGAGTACGGCGTCAAGGCGCTCGGGGTGACCCTGTCGAAGGCGCAGGCGCAGTGGGCGCAGGCGGCGATCGAGCGGGAGGGGTTGACCGGGCTGGCCGAGGTGCGGCACATGGACTACCGGGACGCGCCGGCGGAGCAGTTCGACGCCGTCTCGTCGATCGGGTTGACCGAGCACATCGGGGTGCGCAACTACCCGACCTACTTCGGGGCGCTGCGCAGTCGGCTGCGGCAGGGTGGGCGTCTGCTCAACCACTGCATCACCCGCGCGGACAATCGGGCGCCGCACCGCTCCGGCGCGTTCATCGACAGGTACGTCTTCCCGGACGGCGAGTTGGCCGGCCCGGGTCGGCTGATCAGCGAGATCCACGACGCCGGGTTCGAGGTACACCACGAGGAGAACCTGCGCCAGCACTACGCGCTGACGCTCGCCGCCTGGTGTCGCAACCTGGTCGAGCACTGGGACTTCTGCGTGTCCGAGGTGGGCGCGGGCACCGCTCGGGTGTGGGGGCTGTACATGGCGGGGTCGCGGATGGCGTTCGAGCGCAACGGCATCCAGCTGCACCAGGTGCTGGCCACGCACAACGGCCCGGACGGGGTGAACGGCTACCCGCTGCGACCCGACTGGTTGCCCTGACCATCCGCTGAGTGTCGCGGGAAGCCGCGTCGAGAACGTCGGCGCGGCTTTTCGCGAACCGATTGACAAACAAGTTTTGTACGTACAAACTGATTTTGCCATGAGAGACGTCCTGTACCTGGAGCAGATCGAGCAGGCCGAAGTCCTGCTCAAGCCGCAACGCGTCGAGGTGCTGCGGCAACTGGCCGAACCGCGCACCTGCACCGAGGTCGCGGCCCGACTCGACCAGACGCCGCAGCGCGTCTACTACCACGTCAAGCAGCTCGTCGCGGCCGGCCTCGTCGAGCTGGTCAACGAACGCAAGGTCCGCGGCATCACCGAGGGCATCTACCAGGCCGCCGCCCGGTCCTACTGGCTGTCCCCACGGCTCGTCGGCCGGATCGGCCTACGCCGGGCCCGCGACGAGCTGAGCCTGGGCTACCTGCTCGACCTGATGGAGGAGGTCCAGGCCGACATCGCCGGCCTGGACCGCGCGGCACCCGAGCTGCCCTCGATCGGGGTCTCCGGCGAGATCCGGGTGCCGGCCGAGCAGCGCCAACAGTTCCTGCACGACCTGCAAACCGCACTTCAGGAGTTGTTCACCCGCTACGGCGGCAGCGAAGGAGATGCCTTCAAGCTGGCCGTCGCCTGCTATCCGAAAGGGAACGACAATGAGTGAGCCGATGAAGGTTCAGGCCCGTCTCTCCGCGCCGGTCGGGCGCGTCCGCCAAGCCCTGACCGACCCGGCAGAGCTGCGTCTCTGGCTGGCCGAGCACGCCGAGGTCGAGCTGCCTCAGCGGTACGAGTTCTGGGGCCGCTACACGCCCGAGGGTGACGCCCCGCATCAGCGACTGCTGCACGCCGACGACGACACGCTGCGCTTCGGCTGGCTGCTCGACGGGGTGGAGACCACCACCGAGTTCCAGTTGACCGCCGAGGGCACCGACAGCACAGTGCTGACGCTGATCCAGAGCCACTTCGACTTCGCCGAGGCGATGAGCGGCTCCAGCATCCGGGGCGTGCTCCAGACGTACTGGGCGCTGTCCATCGCCAACCTGGCCGCCCACGTGGAGGGCAAGCCACTGCTGCCCCGCACCGACTTCACCTCCGCCGACCTGCGGGGCGAGCTGGTCATCGCCGCCCCCGCCGACAAGGTGTGGGAGTCGCTGACCGACTCCGAGCAGGCCAGCGCCTGGTTCGGCTACCCGATCGGCATCGAGCCCTGGGTCGGCGGCCGGTACGCCATGGGCGGCTTCGAGACCGGCTACGCGGCCAAGGTCGTCGACCTGGAGCCCGGTCGCCGGATGTCCGTCGACTGGGGGCCGACCGGCGTGACGAGCTGGGAGCTGGCCGAGTCCGGTGGCCGGACCACGCTGACCTTCGTGCAGAGCGGCTTCGACGAGGCCAACCCCCCGTACGGGGCCTGGAGCGGCTCGGTTGCCGGGCTGTTTGAGCTGCGCCGCTTCCACGAGGTGCCGAACTGGCAGCCGATCTGGCTCTCCGAGGAGATCCCCGGCCTGGAGCCCCAGCCAACCAGCTGAGCCGCCCCGCGCTGCTTGATCGTGCTCGATCAGGGATCCAGTGGCCTCGTTGGCTTCGCGAGGGCACTACATCCTGGATCGAGCACGATCATGCGTTGGGCGACTGGGCGGGCTCAGGCGATGGCGGCGATGTCGCCGTCGTCGAAGTAGATCGCCTGGTGTAGCCGGCCACCGAGGGCGACGGCGTAGCGAGCGACCACCTCCTGGCCGGAAATCCGGCCCTGCTCGATCTGGGAGATCCGACCCTTGGTCACGCCCATCCGGTCGGCGATCTGTTGCTGGGTGAAGCCGCGGGAGCGTCGTACCTCCGCGAGGCGGTGCCCGACAACCTGTGCGAGCAACTCCTGCTTGCCCTCTTCGACAGCCGCCTCGCCGCCAGCGCGCTGCACGTACTCCGCCCGGATGTCTGACCACCGCACGTGACCACTCACCGCCGTCCCCCCTCCTGCTGTGCACGTTCCTTCAAGTAGATCTCGTACCGTTGTTCGGCTAACGGGATGGCCTGTCGGTACCAACTCGTCCACTGGCCCGCCTTGTCGCCGGCGATCAGCAGAATGCTTGCGCGCCACGGGTCGAAGACGAAGAGGATGCGGACCGTGCCGGGACGCAACTCTTTCAGGTTCGCGATCGACGACCCACTGATCGTGTCGACGAGGGGGCGTCCCAGCCCGGGCCCGGCTTCGGCGAGCGCGTCGATCGCCTGCACGACCCGGGCAAGGGTCGCCTGGTCGAGGCTGTCGATCCAGGCGCGGACCTCATCGACGACGAAGACGTCCCACTCCTCCTGCACGGGAGGTAGTATACCGTTCGCTATACCCCCATGGGGCTTGCCGGACCTTCCGGTTCTGATCCACCGGTGGGATCTGGTGACTTTTCGCTGTTGAGTGGGTACTGGCGGGCGATGTTCTTCATCTTTGGTCTGCGTACCAAGGTCGACCGGTCCGGTGTCGTGCAGCAGGTGTGCCGACACTGCGGCAACCATGCCGCGCAGGTGATCACCCGACGGGCGACGAAATTTACTCTCTTCTTCATTCCGCTCATCCCCATCCGCACCCGGTACGCGCAGCAGTGCACGTTCTGCGGGGCGGAGTACGAGATCGCCAAGGCCGATGCCCAGCGCCTCCCGGTCGGCTGATCCGTCGATGGAACGCTTCCTCTGCTGGCTGATCGGTCGACCGACGCCCCCGGTCGACGTGGCGGTGCACACTGTGGCCCGTCCGCCCTGCACCCCCGGCCGGCGCAAACGCCGTCGGGCACGTCGCCCTCTGGCCGGCACCACACTGCCCCGCTCACCGTGGAACCGCTCCGCCGGCCGTTGACCGAGGAACACCGGCCGCTGACCGAGGAGCACCGACGTCCGTCGCATGTGGCCGGAGGGTTGCCGCACCTTTGGTCACCGACAGGCCTGCCGTTCGGCCCTGGCGGGGCATCCGACCGCTGACTAGGCTTTGCGAGGTTTGCCGGGACCGGTCCTCAGCGTCGAGGGTGCACCACGAGAGAGAGCCGAAGCGTTCGCCGTGTCACCGCAGGACGTGAGCCAGGCCGTCGTGGTGTCGACCGCGTCGGCACCGCCCGCGCGTCCCGACCCCGCTGACCGGCGCGCGTCGACAAGCCCCTGGGCGGGCCGTCTCGGTCTGCTGGTCGCCGGCACGGTCCTGGTCGTGGAGGCAGCCTGGCTGGTCGCCGCCCTGCCCGCAGCCGCGCTGGTCAGTGACATCGGCGCGCTGCTGGTCGCCGGTTGGGCGACGCTCGCGTGCATCGGGGTGGCCCGTCGGCATCCTGCGCCGCTGCGCAGGTTCTGGGCTCTGCTCGCCGTCACCATGGCGCTCGCCGCTGTGGGCCGGGCGATCTGGACGGTGCAGCGGCTCGTCGGCGGCGACCTGCCGCACACGCCGGTGGTCGGGGTGGTCTTCACCGCCGGCATCCTCACCGGTACGGCCGCGCTGCTCAGCTCACCGTCGGCGCCCCGCTCGGCGGTGGGGCGGGCCCGCACCCTGCTGGACGGGATCATCGTCGCACTGGCCCTGGTGCCGATCGCCTGGGTGCTGGTCTACCGCGGGGTGGCCGCCGCCGAGCTGGCCGACACGGCGCGCACGTTGGGGCTGCTCTACCCGATGTTCGACCTGATGCAGCTCACCATCCTGGTCGCGGTGTCCGGCCCGGCCCGGCCGATGTGGCAGCCGATGAGCCTGCTCGCGGGGAGCCTCACCCTGCGGGTCGTCGCCGACGTCGTCTACGTGTCGCTGGTCGCCCGCGCCGACTACGCCGCCGGTCACCCGATCGACCTGTGCTGGCCGCTGAGCTACCTGCTGATCGGCCTGGCCACCCGCAAGCCGCCGCCGCCGGACTGCGACGGCACCGACGACACCGCCGAGTCACCACTGCCGCCCTGGTGGCGCGGAGCGTTGCCGTACCTGCCGGTGGGCGGGGCGATCATTGCGGTGGTGCTGGCCCGTCGGCCCACCGGGCAGACCCCGCAGCTGGTGTTCGTGACCATGATGGTGCTGCTGGCCGCCCTCGCCGTACGGCAGGGGTTGGCCGCCAACGAGAACCTGCGGCTGGTGGCCCGGCTGCGCCGACTCGCGTACGGCGACCAGCTCACCGGGCTGCCCAACCGGCTGCTGTTCAACAGGCGGCTGCGCCTGGCCCTGCGCGACGACCGGCCGGTGGCCGTGCTGCTGCTCGACCTGGACGGGTTCAAGCAGGTCAACGACCGGTTCGGGCACGCCACCGGGGACACCCTGCTGACCGGGTTGGCGGCCCGGATGCGGGCTGCCGTGGACGGCGACGGGACGATCGCCCGGCTGGGCGGAGACGAGTTCGCCGTGCTGGTCGACGGCGACGGTCCCGTCTCACCGGAGCGGCTCGCCGAACGGCTGCTGGACGCGCTGCGGCCCTCCGACGACGAGGAGGACGTCGGGGTGCACCCGTCCGCGAGCATCGGCATCGCGGAGTTCGGTCCGCAGCACGCCTCCCACACCGACCTGCTGCGCGACGCCGACATCGCCATGTACGCGGCGAAGGCGGCCGGGAAGTCCGCGTACCGGACGTGCACCCCGGCGCTGCGCGAGTCGGCGGTGTCCCGCGCCGAGCTGATCGCGGACCTGCGTCGGGCGGTGGACGAGGACCAGCTGCACCTGGAGTTCCAACCGATCGTGGACCTGGGCACCGGCGCGGTCCGCAGCGCCGAGGCGTTGGTGCGGTGGCGGCATCCTCGCCTGGGGATGCTGCCGCCGGCGAAGTTCCTGCCGTTGGCCGAGGAGACCGGGCTGATCCTGCCGATCGACAGGTGGGTGATCCACGAGGCGTGCCGGGCTGCCGCTACCTGGCGGGGCCGTGCGCCGGAGGCGACCGTCGCGGTGAACATCGCGGCGGCGCACCTGCGTCGCCCGGATCTGATCGCCACTGTCACCTCGGCGGTCAGCGCCGCCGGGCTGGCTCCGCGGGCGTTGACCCTGGAGTTGACCGAGTCGGCGTTGATCGAGGGCACCGAGACGGTGTTGGAGCGGCTGCACCAGCTCCGCGAGCTGGGCATCAAGATCGCCATCGACGACTTCGGCACCGGCTACTCGTCGCTGAGCTACCTGCACCGGATTCCGGCCACCGAGCTGAAGATCGACCGTTCGTTCGTGGCCCGCCTGGGGTCGGACGACCGCGCGTACGCCACGGTGGAGATGGTGACCCGACTGGCCGGCGCGTTCGACCTTGCGGTGGTCGCCGAGGGGGTGGAGACCGAACGCCAGCACGAGGCGGTCGCCGCGATCGGCTGCCCGCGCGGTCAGGGCTATCTGTACGGGCGGCCGGACGGCCCCGCGATGGTGGGTCAGAATCGGGCTTGACCCTGACGTAGCGGCAGGCGGCAGCCTGGTTCCCGGAAGGGAGGGGAACCATGGCGTACACGGTGGGTCAGGTGGCGAAGCTGGCCGGCGTGACGGTCCGGACGTTGCACCACTACGACGAGGTGGGGCTGCTCTCGCCGAGCGGGCGGACCTCGGCCGGTTACCGCCGCTACGACGACGCGGACCTGCAACGGCTGCAACTCGTCCTGTACTACCGGGAGCTGGGTTTCCCGCTTGAGGAGATCACCGCGATCATCGACGACCCGGCGGCCGACCCGGCCGCGCACCTGCGCCGGCAGCACGAGCTGCTGACGGTACGGATCAAACGGTTGCAGGAGATGGTCACGGCGATCGAGTTCGCGATGGAGGCGAGCAAGTTGAACATCCAACTCACTCCCGAGGAGCGGTTCGAGGTCTTCGGTGACTTCACGCCGGAGGAGCACGAGGCCGAGGCGGAGCAACGCTGGGGCGACACCGACGCGTACCGGGAGTCGAACCGGCGGGCCTCGCGCTACACCAAGGAAGACTGGCTGCGGATCAAGGCGGAGAACGAGGACTGGGGCCGGCGGATCGTCGCGCTGATGGCCTCGGGCGCGCCAGCCGACAGCGCCGAGGCGATGGAGTTGGCCGAGGAGCACCGGCAGCTCATCAGCCGCTGGTTCTACGAGTGCTCGTACGAGATCCACACCGGGCTGGCCGACATGTACCTGGCCGACGAGCGGTTCACCGCACACTACGAGACCATCGCCCCGGGGTTGGCCGCGTACCTGAACGAGGCGATCCACGCCAACGCGATCAGCCGCGCCTGATCGGCCGGGAGGCCGACCCGGAGCACAGTCGGCCGGGAGGCCGACCCGGCGCACAGCGGAGGGCGGTCCGGCTAGTCTGGCCGGACCGCACCGCCCCGGGGGAGATGACAGTGCAGAAGCCGAAGCTGATCGCCGCTGGTGTCATTCTCGCGGTGGCTGTCGCCGCCGGGGTGTGGGCACTCGTGGCCACCGGGGATGAGCCCGACGCGGGTCGCCCGGTGGCGTCGGCGGCGCCGACCGACCCGGTCGGTGTGCTCAAGGCCGCCGCCGGGAAGGTCGACCAGCAGACCTACAAGCTGACGTTGAGCAGCGGCGGGACGACGGGCGGGGACGGCACTGTGGTGCTCTGGGACCCGAAGGCGCAGCGTGGTCTGGAGACCACCTCCCTGAAGGTGCCCACCGGCGAGGTGAAGATCGAACGGCTCACCACCGGGCCGGACGTCTACGTGCGGGTCAGCGCCCCGGACCGGCGTGTTCCGGTGTGGGACGGCAAGACCTGGTGGCATGTCGGCGCTCCGGGTTCACCCCCCGCCAAGCAGGGCCTGGACAACACCAGGCTGGCCGGCACGCTCAGCACGGCGACCGCCGTGCAGCAGACCGCCACGCGGGAGTACGCCGGGACTCTGGACCTGCGCGAGAGCAGCGCGGTGCTGGGCAGCGGGGTCGGCAATGTGCTCGGTGACCGGGCCGGGGCGGTGCCGTTCACCGCTGCGGTCGACGAGCAGGGGCGCCTGGTCCGCTACCGCATCGAGTTGGCCAGCAAGGAGTCGCAGACCGCCCAGCTCGACCTGACGTACTCGGACTTCGGGCTGGCGGTGTCGGCGGACCCGCCGGCGGCCGACCTGGTCGGCGAGGATCCGCCGGCGAACATCCCCGGCGCCTGACGCCGGGTCACTCCTCGACCGCCCCGTCGACGGGGGTGACCAGGAAGTCGTAGACGGTTCGGGCCATCCGGCGGACGGTCTCGTCGCCGGTGGCCATCGGCCCGGCGGTGAGGAACGCGACGGCGGTCTCGGTGCCGGGGATCAGGTAGTAGCCGACGTCGTGGGAGGCGTCCGGCAGGTCACCGGTCTTGTGGGCCACCGGCACCCCGGGTGGCAACGCGGCCGGGATCTTGGTGTTCAGGGTCTGTTCCCGCATGAACCCGATCATCAGGTCGCGGGAGGCGGGGGTGAGGATCTCGCCGTCCCAGACCGCGCCGAGCAGGGACACCACGTCGTCCGGGCTGGTGTAGTTCTCCTCGCCGCGCTGGGCGGCCGCGCTGTCGAGCATCCGGCGGGCCAGGATGGTGGACCGCTGGTTCATCGAGTCGATCAGCGCGTTGACCGGGGCGAACCCGCCCAGGTAGGTGATCAGCACGTTCGCGGCGACGTTGTCGCTGTATTTGATCAGATACTGGGCGAGCCGGTGCAGGGTCACCACCTGCGGAAACGTCTCGAACTGCAACTGGCCGGTGCCGCCCACGATGTCCTCCGGGGTGACCAGCACCCCGTCGTCGAGGGAGACCTGTCCACAGTCGACCCGGCGGAGCAGCTCGACAAGAATCCACAGCTTGATCACGCTGGCGGCCTTGGGCCGGAGCGAGCCGTTGACGGCGATCTGCTGGTCGCCGTACCGACCGGACAGGTCCCGGACGGTGACTCCGGAAGGGTTGAGGCTCGCGTCCGCGACCACCCGGGCGAGCTGCCCGCTGAGCGGGAACAGCCGGGCTCCCGCGACCGGGTCGGTGGGCGGCTGCGGGCTGGTGACCACCACACCGGTCAACTCCACCGGCGGGCGGTGCCGGCCGATCACCTCAAGGGTGCCCTCGCTGCGCCCGACCAGCGGCACCCGGTACCGGTAGGCGACGCCTCCGACCACCACCGCACCGCTGGCCACCCCGGCGGCGACCCGCATGTTCGGGTCGGCGACCCGGCCGGTGTCGCTGTCGCAGGCGCGGTAGCGCACCGTGTGCCCGAGCGAGTCCACAGCGAACACCCCGCCGGGAAACGACAACCAGGACACCTCGCTGGTCGGTGCCCGCTCCGGCGTCGGGTCCAGGCCGGGCTCGTGGCCCTCGCTGTCCCCGTACCCCGGCTCGGTCTGCTGCGCCGGGTCCGCGATG
The DNA here is from genome assembly GCF_007830095.1 of Micromonospora taraxaci. Classification (NCBI taxonomy): domain Bacteria; kingdom Bacillati; phylum Actinomycetota; class Actinomycetes; order Micromonosporales; family Micromonosporaceae; genus Micromonospora; species Micromonospora taraxaci. The sequence continues at coordinate 6,405,918 of NZ_VIWZ01000001.1, read as the reverse complement.
GGCCCGTGGTCCGGGCCGTCCGCGGTGGCCGGCCCGGTCGTCGCGACCACGGCGAGCGCGACCGCCGCCGCCAGCCCTTTCAGGGGTACGCGGACAGAGCCCAGCAGCAGGGAGGATGAGCGCCTCTTGTCGCTTTTTCTCACGTTTGCACGATATGAAACGTCGGATGCGCTTGAGGTCTCCGGGACTGGTGTCACCCGACCGGGCGGCGATGCGCCCAGGAGCGACACACCTCAGAGGTATAGATATAACTCTGCGGAATCAGCCGCATCAGGAGACCCAACCTCAAGGGGAGCGGCCATGTTGATCATCGCAGGCAGTCTGCACGTTGAACCTGACGCGCGCGACGGCTACCTCGCGGAAAGCGCCCAGGTCATCGCGCAGGCGCGCGCCACCGCCGGCTGCCTCGACTTCCTGCTCGCCGCCGACCCGCTCGACCCGGGCCGGATCCACATCTACGAACGCTGGGAGTCCCCGGAGCAGCTGGCCGCGTTCCGCGGCTCCGGGCCGAGTGACCAGCAGGAAGCGGAGATCCTCGACGCTGACGTGCAGCGCTACCTGATCTCCGGCGTCGAGGCACCCTGACCGGGTCGCCGCCGCCGAACTGTCACCTCGGCTTTCCGTCCGACGGCTCGGTCTCGGCGGGCAGGCCGGGCGCCATCCGGCGGAGCGAGGTGAAGGCGGGCACCAGGGCGTCGTACAGCTCGGCGAAGAGCGGCAGCAACCCCGCGTAGGTGGCGGCGGCGGCCGGGTCGGGGCGGATAGTCTCCTCGATCCGCACCAGGTCGGCGGCGACGTCGATGCTGGGGATCAGCCCGAGCGCCTCCATGCCGAGCAGCGCCGCCCCGAAGCTCGACCCCTCGTGCGCCGCCGGGAAGCTCACCGGCATGCCGAGCACGTCGGCGAGCATCTGCCGCCACAGGCCGCTGCGGGCGAACCCACCACCGGCCCGGATCTCCCGGACCTCGTTGCCGGCGGCCCGCACCGAGCTGAGCACCAACGCGAGCTGCTGGCAGACCCCCTCCAGGGCAGCTCGGATCAGATGCTCACGGCGGTGCCCGTGGGTCAGCCCCACGTACGCCCCGCGCGGCAGGGCGCTCCAGTGTGGTGCCCGTTCGCTGTGCAGGTACGGCAGCATGAGGAGCCCGCCCGAACCGGCCGGCGCGCGGGCGGCGAGGGCCACCAGGTCCTCCTCGGAGTGCTCGCCCAGATCCGGGGCGAGCGCCGCACCAGCCCACTTGAGCACGATGCCGCCGTTGTTGATGGCACCCCCGACCGCCCAGCGTTGCTCGGTCAGCGCGTAGCAGAACACCCCACCGAGCGGGTCCACACCGGGCCGCTCGACCATCACCCGCATCGCGCCGCTGGTGCCGATCGAGCACGCCACCATGCCGGGGTGCACAGCGCCCAGACCGAGGTTCGCCAGCGGCCCGTCACCGGCGCCGACCACCACCGGGGTGCGCTGCGGCAGGCCGGTCTCGGAAGCGGCCTGGGGCGTGAGGTTGGGCAGCACGGCGGTGGTGGCGACCAGTCGGGGGAGTTTGTCAGCGGTGATGCCGGCGATGCTCAGCGCCTCGCTGTCCCACTCCAACCTGTGGATGTCCAGAAGGCCGGTGGCCGACGCGATCGAATGGTCGGTGACCAGCGTGCCGCAGAGTTGCAGCAGCACCCAGTCCTTGATGCCCACCCAGTGCGTGACCTTCTCGAACAGCTTCGGCTCCTGCTCGGCGAACCAGAGGAGCTTGGGCAGCGGAGACATCGGGTGCATGGGCGTGCCGGTGCGCCGGTGCAGGGCCAGCCCGGACGGCACCGCCCGCAACCGCTCGGCCTGCCGCGTTGACCGTGAGTCGGCCCAGGTCACCGACGGGGTGAGCGGGTTGCCGTCCGAATCCAGCCCGATCAGGCTGTGCATGGCCGAGCTGAACGACAGCCCGGCCACCGGCTGGACCAGCTCCGCCACGACGATGCTGATCGACCTGAGCACCGCGTCGAGGATGAGTCGCGGGTCCTGCTCGGCGTAGCCGGGTTGCGGGTTGTCCAGCGGGTAGCCGAGCGAGTGGCTGCCCAACTGCTTCCCGTCGGTGTCGTACGCGACGGCCTTGGTGCTGGTGGTGCCGATGTCGACCCCGATCACGACCCCGGGCACGGTGACTGGCGGCACGACCGTCACCCCCTCGGAAAACGTGAACGCCGGCACCAGTATCGCCCTATCGTGCGGGATGCTCCGCCGATCGGGTATTTTGCCCGTTTCGGCGTGTCCGAGCGCCACGCCGCTCCGGTTAGACCTCGTGACAACCCAGATTGGTGGTCTGCGCGGCGAAGGAGTCGGCGTGGCAAAAACTGATTCGACGGGTTCCACATGGCGGTACCGGTGGGCGCACCGGCAGAACGTGCGGCGGGTCAGCACGTACCGCGGTGCCGAGGCGGCGTGGCGGCGACGTGCCGACGAGCTACGGCGACTACGCGCCCTGGCCGCCGACTTCCAGGGCTCGGCAGCGGCCGGTGCCGGCCTGCCCCTGGAGTTGGCCGCCGACGAGGTGGTGCTCTGGGTGCTGCCGGCCGCGCAACTGATCGAGGTGCGCCACACCACGGTCCTTCCCGCGCCGGACCTCACGATCGCCCGACCGGCCGGGCCGTTGCGCCCACGCCGCCCCGACGGCGTACGCGTCACCGACGCCGGCATGGCCGTGATCACCAGCCGTCGACTGGTGCTGCTCGGCGGACGCGGCCGGCGCGACTGGGCGTACGGCCGAATGACCGGCCTGGCCCACGACCCGGCGGCCCCGGTCACAGTGATCCAGGTACTCGACCGGCGGCACACCTCCGGGTTGCTGTTGCCCGTCGACGCCGCGGCGGACTTCCGGTTCAAGCTGACCCTGGCCTTCGCCGACGCGATCGAACAACGCGCGGCGGTGCTCGCCCAGCTCGACGAGCTGATCGCCGAGCACGCCCAGCTCAAGCCGTTCCGCCCGGCGGCGGCCACGCCCGGGCAGGCCCGGCTGTCGTCGTTCGTGCCCGGCGGCCGGCGGACCCTCGCGGTGGCGGCGGCCATCGCGTTGCTGGTGCCGGCGGCGCTGATCGAGTCGGACCCGTCCGACCCGGCGGAGGTGGCCGTCGCCGCCACCCCGGCGCCCACCGCCAGCGTGACGCCCTCGCCGGGCCGCCCGGCCACTCCGGAGCTTGCGCTCAAGCCCCCGTCGCCGAAGCCGACGAAGGCACCCCGCCCGTCGCCCAGCACGACCCCCCGGGGACCGCGCTGCGGGGCACCGGAAAACCCGCTGGGGTACGACTTCTGCGGCGGTACGCGGATCCGCAAGCCGGCAGCCGAGGTGTGCGACTGGTTCGACTGCGTACCGGAGTTCTGGGCCGGTCGGGGTTACCTGGTGCAGTGCCGCGACGGGTCGGTCAGCCTGGCCGGCGGTCGGCCCAAGGCCTGCGCGGACCACCAGGGCGTGCGGCGGACCGTCACTAAATGACCTATTTGTCATCCGGAATCCTCTTCGGTCGGCCAGAATGATCGAGTGGAGATCCGGTCTGACGATGGTGCCCGGGTGCGGATACGCCCCGTCGGCTACCAGCCCGGCATCGACCCACCCGACGACCCCGACGGGGTCGCACCCGGCTGGCACGACTGGCTGCTCATCGAGGTGGACGCCCGCACCGCCGACGGTCAGACCTGGTCGCACCACTACCCGAGCCTGATGGTCGAGGAGGCCCGCGCGCTCGGCGGTTGGCTACACGGCCAGGCCACCGCCGCCCTCGGGCTGAGCGCGCCACCGGCGCTGGTCCGCTTCACCGAACCCAACCTGGCCCTCCGCACCCGCGTGCTCCGTCGCCGCCGGCTGGAACTGATAGTGGAGTTCTCCGCCGAGTCACTGCCACCGTGGATGCGCCGCCCGACCACCGCGATCTACCCGCTGGTCCTCACCGTCTCCGCGGACGCCCTCGCCACCGCCGCCGAGCACTGGGCCGAGCACTGCGAGGCGTACCCACCGAGGGCCCAGTCGCGGTTCCCGACCCGCGACCCGATGACCGACCGCCGCCGCGCCGGCTGATCACCGGCGTCAGTGGTCTGTCGACGCCGTGGCGGCGTCAGCGGCCGATCGAGGCCCTGGCCGCGTCGATGGCGTCGGACAGTTCCTCGGTGTACGTGAAGCCGTCCTCCATGATGGCCATGTCGACCCCGCATTCGCGCTGCCGTGTTCGCAGCAGCGTCTCCTCCAAGGGGGTCACCGGGAAGGCCAGCGGGTCGAGTTCGGGAGCGGAGCCCAGGTCGTCGACCAGGAGCCACCTGCTCTGCTCGTCGTAGACGACAACCCCGGCGGCGATTCCCCTGGTCCACTGATCGAAGAGCGTGGCCAGGCTGGCCGCGGCACGGACCGAGTCCCAGGCGTCGGGCGAGATCTCGTAGCGCCAGATCTCACCCTCGTGGTCGCCGGCCAGGACGAACGTGTAGAGGAGGGCATCGAAGAAGAACAGGGGCATCTGGTGCCGCCAGGGGAACGGCGTGCCGATGGACAACCCCAGATAGTTCAGCGCGTCCCTGTCCTCCGGCCAGGGCATCCGCCATCCCACGTTGGGCAACAACTGCCGGTCGGGCCATTGCTGCGCCTGCAACCAGGTCAGTTGCTCCGCGATGTGCTCCACACCGAAGATCCGGTAGACCTGTTCCGGCGGCTGCCCGGCCGGCGACTCGCCCTGGTCCGGCCAGTCGAGGCCGGCGGCCGTCGCCGTCAAGCGGTAGTCGCGTACCGCCTCACGCAGGACACGCATGTCATCGAGCATGAGGAGGCTCCTTGGCTGCGGGCATCCTGGGCAGGCTAGCCGCGCAGCCCCGACGCTGGTGTCCGTCAATTCTCTCCTTTCGGGCGCAACGGGATGCATCGATCTCGCTCGCGTTGCCTGTCACGTACGTGAGCGGTTGTACCGCGTGTGACCGTGACCTCTGTGGCCTGCGCCGCCTGGCGGATCGCCTGGGCCGAGCGCGAGAACGAGCGCCGGCAGCGCGCGTACCGCGACGCCACCGACGCCTGGCGACGCCGCGACGACCACCTGGCCCGGCTCCGCGTCGAAGCCGCCAGCTTCCTCGGGTGTACGCAGCCCCGCACCGGCCTTCCGGTGGACCTCGCCGACGACGAACTCGTCTTCCGCGTCCTCCCCGTCGCCACGCTGGTCGAGGCCGAGGCGCGGCACGTCCCCGGCCTGCCCACACCAGGTCCGTGCGATCTCGCGGAGATCTTTGGGCGCTCGCTGCCGCCGGGTCTGCGGGCCGTCGGCACCGGTATGGCCGTCGTGACCAGTCACCGGGTCGCCTTCGGCGGGCGTGAGCACCAGCGCGAGTGGCGGTACGAGGACCTGGTCGGCCCCGCCCACCACCCCGACATCCCGTTCACCCTGCTGCCCGACCACAGTCGACTCTCCGGGCTGCTCGTCCCCGCCAACGCCGTGGTGAACTTCCGCTTCTACCTCACGCTCGCTGTCGCTACGGATCGCGCCGCCGTCCTGGCGCAGGTCGACGCGCTGCTGGCCGCACACCGGGAGGCCCGGCCCGCGCCTTTCGTACCGGCGGAACCCGACGACGCGCCCCTGACCGCGGTACGCCCCGACCGGCGGGCGCTCGGTGCTGCCGCCATCGCCGCTGTGGTGTTCGCGACGGTCGGCCCCGGCGCTCTGGCACCTGGCGCGGCCTGGGTTCCTCGCGGGCCGGTGCCCTCGGCGGGGACCATCGCCCTGGACGTCCCGAGGGCTGGGGCGACCCTCGTGCCCATCGGTGCCGTCGGGCCGGTAGCACCCCGGTCGCGAGTCGGTTCGGCCGACAGTGCCGTCTGGACCCCGCCGCACGCCCCGGCTGTCCGGCCGTCGACTGCAGCAGCCGTCTCCAGAGTGGTGTCACCTGCCGTTACGGTGGCTGTAGCGCCGGCAGTCACCCCGTCGGCCGTCCCTGCTCCGTCGCCCACCTCGGTGCCGACCCCTGGGCCGGTCCCCACCACGGAACCGGCCACCCCAGCCGTCCCAACGCCGCCCGTCGCGTCGGCCTCCCCGACTCCGACGCCCACTGCTACGCCGTCGCCGAATTCGCTGCTGGCGGTCTGCCTGGATCCTCTGCAACTGCCGTTGCTGGACCCGCTGCTCTGCCCGCCTCCGACGCCCTGATCCGTGTTCGTGGGTGCGCGGCTCAGCCCATGGCGCTGAAGTCGGGGACGGTGAGGGTGCCGTCGTCCGCGAGGGCGAAGCCGGGATTCCACGCGATCTCCCAGACGTGCCCGTCCGGATCGGTGAAGTAGCCCGCGTAGCCGCCGTAGAAAGTCTCCCGGGCCGGCTTGGTCACCGTGGCACCAGCCTTGGTCGCCGTTCCGATCACCTCGTCCACCTCTTCACGGGATCGGACGTTCTGAGCGAGGGCCATCCCACCGAAACCCTCCGTGCCCGAGTCGGCGATGCCGGCGTCGTCGGCGAGCTTGTCGCGGCCCCAGAGGACGACCGCCAAGCCGCCGGCCTGGATGAAGACCGTCTCCTCGACCTCCTGGCCCCGCCAGCCAAGGTGCTCGTAGAACGCCTTGGCGCGGGCTACGTCCGCGACGCCGAGGGTGACGAGACTGATCCGCTGCTCCATGGTCCTCAACCTAACGCGCAGTCGCTCTGGGTCGCGGCAGGCCGCCTCGACGTTGTTGCCGTCCAGGTCATGGCATGGGACAGCGCCGGAGTCATTGACGACACCCCTCCGGATGAAGCTCGCGAATCAACTCACCTCATAGCATCGATGCTATGAGGTGGCGCGGTGAGTGATCGCCTGGACTGGAACGCCCTGCGTGAGCGCCGGATGGCGGAGCCCGGAGCAGCAGAGACGTACGAGGCCACCCGGATCGCCTTCGAGCTTGGGCAGGAGGTGCGCCACCTGCGAGAAGGGTACGGCTGGAGTTAGAGCCAGCGGCCCGCACCGCCGGCATGAGTCAGTCCGCGGTTGCCCACTTCGAGGAAGGCGGGACCGTGCCGACCCTGCCGGTCCTGGAACGGCTAGCCCGGGTCCTGGACCGGCGCCTGGACGTCAGGTTCGCACGGAACGCCGATGCGGCTTGATCGCACTCGAGAACTGTCGCAGTGTCCGCCAATCCCGCTTACCGATGCCGCACATTGTCTGCGGTCACCTGCCCAGAACCCATTTCTGCTGCCATCGCGGCAAGCTGCGTTTCACCTCCTCGGCGACGTGCTCCATGAACCAACACATCACCGGGTACGGCACAGCCTGCTCGCCGCCGCAGAAGGAACGGTGGGCTCCCGGGCCGGATCCTCGTCGGGCACGACCGCCACCAGGATCGACGGCCCGGGCAGATGATCGACGGCGCCTGGCAGATCGGCTCAGGCCAGCGGGGCCGGCTCTGTCCCGCTGAGTTCCAGATACCAGGCCTCGTCGGGTACCGAGTACATGGCCTGGACCGTGTATTGGACGTCCGCGTGCAGCATAACCGGCGCTGGCAGTCCTTCAGGCTGTCACGACGCCCACGTCGTTATGGTCCCACCGCCTCCGAGGCCACCTGACTGCCGGAGGCTTAGGCGGCGATCGTCCGGGCGGTGGCGTACACATCGGCTGGTAGGGCGTGGCGAAGCTGCCGCAGGACGCGCATGGTTTGGTCAAGGGTGTGCGAGTCGTACGTCATGGTGCTGGCGTCGAGGTACGGCGGTGCGCCCAGGTCGCGGTCGGCGATGCGGGTTTCCCCGACGAGGAGATGCACGGTCGAGCCGCCCGACGTGCAGCGCTGCCCGCTTTGCCGACGCAGACGTGCTGCTCTGCGACTCCCACTGAAACTAGGTGTCGGTGTCGGTGACGGCCCGGTCGGCGTACATCGTGCGCTTAGTTCTCTACGACCTATGCCCTGAACTGTGGAGAAGCCGCAGCCCTGGCAAGTAGTTGCCTTAGCAATATCAACTTCGCAGGTTATTGACAGCGCAAAGAGACCATGCGAGACCGGCTGATCAGGTGAATACTCAGGGGTCCTGCTGGCAGGACGCTTGCCGGTAAGGTCCCCGGCACACCTTGTGGGGAGGTGAGGGGCAATGATTGCTGGACCGGAGGTACCACCGGCGGTCGAGGCGGCACGTGTCACCGCCGTGCTGGCCGAGCTGCGCTCCAGCCACCACCGAGGCGTCGTCGTCGACTCGCTGCCCAGAGCCGGCAAGTCGACACTGGTGGTGCGCGCCGCCGTAGAACTGGCCTGCGCTACCCGAGCCGCTGATTGCTATTGCTCAGACCGACGAGCAGGTCGTCGATCTTGTCGACCGCCCCGGGCAGAGGGCACCGGAGCTGCATCCGCTTTCGGAGCGGCGGGACGCCACTGCCTTCCACCTGGAGTCGGGGCGGCTCTGCGTGCTCACGTTACGCCGCTGGCAGGCCTGCTACGTGGTAGCCCCAAGCGCGAATCCCGAGCTGCTCGACGCTCATCCCACCACCGAGCCGGTCCATCTCAATGTTCCAGTCAATTCACCCATGGCTGGGAAGCGAACCAAGCAGTCCTGGTCCACCTGTCCACCCACATAATCCCTGCGTAGGCGGAACATGCGGCCAACAATCTTCGATGCGGACGTATCAGATCAATCAGTGCGACAGGTTGTCGAGGAGCAGTCGCAACGCGTCCTTGAGACGTACCGCATCGATGCGGGCCTGATCCAGGAGCACGCAAACGGTGAGCGGCGCATCAATCAGGGCGGCTACGGCGAACGCCAGGTCTACGAGCTGGTCCAGAACGGCGCCGACGAAATGCGCGGTCTGAAGAACGGCGAAATCCGGGTCATTCTCACCGATCGGTTCCTCTACTGCGCCAACACCGGCAACCCGATGACCCCCGAGGGCGCGGACACGATCCTCCGGATGAGCGTCTCCCGCAAGCGAGGCGGCCAGATCGGCCGCTTCGGCGTGGGTGTCAAATCCGTCCTCACCGTCAGCGACGCGCCCCAGTTCTTCAGCACAACCGGTTCCTTCGGTTTCGACCGAGCGTGGGCGGAGCAGGCCATCCGCGCGGTCGTACCGAGCGCGGTCGACATCCCCGTGCTCAGAATGGCCCGCCCCATCGACACCGAGCAGGCGGCCGTGCAGGACCCGCTGCTCGCCAAGCTACTCGAGTGGGCGGTCACCGTAGTGCGGCTGCCCCTCTTGCCCGGCAGCGTGGCGCGACTGAGCCAGGACCTCAGAAACTTCCCCTCGCAGTTCCAGTTGTTCTCGCCCCACGTCGCTTCGCTGACCCTTGAGGACCGGTCCGGCCAGCAACCGGTGATCCGCGAACTGTTCGTCAAGTTCGCCAGCACGTTGCACACCCTGCAGGCTTTCAGTGCCGACGGCAAGGAGACGACGACGGAATGGCACGTCTTCCGTCGCACGTTCTCTCCATCGGCGACGGCCTTGGCCAGCGCCGGAGAGCTGCACGACCGCCCCGAGATCGACATCGCTTGGGCGGTACCGACTCGAGGCTTCGGCGATCGCGGCACGTTCTGGGCCTACTTCCCCACCAACTACGCCACCACGTTGCGTGGTCTACTCAACGCGCCGTGGAAGACCAGCGAGGATCGACAGAACCTATTCGATCACAACACCTTCAACGATGAACTGATCGAGCAGGCCGCCCAACTCGTCGTGGAGTCCCTACCGGAGCTCGTCGATGCGACGGACCCGGGTTCGTACCTGATGCTGCTTCCCGGCCGCGGCCGGGAAGCCCCGCAGTGGGCAGACGAGCGGTTGACCAAGGCGGTGTGGAAGGCCGCGGCGTCGCTGCCCTCACTGCCCGACCAGACGGGCAAGCTCCGTCGGCCCGCCGAGCTGCAGATGCCGCCGGAGAACATGACAGACGCGTGGCTGAAGCTGTGGGCGGACCACCCCGGCAGGCCGGTCGACTGGACGCACAAGTCGATCGAGAGCAGGGAGCGTCGTGCGAAGGCGCGCCTCGTCTTCGACGGTGCCGACCGTCGCGAGGCGACCGCCCGGGAGTGGCTGGAGGCGCTCGTGTCGGACGGCAGCCCGGAGGCGTCCGCCCATGCCGTCCAGATCGCCGCCGCGATGGTCACCGGCAACCACGAACAGGGGGACAGCGCACGCGACGCGCGAATCCTGCTCACTGAGTCGTACGGCATGGTGTCCATCGGCGCCACCGACGTCTTCCAACGTAGTGGACAGGACGAGCTGACCGACGACCTCGTCTACGTCGATCCGCGGGTGACGGACGTGATCGGGGTGCGCAGCGCGCTGGACACGTTGGGCGTCCACGAGGCCAGCCCTGCCGGGCGGCTCACCGCTGTTCTGGACAAGGGTTTCGGCCACTACAACGGGCGGGAGTGGGAGGGCTTCTGGAAGCTGTGCCGCCGAGTGACACCGCGCGAGGCCGCCGATGCTATTGCGAAGTCGACTCCCGGCTGGTGGCATGACCTGCGCCTCCGCACCGTCGGCGGCAGCTATCGCCGCCCGATCGACTGCCTGCTTCCAGGTCGAGTCGTCCCGGCTGACGGCAGCCGTGACCGGGATGTCGCCGTGGACCTACGAGTTCACTCCGCCGACCGACCGGTGCTCGAGGCGCTTGGCATGTCGGACGTGCCGGTGGCCGACCTCGACCCGCGCGGCGAGGCGTGGTTCGAGGACTACCGAGCCCGTGCCCTCGATGCGATGTGTGCGAAGCTCCCGGCTGGAGTCGTCCATCCCAAGCTGAGCAGCCTCGTCGTCGACGGCACCAACCCGCCAGGACCGCTCGGCGTGCTCGCGGGCCTCAGCGACGAGGCCAAGCATCTGTTTATCAAGAACCTGCCTGCCGGCCGGCTGGTACGCGACTGGAACGCCCGCGCCGGCCGGCACGCGCAGCAGGTCGCCTCTCCCCTGGTGTGGATGGTCCGCCGGTACGGGATGCTTCAGAGCAGCCGCGGCCTCGTCCCAATGAAACTCGCGGTTGGTCCCTCGCTGAACGAGTACCGCGTCGCACTCCCGGTCGCAATGATCGACCGTGGCGTCGCCGACGTGCTCGGGTTGCCCGCGACTGTCGATCAGATACCCGAGCGCCTCTGGCGACACCTGGTGCAGGCCGTCGCCACCACCGAGGAGGACGCCCTACCCGGCATGGTCTACGCGCTGGTGTTGACCTCGGGGGCCGACTGGCCCGGTGGTGACACCCGCTGCCGGATCGGCGCCACGTGGGGTACCCGGCCCGACGACCAGATCTGCGTTACGTCGAGTCGGGAAGAATACGACGCACTGGTGTTGGAGACTGTCCCCGCGCTGCTGGCGCCGACTGCAGCCGACGTCGACGCGATGGTGCAGCACTGGGGCATGCGCCGGTACGCCGCGACGATCAGCACCGAGCTGCGCAAGGTCGAGGAGACAGAACCGGTCGCCGTTGTCGCGGAGTACCCCCACCTCCGAATCCTGCGCGGGCGGAAGACCGAGGGGTGGTCCTTCGTGCAGTGCAGCGAACTGGAGGAGGTGACGCGCACCCCGAACGGCATGCGCACCAGCCCGTTGGAGGTCGCGGCACGCGACGGCGTCGTCTACGTTCGTCATGCGACGGACAAGCGGTCGATCCTTCTGGCCATTTCGCGAGAACTCGACCTGCACCTGTCCCCGCAGGAGATCGAGATCATCCTCGCCCGCAGCGAGGAGGCCAAGAACCAGGAGGTGCTCAAGCAAGTCCGCGCAACGAAGAACACCGCGGAGAAGGTTCTTCTGCTGATCGGCGCGGAGCGGCTACGCCGCGGGCTGCCCGAGGGGCTGCTCGCCTGGGAAGAGGCACGCACGGGCGCGCCCGTGGGCGATCGTCGCATCGCCGAGTTGGCGCTGCACGCCCACGGTGAAGGGACCCTGCGGCACCATCGGGAGGATCTCGGGAAGACCCACGAGGCGCTCGCGGTTGGCTTCACCGGCGACCGGAAATCGATGAGTGTCGTAGCCGATTTGGGTCTGCCGAACCCCTTGGCGGGGGTGCGGGAGGAGCAGCCGCTGGAGACCGAGCACGTCGCCGGTCCCACGCCCCATTTCCCGCTCCACGACTACCAGGAGAAGCTGGCAGGCCGGATGCATCGACTGCTGATGCAGGAGTCACCGGGGCGTGCGATGCTCAGCCTCCCGACCGGTGCGGGTAAAACCCGCATCGCCGTCGAAGCGGTGATCCGTTACCTCAAGGAGTACGGATCAGAGGGTCCTGGCGGACCGATCCTGTGGATCGCCCAGTCCGAGGAACTGTGCGAACAGGCGGTGCAGAGCTGGCGTTACGTCTGGGAAAAGGTCGGCGTGGGGAAGACTCGGCTGACCATCAGCAGGTTCTGGAGCACCCGCGACGCCAGCCCGGTTACGGACAACCCCCATCTCGTCATCGCCACCGACGACAAGCTCACCTACAACCTCGACAAGCCGGCGTACGCCTGGCTGCGCGAGCCAGCGTTGGTGATCGTGGACGAGGCGCACGGATCCACCACGAAGAGCTACACCCGGTTGTTGGAGCAATTCGGGCTGACCCAGCATCGCACGGCTCGCCCGCTCATCGGACTGACCGCGACGCCGTTCCGGGGGAAGAACAGCGCCGAGACGAGTCGCCTGGTCAGCAGGTACGGCAAGAGCCGGCTGGACAAGGACGTGTTCGGCGAGGACGCGTATCGGGTGCTGCAGAACATGGGAGTACTGGCCCGCGTCGACCACCGCGTCCTCGAGGGGGGCAAGCTGACGCTCACCGACTCCGAGGTGTCTCGGATGTCCCAGCTGCGCGGCGGCACGCTCCCGCCGGAGGCGGAGCGGCGGCTTGCCGATGACCATGTGCGGAACGAGGCCCTGATCAAGGCACTGCTCGACCTGGATCCAGACTGGCCCGTCCTGGTCTTCGCGACCTCGGTCAACCACGCGCGGTTCCTCGCCGCTGTCCTCGACGACCAGGGCGTCAGAGCCGCCGCCGTCGACTCGCAGACGCCGCCGGCACGTCGGCGGCGCATCGTCGAACAGTTCGGCAAGGGGCGGATCCGGATTCTCACGAACTACGGCGTGCTGCACCAGGGGTTCGACGCACCCGCCACACGCGCCGTCGTGGTGGCCCGTCCCACCTACAGCCCCAACGTCTACCAGCAGATGATCGGCCGTGGCCTGCGCGGACCCGCCAATGGCGGGACCGACCGGTGCCTGATCCTCAACGTGCGTGACAACATCGTCAACTACGGCGAGGAACTCGCCTTCACCGAGTTCGAAAAGATGTGGACCGACTCATGAGTGCACAGGTCGCCGTCGACGACGGGCCGACCCCGGAGCAGGCCCTCGCCGCAACCCGTCCCGCCGGCTCGCACACCCTCGTCATCGCCCCTGCTGGCACGGGAAAGACCTACACCCTCGTACGTCGCCTCGACCACCTGCTCGACGGGGAGCTGTCGGCCGACGAGGTTCTGATGCTGTCGTTCTCGCGGGCGGCGGTGCGCGAACTCGCGGCGAGGACCGCTGCCTCCACCGGGCGCAGCCGATTCGTGGCCGCCCGTACGTTCGACGCCTGGGCCCTTGATCTGCTGAACCAGACCTACGCGGACCAGGATTGGCACCAGTTGTCCTTCGACGAACGGATCCGCGAGGCGACCGGCGCCATCCTCGACGGGCACGCCGACGCGTACATCGGCTCGCTCAGGCATGTGCTTCTTGACGAGGTTCAGGACCTCGTCGGCGACCGGCAGGAATTGGTCCAGGCGCTGCTGACGTCGATGGACTGCGGCTTCACCATGGTCGGCGATCCGGCTCAGGCCATCTACGGATTCCAGGTCCGTGGGCGGGGCGGCGAGCCGAATATCTTCACCTGGGTGCGGGAAAGGTATTCAGGTGATCTTGGCGAACTGTCGCTGACCCGGGACTTCAGGGCGCGCATACCACGCCCACCTGGTCTCCTCGCCTGCGGTGAGGCGCTGCGCGCGTCGACCGCGACGTCGGAGACTGACATCTCTCGTCGCCTACGGGATGAATTTCTCGACGTACCGACCGCCGGGCAACTCGACGACATCGTCGGCGGCTTCGCGTATTTGGACGGCAGCTGCGCGATCCTGTGTCGGAACAACGGTCAGGCCTTGGAGGTTTCGGCCGTCCTGCGCCGGGCGGGCGTTGAGCATCGGCTGCAGCGGCGCGCCGGCGACGACGTCAATCCCAGGTGGCTGGCAAGCCTGTTCCGCCAGCACGGCGGCCTCACCGCCGACCTCGCGACGTTCACGGAATATACGGGCCTGACTGGGGAGCCGCTGGTCGCGGCTTGGGAGGCCCTGCTGCCGGTCAGCCGGAACGGCCGTGACCGCATCGATCTCGGCCGGCTCCGGTCGGCGCTCGCTGCTGGGCGTCTTGCGCGGGTTGCCGTCACATCGCAGTCGGATCCGGTAACGGTCTCCTCAATGCATCGGGCCAAGGGTCTCGAATACGACCGCGTGTTCGTACTTGATGGCAGGCGCCGGGACGACGACGACCCGATGGAGGAAGCGCGCCTGCTATACATGGCGATGACTCGATGCCGGGATGACCTGTTCCGTCTTGAACCGCTTTCCCAGTCCGGTGGGGTGTACACCATGCGTCCGAGGAGCTTCGACCGCTGGGCCCGCTATCACTTCCGGAACCGCGGGCGCCGCTACGGGATGGCGCTGGAGGGTGGCGACGTCAGCAACGACTTTCCTGGCGGAACAGTCATCTTCACCGCGGATCCGAGTGAGATGCAGGACTATCTGGCGGAGAAGGTGCAGCCCGGCGATCCCGTGACGCTCACCCGTAGTGCGGAAGGCGCTGGCGATGACCTGGCCGTGCCGCTCTACACCGTGGACCACGACGGCCGGTCCATCGGGCTCGTCTCACGGCATTTCCGAGATGCCCTCGGCCGATACATGTACGCCCGGAAGGCAATCGACGTGGGCTTGAGCTGGCCCGAGTCGATCACGGACTGCTGGATCGACGACGTCGAGACGGTCGCCGGCAGCGCCGCCGTAGGGCGGCGTGCCGGTCTGGGAGAGCACGGAGTTTGGCTGGCACCGCGGCTGAGCGGGCTGAGCTGGTTCCGATACGCGAAAGCGGAGTCCGAGGATGAGTGATTTCGACGAGCATTTCCGGTTCAGGGACGAGCTGACCGAGCAGCTCGTTCTCGATGTGCTCGGTCCGGCGGGTGGAGCCGACGAAATCCTGACCGACCAACCGATGAACAGTTACCTGACGGGAGTGCTGTTTCCACAGCGCGAGTCCGAGGACGCCGCCGAGGACGCCGCCGAGTCCGACATCGATCTCGTAAGTGCCCGGCTGGACAAGGACGAGCAGCCCGATATCGGGGTGTCGCTGGCCAACGTCCAGAGGCCGTCCACGATGGGGCTGACATTCGCCGTCGACTCGCGCTGCGGCAGCCTCACGATCTGGGTGCAAGCCGCGGTCTACGAACCGATCGACGCGGCAGGCAACAAGGTGGAAGCCGAGGTGGAGTCCGCGCGCTCCACCGACGAGTCATCCATTAGGTGGCGACGCCGCGCGATCAATGCCGCGCCGGTCACGATCGACATCACCCGTCCCGACCGGCCGACACAACCCCTCGTCCCCGGCTTGGAGATCCGTGCGCTGGTCCGAGAGATGGACCGGAGACGCGGGACCATCACGGTCACCGTGACGCTGGTCAACGTGCACACTGTGCAGGGGGCGCTCCTGCGGGACGCCTGGTGCTTCTTCCAGTGCGGCTTCAGGGTCACCTCCGACACCCATAGGGCGGCGATCGTCGAACAGCTCGCCCCGTCCGTCGGGGATGACGATGAGACGTTGCTCTCGGCGATGCTTTATCGCCACGCACCGACGTTCGCCACCGGTCACGGCTGTGCCGCCCAATGGAGCGAACCCACGACCGAAGGAGTGTCCGACGCTCGGCGAGCCGTTGCAGCGGTCTGCTCCTCGTTCGCGCCGAGCTTTGACGTGCGACTCTCGGAGTCCAACACCGAGATCGACGTCGCCGGTCTAAGGATGATCGATCTCGCTGAGGGCGAACCCGACCAGGTGGTGCAGACGCTCCACAGGCTTGTCGACGGCTATCGCAGGTGGGTGAACGACCGCGAGGCGGAGGCCGCGAGCATGTCGGCGTCGCCATACGCGAAGGCGGCCATGGATCAGGTACGCGAGTGCACCACCGCCTGCGATCGGATGACTGCCGGCATTGACCTGCTGGCCCGCGATCGTGACGTCATGCGCGCGTTCAAGCTGGCCAACAGGGCGATGGCGACCCAACGAGCCCGCACCGTCATGATGCGCGACAAGACGTCCGCCGACCTGAAGATCGGCCGCTGGTATCCGTTCCAGCTCGGGTTCATCCTGCTCTGCTTGAACGGTATCGCCGACCCGGATCACGACGACCGGAAGATCGCCGACCTGCTGTGGTTCCCGACCGGTGGCGGCAAGACGGAGGCGTACCTCGGGCTCATCGCCTTCACGGTGTTCCTGCGCAGGATCCGTCGAGGGGAGCTCGGCGGCGGGGCGACCGTCCTGATGCGCTACACGCTTCGCCTGTTGACGCTGCAGCAGTTCGAACGCGCCGCCACCCTAATCTGCGCCATGGAACGGGTCCGTCGGGGCCAGACGGATCTAACGGGCGAGGAGATCTCGATCGGTATGTGGGTCGGCTCCAGCGCGACCCCGAACACGCTGCCCGAAGCCGAGACGGCGCTCAAGAAGCTCCGCGCCGGAGAGACGTTGCGCGAGAACAATCCCGTGCAGTTGCGCCGCTGCCCGTGGTGCGGCACAGACATCGACGTGTTCAACTATCGAGTGGATCTCGGCGCGCAGCGGCTCGTGGCGGCATGCGGCGATTCTGACTGCGAGTTCCGGGACGGCCTCCCGGTCCACCTCGTGGATCAGTCCGTGTACCACCACCGACCCACGCTGATCATCGGCACGGTCGACAAGTTCGCCCAGATGACTTGGAAGGCCGAAGTGGCCGCGCTGTTCAACCGGCGCAACGCGCCAGAGGGCATGCCCCCACCCGAACTCGTCATACAAGACGAGTTGCACCTCATCTCCGGCCCGCTCGGCACGCTTGTCGGCCTCTACGAGGCGGCTCTCGACATAGCCGCGGACAGGCCCAAGGTGGTCGCCTCCACAGCTACGATCCGCCGCGCCCGGGAGCAGGGCAAGGCGCTGTTCGACCGGGATGTCCATCAGTTCCCCCCGTCTGGGCTCGACGCCCGTGATTCTTGGTTCGCGGTGGAAGCCAGCCCCGAACACAAGCCCTCGCGACGGTATGTCGGCCTCTTCGCACCGGGTACGAGCCAGGCCACCCTGCTGGTGCGGGCGTACGGGGCCCTGCTGCATCACGCCGCGGTCATCAACGGCAAGGACGAAGCCCGAGACGCCTACTGGACGCTCATCGGCTACTTCAACAGCCTACGGCTCCTGGCCGCGGCTGAACTACAGGTCAACGACGACGTCGCCGGGCGGCTGAAGCTACTCTCCGGGGACGGCACCGCTCGTGAGGTGGAGGCCACGGAGCTGACCAGCCGCGTTTCCGCTAGCGACATCCCCTACCGACTCCGGCAACTCGACGTGCACCACCCCGATCCGAACGCGCTCGACGTCGTGTTGGCGACCAACATGATCTCCGTCGGCGTGGACGTCGATCGCCTAGGGCTCATGGCAGTGACCGGCCAGCCGCAGACCACGGCGGAGTACATCCAGGCAACCAGTCGGGTCGGCCGTCGCTACCCCGGCCTGGTCGTCATGCTGTACAACGCCGCCCGATCGCGTGACCGCTCGCACTACGAGAACTTCCGCGCCTACCACTCGGCGTTGTACCGGCAGGTGGAGTCCACGAGCGTCACACCGTTCTCCGCCCGCGCCCGCGACCGCGCGCTCCACGCCGCCTTCATCGGGGCCGCCCGGCTGACGATTCCGGACGCCCGCGAGAACGAAGGAGCCGGTCGCCTCGATGACTTCATGCC
The DNA here is from genome assembly GCF_007830095.1 of Micromonospora taraxaci. Taxonomy (NCBI): domain Bacteria; kingdom Bacillati; phylum Actinomycetota; class Actinomycetes; order Micromonosporales; family Micromonosporaceae; genus Micromonospora; species Micromonospora taraxaci. Next base: position 6,387,999 of record NZ_VIWZ01000001.1, on the reverse strand, counting down.
GGGCCTTCGGGACCTTGCGCTGCGCATCCTGAAGCGGGTGAAGCGGATCGCACCCGATGAGTTGCAGTCGACCGAGGAGCATCTCGAAGAGATCATCGACAGTTGGACGGAGCTCGTCGACTGGAACAACGGTCTCGTGTACCACAAGCCCAAATCGCCAGCCGACCCGAAGCGTCGACCGGACTCTGCCGCGCTCCTACGGACCTTCGAGGACGACGATCTGCCGTACTCGTTCCCGACCATGAACAGCCTCCGAGACGTCGATGTCGAGACCAACCTGCTGAACCGGGAGGGACGATGACCAGGTCAGGAGGATTCCGGGGCCAGCGGCCGACGCGACGGCCCACCACTCCCGCCCCCGTGGCGACGGGCAAGGTACGACGGGCACAAATGATCACTACCTACGGCGTGGGCTCGATGATCGCCATCGACGAGGCTTCCTACATCGTGGCGGGGCTCGAAGGATGGAAGGTGAACCGCGCCCAGCAGACCCATGAGCCTCGCCTCCAACGCGCCCTGGGTGTCTCCGAGCTGTACCTGCCGCCAGCGGAGAGCCCTTACTACGGAGCGGCGTTGCGGCGGTTCCCCAACTTCTACTCGTGTCAGCGCTGCACGCTGTTGCAGCCCTATGGTCGGTTCGGCGGCAAGGATTCCACCTGCGCCTGTGGTGGCTCCCTGATCCCCTCTCGATTCGTGCTGGCCTGCGAGGACGGCCATCTCGACGACTTCCCATACTGGGCCTGGGTACATCGCGGAGCGCAGGACGACAGTCCTTGTAAGCAGGACCTGCAGCTGATCACTACAGGTCGAACGGCATCACTTCGGTCGATCGAGATAGTCTGCGGCTGCGGCCGGAAGGTTTCGATGCAGGGCGCGTTCCGGCGCAGTGAGCTCCGCAAGCTGGGCATCAAGTGTTCCGGCGCACGCCCTTGGCTAGGCAGCGACCAACGGGTTGCTGGCTGCAGCAAGGCGCCTCGAACCATGCAGCGAGGTTCGTCGGCTGCCTGGTTCGGTCTGGTGCGATCCTCGCTGGCGATTCCGCCGTGGTCCACGAAACTGCAGCAGCTGATCGATCCTCACTTCGCCCTGTGGCGGGGCGAGGATGACGCGGTCATCGCGCGCCAAGCCGAACGGGCTGGCCTGATCAGCGGGAGCATCAGCGTCCAGCACATCATCGGGGCAGTTCGACGACGCGAGCAGCTCGAGGCTAGTGGGCCGTCCGACGAGGCCAATCTCGACATGGACCTCAAGTCGGAGGAGTACGAGCAGCTGTGTGCTCCCACCACAGATGAGGTCGACGAAAGCAACGACTTCGAGTGTCGGGCCATCGCCGGTGACCCACCCCTCCCCGAGCTCGGTCAGGTCATGTTGGTGACGCGGCTGCGCGAGGTACGAGTGCTGCAATCCTTCACCCGGGTCGAGCCGCCGACCCCCGCCGACCCGGCCACCCGCAGGGCCCCACTGTCGGCCGGCGGGCTGGACTGGCTGCCCGCCGTGGAGGTGGCGGGTGAGGGTGTGTTCCTCCGGCTGTCGGACGAGAGGCTGTGCGCCTGGGAGGCTCAGCCGGAGGTGGGCTCACGCGCGAAGGAGGTCATCGACAACTACGAGAAGCTGCTGGCCCGACGTGCTGCGGCATCAGGCCGCCCGGTGCCACCGTCCCGGGTGACCGCTCGCTCGATCATGATTCACACACTCGCCCACGCACTCATCAATGAGTGGGGCCTAGACTCCGGTTATTCCGCCTCCGCGATGCGTGAGCGCCTGTACACGGAGGAAGGCATGGCCGGTCTGCTCATCTACACGGCCACCAGCGACTCGGCGGGAAGCCTAGGTGGCATCGTGCGCCAAGGTGAGCCCAGGCGACTCCGCCGGACGTTGACATCGGCACTAAAGAGGGCGACATGGTGCTCGGCGGACCCGTTGTGCATGGAGTCAGGGGCCAGCGGATCAGACGGCCTCAACCTCGCGGCATGCCATGTCTGCAGCCTCCTGCCTGAGACGAGCTGCGAACTCAACAACACGCTTCTCGACCGTGGACTTCTCGTCGGCCGCCCGGAGCAGCCCGGAATAGGGTTCTTCAAATCATGAATGTCGGCTGCGCAATGTCACCGCACGTTCTCTATCTGGCGAGCGCCGGCGTGCGGCTGACAGTATCGGGCGGCGGCGGAGCGACGCACGCCCACATGCCCTTGACCACGTCGATAAGGTGGCCCGCGGCGCTTTCCGCTGGCTCGTGCTCCCAGATCCGTATCACGGTCCAGCCCGCGTCCTCGAGTTGCCGGATGGTCTCGCGGTCCCGCTCACGATTCTTCAAAATTTTCGCCTCCCACCACGCCGCGTTTGCCTTGGGCCATGTTGCGTGCTGCGGGCAGCCGTGCCAGAAGCATCCGTCGACGAACACGGCCAGCTTGATACGGGTGAAGGCGATGTCGATCGTCCGCCGAGGCAAGCCGGTGACCGGGAGGCCGACCCGGTATCGCAGCCCTGCTCGATGCAGGGCGTGACGGAGTGTCAGTTCGGGCTCGGTGTCCTTCCGGCGCTGGCGTTGCATGCGACCGCTGACGCCGGCTGAACTCGGCACGGGACCTTCGGGCACAGCCCCACCCTAGAGGTGCGATCGACGCCGTCATCGCAAGGGTGTCCTGTGAGCTTTACCTCCGCTAAGTTCCTGCGTAGAACGCTGAAAAGGGTGGTGGATCTTGGGCTTGTATACCGTCTTCGCGGACTGGGCCAGGCGAAACGGCGTCGAGGCGGCCGTGCTCAGCTTTTCGGAGTCGCTGCCGGGAGCTCTTGTCGAGAAGTTTCGAGGTCAGTTCGAGGCCGACAAGGCCAAGGTGCAGGCCGGAGGGCCGCCGATCATTACGGCAGGGTCGGACGACTGGTACAGCGGTCCGGGAGACTCCGATCGCTATTGGCTCGCCTTGAGGGACCGCTTCGAGGCCGAGGGGTGGCCGGCTGGACGCGTTCTTTCCGTGGATCATTCGTCCAGCACGGTCGTGGCCCACACGCCCCGCCCGGACCGGTCTAAATGGGATTCGAAGGGTCTCGTGGTCGGTTACGTGCAGAGCGGCAAGACCACGAACTTTACCGCCGTCGTCGCGAAATTGGCAGACGTGCAATATCGCCTGGTCATCGTGCTCTCCGGTATCCACAACGGGCTTCGTCGCCAGACGCAGGTGCGCCTGGATCAGTATCTGAAGGACCTCAACCCGGACCGTTGGGTGACGCTGACGGAGGAGTCGCGAGACTTCGTGAAGCCTTCACACGACGCGTCGGCGGCTCTCAGCCCGGAGAAGACCGTCCTAGCTGTCGTCAAGAAGAATGCCGCCGTGCTCGGCAAGCTCATCAGATGGCTCGACACGCCCAATGGAAGGAAGGCCCTCGAGTCCGCGCCGGTATTGATTATCGATGACGAGGCCGATCAGGCCTCCGTGGCCACCGGCCGCATCAACCCGCTCATCCGGAGACTGTTGAGCCTCATGCCGCGGTGCACGTACGTCGGGTACACCGCAACGCCCTTCGCCAATGTCTTCGTGGACCCCGCCCAGGACGACCTGTATCCGAAGTCGTTCATTCTCAATCTGCCACGTCCTGACGGCTACTTCGGGCCCGAAAAGATTTTCGGTCGGGATGCAGTCGAATGGGAAGCGGCCGACGAGCAGGGTCCGCCCGATGGCTACGACATGGTGCGTCTCGTTGCCGAAGAGGACGTCCCGCTGTTGCGTCCGGGCAGCAAGGAGCCTGCGGACGGGTTCACGCCGACAATGATCGACGAGCTGGTGACGGCCGTTCACTGGTTCTGGCTCGGCACGGCCGCTCGCCGGGCCCGGGGTGACGACGGCCACAGCACCATGCTCATCCACACGTCCGTCAAGATCGCCGTCCACGAGAGCTACCGAGCGCCCCTCGAGGCGCTTCAGAGGAAAGCCAGGGCCGGACTGGCCTCCGGCCGGCCTGAGGTGCTTGACCATTGGCGGAACTTGTGGGAGAAGGAGTCGTCACGAGTACCCGCGGAGGACTTCGACCGTAAGCAAAACTCGTTCGACGAGGTGCTGCCGCACCTGGACGACGTCATCGCGTCGACGCGGGTTGTCCTCGACAACTACCGGAGCCAGGACCGGCTCGACTACTCCGAGCCCTCCGTGGTGGCAATTGCCGTCGGCGGGAACACCCTCTCCCGAGGGCTCACCCTCGAGGGACTCGTCGTTAGCTTTTTCGTAAGGGGAGCGACGGCGTACGACACCCTGCTTCAAATGGGTCGCTGGTTCGGGTACCGCACGGGGTTCGAGGACCTGCCTCGAATCTGGATGACGCCGAGCCTCGCAGCGGCGTTCCGGCACCTGGCCACTGTCGAGCACGAGATGCGTGACGACATCGACCGCTACCAGCGGGAGAACTTGACACCGACCCAGGTGGCGGTCAGGATCCGCACGCACCCAGCTCTCCGGATAACCGCCAAGATGGGTGCCGCCCAGCCGGCATTCATCTCGTACGCAGGACGTCGTCTACAGACTCGGTACTTCCGGCACCGGGACGCCGACTGGTTGGACAGCAACCTCCAGGCCGCAGAGAGCTTTGTCCAGGAGGCAGTCCTGCACGGTCGGCTCGACGAGGACGTGCGTGGTGCCCAACTGATCCGAGACGTACCCGTATCGCTCGTGAAGAACTTTCTCTCGCGTTATCAGGTGCACGAGGACTCGCCGGACCTGGACCCGGCCCTCATGGTCAAGTACATCGACCAACAGCTTACGAGTGATCGGCCGAGTCTGGCCACGTGGTCGGTCGCCGTCGTCATCGGTGAAGGGTCAGAGGCGACGCTGGGGGGCCTAGACGTTAAGTACTCGGTCCGGTCTCGGCTGAACGACGGTCAGCGTGAGCGTGCTGACATCAAGACGCTGATGAGCAAGCAGGACAGAGCGCTCGATCTTGGTTTGACGCTCGCCGAGGCGCGGGCACAGAGCGAGAGCGACTTGGTCAAGCTGCGCAATAACGATCCAGTCTGTCGCGACCGAGGACTGATCGTCCTCTACCTGATCGAGCCGAAGAGCGAGCCGGTGAACACGAAGCAGGGCACCGAGGGGGCATCGCCGTTACGTACCGCGCTCAGCGCGCTGGAACCGGTGGTTGGTATGGGCATCACCTTTCCCGGCGACGTCCGGACGAAGAGCATCCAGGCCAGCCACGTCGCCGTGGACCTTACCGACGTCGAGAGTGAAAACGTCGATGAGGCGCTCGACGTCGACACCGAGGAGATGGCGTGACGGAGATCGAACCGACCATGCTCGAACGGGCGTGGGCGGTTCTGGTGCCGCCGCGCGCGAAGGAACTTGCCTCCTTCCCACTCGAGGTTTTGTGTGGCGCGGAGCTGTGCCGGGTTGCGATGGACGGCGCGGGCAACCGTCACCTTCTCGTTCCGGCGGGCGACGAGGCCGTCTCAGTTGAACCGAGGCCGGCGGTGCTCGGAATGGCGATTCGCAGGCTCGCCTTCGGAGGCCCTGCCGTGACGTACCTCGACATCTCGTGCGCCGAGCCCGACCTTTTTTCGGAGTTCGACGAGGTCGTGACGGACGTGCTGGAAGCCGTGTCGGGCGCCCAGCGGCCCGCATCGGCGGCGATCGGGGCCGTGACACGATGGCGAAGGCTTTTCCGGAGCCGTCTTCTCCGTGGTCTGTCCCGCCAGGTCAAGCTGGGGCTGTTCGCGGAGCTAACCGTGCTCTCCTCCCTCGTCGAGGCGGATCCTGGGTTTCCTGTAGAAGCGTGGCGGGGACCGCTCAATGAGCCGCACGACTTCGAGGCGGGTGCGCGATGCCTTGAGGTGAAGGGTTTGAGTGGCGCGAGCGACGGTATTGTCGTTCACGGGCTGGAGCAGCTGAACATCCATGACGACCGGCCGTTGGACCTTGTCCTGCTGCGAGTGGTGGAAGACCCTGACGGGCAAAGCGTGAGCGACCTCGTCCAGCAGCTCCGCGGCGCCGTGGCGTCCTGGGCGAACCTTCGCAATCGCCTGTCGGCGGCAGGCTGGTCCGAGCAGCCTGACCGGCACGACCTCGACACATTCGCGGTCGAGGAGGTGCTCAGGCTCGTGGTGGACGTCGGCACACCCCGCGTCGTCCCGTCGTCCCTTGTCGCCGGCGCCCTTCCGTACGGCGTCGGAGGGCTGACCTACCAGGTCGATCTCGCCGCGTTGCTTCCGCTCAGCGCCGGGGCATCGCTGGCCGAAATCGCCGAAGAGGCGGTCCGTTGAGCGGCCGCTGGTGGTCACAGCCATTCGCACCGGAAGGATCGGCCGCCGCGGAAGGCATCGTCAAGCAGCTGGGCAGGCCGGCACTCGACCCGCTCACCGTTTTGGTGAGAGAGGCCGCACAGAACAGCTGGGACGCGCGCCTCCCGGATGGGGTGGTGGAATTCGGTGTTGACGTCCGCGTGCTGGGCCAGGACGTAGAAGCCTGGCGGAGGTTATTGCTGCCGGGACCGCTCGCCGATTCGGCCCTCGACCTCGACGCGGCTCTGAATCCCGATGCCGTGGTGCTGGTGATCTCGGATCGAAACACCGTGGGTCTGGGCGGCCCTCTCCGTGCCGGGGAGCGGGCGAGCGACGACGAGACACCGGACTTCGTGCAGTTCCTCCGAAACGTCGGGGAACCGAGCGACCATCAGTTCGGCGGGGGCACGTACGGTTTCGGCAAGGGCATCTTCTACCGACTCAGTCGAGTCGGAGCCATTATCGTGGACACCAATACGGCAGCAGTCGGTCCGGCCGGGCGCCGAGTGATGGGCGCTGCGCTCGGCCACAGCTGGTACCTCGAAGATCGACGCTTTACAGGCCGTCACTGGTGGGGGCAGGTCGGGGCTGACGACGTGCCAGATCCCCTGTTGGCCGAGGACGCAAATACGGTGGCGGAGGCACTGGGACTGCCGGGCTTCGCCGACGGCCGGACCGGAACCGACATCGTGGTTCTCGCCGCCGGTCTGGGGCCAGCGGGATTGGAGCCGGACTCCCGTGAGAGGACGCCCGCCGAGGCCGCCACCTTCATGGCCTCGTCGATTCTCTGGAACTTGTGGCCGAAGATGGTTCCGGACGAGCACGGTCGCCATATGCGCTTCACTGTGGGCGTCGACGGTTCATCAGTCCCGGTCCCGGCCCCTGACACCGTCGACGACCTGGCACCCTTCGTCGAGGCGTTGCAGGACGTCCGGGCGGGCAGGGGAGCGGCCTACTCGCGCACCGTCCCGCCGAAGCGCGCGGGCTCATTTGCGATGGCACTGGGGGTGGCCGACGGCGGAGGCCGGCGGCTGTTGGTAACAGCGGCGAGGCCGTTCGAGGGGCCGTCCCACCACGTCGCCCGGATGCGTGTCGCTGAACTCGTGGTGGACTACATGCCAGGGCCGGTGCACCCTGACTCGCGCCTTTCGTATGGCGCGGTGTTCAAGGCTTCCGAGGACGCCGATGCGCTGTTCGCGCACGCCGAGCCGCCCACGCACGACGACTGGATATCCAAGGGGCTAAGCGGTTCGGCTCGAGGTGTCGTGCTCGGGGCGCGCACATTCGTGCAGAAGCAGCTGGACGAGAAGCTCGGTCTCGGACCTCAGGCCGGCGGCTCGGGTGGTCAGGGCCTGGGGGAACTCTCGACCCTGCTCGCCGGCATCGTGCCAGCCCGCCTTGCCGCCGGCCACAAGACCGAAGGGCCCGGAAGTGGAGGTCGCTCCGGCGGAGGTGAGGGACTACGTCCGTCGCCGCGCGGAGGCTTGTTCGGTGCTACACCGTCTCGACGCGGGGGGAAGGCACGCCTAACCGGCGCGCCGTCCCTGCGGGTTCATCAGGGACACCCGTACCTCGTCGCACCGGTCAGGGTCCCTGCCGACCTGCAGGTGAGGATTGTGTCCGCGGACGTCGAGGTGGTCGTCGAAGGCGGCGCTCGGGAGAGCGAGCCACCTTTGGGTGCCGTCCTGCCGCAGGTCATGCAATGGCAGTCCGCCAACGGAGACGTCGTCGTCGAGGGAAGGAGTATCCAAGTGCCACCGGGTGAGGAGTCGGACTGGTACGTGTATGCCACCTACCTGCCGGACGCCGTCGTGCGCTTTCGGGTGAGTCAGGTGGCCTCCAGTGCCGGCTGAAGTCCGCCCCTACCTCGTACCCGAGGCCAGCACGCTGGTCTGGCAGCCATGGCTGTTGCTCGATGGCCATGAGTGGCGTCCCCTGCCGGACGAGCTCGACGGTTGGGATCCCGGCACGGACCTTCGTATTGCGCGGCGGGTCCAGGTCGATGCGACAAGGTTCTTTCAGGAGACGGGAGTCGAGCTCCGGAACGTAGCCTTGACCGTTTCGTGGACTAGTTCGACGACGGACATGACGGAGGCCGCTCCTCCGGCAAGGTTCGACGTCGGCGGCGGGGCCGTCGTGGACACGATCCTCGTCGGGGAACGTCTGTCAGGGGTCCTGACGCTCCGGACCACAGTCAGCCTTGTTCATTCACCGGTAGGCCAAGCGGTCGGAGTTGCCGCCGTCCCCGGATCCGTACTGGCCGAACACGTCCAACGGGTGGTATTGGAGAACGTCTCCTCCATGTTCCCGGTCAGCGAAATCGACTTCTCACAGACTCGCCTCTCGCCGACTGCGAGCTGGCATCTCGAGACCAGCACGGATCTGGTCGCGCCGTTCTACGGAACGTTTCGTGTGCTCATCAACAAACGTGACCGGGAACTGAGTGCCGCTGTCGCCCGCGGCGCCAGAGACAAGAGGCAACAGGCTTTGCTCGACGAGTTGCAGGCAGGGGTCGCCAGCTTGCTTCTCGAGCTTGCACTGCACGTGCGCGACGATCTCGCTGATCGTGATGAATGGCCACCCGACAGTGTCGGAGATGTTCTCTACAGAACCTTGGCAGCTTTGCCGTTGTCGGTTCCGGCTCCACCGTCGTCCGTAGACCTGGCAGAATTCCGGACGCAAATTTCGGGGGCGGTCAGGCACCTTGGAAGGGGGCGCGTGTTTCAGTGAGCGAACTCTGGCCACATCTGCCGGCGGTCGTAAGCGCAGCGATGTACGTTGAGCTCAAGAATGGGAGATCTCCTGGTCCCCGCCCGAGTCATCCGGACCAAATTTGGGCTCCTGTCGGCGGCCGCGTATCCACTCACCGGGTCCGCGAGCTCGTCGATGCCATCTCGTCGCTTGGCGAGAAGTACGGCTTCCCGGAGTCGGCCGCCCCTGAGGCGCGAGTCGCCTTCGATCGGAGCGCAGCCGCAATCTTGCGCAGCCATATGGATTTGTCATGGGCCGAAGCCGGCAACCGAGATCTTTGGTCCTTCATCTCGCTGGTCGCTCTTCCGCACCTGACCAAATGGCGCTTCGGCACGGACAACCGGGAAAGATGGGTGGCCACCGACCTGACCAGGCACACCTGGGCGCGACTATGGTGGCAGGCAGTCGTCTTCGCCGGCCATGAGCAGATTCTCGCTGCTCTTACCGAGAGCGACCTCAACCAGCTGCTCGAGCGCCGCAGTATCGGCGGTGACCCGCGTCTGGTACGTGAAACTGCTCGCGCCGTGACAGAGCTTTCTGGAAACGCTCCTCGGAGGAAAGTTATTCGGGATGTCACATTGAGGCTGATGCGATATTTGGCATTCGTCGACGTCAGGGCACTCACCGACCAGCAGATTCGAGACCTCTGTTCAACGTTGACGGCCGAGACCCTCAGACGTCTACCCGGCGAGGACCTCCCTCATCAGCGGCGGCACAACGTGCCGGCGATGTGACTGGCCAGTGCCGTCGCCAGTTCGACGGGCACGGCGTTGCCGATCTGCCGGGCGATCTGAATCTTGGTGCCACACCACTTGAAGTCGTCCTTGAAGCCTTGCAGGAGGGCCGCCTCGTGGTGGCTTAGCGCCCGGTGCTCCTCGGGGTGCAGGTAGCGCCCTTTCTCTGGCTTGAAGAACTCGGTCCTGATGGTCACCGACGGACGGTCCCAGCGCAGGCGAGCGAAAACATCCATGCCGTCGGTCCGGTCCACCCAACAAGGAGGAAGGAGATGCCGAGGGATGCTTCGCCGATCACCCTCGGGCGGGATGTACTTCATCCGTTCGAGTGAAATTTCCGCATATTTTCGTGCGAAGTCCAGGTCTGATGCCTTAAAAACACCTGGCACCTTCGCGTCGAAGAACTGGTCCGTGCTATCCGGGAGTTCGGTGTTCTCAGGAATAACGGAATTGCGCAGGCTCCAGATCGCGTCGCGTACGGTCCGCCATTCCTCCCGAGGAACGCTGCCCATCGGCACATCGATGACCGGGTAATCTTTGAGGGTGCCAATTGCAATGAATCGTCTGCGTAGTTGCGCAGCTCCGAAATTGGTGGCAACAATTGACTTGTGCTTCAACGAGTAGCTGCTGAGGATCCCGCCGGGTTCGGTCATTTCCTGAAGACTGTGGAACTGGCCGGAGCGCTCGAACTGCGGCACGTTCTCGAGCAGGAAAGCCTTGGGTCGAATCTTCACCAGGGCCTCGACGTACTGACGCCACATCGAGTTCCGTGGGTCACCGATGTCGCGCTTGCCCAGGCTCGAGAAGCCCTGGCACGGCGGTCCGCCGATCACGACATCGGCATCTGGCAAATCTCCTTTGACCCAGTCGGCGATGTCGCCCCGGTATACGTTCTCCTCGCCGAAATTTGCGGCGTAAGTCGCTGCCGCAGCGAGGTCGAATTCGACCGCGCCCACTGTTCGGTATCGGTCGGTACTATGAAAGCCGGATGTCAGGCCGCCGCAGCCGGCGAAGAGGTCAACGACTCGAAGCTTGTCCGACCCGCCCTGCAGCGTGTTTGTCATCCGTTCCTCCTGCTGGAAGAATCTGCCCCGCAGAAACGACCAAGGGCCGTGGAGCAATGATATTGAGCTGATTTGCCGCTGTCGCGAAGGCGCGCCGGCTGCCTGGTGGTGGGAGGGAGGATCTCGTCCAACCAACTCTTCCTTCGTCGAACAAGGGTCTACGCTTGGCGCCCACCGTACAGACCGACTCCGACACGATGGCCCACAGGTCCCTGCGGTCTCGCCTTACAGGCCTGGGGATACGTGTGGCCCAGCAGAGTAATCGAAGGCTTGGCTCCACGGCCGGGGAAGTCTCCCAGGCGCGGCTAGTGCTCTGACCACGAAGGTTCAGGGTGTTGGATGACACGCCGTCCGGCCTGTGGGCTGGGCGGCGTCGTGGCGGTCAGGCTGTGGCGGTGGCAGAACCCGTTCGCGTTCGGCGGCTCAGTGACCAGGAGGGTCAGCAGCTGCTGAGGATCACTCGTAGGGGTACCGGCTCGCCGATCCGGTTACGGCGGGCGATGGTGGTGCTCGCCTCGGCCGGTGGGAACACGGTGCCGGCGATCGCCCGTCTCGTGCAAGCTGACGAGGACACGGTCCGGCAGTTCATCCACCGGTTCAACGAGATGGGGATCGCCAGCCTGGACCCTCAGTGGGCGGGTGGCCGTCCCCGCAAGATCAGTAGCGACGAAGAGCAGTTCATCGTCGCGACGGCCAACGCCCGCCCGGAAAGCTGGGCTGGCCATTCACTCGATGGAGCATCCGCAAGCTCGCCGACCACCTGCGCCTGCATGCCACCCGACGGGTCCGGATCGGTCGGGAACGGCTGCGGCAGATCCTGCACCGGCACCGGATCACCTTTCAGCGGACCAAGACGCGGAAGGAGTCCACCGACCCTGGCCGGGACGTCAAGCTCGCCCGGATCGAGTACCTCAGCAGCAACTTCCCGCACCGGGTATTCGCGTTCGACGAGTTCGGTCCTCTGGTGATCCGTCCGCAGGCCGGCACCGGTTGGGCGCCCGCGGGCCGTCCGCGCAGGCTGCCGGCGAACTATCACAAGCTGCACGGCGTCCGACAGTTCCATGGCTGCTACTCCGTCGGCGACGACCAACTCTGGGGCGTCGTCCGGCGCAAGAGCGCCGCGAACACCCTCGCCGCGCTCAAGTCGATCCGCGCCGCGCGTCCGGATGGTGCGCCGATCTAGGTAATCCTGGACAACCTGTCCGCGCATAAAGGCCGCATGATCCGCACGTGGGCTGCCCGGAACAAGGTCGAGCTCTGCTTCACCCCAACCTACGCCTCCTGGGCCAACCCGATCGAGGCCCAGTTCGGGCCGCTACGCACCTTCGTCATCACCGGCTCGAATCACCCCAACTACACCGCCCTGACCCGGCGACTGCAGGCATACCTGCGCTGGCGCAACGCCAACGCCCGCCACCCCGACGTCCTGGCCGCCCAACGCCGCGAACGCGCCCGCATCCGCAGCGAACGACAGCAACGCTGGAGCCAACCCGCCACCCGCGCAGCCTGACCCGTCTACGTCGCTCCGTTAGGGCAGTGGCCCGAGACGTCCCGGCCGGTGAAGCCAGGGTGCAACCCTGGGCACCGCGGCGCTAAGGGCGACCGCGAGCACCGTGATGATCGCTTGCCCGATCCGGCCGGGCGTGATCCCAACAGCCGTGTCCAGCACGTAGTTGGCATACCCGTTCGCCACCGCGTCGCTGGCGAGCACGACGCAGCCGAGCAACAGCCCTTCAAGCCGGCGCAGCGCCAGCAACAGCGCCGCAAGCGGGTCGAACACGGTCAGCGAGCTGAAGTACCACATCAGCCACATCGGCATAGATGGACTTGGACCACCGGGGCGGACACCGAGCACGTCGCCCAAGTGAACAATCCCGCCATACGCAAAGACACAAACGGCGGCGATCACCACAACCCGAACCCACCTGGGCACACCGGCCCATCGCCGCAGCGATGTCCGTGTCGCTGCCAATGAACTCCCTCGCTCGGGCAGTGGCCGACCCATCGATGCTAACGCGACGCCCCGAGAACGTTCGCTTTGCCGACTTCAGCCCACGACCAGCGGCATTCAGCCATGTCCGGGATGGCCGCCGCCGTCCTCTCGCCGCGATACTGGCAACGTTTGTGGTCACGGCACTAGTTGGTGCTACGGCCTCTAACGCAGCGACGGGCAATGAACCTGCCGACCACGGTGGGTTACGTCGGCTGGCCGGTATGGGCGGAATGAGACGCCTGCGTTGGTCTGTGCGGTGGGCCGATGAGACGCGGTGTAGCCCTGAATAATGCCCCGATGCAGGCTCGCCCGATCAAAATGCTCGACGTCTTCAGGTACGCCCAGGGTGCTAGCTCCGTCGAGGTCGTCCTCGACGGGTACCCCAACTACCACCACTTGATGGCGTCTCCGGGGCTGCAGGCGCCGAAGCTGATGCTCGAGCGGGGCATCAATCCGTCAGCACTGGTGACTGCACCGGGCGGCCGGCGTCGTCCTGTCATCGGCATTCGATCCAGCCCTTGGAAGGCGGGGCAGAGGTCGAACCCTTGGCACGATGAGTTCGATCTGGACCATGGGCACGTTCGCTACTACGGGGACCACAAGCCCGGGACAACGGGTCTGCCCGGCGCGACACCTGGTAACAGGGCTCTGCTGGACGCTTGGCACCAGCATGCTGCCACTGCTGCCGACGACCGCTCGCTCGCTCCGCCGCTGCTGATGTTCCGGTCGAGGACGGTCAGACGAGGCGTGGTCAAGGGGCACGTCGAGTTCTGTGGCGTAGCGGTGATTGAGCGGCTGGAGTACGTGGTCCAGCGGGACACCGACAGCGGCCGTAGCTTTCCGAACATCGTCCTCGATCTGGCGGTTCTCGATTTGGCCGAGTCAGGAGACGCTTTGGACATGAGGTGGATCGACGATCGGCGAAACCCTGCACTCAACGTCGCCGACACCATGCGCTACGCCCCATCTTCATGGAAGCGATGGGTAAGCCAGGGGCGCAGCGTCATCCCTCGTGTGCGTAGACGGGTGCTTGCCTCCCGGCTGAAGGCGGTCGAGGAACAGCTGCCGGTTGTGGGTTCCAACGAGGAACGCGTGCTTATGAGCCTGTACCGGTTTTTCGACGGACGTAAGCACGCCTTCGAGTTGCTCGCGTCGAAGGTGGCCGCGCAGGTGCTCGGCGAATCCGGGGCGATGTATCGCGAGGGCTGGCTGACGCGGGCCGGTGGTGACGGGGGAGTTGACTTCGTAGGTCGGCTCGACGTCGGGTCCACGGGAAGCAGTACGCCGTTGGTAGTTCTGGGGCAGGCGAAGTGTGTGACCCCGCGTACATCAATAGGCCCTGACCAGGTCGCCAGGGTCGTTGCTCGTTTGCGTAGGGGCTGGGTGGGTGTGTTCGTCACGACTGGTGTCTTCTCGCGACAGGCACAAGTCGAGATCGTCGATGACCAGTATCCCCTTGTTCTTATCAACGGCCGAGTGTTGGTCGAACAGGTGCTCCGTATGACCGCGCAGGATCACGACGGGGATCTGGATGCGCATCTGAAGACGGTGGTGGAAGCGTACGAGAACGGCGTCACTCAGCGGCGACCGGAGGAGATTCTTCTTGGATGAGTGCGTCCGTCGGGTAGTCACCCGGCGCCGGTTGATGGGCGTTGATCTCGCCTTCTGGTCAGGACCGTGAAGGTAGGCGCATCTTCCCAGGCCGCGATCCACACCACGTTCACCGGGTCGGTTCCGCCCGCGTAGGTGAGCAGTTGGCCCAGGTGGCTGTGGTCCGTTTTTGAAGCTGGTTCTCAATGATCACTGTCTCGTTGGTCGCCTCGTCAATGCCAATGAGATCCAGCGAGAAGCCGCCCACCGGATGCTCGGCGGCCGAGAGTGCCAGCGCCATTCCCAGCACATCGCCGAGAACCTCGGCGTTAGCGAGTAGCCACGGCGTGAAGGTGTGCGTCTCGTGCTTCCAGACGTCGCGGGCCTCGGCGTTTTCGGGCGTGCCCAACAGGGGAAGACCGTTTGTGGTGTCCACTGTCGTCATGTCGCAGACCGTATCGAACCTGGGTCAGCGGACGCTGCCCCGGCCGAGGCTGGTCCTGGATCGGCCGGTCGATCACCATCGCCTGACACAACCACATCGGTCGGGTTTTCGACTCGCTCATGACCGTCGGGTCGAGCGGAGCGCCTCGACGACCACGCTCCAGCGCTCCGGACCGTTCAGCGGCTTCCCGCCAGCCACGACCACGCCGGCAGCACGCAGCACTTCCAGGTGACCGGCATAAGCCGGGTGCGCCCCCAGCTCCGCCTTGACGTGCGGAAACGCAATGATCGGCAGCCCCGCGCCCAGTGACTCGTTGAGGACGCCGAGCGCCAGCGTGTCGTTGATGCCCAACGCCCACTTCGTCACCGTGTTGAACGTGACCGGGGCGGCCACCACCACATCCGCCGGTGGATGCGGCTCCGGGTCGCCGGGCATTCGCCACTCCACGCGTACCAGATAACCGGTTTTGTCTTGCAACGCCTGACGGTCGAGCCACGGCGCGGCGGTGGGGCTGACGATCATGCACACCTGCCACCCGTCAGCGATCAGCAGGTCGACCAGCTCGTCGATGTGTTCCGCCGGACCCGCGGCGCAGACGACCAGATACAGCACCGGGCGTTCCGTCATGCCCGCAGTCTGCCCGAGTTCGACGACGTGCAGTCGAGCAGATGTAGAACTGAGCCGTCGTACCTCTCAGACTTTGACGCCCACGTCGTCGATGTTGATGAGCTGCCCGGCACCGATGAACCGACGCGCAACAAGCAGGCCGGCGTCGTGTGCGGCTTGTCCGCCGTGGCTGGCGGACGCGTCGGTCACGAGCCACGGCGTTAGGTCGCGTTCGAAGGCGTCAACCGTTGACTTCAGCACGCAACTCTCCGTGGCTACGCCGCAGAACACCAGGTCTGTCCACCCCTCCTGATCCGTCAACGCAGCACCCTCAGAGGAGAAGTACGAGTAGATCTTCTTGTCGATCACCGCTCGGGCCCGGCCCGCGTGCTGCGCCAGTTCCGGCACGATCTCCGTCTCGGGTGGGTGCTGAACCGAGGACCAGTGGATCAGTCGCTCGAACGGGCTACCGGGGTAGTTGTGATAGCGGGTGAACACCACCGGCCGCCCGGTCCCCTCCCAGCGATCGACCAGCTCAATAACCTTCGGGATGACACCTCGGCTGCGGTCGTTGATGAAGCCGTTCTGCATGTCGATGACGATCAGGGCAGCACGCTTCTCGCTCATGCGTCGACTCTGCCACTCAATGCGGCGGTCTCGTGAAGGGCGGCCTGGGCCTGCATCAGACGTTCCGGAAGGCCGCTTGTTGAGAGCGCCGCCTCGCGCATCATGCAGTGCTGCGATGTCTCGCGTGCCCTGGCAGTCGTCAGCCGGGAGTGGGCAGCACGGAGGAAGCGCCAGCCGAACTCGGGTGGCATTGACGGGTCTCGTCCGTCCTCGACCTGACGCTGAATGTGACGGCAGTAGGCCCAGAGCATCTGCACGTCGACCTCACAGGACACCAGATCGTCAATCACGAGGGCCTGCTGAGGGGAGAGCCCGTAGTAGGCCAAGCCCGCCCAACTGGCGTAGCCCACGGAGAGTCCGCGCACGCCGAAGGACTGAATTGACGGCTGATCGAAGCCTTGGGCTAGAAAGCGGCGTTCGACGTGGTCGCTGACTGGTTTGGGCGAGGGGTGCGCTCGCCGGTTGACCAGTACGGACGGCAGGCTCATCAGCCGTAGGGCGGTCTCCAGTTCGGCACCGGTCCAGGCGGGCTCTTGCAGGACATACATCGACAGGACGTATTCGGGCGCGGCGTGATCGGAGGACGGGGCGGGCGAGAGTAGCCGCGCAACTTGATCGGCAGCCCAAGGCAAGTCCTGCTCGTAACTGGCGTACCGCCACGCGGCGAGCGAGGCCAATGTGCGGAAGTGCAGCTCCTGCCTGAGATGCAGCACCACGACACCGCAGGTGAAGACGTGAGCTGTGCACGTCCCTTCCGCGTGAGGCACTTCAGCGATCGATACCTCTAGCCACTCGTGTGGTCGCGGGTGGAAGCCGTCCTGCGCAGCGAGCTTCGCAGCCGCCGACACACCTACGTGTGCTGGTATGAACTTGTGCGACTGGACCTGGTAGCGCGCGCCGACGCGGCTGTCATCCAGATCAGTCCTGCTAGTGGCAGCGACGAAGCGATCTGCCACCTCACCTGCGGCTCTGCTCAGCGCGGTGTCGAGTGCGGCCTGCATTTCCGGCCGAGGCCGCACTGTGTCTCGGCCGGCTTCCCATTTGGAGACGGTCCGCTCACTAACGCCGAGGTCCTCCGCGAAGTCGCGAATGCTCATGCGGAGCGCTTGGCGTAGCGCACGGGTCTCGCGACCTGTCCACGCCTGGACAGTAGGCAAGGTCTCGCCCCCGATCGCATCGTGGCCGCTCCAGGCAGCTTAACGACTTCGATGCAGCAGAGATACCACGTAAGTACAGCGAGTAGTCATGTCGCAGTATCAGCTGCCTGAACAGGATGGACGCATGGCCCGGGGCGGGTGCTCGGTCCCGGAACTGCGCCGGCCCTCAACGGCACAGCTCCTCCCGCCCGCCCCGGCGCCAGCCCACGAGTCAACGTCTTGGAGCCGGCATGCCCAACCTGATCGATGACCATCCGGCCCGCGTGAGCATGGCCGTCGCCTGGGAGTCGGTCGACGACCGGGCCGCCGGTGACTTCTGGTGCACGCTTGAGGACCGCCGACCTGGGCTGGTCCCACACCGTGACGCGACGCTGTTCTTCACCGCGCTGGGCCGTCTCCTGGTCGGCGGCGACGACCCGGCGAACCGGGCGGCGCTGCTCATGGTGCTCGGCCGCGCGTACCGTCACCTCGGCCTGCTCCCGCACGCCACCGCCATCGGCGCCGCGCTGCTCGCGACAGTCGCCCGCCACGTCCACCCACTGTGGACGCCGCAGCTCGCCACCATCGCCGAGCGCGCCCTGCGCCGCGCCACGTATGCCGTGCGCCGCGCCGCCGGGCAGGCCGGCGACGGCCGGGCCTGGTGGCACGTCCAGGTGATCGCCCACGACCGGCCGTCGCCCGACATCGCCATCCTGACGGTACGTCCCTGGCGGCGACTGCCCTTCCAGCCAGGTCAGGCCGTGCCGGTCTGCACACCCCGCCTGCCCGGGCACTGGCGCTGGCTCTCACCGGCCAACGCCCCACGCGCGGACGGCACCGTCGAGCTGCACGTCCGCGCCGTACCTGGCGGCACCGTCTCCCACAAGCTGGTCCATCGGGTACGCCCCGGCGAGCTGCTCTGGCTCGGCCCACCCGGCGATGCTGGCCTGCGCCTCGACCCGGCGCGTGCCGACGATCTGCTGCTCGTCGCCGGTGGCACCGGCCTGGCACCACTGCGCGCCCTGGTCGAGCAGGTCGCCGCCGAGCCGGACCGTCGACGGGTGACGCTGGTCGTCGGCGCGCGCACCTTCACCGACCTGTACGACGCGATCGCCCTCGACAAGCTGGAGTGCGCCCACGACTGGCTGACCATCGTGCCGGCCTTCTCCGACGACCCCTGCGCCGAGCCGGCCGAGCGGGGCGACGCCCTGACCATCGCTCTCCGGTATTACAGCGGCACCCAGGAGGTCTACGTCTGCGGGCCGCCGCCGATGCTGGCCGACGCGCGGCCGCGGCTGCTCGCCGCCGGAGTGGCCGCCGACCGCATTCAGCTGCCGAGGCGATGGGCTGGCGGGGCAGGGGGATCCCCGGTCCTGTGAATGCCCGCACACAAGTTGGCGGCACCCTCAACTTAAGCGTAGCGTGGGGTTTAGTTGAGGTAGGCCTCAACTTAAGCCGTCGATAGGAGTTCCTGATGTCCAAGACCATCGCCGTGTTCGGAGCAGGCTCCGGCCTGGGTTCCTCGATCGCTCACCGGTTCGGTCGTGAGGGTTACCGAGTCGCGCTCGTCGCGCGCCGACGCGCCCCCCTCGACGGCTTGGCCGCCCGACTGCGGGCCGAGGGCGTCGAGGCCGACGTCTTCACCGCGGACCTGACCCGCACCGCGGAGATCCCGGCGCTGATCGGGCAGATCATGGACCGGTTCGGTGCCATCGACGTCGTCGAGTACGCCCCGATCACCACCGAGCCCTTCACCCCGGCGACGCAGCTGGACGCCGCCAAGGTGCAGCACTACGTGAACCTCTACCTGCTGACCCCGGTCGAGATCGTCCGCGCGGTGCTGCCCGGCATGCTCGATCGCGGTGACGGCGGCATTCTCATCGGCCAGGGCGTCTCCGCCGTGCACCCGACGCCGTTCATGAGCGGTGTCGGCCCTGCCATGGCTGCCGCCCGCAACTACGTGCAGACCCTCAACGGCGAAATCGCCGACCAGGGCGTGTACGCGGGCGTCCTGCACGTCGCTGCGATGATCAAGGGGAGCGCCGGCTACGACGCCATGGTCTCCGGCGAGCTGCCCACCGGCATGGACGTCGCGCAGATCCCGACCGTCCACCCCGACGACCTCGCCGACACCATGTGGGCCATGCTCACCAAGCGGGATCGGGCGGAGGCGATCGTGCCCGCGCTCGGCGACGCCTGACACCTCACGGTGGGCAGCGGGTAGTTTGACCAGCTGGCACGGTGTCCACGTCCGAGGAGGGTGTCAGGTGTACGGACCAACTCGTGAGGCCCACCGGCCATGAGTGAGGCGGCGGCCCGGAAGCCACCACTGCGCAGCGACGCGCGACGCAACATCGAGCGGCTCACCGCAGCCGCCGCCGAGCTCTTCCACGAGCGTGGCCTCGACACCCCACTCGAAGACATCGCGGCGCGGGCCGGTGTCAGCACGGGCACCCTGTACAACCGGTTCGGCAGCCGCGAGGCGCTCATCGACGCCGTCATGCCCGACCTCGTCGCCGCGAAGGTCGACACCGCGATCCGGCGGGCGTACGCCTGCGCCGACCCGTGGGAAGGGTTCGTGCTGTACGTGGAGCAGCTCTGCGAGCTGCAGGCCACCGACCCGGCGCTCAACGACGCGGTGTCGCGGCGGTTCCCCGACGCCGAGCAGCTGACCGCGCTGTGCGACGCGCAGCTCGACAGCGCACGACAGTTGATCGTCAACGCCCAGCAGAGCGGCTCGTTGCGGTCGGACTTCACGGCCGAGGACCTGCCGTACCTGTTCTGGTCCACCTCGATGATCGTCCGCGCGACCGGCGGCGTCGCCCCGGACGCCTGGCGACGCGCGCTCCACTTCTTCCTCGACGGGCTGCGCTCCGAAACCGCGCACCCCGCCCCGGTCGGCCCGTTGGAACCCGCACAGATCCACCAGGCAATGCTCGGCCTCGGCGAGCGCAGATCCCGCCCCTGACCCGCGGTCGGCATCGGACCCGGCAGACCGCGAACGTGCCGGCTCATCAGGACGAGGTCGGACGGACGCGGCTCCCACCGGTCGCCCGGCGCGCGGTCAGGTGTTCGTGTCGCCGAACTCGCGTACCCCGTCGACGTCCAGCGTGATCCGCCCGTTCTCGGTCCACTGCCCGGTGGCGGCGAGCCAGCTCGGGTCGTCCCGCTCGTCGATGGTGCTCCAACTGTGCCGGTGGTGCCGTAGCTGGATCGGCCCGGTCGACTGGCCCGGCGCGAGCGTCCCACCGGTGAAGGTCAGCTCCACCCAGCCGGGGACGGCAGTGCCCGGCGGGGGATACGGCGGGGCCGGCGTCGACATCGCGGACGGCGGCCCGCCCGGTGGGACGAAAAACTGCACGGTCTGGCGGATCCGGTCGCAGCCCAGCGCGGCCCAGTCGCAGTTCGGCACCAGGGAGGTGTTGCCACCCTCGAGGCGCAGGTGGTAGCGCACCTGCACCGTGCTCAGGTCGAGCGGCCCGGTGCCCGTGTTGGTGACCCGCAGGAGGTGCTGGATCTGGTTGTTCGTCGGGGACCAGTCGAGATTGAGGTAGCTGACCGTCGCGCGACCGCTGGCCGTGCGCACTGTGGTGGTGGCCGAGGAGTCGGAGTAGCCGCCGAGCGCGCGGGCGGCAACCGCGATCCGGTACGTCGTGCCGGGCGCCAGGTCGGTCAGCGTGATCGTGGTGTCCTCTGTGGTGCCAAGCCAGCGGTACGTGTTGGGACCCAGCGGCACCTGCACCTCGTAGTTGATGGGCTGCCCGGTGCCCTGCCCGTCGATCCAGGTGGACGGCGTCCAGGTGAGCGTGAGCTGGTGTGGTTCGTTGACCACCACCGTCGGGCTGCCGGGGGTGCTGATCGCCGGGCCGTCGTCGGCATGGGCGACGTTGACGGTGAGCAGGCTCGCCAGCGCGGCGACGGCGACGACGGCGATGGCGCGGCGAGGGGACATGAGGCGAATGCTAGGGCCGTACCCGCAAAACTGATAGTTAACAGTCAATATGTGGGCTCAGGTTCGCGGTCCTGGTCCGCTACGCGACGTAGTCGGTTTGGGGATAATGCCTGGCCAGGCGGCTACCTAACGTCAACCCGTCATCACGAACGGCCTTGATGTCGGCGGTACGACACCCGCTGATCGGGCCTCAGACGGGAGAAACATATGCGTACCCAGAAACAAGCCCGCGCTGTCGTACTCGTGCTGGGTCTCGTCGTGGTCGCGGCGGTGGTCGCCCCGGCGAGCCCGGCGTCCGCCGCGGTCCCCGGCCTGGTGCGGGTCGCCGCGACAAGCGTCAGCGACTCGGCGGACTTCCACAGCGCCACGGCGACCTGCCCGGCGGGGAAGGTGCTCACCGGCACCGGCTACGAACTGAACGGCGTCACCGGCGAAGGTGTCGTCGACGACCTGCGCCCCAATGGTGGCCCGGCCACCGCCCCGACAGCAGTCACCGTCGGCGCGTACGAGACGGAGGCGTTCGCCGGGAACTGGTCCGTCACGGCGTACGCGATCTGCGCCAACCCGCTGCCCGGCCTGGTGCGGGTGTCCACCGTCGGCGTCAGCAACTCGACCGACTACCACTCGGCCACGGCGACCTGCCCGGCCGGCAAGGTGCTGACCGGCACGGGCTACGAACTGAACGGCGTCACCGGTGAAGGCGTTGTCGACGACTTCCGCCCCAATGGTGGCGTCGCCGCGGCGCCGACCGCCGTCACCGTCGGCGCGTACGAGTCGGACGCGACGACCCTGAACTGGTCGGTGACCGCGTACGCCATCTGCGCGAACCCGCTCCTCGGCCTGGTGCGGGCGTCCACGGTGGGAGCCAGCAACTCCCTCGACTTCCGCAGCGTCACGGCCACCTGTCCGGTCGGGAAGGTGCTGACCGGAGCCGGCTACGAGCTGAACGGGGTGACCGGCGAGGGCATCGTGGACGACTTCCGCCCCAACGGCGGCCCCGCCACCGCGCCGACATCGGCCGCCTCCGGCGCGTACGAGGAGGACGCGTTCGCCGGGAACTGGTCCGACACGGCGTACGCCATCTGCGCCACGGCATAGCAACGCGCGGTACGTGTGGCCGTCCCGCGACCGCGCGGGGCGGCCACACCGTTGAAGGTATTAATCCTGGGCACGAACGGACGCACCGGTCGGCGGTCGCGTCGGGCCTGGTATGTGTGCGGACGGGAGTGGGAGGATGCCAGCCTTCCGGGCGTACGAGGGGAATTCGGCCCCGGTGCAGGGGAGCCGATGCTGCGTTTCTCGTAGGGCGTCGATGATTGCGCCGGCGTTGACCTCGGTGAGCCTGCCGGACCGGCATCTCTCTGCCAACAACCAGATCGTGCCGTGCACCTCAAGGCCGTATCGGCGACCGACCTTGGTTGCCGTGCGATCGTCGGTGATGGCCGTCCCCTGGTGAATTTCCGCCGCCGCGAACACGGAGGCCTCGCCCAGGTCCCGTCTGCCAGCGCCAATCCGACGAACCCAGGCTGCGAAGCAAGTGAGTTCGGTGATCGTGTCGAGCGCGATGACGTCGACCCAGTCAAGTTCCAGTGCCGCGGTCAGAGCGCGCTCCCGCTCGGAGTTCGTGCGAAGCTCGTCCAGCACCACAGCCGTTGTCGCCACGCGCTGTCCCGCAACCAGGTCGGCCAGCACATCGAGCCGGTCAGCCAGGGCGAAGTGGTGAAGCACTGTCGTGTCGAAGACGAGAAGCGAGTCGTGGGGTGTGGCAGTCACGGTGCGAGATCTGTCTCGTCGCGTGGTGGTAGGTCCTCCAGGCTGATCTGGCCATGGAGCAGTTCGACCGCGCGGGGATCCGATACGAGGTAGCGGCGCCATGACTCCATGACTGCGTGCGAATAACCCGGCGGTACGCGAATCGCGTCCAGGTCGGGTTGCGGCGCCCAGCCAACCGCATCCATGATCTCCGCCCGGGTTGGCGTGGTTCGGCACCAGCGGGCCGACGACACGTCGAGCCAGCCAGCACGCTCCGCCTGGCGTACCGCAAGTGACCACGACGTGCGGTAGCGCGCCGTGAGCCTGATCAGATCTTCCCGAGAAGCCGGGCGGCCGATGACGTCGCCGAATGCGGCGACCGGGAGGAGCAACTCAGCGGCAAAGGCGTTGATCAGGCTTTCCCGATCCGCGCGGGATACGTGTACCGCCAGATCGCTGGAATATTCGTCGCCCAGCACCATGTGGCCCAATTCGTGGGCGGCGGTGGCTCGCCGCCGGCCGGGGTCTCCCTCGACACTGACGACCGACACCGCCAGGTCGCCGTCCACCATCGATGCGCCTTCGCCCGGAAGGTCGCTGATCAGGACGTACTGGCCGCTGCGCTCACAGAACTCCATCAGGGTGTCGATCGGCTCGGTGCCGATGCCCCGCCCGTCGCGCAACCAGCGCGCGGCAGCGCGGGCGTCATCGTCGGAGGTGACAGCGCCTTGGTAGCGGACAGGAGAAATGAGAGTGAGCGTGCCGATGTCCAGGAGTTGGCGAACGTCCCTGAGCCATGAGGCAAGCGCGATCTCCAGGCGTTGAGAACGTCTTGCCGCGTCTGTGTCGGTGTCCTCGGCGATGACCTCCGCGCGGTGCGAGATCACCGCTGGTCGGCGGTGCAGCAGATGATCGATGGGTACGTCGAGCGCGGTCGCGAGCCGGACCAGTTCCAGCGCATCCACGCGTCGAACACCCGACTCGATCTTTGCGATCATTGTGCGATCGAGGCCGAGTTGCGCCCCCAGCTCGGCCTGAGAAAGTCCAGCCCCCAGCCGCGTCTGGCGTACCTGCTCGCCGACTGTCATCCAGTCGCCGGTTTCGGTCATGGTGCGATAATCGCACGCCCTCCTGCCGTACGTCTTGACCAGAGCGGATCCGCTCTACGAAATCGATGAATGATTTCTGCTCCTCGATACCCCGACATGGCGGTACCGGGCAGTCGACGGAAGCACTCAGCCATAGCGTCCGGGCTATGGAGATTCCGACCTCTGGCGGGCCCGCCATCGACGTGAGGGAGGCAGGCATGCGCAGGCCAACAGTAGCTGAGCAGCATCCGGTGAACGTGAAGGTCGACCGGTGGCGGGCGGGGCTGCCACCGGACGCCTGGCCGGACATGCTCCCGGCGAGCGGCGAGATGTGGCGGCGGGACGTCTTCGCTGTCGCCGACGCCTACCGAGCCGGCGACGCGAGTCCACGGCAACTGCTGACCGCCGTGCTGGTCTGGGCTTACGGACCCATCGGGTACGGCCCGTGGCGTGCCACCAGGTCCCTCGACGCTGATCCGGACGGCACACGCCTGGCGTACGCGCTGGAGGAGATGTCGGCACCCGACGAGGCCCGGCTGCGGTCGGCGTACCGCCGTTTTCTTGACCCCGACCAGGCGCGGCTGCCGTGGTTGGGGCCGGGCCTGTTCACGAAGGTGCTGTACTTCGCCGGCTATCGGCGCGGTGTGGGTGGCGTGCAGCCGTTGATCCTGGACCGGGTGGTGGCCGGCGGGCTGCCAGCCGAGGCTGGGGTCGCCCGCCAGAGCGGGTGGTCGTCCGAGGAGTGGCTGGCCTACCTGCGGTGGGCGGCGGAGCAGTCCCGGGTCAGAGGGGTTGAGCCGGATGCGGTGGAAATGGCGCTACCGCGCGGTGCGCAGCCGGGCGTCGAGCGCGTTGAGGTCGGGGACGAACCAGATCTGCCCACCCTGATTGGCCTCGTGCACCAGGGCACGTAGTGCCGAGCTCTCTGCGAGGTGCGCCGAGATGTCACCGACGACGGCCAGCCGCAGCCGGTAGTTGACGAACTTCTGCATGACGTCGCCGGCGAAGCGGGTGCCGAGCGAGAAGAAGCGTGGGTCGAGTCGGTTGGCGGGCACCGCCACCACCTGGGCACCGAGGAACGCCGCGCCGACCAGGTCCAGCGCGTCCTGCTCGGTGGCCACCGGAGGGCCGGCCGGGTCGCAGACCAGCACGGGCACTCCGGCGCGTTCCTGGATCTCGTCAGGCATCGGGGACCTCCCGGTCGAGCAGGCCGTTGTCGGCGTTGAGGACGGCGTCGAGCAGGTACAGCAGTTCGGCGGTGGCGGCCGGATCACCCAGGATGATGATCTTCAGGCGGTGGCGTTCCTCGTCGTGCACGGTCTGCACCCGCAGCGGGTGGGCCTGGTCGCGGTCGGTGTTGGCGGTGGCGAGCACGAGTGTGCCGAGCCGGTCGGCGGCGGTGCGGTCGACGCCGTCGACCTGCACGATGCTCGACACCTCCGCGTGCCCGCTGACGCGGGTGGCGGTCGGGGCCTGACCGGTGAGCGCGTCCAGATCACCGGCGGTGATCCGGTACTGCTTGCCGATCCGCACCGCCCGCAGCCGGCCGGAGCGGATGTAACCCCGCACGGTGCGCACGTGCAGCCCGAGCCGGTCGGCGACCTGCTCGACCGAATACATGTCTTCCTTCATCACTCCCTAACCTACCCTCAGCAGGCCAGTGAGGTAACAATGCGGTCTGATTCGTCTGTGGCATCAGCTCCACAGAACCGTCGACCCACGTGCCCCACCTGCGGCTGCGCGAATAACCCGCCCGCCTTGTCGGCGGGTTCCAGTACCGTCTGGAAACCATGGACGCGCGGCGCGGCGACGCGATCATCGGGCGGGACCACCCCGTGGGTCTGCTGCGCGCCGAGATGGACCGGGCGACGACCAGCCACGGCGGCCTCGTCCTGGTCACCGGTGAGCCGGGCATCGGCAAGACGACACTCGTCACGGCGGCGGCGCGGGAGGCTCGGCAGCGCGGCGCGCTGGTGCTCGGCGCGGCCTGCTGGGATTCCGACAGCGCCCCCGGCTACTGGCCGTGGGTGCAGGTGCTTCGCGGCCTGCGGCGCTCCGCCGACGACTGGGCGGTGGCCCGCCCCACCGCCGAGCCAGCCCTTGCGGCCCTGCTCGGCGAGGCCGACACCACCGGCGAGCAGGCCGGCCGCGCCGCCAGCTGGGCCGGCGTCGACACCGGCGGAGACGTCGCCGACCGCGAGGCGTTCGCGTTGTTCGACGCGGTGACCGCCGCGCTGGTCGCCGTCTCCGGGCACCGACCGGTCATGGTGGTCCTCGACGACCTGCACTGGGCCGACCCGGCCTCACTACGGCTGCTGAGCTTCGCCGCCCAGCACACCTGGTTCGAACGGTTACTGCTGGTCGGCACCTACCGTGACGCCGAGGTCGAGTCGGGCGAGCACCCGCTGCGCCCCCTGCTGATGCCACTCGTCGCGAAGGCCACCAGCATCACCCTCACCGGCCTCTCCCGCGACGAGGTTGCCGCGTTGATGGCACGGACCGCCGGGCGGCAACCCGACGCCGGTCTCGTCGACGAGGTGCACCGCCGCACCGGAGGCAACCCGTTCTTCATCGAGCAGACCGCGCGGTTGTGGCACGCCGACGACGCGGCCGACACCATCGCCCCCGGCGTACGGGAGGCGGTGCGGCGCCGCCTGGCCCAACTGCCTCCGGCCGTGGTCGAGGCGCTCACTGTCGCCGCCGTGCTCGGGCGCGAACTGCACCGGCAGGTCCTGGCGGCCTGCGTGGCGGCCCCGGTGGCACAGGTCGACCGCTTGCTCGACCGCGCGGTGACGGCGCGGCTGATGGTCGCCCGGGGCGGCGGCCGGTTCGCCTTCGCCCACGACCTGGTCCGCGAAACCCTCTACGACGGGTTGTCCGACGACGACCGGCAGGCCCGGCACGGCGCGGTCGTCCGCGCGGTCGACCATCTGCGGGAGCTCAGCGACCAGTTGGTCCCCGCCGACCTGGCCCGCCACGCCTACCTGGCCGGCCCCGCGCTCGACCGGGCCCGGGCGGCAACGTTGCTGGTCGCCGCCGGCCGGGACGCGTTCATCCGGCTGGCTGCCGACGAGGCGGCGGTGCACTTCCGTCGGGCGCTGGAGGTGGTCGAAGACCCCGTGCAGCGAGTGCGGATCCTCGTCGAGTTCGGCGAGGCGCAATACCATCACGCCGGCCGGGACGAAGCCACCAAACTGCTCACCGAGGCGGGTGTGCTGGCCCGCACACTCGACGATCCGGTCCTGCTGGCGCGGGTCGCCCTCATCGTGAACCGCGCCCGGCAGGTGGAGATCGCCCACTCGGTCGAGGCGGCCGAGCTGGTGCACGAGGCGTACCGGCGGCTGATCGGCGAACCGGCCGCCGACGCGTCGGTCGGCACGCTGGTCGCCGACCTGATCACCGCCACCGAGACGATCGCCCGTCGAGGGCAGGACGACGAGGCGCTCACGTTCAGCCTCTGGGCCCGCCACGACACCACCTGGGGCCTGGGCACCGCGACGGCCCGCGCCGCCCTCACCGCCGAGATCCGGGATGTGGCCCGCCGTACGGGCGACCGGGAAACCGAGTTGTGGGCCACCGCGCTGCGCTGGGTGGCGCTGCTGGAGTTGGGCGACCCGCACTTCAACGAGGAGTTCACGACCTTCGTCGGCGCGGACCAGCAGGGTGACGACCCCTCCCGGCACCGGGTAGCGGCAGCCGTCGACAGCGGGATCATCGCTGCCTTCCGGGGTGACTTCGCCGAGGCCGACAAACGATTCGGAGACGTCCTCGCCGTCGCGGACCCGAGCCACGCCGAGTTCGGGTTCATGGGCCATCACCTGCACTGGTCGCGGCTGCTGCTTCAGGGCCGGTTCGCCGAGGCCGAGACCCTGCTGGACGGGCTGGCCCCGGTCGACTACCCCTACCATGAGCTGCTGCGGGCGATCACCGCCGCCGAGCGGGGCGACGACGAGACGGCGATTCGGCTGACCGCCGGCATCGAAGCCGCCGCCATCCGTTACCCGCGTCCGGTGTCGCCGCTCTGGCTGCGCTTACGCGCGCAGGTCGCGGCCGCGTCCGCCGACCCGCAGCGTTGCGACGCGGCCCGAGCCGCGCTCGCCCCGCACCGTGGCGAATGGATGGTCGGGCTCTTCGGCTGTGACATCAGCGGCCCCGTCGACCACTGGCTGGCGCTCGTCGACTGCGCGCAGGAACGCTGGGACGATGCCATCGCCGGCTTCACGGCCGCCAGTGCCTCCGCGGAGCGGCTGGGCTCCCGCCCCTGGTTGCTCATCGCCCGCGCCGGGCTGGTGAACGCTCTGGCCGGCCGAGGTCACCCGGGCGACGCGGCGGCGGTCGCCGCGCTGCACGCGACCACCACATCGGAAGCAACCGCCCTCGGTATGACGCAGGTGCTCCACCAGCTCGCCGGCAGCGCTGGATCCGTCGTGGACGTGGCCGGGTCCGGGCACACCGTCACGGCAGGTCAAGCCGTCGGGCGGGCCGAAGCCGTCGGGGCAGGCCAGGCCGTTGCTTCAGTCAAGGTCGCGCCGGCCATCGAGGGGTACGAGTTTCGGCGCGACGGGCCGGTCTGGCAACTCGCGTACGCGGGTGTCGTGGTGCACCTACCCGACGCCAAGGGTCTGCACGACCTGCATCTGCTGCTGAGTCGACCGGGCAGTGACGTACCCGCCGTGGAGTTGTTGGATCCGGCCGCCGGGCCGGAGTTGGTAGCGGCCCGGAAGTTGGGTGCCGACCCGGTCCTCGACGACGAGGCGAAGGCCCGCTATCGGCGGCACCTGGCCCGCCTCGACGAGGAGATCGACCTGGCCGCCGCGCGCGACGACGACCGGAAGGTGGCCGCGCTGGACGCGGAGCGGGGTGCGTTGCTCGACGAGCTGCGGGCCGCAGCGGGGCTGGCCGGTCGCAGCCGCCGGCTGGGCGACGAGGCCGAGCGGGCTCGTAAGACGGTGACCGCCCGGATCCGGGACACACTGCGCAAGCTCGACGGGCGGCACCCGGCCCTCGCCGGCCACCTGCGCGACTCCGTCTCGACCGGCAGCACGTGCCGCTACCTGCCGCCCGAGCCGCTGCGCTGGCGGCTCTGAACCCATGGCCGGCGCGCCGGCTGGTCAGCGCCGGCCATGGGTTCGGCTCATTCCTTGAGATCAGGGCTGGGGTCCAGGACCCGGGCAAGCCAGTCGCTCTGGGCGCGTCGTGCCGCCGCCGACACGCGGACCTCGGGGAACAGCGCCGAGAATCCGTGGAAGCCGCCGGCCCACAGGTGCAACTCGGCCTGGCCGCCGGCGGCCCAGATCCGGGTCGCGTAGCTGACGTCCTCGTCGCGAAAGACCTCGGCGGTCCCGGCGTCGATGTAGGTGGTCGGCAGACCGGACAGGTCGTCCGCCAGCGCGGGTGAGACGTAGGGGGAGACGTTCTGGTCGGTGTGCTCGCCGAGGACGCTGCGCCATCCGAACTCGTTCATCTCCCGGGTCCACACGCCGTCCAGCCCACTGAACTGACGGCTGGACGTGCTGTCGTTGCGGTGGTCGAGCATGGGGCACGACAGCAACTGCGCGGCGATGGTCGGGGTGTTGCGGTCGCGAGCCATCAGCGTGACGCCTGCCGCCAGGCCACCTCCGGCGCTGGCACCGGCGACGACGATACGGGCCGGGTCGATGCAGAGGTCCACGGCGTTCTCGGCGACCCAGAGCAGGCCCTGGTAACAGTCGTCGACCAGGGTCGTACCGGTTGCCTCCGGGGCCAGCCGGTAATCCACAGTGATCACGACGGCGCCGAACCGGTCGAGCCATTCCAGCGGGACGTCGATGTTCGAGAAGCGGTCGCCCCACATCATTCCGCCGCCGTGGATCCAGTAGACGCAGGGTGCGCCAGCGGCACGGTTGATGGGGCTGAGGACGGTCAGCGGGATCGGCGTTCCGTCGTTGGCGGGAACGGTGACCTCGCGCCGCTCGACCGCACGGCCTTCCAGATGGCTGTCGATCGACGGTTGGGGGAAGTGGCGCAGCTGCTCGATCACCTCGGGGCCGAGGGGCGGCATCGGCGGCAGTTCAGCCAGGGGGACGAGCAACTCGGGGTCGATGCACGGTCGGGGGAGGTTCATCAGGATCCTTTCGATGACACGGGTAGGGGTGATCGGTCGCCGATTCAGAAGGTCGCCTTGCCGCCGACCGGCACCGCGTCGGTGTACGCCGAGTCGCCGGCCAGCAGTGGCTGAAGCTTCGCGACGAGGGCCTGCGCCTGCTCGCTGGCGAAGAACGCGCTGTGCGCCTCGGCGCTGGTCCAGCCTTCGATGACGTGGACGACGTCGCGATCGGACGCCGAGCGGGCCACGAGGAAGACGACGCAGTCGTCGTGCGGCAGGGACGGTGCGTCCAGCAACAACTGGATCAGCTCGTCCGCCTTGCCCGGCTGAGCGGTCATCGTGGCCTGGAACCCGTGGTGAACCGACATCGTTGAGACTCCTCATCGTTGAGCCGTGCTGCGCTTTCTTGAGAAACTGACACTCATATGGAAGCGCTTTCAGCAGCAGAAACGTTAGAAAGATGCTCGCTGCTCCTTGCCCGATCCTCTCGTTGTAGCGAGGATCGGTCCTGTGCTTCAATCGGGTCGTGGACCTCGACGAGCTGCGGGCACTGCTGGCCCGGCATGCCCGACCGGACGTCAGCACTCCGATCGAGGGGGTGCTGATCTCGAAGGTCGAGCAGCAGACGGCACCCACCACGTCGATGTCGGGCACCGTGCTGGCACTCATCGCTCAAGGCGCCAAGCAGATGGCGCTGGGCGACCGCGTGTACGAGTACCGGGCCGGCCAGTACCTTGTCGCGTCGGTCGACCTGCCGGTCACCGGCCGATTCACCCAGGCCAGCGCCGGCGCGCCGGCGCTGGGGTTCGGGCTGGTGCTACACCCGGCCATGGTCGCGGAGTTGCTGCTGCAGGCGGCACCGGGCGACCTTCCGCCCCTGGCCGGGCCGACGCCGTCGGGGATGGTGGTCAGCGACGCTCCCGACGACCTCGGCGACGCGGTGATCCGCCTGCTGCGGCTGCTGGACAAGCCCCGGGACGTCACGGTTCTCGCGCCCCTGATCAAGCGGGAGATCCTGTGGCGGCTGCTCACCGGGGAGCAGGCCGCGGCCGTACGGCAGCTCGGTCTGGCCGACAGCAGCCTCAGTCACGTAGCCCGGGCGGTCCGGTGGATCCGCGACCACTACGCGCAGCCGTTCCGGGTGGAGGATCTGGCGCGGCTGACCGGGATGAGCGTGTCGGCGTTCTATCGCAACTTCCAGGCAGTGACCGCGATGAGCCCGATCCAGTTCCAGAAGCAGATCCGGTTGCAGGAGGCGAGGCTCCTGCTCGCCACGCACCCCAACGACGTCACCGGGGTGGGCATTCGAGTTGGCTACGAGAGCCCGTCGCAGTTCAGCCGCGAATATCGTCGTCAGTTCGGCGCGCCACCCAGCCAGGACGCCACCCGATTGCGGGGCACGATCCGAGCCGAGGTGCCGGCGGTCGTCTGACCGCCAGCGTTCACCCGATCGTCCAGACAACAGCCGACGGGCGCCGCCACAGCCGTGGTGGCGCCCGTCGTACTGATCACTGTCAGCGGCGGTTGTACCGGTACATGGTCAGGGTGCCGAAGACGAGCAGGAAGCCGGCGCTCCACACCAGCAACCACATGGTGGCCGACGGGTCCGAATCGCCGCTCATCGCTCCGCGGATCGCCGCGACCAACTGCGTCACCGGGTTGACCTTCACGAACGCCTGGAGCCAGCCGGGCATGGTGCTCGGGTCGACGAAGACGTTGCTGAGGAACGTCAGCGGGAACAGCACCATCATGCTGACCCCCATCACCGACTTCTCGCTGCGCAGGATCAGCCCGAAGAACGTCCACACCCAGGAGAACGCGAACGAGAAGACCACCAGCAGCCCGATCCCGACGGCCACGCCGACGACTCCGCCGTGCGGGCGGAAGCCGAGCACCAGACCCAGGCCCAGGATCACCAGCGCGGCCAGGACGTAGCGCAGCACGTCGCCGAAGATCATGCCGACCAGGGCGGACGGACGCCAGACGGGCAGCGTCCGGAACCGGTCGAAGATGCCCTTCTCGATGTCGGTGTTGAGGCCGATACCGGTGTACATGGTGATCATGACGACGCTGGTCACCATGATGCCGGGCAGGAAGAACTGCAGGTATTCGCGCGGGCTGCCGGCGAGTGCGCCACCGAACAGGTACGTGAACATCAGCACCATGATGATCGGGAACGCGGTCACGTCGAAAAGCTGCTCCGGCACGTGCTTGATCTTCAGCATGGCGCGCCAACCGAAGGTGAGCGACGCGCCCAACGCGCTGGGCCGGGGCGGTCGGGCACCGGGCGCGAGCACCGTCGCCAGCGCCTCGGCGGACGGGACGTAGACGGACGGCGCCCGTTCGGTGGTGGTGGTAGTGGTGTCGCTCATCGGGCTGCCTCCAGCTCGTCGTCGCGTTCGCCGGCCGGTACGGCGGGATGGTCGGTCAGGGCCAGGAAGACCTCGTCCAGGCTCGGCTGGCCGAGCGAGAAGTTGTCCACGACGATGCCGGCGCGGGCCAGGTCGCTCAGCACCCGGGCGGCCTGGGCGCTGGCGTCGAGGTCGGTGCCGGCCTCACCGACGCGGGCCGTCAACGCCACCGGGTCGGCGGCGAGCTGCACCGGCACGTCGAGCGCCTCCCGGAGCACCCTCTCCGCCTCCGGGCGCTGCCCGGGATCGCGCAGTCGCAGGTGGACAGTGCCCGAGCCGATTGACGACTTCAACTCGCCCGGGGTGCCCTCCGCGATCACCCGGCCGTGGTCGACGACCGCGATCCGCCCGGCGAGCTGGTCGGCCTCGTCCAGGTACTGGGTGGTCAGCAGGACCGTCGTGCCATGCGACACCACCGCCCGGACGATCTCCCACACCTGGTTGCGGCTGCGCGGGTCGAGGCCGGTCGTCGGCTCGTCGAGGAACAGCAGGTCGGGGGTGTTGAGGATGCTCGCGGCGATGTCGATGCGCCGCCGCATCCCACCCGAGTACTTCTTCACCTGGCGGTCGCTCGCCTCGGTCAGACCGAACGCGGCGAGCAGGGCTGCCGCGCGCTCCCGGGCGGCCGGCTTGCGCAGGCCGAGCAGGCGGGCGAGGAGCACCAGGTTCTCCGTGCCGGTCAGGTCCTCGTCGACCGAGGCGTACTGGCCGGTGAGGCTGACCCGGGAGCGGACCTTGTCGGCCTCGGTGACCACGTCGTGGCCGAAGACCCGGGCCGAGCCGCCGTCGGGGCGCAGCAACGTCGCGAGCACCCGGACCGCTGTGGTCTTGCCCGCCCCGTTCGGCCCGAGCAGGCCGTAGACGGTGCCGGCCGGCACCTGTAGGTCGATCCCGGCCAGCGCCCGGGTGTCCCCGAACGAGCGGGTCAACCCCTCGGCCTCGATGGCCAGCCCGGTGGTGCGTCTACTCATGATTCTTACCTTCCGTCGGACGTGTTCAGGAGACGTAGGGCCGAGCCGCCCGGCCGTCGCGCAGGGCCAGACCCCACCAGCGGAGCTGGTCGAGCAGGACGCTGGCGTCGCGGCGCAGCTCGTCGGTGCACTGCGGGGTCGGCTCTCCGGCGAGCAGGTCGATCCCGACGACGTCGCGCACCGTCATCGCGTGCAGCGCGGTGAAGACCGTGCGCAACTGGTCGACGGCGTGCAGGCCGGTGGACCGACAGCCGTACGACACGAAGCCGACCGGTTTCGCCTGCCACTCGTCGTACGCGTAGTCGATTGCTTGCTTCAAGGGTGCCGGAAAACTGTGGTTGTACTCGGGGGTGACCACGACGAACGCGTCCGCCCGGCCCACCTCGCTGACGAACGCCCGGATGGACGCTGTCGGCTCGGCGGGATAGCTGGCCGGGAAGTCGTAGTCGGTCAGGTCAACGACCGTGACCGCCAGGTCGTCGTGCCGGGCGGCCTGGTCGACGAACCAACCGGCGACCCGGTCTCCGGCCCGACCCTCCCGGGTGCTGCCGACGATCACGGCAACCCGCAACTGTGCCATCGCCACCCCCTTCCACTCTGAAAGCGCGAGGTGACGGCCAGCCGCCCGCTAGATCCGATCTAGCGGGCGGCGTTTCGGAGCGGAATGTCGCACGGGTCGGCTTGACTGGGGCCGACGAACAGGGGATCGGAATGGCGCAGGCGCACATCGAACCGTGGCACGAGAGCGACCTTGACCTGCTGCGACAGCTCAACTCACCGGAGACGCGCAAGCACACCGGTGGTCCGGAGACCGACGAGCAGGTGCTCGCCCGGCACGACCGGTACGTGCACTTCGCCGACACCGGGCAGGGTTGCATGTTCACGGTGGTGCTGCCGGACGGCGCGCGGGCCGGCAGCGTCGGCTACTGGGCCCGCGAGTGGCGCGAGCAACAGGTGTACGAGCTGGGCTGGGCGGTGCTGCCCGCGTACCGGGGAAAGGGCCTGGCCACCGTCGCGGTGCTCGCGGCGCTCGACGTGGCCCGCGCCCGACGGGACCGGCGCTACGCGCACGCCTATCCGTCGGTCGACAATCCCGCCTCCAACGCGGTCTGCCGCAAGGCAGGGTTCACGCTGCTCGGCGAGACGGGGTTCGAATACCCGCCGGGGCAGATGATGCGGGCCAACGACTGGCAGCTCGACCTGACCGCCCCGCCGACCGGGAGCTGAGGTCGGCGGGGCGGCTGGTGACAGGTCACCAGGTGGTGTCGAGGCGGTGCCGCTGCTCGGCGGTCAGTTCCAGGTCCACCGCTGCCAGGCTCTCCTCCAGTTGTGCCACGGACGAGGCGCCCACCAGCGGAATGGACGGCAACTCGCCGCCGAGCAACCACGCGAGCACCACCTGGTTGACAGTCCCGCCGCACTGCCCGGCCACGTCCCGCAGGGCCGCCAGTCGCCGGGGCGCGCTCGGCAGGTCGTACGCCGAGCTGAGCGGCTTGTCCGCCCTGGTGAACGCCCCCTTGAGCAGCGGCGAGTACGCCACGAGGGTCAGCTCGGGCTCGGCACGCAGGTAACTGAGCAGGTCACCGCTGACCCCGCCCGGCTCGCCGTCCGGGTCCAGGTCGCTGGGGAGGTCCGTGCGGTTCGGCAGGTAACTGCGGTGGTACTGGAGCACCTCGTACCCGGGTAGGCCGGCGGCGGCGGCCAACGCCCGGGCACGCTCCACCCGCCAGGCCCGGTGGTTGCTCGCGCCCAGCAGACCCACAGTGCCCTCGGCGACCAGCTCGGCGAAGCCCTCCACGGTCTCCTGAAGCGGCACGGCCCGGTCCTCGATGTGCGCGTAGAGCAGGTCCAGCCGCTCCACGCCGAGCCGGTCCCGGCTGCGCTCCGCCGACTCCCGGATCACCTTGGCGGACAGGCCCTCCGCGTTGTCCAGGTAGCTCGTCCCCGGGGCCAACGGCCGGGCGCCCAGCTTCGTGGCGATGACGATCTCGGCGCCGATGCCCCGGCTGCGCCGCCACCGGCCCAGCAGTTCCTCACTCTGCCCGCCCTGCCCGCCGTCCTCCCAGAACGCGTAGTTGTCGGACGTGTCGATGAACGTGCCGCCGGCCTCGACGAACCGGTCGAGGATCGCGTACGAGGTGGCCTCGTCGGTGGCGCTACCGAAGAGCATCGCGCCGAGGCTGAGGACGCTGACCTCGCGCCGGGTCGCCGGGTCGGTGCCGATCGTGCGGTACCGCATGGGATCTCCTCTCGCGCGCCCTACCGGTGGGCGCACAGATCACCCTGCAAGCTGGAGCGCGCTCCAGGTCAAGCGTTCGTCCGTCACCAGGGCAGCACGCCGTAGCCGCCGCCGGCGTCCATCTGAAAGCCCCAGAGCAGACCGCTCGGCCCGTCGGTGGGCAGCGTCGCCAGGTGCACGCTCACCTCAGCGCCCTGCTCGGCGGTGCGGAAGCCGCTGTTGCCGTTCAGGTCGGTGGCGCAGTAGCCCGGGTTCGCCGCGTTCACCTTGATCGCGGTGTCCCGGAGCTCCTTGGCGTACATCGCGGTGAGCATGTTCAACGCCGCCTTCGACGACGGGTACGGCACCGAGGTCAGTTCGAACAGCGCGCCGTTCGGGTCGGTCATCACGGCGATCGAGCC
This sequence comes from Micromonospora taraxaci, assembly GCF_007830095.1. Lineage (NCBI taxonomy): Bacteria > Bacillati > Actinomycetota > Actinomycetes > Micromonosporales > Micromonosporaceae > Micromonospora > Micromonospora taraxaci. Next base: position 6,351,892 of record NZ_VIWZ01000001.1, on the reverse strand, counting down.
GACCTCGCTCGATACGTTGACGATCCGGGCGGCCGGTGCCCGGCGCAGCAGCGGCAGCAGCGCGTTTGTCACCGTCACCACTCCGAAGACGTTGGTCTCGTACAGCCGGCGCAGCGTCGCCACTGTCGTCTCGCTGGGCAGCCCTCGCGCGCCGTCGGCGAGGATGATGCCGGCGTTGTTGACCAGTACGTCAAGCCGGCCGTACTCCGCCTCGACCAGCTTCGCGACGGCGGCCACCGATTCGGCGTCGGTCACGTCCAGCGGCACGAACCGGGCGTCCGCGCCGCCGTCGCGCAGCTCCCGCTCCGCTGTCCGGCCCCGCTCGGCGTCCCGCGCGCCGATCAGCACTGTCATCCCGAGACCGCCGAGCTGGCGGGCGGTGGCCAGGCCGATTCCCTTGTTGGCCCCGGTGATCAGGGCGATCGTGTTCGTCATGCCGTCGAGCCTGTCCCGGCCGGTGCCGTGCCAGGAGAGACGGGCTGAGGCTGGGACCGGCGGTACCACCCTCGCCGGCCCCGCCCGGGGCATGCTGGAGAGCATGACGAGCAGCGGACTGCGCCGTGACGAACTGGCGGCGTTCCTGCGCACCCGCCGGGCCCGGCTGCGTCCCGCCGAGGTCGGGCTCCCCGAGGGCGAGCGCCGACGCACCCCCGGGCTGCGCCGGCAGGAGGTGGCCCAGCTCGCCGGGATGTCGATCGACTACTACATCCGGCTGGAGCAGGGCCGGGGGCCACACCCGTCCCGGCAGGTGCTCGCCTCGATGGCCCGGGCGCTGTTGTTGAGCCGGGACGAGCGCGAGTATCTGTTCCGACTCGCCGGCGAGAACCCGCCGCCGACCCGTGGGCCGAGCCGGGAGGTGCCGTCCGGCCTGCGGCACCTGCTCGACGCGATGACCGAGACCCCGGCGTACCTCGTCGACGCCGCGTACCACGTGCTGGCCTGGAACCGTCTGGCCACGTACTTCGTCGGGGATCTGTCGACGGTGCCAGCCGCGGACCGCAACATGATCCGCTGGACGTTCCGGCAGCCGGTGACCAGTGGCCACTGGAACGACGCCGAGATGCTCCGGTTCGTCCGCGGCACGGTCGCGGACCTGCGGGCCGCGTACGGCCGCTACCCGGCCGACCCGGCGATCCGTGAGCTGGTCACCGAACTGCTCGGCACCTCACCCCGGTTCGCCCAGCTCTGGGCCGAGCACGACGTGGCCGAACGTCGCCCCATCGTGAAGCGGGTGCCGCACCCCGAGCTGGGGCCGTTGGAGTTCGAGTGCCGGGTGCTGCACGTGCAGGAGACCGACCAGCGGATGATCGTCTATGTCCCCGAGCCCGGCTCTCCGACCCAGGCGGCGTTCCACCGGATCGCGCAGCGCGTCCGTTCCTGACCTGCCGGCAACAGCGTGATGCCTCAGGGTCATCACGACGACTCTGAGGCATCACGCTCGTTGGAGACCTGCCCGCCGCACGGCGGGCTCGGGTCAGTTGGGCAGGTAGGCGAAGGTGTCCGGGTTCGGGCCTTGCCGCCCGGCCTCGCCCTGGTTCAACCCGGTGATCCGCTCCATCGCGGTGTCGTCCAGCTCGAAGTCGAAGATCCGGGTGTTCTCCTCGATCCGCTTCGGGGTGGTCGACTTCGGGAAGATGATGTCGCCGCGCTGCACGTGCCAGCGGAGCACCACCTGCGCCGGGGTCCGGCCGACCTGCTCGGCGAGGTCGACCACCGTCGGGTCGTCCAGCACCTTGCCCTGCGCGATCGGCGACCAGGCCTCGGTGAGGATGTTGTGCGCGCGACCGTAGGCGCGAACCTCGTCGTTGGTGAAGTACGGGTGCGCCTCGATCTGGTTCACCGCCGGCACGACGTTCGCCTCGTCGGCGAGCCGCTCCAGGTGCGCGACCTGGAAGTTCGACACGCCGATCGAGCGGGCCCGGCCGTCGCGCTGGAACTCCTCCAGCGTCTTCCACGTCGACACGTAGTCGCCGTCGTACAGGGTCGGCAGCGGCCAGTGGATGAGGAACAGGTCGATGTAGTCCATCTTCAGCGCCGCGAGCGTCGAGTCGAACGCCCGGCGGGCGTCGTCGGGGCGGTGGAAGGCGTTGTTCAGCTTGCTGGTCACGTAGACCGCGCTCCGGTCGAGGCCGGACATGCGTACCGCCTCGCCGACCTCGGCCTCGTTGCCGTACATCTCGGCGGTGTCGATGTGCCGGTAGCCCGTCTCCAGGGCGGTGGTCACCGCGGCGACGGTGTCCTTCGGCTCGATCTGGAACACCCCGAAGCCGAGCTGCGGGATGGTGGTGCCGTCGTTCAGGCTGATGTCGGGAATGGTGTTGGCCACTACGGCTCCTTCGCGTCATCGTCGTTGCCTGTCATCCATACCCGGGTGGCCTGTCGAATCACCGCACAACGCGAGGTGACGAGCGCAACGTCGAAATGGTTCACCCGGTCGTGTCGAAGAGCACCGGCCAGGGCCGTGCGGCCGGCGGCGACGTCCCGCCCGACGCGGGCGGCGCGGGCTCGGCGTCGGCCACCACGTCGGCGGCGAGCTGCCCGAACATCGAGGCCGCCGGGTGTGCCGACCGGTCCGGCCAGGCCGCCGAGGTCCGCTTCGCCAGCGGTGCGTCGACGATCGGCCGCCAGGCGATCCGGGGCTCGCGACGCGCCACCGTCGCCGGTTCCACTGCCACCCCGCCCCCGGCCAGCACCAACCCGAACAGGAACTCCGGGTTGCGGGCCGGGCGTACCCGGGTCGGCCGCCAACCGTGCTGTCGGCACACCGCCAACAGGTGGTCGTGCCAGCCGGGCGCGGTGGCCCGGGGCCCGGCCACCAGATCCAGACCGGCCAGCGACGCGAGCGTCACCTCCCGGCCGCGGGCCAGCGGCGAGGTGCGCGGCAGCAACACCCCCAGGGGTACGTCCACCGGGGCGCCGAAGCGCAGTCCGTCCGCCGCGACCGGGTGGTGCACGAGCCCCACGTCCAGGGTCCGCTCGGCGAGCATGCGTACCTGCTCGGCGGTGGTCAGCTCGTGCAGCTCCACGTCCAGGCCGGGTGCCCGGGTGGTGAGCCCGTCCAGCAGCGCCCGCAGCGTCACAGCGGGTGTCTCCGGCGGCACCCCGGCCCGGAGCACGCCCAGCTCACCGGCGCGGATCTGTCCCATCAGGTTGCGCAGCCGACCCTCACCGGCGAGCAACTCCTCCGCCTCGCCGAGCAGCAGCTCACCGGCGGTGGTGAGGCGTACCTGGCGGCGGGACCTGTCGAACAACTCGACTGTCAGCTCCCGTTCCAGCCGCTGAATCGACTGGCTCAGGGGCGGCTGGGCCATCCCGAGCAGGTCGGCGGCCCGCCCGAAGTGCAACTCGTGTGCGACGACCACGAAGTGCCGCAGGTGCCGGAGCAGATCCACGGCCGGCACCCTACGCCAGCCCCGACCCCGGCCCGCTGGATAGCGTGCTCGCGTGGACGTGGACGAACGCATCGAGGTGATCTTCGCCGCTGCCGGGGTGACCGCCAGCCTGCACGCCGTCGACCTGGACGCCGTCGACCTGGACGCGGCTGACGCTTTCCGGGAGGTCGGGGTGCGGGCCGACGAGCAGGTGGTGATCGCCTCCGTCTTCAAGATCCTGCTGGTGCTGGAGTTCGCCCGGCAGGTCGAGGCCGGCCAACTCGACCCGACCGAACGGGTACTGGTCACCGCCGCCGACCGGCTCGGCGGCTGGGGTCTGGCCGGCTGCGTCGACGACGCCGAGGTGTCTCTGCGCGACCTCGCGTACTTCGCCATGTCCGTCAGTGACAACACGGCCGCCGACCTGCTGCTGCGTCGGGTCGGCCCGGACCTGCTCCCGATGCTCGCCGCCGAGCTGGGGCTGACCCGTACCCGCATCCGGGGTGGTCCCCGGGAGTTGGTCGAGCTGATGCTCGCCGACGTGGGCGCGCGTACCGAGGCGGACTTCGCCCGGATCTTCCCCACGTTGCCGGCGGACCGGATCCGGGCGATGCGGGTGTTCGACCCGGCGCACACCACCTCCAGCACCGCCCGGGAGATCACCCGGCTGCTCAGCATGATCTGGCGGGACGAGGCCGGACCGGCGGGTGCCTGCGCGATGGTCCGTACCTGGATGGCCCGGCAACTTTTCTGGACCCGGCTGGCCGCCGGCTTCCCGCCCGGCGTGCGGGTCGCCGGGAAGACCGGAACCCTGCCCGGGCTGCACCTGGAGGCCGGGGTCGCGGAATACCCCGACGGCGGCCGGTACGCGATCGCCGTGTTCGCCCGCGCCGACCAGTTGGCGTCGCGGCGGATCGACGTGGACCTGGCGATGGGGGAGGCCGCCCGCACGGCCGTGGAGGCGCTGCGCGGCGACTGATTTCGTGCCCGTCGGCACGCTGGCGCACGACCACTGAGCAGGCCCGATATGCGGCGGTGTATCGGAGGTGGTCGCCTTTGATCTTGGACCGGGGCCGGGTCGCGCTGGTTGGCTCGTGCCGACCAATCGCCCGACCACGGGGAGTAGACCCGCATGCCCAGCCTCGACCGCCGACGCTTCCTGCGCGACACCGCCGCCACCACCGCCCTGGTCACCACCGCCGGGCTCGCCTCCAGCCCGATCACTCCGGCCCAGGCCGCGCCGGCGGCCGCCACACCCACCCCGTCCGCCCGCCGCAAGGGAGCGGTCAGCTTCCGCTGGTGGGGTACGGCCGGCTGGCGCGTCGACATCGGTGACCGCACGGTCCTCGTCGACCCGTTCCTCAGCCGGATCGACACCGGGCTTTTCAAAGGTGCGTTCAACCCGGCCAAGGCGTTGACAGTGCGTACCGACGTGATCGACCCGCGCGTCGACCGGGCCATGACGGTGCTCGTCACGCACACCCACTGGGACCACTTCATGGACGTGCCGTACATCGCGAAGCGCACCGGCGCGCGGGTGTTCGGCACGCTGACCGCGTACCACCTGGGGTTGGCCTACGAGCTGCCGTCGACGCAGCTCAGCGCCGTGAAGGGCGGGGAGGTGCTGGACTTCGGCGACCACTCCGTGGAGGTGGTCGGTTCGCTGCACAGCCGCAACCCGTCGTACTCGGTGGCCTTCCCCGGGGTGCGGGTCAGCCAGCCCGCGCAGCCGGCGACCATCGCGGACCTGCCGGAGGGCGACACGCTCGGCTACCTGCTGCGGGTCGACGGCGGCCCGTCGGTCTACTTCACCGGGGCCAGCGACGTCGCCGAGCGGAACCTCACCGGGCTCGCGCCCGACGTGGCGATGGTGGCCATGCAGAACGCCACCACGACCGGGGACTACCTGCCCCGCCTGCTGGAGGGGCTGGACTACCCGAAGGTCGTGGTGCCGGTGCACTACGACAACTTCGAGACCGAGCTGCGGAACCCGCCGCCGGTCGCCGAGACCGACCGTGCCCGGCTGAACGACATGATCGCGGCGATCCGCCGGATCTCGCCGCGCAGCCGCGTGCTGGTGCCCGAGTACGAGACCGCGTACCACTTCTGACCGGCACCGGTGGGGGTCGCCGGGCAGCGGCCCCCACCGGATCAGCCGGCGGCCATCTCGGCCAGAGCCCGCACCGACTTCCAGTTGCGGGTGGTCGCCACCACGCCGAGCTTCTTCTCCAGGTACGCGTTGGTGAACCTCGACCGCCCGTAACCGCCGTCGACGTAGTGCAGGAAGACCTCCCGGCCGGTCACCGTGAACGACACGTTCTCCCCGCCGGGCACGGTCAGCGCATCCGCTGTGGACCTCTTCGGCGCGGTCGCCAGGAAGGCGACCAACAGCCTCGTCGGGTCGTCCTCCCGGTCGGCGTACGGGTTACCACCGGCGATCGCCGCCAACTCCCGGCCACTGCGCACCAACACCGGCACCGTCATCGCCAGCTCGTCGGTGAGCGCGCGTTCGATTCCCGCCGCCAGCTTCTCCGCATCGCGCACGGTGCTGCCGAAGGCCACGTTGCCGCTCTGCAGGTACGTCTTCACGTCCTCGTGCCCGAGCTCGGTGACGATCCTGCGCAGGTCGGCCATCGCCAGCCTGGTGGCGCCGCCGACGTTGACCCCGCGCAACAGTGCGACGTACCGGGTCATCTCGTCCTCCTCGGGTGCTGGCCAACCGGCTCAGCGTAGGCCGCCCGGCCCCACGAGGCCCGTTTCGTAGGCGACGATGACCAGTTGCGCGCGGTCCCGGACTCCCAGCTTCGTCAGCAGCCGACCGACGTGGGTCTTGACAGTGGCCTGGCTGAGACTGAGGTGCGTGGCCAACTCCGCGTTGGACAGACCCCGGGCGATCAACGCGAGCACCTCCCGTTCCCGTTCGGTCACCCCGTCCAGGTGACGGGGCAGCGGCCGGGCCGGCTCCGCTCGCCTGGCGAACTCGTCGATCAGTCGGCGGGTCACCGTCGGCGCGAGCAGCCCTTCACCGGCGGCGACCACCCGGATGCCGGTCAGCAGGTCCGCCGGTGGGGTGTCCTTGAGCAGGAAACCGCTGGCACCGGCACGTAACGCGCCGTAGACGTACTCGTCCAGGTCGAACGTGGTCAGGATGATGACCCGGGTGCCGGCGGTCGCCGGGTCGCCACAGATCCGTCGGGTCGCCTCGATGCCGTCCATCTCCGGCATCCGTACGTCCATCAGCACCACGTCCGGCCGGTGCTGCCCGGTCAACGCGACGGCCTCGGCACCGGTGCCCGCCTCGCCGACAGTGGTGCAGTCCGGGGCGAGGTCGACCAGCAGCCGGAAGCTGCCGCGCAGCAGCGCCTGGTCGTCGGCGATCAGCACGCGGATCACGCGGCCACCCGGTAGGGCAGGCTGGCCGTCACCGCGAAGCCACCGTCCGAGCGTGGCCCGGCGCTGAACTCCCCGCCGTGCAACGTCACCCGTTCCCGCATGCCGATCAACCCGTGCCCCTCCCCGCCGGTCAGGACCGGACGTCGACCGTCATCGGTCACCTCCACCCGTACCTCGCCGGGTGTGACGGTCACCGTAGCCTGGCAGGCGGCCGGGGCCGCGTGCTTCACCACGTTGGTCACCGCCTCCTGCACGATGCGGTACACCGCCAGGCCCACCGACTCGGGGACCACGCCGCCCGGTGCCTCCCGCCGAACGTCGAGCCGTACGTCGACACCGCCGATCGCCGCCTGCCGCGCCAGCGCGGGCAACTCGTCCAGCCCGGGTGCAGGGGCGTACGAGGTGTCCTCGCGCAGTACGCCCAGCACCCGACGGACGTCGGCCAGGGCGTTGCGGCCGGTCTCCTCGATCACCCGAAGGGCGGCGCCCGCCTCGCGGGGATCCGCCTCGGCGACGTGGTTGGCGACGGCCGCCTTCACCACGATGAGACTCAGTGTGTGGGCGACCACGTCGTGCAGCTCACGCGCCACCCGCAGTCGTTCCTCCGCCGTGGCCTGACGGACCAGGTGGTCACTCTGCCGGGCGGCGAGGGCACGTCGCTCCCGGACCAGCCACCCGATCACCCAGGCGGGCGCGATCATGACGACGGCGTAGACGACCCCACCCGCACGCGACCAGAGGTCGCCCGCCGTCAGCACCAGCGCGACGCTCACCAGCGCGAGACAACCCGCCGCGCAGAGGATCGAGCGGCGGGTGGCCGTCGACACCGCGACCGTGTAGAAGGACAGGCCGATGGCGAGCGCCGGCGCGGCGGCGGCGAAGTTCGGGATCACCCCGGTGACCAGGGCGACGGTGGTGACGGAGCTGATCACGGCGGCCACCGTCATCGGCCACCGGCGTCGTACGGCCAGCGGCAGCCCGAGGGCCAGGCCGACGAGCACGGACACCCAGAGCGGTTCGCGTACGCCGCCGTGCAGCGGTGACTCCAACGCCGCGTACGGGCAGAGCAGCCCGCCGACCGCCACGGCCAGCACGGCGTCCACGATGTACAGATCCACCGGCCGTAGCCGTCGGGTCAGCAGGGGAGGGGTCACCTGTCCGACCGTATCGGCCGGCTGGCCGGTCCGCGTCCACCCACGGGCGGTCATCCCCGAGGACGACGTACCGGCCGTTCCGGGCCTCCGGCTCCACCCCTAGGAGGGGCGGAAACTGTCCGCGCCGGCACGACGCGCGGCACCCACCACAGCCGGCACTGTGTCGGCCATGACCACACACACGGTGACCCTGACGGGGCTGCGCGCGGTGTACGGCACCGGAACCCGGCGGGTGACGGCGCTCGACGGCGTGACGACGAGCTTCGCGAGTGGGACGTTCACGGCGGTGATGGGCCCCTCCGGCTCGGGAAAGTCCACCCTGCTGCACTGCGCGGCGGGGTTGGACAGCCCGACCGAGGGGACCGTCACGATCGACGGCATCCGCCTCGACCAGCTCGGCGAGGACGAGGTGACCCGGCTGCGGCGCGACCGGATCGGGTTCGTGTTCCAGGCGTTCAACCTGGTGTCCACGCTGACCGCCGGGCAGAACGTCGAGTTGCCGTTGCGGCTGGCTGGCCGCCGCCCACCGGCCCGGGACGTCACCGCCGCCCTCGACGCGGTGGGACTGGCCGACCGGGCCGGTCACCGGCCGAGTGAGTTGTCCGGCGGTGAGCAGCAACGCGCCGCCGTGGCCCGAGCGTTGATCACCCGACCGGCGGTGGTCTTCGCCGACGAGCCGACCGGGGCGTTGGACAGCGCGGCGTCCCGGCAGGTGCTCCGGCTGCTGCGGGCGCTCGTCGACGACCACGGGCAGACAGTGGTGATGGTGACCCACGATCCCAACGCCGCCGCGTACGCCGATCGGGTCCTCCTGCTCGCCGACGGCCGCGTGGTGGACGAGTTGGACGGCGACATCTCGGCGGCGACAGTCGCCGCGCGGATCGCCGAGCGGGAGACGCTCCGGGAGCGGTCATGCTGAGTATCCGCCGTTCGACCAGCGCGTTCGTGGCCGTCGCCATCGGGGTCGCGCTGGTCGCTGCGGCCACCCTGCTGCTCGCGTCCGGGCGCCCGCAGGTGCCGGACCGGTTGGCCCGGGCGGCAGTCGTGGTGCAGAGCCCCGAGGCGGGCGCGTCGGCCGACCAGTTCGTGCCGTCCCGACCGTGGTCGGCCAGCACGGCGGCGGGACTCGTCGGCCGGTTGGCCGGTCTGCCGGGTGTCGTCGCGGCGGTACCGGACCGGACCTTCTACGCCCAACCGCTCGTCGACGGCCGACCCTCCGCCGCCGACACCGGGCGGGAGGACGCGTACCAGGGGCACGGGTGGTCCAGCGCCCAGCTGGGTGGTCTGCGCCTCACCGCGGGTGAGCCGCCCGGCAGGCCCGGCGAAGTGGTGGTCGACAGTGCGCTGGGACTGCGTACCGGTGCGCCGGTCACCCTGCTGACGGCGGCGGGTCCGGAGGCGTACACCGTCACCGGTCTGGTGGACGGGCCCGGCGTGCACGTCGCGGACGAGGTCGCCGCCGCGCTCGCGCCCGGCGTCCGGGCCATCGGGTTGGTCCTCGCGCCGGGGGTCGACCCGGACCGGGTCGCCACCACGGCTCGCGGTGTCGTCGGCGGCGACGGCCGGGTGCTGACCGGCGACGCGCGCGGCGCGTTGGAGCCGCGCAACGACGCCCGGACCCGGTGGATCGGCATGCAGGTGCTCACCGCCACGGCAGCCCTCGCCGGCTTCGTCACGGTGTTCGTGGTCTCCTCCACCTTCGCGTTCACCGTCGCGCAGCGCCGCCGCGAGCTGGGCCTGCTGCGCGCCGTCGGCGCCACCGGACGCCAGGTCCGCCGCATGGTGTACGCCGAGGCTCTCGTCGTCGGCGTTAGCGCCGGGCTGGTCGGTCTGCTGGTCGGTGCGGCGCTCACCCCGGTGCTGGGTCGACTGCTCGTGGACTTCGGCTACGAGCCGGCGACCTTCCGGGTCCACTACGCCCCCTGGCCGGTCGCGGTCTCACTCGCGGCCGGGCCGGTGATCGCGTTGCTGGCGGTCTGGTCGGCGTCCCGTCGGGCCGCGCGGGTGCGCCCGTTGGAGGCGTTGCGCGAGGCATCGATCGAGCAGCGACCGATCGGACGTGCCCGGATCGCCGCCGGGGCGCTGCTCGTCGCGGCGGGGATCGCTCTGAGCGTCGGGACGGCGACCGCGGACGAGGCCCGGGTGGCGGCCTCGTACGCCCTGTACGCGGTGATGGCCCTGGTGGCCGGTGCCACAGTGCTCGCCCCGGTAGTGGTCGGGCCGGTGGTGCGGCTGCTGCGGTTCCCGGTGCGGCGGCCCGGTGGCGCGATCGGGATGCTGGTCCGGGGCGGTGCGTTGACCGCCACCCGGCGGACCGCCTCCATCGCCGCACCGGTGCTGCTCACTGTCGCCTTCGCGGTGCTGGTGTCCGGGATGGTGCGGACCACCACCGCCGCGTACGCGGCGGGTCGGGCGGACAACGTGAACGCCGGCTGGATCGTCGTACCGGACCGGGCGCCCGGTCTGTCGGAAGCGGCCGTCGCCGCGACCGGCGGCACCGCCCTCCTGCCGACCACCGTTTTCCGCACCGACCCCGGAACGCTGCCGGAGAACCGGCCACTGACGGCGCTCGGTGTGGACCCGGCGGGCTTCGCCGCCGCGAACCGGGTGCTCACCGTCGTCGCCGGCTCCCTGGACGACCTGCGCGGCGACGACACGGTGGTGGTCACCGCCTCGACGAACCTGCGGCCGTCCGAGCCGTATCCGGTGGTCTTCGCCGACGGGACTGTGGTGTCGTTGCGCGTCGTCGCCGTCGTCACCGACAACTCGCTCCCCGGCAACCTGCTCGTGCCCCGGGCCGTGGTGCGGGCGCACGACCCGTCGGCGTTGACCTCCACGGTGTACGTCCGGGACCGGATCGCCCCACCGGTGGGCGCGCGGATCGTCGACGTGGCCACCTGGGCGGCCGAGGCGGACGCCGCCGAGGACCGTCTCGTCTGGCTGTTCACGCTGCTGCTGATCGGTGTGTCGGCCGGTTACGGAGCCATCGCCGTGGCCAACACGTTGCTGCTGGCCGCCGCCGGTCGGGTCGCGGACCTGCGGCTGATCCGGTTGGCCGGGGCGACCCGGCGGCAGGTCCTCTGGCTGGTCACCGCCGAGTCCGCCCTGGTGGTGCTGATCGGCGCGCTGCTCGGTGGCGCGGTCGCGTTCGTCGGCCTGCTCAGCATCCGTGCCGGCCTGGCCGAGCAGGTCGGCGCGTCCGTCGACCTGGTGGTGCCCTGGTCGGTGATCGCCGGTGTGGTGGGGCTGTGCCTGCTGCTCGCCGTGCTGGCCAGTGTGCTGCCGACGTGGCGGTCACTGCGTCACCGCCCCGCGCGGACCCCGGTCGGCGTCGTCGGATGATCGTGCCCCCTGACCGGGCGCGCGGACCGCTACCGTCCACGGATGCGATCCGCGCGCCCGGTCGGGCTGCTCATCTCCGCCGCCGTCGTGCTCTGGGCGATCGGCGTGACGGTGTGGCAACCGCTGACCGAGCCGCTCGGCCCGTGGTCGGAGCACCTACCTGGCAACAACGCCTACTGGGCACGGGACCTCCGATTCATGGCGATCATCGCGGTGACACTCGGGCTGGTGGTGGCGGGCCGGGGGCAGGTGCGCTGGAGCGGCCCGGCGGTGGTGCTCGGTGGTCTCTGGATCGCCGCCGACGTGGCTGTCGACCGGGCCGATCCGGTCGGCACGGAGGCGACAGTGCTGCTCGCCGTCGGCGGCTGCGCCGTGGTCGGAGTGTTCGCGGCCATCCTGCTGTGGCGGGAGCGCGGCACGCCCTCGGCCGCCGACCGGAGGGCGCTGACCGGCGCGGCGTGCGTGGCCGGGGTGCTGGTGGCAGTGGCGGCCGGTATCGAGTCACCGACCGACCGGGAGCCGGAGCTGAATCAAGGTGGCCTGGCCACCGGGGCGCTGCTCGTCGTCCTGGCGGTGGGTGCCGCGCTGGCGGCGGCCCCGGAGCGTTCCCGGGCCCGCGTCGGGCTGGCGGCGGGTCTCGCCGTGGTGTGCCTGCTCGGCGTCGGGCTGGTCCGCGCCGTCCCGCCGGGCTCGCGGCTCCTGCCGGAGCTCGCCCTGTGGACGGTGCTGCTCACCGGGGTGACAGTGCTGGCCTGGGACTGGCCAGGTGGCCGTCCGGTCTGGCGGCACCACGCACTGGCCGCGCTCGCGGCGTTGGTGGGTCCGCTCGCCCTGTTGCTGGTCACCGCCGTCACCATGATGGTGCTGGTGCCGATCGGCGCGACGTTCACCGCGTTGGCCGGCAACAGCCCGATCAACTCCGCCGACTCCGACGTGCTGGTCTCGCTGGCCGGTCTGCTGGCCGGGCTCGGGATGGCGTTGCTGCTGGCGTGGCCAGCAGCGCTCGGCCACCGCCCCGGCGCACCGAGGTAGCGCCGCCTACTCGGCGACCGGCAGCACGACCTCGTTGCGGCGCAGGAACCACGGCTTCCACGGCAGGTCGAAGCGCGCGTACCGGACGGCGCCGGTGGGTTGCAGCCCGGCCGCCGTCACCGACCGGCCGAGCATGGTGGCCCGCTGGCCGAACGTCTGCTCCGTCCACCGCCCGGAGAAACGCATCGCCGCCGCCAGTTGTGCCGCGACCTCGCGGACCCGCACCCGGGCGTCCACCGGCTCGGGCGCGGTCGCTGCGGTGAGGGCCGACGGCAGGACGAACTGGATCAGATACGCGCCCGGCCGCTCGCCCTCGATTTGGACCACCGGCACGGTCATGGCGATCTTCTCCGATCCGCTGGCCGCCGACGTCGTCGGCTCGGCCGCGCCAATCGGGTGTCGAGCCCGATTGGCGCCGCCGAGGTAGCCGGCCAGCGGTCGGAACGCCTCGATCGGCGCCCGGGTGAACGAGGCCTGGACCTGCATCTCGGCCACCAGGTGAGCCGGGTACCGACGCAGCTCGAACCCGGGGTGTCGGGACACCACCCGGTACGGCTGCTGTTCGGTCATCGCGCGGCTCCCAGGATCTGCTGGAACAGACGCTACCGCCCGTCCGGCTCCCGCTCGGCCGAAGTCGACTGCTCCGGCCGTACGGTCACCGCCCGCGCGGTCAGCCGCCAGTACTGCCGCTTGCCCTCGTCGCGCAGCACCACCCCGAGCAGGCCCAACTCCCTGCGCAACTCGCGGGCGTCGTCACGGCGGTCCCGCTCGACCGCCCGTTCACGGGCACGCAGCAGCGCGTCCGCGCCGGCCGGCAACCCGGGTAGGTCGGGCACCCACAGCCGGTACGCCGACCGGTGCGGGTCGTCGTCCGCCCAACCCCAACCGTGTGCCCGGAACGCCGCCGCCAGTCGCCTGGCCGAGAGGTCCGTCGGCTCCCGGACCAGTTCCGCGCCGTCGCCGTCGAGCAGCACCAGGTGCTTGTCGGCGAGGAAGACCACCCGGGTGTCGACCCGGGCGACGGTCCGGTCCTGGTCGGAGCGGCGTAGCCGGACCTGCGCCGGGTCGACGGTGACGATCAGCCGTTCGGCGGTGCCGATCCCGGCGACGACCAGGCCGGCGACGACACCCACCGCGATGGTGCCGGCGGTGGCCTGCGGCTCGGGCAGCCGGTCCAGCCACTCGATCAGATCGCCGAACGGCACCCAGGGCAGCCGGGTGAGCCAGCCCGTCGCCGCCGCGAGGAGCCACCCGGCGCCCGCGCCGAGGAGCGGGAAGCCACCCCACAGGACCGCCAGCTCCAGCGGGCCGCCGCTGACCACGGTGCGGGGTCGGTAGCCGGCCGTGTCCATGGTCAGGACACCTCGCGGCGCAGCGTCCGGAACAGGCCGGCGGCCAGCGGGAGAACCATCCAGACGAGCAGCGACACCGCCAGCCGACCCCACTGCTCGCCGGTGACGTGGTTGGTGAACAGCGGCTCCATGGTCCGGCTGGTGTCCAGCCACTCGGCCGGGCCGCGCAGGGGCCGGACCAGTTCGCCGAGCACCGACCAGAGGGTCGGCAGCAGCAGGTAGCCGACGATGGCCAACGGCGGGTTGAGCAGCAGCAGGCCGAAGGCGGCACCCATCAGCACGCCGGCGACCTGGACGATCGCCCCGTTCACGATCAGCGTCGCGTCTACCTGCCAGGTGCCCGCGCCGCCCGTGGCGGACGCCACGAGCGTCCCGACGCTGGCGACGGCCACTGTGACCAGCAGGGAGGCGAGCGCGGCCAGCACCACCGCGATCAGCTTCGCGGCCACCACCCGCTCCCGCCGGGGCACCAGCGCGTACGTGGTGAGGGCGGTGCGCTGGGACCACTCGCTGGTGATCGACAGGATGCCGAGCACCGGCAGGAGGACGTTGACGGGCAACAGCGAGGTGACGAAGAAGGTGAAGAAGGTCTGTTCGGAGTCCTCGGCGTAGATCAGCAGGAGGGTGACGATCGCGACGACGACCAGGCCGATGGTGATCAGCAGCCAACGGCCGGCCCGGGTGTCGACGAGCTTGCGCAGTTCCACACCGGTGAGCCGGAGCAGCGACGGGCGGCGTACCGGGGCATGGTGTTGGGGCGCGACAGCGGTGGCGGGCGCGGTGGTGGTGGTCATCGGACGGCCTCCTTGGTGGATTCGCCGGCGGTCAGGGTGAGGAAGAGCTGTTCGAGGCCACCGCTGCCGGCGGGGCGAAGCTCGGCCAGCGCGACGCCGGCATCGGCGGCGGCCTGGCCGACCGCTTCGGCGTCGGCCTGCACGAGCAGGCCGTCGGGGCCGTCGGCCGCGGTCAGACTGGCGGCGTCCAGCGCCCGGCGCAGGGCCGCGCCATCGCGGGCCCGGACCACAGTCCCGCCACCGGCCAGCAGCTCGTTCTTGTCGCCCTGGGCCACGATCCGGCCACCCCCGATCACCACCAGCCGGTCCGCGACCGCCTCCACCTCACGCAGCAGGTGGGAGGAGAGCAGCACCGTGCCGCCCCGGTCGGCGAAGTCGCGCAGCAGGCCGCGCATCCAGAAGATGCCCTCCGGGTCCAGGCCGTTGGCCGGCTCGTCGAGGATCAACACCCGGGGGTCACCGAGCATCGCCTGCGCCAGGCCGAGCCGCTGCCGCATGCCCAACGAGTACGCCCGTACCCGCCGCTTCGCCGCCACCGCGTTCAACCCGACCAGGTCGAGCTTCGCGGCGACCTCGCGCCTGTCCAGACCCATGGTGTACGCGGACAGCGTCAACGCCTCGCGGCCGGTGCGCCCGGCGTGCTGGGCGGAGGCGTCCAGCAGCACGCCGACCTCCCGCCCCGGGTTGGGCAGCTCCCGGTACGGGTGCCCGGAGACGGTGGCGCGGCCGGCCGTCGGTGCGGTGAGCCCGCAGATCATGCGCATGGTGGTCGACTTGCCGGCGCCGTTCGGGCCGAGGAAGCCGGTGACGGTGCCCGGCTCGCACTGGAACGACACGTCGTCCACGGCCGGGTGTGGCCCGTATCGTTTGGTCAGGTTCTCTACGACGATCATGTCGCCGAGCGTGCCGGGGCCGCCCGGCCATCCGCTGCGGCCACCGGTCGGTGCCGCGTCGACCTTGGTCGACCGGCGGGTCTCGACTTTGGTAGCTGGTTGTCGGCCCCCGATGCTGCCTAGCATGGGCGGGTGAGCACCCTCGCCGTTCCGGAGCACCCCTGGCTGCTGCCGGGGGAGCTGGTGGTGCCGGCCGAGCGCGTTCGGGCGCGGCCGCGCCGCACCACCCGGGACTGGGTGGTGGACAGCCTCGCGTTCCTGCTCGGGGTGCTCTGGGTGCTGTTCGTCGTCGCCGACGCCTTGTCGCCCACCCCGGAGATGGCGATCCCGCTGCCGCACGACTGGATGGTCGGCGTCGACACGGTGCTCGGGCTGGTCTGCTGCGGGCTGCTCTGGGTGCGTCGGCGGTGGCCGCTCGGGCTGGCAGTCGCCACCCTGCCGTTGAACCTGTTCTCGATGGCCGCCGCCATCCCGCTGTTGATCATCTACTTCACCGTCGTGGTGCACCGGCGGACCGCCGTCGCGATCGCGGTCACCGGTGTCGGGCTCCTCACCAACCTGGTCTTCAGTTGGACCCGTCCAGATCCGGCGATGCCGTACTGGGCCACCGTCACCTGGGGTGTGGTGATCACCCTGGCCGTGCTGGCCTGGGGGATGTTCGTCCGGGCCCGGCGGCAGTTGATCGTGTCGCTGCGCGAGCGGGCCGAACGGGCCGAGGCGGAGCAGCAACTCCGGGTCGCCCAGGCCCGCCACCTCGAACGCACCCGGATCGCCCGGGAGATGCACGACGTGCTGGCCCACCGGATCTCGCTGCTCAGCCTGCACGCCGGTGCGCTGGAGTTCCGCCCGGACGCGCCGGCCGACGAGGTGGCCCGCGCCGCCGGGGTGATCCGGGGCAGCGCCCACGCCGCCCTTCAGGACCTCCGCGAGGTCATCGGGGTGCTCCGGGCCGAGGACGGCGGCGACGACGCCCCGGAGCCGCCCCAGCCGACCCTCGCCGACCTGCCGGCCCTGATCGCCGAGTCGCGGTCGGCCGGGGTGCGGGTCAACGTCAGCGACACCGTCGCCGAGGCGGAGAAGGTGCCGGCGGCGCTGGGCCGGGCCGCGTACCGGATCGTGCAGGAGGGGTTGACCAACGCCCGCAAGCACGCAGCCGGCGCGGCGGTGACCGTGGACGTGGCCGGCGGGCCGGGCGACGGCCTGACCGTGGCGGTCGGCAACCGGTGGCCGGTCGGCGCGCCGGCCGGCGACACCCTGCCGGGTGCGGGCACCGGCCTGGTCGGCATCAGCGAACGGGTCACCCTGGCCGGTGGCCGGCTCGCCTACGGTCGGGACGACAGCGGCGACTTCCGGTTGGCGGCGTGGCTGCCGTGGCCGGCGTGACCGGCGTGCCCGTCCCGGCCGGCCTGCGGTGACCGTGCCCTCCCCTTCCGGTGCGGCGGGGCCGGAGTCGGTCGTGCCGTCGGTGCGCGTGCTGATCGTGGACGACGACGCGCTGGTCCGGGCCGGGCTCTCGATGATCCTCGGCGGCCTGCCGGACCTGACAGTGGTCGGTGAGGCGGCCGATGGTGGTGAGGTGCCCGCAGCCGTCGCCGCGTACGCCCCGAACGTGGTGCTGATGGACATCCGGATGCCGCGGGTGGACGGGCTGACCGCCACCGAGGCGCTGCGCGCCCAGCCACACCCGCCGGAGGTGCTGGTGCTCACCACGTTCGACGCCGACGAGCAGGTGCTGCGGGCGCTGCGCGCGGGTGCGGCCGGCTTCCTGCTCAAGGACACCCCGCCGGCGGAGATCGTGCACGCCGTACGCCGGGTCGCGGCCGGTGAGGCGACGCTCTCCCCGACGGTCACCCGGACGCTGATCGCGCACGTGACCGCCGCTGTCCCCGGTGCGGTCGGGCCCGACCCGCGCAGGGAGCGGGCGGTGCGGTTGCTCGCCGGGCTCAGCGAGCGGGAGCGGCAGGTGGCTGTCGCGTTGGGGCGGGGTCACACCAACGCGGAGATCGCCGGGGAGCTCTTCATGAGTGTGGCGACGGTCAAGGCGTACGTCTCTCGGCTGTTGACCCGGCTGGACCTCAACAACCGGGTCCAGGTGGCCCTGCTCGTCCACGACGCCGGCATCGTCTGACGCAGCCGGTTGGTCGACTCGGCTTCGTTGAAGTCGCGGTGTCCCGCCGTGGAGATGCCCCGACATCAAGGAATCCGATTCGGTACCGGAATGAACTTTCGTCCGACGTCTCCCGTACCAATGGCCGAGGATGTCGGTGCGGTGAGTCCGCCGTACCGCTGCCGAGCTGCGGGAGGCCTGCCGTGCGAGTTGGTGAGCAGTCGACGGATCCCATCGACCAGGTACTGGGTGAGGTGCCAATGCCGGCACCACTGACCCCGGAGGATGTTCGGCTCGCGGTCCGGGCGGTGGTCGTGCACACCGCCGAGGAGTGGCCCACCGGGCCGCTGTGCCGCAACGACGGTGCCTCCTACCCGTGCCGCCTGCACCGCTGGGGGCGGCGCGTGTTGGAGGCACACGGGCTCAACGAACGGCAGATCGAGGCGTTGATCCGGCACGGCAACCCGTTCGTGCACGTACCCTTCCCGTTCACGGCGACCGGGCCGTCCCCGGCGCGTACCGCCGGTGCCCGGCCGGCGACCACCGGATACCCGGCCCCGGCCGGGCGTACCGGCGGGTTGCCGGCGCGGCAGCAGGCCGCGCGGGCCGTGCCACCGGGTGTACGACCCACCGCTGCTGGCCGGCCGGTGACTGCCCCCGTCACCGCGCCGCGCTGGCCCCGGGCGAGCTGAGCGCGCTACCCCTCCGCCCGCAGACCCGGGGCCGACACGACGTCGGCCCGACGCGGAGATTTCCCTCTCCGCGTCGGGCCGACGTCGCTCCGACAGGGGGCTCAGTCGTTGCCGGCTCCGATGCCGCAGTCCGGCGCCGACCAGCTCGTCGTGTTCGAGCTGCTGTCGCTGTTGTTCTCCCGACGCGAGTCGACGTGCACGTGGTCGTCGTGGTCCGGGTAGCCCGGGCCGTAGATTCCGCTGAACCCGTTGTTACGGGCGGCACGGGCGACCTGGCACAGGGACGACGTGCGTGAGGTGACGTCGGCCGCGTTGCCGTAGAGGTGTTGGCTGTCCGACGCGCCGCCGACCTGGTTGTTGCAGGCGCGACTGCGGAAACCGCTGGACACGTTCAGCGGCTTGTCGCCGAGGCTCTTGCGCAGCGCCTCCAGCTTCCACATGGTGCGCAACGCGTTCTGCTTGGTCTGGGCCGCCGACAGCGGGCCGCCGCTCCACCCGCTGCCACCGCAGCCGTTGTCCAGCTCGCCGTAGCTGAAGTGCGCGGGTGTGCAGTCGTTGTCCTGGAGTTGGTACAGCTTGGCGTAGGTCTGCGGGCCGGCGATGCCGTCGGCGCGCAACCCGTACGCCTGCTGGAACCGCTTGACCGCGGCGGCGGTCTTCGGTCCGTAGCGGCCGTCGTTCTCCACGATGTCCCGGTTGCCGGCCCACCCGGCGACCCGGATCTGCAATTGGCGGACGTCGTCGCCGGAGCGTCCCTGGGTCAGGGTGCGGTTCCACGTGTAGCAGCCGTCCGCATGCGCCGCCGGCGCGGCGACCACCGCGGCGATCGCTGCCCCGGGCAGTGCCAGGGCAAATGCGATGGCAGCACGCTTCAAGGTGTTTACGCGCACAGAAGTCCTCCCGATAGGAGAGCGATTGGGGTGGCCACGGGACATCGACCAAGAAGTCCCGCGATTTCCACCCTGACACTGATCGAGGCGGTTGGAGGCGATTAACGAGAATCGTCCTCACAAACCGTCGCTCCTGGGTATTGGCTGGGAATTCGACTGATTTGCGAAACAGCCAATTGCTGCCGATCAGCCCTGTTCCGGTCAACCACACCGAACGTCGCAATCAGCGACACCGAGGGTGATGTTCCCTGGCCGGCGGCGGCCGGTAACGTCAGCCCCGGGCGGCGGACTGGCGGAGGTGCACGTGGCACGCGGTGGCGTCTTCTGTGTCGAGGGTCAATGGCACCGCGACCTCAACGAGCGGGGCTCCGTGCTGCCCACCCTGGAGCTGCTGGAGCGGCTGGGCAAGATCCGCTTCATCCACAAGGACGCGGCCACCCGCGACGAGCTGTTCTACTTCCTGGACCGCTGGCTGCTCAAGCAGTACGCCGACCACCGGGTGGGCTTCTTCGCCATGCACGGCGAGCCGAGCCGACTCTGCCTCACCGACTGGCAGTCGGTGGAGCTGAACGAGGTGGCCGACCTGATGGCCGGCCGCGCCGAGGGGCGACGTCTCTATTTCGGCAGCTGCTCGGTCCTGAGGGCCTCCGACGCCGTGCTGCGCGAGTTCCTGGAGGTCACCGGAGCTGCTCTGATCTGCGGTTTCACCCGCGAAGTCGACTGGGTCGAATCGGCGGCCTTCGAAACCGTCCTCCTCGACGTGCTCGCCAACGGCCAGCGACACAATGCCGCCGAGCTGCGGATGGGCTCGGCCCACTGGGCGCCCCTCGCGTCGTACCTCGGCTTCCGGGTGATCTACGCCAACGGCCGAGCGTGGCGCCCGTCCGGCCGCCCCCGGGTGCCCGCCCAGGCGGTGCACCGCTCCACGGCCCGACCGCGCTGACCCGCCGCCGCCCCCGCACGCGTGCCCTGGTAGGAACGACGAATGGCGCGCAGCATCGCACGGAACACCCGGGTCGACCGGGACGACCTGCTCGACTTCCTCCGGCCACGACACCGCGTCGTGCTGATGACCACCCGGGCCGACGGGCGACCGCAGTCCTCCCCGGTCTCCGCCGGCATCGACGGGCAGGGCCGGCTGGTCGTCTCGACCTATCCGGAGCGGGCCAAGGTGACCAACATTCGCCGGGACCCCCGGGTGTCGGCGTGCGTGCTCAGCGACGACTGGAACGGCCCCTGGGTGCAGATCGACGGCACCGCCGAGGTGCTCGACCTGCCCGAGGCGCTGGAGCCACTGGTCGACTACTTCCGCAGCATCTCCGGTGAGCACCCGGACTGGGACGACTACCGGGCGGCGATGGTGCGCCAGGGCAAGTCGCTGATCCGGGTCACCATCGACGCGTGGGGCCCGATCGCCACCGGCGGCTTCCCCGCCCGCCTCGCCGACTGACCCTTCGTTCGGTGGACCCCACACCCCTCAGTCGAGCAGAGCGGCGTAGACGAGCTGGCGCAGCTGGGAGCGGAGCGGGTAGGTGCTCGACGGCATCAGTTGGGTGAACAGCAACGCGGTGATCTCCTCGGCCGGGTCGACCCAGAACGCGGTGCTGGCCACCCCACCCCAGTAGTACTCGCCGACGCTGCTCGGCACCCGGCTGGGGACCGGGTCGTCGACGACCGCGAAGCCGAGGCCGAAGCCGATCCCGTCCAGCGTCGTCTCGGCGAAGCCGCCGGTGGACAGGGTGCCCAGGTCCTGACCCCCGGGCAGGTGGTTGCGGGTCATGAACCGCACCGTGCGGGGCCCGAGCAGCCGGACGCCGTCCAGTTCGCCGCCGCGCAGCAACAGTTGGGTGAAGCGGTGGTAGTCGGCCGCGCTGGAGATCAGACCGCCGCCACCGGACAGCAGGGCGGGCTTGCGGAACGCGAGTGCGCCGAGGCTGTCGTAACGGACGGCCTTTCCGCTACGCGGCTCCGGTACGTAGAGGGCGGCCAACCTGTCGGCCTCGTCGCCGTCCACCCACCAACGGGTGTCGGTCATGCCCAGCGGGCCGAAGATCCGGTCGGCGAAGAACGCGTCCAGGCTCTGGCCGGAGATCACCTCGACGAGCCGACCGAGCACGTCGGTGGCGACCGAGTAACCCCAGGCGGAGCCGGGTTGGAACAGCAGTGGCAGTTCGCCGAAGACCGCGCAGGCGGTGGCCAGGTCGACGTCCGCCGGCGGGTACAGGTCGTAACCGGCGGCCCGGTACAGGCCGTCGACCACCGAGGTCTGCATGAAGCCGTACGTCAGGCCGGCCGTGTGGGTGAGCAGGTGCCAGACCCGGATCGGTTCGACCGCCGGCACTGTGTACGGCTTGAGCGCCGACCCCTTGGAGTAGACCCGCAGATCGGCGAACTCCGGCAGCCAGCGGCTGATCTCGTCGGTCAGCTCGAACCGGCCCTCCTCCCAGAGCATCATCGCCGCGACCGAGGTGACCGGCTTGGTCATCGAGTAGATCCGCCAGAGCGTGTCCGCCTCGACCGGCGCGCCCGACTCCCGGTCCCGCAGTCCGTACGTCGAGGAGTGCGCCACCTCGCCGCGGCGGGTGACCACCACCTGCCAACCGGCCAGGCGGCCGTCGTCCACGTACCGGCCGAAGTGCTCGTCGATCCGCGCCAACCGCGCCGGGTCGAAACCGATCTGATCCGGGTCCTTGCTCCGCGCCACACTCACGCCGCCGAACCTACTCGGCGGTATGCCGGCGCTGGAAGGGGGTCGCCTCGGCTCGGCTGTCGCCGCTGACCACTAACCTGGCCGAATGCCGGAGCTGACCGAGGACGTGACCTTCCGCAACGAGGACTGGTACGGCGAGGAGCTGACCGACCGGCACTTCGTCAGTTGTGAGTTCTTCGACGTGGACCTGACCGAGGCGGTGAGTCGGGGAGCGGTCTTCACCGGGTGCACGTTCGGCAACGTCCGGTTCAACGCGTCCCGGCATGTCGACTCGGCCTTCACCCGGTGCGTCTTCCGCCGGTGCAATTTCTTCGAGGCCGAGTTCACCGGCTGCAAACTGGTCGGCAGCACCTTCGTCGACTGCGACCTGCGCCCGTTGACTGTCGACGGCGGTGACTGGTCCTTCGTCGCGCTGCCCGGCGCCGACCTGCGGGGCGTTCGGCTGACCGGGGTGCGGATGCGTGAGGTGGACCTGACCCGGGCCAACCTGACCGGCGCCACCGTCACCGGCGTCGACCTGTCCGGCGCCCAACTGCTCAACGTACGGCTCGGTGGCGCCGACCTGCGGGGCAGCGACCTCACCGCGCTCGACCCGACGGTCGTCGAGCGGGCCGGCGCGATCGTCGACGTCGGGCAGGCCGTGGTCATCGCGCAGTTGCTCGGTTTTCGGATCGGCTGACCCGAGCGGCGTTCGTGGCCTGCCGAAGTACCCGTCCACGCGGGCGGGACGCCGGGCATCGTCCGGCTGCGGGCTGGACACGTCCGGCAGTCCGGATCTAGCGTGTCGTCCACACCGGTACGAACGCGAAACGGCCCACAGTGGACGGTGCGATCCGCTGCGGTCGGCGGCGGCCGGGTGGTGGAGTTGGAGGGGTCGGTGGCGGACGAAGACCGCACGCGGACTGATTCGGGTGCCGAGGACGCATCGGCGAAGCATCGCTCGGGTGCCGTCACCTCCGGTCAGACCCGCGCCGCGCTGCGCCGGGTCGCCCGTGCCCGGCAGCGCCGGCGTTGGGCAGTGGAGGGGGTCGTCGTCCTCGCCTGCCTGGCGGCGTTGATCTCGTACCTGAGCTTCCGGTCGGAACCGGCGCCCGACGACGACCAGGCGGGCCGCTCCGGCGGCGTCACCGGGGTCGTCGCCCGTTCTCCCGGCTTCCCGGCCACCGACGGGCGCACCGGTGACGCGGGCCCGGCGGAGCCCGGCCTGCGTCCGCGCCAGCGCCCGCCCTCGCCCGACCCGACACCGTCCACGACCGCGCCGGCCCCGCCGCCACCGTCACAGCAGTCGCCAGAGTTGTCGGTGACCCGGGGGGAGATGCCCGCCGAGGTCAACCTGACCGCCGTGGGTGCCCGGGACTGGATGCACTGGGGGCAGCGCGGGGGCAACTCGACGGTCCGCAAGCGGGCGGGTTCCGGGGAGATCGCCGACGAGGGTGGCGCCGGCACCCGCGTCGCCTGGGACGGCAACCAGGAGCACGTCCGGTGGTCCGACGGCTCGTCGCAGCGGTCCGTGCGGGACAGTTCAGAGGGTGTCTACACCTGCGGCGCCGGAAACGGGTTCTCCCTCGCCGTCGCCGGCAGCGGCGAGTCGCGCACGGTCCACCTCTACGGCGGCATCTGGATGGCCCGGGGGCGCCTGGAGGCTCGACTGTCCACCGGCGGGCCCGCCAGCAGCGCGGTGCTGGAGGACCCGTACACGAGTCAGAGCGCTCAGTTCACCATCAAGTTCACGGTGCCGAAGGGCGCCCGACTGCTGCTGACCTGGAAAGTCGAGAAGGTCTTCACGCCGCACTGCGGCAACGTCGGCCTCCAGGCCGTGGCGGTGCGCTGACCGACCAACCACACAGCGGGACAGTTTGTCCGTCGCCGACGGTCGAGGAGGTCGTAGCTTTCTGCTGTCCCCATTCGACCATCCAGTGTGGAGGCAGCGGAGATGAGTAGTACCGCCCACCGCGTCCATCGCGCCGCTTCGTCCGGTGCCGCTGAAGCGTCCGGGGAGGTGCTCCGCGACATCCCCCTGCCGCCGTACGTGACGGGCGAGGACACCCAGTTCGCGGTACGGGCGGTGGTGGTGCACGCCCCCCGGCGGTGGTCCGGGGGAGTGGTCTGCCGCAACGATGCCAGCCCGCACCCGTGTCGCCTGCACCGTTGGGGCACCCGGGTGCTGGCACTGCGCGGGCTGCGGGCCGCCGAGATCGCCGCCCTCATCGAGCGCGGCGACCCGACGGCGGTGGTCCCCCCACCGAAGCGTCCGGCCTGAGCGCGCGTCCGGCCGGGAGGCGCCAGCCCGCGCCTCCCGGCCGCCCACTCAACAGGTGATCGGTTTGACCCAGGAGCACTCGACGCCCTCCGGGGTCCGCGGAGTCTCCGGCACCGCCGGCGGTGCCATCCGGGCGGTGCTCGTACCGTCCGCGCGGAAACCGGCCAGTGCCACAGCGATCTGGTCCTCCAACGGCTTGACCGACGCCGTCAGGTAGTTGTTCAGCAGGATGGCGAACGCCAGCAGCCGGCCGTCGGCGCTGGTGACGTAGCCGGAGAGTCCGGAGACACCGGTCAGGCTGCCGGTCTTCGCGTGTACGTTGCCGGCCGCGGGGGTGCCGGCCATCCGGCTCCGGAGAGTGCCGCCGACGAACCGCTCGGGTTGCCCGGCGATCGGCAGGGCCGCGTACCAGGTCTCGAACCACGGTTCGGCGCGTACGGCGTTCAGCAGGTCCACGAACTCCGCCGCCGGGACCAGGTTGCGCCGGGACAGCCCGGAGCCGTCGCGTTGGCGTAGTCGCCCGGTGTCCATCCCGGTGTCGGCGACGTACTCGCTGATCGCGGTCATGCCGGCGGTCCAGGTGCCCGAACCGCTCAGCACCCGGCCGATTTCCTTGGTCAACACCTCGGCGTGCCCGTTGTTGGAGAGCTTGAGGAACGGTGTCATCAGCTCGCCGAGGCTCATCGAGTCGTGCCGGGCCACCGGGTGGGCGGTCTCCGGGGTGGCCTGGCCCAGCACGGTCCGGCCGATCACCCGGACGCCGTGCCTGTGCAACGCCGCCCGGAACACGTCGGCCGCGTAGCCGGTGGGTTCCCAGACGGTCACCCAGTCACTGGCGGGCTCGTCTCCGACGGCGATCTGGCCGGTCACCACCACTGTGTTACCGCCGTGTTCGCGCTCGATGGAGATCGAGGTCTCGCCCTCGGCGACCGTCACGGCCCGGTTGTCGACGCGAACGTATCCGGTCGGCGGGGTGGTGCTGACCACCGGCGGGGCACCGGCCCGGCCGGCGGGTGCGGCCTGCACGATCACCGTCCCGGCGTCGTAGTCGGTGTCCGGGGCGACGGTCAGCGCGGAGACCTGCGCGGCGTAGTAGTAGGGCTCGTCGTCCCAGGTCCAGTCAGGGCCGAGGCGGGTGTGGTCGTAGCGGGTGTCGTCGGCGACCAGGTTGCCGGTGACCACCCGTACCCCGTCGGCGGCGACCTGGGCGGCGAGCGCGTCGTAGTCGGCGGCGAGCATGGTCGGATCACCGCCACCGCGCAGGTAGAGGTTGCCGGTGAGCAGGCCGGCGCGGCGTTTGCCGCTGGTGTGCACGTCGGTGGTGAAGCGGTGCCCCGACCCGAGCAGCCCGAGGGCCGCCGTCGAGGTCATCAGCTTGGTGTTGGAGGCCGGGATCAGCCGGCGGTCGCCGTTGCGGTCGTAGAGCGTCTGCCCCGTGCTGGTGTCGACCACGACCACCGACGCCTGCGCCCCGCCGAGGCGGGCGTCGGCGAGGACCGTGTCGATGGTGTCGTGCAGTCGGGTCGTCGCGGGGGTGGGCGACTCGGCCGTGGCACCCGACGCGCCGGTGGTGGCCGCGGTGGCGGCCAACGTGAGCAGCGCGAGGGCCCGGACAAAATGACGGCGATGCATGCGCTGATGCTGCCACGAAGATAATCGCCGGAGAAGAGCGCCACGCGAAAGTTACTGCCAATTGGGCTACGTCGGTCGTCCGACCGACTTCTCGTGTCCGCCCCAGTAGTGCCGCTGCGCCCCCATCACCATCGGTGCGACCAGGGCGGCCAGAGCCCCGCCGAGCAGCGGGAAGACGATGAACACCCAAAGCTGCCGCAGGGCCACGCCGCCCTCGAAGACCGCTGGGCCGAACGCGCGAGCCGGGTTGACCGCCGCGCCGGTCAGCGTCACGCCCACCAGCTGGGTCGCTGCGAGGGCCAACCCGATGGCCAGCCCGGCGGTCCCCGGGTTCTCGCTCCGACTGGTCACCACCAGGACGACGAGGACGAACAGGAAGGTCAGCACGACCTCCAGCACCGCCGCGCCGCCCCGGTTGATGTGGGCGCCGTAACCGTTCGTGCCCAGTGCCCCGGTCTGGTCCGCGACATCGCCCCAGCGGGTCAGCGCCCAGAGCACGAAGGCCGCCACGGTCGCGCCGACGAACTGGGCGATCCAGTACGCCACCGCGCCGAGCACCGAGATCTTTCCGGAGAGCAGCACACCGAGTGTCACCGCCGGGTTGACGTGACTTCCGGAGAGCGGGCCGATCGTGTAGACGAGAGCGACCATCACGAAACCGAAGGCCAGCGCGACCACCACCACGCCGCCCTGAACCCGTGCGGCGACGGCGCTGCCCACTCCGAAGAAGACGAGCAGCAGAGTGCCGAGGAACTCGGCCGCATACCGACGGAAGTCGCTCATCCACTCAGCGTAGGCGCAGGTCAGGAGGTCATTGCCGAAAACCTGTGATCGGCGCGACGGCCCAACGCGGGCACAGCGGTGCCGACCACGGTGTTGCACACCATGTGGACACCCACTCAGCGGACGTCGTGGTGATCGGCGCCGGTCAGGCAGGCTTGAGCGCCGGCTACCACCTGCGCCGGACCGGCTTCCGGCCCGGCAGCGGCTTCGTCATCCTCGACGGCGACGACGGACCGGGCGGGGCCTGGCAGCACCGCTGGCCGACGCTCGTCTTCGACCGGGTGCACGGCTTCCACGACCTGCCCGGGCTGCCCCTTCCGCCAGTGCAGCCCCACCGTCCGGCGGCCGAGCAGGTGCGCGCCTACTTCGCCGCGTACGAGAGGACATTCGAGCTGCCGGTACGACGTCCGGTGCGGGTCCGTGCGGTGGGTTCCCGCCCGGACGGGCGGCTGGACGTGCACACCGACCAGGGCCGGTGGGTCGCCCGGGCTCTGATCAACGCGACCGGCACCTGGACCAGGCCGTTCTGGCCGCACTACCCGGGCCGGGCATCGTTCCGGGGCCGGCAACTGCACACCGCCGACTACCGGGGGCCGGCCGAGTTCACCGGCCTGCGGGTGGTGGTCGTCGGTGGGGGCACCTCCGCCGTGCAGTTGCTCGGGGAGGTTTCCACAGTCGCGGCGGCCACCACCTGGGTGACCCGCCGACCGCCGGAGTTCCGCGACGAGGAGTTCGGCCCGGAACTGGGCCGCGCCGCGGTGGCCCGGGTGGACGAGGCGGTACGCGAAGGTCGCCCACCGGGCAGCGTGGTGGGCGTGACGGGGCTGCCGGTCACGCCGGAGGTACGCCGGCTGCGTGAGCGGGGCGTCCTCGACCGGCTACCCGTGTTCGACCGGATCACACCCGACGGGGTGGCCTGGGCGGACGGGCGGTTCGTACCGGCGGACGTGATCCTCTGGTGCACCGGTTTCCGCGCCGCCATCGACCACCTCGCCCCGCTGGGGCTGCGCGCGCCGGGCGGCGGTATCACGATGGACGGCACCCGGGTGGTCGCCGACGAGCGGATTCACCTGGTCGGTTACGGCCCCTCGGCCAGCACGATCGGCGCCAACCGGGCCGGCCGCGCGGCGGTCAACGAGATTCGCGCCTGGCTGGCCCCGGCCCCCGCTCTCGACTGACCTGGCTCTATTTGACGGATCGCCGGTCGGCGGGCACGGTGGAGGTGGCGGGGCCCTCAGCTGCCCCGATTCGATGCGACGGCGATGACCGTTCGCCCCTTCTGTCGCCTCCCAGATGCGCTCGTACGCGGACCGATCAGCCGGTCTGCGAGGGTTTCGAGCGGGAGCCGAGATTCCACGAGGAGTTCCACTCATGCTCACCATGACCGACAATGCCGTGCTCGTCATCCGTGACCTCGCCAACCAGCAGGACGTCGCCGAGGGCGGCGGAGTGCGTATCGCCGCCGACACCGAGGCCGGCTCGCTCTCGGTGGAGTTGGTGCCCGAGCCGGCGCAGGGCGATCGGGTGGTCGACAACCAGGGCGCCCGCATCTTCCTCGACGAGGACGCCGCCGAACTGCTCGGCGACGCCTCGGTGGACGCCACCGTCGACGACGAGGGCATCATCCAGTTCGGCTTCACCGAGAAGCAGTAGTCACCCGTCTCACCGCAGCGAGCGTCCGCGCTGTGGCGGATCGGGCCGGGGATTCCACCTCGGCGCGGTGTCGCCGTCCGGGCGCAACAGCGTGGCGAGCACGTACGCCAGGTGGTGTGAGGTGCTCCAGGCCGCCCAGTTGGCGGCCGAACCGGCACCGGCGCCCCGGCGGGCCCGGCGGAGCAGCTCGTGGTCACCCCAGGAGAACGCCGCGCCGGTGCTCGGCCAGTGCGGCGACGACACCAGCGTGCGGCACAGGTCGGCGAACCGCTCGTCGCCCCGGCCACCTCGCCGCGCCCAGCGGTAGATCCACCAGCTGCCGTCGTCGGTGTACCGCACCGTCGGCAGCCGGTCACCAGGATCACCGCTGCCGGACACGGCCGGGTGGACTCCGTAGTCGCCGTAGTCGACCCCGGTGTCGGCCAGCCGTTGCCAGAGCTGCCAGTCCCAGCGGTCCAACCGGATCGGCTCGTCGGTGGGCAGCCGGGACAACGTCGACGGCATTCCACCCGCTGCCACGGTCACCGAGCGCCAGGCGTGCCGGCGCGCCCATTCGAGCAGGCGGCGCACCCGCGGTTCGGCCGCCCGCACATCCGCCGGGCAGCACACGTCCCCCGTGTCCACCAGCAGGTCGCACTCCTCCGGGACGAGGTCGGTGGACCGCCAGACCCGTTCGGCGGCGGCGGTGCTCTCGTTTGGCCCGGCCCGGTCCTGTCCGGCCCGCAGGCGGATCAGCGCCCGCCGGCCGCACGCCCGTGCCGCCGCGCCGTGCGCGACCAGCCGATGGTCGCTCTCCGCGAGACCGATGACCGGCACCAGTGGTACGCCCCAGCGGCTCAGCTCCGCTGCGCGGCTGTCGGGGAGGGCGCTGACGTCGACGGCCGGCAGGAGCCCGGGTGGTAGTCGGCGCAGAACGTCCACTGTGGTTCTGTCGACGGTGCCGATCTCCAGGATCGGGGCGACACGTGCGGTGGCCGTTTCGTCGAGGTGGCTGAGGGCATCCAGCTCACCGCGCCGGCAGGCGAGGATGGGTCGGTAAACCGGTTCCGCCGCCCGGCTCCCGGGGGCGGGCACCATACTTCAATCTAGCCAGGCATGCGCATATGTCACAGCTCATGGAGTCGGAATTCGGCTGCTCGACTGTCGCTTCGGCGACTACGCTCCTCCGATGCCTGAGCCAGCGCACCGATACCGCTCCGACGACGAGGACAGCGGCCGGTGGGCCGGATTCCCGTTCCGCGACGGCGACATCGTGATCAGCACCCGGTCCAAGAGCGGCACCACCTGGATGCAGATGATCTGCGCGCTGCTGGTGCTGGGCACTCCTGAGCTGCCGGCGCCGCTGAATGTGCTATCGCCCTGGCTGGACTGGCTTGCCGAACCCCGTGACGTGGTGTTCGACAGGCTGGCCGCGCAGCCGCACCGGCGGTTCATCAAGACACACACCCCGCTGGACGGGGTGCCTCTCGACCCCCGGGCGCACTACGTGGTGGTGGCCCGGCACCCGCTGGACATGGCGGTTTCCCTCTACCACCAGGCGGGCAACCTGGACCGGGCGCGCCTCGCGGAGCTGACCGGCCAGCCGGCCCCTTCCGGGCCGACCCGGGAGCGCGTGCCGGTGGAGCAGTGGCTGCGCAGCTGGGTCGACCAGGAGGTGGACCCGCGCGCCGAGCTGGATTCGCTGCCCGGGGTGATGTTGCACCTGACCGACGCCTGGGCGCGCCGACACGAGCCCAACGTCGAGCTGGTGCACTACGACGACCTGTTGGCCGACCTGGGCGGTGAGATGCGCCGGCTCGCCGACCGGTGGGAGCTTCCGAGTCCGGGGCCGGAGCTGGTGGAGGCGGCGACCTTCGGTCGGATGCGGGAGCGCGCCGACCGGCTCGCTCCGGACACGCTCGGTGTGCTGCGCGACCGCCGGGCCTTCTTCCGTCAGGGCGGCTCAGGCCAGGGCCGCGATCTGTTGGACGCCAACGCGCAGGCCGGCTACGAGAAGCGTGTGGCGGCACTGGCCCCGCCCGACCTGCTCACCTGGCTGCACCGCTGACCCGACCCCCGGTACCCCATGATCGACGTGGGGTGGGGGGAACGAGCGCGCGGCGCCGTTGGACCGTGGTCGCAACGTCGCCGCGCTCTGGCCGTCTCCCACCACCGCAGCCGTTCGGCGGTACGCCGGCGGGGACCTGGCTCGACCGGCCGTTCGTGCCGGTCGGGTTGTCGATCCCCGGTCAGTGCGGATCCAAACCCGCCGAACGTGGGGAATTCCACCATCTGCGAGTCCCGGCGTGGCGCGCTGCCGAACGGGGTATGAGCGGGGCATGGAGCATTTCACGATCGCGACCGTCGCCGAGAAGAGCCCGGATTTCCGGCGGGTGCTGTGGACCGGTGAGCACACCCAGTTGGTCATCATGACCATTCCCGCCGGTGGTGAGATCGGCGAGGAGGTCCACGAGGGCATCGACCAGATCCTGACGTTCGTCAGCGGCGTCGGCGAGGCCCAGGTCGCCGGTGAGAAGAAGAAGGTCGCCGCGGGCGACCTGGTCGTGGTGCCGTCCGGCACCAAGCACAACTTCGTCAACACCGGGCCCAACCCGCTGGTGCTGTACACCGTCTACGGCCCGCCGGAGCACGCCGACCAGGCCGTGCACCGCACCAAGGAGGAGGCCGACGCGGCGGAGGCGGCAGGCGAGGACGAGCCACCCACCGAGTGATCCAGCCGCCGGCTGCCTGATCCGGTCCGATGCGGGTACCCGCGGCGGGTGGAGCAGCAGCCGGCGATCTCCGACTACGCATTCCTCTCGGACTCTCGATCGGGTGCCCTGGTCGGCAAGGACGGGTCGGTCGACTGGTGGTGCCCGCACCGGTTCGACGGAGCCTCCGTGTTCGGGCGGCTGCTCGACCCGGGCGCCGGGCATTTCACACTGACGCCGGTGGGCGTCGGCGGACCGGGGTATCGGATGGAGCGGGCGTACCTGCCGGACTCCCTGGTGCTCCGGACGGTGCATCACACGCCGCAGGGCAGTGTGGCGGTCACCGACGCCCTCGCCGCCGAGGTCGGGGCCCGTGCCCACGAGCTGGGCAAGAACTCGCCCGCCGTACTGATCCGAGTGGTGCAGGGGCTGTCCGGGCGGGTGCGGATGGCGCTCGACTTCGTGCCCCGACCCGAGTACGGCCTGCTCACGCCGTACCTGCACGAGCAGCCCGACGGCAGTGTGCTGGCCGGCGCGGGCCCGGTGGTGCTGGTGTTGCGCGCCGACGACCTGGACCTGCGGGCGGACGTCGACCGGGTCAGCCACGAGTTCGAGATCTCCGCCGGTCAGGTGATCGGGATGGACGTGGCGTTCGGTGAGGCGTACGGCTCTCCGCCGGCGCGGATGGAGCCGTTGACCGCCCTCGCCGAGACGACGCAGGCGTGGCAGGCGTTCCGCGACACGCACATCTACAAGGGGCGGTACCCCCAACTCGTCCGGCACAGCGCGACGGTCCTGACCGGCCTCACGTACTCCCGCAGTGGCGCGGTCGCCGCGGCGCTGACCAGTTCGCTGCCTGAGCAGGTCGGCGGCGACCGCAACTACGACTACCGCTACTCGTGGCTGCGGGACTTCTCGTTGACGATGCGCGCGCTCTGGGTGGCGGCCTGTCCCGACGAGACGACGCGGCTGTTCGCCTGGGCGACCCGCTCGATCGGCCGGTTCGGCGACGAACCCGTGCCGGTGCTCTTCGGGTTGGAGGGTGAGCGGGACATCTCCGAGCACCACTGCGACCACCTGCGCGGATACCGCGACAGTCGGCCGGTCCGGGTCGGCAACGACGCCTGGCGGCAGCGGCAGCTCGACGTGCCCGGGGAGGTGATGTCGGCGGTGTGGCGGCTGCGCGACTACCTCGGCGCGAGGTTCGAGGGCGAGTTGCAGGAGATGGTGCTCGGGTTGGCCGAGCAGGTGGCCGCGACCTGGCGTCTGCCGGACCGGGGCATCTGGGAGACCCGGGACGAGGAGCGGCACTACGTCTCGTCCAAGGTGTCCTGCTGGCTGGCGCTGGACCGGGCGGTGGGGCTCGCCGACCGGCTCGGCGACCGGGCCGACCCGCGCCGCTGGGCAGCGGTACGCGACGAGATCCGGGACACCGTGCTGCGCGAGGGGTGGAACGAGCGGATCGGGGCCTTCACCGGGGCGTTCGGGTCGCCGGAGCTGGACGCCTCGGTGCTCGCCATGCCGGTGGCGCGCTTTCTGCCGGCCACCGACCCGCGGATGCGCTCGACCATCGAGATGGTCGAGCGGGACCTGGGTACCGAGAGCGGGTTGCTGCGTCGGTGGACGACCGACCCGGCCGGCTTCCTGCTGTGCTCGTTCTGGCTGGTGGAGTGCCTGGTGATGGCGGGGGAGCCGAAGCGGGCCGAGGCGCTGTTCGAGCGGGTGATCGGGTTCTCCAACGACGTGGGACTGTTCAGCGAGCAGATCGACCTGACCACCGGGGCGCAGCTCGGCAACACCCCGCAGGCGCTCTCGCACATCGGGCTGATCAACGCGGCTTGGCGGTTGACCGAGCCGGACAGTTTCTGACCGGTCGGGGGACTTCTCCCGGTCGAAATCCTGCAACAGACCTGCAAGCGCCAGGCATTGACGGTGATGCTTGCGCAGTCCTAGCCTCGAAACAGCGGGAAAGCCCTTTCCCAAGGTCTTTTCTCCCGCTTCACCCCGCTTCGGATCCGGGCATCCGACCCGGGGTACGCACCGATCCCAGACGAGGGCACCGCCGTGTCGACACGTCCCCAGGCGGGCCGTCGAGGGATCGCCACCACATGCGTCAAGGAGGACAACTGTGCAGAAGAGACGATCCCCCGGCCGACGACCACTCCTGCTGGCGGTGGGCGCCGCCGTGACCGTGGCAGCCCTCGCCGCAGGCATGACCTCGGCCTTCGCGGCCACCGTCTTCAACGACGACTTCAACGACGGCAACACGTCCGGCTGGTCCAAGTCCGGCGGCACCTGGACTGTCGACGGCTCGGGCGTGCTCAACCAGTCCAACGCCGGCAGCGAACTGGCCCGGCAGTTCGCCGGCCAGACCAGTTGGACCGACTACTCCGTACAGGCCCGGGTCCGGCCGGCGAGTTTCGGCTCGTCCAGCGCCCTGGTCGGGTTGGCCGCGCGGTCCACCAGCAGCACCAAGATGTACCGGCTGGCCCTGCTCGGCTCCGGTCGCGCCGAGCTGCAGGCGGTCAACGGCAGCTCCGTCACAGCGATCGGGTCCGCGTCGCTGGGCGTCGGCACCGGCACCTGGTACACAGTGCGCATCGAGGCCAGCGGCAGCACCATCCGTGGCTTCGTCAACGGCACGCAGATCGCCTCCGGCAGCAACAGCCTGACCGGCGCGGGCCGGATCGGCCTGGTCACCGCGTACGCCAGTGGCGGCTTCGACGACGTGCTGGTCGACTCCTCCGGTGGTGGCACCCCGACCACGCCGCCGCCCACCACCACGCCACCACCCACCACCACGCCACCGCCGACCACTCCGCCTCCCGCAGGCTGGCCGACGCCCACGGGCAGCCAGAAGGTGGACGCCACGATCCCCGTGTCCGGCAGCTTCGACGGCGGGCTCAAGCGCTACTACGGCATCGGTGACGGCGGGCAGAGCGAGAGCCAGGACCCGATGTTCGAACTGGCCGCCGGCGCCACCCTCCGCAACGTGGTCATCGGTGCGCCGGCCGGCGACGGCGTGCACTGCGAGGGCAACTGCACCCTGATCAACGTCTGGTGGGAGGACGTCGGCGAGGACGCCGCCACCTTCCGGGGCGGCACCACGTACACCGTCGACGGCGGCGGCGCCCGCTCGGCCAGCGACAAGGTCTTCCAGCACAACGGCTCGGGCACCGTCTACATCAAGAACTTCCGGGTGGAGAACGCCGGCAAGCTCTACCGCGCCTGCGGCAACTGTTCGACGTCGTACCAGCGGCACGTGGTGATCGACAACGTGACCGTCCGGAACACCGACGCGATCGCCGGCATCAACACCAACTGGGGCGACACCGCCCGGTTCAGCCGGATCACCATCGTCGGCGACCCGGACCGGGAGACGTCGATCTGCGTCAAGTACAAGGGCGTACCGAAGGGCAGCGAGCCGACCGAGATCGGCGAGGGCGCGGACGGCGTCAACTGCCTCTACTCACCCTCCGACATCACCTACCA
Source organism: Micromonospora taraxaci (assembly GCF_007830095.1). NCBI lineage: Bacteria > Bacillati > Actinomycetota > Actinomycetes > Micromonosporales > Micromonosporaceae > Micromonospora > Micromonospora taraxaci. The sequence goes on along the minus strand of NZ_VIWZ01000001.1, from coordinate 6,317,652 downwards.
GTAGGCACCGCACGCCGGCACCCCGCGGCCCGCGGGGTGCCGGCTCTCACGCCAGCACGGGTACGCCGGACACGTCGACAGTGTCCGGATATTTCAGTCCCGCTCCGGTGTTGAGGACCACCACCCGTTCGCCGGCGCGGATCCACCCGCCGGCGCGCAGTTGCCGCGCCGCCGTCAGACAGGCCGCGCCCTCGGGGCAGAGCAGCAAACCCTCCCGGCCCGCGAACTCCCGAAGGTCGGCCAGCAGGTCCGCGTCGTCGACAGCCACGGCGGTGCCGGACGACTCCCGCAACGCCGCCAGGATCAGCTCGTCGCCCAGCGGGGCCGGCACGGTGATGCCGAACGCCACAGTGTGCGCGTCCTCCCACGGCTCCGCCCGGTCCGCCCCGGCGGCGAACGCGCGAACGATCGGCGCGCAGCCGGTCGACTGCACGGCCACCAGTCGGGGCAGCTTGTCACCGACCCAGCCCAGCTCGCGCAGCTCGTGCATCGCCTTGTGGATGCCGATCAGGCCGACACCGCCCCCCGTCGGGTAGATGATCACGTCGGGGACCTGCCAGCCGAGCTGCTCGACGATCTCGTACCCCATCGTCTTCTTGCCCTCGAGCCGGTAGGGCTCGCGCAGCGTGCCGGCGTCGAAGATCGTTCCGTTCGACTCCGCGATCAGCTCGGCCACCCGCCGGCCGGCGTCGCTGATCAGCCCGTCGACCAGGCGCAGATCCGCGCCGGCGGCGACGCACTCGCGTCGGCAGATGCCCGGCGCCTCCAGCGGCATGACGATTGTCGCGCCCATCCCGGCCCGCGCGGCGTACGTGGCCCAGGCCGATCCGGCGTTGCCGTTGGTGGGCATGGCGATCCGCTCGACGCCCAGCTCACGGGCCCGGCTCACCCCGACCGCCGCGCCCCGTGCCTTGAACGAGCCGGTCGGGATCAACCCCTCGTCCTTGATCATCAGGTCCGTGATGCCGATCTCGGCGCCGTACGCGGGGGCGCGCAGCAGCGGCGTCCAGCCCTCACCGAGCGTCGTGACGTGCCGTGGATCGCCGACCGGCAGCAGCTCCCGGTAGCGCCACAGGTCGGCCGGGCGCAGCGGGAAGCGTTCCGGGGTGACAGCCTTCGCCACCGCCGGAAGGTCGTAGCGGGCCAGCAGTGGCGAGCCGCACTCGCAGAGGTTCTGCAACTGGTCGGAGGCGTGCTCGCGCCCGCAGCGCGGGCAGTCCAGGTGGGTCAGGTACACGTCGCTCCTCGCCGTCAGACCGCGTCGACGCTCAGCCAGTGCCGACTGCGCAGCCCCGGCTCGTAGACCGAGTCCAGCCGCTTGGCGACCACGCCCGGCAGGCCTTGCTCCTGCCCGGCGCGCAGGGCCTCGTCGCCCGCGCCGGGGAACCACGGCGGAGTCTGCCAGTGCGTACCCGCCAAGGCCAGCCCATCGAGCAGCTCCCGGCGTTGCGCGTACGGCACGTCGACGCTGCTCACGCCCTCCAGCCAGAGCAGGTCGACGACCAGGTACTGGGCGCCGGCGGGAACCCGGCTGCCGGTGGCCGGGCGGACCGGGCGCACCCGGCCGGCGCTGTCGATGCGCACCAGCACACCGTCGAGCACCGCCTCGGTGGGCGCGAGCGCCTCGGCCATGGCCCGCAGCCACTGATACCCGCCGGTGATCTCCTCGTCGGTCTCGGAGAGCAGCCGCAGCCGCCCACCGGAGACGTACGCCATCGCCCGGACCCCGTCCCACCGCAGCTCGTACCCCCAGGCGGCCCGGTCGCGGGGGAGCCTGGCGGCCGGCGTGGCGTGCATCGGGCGGACCAGATCGGGCATCGGCGTCCATCCGGGCGGCGGCGGGTCGGTGCGCCGGACCATCCAGTCCCGGCCGCCGGTGGCGAAGAGGACGTAACGGCCGGCGGTGCGGTCACCGGAGAGCGTCACGATCACCTCGTCGTCACGCCACTTCTCGCACCGGTAGGTGCCCCGGTCGTGGATCAGCATCCGGCCGCCGCCGTACTCGCCCGCGGGGATCTCGCCGGCGAAGTCAAGGTACTCCATCGGGTGGTCCTCGGTATGAACGGCAAGGTGGTTGCGGCCCGGGTCGCGGGGAAGGCCACGCGGCACCGCCCAGGACGCGAGCACCTCGTCGTGTTCCAGGCGCAGGTCCCAGTGCAGGCTGCGGGCGTGGTGCTGCTGGATGACGAAGCGGGCCGTGTCGCCGTCCGGGCCGGCGGCCGTGGGGCTCCGCTCCGGCACGGGCTCCGGTGTCCGGGTCGCGTCCCGTCGTCGCCGGTACTCCTCCAACCGGTCCGTCACACCCGCATTCTCCGGCAAACCGGACCGTCGCGCTGGACGCCGGAGTGTCCGGTTCGCTCGGCGGCAGAGGGCTCGGCGGGGTAGAACGGACCTCATGGACCTCACCGACCAGCCCGCTGCCCTGCTCCCCGGTGACGTGCGGATGCCCCTGCTCGGCTTCGGCACCTGGCAGGCCACCGGCCAGGCCGGCTACGACGCCGTGCTGGCCGCGCTCGACACCGGCTACCGGCACATCGACACCGCCACCGTGTACGGCAACGAGCGGGAGGTCGGCCGGGCGGTGCAGGAGAGCGGGCTGCGCCGCGAGGACATCTTCATCACCACCAAGCTCCCGCCGAACCGGGTGGGCCAGGAGCGCGCGACGTTGGAGGCCAGCCTGGAGGCGCTCGGTGTCGACCACCTGGACCTCTGGTTGATCCACTGGCCGCCGTCGTCGCCGACGGACAGCATCCCGCTGTGGCGCGAGCTGCTGGCCGCCCGCGACGAGAACCTGACCCGGGCGATCGGCGTCAGCAACTACAGCACCGGGCAGATCGACGAGTTGATCCAGTCGACCGAGGAGAACCCGGCGGTCAACCAGATCGAGTGGAGTCCGGCGCTGTACGACCGGCAGCGGCACGCCGAGCACCGGGACCGGGGAGTGGTGCTGGAGGGGTACAGCCCGTTCAAGACCAGTGACCTCAGCGACCCGGTACTGACCAGGATCGCGGCGGCGCACGACGTCTCCCCGGCGCAGGTGGTGCTGCGCTGGCACATCGACCACGAGATCGTGGCGATCCCGAAGTCGGTGACGCCGGAGCGGATCACCGCCAACTTCGACGTCTTCCACTTCTCGCTGACGGCGGAGGAGATGCGCGACATCGACGCGCTCGGCGACGCCTGACACGGCGGTTTCCTTCAGTCATCGCCTTGGCGATGAAGGGTATCGACATCGACGTTCGTGACGGTATAGCGTGCCCGTCATCACGATCGTCGATCCGTTCGTGCCCGCCGTCGCTGGAGGATCGCCATGACCCGATCACCATCCATCCGTCTACGCCGCCGCGGGGTGCTCGGCATCCCCGCCCTGGTGGTCGCCGCGTTGACAGTCGCCGCCCGCCCCCGGCCGGCGAACGCCGCACCGCAGGCCGAGTGCCTCGCCGACCTGCTCCAGGACGCCTGATGGCGACCATTCCCTGGCTCGTCGACGTGCTGCGCGGCGCCGGGGTCCAGGTCGTCGTCGAGGGCGACTGGCTCAACCGGATGCGACCCGGCTCCTTCGACCCGATCGGTGTGCTCTGGCACCACACCGCCTCCACCAGTAGCGCCAGCAACCCGCACCCGGCGCTCGGCATCTGCATCAACGGCCGGTCCGACCTGCCCGGGCCGCTGTGTCAGGCGCTCGTCGACTACAACGGTGTCTTCCACGTCATCTCCGCCGGCCGCTGCAACCACGCCGGGGTCAGTGGTGGCAGCGGGCCGATTCCGTCCGGGGACGGCAACACCCTGATGATCGGGTGGGAGATCGACTACAACGGCGTCAACCAGGAGATGACCGCCGCGCAGTACAACGCGTCGATCGCCGCCACCGCCGCCGTGCTCACCCGCCTCGGCCGCGACAGCAGCTATGCCCGCGGGCACCGGGAGACCAGCACCACCGGCAAGATCGACCCCTCCTTCATCGACCTCAACGTGATGAGGGCCGACGTCGCGGCGAAGATGGCCGGCAGCGGCACGGCCTGGTCCTCCACGGTGGACAACACCACCGCCGGCCGGTTCACCGCCAGCGCCAGCTGGGGTGTCTCGACCTACTCCAGCCAGCGGTACGGCGCTGACTACCGGTACGCCGACCCGGTCGCCGCCAGCGACCCCGCCTGGTACCGGTTCAACGTGCCGGCGGCCGGCAACTACCGGGTCGAGGCATGGTGGCCGACGAACAGCGGCTACAACAGCGCCACCCCGTACATCGTCGCCACCAGTTCCGGCAACCGGACCGTCTACGTCGACCAGCGGGCGACCGGCGGGCAGTGGCGGGTCCTCGGCACGTTCGCGCTGCCGGCCGGTGACGCCAACCGGGTGGCGGTGAGCCGGTGGAGCAACGCCACCGGTCTGGTCATCGCCGACGCCGTACGCCTCACCCGGGTCTGACCGCATCCGCCGCCCGACAGAATCGGGCAGCGGATGTCGGATCGTTGATCTAAGGTCATCGCTCCGCCTCAGTAAGGAGCAACGTGATCCGCTTCCGCACCATCCTGGCGACCGGCATGACCGTCGCCGCGACGGTCACTCTGTTTGCCGGCCCGGCGCAGGCCGCCGACAGCGTCAGCCGCCACGCACACGCCCACTTCGACGGCGACGGCAGCATGTTCGTCGACGTGAGCCGGCCTGCGGTCGGCGACACCGTCGTCGACGTCGAGTGGCAGAAGAGCACGTGTGGCGTCACCGACGGCGTGTACGGCTGTGACAGCGTCTCCCGCCGCGCGTACGACGTGCCGGTCACCCGTTTCTCGTTCTCGTTGACGGGCGCGAAGCTCACCGCGACGGTGCCCTACCAGGAGTCTCGGCAGCACTGCGACGTCGTCGACGGCGACGAGATCTGCGGCGAGCGGCAGGAGAGCACGGGCAGCACCACTCTCAAGGTCACCTGGGTGGCAAACGACGAGCCGCTCCAGCGCGAGCGGTGGACGGGGGAGGACGGCACCGTCCACATCACCACGTCCGCCTGGACGACCGTCTCGGGCAGCGGCTTCGGCAGCACGTACGACGATCCGGCGACCAGCTTCGGCAAGCTGTCCCGGACGCGGAGCATCCCGCCGGCCGTCTGAGCAGACCGGGACCGACACCGGGGCCGTGCGGTGGTGACCACCTGATCGCCACCGCACGGCCCCGGCCGTGTCGCTCAGTTGCGTGAGCAGGTCGCCCCGTTGAGCGAGAAGCTGCTCGGCGACGAGTACGACCCGTTCAGGGTCCCCTGGTAGCCGAAGCTGGCCGTGCCACCGGGCGCGATGGACCCGTTGTGACCGACGTTGCGGGCGGTTACCGCGGAGCCGCTCTGGCTGACCGTGGCGTTCCACGCGTTGGTGACGGTCTGCCCGCTGGGCAGCGAGTAGTTCAGCGTCCAGCCGTTGATCGCGCTGGACCCGGTGTTGGTCACCTGCACGTCGGCCGTGAAGCCGTTGTTCCACGAGTTCGCCGTGTACTTCACCGCGCAGCTCGCGCCACCGCTCGGCGGCGGCGTGGTCGGCGGCGGGTTGGTGGGGTTGCCACCGCCGTTGACGTTGGCCGAGAACGAGGTCACCGCGAGGCCGACGCCACCCTGCCACGGCTCGAAGCCGGCCTGGATGCTGGTCAGGTACCAGGAGTTGGTGATCGCGCCACGGTTGCGGGTGTCGTTGATGAAGTCCAGCACGCTGAAGTTCAGGCTGGAGATCGCGGACGACGCGACGTAGGAGATGACGTTGTTGGAGCCGTTGCTGCCCCGCCAGACCTCCCAGGTGCGGCCGGCCAGGTTGACGCTGCCGACCACCGAGCCGATGGGCTGGATCGGGCCCTGCCGGTTGAGCCAGATCATGATCTCCATCTGGTTCACGCCGTCCCGCTTGGGCGACGGGTCCAACCAGATGTCGTACGACGCGTTGTAGGTGGCGCCGCTGACGTACCGGTAGGAGATGCTGCTGGTGGCGCTGCTGATCTGACTCACCTGGATCGGCAGGTTCGTGCCGGGGGAGCAGTTGGTGTAGTGACAACCGAAGAACACCGAGGGGTACGCCGTGGGCGCCCCGTTGGTGGGGCTGCTGCCGTTCAGCGTGGTGATCTCGAAGCCGTTGTTGGTGACGTTGATGCACTGCTGGGCGGTGGTGCCCCAGCGGTTGTTCTGCACCACGTAGCGACCCTGGATGGTGGTCGAGCCGTACTGCTCACAGATCAGGGTGTCGGCGGAGGCGTTGCCGCCGAGGGCCACGGCCACCAGTGAGCTGGTGAGGAGGAGCCCGGCGGCGGCCAGGGCCCGAAGTTGACGTTTCATGACGCTCCTTGACTCGGCGCGTGCCGGGCGCCGGATGTGGTGGGGTGGTGCGGGAGCGCTCCCACGCTCAACGACACATTTACATGCTTGAAACTAAGGCGCAACTGCATGCGTCAAACTGGCGAATTGTGAGGATTGCCACGCCCCCGCCGGACGGCTGTCAACCGACAGCCAGCTAAGCGACGCGAACCGCCGACGAGCCCTGCCGAGACGGCCGATTGGGGCCTGGTGTGGGGCAATAGCTCCGAGTAGCGTGTTGCCTCCAACGCGTTCCGCTCCCCCTCCGGAGGCGTACACCACCATGGGTGGCTCCCCCCTGCGCATCCTCGTCGTCGGCGCGGGCATCGCTGGCCTCGCCGTGGCCCGGGCGCTGCGCCTGGCGGGCTTCCGGCCGGACGTCACCGACAAGCTGCCGCCGGGAGAGTCCACCGAAACCGGCCTCTACCTGCCCGGCAACGCCGCCCGCGCGCTGCACCGGCTCGACCTGCACGACCCGGTCCGTCCGCTCGGGCAGGTGATCCACCGGCAGCACTTCTTCGACGCCGCCGGCGCGCACCTCTGCGAGGTGGACCTCGACACCCTCTGGGCGGGTGTCGGCGAGTGTCGTGCGTTGCCCCGGGCCGACCTACACCGGGTGCTGCTCAGCGGCGCCGGCGGGGCCGTCCGGCACGGCGCCGAGGTCCGCACCCTGGAGCTGCTGCCCGGCGCGGTCGGCGTCACCTTCACCGACGGCACCACCACCGAGTACGACCTGGTCATCGGCGCCGACGGACCGCGCTCCTCGGTGCGGGCGCTGGCCGCGCTCGGAGGGCCGCCCCGGCCGGTCGGGCAGGTGGTCTACCGGGCCGTGCTGCGGGACGGCCCACCGGTCACCGAGTGGACCGCCCTGCTCGGCCAGCGCTCCGGCTTCCTGATGGTGCCGATCGGTGCCGGGCGACTGCACCTGTACGCCGACGAGGCCGGCACCGAGGAGCCCGCCGAGCCCCTCGCACGGTTGCGTGAACTCTTCGCCGACTACCGGGGCCCGGTGCCCGAGGTGCTCGCTGCCCTCGACGAGGTGCACGTCGGGATCACCGACGAGGTGGAGCTGGGCCGCTGGCACCGGGGACGGGTGCTGCTGGTCGGCGACGCCGCGCACGCCACCGCGCCGACGCTCTCCCAGGGTGCGGCAATGGCACTGGAGGATGCGGTGGTGCTGGCCGAGTCGCTGCGCGCCGCCAACAGTGTCGACGCGGCCCTGGTCGCGTACGAGAGTCGTCGCCGTCCGCGTACCCGATGGGTGCGGGACCGGACCCGAGACCGCAACCGGACCAGGGACGTGCCGCCGGCGCTGCGCGACCCCCTGCTGCGCGGACGCGGCGGCCGGATCTTCGGGGAGCACTACCGGTTGCTGCTCGGCCCGCTGTAGACCCGTTGTAGATCGTGTCACGCCACCCCACGCGGCGCTGCGACCTGCCGGGGACTATCCTCCTTGCGGATGACGGCCCGCCGATAACCAGCGTGTGCCGAGCGGGACAACCGAGAACCGGAGGCCACTCGTGACCACCGTCGCACCCAAGCCGGTCGTGACCCGGCCCTGGCCGGTCCGGGAGCCGGTCAAGGGGTCGGCCTTCGCGCGGCTGCTGCGAACCACGGACGCGAAGCAAATCGGGATCATGTACATGATCACCGCGTTCGTGTTCTTCATGATCGGTGGCCTGATGGCCCTGATCATGCGGGCTGAGCTGGCCCGACCCGGGCTGCAGTTCCTCTCGCCCGAGCAGTACAACCAGCTCTTCACGATGCACGGCACGATCATGTTGCTGTTCTTCGCGACGCCGATCGTGTTCGCCTTCGCGAACTACATCGTGCCGATCCAGATCGGCGCGCCCGACGTCTCCTTCCCCCGGCTGAACAGCTTCGCCTACTGGCTGTACCTGTTCGGCGGCACGATGGCGACCGCCGGGTTCATCACCCCGGGCGGGGCCGCCGACTTCGGCTGGTTCGCGTACGCGCCGCTGAGCAGCGTCGAGCACTCGCCGGGCGTCGGCGCCAACATGTGGATCATGGGTCTGGCCATCTCCGGTCTGGGCACCATCCTCGGCGCGGTGAACATGATCACCACGGTGCTGACCCTGCGCGCGCCCGGCATGACCATGTTCCGGATGCCGATCTTCACGTGGAACATCCTGGTCACCAGCCTCCTGGTGATCCTGGTCTTCCCGCTGCTGGCCGCCGCGCTGTTCGCGCTGGCCGCGGACCGTATCCTCGGCGCCCACGTGTACGACCCGGCAACCGGCGGGCCGATGCTCTGGCAGCACCTGTTCTGGTTCTTCGGGCACCCCGAGGTGTACATCGTCGCGCTGCCGTTCTTCGGCATCATCAGCGAGGTCATCCCGGTCTTCTCCCGTAAGCCGATCTTCGGTTACAAGGGTCTGGTCGCCGCGACCGTGGCGATCGCCGCGCTCTCGATGAGCGTCTGGGCGCACCACATGTTCGCCACCGGCCAGGTGCTGCTGCCGTTCTTCAGCTTCCTGAGCTACCTGATCGCCGTGCCGACCGGTATGAAGTTCTTCAACTGGATCGGCACCATGTGGCGGGGCCAGATCAGCTTCGAGACGCCCATGCTCTGGGCGGTCGGCTTCCTGGTCACCTTCCTCTTCGGTGGTCTGACCGGTGTGCTGCTGGCCAGCCCGCCGATCGACTTCCACGTGTCGGACTCGTACTTCGTGGTGGCGCACTTCCACTACGTGCTCTTCGGCACGATCGTGTTCGCGGTGTTCGCCGGCATCTACTTCTGGTTCCCGAAGATGTTCGGCCGGATGCTCGACGAGCGGCTGGGCAAGGTGCACTTCTGGCTCACCATGATCGGCTTCCACACCACGTTCCTGGTGCAGCACTGGCTCGGCAACGAGGGCATGCCCCGTCGGTACGCCGACTACCTGCCCGGTGACGGCTTCACCACGCTGAACATGATCTCCACGATCGGCGCGTTCATCACCGGTATCTCCACGCTGCCGTTCATCTACAACTGCTGGAAGTCGTACAAGACCGGCCCGGTGGTCGAGGTGAACGACCCCTGGGGTCACGGCAACTCGCTGGAGTGGGCGACCAGTAGCCCGCCGCCGCTGCGCAACTTCGACAAGATGCCCCGCATCCGCTCGGAGCGGCCGGCGTTCGACGCGAAGTTCCCGGAGTTGGCCGCCGGCGGCCAGAGCCTGGCCGGCCCGCCGGAGGGTGGCTCCAAGCCGCTCACCAGCGAGTCGGACGGCGGCGCAAGCTACCGCGAGGACACCGCCAGCGACATCGACAGGCACTGACGCTCACACTCGGCAGTACGACGGGCGCCGCCCCCGGGACTACTCCGGGAGCGGCGCCCGTCGCCGTGTGCGGGGTCGGCCTGCTCTCGTTCTACCTCGGGTGCCGTCCAGCCTGGCGGCTGCCGGGGACCATGTCCTGACGAGCGTGATTCCGCTGTGGCATCTTGATTCCGCTGTGGCATCGCGGTCCCCGGGGTGCACGCCCGTCGAACGACGGTAGGGCCACCGAACGGCAACGGTGCGACGATGGGCGATCAGCCCTGCCCCACACGACGGTCGGCGATGTCGTACCGCCGGGGGTTGGTGTGCGGGTGACCTGTCAGTGGGCAGCGGGGGTGAGGTCGGCCTCGACGGGCGAGCCGGCGGTCGCGGCCTTGCGGCGGCGGCGCAGCTCGATCGGGAGCACCACCAGGGTGACCAACGCGCCGAGTGCTCCGGTGACCACGAAGCCCCAGAGCGGCGAGCTGGCGTCGATCACCGCGCCGGCGAGCGGCGCGCCGATCGCGATGCCCACGGTGACCGCCGACCCGTGCAGTCCCATCGCCTCACCGCGTACCTGGGCGGGGACCAGGCGGCTCACCGCGTCGGAGCCGGCCGCGATGGTCGGCGCGCAGAGCGCACCGGCCGGGATCAGCGCCAGGCTGAGCAGCCACCAGTGCGCACCACCCAGCCCGACCGGGATGGTGCACAGGGCCAGCGCGGCGGTCAACGCCAGCGGGGAGAACGAGCGGTGCACAGCTCCGTAGGCGAACCCGCCGGCGAGAGAGGCGACCGCCCAGATGGCCAACACCGCGCCGGTCCAGCCCACCTCGCCACTGGCTCGCAGCACCGCGACCACCGCCACGTCGGTGCCGCCGAGCACCAGGGTCGCCGCGGCGCTGAGCGCCAGCACGGCGAGCAGTCGGGGAGTCAGCCACTCCCGGCGACGTACCGGCTGTGGTGGGCCGCTCGGCTCAGCGGTGGCCTCCCGGATCGGCGGGTTGACCACCCACAGGGCGATCCCGGCGGCGACGATGCCTCCGCCGACCAGGTACATGGTGGTCTGCGCGGAGATCGCGGTGACCAGGGCGACGGCCAACGCCGGGCCGATCATGAACGACAGCTCCACCGACATCGAGTCCAGCGCGTACGCCGGACGGCGTTGGTCCTCCGGTACCAGCGCGGCGATCGACTGACGGACCACGGAGAAGATCGGCAGGGCCAGCGAGCCGGCCACGAAGGCAAGCGGCAACAGCAGGGGGTACGACAGCGACGGCGCGATCGACCAGAAGATGGCCTCGGCGACGCCGGTGAGCACCAGCACCGGGCGTAGGCCCCGCCGGTCCACCAGTCGGCCGAGGATCGGCCCGCCGATCGCCGCGCCCACTGTGACGGCCGTGCCCACCAGGCCGGCGGCTCCGTAACCTCGACCGAGGTCGAACACCACGTGGAAGGTCAGCGTCACCCCGGTCGCGGTGAGCGGGATGCGGGCGAGGACAGCCACCACCAACAGCGACCGCAGGCCGGGCAGTGCGAGCGCCTGCCGGTAAGGCTTCATGTTCACGTGGGTCCGTACCTCCGGCGACATCCTCGACGGGAGACGGCCCGATGGCCAACCATTTACGCCCTCATGCGGCAGTGATCACAGGATCCCCGTGCAGAGTCACCCCGGCGCCCTCCATCGCGCGCAGTGCCACGTCGGTAGTCGCCGGGGCGACGGCGGCGGTCAGCTCCAGCAGCACGGTGGTGGCGAACCCCTCGCGTGCGGCGTCCAGCGCGGTCGCCCGTACGCAGTGGTCGGTGGCAATGCCGACCACGTCGACCCGGTCGACGTCGTGCCGGCGCAGCCAGTCGGCCAGGCACTCGCCGTCGGCGGCGTGCCCCTCGAACCCGGAGTACGCCGCCGCGTGCTCGCCCTTGTGGAAGATCGCCTCGACCCGGGCGGTGTCGAGTTCCGGGTGGAACTCCGAGCCGCTCGTGCCGACCACGCAGTGCCGGGGCCAGGACTCCACGAAGTCCGGCGGATCGCCGAAGTGAGCGCCCGGGTCGACGTGGTAGTCCTTGGTGGCGACGATGTGTGTCCACCGGTCCGGATCGTTGGCGAGCAGCCGGGAGATGCCCGAGGCGACCCCCGCGCCGCCCGGGACGGCCAACGAGCCGCCCTCGCAGAAGTCGTTCTGCACGTCCACGATGATCAGCGCGTTGGCCATCGGGGTTCCCTTTCCAGATCGAATCGGTGGGAGGTTTCAGTCAGCGGGCACGACGGTGACCGGCACGGCGGGGTCGCCGGCCGACAGCTTCAACCCCTCCCACGGGATGGAGATCAGGCATTCGCGCAGGTGCTCCCGCGACTGGTCGAGGGTGGGCAGCGACACCGGCTCGCCGCCGACCACGTACGAGTGCTGGAGCATTCGGTCGTTCGGCTTCCGGTCCGGCACGCCCTGCGGGACGATGATCTCCTCGGTGGCGGTGCCGGTCGGCTTGTGCCGGCGGACCGCTACCTTCCGGCCGCCGATGGTGGCCTTGTGCTCGGAGCGCTTCACCACCGGCCGCCCCTCGACCTCGACGAGCTTGTAGACCAGCCCGGCGGTCGGCGCTCCGGAGCCGGTGACCACCGCCGTCCCGGCGCCGTACATGTCCACCGGTTCGGCGGCCAGCGCGGCGATCGCGTACTCGTCGAGGTCACCACTAACGATGATCTTCGTTTCGGTGGCGCCCAGCGAGTCGAGCAGCTCGCGGGACTGCTGGGCGATCACCGCCAGGTCGCCCGAGTCGATCCGTACCGCCCGCAGGTCCGGCCCGGCCACCGCTATCGCGTTGCGGATGCCCTGACTGATGTCGTACGTGTCGACCAGCAGCGTGGTGTCCCTGCCCAGCGTGGCGACCTGCGAGGCGAACGCCGCCCGCTCGTCGTCGTGCAGCAGGGTGAACGCGTGCGCCGCCGTGCCCGCCGTCGGGATGCCGTAGCGCGCACCGGCGGCGAGGTTGGACGTGAACCGGAACCCGGCCAGGTACGCGGCACGCGCCGCGGCCACCGCGGCCTCCTCGTGCGCCCGACGCGATCCCATCTCGATGAGTGTCCGGCCCCGCGCAGCGGTCACCATGCGGGCCGCCGCAGCGGCGACAGCGCTGTCGTGGTTGAGGACGGAGAGCACGAGTGTCTCCAGCACCACGCACTCGGCGAATCCGCCGGAGACGGTGAGGATCGGTGAGCCGGGGAAGAACAGTTCACCCTCGGCGTACCCGTCGATGTCGCCGGTGAAGCGGTAGTCGGTGAGCCACGCGGCGGCCGACTCGTCGACCACCCCGGTCCGGCGGAGGAAGTCGACCTCGGTGGGGTCGAACCGGAAGTCGCGGATCAGATCGACCAGCCGACCGGTGCCGGCGACCACGCCGTACCGGCGACCACTGGGCAGTCGGCGGCTGAACACTTCGAAGACACACCGGCGGTCGGCGGTGCCGTCCCTCAGTGCCGCGCTGACCATGGTCAGCTCGTAGTGGTCGGTCAGCAGCGCGGGTCGGTGGTTGCTCACCGCCCCAGCCTAAGGTTCAGCCCGCGTCGCCGCCTTCGTGGCCCGGGATCGAGCGCAGCGCGGCCCACAGTTCGGCGCGGCCGGTCACGCCGAGCTTGGCGTAGATCCGCTGGAGGTGGTTCTCCACGGTGCGTGCCGATAGGTACAGCCGTTCGGCGATGGCCCGGCTGGGCGCGCCGTGCGCGGCGAGACGGGCCACCTGCCACTCCCGCTCGGTGAGCACCGGCGCGCCCGCGTGCAGCGCCGGCGTCCGGATCGAGTCACAACGCCCGAGCAGCCCGGCCAGGCGCTCCCGGGCGTCGTTGGCCGCCGCCGAGTGCTGCCGGCGCAACCGCTGCACGGCCTGGGAGGTGGCCTCGGCCGCGTACACGGTCAACTCCAGGGCGGCATAGTCGTCGGCGACCGCGAGCAGGTCGGTGGCGGAGTCGGTCACCGCGGCGCGGGCGTGTCGGGCCAGCAGCGGCGGAAGCACCCCGTCGACCCGTTCGGACAGCTCGGCGAGGCGCTGGGCGACCGTCCGGCGGCCACCGTCGGAGCAGGTGGGACCCACCGGCATGCTCGCCTGGTCCAGTCGCACCAGGTCGTGCAGGACGTGCACCTCGTGCCCGGCGAAACCGTCCGCGCGCAGCCGGTCCACCAGGTCCCCGAGGTGCTTGACCGCGCCCGGCAGGTCGCCCGACGCGGCGATGGCGGCCCCCCGAGCCTGCTCCAGCCACGGGTAGAGCACCGCCATGCCCGGCGCGTGGGTGCGGTCCGCCTCGGCCATCGCCGCCGTCGCCTGCGCGGCGTCACCGCGCAGCGCCGCTGCCTGGGCGCGCTCCGCCTGGGCCAGGCCGGCGTAGACCCGGCTGGTGGCCAGCACCGCGCACGCGCCCAGGGCCGTCCGCATCGCCGCGTCGCTCTGCCCACGCATCCGGGCCGCGTACGCCTGGAGGATGGCGAGGTAGCCCGTGCCGAGTCGGAAGTCACCGGCACCGGCGAGGTCGGCGAACTCGTCGGCCACGATCGCGTCGATGCCGGCCAGGTCGCCGGTGAGCATGAGCCTGGTGCCCCGGGCCAGTTCCAGTGCCAACTGGAGGTACGGCATGTCGGTGCGCCAGTTGGCGGCAGCGGAGTGCACCTGGGCGATAGCCGTACCGCTGCGGTTGAGTTGGCCCTGCGCGGCCTGCACGTACGCGATGGTGGAACGCGCCAGCTCGCGGGCGGCGACGCCGGCGGCCGGCCGGTCCAGTACGCGTTGGCTGAGCCGCACGGCGGTTGCCGTGTCCATCCCGTGCAGGCGCATGATCGCCTCGAACGCGTGCACCCGGGACCGGTCCGCGGAGTCGCTGAGTTGCTCGACGCGGCTCGCGATCTCCTCCACCGTGGACTGTCGACTCAACCCCCAGTAACTGACCATCCCGCGCACGGTCAGCCAGCGGCAGAGTCGCCGCTCGTCGCCGGGCTCGGGGGTCACCGTGTCGAGAACCCCGATCGCCTCCTCGGGCCGGTCGGCGAACATCAGGATGGTGGCCAGCAGCTCTGCCGCGTCGGAGCCGCCGTCGGCGTTGAGCGCGGCGCGTGCCAGGCGGGTGGCCAACGGCACGTCGTAGCGGGTGAACGCCTGGACCGCGGCATCGACCAGCAGCGCCGGGTCCTGTGCGGTGCCCGAGTCGAGTCGCCAGACCGCCACCCGCAGCAGGTCGTCGCGGCGGCGCTTGCCGACCTGTTCGAGCAGTTCCGCGAGGTTCGCCTGGAGGCGGCGGGTGCGGCTGACCGGGCAGCGGCGGCGCATCACCTCGCCGTAGAGCGGGTGGGCCAACCGGACGTCGGTCCGCCGGTCGTGCTGGATCACACTGATCAGGCCGCGTTCCTCGGCGGTCTCCACGTCCGCCTGGTCGGCGGCCTGTTTGAGCAGGTGCAGGCCGAGCGGTTCGCCGAAGGCCACCAGCTCGACGACCGCACGGACGCCGTCGGTGAGCTTGCCGACCCGGGTGTCGATCAGATCCGTGAGGTTGGGCGCCAACTCCAGTCGCCCGGTCCACTTCCAGATCCCGTAGGTGCGCTTCAACTCCGCGCTGCCGCTGGCGGCGTGCACCAACTCGCGGAGCAGCAGCGGGTTGCCGGCCGACAGTTCCCCGAGCCGGTCGGCGGAGCCGGAGTCCACCGGGCCACCCAGGATGGCCGCCAGCAGGCCCGCCGTCTCCTCCTGCGGCATCGGGCTCAGTTCGACGTGCTCGACCAGGTCGTCGGTCCAGAGTGCGCGGATCGGCAGCGGGATCTGCTCGCCGTCGCGCAGGGTGCCGAGCACTGTGGCGTTCTCCGCGCGGGCGACCAGGTGCACCAGCGCCGCCGAGGGCGGGTCGAGCAGGTGGGCGTCGTCGATGGCGAGCACGATGCGTCGGCCCGCCGCCTGCTGTTGCAGCACGTTGAGCGCCCAGCGCAGAATGCCGGCGGGGGAGAGGCCCTGAGGCTGCTCGGCGGGGAGGACCTGCACCAGACCGCCGAACGGCAACGCGGCGGTGGTGGCGCTGGCCGCGATGGACCAGATCGCGAACCGGTCGGTGGGCAACGCGTTGACGCCCTCGCGCAGCAGTCGGCTCTTGCCGATGCCCGCGCTGCCGCTGAAGAAGAGCCCTCGGCCGGCCTCGCCGGTCACCGCCGCCAGCAGGCGGTTCAGCTCATCTGTCCGGCCGACGAACTCCCACCGACTCATCCGCGCAGCATATCGACCGGAATCCGTCTGCGCCCGTACCGTCACCGAACGAAGTTGAGTAGTCGCACAATTACCGATGAGTATCCGATGTGTTCCGCCCGGTCGCTGGCCCGCACGTACTGTTCGGACATCCGGGGTGCGCACCGGATCTTCCACGCGACCGGGCAACCGGTCACCTGCCACGGGAGGTCACCTGATGAAGCAGGGCCCTCTCCCCTCGGTCGACTCGCCGGACGACATGGCCGGCCCAGCCGACCTGCCCACCTGCGGCCCGCTGCCCGCTCGGGTCGGCGTGACCGGCCCTGCCCCTGAAGAGCCGCTCGGCGTGGTCGCCGTCGGCCCGGCCGGCGCCGACCGGCGTGCCGTGCTCGCCACCCTGCTCGGGCTCGACCCGGTCATGCTCACCGTGCCGACCGGCAGTTGGCTGGTGGTGCGCAACGCCAAGGTGCCGACCCGGGCCGCGTTCGTGCCCGGTTACCGCCAGCCGCACTCCTACGGCGCCGACCGCAACGCGGCCGGGCCCGCGTTGGCCCGCCCGCCCCGGCGTGTCGAGCTGAGTGTGCCCGAGCCGCTGCTGCGCCACTTCACCCTGATCGACAGTCCGGACACCGCCACGCTCGGCGTGGCCGGCACCCGGGTGCTGCTCGACGCGGTGGGCCGGGCCGGCGCGCTGCTCTTCGTGATCGCCGCGGACCAGGCGTTCACCGCCGCGGAGCTGAACCTGCTCACCGAGGTTGCCCCCACCTCGGTGGAGGTCGTCTTCGCGGTGACCCCCGGTGCGGCGGGTTGGGCACCGTTGGCCGACGGCGCGGCGACTACGGAGGGCGCGGGGGCGTCCGTCCCGCCGGCCGAGGGTGCGGCGACGGAGGTCGACTCGGCCTCGGTGACCGTGGCGGCACACCGCGCGGCGCTGCTGGCCGCGGTGCCCGCGCTGGCCGGCGCGCGATGGTTCCCGGTCGGTGACGCCGACTCCGCCGCCGATCTGCGGCGCGCGCTGGTGGGTTGGTCGTCGCGGGAAGGGCTGCAACGGGCCAGTGTCGACCCGCCGGTGTTGCCGGGCGGGCAGGGCCGCATCCCGGTGGCCGCCGACCCCGGCGACTGGTCCGAACGACTCGACCGCCACACCCGCTCGTGCGCTCAGCGGATCCGCCAGCACCTCGCTCTGGAGTTGGCGAACATCCACCTGCGGGCGGTCCAGGAGATCGTGTTCGGGGTCGGCTGCGCGGGCCTACCGGATCTACTGGACCGGGAGATGGCGGCGTTGTCGTTGTTGGCCACGGCGCAGTGCGACCAGGCGGTGCGCGGCATCATGACCGACGTCGTGGGCCGGGTGCTCGCCGCGCCTCCCACCGAAGGCGTGCGACGGCGGATCGCCACCGCCGTGCAGTACGGCCTGGTCGACGACCAGCCTGGCCACGAACTGGACAAGGTGCTGCTGATCACCAGCACAGCCGGTGTCGCGACGTTGACCGGCCCGGAGGCGATCGACGCCCTCGCCAGCTACCCGGCGGCGGCCCGCGCCGAAGTGCTCCCGCCGGTGGCGGTGGCGCTCTCCGGCGGGTGCTGGCAGCAGTGGCGTACGCCCGGCAACGACGACCACAGTGCGGCGCGGGCCTGGTCCCAGCGGGCGGTGCGGGAGGTCGAGCTGGGGCTGTCCCGGGAGATCTCCCGGCGGTTCGAGGTGATCCGCCTCTCGCTGGGCGCGGTGCTCTCCGATGCAGTCGACCACGGCATCCTGCTCGCCTGACCGCGCGGTGGCACCTCGGTCCGGGTTCGTCTCGCATCGCGCGTCAGATGGCGGGCGGGGCGACTCAGGGGTGCCCGGGGTGGGCGATCCACGACGAGCCGGCGTTCCGGTTCCTCGGTTCCGGGAAACCGGTGGCACGATGGGGGGCATGGCGGCTCCGCAGGTTGCACCGGTCGAGACGCCGGCCACTGACGAGGTGCCGGCGTCCGACCGGCAGTGGGTGACGATCGTGTGGGACGACCCGGTCAATCTGATGACGTACGTGACCTGGGTCTTCCAGAAGCTTTTCGGCTACAGCCGGGAGAGGGCCGAGCAGCTGATGCTTGACGTGCACCACAAGGGCCGTGCCGTGGTCTCCACCGGTGCCCGGGAACGGATGGAGCACGACGCGTCGCAGTTGCACGCGTACGGGCTGTGGGCGACGGTGGACAAGTCGTGAGCATGTTCCGTCGCCAGGCCGGCTGTTACGTCGCCACCTTCGCCGTGGACGAGGCGCGGGTGTTGCGCAAGGTCGCCTCCGAGGTGGTCGGCCTGCTCACCGATGGCTTCGACCACACCGACCCGGTCGTCGGTCGGCTCTTCCCGGCGGTCTACCCGCAGGACGCTTCGGGCACCGCCGAGTTCCGCCGCTACACCGAGGGCGACCTGAAGACCGCGAAGATCGACCAGGCGGGGGCGATCCTGGCCGCGCTTCCCGACGAAGCGGGCGGCGAGGTCCGGCTGGACGCCGAGGCGGCCGAGGCGTGGCTGCGGGCGCTCAACGACGCCCGGCTCGCGATGGGTGTCCGGCTGGAGATCAAGGACGGCACGGATCTGGGCGAGGAGTTGGACGACGCGGTCGCCGAGGACCCGGCGTCCAGCCGGGTGTTCCAGCTTTCGGTCTACGCGTACCTCGGATATTTGCAGGAGTCGCTGCTCAACGCCTTGATCGACTAGGCGTGACCGGCACCACTTCGGCCCGTGCTCATCAGGCGTTAGGCTGGTGCTCGTGCTGAGCATCGACCGGTCGATCATCGACGCGATCGTCGCCCACGCGCGCCGGGATCACCCCGACGAGGCGTGCGGCGTGGTCGCCGGGCCCGTCGGCAGCGACACCCCTACCCGGCACATCCCGATGGACAACGCCGCGCGCTCGATGACCTTCTACGAGTTCGACTCGATGGAGCACCTGCGGGTGTGGCGGGAGATGGACGACCGGGACGAGGAGCCCGTCGTCATCTACCACTCGCACACCGCCACCGAGGCGTACCCGTCGCGGACGGATGTCTCCTTCGCGGGCGAGCCGGGCGCGCACTACCTGCTCGTCTCGACCCGGGAGCCCGACTCGGAGGAGATCCGGTCGTTCCGGATCGTCGACGGCGTGATCACCGAGGAGCCGGTTCAGGTCGTGGAGGCCGGCGTCGACCCGCATGCCGTCCAGTCCTACATGTTCGGGCAGAGCCCGGCGACGGTCGACTACGAGTGTTCCGGCCGCTGATCCGTCAGCGTCCGACCCGTCTCGTCCCGTCACCGTAGGCACACCCGATCGAGGAGCTCGACATCATGGCCATTGAGGTTCGCATCCCCACCATCCTGCGCAGCTACACCGGCGGCGCCAAGGTCGTCGAAGGCGCCGGCGACACCCTCGCCGATCTGCTCAACGACCTGGACTCTCGGCACGGCGGCCTGCGCGGCCGGCTGATCACCGAGGCGGGCACGTTGCACCGCTTCGTCAACGTCTACGTCAACGACGAGGACGTCCGCTTCCTCGGCGCGCTGGACGCCAAGCTCTCCGACGGCGACAGCGTCACCATCCTGCCGGCCGTGGCCGGCGGCGCGTTCGGCTTCGCGGCGGCAGCGGCGATCAGCTCGCACAGCGTCAGCTCGCAGAGTGCCGTCGCCGCGGTGGCCCGCGACGCCGTCGCGGTTCGCTGAGGTCGGCCGCCATGGCGCGGTACGACAGTCTGCTCGACGCCTGCGGGGGCACGCCGCTGGTCGGCCTGCCCCGGCTCTCCCCGACGGTGCCCGACGGGGCGCCGCCGGTGCGGCTCTGGGCCAAGTTGGAGGACCGGAACCCGACCGGCAGCATCAAGGACCGCGCGGCGCTGTTCATGGTGCGGGCGGCGGAGGAGGCCGGCCGGCTGCGGCCGGGTGACACGATCCTCGAACCGACGAGTGGCAACACCGGCATCTCGTTGGCGATGGTGGCCAAGTTGCGCGGCTACCGGTTGGTCTGCGTGATGCCGGAGAACGTCTCCACCGAGCGGGTCCAGCTGCTCCGGATGTACGGGGCCGAGATCATCTTCTCGCCGGCGGCGGGCGGTTCCAACCAGGCCGTCGCCACGGCCAAGCAGATTGCGGCGGAGCACCCCGACTGGGTGATGCTCTACCAGTACGGCAACGAGGCGAACGCTCGGGCGCACTACGAGACGACCGGGCCGGAGCTGCTGCACGACCTGCCGACGATCACGCACTTCGTGGCGGGGCTGGGCACCACCGGCACGTTGATGGGCACAGGTCGCTACCTGCGGGAGAAGGTCGACGGCATCCAGGTCGTGGCCGCCGAGCCTCGGTACGGCGAGCTGGTCTACGGCCTGCGCAACATCGACGAGGGGTACGTGCCGGAGCTGTACGACGCCTCGGTGCTCTCCCGGCGGTTCTCGGTCGGCACCCGGGACGCGGTGCTGCGTACCCGGCAGCTCGTGGAGGTGGAGGGCATCTTCGCCGGCTTCTCCACCGGTGCCATCCTGCACGCCGCGCTCGCGGTGGCGCACGAGGCGGTCCGCGACGGCCGGCGGGCCGACGTGGCCTTCGTGGTCTGCGACGGCGGTTGGAAATACCTGTCCACCGGCGCGTACGGCGGCACGCTCGCCGACGCCGAGGACGCCCTGGAGGGGCAGCTCTGGGCCTGACCGGGTGGGGCTATTGGTTACGGGCCGTCGACGTGCGTCGGCGGCCCGTGCGCTGCCCGCCGCACCGTGAGCAGGTGTCACGTTCGTGACAAGTTCCGTTGGATCATTCTTGCCGCCGGGCACCCGGGCGTAGGCTGCGCAGCGTGACGCACGCGTCGGTAGAGATCATGGCTGGAGCGACGGCCGACATGAATGCTACTGACAGTGACAGCGAGACCACTCGATGCGACTGACGGTCCTTGGCTGCGCCGGCAGCTTCCCCGGCCCCGAGGCGCCCTGTTCGGCATACCTCGTCGAGGCCGATGGTTTCCGGCTCCTGGTCGACTTCGGTTCAGGGTCGCTGTCCAGCCTCCAGCGGTACGCGGGCCTGCACGCTCCGGACGCGATCCTGCTGACCCATCTGCACTGCGACCACATCCTCGACGCCGTGACCTACGTGGTGGTCCGCCGGTACGCCCCGGAGGGCCCCTACCCGGCGCTGCCCGTGTACGCGCCGTCCGGCGCACCGGACCGGCTCAGCGCCGCGTACGGCGACGACGGCACCGTCGAGGACGTGTACCAGTTCTACGCACTCCAGCCCGGCACCTTCCCGATCGGCCCGTTCACTGTCACCGTCGACCGGGTCAACCACCCGGTCGAGACGTACGGGGTGCGGCTGGAGCACGACGGCCGGTCGTTGTGTTACTCGTCGGACACCGCGCCCTGCGACGCGCTGCTGCGGCTGGCCCAGAATGCCGACGTCTTCCTCTGCGAGGCCAGCTACCTCGACGGGGTGGACAACCCACCGGACCTGCACCTGACCGGCCGGGAGGCCGGCGAGACGGCGACCAAGGCCGTGGTGGGTCGGTTGCTGCTCACCCACCTGGTCGCGGCCTGGGGCAGCGAGGCCCACACGTTGGAGTCGGCGGCCTCCGCGTACACCGGACCCATCGACGTGGTCCGTCCCGGCGCCAGTTACGACGTCTGACCCACGCCGTCCCGGTTGGGGTGGACCGGGCAGCGGTGTTGTGCCGTACTGTTCGCCGGCCGGTCAGCGGACGGTCGTCTGCCGCACCCGTCGCACCCGCACGGTGTGGGCATGCGGATCGCCATCGTGACCGAGTCGTTCCCACCGGACGTGAACGGCGTCGCGCACTCAGTGGTGCGCACGGCGGAGCACCTGCTCGACCGGGGCCACGAGCCGGTCGTCATCGCACCCGCGCCGCCCGGCGCCAGCCGACAGAACATCGACCGACTGCCGTACCCAGTGGTGCGCATCCCCAGCGTGCCGCTGCCCCGCTACCAGGGTTTCCGGTTGGGTGTGCCGACCACCACCCGGCTGACCGGGGCGTTGCTGTCGGCCGAGCCGGACGTGGTCCACCTGGCCAGTCCGTTCGTCCTCGGCGCACGGGCGGCCACCCTGGCCAGCCGACACGGGCTGCCCATGGTGGCGGTCTACCAGACCGATGTGGCCGCGTACGCGCGGGCGTACCGGGTGAGTTGGGGTGAGGCGGCGGCCTGGCGGCGGATCCGGGAGATTCACAACTCGGCGCAGCGCACCCTCGCCCCGTCCACCCGCGCCGCGGCCGACCTGATCGCCAACGGCGTGCAGCGGATCTGGCTGTGGCGTCGTGGCGTGGACGCCGTGCGTTTCGACCCGGCCAAGCGGTGTGCGGCGCTCCGGGAGCGGCTGGCACCCAACGGCGAGCTGCTGATCGGCTACGTCGGCCGGCTCGCCCCGGAGAAGCGGGTGGAGCTGCTGGCGGCGACGTCGCGGCTGCCCGGTGTGCGGGTGGTGGTGGCCGGTGACGGCCCGGCCCGCCGGCAGTTGGCCCGGGAGCTGCCCGGGGTGACCTTCCTGGGCGTGCAGCACGGCGAGGACCTGGCCCGGCTCTACGCCAGCCTGGACCTGTTCGTGCACACCGGACCGCACGAGACCTTCGGCCAGACCATCCAGGAGGCGCTGGCCTCCGGGGTGCCGGTGGTGGCCCCGGCCAGCGGCGGCCCGGTCGACCTGGTCGACCAGGGCGTGACCGGGTCGCTGGTGCCGCCGAACGACGGCGACGCGCTCGCCGCTGCAGTGGCCGACCTGGCCGGCGACGCCGACCGGCGGCGGGCCCACGGGCTGGCCGCCCGCGTCGCGGTCAGTCGCCGTAGCTGGTCGGCCGTCGGCGACGAGCTGATCGGGCACTACTACGCGGTACGCGCCGTGGCCGCCACCGTCGGCCTGCCGGCCGCCTCGTGACCGGGGCTGCGGGCGGTCTGCGGATCGTGCGCCTCGCCAACTTCGTGACCGCACGCTCCGGCGGTCTGCGTACCGCGCTGCGACACCTGGGCGAGGGCTACCGGGCGGCGGGACACGATCCGGTGCTGGTGATCCCCGGCAAACGTGCCGCCGACGAGTCGTACCCGTGGGGGCGGGTGATCACACTGCCCGGCCCGGAGATGCCGGGCAGCGGCGGTTACCGGCTGCTCGCCGGTCGGCGTCGGCTGGCCCGGCTCCTCGCCGACCTCGCCCCGGACCGGTTGGAGGTCTCCGACCGGGCGTCGCTGCGCTGGACGGGCAGGTGGGCGCGGGCGCACGGGGTGCCGTCGGTGATGGTCTCGCACGAGTCGCTGACCGGGTTGCTCGGGCAGTGGGGGGTGCCCCACACGCTGCGCCGGTCGATCGCCGACCGGCTCAACCGGGCGACCAGCCAGGCGTACGACCGGATCGTCTGCACGACCCGGTGGGCCGCCGAGGAGTTCGACCGGATCGGTGCCGGCAACGTCGAGCTGGTGCCGCTCGGGGTGGACCTGGACACCTTCTCCCCGGACCGGGCCGACCCACGGCTGCGCGAGCGGTACGCAGACCCGAGCGAGGTGCTGCTGGTGCACTGCGCGCGGCTGTCCCCGGAGAAGCGGCCGGAGTTGGCCGTGCAGGCCCTCGCCGAGCTGCGTCGGGCCGGCGTACCGGCGGTGCTGGTGATGGCCGGCGACGGCCCGCTGCGCGGCGCGCTCGCCCGTCGGGCGGAAGGGCTGCCGGTCACGTTCACCGGCTTCCTGCCGGACCGTGCCGCGGTGGCCGCGTTGCTGGCGAGCGCCGACGTCGTGCTGGCCCCCGGCCCGGTGGAGACGTTCGGTCTCGCCGGGCTGGAGGCGTTGGCCTGCGGCACCCCGGTCGTCGTCAACGCGGCCAGCGCCCTGCCCGAGGTGGTCGGAGCCGCCGGCCTGGCCGCGTACGGCTCGGGGGAGTCGATGGCAGCGGCGGTGACCCGCCTGGCGGACCGGCCGGAGAAGCAGCGGCGAACTGCCGCCCGCGCACGGGCCGAGGAGTTCGGGTGGCCGGCCGCCGTCGCCGGGTTCCTCCGGGTGCACGACGCGGACGCGCTCGTGGGCACCCCGAGCGAGGTGGATCCCCGCACCGCATAGGGTGCAGACATGGCGCGACCTGACGGGCGAGGGCCCTCTCAACTCCGACCGGTGACTCTGACCCGAGGCTGGAGCACCCATCCGGAGGGCTCGGTGCTCGTCGAGTTCGGCGGCACCCGGGTGCTCTGCACGGCGAGCGTCACCGAGGGGGTGCCCCGCTGGCGCAAGGGCTCCGGGCTCGGCTGGGTGACCGCCGAGTACGCGATGCTGCCCCGGGCCACCAACACCCGTTCCGACCGGGAGAGCGTCAAGGGTCGCGTCGGTGGTCGCACCCACGAGATCTCCCGGCTGATCGGCCGTAGCCTGCGGGCCAGCATCGACCTCAAGGCGCTCGGCGAGAACTCGATCGTGCTCGACTGCGACGTGCTCCAGGCCGACGGTGGCACCCGCACCGCGGCGATCACCGGCGCGTACGTCGCCCTGCACGACGCCGTGGGCTGGCTCGCCGCCCGCAAGGCGTTGGCCGGCAAGCCGGAGAAGGTGATGCACCGGTCGGTGGCCGCGGTCAGCGTCGGGATCGTCGCCGGCGAGGCCCGTCTCGACCTCTGCTACGAGGAGGACGTCGCGGCCGAGGTCGACATGAACGTGGTGTGCACCGGTGCGGGCGACTTCGTCGAGGTGCAGGGCACCGGTGAGGCAGGCGTGTTCGCCCGGGACCAGCTCGACAGTCTGCTCGACCTGGCCGTCGCGGGTTGCACCGAATTGGCCGAAGCCCAGCGGAAGGCACTTTCCTCCCCGTGAGCGCGAGGAGTGAGCTTGCGAGCCCCGCAGTCGCGAACAAAGGTGATTCAGCATGAACAAGGTCCTGCTCGCCACCCGCAACCGTAAGAAGCTGGTGGAGCTTCAGCGGATCCTGGACGGCGCGCTCGGCGCGCACCGGATCGCCCTGCTCGGCCTGGACGACGTCGAGCAGTACGCGGAGCTGCCGGAGACCGGCCTGACCTTCGGGGAGAACGCGCTGATCAAGGCGCGGGAGGGGTGCCGGCAGACGGGTCTGCCGACCATCGCCGACGACTCCGGGCTCGCTGTGGACGCGCTCAACGGGATGCCGGGGGTGTTCAGCGCCCGCTGGTCCGGTCAGCACGGCGACGACCAGGCCAACCTCCAGCTGGTGCTGAACCAGATCGCCGACGTGCCGGACGAGCAGCGGGCGGCCTCGTTCGTCTGCACCGTGGCGCTGGTGCTGCCCGGCGGCAAGGAGCACCTGGTCGACGGTCGGCAGTCCGGGCAGGTGCTGCGCGCTCCGCGCGGCGACGGCGGGTTCGGCTACGACCCGATCTTCCTGGGCGACGGGCAGGACCGGACCAACGCCGAGCTGACCCCGGCCGAGAAGGACGCGATCAGCCACCGCGGCAAGGCGCTGCGCGAGCTGGCGAAGCTGGTGGCAAAGGTGCTGCCGCCCGCCACCTGACGGGCGCGAGGTGCTGCCGCCCGCCACCTGACCCGCGGCGGACGACAGCGACCCGGCGGAGGTCAGCCCAGCGGGCCGACCTCCCGCTCGATGGCGGCGCGCAACTCACCCCCGGCGACGACCGCGCGGGCCGCCTCCATCACGGGGGCGAGGAACACGTCCGGGCCGGGCTCGCCGGCCGCCGGACCGAGCGCAGTGACGGCGGCACGTCCGGCCGGTGACGGCTCCAGCGGCGCGCGCAGTTGCAGACCGCGTACGCCGGCCAGCAGCTCCACCGCGAGCAGGCTGGTGAGGTTGTCCAGCACGGTGCGCAGCTTCTTCGCCGCCGCCCAGCCCATCGACACGTGGTCCTCCTGCATGCCGCTGGTGGGCAGGGAGTCCACCGAGGCGGGGGCGGCCAGGCGACGGTTCTCGGCGACGATGCCCGCCGCCGTGTACTGGGCGATCATCAGCCCGGAGTTGACCCCGGCGTCGGGGGAGAGGAACGCCGGCAGTTCCCGGGAACGGGTGACGTCGAGCAGCCGGTCCACCCGCCGCTCGGCGATCGCGCCCACCTCGGCGGCGGCGATGGCGAGGAAGTCCGCGGCGAAGCCGAGCGGTGCGCCGTGGAAGTTACCCGTCGACTCGACCCGCCCGTCCGGCAGCACCACCGGGTTGTCCACCACCGACACCAGCTCCCGCGCCGCGACGGTACGGACGAAGTCCAGGGTGTCGCGGGCCGCGCCGGCCACCTGCGGGGCGCAGCGCATCGAGTACGCGTCCTGCACGGCGTGCGCCAGATCGTCGCGGTGCGAGTCCATCACCCGGGAGTCCTGCAACAGCCGGTGGATGTTCGCCGCCGACGCGGCCTGACCGGGGTGCGGCCGGATCGCGTGCAGCTCGGGCAGGAACGGCCGCTCGGAGCCGAGCATCGCCTCGATGGCCAGCGCGGCCGTCACGTCGGCCATGGCGAACAGGTGCGCCGCGTCGTCGATCGCCAGCAGCAGCATGCCGAGCATGCCGTCGGTGCCGTTGATCAGCGCCAGCCCTTCCTTGGCGGCCAACTCGATCGGCTTGAGCCCGGCGGCGGTCAGCGCGTCGGCCGCGTCCTGCCGCTCGCCGGCCGGCCCGAGGACCCAGCCCTCACCGAGCAGCGCCAGCGCGCAGTGCGCCAGCGGCGCCAGGTCACCGGAGGCGCCCAGCGAGCCGTGCTCCGGCACCCACGGGGTGATGTCGTTGTTGAGCAGGTCGACCAGGGCCTCGGCGACCAGCGGCCGGACTCCGGAGCGGCCCAGGGCGAGGGACCGGACCCGCAGCAGCATCATGGCCCGGACCACCTCGCGCGGCATCGGGGCGCCCACCCCGGCGGCGTGCGAACGGATCAGCGCGTGTTGCAGCTCGGCCCGCCGCTCCGGGGCGATGAAGGTGTTCGCCAGCGCCCCGAACCCGGTGGACACCCCGTAGACGGGACGGCCGGACGACTCGATGCCGTCCACGATGGCCCGACTGGTCGCCATCGCGTCGATGGTGGCCGGGTCGAGGACGACCGTGGCGGTGCCGCGGGCCACCGCGAGAACGTCGTCGGCGGAGATTCCGGTGGGCTGGATGGTCACGGTCGTCATGGCGTTACTCCGTTGCGCATTACCTGGCGGATCAAGGGGACACCGGGCCGGTAGGCCAGGTGGAGGTACGACGGCGCGTCCAGGACGACGAGGTCGGCCCGCGCGCCTGGGGTCAGGACGCCGATGTCGTCGCGGCGCAGCGCCCGCGCGCCCCCGGCGGTAGCGGCCCAGACCGCCTCCGCCGGGGTCATCCGCATCTCGCGGACCGCCAGCGCCACACAGAACGACATCGAGGAGGTGTACGACGAGCCGGGGTTGCAGTCGGTGGCGAGCGCCACTGTCACGCCGGCGTCGAGCAGCCGGCGGGCATCCGGGTACGGCGATCGGGTGGAGAACTCCGCTCCCGGCAGCAGCGTCGCCACCGTCCGGGTGCCCGACCCGTCGCCGTGGGCCGTGCCGGCCAGCGCGTCCACGTCGGCGTCGCTGAGGTGGGTGCAGTGGTCGACGCTGGCCGCGTCCAGCTCCACGCCGAGCCGCACCCCCGCTCCGGGGCCGAGCTGGTTGGCGTGGATACGGACGCCCAGCCCGGCGGCCTGACCGCAGGCCAGGATGGCCCGGGCGTGGTCGACGTCGAAGGCGCCCCGCTCGCAGAACACGTCGACCCACTTCGCGTACGGCGTGGCGGCGGCGAGCATCGGGCCGCAGACCAGGCTCACGTAGTCGTCGGGGCGGTCGGCGTACTCGGCGGGCACCACGTGCGCGCCGAGGAAGGTGGTCTCGGTGCTGCTCTCGGCGGCGATCCGCAGCGAGCGGGCCTCGTCGGCGACGGTCAGCCCGTACCCACTCTTGATCTCCATGGTCGTGGTGCCCTGGCGCAGCGCCTCCCCGCGCAGCCGGCGCACCGTGGCCCGGAGCTCGTTGTCGGTGGCGGCCCGGGTGGCGCCGACAGTGGTCCGGATGCCGCCGCCCGTGTAGGGCTGACCGGCCATCCGGGCGGCGAATTCAGCGGCGCGGTCCCCGGCGAAGACCAGGTGGGCGTGGCTGTCCACGAAGCCGGGCAGCACCGCCGCCCCACCGGCGTCGAGGCGCCGGTCGGCGGCCGGCGCGTACGCGGACGGCCCGACCCAGACCACCAGGCCCTCTTCGACCAGCACGGCAGCGTTGCGGCGGATGCCCAGCGGGCCCTCGCCGGCACCGTTGGTGACCAGCTCACCGATGTTGTCGACCAGCAGGCTGCTCACGAGGGCGTCACCGCCTCGATGGCGCCCGCCAACTCGGCCGGCACGTCGACGCTCAGGTGCCGGCCCTCGGTCACCACCAGCCGACCGTCCACCACGACCTGCTCGACGTCGGCGGCGGTGGCGGCGAAGAACGCGCCCACCGGCGGCACCCCGGCGGTACGGGCGCTGTCCAGCCGTACCGTGACCAGGTCGGCGCGCGCGCCGACGGCGATCCTCCCGGCGTCGGCCCAGCCCAGCGCGGCGTGCCCGGCGGAGCTGGCCGCCGTCAACAGGTCCGCCGGTGTGAAGTGGCCGCGTCGACGGGTACGCAGCCGCTCGTCCAACTCCACCGCCCGGGCCTCCTCGAACAGGTCGATCACGGCGTGACTGTCGCTGCCGAGGCTCAGCCGGATGCCCGCTTCGGCCATCAGCCGGGCCGGGCCGATGCCGTCGGCGAGGTCCCGCTCGGTGGTCGGGCAGAGGCACACCCCGGTCCGACTGTCGGCGAGCAGGGTCAGGTCGGCGCTGGTCGGGTGGGTGGTGTGCACGGCTGTGGTGTTCGGCCCGAGCGCGCCGTACTCGGCGAGCAGCGCCGTGGGTGAGCGCCCGTGCACGGCACGGCACTCGTCGTTCTCGGCGGGCTGTTCGGAGAGGTGCACGTGCAGCGGTGCCTGCCGCTCCCCGGCCCACTCGGCGACCGTGGAGAGCTGGTCGGCCGGGACCGCCCGCACCGAGTGCACGGCAGCGCC
Organism: Micromonospora taraxaci; assembly: GCF_007830095.1. NCBI lineage: Bacteria > Bacillati > Actinomycetota > Actinomycetes > Micromonosporales > Micromonosporaceae > Micromonospora > Micromonospora taraxaci. Next base: position 6,288,893 of record NZ_VIWZ01000001.1, on the reverse strand, counting down.
GACCCGGACGTGGGCGTCCGTCGGCTGGAACGCCCCCGCCCGCTGCGCCCAGCGGGAGGCGTCCCCGTCGCCGAAGCGACGCTGCGGGCCGGCGAGAGCCTGACCATCCACAGTGGAAGTCAAATAGCAGGTGTCCAGCAGTGTGAGCCGGATCCCGGCGTGCGCGGCCGCCTCGACCAGCGCAGCGCCCATCTCGTTCGGGTCGTCGTACGCGCCGCCGTCGGGTCGGTGGTGCAGGTAGTGGAACTCGCCCACGCAGGTGACCCCGGCGAGCGCCATCTCCGCGTACACCGCGCGGGCCAGGGCCAGGTACGTGTCCGGGTCCAGGCGGTCCGCGACGCCGTACATCTGGTCCCGCCAGGTCCAGAAGTCACCCCGACCGCCGTGGGTACGCCCGCGCAGCGCCCTGTGGAAGGCGTGCGAGTGCACGTTGGACAGGCCCGGCAGGGTCAGGCCGGGCAACCGGACGGCGCCCCGCAGCACCTCGACGCCGGCCTCCGGGCCTCCGGCCCCGACGAGTGGCGTGACCGTGGTGATCCGACCGTCGTCGAACTCGATCAGCACATCGGGGGTGGGCTCGGCGTGCTCGGGCAGCCACGCGTACTCGGCGAGCCAGCGGGTGGTGGTCATGCCACTCGCCTCCTTTGGAGCTGAATCGTCTGTGACATCAGCGTCGAGGCCGGTGCTGGTGTTGGTGTCGGTGCCGGCGTCGGCCTTCGGTGTGATTCGTTTGCGACATCAGCTCCAAAGGACGTCAACACCAGGTGGCGACCCCCGCTGCAGCGGAGCCGCCGCACCCAGGAACGCGGCTGCATCGGGCCACCCAGCGACGGGTCCGTCACCCTGTTCACCGGCATGTCAGCTCCTCCAGTACCCGAGCCAGCGCCCGTACCCCGGCGGCGCAGTCGTCGTCGGTAGCGGTCTCGGCGGGGGAGTGCGACACCCCGGTCGGGTTGCGCACGAAGAGCATCGCGGTGGGCAGGTGCCCGGCGAGCACCCCGGCGTCGTGCCCCGCACCGGTGGGCAGCACCGGCGCGTCCAGCAGCGTGGCGAGGCGCTTGGCCAGCCCACCGTCGAAGGCGACCAGCGCGGTGGCCGACTCCTCGGTGACAGTCACCGCCGTACCGTCGCGGCGGGCCCGTTCGGCGAGCTTGCCGCGTACCGCGTCGACCAGGCCGGCGAGCGTCTCCTGGTCGGCGGCCCGGGCGTCCAGCCAACCGGTCACCTTTGACGGGATGGCGTTGGTGGCGTTGGGTTCGACGGCGACGCGACCCACTGTGGCGTGCGCACCGCGCAGCCGGGCCTCCTTGTTGGCCGCCAGCACAGTGAAGGCGTAGGTCAGCATCGGGTCGCGGCGGTCGGCCATCAGTGTGGTGCCCGCGTGGTTGCCCTCCCCGACCACGTCGAAGCGCCACCGGCCGTGCGGCCAGATCGCGCTGGCCACCGCGACCGGGGCGTCGGTGTCGACGAGCGCGCGGCCCTGCTCGACGTGCAACTCGACGAAGGCGCCGAACCGGCCCAGCACCTCCGGGCGGGCGCCCGCCGGCCGGTCGCCGAGCGCCTCGGCGAAGCTCACCCCGGCCGCGTCGCGCAGGCCGGCAGCGCGGTCGGGCGGCAGCGCGCCGGTGAGCAGCCGCGACCCCAGGCAGGGTACGCCGAAGCGCGCCCCCTCCTCCTCGACGAACGCGCCCAGCACCAGTGGCCGGTAGGGGGTGACCCCGGCGGCGCGTAGCTCGTCCACGGCGAGGAAGGCGCTGACGATGCCGAGTGGCCCGTCGTACGCCCCGCCGTGCGGCACCGAGTCGAAGTGGCTGCCGGTCAGCACGGCGTCCTCGCCCTTCGGGTCGCCCCAGTGGGCGAAGAGGTTGCCGTTGCCGTCCTCGGTGACCGGCATGGCGCGACGCTCGGCCTGAGCCCGGAACCAGGTCCGCAGCTCCAGCTCCGGCGCTGTCAGCGCGTACCGCAGATAGCCGCCACTGTCGGCGTCCCGCCCGATCGGCGCGATCTCGTCCCACAGGGCCCGGAACCGGGCGGAGAGGTCGCCGGTCACGAGTCGGCGCCCTCGGTCATCGGGATGCGGACTCCGGTGCGGTCGGCGACCTCGCGAGCGCTGTCATAGCCGGCGTCGACGTGCCGGATCACGCCCATGGCCGGGTCGTTGGTGAGCACCCGTTCGATCTTCTGACCGGCCAGGGCGGTGCCGTCGGCCACGCAGACCTGCCCGGCGTGGATCGACCGGCCGATGCCGACGCCACCGCCGTGGTGGATGGACACCCAGGACGCGCCGCTGGCGGTGTTGACCAGGGCGTTGAGCAGCGGCCAGTCGGCGATGGCGTCGGAGCCGTCGGCCATCCCCTCGGTCTCCCGGTACGGGCTGGCGACGCTGCCGGTGTCCAGGTGGTCCCGGCCGATCACCACCGGCGCGGAGAGTTCACCGGAGGCGACCATGTCGTTGAACCGCACCCCCGCCTTGTCCCGCTCGCCCTGACCCAGCCAGCAGATCCGGGCCGGCAGGCCCTGGAAGGCGACCCGTTCACCGGCCAGCTTGATCCAACGGGCCAGCGACTCGTTCTCCGGGAACAGCTCCAGGATCGCCCGGTCGGTGGCCGCGATGTCGGCCGGGTCGCCGGAGAGCGCCGCCCACCGGAACGGGCCCCTGCCCTCACAGAACAACGGCCGGATGTACGCGGGAACGAAGCCGGGGAAGTCGAAGGCCCGCTGGTAGCCGCCGAGCTGCGCCTCGCCCCGGATGGAGTTGCCGTAGTCGAACACCTCGGCGCCGGCGTCGAGGAAGCCGACCATCGCCTCGACGTGCTTCGCCATCGACGCCCGGGCCCGGTCGGTGAACTCGGCCGGCTTCGCCGCGGCGTAGTCCCGGGCGTCGGCCAGCTCGACCCCCACCGGCAGGTACGCCAACGGGTCGTGCGCGCTGGTCTGGTCGGTCACGATGTCGATCTCGACGCCCCGACCGAGCAGCTCCGGGAAGACCTCGGCGGCGTTCCCGACCACCCCGACGCTGAGTGCCCGACGGTCCCGCTTCGCCGCGAGGACCCGGTCGACCGCGTCGTCCACCGAGTCGGCGACCTCGTCCAGGTAGCGGTCGTGCACCCGACGGTCGAGCCGGGTGCGGTCCACGTCGACGATCAGGCAGACGCCGTCGTTCATGGTGACCGCGAGGGGCTGCGCGCCGCCCATGCCGCCGCAGCCGGCGGTCAACGTCAGCGTGCCGGCGAGGGTGCCGCCGAACCTCTTGGCGGCCACCGCGGCGAACGTCTCGTAGGTGCCCTGGAGGATGCCCTGCGTGCCGATGTAGATCCACGAACCGGCGGTCATCTGCCCGTACATGGTCAGGCCGAGCTGTTCGAGGCGGCGGAACTCCGGCCAGGTCGCCCAGTCGCCGACCAGGTTGGAGTTGGCCAGCAACACCCGGGGCGCCCACTCGTGGGTGCGCATCACCCCGACCGGTCGGCCCGACTGCACCAGCATCGTCTCGTCCTCGCGCAGGTCGGTGAGCGTGCGGACCAATGCGTGGTACGACGGCCAGTCCCGTGCCGCCTTCCCGGTGCCGCCGTAGACCACCAGGTCGTCGGGGCGTTCCGCCACCTCGGGATCGAGGTTGTTCATCAACATCCGCAGGGCGGCCTCCTGCTGCCACCCGCGGGTGGTGAGCTGGCTGCCCCGTGCGGCACGGATGGGCTTGGTCATCTCTGGCTCTCCTCCGGTCATCCGAGGAACAACTGTCGGCGGGCCGCGGAGGCTTCGAACGCCTCCAGCCGGCGCTGGGTGTCGGCCGGCGCGGCGTCGCAGATCGCCTGCAACAGCACCATGGCCAGGGTCATCGGTGCGGTGTGCAGGTCGAACACGAGCTGCGCGCCGACCGCGGCGGGCAGTACCACGTGGGCGTGCTCGGTGGCCGGGCTGACCGGTGAGTCGGTGATCGCCACCACTGTCAGCCCGGCGGCGCGCGCGTCGCGTAGCGCGTCCAGGGTCTCCCGGGGATAGCGGGGCAGGACGAAGGCGAGCAGGGCGGATGCTCCGGCCTCGGCCGCCTGCTCCAGCCGATCGGTGAGCAGACTGCCGCCGTCGTCGAGCACCCGTACGTCCGGGTGCACCTTGGCGGCGAAATAGGCGAAGTACGCGGCCAGCGGCGCGGCGGCGCGCAGACCGAGCACCGGCAGCGGGCGGCTCTCGGCGAGCAGCCGCCCGGTCTCGGCGATCCGGTCCCGGTCGGCGAGCTGACCGGCCAGCCGGTCCAGGTTGCCCATCTCCGCGCGTACCGCCTGCTGGAGTTCGTTGCCGGCGTCCGCCGACCCACCCGGCGTGCCGGCGGTGAGGTCGCGCAGCCGGCGGCGGAGGGCCGGATAACCGTCGTGCCCGAGCGCGACGGCGAACCGGGTGACCGACGGCTGACTCACCCCGGCGAGGTCGGCGACCTCGGCGGCGGACAGGTACGCCACGGCGGGTGCGTGCTGCACGAGGCAGTGCGCGATGCGGCGCTGGGTGGGCGTCAGCCGTACCCCGTCGAACAGGTCCAGCACCTGATCCACTGATGCGGCCGTCGCTCCTTCATTCACTCCGCGACTCTATGCATCAAAACTTTCAGTCGGCAAGGGTTGGCGCAACCCCCTGTTCTCCTGAGCTGTCGCACGGCCGACCGGCGGGCCGCTGGGATGGCGTCGGCTCTGTAGGATCCGCTCGGCGGTTGAGCGGAGGAGTGGGATGCAGGCGGAGAGCCCATACAGGTATACGCATATGTTGGGTGCGTGCCAGGTTGGCAAGGCCTGGGCCGCGGTCGACAAGGAAGGCCAGTTCGCCACGGTGGCCGTGTTGGACGGTGCCGCCGCGGCCGACGAACGGTGGCGCGCGGCGTTCGGTGCGGCGGCCAACGCGTTGGCCCAGGCCGCCGGCGGTCACCCCTACGCGGACGCCGACCTGTCAGCGGCCCACCCCTGGGTGGCCTACCGGGCCAACGAGGGGCACGCCCCGCAGCGGCTCTTCCAGAGCCTCGGCCTGGACTACCAGCCGGTGCCCGACCTGCCGGTCTCCGCGCCGCCCGCCTCGGCGCCACCTGCCTCCGCGCCGCCGGTGTCCGGCGTGCCGCAGCAGGTCAGTGGGCCACCGACGCCGGTCTCCGGTACGCCCGAACTGGTAGAGCACCCGCCGCAACTTCCCTGGGCGATGCACGCGGCACCGACCTCGGGGCAGCCGGTGTCGGCGTCCCCACAGCCGGTCTCGGCCGCGCCGTCCTCACCCGCGTCGACGCAGCCGGTCTCCGCTGCCCCACAGTCGCCGGTCTACACCACCAGCGCCGAACAGGTCTCTCCGTTCGATCCGTTCCCCACCTCCGGGGGCCGGCGGATCGCACCGGTGGCTCCGAAGCCGAGGCGGCCCAACTGGATTTTCATCACAGGTGCGGTGGTGCTCACCTTGGTCGCTGGCACCACTGGATTCGTCGTGGGCCGTAGCGGCAGTGACGGAGGGTCGCCGAAGTCGACTGCGGCGACCCTGCCGCCGTATGAGACGACGCAGCTGTCCATCAACAAGACCAAGTTCCTCGAGAGCGAATTGGCGCCGCTGGCCGAGCCCTGGCTGGCGCAAGCCAGCTCCTGTGCGGCCTACGACGAGCCGGCCGCCCCGAAACTGCCGGCTGACGAAGCGCAGCATTTCTTCTGCCACTATGGCAACGCGTTCACGCACTTTGTGCTCTATCCGACCAAGAAGGAGAAGGACGCGGCCCGCGCGTACCGCCTACAACTCAACCTTGCCGGCGGGGCGCTGGCACCGGGGTTGCGCCAAGCGACCCGTACGAAGGGCAACAAGTCCGGTGTCGAGGGCAGCTACGTCGAGTACGCAGTCACCATGCCCGACGGCAGGACCCTGTGCGGTCTCTGGTGGGATCGTGACGACACGAATGGCGTCACCTACATCGAGGCGCTCTGCAAGGAGAGCCTCGCGGGCAACTGGGATGCGTTGCGCGATCTCTGGCGTCGCGGTAGCTGAGCGAGGGTCGGACGCAGCCGACCGTGACGGCGTTCGGACCACAAAGGCCTCCGGCTGGTGAACCCGCTTCACCAGCCGGAGGCCTTTGTCGTCGGGTCACTGCACCTTGATGACCTGGAACTCGACCGTGCCGGCACGGTTGAACGTGAGCTGGCGGTACTGGAAGGCGTCGAAGGGGGCTTGCCACGCCAGTTCGGCGGGCAGCGAGACCAGGAGCGGGCCGTCGGTCAGCGCCTCCGGCAGTCGGAAAGTTCGGTCGTCGGCACCGACCTCGATGGGTGACCAGTCCTTCAGACCGAGGTGCACCAGAGAGGCCAGCATGCTGCTCGGCTCTGGCCGGTAGCGCGCGACGAGCATCTCGCCTGTCCCGACCTGCGGCACAAGGACGGGCGTGCCCGCCGTTACCGGCTGCGAAACCGTCGTCTCTGGCGCTGAGCAGCGATTCAGGCTGTGGTGCAGTACCGTCCAACGTTCGGCGCGGGCACCGACGCGATAGTTGCAGGCCAATGCGAGTAGGTAGCGGGGAGTGTCCCAGCGGATGTTGCGGTTGTCGATGCCGAGCGTGGCTTCCTGAAGCACGACCTGGTCGGCTGGCGCCTCAATGAGCGCTTCGGCGTTGAGCTGGTCGAGGTACGGCGTATACGCCGAGAACGTCTGGAAGACCGGAACCGGGTGCCAGTCCAACGAGTAGGCCCACGGCAACGTCAGTTCCATCGGGTCGACGTGAACTGGGCGACCGCGAAGCTCGCTCACGATGCTCTCGGGCAGCTGGTAGGTGTCGCGGGCCCGTGCCCTGCCAGCCTCTACCGAGGTCAGGCGATAGTCGTTGTTGATGAGCAGTTCGATGCCCGTCCGCCACTGGTTGCGTGCCAGGAAGGGATCGTAGTTCGCGAGACTCGAGGGTGCCATGAGGAACGCCGCGGCCGCAGCCGCCAATGCGACTGCCGGACGCCCCACCCAGGTGGTGAAGCCGACGATCAGGAAGCCCGCTGCCAGGAAGAACGAGACCTCGTGGGCCGGGTCGTGCCGGGTGAACCCGTGCTTGAATCCGAACGCCAGCATGACGGCCGAGACCACGACGATTCCCGCCGTTGCGACGGTCTTGTGGCGTACCGCTAGGCGTAAGGCCAGGAACCCGACGACGAGCGCAAGGAACCCTGCCGTGAGGTAGCCGAAGGCAAACTCGCCCTGCTCGATGGCGAGGGCTTCCTGGTAACCACTGGAGATCTCCTGCGAACCGCGTACCCACGGCACGATGTCCGTGATGCGCTGCCCAGCGCCCACCCAGAGAACCAGGAATGTCACCACAAACGTCGCCAGGGCCCGGCCGACGCCCCTGATGAGCTGCCGCACCGAGGCGACGCTTACCGCAACGAGGCCGGCCAGGGCAAGAAGCACCACGCCTTCGGAGAATTTGACCTGTAGCAGGAGGGTCCCTACCGCAGTGAGGAGGACAACGGGCACGGCGTCCCGCCAGGTGTCGATCCGCCGGGTGAACCTGTCGTGAAGCGTCAGGAGGGTCAGCAGTAGGCCCGCGTAGACGAGCCTGCCGCCCGGCCCGGCTGGGGCGCTGGCGACGGTCACCGCGAAAGCGATCACGCCCGCGACGCCGCCGGACCACCGTGGTCGAACGCAGAGGTAGACGACCCAGTAGAGGGCGAGAACCGCTGCCATTCCAAACAGGAAACCCAGCGCGGCCTGTGTTCGGCTCACATGTTGCGGCCAGTCGAGGAACCCCCACGGGCCATAGTTGAAGACGATGTCCTGCCCGAAACGCAGGTTGTCCGATACGGCGAAGCCGATGCCCGCCTGCCAACTCGGGTCAAAACCCGGCGAAGGTATCAGGGTAGACGGAACGCCTGCGATCAGGGCGGTCAGGCCGAACCACAGGAGCGCGGCAGTCCCTGGCAGTCGTGCGACCAGCTCCCTGGATCGCGATTCGAGCCGAAGCCTGATCGGGGCGGCTTTCTCTGACCTGACACCCTCATCCGAGGCGTCTTTCGTGGCCGAGGCTGATTCCGTGGCCACTGCGGATTCGTGGCTTTCCCGCTCGGTTGCTTGCATCCGGTCCGTCCATTTATTGGCGTCTGATTGATTATTTTGTTTGAGGCTTCAGCGTGGTTGTTCAGTCGCGTATCTGGATCAAGCACGCGCAATTGGTGCTTCGCCCAACTGTTCCGCGGGTCTGCTATTTCTCGCTGATCAATACGACGGGCTCGACTCCGCCGGTCACCTGCTCGACCCGATAGTTGGCGAGTACCGACCGCCAGGCTTCGGCTTCCTCGCTGCTGACAAAGGACCTGATCAACCAGATGCGGGCACCGCCCCGCTCCGCAGCCAACTCGATTCCGCGCTCGACGCCCAGCTGGACACCTTCGGTATCCGTTTCGGGGATCACGACGACGTCCGACCGAGAAGGCATGTCGACCCACCAGCCAACGGTGTTGGTGTACGGCGCAATGAGCTCGATCGAGTCGCGTTCGGAATAGAACGCGAAGCCATACCACGCCAAAGGGTTCAGGATGACCACGTCGTTGCGTGAGCGGTTCTCGTTCACGTACTGGGTCGCTGAACGCACATCCGTCATGGCGATCGGGGTGCGTTCAAGCCCGGGCTCGTCTCCATCGAACCGGTACCAAGCACCGTTGTGAACGGTGAACGCCCCGAGCAGGACCACGCAGATCGCCGTGATCGCGACGGTGGGCGGGGTGCGGTGCAGCACGTGGCTGACGAGCCCTACCAGCAGGGTCGCCACGCCAACGAGGCCCACGCCGGCCATCGCCGCCGTCGTCACGAGGAGGAAGTGTGAGGTGCGCGGGTCCAGGAGGGGGTACACCTCCGCCACTCCAAGGATGATCACCGTTACGGGCAGCGAACTCACCGCGATGGCGGTGGCAGGGCGACGTAACCATGCGATGGTCACGATGCCAGCGACGGCAAGACCGCTGATGAGCGGCACGGGCGCACCGATGACGGACGTCAGGTTGTGAAGTCGCTCTGACAGGTAGGCGGACAACTCGTGCGGCTGTGGAAAGGCAGCAGCCCAGAACGCCCGCATCTCGTCGGTTCGGGCCCGTGCGGAGAAGGCGACGTAGACGGCCGCCGCGAGCCAGCCCGCGATGAAGCCAGCCACGGCCACTTCGAGGAGTCGCGCCCACCGACGTCGCAGCAAGTTGACCAGGAACATCCCGCTGAACACACCTGCCGCGATGATGGCGGTGACGTGGCTGATCAGCATCCCGACGCAGACTGCGGCAACCAGCACCCCTAGCCGCCTGCGTGACCATGTCCGCTCTGTCCATGCGGTGATGGCGAGCATGCCCACCGTGACGGCGGCATCGGCGGAGTACTGCTTGAGGTCGTGGCGGACCTGCTGGGCCGGGAGTAGCAGGACTGCCGCTCCAGCGACGGCGCCCGCCACGATCCCCAGTCGGCGGGTCGGCCACTGCGGGAGACGACCGAGCGCGTACGCCACCCCAACAGACAGAACGTGAAACGCAAGCGGCACAACGCGCAGGTCGTCGGAGTCCGGGACCAACCGCAGGAGAAGGCTCCACCCGATCGGAGTCGACGACGTCGTCACGGGCAGGTCAGTGAGCGGCATGCGTACGGAAAGCGCCACCCATGCCTCGTCGAGCCAGTACGGCGCGGAGAGCATCGTGCGGACGTCGTGCACAACCGGGACGGCGGCGAGCAGGACGGCGACGACGGCCCAGTCCGTGCGGGTCGGTCGACGACGCTTTACCGGAGCCGGCAACGGGGCACGATCGCTCACGTTCCTGGTCATGAGTTGCGCGACCACGATGCCTCCCATCCTGGAAGTACGGACCATAAAGCGCTACGCGTAGTTCTGAGAGCTAGACGCGGTGACACTGTCCGCCGAGCCGATCAGTAGACGGTCGCTGTACAGCTCAGCTGTCCCGCCGACGAGGAACATGAAGCCGTACCAGAGTAGAGAGTCCTTCCGGAGCACGCCGAGCATCGGCAGTGGTCCGATCTCCCTCGTCAGCCAGACGCCCTGCTCTGCGTTGCCATGACGGAACTGGCTCCAGCAGAGGGCACCGAACATGGCGAGCAACGCGAGCAGGGGAATCCAGCGGAGTTGCCGGCGGAGGATGGTGAGGACGGACAGGACGGCGACCAGCAGGTAACAGAAGATCTCGTAGGCGAGAGTCCACAATGACCCGTTGAGCGTATTTCCGCCCTGCCACCGCCAGTACGGCGTGTCACCCTGCAACAGGTCGGCGATCCCGAACTGACGAAGGCCTCCCCACCAGTTCTGTCGTAGATAGTCGAAGGCCCCGTTGGGACTCCGCCACAGGCCTGTGACCGTGCCGTGCCGTTCGAGAAAGAGCACGGGTGCGAACGCGAGCCGAAGAGCGCCAAAGCTGTTCGCGCGCCTGTCGTAGACCTCGGCGAACGGCCGCGACACCGTCGAACGCCGCACCAGGCCTGGTAGGAAGGAGAGCAACGAAGGTCGCCTGCGCTACCTGGCTCCTGTGGAGCTGGATGGCGAGGGCCTCGGTTCGCCCGGAACCTCTTGAGTTGGCACCGACGAGCCGATCAGGCGTGCCGCCTGCCGATTGCGCCGCGAGGCCAGCGGCAGCCCGACGAGAAACTCGGGGAACATGCCGAAGAACGTCTTGGCGCTCTGCAGCTCCAGCGTGTGCGCGCGGGACCACTGGAACGAGTTCGTCGCGCGTGCCCAGTGATGGGTCCACCGGACGTCGCCGGTCAGGGCGACAGGCATGCCCTGTCGCCACGCCCGCAGCCCGAGCTCATGGTCCTCGTAGTAGAGGAAGAACTGCTCGTTCCACCCGCCCATCGCGAGGAAGTCGGCGGTGCGGGCGGCGACTGCGGCACCCATGGCCCAAGCGACGTAGACCGTCTCGCCGGGCTTGGCCATCACCCGGTAGGTCGCGTGCATCCGGGACAGGGGCCAGATCTTCCGGTTGCCCAGCTTGGCGGTGGCGTAGGGGAATCCTCTGCCGTTGGGCTGGGGAGTCCCGTCGGTACCGATCAGCTGAGGAGCCACCAGGCCGCCGTGGGTGTCGAGGTGCTGCTTGAGCACGTCCATACCGTCCGGGTCGATCTCAAGGTCGGGGTTGGCGAACACCACGTATTCACCGGCGGCCTGGCGTACCCCGACGTTGTTGGCCTTGGAGAAACCGACGTTCTCCGGTAGCCGGATGACCCGGGCACCCAACTCCTCGGCCACGACGACCGAGTCGTCGGACGAGGCGTTGTCGACGACGATCCACTCGTAGGGCTTGGCCGCTCGCCAGCACCGGCGGAGCGTGTCCGCCGAGTTGTAGGTGACCGTTACGACAGTCCACTGGTGTGCTGACATCATGCTCTCCGAGTTGTCAGATAGCTGTAGAGGGACGCGAAGCCGAACCGCTTGCCGTTCCATTGCCGCCTGGCGGTCGCGCTCTCCATCAGTCCTCGCGCGATGCCGCGAAGGAACGGCCGGAGCAGGCCTTGACGGATGCGCCGGGCGGCGAGCGCGAGGTGCGCCAGGGCCAGTACCGGCATCGCGATGAGCATCAGCGGCCAGGTGAATACCCGGGCCGCGACCAGGAGCCGGTTTCGGGCCAGCAGGAAGGCTCGGAAGCCCTGGAGCTTGTTGTCACCCTCGACGCTGTGCCCACCCGCGTGCGGGAGGATGACGTCGAGCGCGCGAGTCCGCCTACCTGACGCGTAGAGCCGGTAGGCCAGATCGGCGTCCTCGCCCCAGGCGAAGAGGTGTTCGTAGAAGCCGCCGAACTGATGGAACAGTTCGGTCGGGAAGACAGCTGCGCCACCCGACGGGCCCAGCGGTCCCCGCGCCACGGTTGCCGTCCGGTCGATGAAGAGTGAGATCGGATTGACATCGATGCCGACGTACTCGCCGCCGTGCATGGCCAGACCGACCGCGATCGGCGTGCCAGGGTCCTCCGCGATGGCGGCGCACACCCGTGCCAGTGCGTCGTCGGGCAGCCACACATCGGGGTTGAGCAGCAGGACGTGGCTCGTCCTCGCGGCGGCCACGGCGCGGTTGCAGCCGGCCGCAAAACCGGGATTCGACGAGTCGGGAAGGTACTCGTACCGCCCGTCGTCCAGCCAACCGGCGATGACCTTCTCGCAGCCGTCCTCAGGCCAGTTGTCCGCGAAGATGAACCGCACCGGGAGCCCCTCGGCGCTGCGAACCCAGGTGGGCAGCGTCTGGGTCAACATGTCGTTCGAACGGTAGAGAACGGTGACGACTGTCAGCGTTTCATCCACTCCGGGATCCACCTCATCGGTTTGCTAAGTAGGTACAGGGCAACAAGGCCAGGAGCGAGGGCCAGCCAGAACGGTTGGACCACCGGATAGAGCTCGTAGACGCCGAAGGTCGCGAAGTAGATGACGAACGCCCGGGTCAGGTGATGCGCGGGGCTCCAGGCGGCCGCGAGCCGACGGTCGATGACGCCCACGCTGAGGCCCAGCAGACCGAGGAAGATCACGGCGCCGATCGGCCCGTAGTCCAGCAGGGGTATGGCGACGAACGTCGCGGTGTTCATGTAGAACGGCTTGCTCAGACCGGCGGTGATGGCGTACAGGTCCGCTGGCCCGAACAGCCGATCTCCTACCGAGCCGGTGAAGGTGATGGTGTACCGCCCCCAGGTGGGCGGATGCTGCTCACGCACTTCCCACAGCCGCCCGAACGTCTCTACGGAGCTGCTGAGCGACAGGTCCAGCGACCCGACGCTGGCGTAGAGCGGGCTGGCGCCGTACTGCGCCCGGAACTGGTCCTCGAACTGTCCCGTGCCGGCGAGCGTCCGTTGGCCGCCGAGGAAGACTGCCGCGCCTACCGCGACCGCTCCGATCACGAGCACCACGAGCGACACCCGCAGCCGGTTCTTCGGGCTGATGGTCGCCGAACGGCGGACCGAGAGCGCGGCTACCAGCGGGGGCACGATACCCAGCAGAACGGAGTTCTTGCTCGCGCCCAGAGCCGCGCCGAAGGCGAAGATGACGACGAAGACGACGTACGCCCACCGTCCCTCCGCCTTGCCGGTGAGCGCTCGGAGCAACGAGACCGCCAGCCCGATCCCCCAGAACTCCGAGAACAGCCCGGTGATCAGGTTGGATCGAAGTCTGACCGCCTCACGTGCGGCGTCCGGGTTGTCGGCGAACAGCGGCGGCACGTCACCACGGAACTTCAACGCCGCGCCGATGACGGCGAGCAGGAGCAGGAAGAGTACGAAGACCCGGAGTCGACTCTCGGCGGGCCAGCGCAGTTCGGCACGCTCGGATTCGAGACCGGTACGGCCCGCAGCCGGGCGCGTCGTCACGGCCGGCATGACGAACGTGTCCGCGGTCGGCGTCGACTCGACCGTCTCCGCGGTCGGCGTCGGCTTCTCGGAACGACCCCTGGCTGCCGCGAGTCGACGGCCGAGATACCAGGCACCGAGGAAGCAGGCGGCGTAGAAGCCCAGAACCGGCACCGCGGCGGGGCCGGCCGGGGAGTCGTACGGCCCGGGAATGGTGAGGACGGCGAGGAAGACGAAACCCCAGGCGGCCGTGCAGATGGCGAGCCACATGTGATGACGGAAGAGGAGGGCCGCCATCGCGAGGAATGCTGCTGCGACACCGAACTCGACGTCCCACAGGAAGACCGCCGCGACGGCGACGACCGCTACCACCCACGGCACGAGCGCCCGGAAGCGATTGGGTGTCACGGTGCTGGTCGTGGGGGTCACAGGAGGGACCTGTACAAGCTCTGCCATCGCTCCACACACCTGTCGAAGGCGTACTCCTGGGCGTACCACTCGGCCACCCGCTGCGCCTCGTCGGCCGCGCGGCGACCGACGGCCTGCCGAATGGCTCCGGCGAGCGCGGCGGGCGCGAGGTCCGCCTGGAAAGCCAGGGTCCCCGTCGCGTGCCGGGTGACCTCGGCGAGGCCGCCGGCCCCGGTGTGCACCACGGGTACGCCGAGGGACAGCGCCTCCAGCGCGCTGAGCCCGAACGACTCGACCCGGGACGGCACCACGAGGCAGTCGATCTCCTGGAGGAAGTCCGCAGCCGTGACCCGGCCGACGAGTTCGAGGTTCGGCTGGGGGGCGATCGCCACCGTGCCGGCGCCGGCGACCTTGAAGTCCAACTCCGGGAGGAGACCGGCGATGTCGGACAGGAGGTCGACGCCCTTCTCCTTCTCCAGCCGGCCGAGATAGCCGACCACCGGCCGGCGACCCGGCTCCGGGGTGTGCGCGGGTTTCGGGCTGGGCCAGGTGGCGGGCAGCGGGTTCGGGATGAGGTGGATGTTCTTGACGCCGCCACGGTCGCGCAGCTCGGCGGCCTCGAACTCGGACACCGCCACGGTCGCGTGTGGACGGGCGCGACGCATTGCCAGGTCCAGCGTGATGTTGGACTGGATGAGCGCCTTCTGCTGGAACGATCCGGCGGTGTCCCGGTACTGCCAGAGGCTGTTGTGCAGGGTGACCACGAGGGGGGTGCGCCTGCGCTCCATGCTCAGTGCGGCGCGGCAGTGCATCGCCGCGGACAACAGGTGGGCGCAGACCACGTCCGGCTGGACCTCGTTGACGAGGCGGCGAATCTCCCGGGCGTAGGCGAGGTCGACCCGACTGGTCGCGCTGAGCCCGATCCACGGCACCCCGGCCTCACGCAGCGCGTAGCCCACCTCGTCGTCGGAGGTCGCGGCGATGACCTCGACGCCGGTACGGGCGTGCGCCGGGATGATCTCCGTCAGGATGCGTTCCGCGCCGCCGAGCTGCCGCCTGCCGGAGCCGCCTGTCGTGCAGACGAACAACACCTTCATCAGGGACGCAGCCCCTCGACGGCACCGCGTGCGATGGCGCGGCGAACCGGGTTTCCGCCCACCGCTGCGCGCAGCAGGACGCCACCCACGTACGCCGTCGTGGCGATGCGGCCGCGCCGCCCGCCCATGGTCCGGCTCGCCCGGATGAACTCCCGGGTGCGACGCTCCGAGATCTCCTCCTCGGACCAACGCCGCTTCGCGGTCGCGTCGTCCTCGTGCATGATCACGGCCTCCGGCACGTACGCCAGTCGCAGGCCCTGCTGCCGCACAGCCCAGCAGAGGCGCATGTCCTCGGAGTAGAAGAACGAGGTCTCGTCGACTCCGCCGATGGCGTCGAAGGTGCTGCGGCGCATGGCGACGAAGGGCCCGGTCAGCCAGTCCGCCTTCTCCGGCGGCGCGACGATCCGCAGGTTCGGCAGCACCATGCTCAGCCCGGTGGCGTGGGCGAAACCGACACCCAGGCCCAGGAACCGCCCGCCCTCGGTCTGCGACACACCCTCCGGCGTCACCACCCCCGGGAAGGCTGCGCCCACCTTCGGGTCCTCCAGGGCGGTCAGCAGTCGGGCCACGGCATCGGCGTGCACGATGATGTCGTTGTTGGAGAGGATCACGTTTGCCCGGCTGGTGTGCCGCACACCGAGGTTCATGCCCCGCGCGTACCCCAGGTTCGAGCCGGACTGGACGTACCGGACCCCCTGCTGGGCGCAGAACTCGCTCAACGACTCCTGGATGTGCACGGAGCTGCCGTTGTCGACGACAACGATTTCTGCCTCCGCCGGCAGCGACAGGACACAGGCGCGGGTGCGCTCAAAGTCCTCCCAGGCGAGGACAACGATCGAGACATCCATGTCATACCGTCCCATGATTCGGCGACTGCGCTCGTCGCAGGCTTGCTCGGGAAGCGAAAGCGTGCACGGCGTAGGCGAGTGTCGAGGCGATGGCCGCCCCGACCACACCCGCCCACGGGATGATCGCAAAGTAGGCGGGAATCGCGAACGCCAGGGTGATCATGGCGACCACGGTCGTGGCCCGCTCGCCCCGCCTCTTCAGTAGCAGGGCGCTCCAGCTCTTGCCGGCGGCGGTTGCCAGCGAGCCGGGCAGGAGGACGAGGCCGAGGATCCAGGCGTGCCGGTACTCGGGCTGGAGGTAACCCAGCACGCCGAGCCCGAGGACCGCGGCCAGGGCGACCGGCAGAGCCGCGGTGACCACGGCCCTGGTCGGGTCGGGCCCGTCGGTGCCGTCCCGGCTGGCCAGGATCCGCTGCGCCCGAACGACGGCACCGGCCTGCGCGAACTCCAGGGCGGCGACCGCCAGGGCGTACACGCCGAGGGGACCGGCCCCGACGAACCGGGCCACCAGGATCTGGTTGAACCGGAGCGTCATCATCTGGGCGAAGATCCCGAGGTGGAGATTGCCGACGGCGGCCAGGTCGGCGCGGTAGTCCAACGCGCTCGCCTCCGCCCGGGGGGCCCGACCGATCCGGCGCAGCATGCCCAGCACCAGGCCGCACACAGCCAGCGCGCTGACCCACTGGACGACGAGCCACACCATGCTCCACAACCCGCCGTCGAGGTAGCCGGCGAAGTACAGGGCGACGTAACCACCGACCAGCACCGCCCCGCTCGCCGCACGCAGCGAGTAGACCGCCATGAAACTCTTCTGCCGCAGCGCGATCGACGAGACCGTGTTGAAGATCGTCAGACCCGCCGCGGACCCCACCCCGACCAGGTAACTGCCGATCCCGGCTACCGCGGTGAGGACGGCGGCGGCGACGACGGAGAGCAGGACCGAGGCCGCCAGCATCGCGAGAACCCAGGGACGACCCCGGGAGAAGACCCAGCCACCCGGACGGGACAGGAGGAACGTGTCCAGGGACAGACCACCGACTGCCGCGCCCAGAGTCGCGCTCACCATGTTCGCCGAGAGTTCACCGCGCTCTGCCGGAGGCAGGGCCACCGACAGGACCGCCGCCAAGCCGGTCAGGCCGAGCGCGCCCATGTAGAGGCGCTCGGGGGCGATGAGCCGCCGCAGCAGCCCCACGATGCGGGGTTTCGGGGGTGGATTGGTGCCTGGACCCGGCGATGGCCGAGCAGCATTGGCCAGCGACACGCTGTTCTCGCCCCCGATTTTCGACACAGTGCAGTACGACGAGTCACACGCCGCTGGCACTTTCTACCCGAATGAGATGACGCCTGCAATCGCCCGGGCGGCCCTATCCGAGAGTGCCAAAACACCTGCCGTTGTTGACAAACGGGCGGCGTAGACTTCCCGACCCGTGAGGATCCTCGTCACCGGCGGAGCCGGATTCATCGGGTCGGAGTACGTTCGCCTGTTGCTGGGCAAGCCCCTCGGCAGTGCCGACGGCGTGCCGCCACTGGAGCCGACGGTCGTGACCGTGCTCGACAAACTGACCTACTCGGGCAACCGGGCCAACCTCGACCCCGTCCGCGACGACCCGCGGCTGCGGTTCGTGCAGGGCGACATCTGCGACCCGGTCGTCGTCGACGAGGTCGTCGCCGACCACGACGTGATCGTGCACTTCGCCGCCGAATCACACGTCGACCGCTCCATCGCCGGCGCCGCGCCGTTCGTCACCACCAACGTGCTGGGCACCCAGACCCTCCTCGACGCCGCGCTGCGCCACCACACCAGCCGCTTCGTGCACGTCTCCACCGACGAGGTCTACGGCTCCATCGACGAAGGCTCCTGGACCGAAACCTGGCCCCTGGCCCCGAACTCCCCCTACTCGGCGTCCAAGGCCGGCTCCGACCTGCTCGCCCTGGCCTATCACCGCACCCACGGCATGGACGTCGTCGTCACCCGCTGCTCCAACAACTACGGCCCCTACCAGTACCCCGAGAAGGTCATCCCGCTGTTCGTCAGCAACCTCCTCGACGGCGCCACGGTCCCCCTCTACGGCGACGGCGGCAACATCCGCGACTGGCTACACGTCCACGACCACTGCCGCGGCATCGCCCTGGTCCAACAGAAGGGCCGCGCCGGCGAGGTCTACAACATCGGCGGCGGCACCGAACTGACCAACAAAGAACTCACCGGCCTGCTCCTGGACGCCTGCGGCGCCGGCTGGGACCGCGTCGTCCCGGTCACCGACCGCAAGGGCCACGACCGCCGCTACTCCCTCGACATCACCAAGATCCACCAGGAGCTCGGCTACAGCCCCAGCATCACCCTCGAGAAGGGCCTCGCCGACACCGTCGCCTGGTACCGCGACAACCGCGCCTGGTGGGAACCGCTGAAGTCGGCACCCACCGCATGATCTGACAGCGCCGGGGGTGGTGCCGACGGGTTACGGAACCGTCGGCACCACCCCCGGCGCTGTCTCGATCTGCTCAGCGACCGCCGGCGCGGAAGACCTCCGAGACCGTGCGGAGCACCACCTTGACGTCCAACCACAGCGACCAGTTCTCGATGTAGTAGTTGTCGAACCGGGCCCGGTCGGAGATCGGAGTGTCGCCGCGCAGGCCGCTGACCTGCGCGAGCCCGGTGAGCCCGACAGGAACGCGGTGACGTGACGCGTAGTTCGGGTATTCGGCCGAGAACTTCTCCACGAAGTACGGCCGCTCCGGCCGCGGCCCGACGACGCTCATGTCGCCGCGCAGGATGTTCCACAGCTGGGGCAGCTCGTCCAGCGACGTCCGGCGCATGAACCGGCCGATCGGGCCGACCCGCCGGTCGTTCGCGATGGACCAGTTGGTCTGGGACTCCTGCTCGTTCACGGGACGCATCGAACGGAACTTGATGACCTTGAACGGCTTGCCGTACCGGCCGATCCGCTCCTGGTAGAAGAAGATGCCGCGGCCACCGTCGATGAATGTGGCGATGGTGCAGAGCAGCAGCACCGGGCTCAACAGGATGAGAGCGATCGCCGCGAACAGGATGTCGGACGCCCGCTTGATGGCCCAGCGCGGGCCGGACAGCGTGATGTCGCCGATCTTGACGATCGGGAACGCGCCGATGTGGTCGGGGTAGCCGCTGTGCGAGCGCGAGCCCCACAGGCGGGGCACGGCCCAGAGGTCACAGCGCGAGCTGCGGGGCTGGAGCAGGGTCTCCATCAGGGTCAACTCGTGGCAGTCCGGGTCGGCGATGATCAGGACTTCGCACTCCGACAGCCGGACCAGGTGTTCCAGGTCGGTCAACGTCCCGCTCAACTGGAGCACCCCGTTGTCCTGGCGTGACGGAGCGTCGACACAACCCACGAACCGCAGACCGTACTGCGGGTAGCGGCGCAGCAACCGGGCGAGTTCGACACCGATCGGCCCGCCGCCGACGATGATCGCGTTGTGTTCCGCCCACCGACGCTTGCGGGACAGGACGGTGAACGCCCTGCTGGCCGCCCGCCCGAGGATCACGAGCATCGCCGACAGCGCGACGCCCCGCATGAATCCACCCACGTACGCCACCGAGGCGTGCCGCTCGGCCGCGATGATGGCCACCACCGAGGCGGCGGCCAGCAGCCGCCCACTGAGACTCGGCAACTCGTCGAGGATGCTCACGTGCCGACGCGGCCGGTAGAGACCGCCGACGGCGAAGAGGAACACCGTCAGCACGGCGTTGGCGATGGTCCCGCGCCAGTAGCTCTGGCTCAGTGCCAGCGGAGCGAGCAGCGCCACGACGTCCACCGGTGCGACCATCATCCACGCCCGTAGCCACCGCGTCCGCGACGACGTGCGGGACCTGGCGTACGGCAGGACGGCGGTGGTGCCGAGGCCGGGCACCTCGGGCGCGGCCTCCGGCTCCCGGGACTGCGGAACGGGTGGGGCGCCGCCACCGTAGAGGCGGGCCCCGTCACCCGGCATGTCGAGTTGTCCGCCACCGTACGGGGGCGTGGACGTATGGCTGGTCGCCGGCTGGCCTGACACTTGTGGACCTCCCCGTGAAAGCCCTCGGTCACGCGTCCAGACCAGAAGGGCGACCGAACTCTACGATCGGCCGAGGCGCGCCACCATGGCCGGCAAGACAGATCCCGCTCCTACTTTGCGGCGGACAGGATCTCCGGAACGTTGTCGTTGCGGACCGCTTTGAAGACCTGTGCGGCCTTCTCCTTGTCGACCAGGACCACGCTCTCGGTGCCCATCTGGCCGGTCCCCTTCGTGGGGCAGGTGAGGAACGTCAGATTGCCGCTGCGCAGGTCGCGCATCTCGGACGCGAGGTCCAGCAGGTTGAGCTTCTTGTCCACGGCGACAGAGTCGGCCGTCGCCTTGACGAACGAGTTGAGTTTGGCCGGGTTGGCCAGGGTGCCGCCGGATGCCGCCTTGTCCAGGATCGCCTTGATGACCTGCTGCTGGTGCCGGATCCGGGCGAAGTCGCCGTCGGCGAAGGCATGGCGCTCGCGTGCGTAGTCGAGCGCGGCCGCCCCGTCCATCTTCTGCTTGCCGGCGTTGAACGTGCGGCTGCCGTTCAGCGCGTAGAGCGTGGTGAAGCCCTTCTCCACCTCGATGTTGATGCCGCCCAGAGCGTCCACGATCTCCTTGAAGCCACCGAAGTCGACGATCGTCACGTGGTCGATGCGCACGCCGGTGAACTTCTCCACCGTCTGCACCATCAACGGAACGCCACCCCACGCGAACGACGCATTGATCTTCGCGTCGCGACCGCCTCGACCGGTGGACGACTTCGGCACGCTGACCCAGCTGTCCCGGG
Source organism: Micromonospora taraxaci (assembly GCF_007830095.1). Classification (NCBI taxonomy): domain Bacteria; kingdom Bacillati; phylum Actinomycetota; class Actinomycetes; order Micromonosporales; family Micromonosporaceae; genus Micromonospora; species Micromonospora taraxaci. The sequence goes on along the minus strand of NZ_VIWZ01000001.1, from coordinate 6,268,432 downwards.
GGATCGAGATGAGCTGCGCGCTGGAGCGGTCCTTCGGGAGGTGGGCCAGGATGATCGTGTCGGTGCGGGAGCCGGACTCGCTCTCCGGGTCGCGGGAGTCGCTGCCCAGGATCATGATGTTCATCGCGCCCTTGGCCTCGGCCTGCACCTGCGGCCGGTCGGCCTCCGGCACGCCGTCGAAGGCGTCGACACGTTCGATGCCGGAGTTGATGGAGCGGAAGTACAGCCCACCACCGATCATTCCGATGCCGCCGAGCATCGCGATCACCACGAACGTGATCAGGGCGACCTTCTGCCACCGGGGGCGCTTCTTGCGCGCCTTCTTGGTCGGTTCCGATGGCTCCTGCGCCGCGATGAACTGGGTTTCGGGTTCCGCGTACTCCTGGCGATACTGCATGCCGCGATGCTACTGATTGCGGGTTACGCTCACGTGCCCCCGTCTGGGCCGTACGGTTTCACATCCTGACCAAAAAAACTTTTCGCTCAGACGATCGCCTGAACCTGGTATGAAGCAGCGGTGGACGCTACGCAGCTGCGCCGAGCCATCGCCCGTACCCCACTCGCACCCGTCGCCGCGTTTCCCAAGCGGCTCGCCCGGGTCGCCCGCCACGACGCCAAGGTGCTGCGCATCTCGGCCCGGTGGCTGGTCACCTCCCGGGAGCATCACAACTACACGTACGAGCTGACGAAACTCAGCCGTCACCACCTCGCCTGGTTCGTCAGCGTGGTCTGCGACCGCCCGGTCCAGCAGGTCCGGGGTTGGCTCGACGAGATCGAGTCCGACCAGGCGCTGCGCCACCACATCGAACAGACCACCGCCGGCGCGGCCCGCCGTGGTCTCGCCGACAAGAAGGTCCACTACGCCCGGCGCGTCGGCTGGTACGCGATCGTCCGGGCCACCCGCCCCGCGCACATCGTGGAGACCGGCGTCGACAAGGGGTTGGGCACCTGCGTCCTGGCCTCCGCCCTGCTGCGTAACGCACAGGAGGGGCACCCGGGCCGGGTCACCTCGCTGGACATCAACCCCGAGGCCGGCTACCTCGCCGCCAGCGAGCCCTGGTCGGAGGTCGTCGACCTGGTGATCGGCGACTCGATCGCCTCGATCGGCGCACTGGACCGCCCGGTCGACCTGTTCCTGCACGACAGCGACCACAGCCGTGCCCACGAGAAGCGCGAGTTCGACGCGGTGGAGCCGAAGCTCGCCCCCGGCGCGCTCCTGCTCACCGACAACGTCACCAGCACCAACGTGCTCGCCGAGCACGCCGAACGCACCGGCCGCCGGTTCCTCGCCTACCGGGAGAGCCCCGCCAACCACTGGTACCCGGGCGACGGCATCGGCGTGGCATGGTGACCGGGTGCGGCTGACCTCGATTCACACGTACCCCGTCAAGGGTTGTCACCGGCTCGACCACGACGGCGCGTTCGTGCAGCCGTGGGGCCTGGCCGGCGACCGGCGGTGGATGGTCGTGAACGCCGACGGCGTCGGCGTCACCCAGCGCGACACCACAAGGCTGGTCGGCCTGCGCGCCACCGTGCATGACGGCGGTCTGACACTGCGCGCCGACGGGCAGCCCGACCTCGACGTGCCCGAACCGAGCGGCGGCGAACCGGTCCCGGTGCGAACCTTCCGCAGCCGCACGTTCCCGGTCCCGGCACTGGCGGCCGGCCCGGCGGCCGACGACTGGCTCGGCGCGCTGCTCGGCCGGCCGGTCCGGCTGGTCTGGCTTGCCCAACCCACCCGCCACCTGGCCGCCGGGACCCGGGAACACGACACCGGCGACCAGGTCACCTTCGCCGACGCCTACCCGCTGCTGCTGGCGAACACCGCCTCCCTCGACGCCCTGAACGACTGGCTCGCCGAGGCGGGGGAGGAACCGGTGCCGATGACCCGGTTCCGGCCCAACCTGGTGGTAGACGGGGCTCCGCCCTGGGCCGAGGACGACTGGGTGGGCCGGTCGCTGCGCATCGGCGACCTGCGCTTTCGTGCCGCCGGGCCGTGCGACAGGTGCGTGGTGACCACAACCGACCAGGAAACCGGGGTACGCACCAAGGAGCCGTTGCGCACACTCGGACGACACCGCAACGTCAAGCAGAAGCTCCTCTTCGGCCTCAACCTGGTTCCCGTCGACAGTGGACAGTTGACAGTGGGCGACGCCGTCGTGATCGCACCCTGACCGAACCCGCTATCGACACGCGCCGATCACCGTCCGTCGATGCTGTCTTAGCTTTGGCTTAGCCGGCTTGTCCCTCCGCGCCCAGGTCCGGCAACATCGCCGTCGTGACGGACGTCAGCGCGGTCGACATCGACATCGACCTGGACCACGCTCCCCAGGAGCAGCAGGCGTCGTCGTCCCGCTCGATGCCCTGGCTGGTCGCCACCGGCGTCACAGTCGTCGCGGCGGCACTCGGACTCACCCTGACCCTGCGGTCCGGTTCCGCTCCGGCCTGCGCCGCCGGTCCGGCGCTCGTCGCCGCGCCACCCACCGGCAACGCCACGCACAACGGCAAGGCGACCTTCTACGACTCGAAGGGCGCCGGCGGCAACTGCTCGAACCCGGCGGCCCCCGCCAATCGGCTCTACGTCGCCCTCGGCCCGACCGAATACTCCGCCGGCGCCGCCTGCGGCGGATTCCTCGACGTGACCGGCCCGAAGGGCACTGTCCGTGTGCTGATCATGGATCAGTGCCCCGAGTGCGCACCGGGGCACCTCGACCTGTCCCGCGAGGCGTTCGCCCGGATCGCCGACCCCGTCCAGGGACTCGTCCCGGTCACCTACCGCGCGGTGGTCAACCCGCCGCTGCCGGGACCGCTCACCTTCCGCATGAAGGAGGGCTCGTCGCAGTGGTGGTTCGCCGTCCGCGTAGGAAACCACGGCAACCCGTTGCGGTCCGTCGAGGTCCGGCAGGGTGACAGTGGCGCGTGGCGGTCCGCCGCCCGGCAGGACTACAACTACTGGCTGATCGCCTCCGGCGCCGGGCCCGGTCCGTTCACCATCCGCGTCAGCGACGTGTACGGCAACCGGGTCACCGTCGGCGGTATCCGGATGGCACCAGGTCAGGTGCAGAACAGCACGGTCCGGATGTACGGACGCGGCGCCGTCGCGGCCACGCCGCGCGCCTCCGCGTCGCCCCGCCCACCCGGAAACCGGCCCACCGTCACGCCGACACCGGCCCGCCAGCCGGTCGAGGTGGCGAAGGCGAGCGCCTCGACCACCGGCACGCCGACCGCCCAGCCAGCTGCGGCGAACGCCCGCAGGTGCGGCTGACCGAGCCCGCCCGCCCCCGCCCCCCGCCCCCCGCCCGCGCCCGCCGCCCCGTCACCAAGATCCGCGCAACTTCCCGGATGTTGCTGCTTCCGGACGGCGGGAGACAGCAACATCCCTGATGTTGCGCGGATCTTGGTGACGGGCACCCGGCCGGGTGCTACTGCCGTTGCGGCGCCAGGTCCAGCCACATCAGGATCTCGTCCCGGTCGTCGTCGGGTGCCACCCGCAACGCGCCCGGCAGGCGGCCGATCTCCCGGTAGCCGAGACGGTCGTAGAACTTGTCCAACCCCAGCCCGTCGCGCACCGTGACGTGCAACGCCTCGTGGCCGAACTCCCGGCCCAACCGGGCCGCCTCGGTCATCAGCGCCGAGCCGTAGCCGGTGCCCTGGGTGCCCGGGTGGACCATCACCCGCTTCAGGACACACCAGTGCGCCTTGAGCGGGAAGCGGTTGTCACCGAAGACCAGCATCGCCACGAGTCGGTCGCCCGAATACGCCACCAACAGCCGGTCCGGCCCGTCGGCGATCCCGGCGAACGTCGGATCGGCGAGCACGTGGACGTCGGCTGCCGTGACCGGCGGCACGAAGCCGACAGCGCCGCCGGCGTTGCTGACGTCCGCCCAGAGGTCGACGATCTCGGCGCGCAGTCGCGGGGTCAGGTCGGGGTCGAGGACGAAGCGCAAACTCACGCCCGCCATCCTGACCCGACGACCAGGCCCGCGACCCACGACAGTGACGCGCCCGACAAGTTGTCGCCTGTCGGGCTGCGCCACCTTGCCGGGCCAGTATCGAGGTAGGGCCGACGGGATTCGAACCCGCACTGGTGCGGACCTAAACCGCATGCCTCCTGCCGTTGGGCTACGGCCCCTTGAAGCTGAACTCCACCAGCATCCACGGCCACTCCTGCCGAGGCAGTGGCCTGCCTATCGGGAAGCCGGTCGGAGTAACCGCATCAGGATCGTAGACCACATCCGGCTCGACGCGAGCAGGCCGCCGTTGACCAGCGAAGGTCGCGGTCTGGCTGTGACAGTTCGGGCAGAGGAGCCGAAGGTTCGGTGGCCGGTTGTCGAGGAAGTCCCCGTTGATGTGGTCGACGTGCAAAATGAGTGCCGCACCTCGCCAAATCGGCCCTGTCCCGCAGCCTTCGCACCGGTCGGGAACGCCGAGGGTGCTCAGCGCCCACTTCAAGCGAAAGCCGGGCGTCCTACGCGACCCGTCCGGCAGCACGACCAGAAGTTGAGCGGCCGTGGTGCGCCGCTTGCCCCGCTGTCCTTTGGTGTGGGCACTGCCGGTGAAATGTGAGGTGTCGATGCCGAACCTTTGAGCTGCCGGCTGATGTGCGCGTGTGAACCACCGCTGACGCGTACGCCGAGCAGGCGCATCACCTCGGTGATGTTGCGCGCGGCGGCCGCAGCGGCGGCAAGCGCCTCAGGCGTGTATTTGTATCGGACCGCTCGCCGAAAGTAGTGGCCGGGTGTGACAACTCAGTCCAGGCCGAGGTCGCGGCGGAGCTTGGCGACGTGGCCGGTGGCCTTGACGTTGTAGAGCGCGCGCTCGATCTTGCCGTCGGCGTCGATCACGAACGTGGAGCGGATCACGCCGGTGACGGTCTTGCCGTACGACTGCTTCTCGCCGTACGCGCCGTAGGCGGTCAACACCGACCGGTCCTGGTCCGACACGAGCGGGAAGGTGATCGCGTCGCGCTCGCGGAACTTCGCCAGCTTCTCCGGCTTGTCCGGGGAGATGCCGACGACCTCGTAGCCGGCGGCCTGGAGCGAGGCGAGCGAGTCGCGGAAGTCGCAGGCCTGCTTGGTGCAGCCGGGGGTCATCGCGGCCGGGTAGGCGTACAGGATGACCCTGCGGCCTCGCAGGTCGGTGAGGGAGAGCTGGTCGCCGGTGTCGGTGGCGAGGGTGAACTCGGGTGCGGGGTCGCCGGGGGAGAGGCGGTCGGGCGCGGTCATGGCCCGACCATACCGCCGAGGTGGGACGTGCTGTCGCCACCGGTGCGCCTGAGCTGCGCGTCCGTCACCTGCCGTAAAGGTGATCATCACCTCGCGTTGTTGCCAGACTATGGCAACAACGATGCCTGGGAAATAGGCTGACCCACGCTGGCCCGCTCGGGCTTGCTGACGAGTGGGGAGGTCGCGTGGAGACACTGGCGATGCACATCTCGAACGGGATCATCAATGGTCCCGTCGCAGCGATCTTCGCTGCGCTCGCACTGGCCGGGCTGACCGCCTGCGTTCTGCGCGGCCGGCGTGACCTGGACGACCGGCTGGCCCCGATGGCCGGCCTGGTGGCGGCGTTCATCTTCGCCGTCCAGATGCTCAACTTCCCGATCTTCACGGCCGGCGTGAGTGGCCACCTGCTCGGTGGCGCGCTCGCCGCCATGCTCGTCGGCCCGTGGGTCGGCGCACTCTGCGTGTCAGTGGTGCTGATCGTGCAGGCGCTGGTCTTCGGCGACGGCGGCGTGGCGATGCTCGGCCTGAACATCACCAACATGGCGCTGCTCGGCACCGCCGCGGCGTACCTGCTGATCGCCCTGCTCCTGCGGGTGCTGCCCCGGACACGCGCCGGTCTGGCGGTGACCGCGTTCGTCGCCGCGATGCTCAGCGTGGTGGTCGCCTCCCAGGGCTTCGTCGTGCAGTACTGGTTGGGCGGCACCACCGACCTGGGCGGCAACCTGGCCGGCCTGGCCGGCACGATGGCCGGAACCCACCTGCTCATCGGCATCGGCGAGGGCCTGATCACCGCGACCACGGTGCTCACCGTCGCGAAGGTGCGACCCGACCTGGTGTACGCGCTGCGCTCCCTGCGTACCCCCGCCACCCCCGCCGTCCCGGTCTCCGGAGGTGTCCGATGAAGAACCGTTCCTGGGCCTTCCTGGCCGGCGGCCTGCTGGTCGCCCTGCTGCTCGCCGGCGTGGTCAGCAACTACGCGTCGTCCCACCCGGACGGGTTGGACTCCTCACTGCTGAAGGGCTGCACTGTCGACGCCGACGACACCATCGTCGGCGGCAGCTGCCCGGCCCAGCAGGCGAAGGACCACGAGCTGGGGGACAGCCCGCTCGCCGACTACGGCGTGCGCGGCATCGAGAACAGCTTCGTCTCCACCGGCCTGTCCGGGGTGCTCGGTGTCCTGGTCACCTTCACGGTCGGCGCCGGCGGCTTCTGGCTGCTGCGTCGCCGGGGCGGCACGCCGACCGACCCGGACGAGACGACGACCGCCGGGGGCGAGCCCGCGACGTCCGACGACGACGCCCGACGCCGCGCCGACGCGGCCAGCTGAACGAAGGAGTACGCGGAGATGGGTGCCGGTCACGGGCATGTGCTGTACCGCGAGTCCAACTCGCCGGTGCACCGGCTCCCGCCCGAGGTCAAGATCGCGGCGATGGTGGTCTTCACCATCGCCGTGGTGGCCACCCCACGCGAGGCGTTCTGGGCCTTCGGCGCGTACGCGGTGCTGGTGGCGGTCGTGGCGGCGTTGGCCCGGGTCGGGCCGCGGTGGTTGCTCAGCCGGGCGCTGATCGAGGTGCCGTTCGTGCTGTTCGCCATCGCGCTGCCGTTCCTCGGCAGCGGTGACCGGGTCGAGGTGCTGGGTCTGCGGCTGTCCGAGGACGGGCTGCACGGGGCGTGGAACATCCTGGCCAAGGGCACCCTGGGCGTGCTCGCCTCACTGCTGCTCGCGGCGACCACCACCACCCGGGACCTGATCGTGGGACTCGACCGGCTGCACTGCCCGCAGGTGCTCACCCAGATCGCCACGTTCATGCTGCGCTACCTGGACGTGCTGGTCGGCGAGGCGCGGCGGATGCGGGTGGCCCGGATGTCCCGGGGTGACGACCCGCGCTTCCTGTGGCAGTTGCGCGGCTTCGCCGCCGGGATCGGGGCGCTGTTCCTGCGCGCCTTCGAGCGCGGCGAGCGCGTCTATCTGGCGATGCTGTCCCGGGGCTACAACGGGCGGATGCCTGTCGTGTGGCAGGGCGAGGGCGCGGCGAGCGTCGGTCAGTGGTTGGTGGCGGCGACCGTGCCGGTGCTTGCGGCCTCCATCGCCGCCACCGCCGTCGTGCTGTCATGATCGGTGTCGTGCAGACCGCTGTCTCGCTGGACGTTCGTGGCGTCCGGTACGCGTACCCGGACGGGCACGTCGCCCTGCACGGGGTGGACCTGACCGTGCCGCGCGGGGATCGGGTGGCGCTGCTCGGGCCCAACGGTGCCGGCAAGACCACGTTGGTGCTGCACCTCAACGGCATCCTCACCCCGGCCGAGGGCAGTGTGAGCGTCGGCGGGCTGACCGTCACGCCGGATCGGGCCACCCTGGCCGAGGTGCGTCGCCGGGTGGGCATCGTCTTCCAGGACCCGGACGACCAGTTGTTCCTGCCCACTGTGGCGGAGGACGTGGCGTTCGGCCCGGCGAACCTGGGCCTGCGCGGGGCGGAGTTGACCGCCCGGGTGGACGAGGCGCTCGCCGCGGTGGGGATGGGTGAGCACCGGGACCGGTCGCCGCAGCACCTCTCGTTCGGGCAGCGCCGCCGGGTGGCGGTGGCCACCGTGCTCGCCATGCACCCGGAGATCCTGGTGCTCGACGAACCGTCCTCGAACCTGGACCCGGCGGCCCGCCGTGAGCTGGCCGAGATCCTGCGCGACCTGCCGGTGACCCTGTTGATGGTCACGCACGACCTGCCGTACGCGGCGGAGCTGTGCGAACGTTCGGTGATCCTCGACGGCGGCCGGATCGTCGCCGACGCACCCACCCTGGACCTGCTGACCGACCCGGCCCTGCTGGCCCGTCACCGCCTCGAACTTCCCTACGGCTTCACCCCGCGGCCGTAGCTCCGCGAGCCTCCCGCTCGGCCTCCTCGACGCGCGGCGTACGGGCGGCGGCCCGCGAGGCGGCGTGCAGGCGCAGGGCACCGGCGGCCGTCGCTCCGGCGCCGCTGATCAGCACCGTCGCCACCATGACGCGGGCGATCTCGGGCGACCACGGCACCGGCGCGATGGACCGGGCGAACACGGCGGCGTTCGCCGCGCCGGCGAAGAGCGCCAGGCAGGCCCCGGCCAGCGCCACCGGGAAGTCGGCGGCCGTGCGGCGGGCCACCGCGTACCACCCGGCGGCGATCGCGCCGAGCCCGGTGAACAACGACCAGATCTGCCCGGACAGCAGCCCGAGCACCACCCCGCCGACACCCTGGGCGCCGGCGTCCAACTCCCGTCCCACCGGGTACACCACGGCGACCGCGCCGCCGACGACCAGCAACGCACCGAGCGCGGACAGCGCTCGGCCGCCGGCCGCCGAGGCGGCGGCGACCAGACCGAGCGCCCCCACCGCGAGCAGGCCCACGATGGTCACCGTCCACCAGGTGTACGCGTCCGGCGGCGGCACCCAGTCGAGTGTGCCACCGATCACCACCGGGTCCGCGCCGTCGCGCAGCGGGACCGTCCAGTCCCGCACCCGGTGTTCGCGGTCGGGCGCGGCGCGTACCGCCGCCGGGGGTCCGGACTCCTGCCACAGCGCCCGCTGGTCGTGCCAGCGCACTGTGGGCCTGTCGGCGACCCGCCGCCAGGACGGCGGTGCGGCTGGATCGGCCTCCGCCGGCAGCGCGGTGTCCCCGGCCAGGGTGCGGTTCAGGTAGGTGGCGGGGGAGCGGCTGTTCTCGAACACCCCGTCCGGGCCGACCCGCAGGTACGGCTCGCCGGAGTAGCCGATCACCTCGACGGCACGGCCGGTGCGGTTGGTCAGCTCCAGTCGGGCGCCCGCTTCGACGACGCGTACCTCCAGCCCGGGCCGCGCCGGCGCGACCCCGGTGGTCGTGGTCCGGTAGTTGGTGCCGTCCGGGGCGTCCGCGCCGTGCGCGGCGGCGGGCGCCGCCGTGAGCACCGTGGCCGCGCCGGCTGCGGCGACGACCACCGCGGCGCGGGTCAGCAGGGTACGGATCACTTGCCGGCCGCTGCCACGGCTGCGCTGAGGCCCTGCGGGCTGCGGTCTTCGAGCGGCTGGCCGTTGACCAGGATCGTCGGCGTGCCGGTGACGTTGCTCCGGCTGGCCTCGTCGGTGACGTGCTCGGTCCACGTCCGGTACGTGCCGTCCTTGACGCAACCGGCGAACGAACCCCGGTCGAGGCCCACCCCGACGCCGATGTCGATCAGCTCGTCGTTGTCGAGACCGGCGCTGCCCTCCGGCGGCTGCTTGGCGAAGAGCGCCGACGCGTACTCCCGGAACTTGCCGCCGGCCGCCGCGCAGCCGGAGGCGGCCGAGGAGCGGCTGGAGTACTCGGTGGTGGAGAAGCGGTTGAGGTACGCCACCGGGTGGTAGACGACCTTCGCCTTGTTCTCGCTGGCCAACTGCGTGAGCGTCGCCCCGCTGCTCTGCTCGAACTGGTTGCAGGCCGGGCAGAGGAAGTCCTCGTAGACGTCGACGGTGACCGGGCCGCCGCCGGTGACGATGCCGGTGCCGTCGGCGTTCGCGCCGGGCGGGGTGGTGAAGGTGTCCGAGCGCTGGCTGGACCAGATGGCCCATCCGGCGACTCCGGCGATGACCAGGACGACGACCGCGGCGGCGGAGACCCAGATCGTGCGCCGACGCCGCCGCTCGCGGGCGAGCTGCTCGCGGACCACCCGGGCGGCGTCCCGCTGCCCCTTGCGACTACTCATCCTCGTCCTCCACAACGGGCTCGCCGGCCAACCACCCGTCCACCGACACCGGCGTACGCGGCCAGATCAGCAGAAATCCGGCCAATACCAAGAATCCCAGGTCCCGGAGGATCTCCGGGAGATAACTGGGGGCCTGTCCCTCGGCCAACTGCCCGCCACTGCCGAAGCAGCCGCAGTCGATGGCCAGCCCGCGCGCCCAGGCCGAGGCGATCCCCACGATGAAGACCACCAGCAGCGCGGCGGACACCCCGGCGACGAGCCGGGTGGCCAGCCCCACCAGCAGCAGCACGCCCAGCGCCAGTTCGACGAAGGGCAGGGCCGCGCCGATCACCGTCGCCACGTCGTACGGCATCACCTGGTACGCGTTGACAGCTCGCCCGGACGCGGCCAGGTCACCGACCTTCGACGCGCCGGCGACGAGCCAGACGGCGGCGAGGCCGAGCCGGGCCGCCGTGGCGAGCCAGGGCCGGAGCACCGGCCAACGGCCGGGAGGTGCAGTCACGCTCATTTGTCGTTCCGTCTCCGCCGGAAGTTCCGGGATCAGCCGGCCAGGGCGTCGCCGACCGCCTCGACCAGCTCGTCGCGGGCCCGGGCCACCCGGGACCGGATGGTGCCCACCGGCACCCCCTCGACGGCTGCCGCCTCGGCGTAGGACAGGCCGAGCAGTTGGGTGAGCACGAACGCGGAGCGTCGCTCGGCGCTGAGTCGGCGGACCAGGTCGGTGGCGCCGAGCTGCCCGGACGGGTCCGGGTGCGGACGGTCGGTGTACGCGTTCGCCGTCAGGCGCTCGTCGAGCCGGCGGCGACGGATCACCGTGCGCAGGTGGTCGGCGCAAGCCCGACGCGCGATGCCGAGCAGCCAGGTGCGGGCGCTGGAGCGGCCCTCGAACGCGGGCAGCGCCCGGAACGCGCGCAGGTACGTCTCCTGGGTCAGGTCGTCGGCGCTGTCCGGATCGATCAGGGCGGCGGCGAAACGCCAGACCTCGGCCTGGGTCAGCCGGACGAACGCGGCCTGGGCGGTCGGATCGCCGTGTCGCGCGGTCAGTGCCCACTCGGTGGCCTGGTCCCGGGCGACGTCGTCGGCCGGCTCGGCCGGACCGGCGGAACCGGTGTCACGCGGGACGGGGATCACGACAAACCACGATACGCGTCGCTCGGCTGAGCGTTAGGGTCCTTCGGCCCGTGGATGGTCTGCGCCACGTCGGGAACTTTTCCCCTACCCGGGCCGACTACCTCCTCATGACACGCGATCCCTCACGCGCGGCGCTGGCGGCTGAGCAGAGTTGAGCCCTCTGTCCGACTCGGGTCGCCGAGATCCACACCTGTCGGCGACCATGGCTGGCATGACTGTCGCCCCCCGCCGCTGGCTCGCCCGGCTGGCTGTCGCCGCCGGCCTGCTGGTCACCGTCGGCGCTCTGCTGATCGCGCCGGCCACCTCCGCGAGCGCCCACGCGGTGCTGCAGAGCAGCAGCCCGGCTGCTTCCTCGGTAGTGCCGAGCGGGCCGTCCGAGGTGGTCCTCACGTTCAGCGAGTCGGTCCGGAAGGTGCCCGGCAAGATCAGGATCATCGCTCCGGACGGCTCCCGCGCCGACCGGGGTGAGCCGGCCTTCGACAACACCGTCGTGACGATCCCGGTGTCCCCGGATGCCGGCCGTGGCACCTACCTGGTCAGCTTCCGGGTGATCTCCGCCGACAGCCACCCGGTGTCCGGCGCGTTCACCTACTCGGTGGGTGCGCCGTCGACGCCGCCGGCCGACTCCGGCGGGGACGACAGCCGCGCCGACCCGGTGGTGAGCACCGCCGTGAAGGTGGCCCGGTTCCTCGGCTACGCGGGCCTGGTGCTGCTGGTCGGGCCGGTGTTGGTGCTCGCCGCGCTGTGGCCGCAGCGGCTCTCCCGGCGCGGACCGACCCGGCTGGCCTGGACCGGCCTCGGTCTGGTGACCGTCGCGACCCTCGCCGACCTGTGGTTGCAGGTGCCGTATACGGCAGGCGGTGGTCTCTTCGAGGTGTCCGGCGAGGGGTTCGGCACCGTCTTCGGCAGTCCGTTCGGTGCCGCCCACCTGGTCCGGCTCGGTCTGCTGGCGGCCTCCGTCTTCCTGCTCCGGCCGATGCTGGCCCGGCCGGCGGGGCGCACCGACGCGATCATCCTGGCCGTGCTCGGCGTCGCCGCCCTGCTGACCTGGCCGCTGGCCGGGCATCCGGCGGCCTCCCCGGCGCCGGCGGTCTCCGTCGTGGTCGACGCGGTCCACCTCGGCAGCATGGCGGTCTGGCTGGGCGGCCTGCTCATGCTCGCCGTGTTCCTGCTGCGTCAGGCCGACGAGCGGGAGTTGAGCGCGATCCTGCCGATCTGGTCCCGCTGGGCGGCGCTCGCCGTCTCGGCCCTGTTGCTCGGTGGCACCGTCCAGGCGCTGATCGAGGTGGCCACCCCGCAGGCGCTGGTCAGCACCACCTACGGTCGGCTGCTACTGGCCAAGATCGCGCTGTTCGCGGTGGTGATCGGCGTGGCCGCGTACTCCCGGCAGTTGGTGCGCAGCCGGGTCGCGGCGCAGCGCCCCGTCCCGGTCCGTCGGGCGGTCTGGGTGGAGTTGGCAGTCACGGCGGTGGTGCTCGGCCTGTCCGCGACACTGGTGCAGACGCCGCCCGCCCGGACCGCCTCCGCCGAGTCGTCGGACGTCTCGGCTGGCCAGTTCACCACCTCGCTGACCAGCACGCTCTACACGATGCAGGTCGAGTTGAGCCCGGCCGAGCGGGGCAACAACTCGATCCACCTGTATGCGTACAGCAAGGACAACCTGCCGCTGCCGGTCAAGGAGTGGCGGGCGACCGTGGCGCTGCCCTCGGCCGGGATCGAGCCGATCGAGGTCCCGTTGCTGCCGTTGACTGACAACCACGCCTACGGCGACATCAGCCTGCCTGCCGCCGGCGAGTGGCAACTGAAGATCACCGCCCGTACGACCGACATCGACCAGGCCACGGTGACCGCCACCGTGCCCATCCGTTAGAGAGGTCCGCGAAACCCATGACCCGATTCCGGCGTACCGCAACCGCCGCTGCCGCCCTGGCGATCACCGCCGCCGCCACCGCTGTGCTCGGCTTCGCCGGACCGGCGTCCGCCCACGTCACCGTGAACCCGAAGGAGGCGACCCAGGGCGGCTACGCGCGGGTGGCGTTCCGGGTGCCCAACGAGAGCGACACCGCCTCGACCAACAAGCTGGAAGTGGTGCTGCCGGAGAACGCCCCGGTCGGCTCGGTGTCGACGATGCCGGTGCCCGGTTGGACGGTGGCCACCGAGAAGCGCAAGGTGGACCCGCCGATCGAGGTGCACGGCAGCCAGCTCACCGAGGCCGTCTCCAAGATCACCTGGACGGCCACCGGCGACGCGGCGGTGAAGCCGGGGCAGTTCCAGGAGTTCCCCGTCTCGATGGGGCCGCTGCCGAAGGTCGACACGATGGTCTTCAAGGTCCTGCAGACCTACTCGGACGGCAACATCTCGCGGTGGATCGACGACCCGGCGCCGGGCGGCGAGGAGCCGGAGAACCCCGCACCGGTGCTCACCCTGGCCGCCGCCGCGCCGGAGGGTGCGGCCACGCCGACCGCTGCCGCCGTCGCGGCCCCCGATGACGACGATGACGACGAGGGCAACGGCCTCGCTGTCGGCCTCGGCGTGGCGGGTCTCGTCGCCGGCCTGGCCGGCCTGGTGCTGGGCGGTCTGGCCTTCACGCGGACCCGCCGGGAGCCGGTCGCCAAGGCCTGACCCCGCCGCAATTCGCTGGCCCGTCCGGACACCACCGGGCGGGCCGGCGTGTTTGGGGAGCCTTCGTTGATGCGCCCCCGAAGGCGGGTGGCCCTCCGCGCTGCCGACGCGGAGGGCCACCTTCACCGGGGGAGCGGTGCTACCCGAGCGACGCTTGAGGTAGATGAGGCCAGATTAGCGCTGCTCGCGGCTAGTGGACAGACTTGTCCATTTGGCGCGATTTTCCGCCGCGTGTCCCGAACGGATCGGCAGGGCCGCCAGCAGCAGCAGGCTGAGCAGTACGTAGGTGTTCTGCGCGACAAAGTCCGCAGGGTCATGAGTACGGATCACGCCCGCGCCCCATTTTTGGAACGTCACCACGCCGTAGACGATCACGGCGGTGGTGACCAGCGCGAGTGTGGCCGACCACCAGCGCCGACGTGCCTCGTCCGGCCGGTCGGCGCTCAGCGCCGCGTCGACGAGCAGCACCACCGCCGGCACGAACCAGTAGATGTGGTGGGTCCAGGTGATCGGGCTCGCCAATGCCCCCACCAGACCGGTCAGCGTCAGACCTGTCAACGCGTCACCGGCCCGGGCGGCGCGGGTGGCCCGCCACAGGCCGTAGACCGCGACCGCGGCGACCACCAGCAGCCAGAGCAGCCGGTCTGGCTTCTCCGGCGCGGTGAACCTGCTGAGCAGCCCGAACAGCGACTGGTTGCCGACGATGTCGGTGCGTCCGACCCGCTCGGTGGTCCACAGCTCGTGCGTCCAGAACCGCCACGAGTCGCGCGGGGCGATGGCCGCCGCGAGCAGGGTTGCCGCCGCCGCGGTGGCGCTCGCCACTGCCGCGGCCCGCCACCGCCGGGTGGCCAGCAGGTACACGATGAAGATGCCGGGAAAGAGCTTGAGCGCCGTCGCCAGCCCCACACCCACCCCGGCCCAGCGTCGCGCCTGCGGCACGGCGAACAGCAGATCGGCCAGGATCAGCACGACCAGCAGCATGTTGATCTGACCGAAGGTGATCGTCTCGCGGATGCTCTCCACGGCCAGCACCAGCAACACGGCGGCGACCAGTGTGAACGTCCGCGGCAGGCCGTGCCGGGCGATCACCGGCAGCACCAGCCAGCGGGTGGTGAGCACCACGGCCAGCACTGTGAGCACGGTGAAGATCGCCACGGTGGCGCCCAGCCTCAGTAGACCGAACGGCCACAGCAGCAGCGCGCTGAACGGCGGGTAGGTGAAGTACAACTCGCCCTGCACCCGGTCCGGTTGGACGTAGTCGTAGAGCGGGTGTCCGACGCGCCACCAGTCCATGGCGGACATGTAGATCTTGAGGTCGAAGAAGTTGTGCACGAGGCCGGGCAGGTAGAGCGCCGGCAGCACGGCGAGCAGGGCCACCACCGCCACCAGGCGACGGACCGTACGGCCGCCGGGATCGTCGTCAGTGACGGCGGGCGGTGCGACGGGTTCTGCTGGCACCCCGAAACCCTAGCGGGCCGGGCGGCCGGCAGCGCGCAGCCGCGAGGCGTGGGCTGCGCGTAGGCTGTCCCGGTGGCTGATCTCCTTGTCTGGATCGACTGTGAGATGACCGGGTTGGACCTTGGCAGAGACAAACTGATCGAGGTTGCGGCACTGGTCACCGATCCCGACCTCAACGTGCTGGGTGACGGTGTCGACGTGGTGATCCACGCCGACGAGGCGGCGTTGGAGGCGATGCCGGAGATCGTCCAGACGATGCACGCCAAGTCCGGCCTGACCGACGAGGTCCGCCGGTCGGTGGTGACCCTCGCCGAGGCCGAGGACCTGGTGATGGAGTACGTCACCAGCTTCGTCAAGGATCCGCGCACCGCGCCGCTGTGCGGCAACTCGATCGCCACCGACCGGGGCTTCATCGCCCGGGACATGCCCCGCCTCGACGCGCACCTGCACTACCGCATGATCGACGTGTCGTCGATCAAGGAACTCTGCCGTCGTTGGTATCCGCGCGTGTACTTCGGCCAGCCGCAGAAGGGGCTCGCCCACCGGGCGCTGGCCGACATCCGGGAGAGCATCCGGGAGTTGGAGTACTACCGGCGGACGCTTTTCGTCCCGCTGCCCGGCCCGGACGTCGAGACCGCCAAGGCGATCGCCGCCGAGCTCTGACCCCCGCTCGCGCCGAGCGGGGAACCCGCTGGACGTGGCCGGCTGCGGTGCCGCTATTATTGGTCCGCACCCCGCCCGGGGCGATCGACCGGGCGACGGCGGCGTGGTGGCTGTAGCTCAGTTGGCAGAGCACCGGGTTGTGGTCCCGGTTGTCGTGGGTTCAATTCCCATCAGTCACCCAGATGGTTGTGCTGATCAGGCCCCCTCTTCGGAGGGGGCCTGATTCGTTGTAGGGGCGAGGTCGGGGACATACGACGAGAGCCCCCTCCGCGTAAGGGAGAGGGCTCTCGTCGTCGGGCTCAGGCGGTCGGCGTCGCTGACGGGGTCGCGCCGTCCGGGGTCGTCGGGGTGGTGTCCGGGTCGGCCGGAGGCTCGTACGGCAGGGCGCTGCCCTTGACGTACTCGTCCCAGCTCATGTTCCAGTCGGTCCAGCCGTTGCCGTTCTGCAGCTTGCGCTCGGTGCCCTTGACCGTGATCGGGTCACCGATCTGGGTGTTCTTGAACAGCCAGTCGCCGTTGGCCATGGACACGTTCACGCAACCGTGGGAGACGTTCGTGGTGCCCTGCTGACCCTCCGACCAGGGTGCCGCGTGGATGAACTCTCCGCCCCAGGTGAGGCGCTGCGCGAAGTCAATCTTGGTGCGGTAGCCCTCCTCCGGGCCCAGCTCCTCGAACGTGTCGAAGACCGTCTTGCGCAGCTTCTCGATCACAACCATGGTGCCGCTGGACGACGGGGTGCTCTTCTTGCCGAGGCTCACCGGAATGGTCTTGATCACAGAGCCGTTGCGGGTGACGGTCATCCGCTTGGTCTTGTTGTCCACCGTCATGACCACCGCAGGGCCGATCTTGATGTCCACGCTCAGGTCGGCGCGGCCGTACCAACCGTCACCCATCGGCAGACCGCCGGCCTGCACCCGGTAGGAGACCTTGCTGTCGGTCTTCCAGAACTCCTTCGGCCGGTACCGGACCTCGGTGGGGCTGACCCAGTGCCAGATGCCCTCCTGCGCCGGCGTCGACGTCACCGTCATGCGGCGCTGCACGTCGTCCCGGTAGTCCTCCGGGATGCCCCGGCTGAACTTCACGATCAACGGCATGCCGACCCCGACGACCTGGTTGTCACCGAGGAAGCTGGTCACCCGTACCTGGTTGCCCGGCTTGGCCATCGTGGTGAAGGTGCTGGTCGCGGTTGCCGGACGACCGTCGTCGCCGGTGGCGGTCACGGTCGCCGTGTAGGCGGTGCCGTACTCCAGCGCCCCGGCTGGCAGCCACGACTTGCCGTCCGCGGCGAGGGTGCCCTCGACCGCCTTGCCGGCCGCGTCCTTGAGCTCGACGGTGGTCTCCTGGGCGTCCTTCGTGGTGAAGGTGATGCCGGTGGAGGCTGGCACGTCCTTGGCGTCGGCAGCCGGCTCGCTGATGGTCGCGGCCGCTTTCGGCGCCGGGGTCTCACCGCCGCCGTGCCACGAGGATGGCTTGCCGCCGTCGCCGTCGGTGCACGCGGATGTGAAGGCCAGCGCCACGGCGAGGAGCCCTGCCGCGAAGACGCGGCGCCGCCCACCGCCCCTGATCAGTCGATCCTGGCTAGCTCGCATGATTCCCTCACAGTCGTGGTCGCTGCCCCATCGTCTCCTAATGACGCGCCAGAGCCGGCCCCGGTTGCCGAGGGTGAACCGAAACACGCCGTCCATGGTGCCGGATTTTTGCTACTATCCGGCGTTTCGTGAGCGGGATTCGTCTCCGTACCGGGACTAAGGGGTCGCTGCGGCGCCGTCGCGGCGCGGGACTGCAAGAGTACGCGCCGGCCCGGCCATCGGCCGGACCGGCGCATAGACGTGCGGCAACTCAGATAGCCGGACCGGCCCCACCACTGGGTACGGGCAGCGCGCTGCCCTTGACGAACGCCGACCAGCTCAGGCTCCACGCCGTCCAGCCGTTGCCGGCTGCGATCTTGCGCTCGGTGCCCTTGATGGTGATCGGGTCACCGATCCGGGTCTTCTCGAACAGCCACCTGGCGTTGACCATCGACACGTTCACGCAGCCGTGCGAGACGTTCTGCCGTCCCTGCACGTGCTCCGACCAGGGCGCGGCGTGGATGTACTCGCCACCCCAGGTGAGCCGTTGGGCGAACTGGATGTCGGTGACGTAGCGGTTGGCCGGGTCCGGGTCGTCCCGGGTGTCGAAGACCGTGGCCTCCTTCTTCTCCATCACGACCATGGTGCCGCTGGACGACGGGGTGCTCTTCTTGCCCAGGCTCACCGGGATGGTGCGTACCACCGCGCCGTTTTCGTACACCGTCATCTTCTTGTTGGCGTTGTCGACCTTCATCTCGAACGACCGGCCGATCTTCGCGGTGGCCTTGCGGTCCATGTCCCCGTACTTGCCATTGCTCAGCGGCATCCCCGCGATGGCGATCCGCACGGTGATGGTCGTGCCCGGCTTCCAGTACTCCGGGGCCCGGTAGTAGGCCTGCGTGCCGTTGTCGACCCAGTGCCACGCTCCCGGCTGCGGCGGGTCGGTGCGGACGAACATCCGCTTCTGCACCGCCGCCCGGTCCTTCTTCGGGATGCCCGGGTGGAACTCGGTGACCACCGGCATGGCCACCCCGTAGCTCTTGTCGTCGAAGAGGTACAGGCCGGAGCCGATCGTCGACTTGGGCTTCGCCATCGTGGTGAAGCTGCTGGTGCCCTGGCTGCTCGTGCCGTCGGACCCGCTCGCCGTCAGTGTGGCGGTGTAGCGGGTGCCCCACTTCAGCGGAGTGGACGGCACCCAGGCGGAACCGTCGGTGCGCAGCTTGCCCTCTACCGTGCCGCCACCGTCCGCGGTGAGGGTGACAGCGGACACCTTCCCGCCGTCCGGGAGCTTCGCGCTGATCTCCGTGCTCACCGGCCGGTTCTTCGTGCCGTCGGCCGGGCTCAGGGTGAGCGTCGGCCCGCTCGGTGTGCTCGGCGTGTTCGGGTCCGGACTCGCCGACGAACCCGGCGCGGCGCCCGGGTCGGCCGCCGACGTCCCGCCGACGAATGCCGGCTTCTTCTGCTCGTCGCCACACCCGGTCAGTGCCAGCGACGCCGCCAGAGTCAGAGCGCCCACCACCGCTCCGGCTCGCGTGAACCGTGCCATGCCCACCTCTGTTCTCGCGTACCTGGCGGACATCGTGCCGCATCGACGCCGCAACCTACGTCCCCGGCTTCAGTGGGTGCGGCAGTTTGGGGCATTTTGTCGGCAAAGCTCGACCGAAGGGTGGAGCCGGGTAACCGGATTGGAGCCCGGGTTGGAGGGGTGCTAATGTTCTCTCCGTTGCCGACGAGCGCCGCTAGCTCAACTGGCAGAGCAGCGGACTCTTAATCCGCGGGTTCGGGGTTCGAGTCCCTGGCGGCGCACCAACGATCAAGACCCTGACCTGGCAGTCACCTGCCGGGCTGGGGTCTTCTTCATTCCTGGTGACTTCCGACCGTCGGCTGCTGTCGCGCGTCGTGGTCACCCGCTGGGAAAGCTACGCCGATACGCCTGCGGGCTGGTGCCGGTGATCCGCTTGAAATGGTCCCGGAAGGCCGTGGTGGAGCCGAAACCGACACGTGTCGCCACCCGGTCGACGGGATGGGTCGTGGTCTCGAGAAGGTGCTGCGCCTGGTGGACGCGCACCCGGTGCAGCCACCGCAGCGGGGTGGTGCCGGTCTGGTCGCGGAAGCGCCGGTTCAACGTCCGGGTGCTCATGCCGGCGTGGCGGGCGATGTCGGCGAGGGTCAGCTCGCGCGGGGCGTTGTCGCGCATCCAGGCCAGCAGCGGCTCCAGGGTCGCCCCCTCCGGAGCAGGTGGTTCATGTTTGATGAACTGCGCCTGTCCGCCCGCGCGTTCCAACGGCATGACGGACAACCTCGCCGCGTCGGCGGCGACGGCGGAGCCGTGGTCGCGGCGGACCAGGTGCAGGCACAGGTCGAGTCCGGCCGCAGCGCCGGCGGAGGTCAGGAACTGACCGTTGTCCACGTAGAGCACGTTGGGGTCGACCTGGATCCGCGGATGCTGGGCGGCGAGCCGGTCGGTGGCGAGCCAGTGCGTGGTGGCGCGGCGTCCGTCGAGCAGGCCGGTGGCGGCGAGGGTGAACGCACCACCGCAGATCGAGGCGATCCGGGCGCCGTTCGCGGCGGCGGTGCGCAGCGAGTCGAGCACTGGGGCGGGTGCCGCGGCGGCGGGGTCGGAGACACCCGGCACGACGACGGTGTCGGCGTCAACGAGGACGTCCAGGCCCCACGGCACCGCCATGCTGAACGCGCCGGTGGTGACCGTCGGTGTGGCGGCGCAGACGAGGACGCGGTAGCCGGCGCGCCCGTCGGGCAGGCGGGTGCGGTGGAAGACCTCCATCGGAGTGGCCAGGTCGAACGGGACGACGCTGTCGAGGGCAAGCACGGCCACTGTGTGCATGGCGGAATTCAACCAGTCAGGATTGGGCGGTGACCGCCGGGCGCGCATCGTCCGCCCGCCGCACGACCCCGTCGTACAGGTCCCTGACCGACAGGCCACCGGCGAAGCACCACAGCGCGATGACCGGATCGCAGAGCGCGCAGCCGAAGGACGAGTCGTGCAGCGACGGGATGATCGGAGTGCCGCGCCGGTGGTGCACGACGTCCCAGACCGTGTGCAGGAGCCACCCGACGCCGATGAAGGTGTACGAGGTGAGCCCGGCGTAGCCCACCACCACCAGCAGCGCGCAGAAAGCCAGCTCCCACAGACCGAATCCGCCACCGCTGATGTAGGCGGCCCCGGCGCCGGTGACGACGAGCGCGTTCAGGCGCCGCCGGTGCGGCTCCGGCACGAGGGAGTTGAGCCCGACGTAGACCAGCCCGATCACCACTGGCAGGACATAGCGAAGCACGATCCAGCACCGTTTCCGTTCCCGTTGAAGCGTGTCGGGAAGGAGCCTAGGAATGCCTGCCGTCGAGGACGAGAGGCGAAAATGCCACGGTCCGCCGGATTCCCGCCACCCGTCTCCGCTGCGGTGCGGCCACCACTGCCTCTCCAGGTCGGTACGCGGGCGTGCTAACGTCCCGTCCCGTTGTCAGCGAGCGCCGCTAGCTCAACTGGCAGAGCAGCGGACTCTTAATCCGCGGGTTCGGGGTTCGAGTCCCTGGCGGCGCACCAAAGATCAAGGCTTTGACCGGTGATTATCACTTGGTCAGAGCCTTTTTCGTGTACGCGGGCGGTCGGGCGCTCAGCGGCTGACATCGACGACGGCGGGGGCTGCAGGTGGGTGACGACAAGCGTTCCAGGTTGCGGCGCCGGTCGCGTCCGTGTCGGACAGCATGTCCGGGGTCTGAGCTACGGTCTCCGCCATGCCGATGATCACAATCGCCGATGAAGTGACCGGAGCACCGAAAGGCCCTGAGTGGACGGTGGACGTCTTCGAGGAAGAGGTACGCCTCGACGAGCTAATTCGACGGCGGGTCTTTCTGGAGGTCGCGGAGTCCGGCGGGAACGTCGATCCGGAGGATCGGACCCGGGCGACGCTCGAGGCGTTCGGTCGCAACGGTTTCGTGGTGCTGGTCGACGACCGTCAGGTGACCAGCCTGGACGACAAGGTCCACCTGCACGCCGGGTCCCGGGTGACCTTCCTGAAGCTCGTGCCGCTGGTGGGTGGCTGATGGGCACCTACGACTCGGAACTGGTGCTGCGCGACGTGGTCGACACCATCCGGGGATGGTGTGAGCGGAGCGGAAACACCCTCAACGACCATGGCAAACGGGACTTCGTCGCCTGGGTGGGCACTGTGTGCGGCTGGGCGCCGGAGGGCACCGGGCCGGCGCTGCTCGCCGCGCTCAACGACCCGGCCGGACCGTACGAGCTGGCGTCCCCGCAGGTCGAACTGCTGCCGGACGCCACGCAGCGGGCCGAGGAGATCCGTGCCGCCGTCGCGGCGCTCGATGGCGATGCCACGGATGACGACCGTCGGGTCGCCGCGGCGATGACACTGATCGGCAGCCTGCCGCGGTCGTACCACGTCCGGAAGACCCCGTGGGAGATCGCGCTGAGCGAGATCTGGGAGCGGGCGAGGCAGCTCCTCGCCGCGCAACCGGTGACTGTGCGGCAGGCGCTGTTCGACGCATGGGCGGTGCCGGGACAGGACAGCGACGCGTTGTACGGGCTGCTCCGCTCTCTGCGCTCGGGCGGCGGTTTGACCGGGGCCGGATGGCTGGACCGACTGGGCGGTGAGGCGTGGCTGGGATTCGGTCGGTGGAGCGGGTCGCTCGTGACATTCACCCGGGAGTCGCTCCAAACCGAGTACCTCGCCGGACGTTCGCACCCGGCGGCCCTGGCGACCTGGCGTCGGACGCGCATCGAGCGTTCGTTCTCGAACATGGGCGACGAGGACGCGGCGATGTGGCCCACCGTCAACGTCGGCGAGAAGTGGGCTGACCGGGCCATCGCGGACATCGAGGCGATGTCGGAGGAGCGCCGATCCCGCTGGCAGGCGTTGCTTGCGCATTGCCTGCTCGGCGCGGACAAGGCACGACCGACGGCCGCCTGGCAGAAGAGTGCCCGGGCCCTGCTCGACGCGGTCGGCGTCGACGAGTTCACCGATCGGCTCGACGACTGGCTTCCGCTGGTGGGTCTGCCGCGCAGCCTGCCGCTGCGGATGACCACGTGCTGCAGTGGCCACCTCGCGGAGTTTCCGCCGCGGCTGGCCGACCGCCACAACGTCGGGGTGTTGTGGGGCCTGCTCTGGATGCGAGCGATGTGCCCGCCGTCCGAGGAGACCCTGCGCAGCCTCGGCCACATCGCGGAACGGGCCGCCCGCAAGGTTCCCGGGCACGGTCCGTCGAGCCCGAAGCTGGCGAACGTCGCCGTCGCGGTGCTCGTGGACACCGAGCACCCCGCCGCCCTCGCGCAACTGGCGCGGTTGGCGTCGCGGCTGACCTACAAGAGCACGCTACGCATCGTCGAGAAGGGCCTGACCAAGCACGCCGAAGCGCTCGGCATCGGCCGCGAGGACGTCGAGGAGATGGCGCTGCCCGGTTTCGGGCTGCCGCTCGCCGACAAGCTGGGTGACAGCTCGTACGAGGTCGAGGTGCGCGGCGTCGACGCCGTCCTGGTGTGGCGCAACGCGGACGGCAAGGTGGTCAAGGCCCCTCCGGCGCAGGTGCGCAAGGAGTACGGCGAGGAGTTGAAGGAGCTGAAGGCGACAGTCGCAGACGTCGGCGCGACGCTGATCGGGACCCGCGACCGCCTGGAAGGGCTGCTGCGGCGCGACCGTACGTGGACCGTCGAGCAGTGGCGCGAGCGGTTCCTGGACCACCCGCTGGCCCGGACGCTGGCCCGACGGCTGATCTGGACCGTCGACGGCGTCGCCTGCTGCTGGGGCGGCGACGCCCTGCGGACCGTGGACGACACGGTGTTCGAGCCCGCTGGCGACGCCACGGTACGGCTGTGGCACCCGGTCGGCGATCCGACCTCGGTCCTGGCGTGGCGGGCCTTTCTGGCCCGGCACACGATCACCCAGCCGTTCAAGCAGGCGCACCGCGAGCAGTACCTGCTGACCGACGCGGAGCGGGCCACCGGCACGTACTCCAACCGGTTCGCCGCGCACATCGTGCGCCAGCACCGTCTCATCGCGCTGCTGTCCCGGCGTGGCTGGTCGCACGTTCGACACCGCAACGACGGCGCCAACTATCAGGACCCCTGGCTGGCCCTTCCGGACTGGGACCTGCGCGCCGTGCTGCACATCGCCGGGATCGAGGATCAGGGCGACGATCTGATGTTCGACACGATGGGGACTGACCAACTTGTGTTCGTCCGCGGGGAACGCACGCCAGTGCCGCTGGAGGAGGTTCCGGCGGTCGTTCTCAGCGAGGTGATGCGCGACGTCGACCTGTTCGTGGCAGCGGCCGGGGTGGGCAACGACCCGAACTGGTTCGACGGCGGTCCGCAGGGCCGCTACCGCGACTACTGGTCGCAGAACAGCTTCGGTGACCTCACCCCGACGGCCCGGACCCGCCGGGAGGTGCTGGCCGAGCTGATCCCCCGGCTGGCGATCGGCAACCGGTGCACGTTCACCGACCGGTTCCTCGAAGTCCGGGGTGACCTGCACACGTACCGCATCCACTGCGGCTCGGGCAACATCCTGATCGCCCCGGACGACAGGTACCTGTGCATCATCCCCGACTCGGCGAAGGCGAAGGAGCCGGAGATGTTCCTGCCCTTCGAGGGCGACACCCGGCTCGCCGAGATCATCAGCAAGGCGTTGTTGCTCGCCGCCGACAAGAAGATCAAGGACCCGGTGATCCTGCACCAACTGTGAGGCGGCAGGTGACGGCGCCGGGCCGAGGCCAGGGCGCCGTCGCCCGACGCGTCAGCTGGATGCCCGTTTCGGGAGCAGCAGCTCCTCGTGGTCGAGTTCGCGTTCCAGGACGCGGAGTTCCTCATCTGGCAGCCGGCCCGAGTCGCGCCAGCGCACCAGCTCCTCGCGCTGCGCGGCGATGGCTGTCCGTCGGACCCGGAGCGCCGTCTCGTACTCCGGTGAGGTGGGCACCTCGGATGAATCGCTCTGCTCCAGCAGGTCCAGCCGCCCGCGGTAGCGCGCCAGCCGGGCCAGCAGCTGCGTACGGGTGATGCTGACGGCCACCCCGCTGTCCGGCTCGGCGGCGGCAACGTCGTCGAGGCGGGCCAGGGCGGCCTCGACCGCCGCCGAGCGGGCCTCGTTGCGTATGCGGGCCTGGTCTGTCTCGTTGGCGCGCAGGCCCAGCATCCGCACGAGCGGCGCGAACGTCAGGCCCTGCCCGACGAGTGTCACCAGGACGACCACGAAGGTGCAGAACAGCAGGAGGTCGCGGTCGGGAAAGGGCGCGCCGCTGTTGGTGGTCAGCGGCAGGGTGAAGATCGCGGCCAGGCTGATGACGCCACGAGTGCCGGACCAGCTCAGTGCCACCACTTCACGAGAGGTGAGTCGGCGGGCGTTGCGGTCGGCGCGCTGGATCTGCCGGGCGGTCCCGGGTTCGTCGGCGTCGTCCTGCTCGGCGATGCCTCCCAGCCGGGTGTGCAGCGACCGGGGAAGGGACTGGGTCATCACCAGCCACGCGGGGCGCAGCAGGAGCACCACGCCGACCGACACCGCGACCGCGATGATGATTGTCGACGTGTCGTACTGACGCAGGCCCTTGACGACCTCGGGTAGCTGCTGGCCGATCAGCAGGAAGACGAAGCCTTCGAGGAGGAAGTCGACCAGCCGCCACACCGCGCTGGTCTGCAGCCGGGCGGCGCCCGAGGTGAACTGGGGCGCCTGATGGCCGACGATCAGCCCGGCGATCACCACGGCGAGCACCCCGGAGACGTGCAGTTCCTCACCCAACAGGTAGGCCACGAACGGTGTCGCGAGCGAGATGGCGTTGGACAGCAACGGGTCCTTGGTTAGCGGTCGGGCCAGACGAACGGCCCAGGCGACGGCCGCTCCCACGGCGACCCCGCCGACCGCCGCCAGCACGAACTGGGCGACGGCGGACGGGAACGAGAACTCACCGCCCACGGCGGCGGCCACCGCGACGCTGAGCATCGTCAGCGCTGTGGCGTCGTTGAGCAGCCCTTCGCCCTAAATGATCGTGACCATCTTCGGTGGCAGGTTGACTCGGCGGCCCACCGCCAGGGCGGCCACCGGGTCGGGCGGCGCGATGGCGGCGCCGACAGCGATCCCGGCAGCGAGCGTCGCCCCGGCGACGAACAGGTGGAACCCGATGCCGACCAGAACCCCGGTGAGGAGCACCAGCAGCACTGAGAGGCTCACCACGATGCGGAGGTTTCGGCGGATGTCCAACAGCGAGGAGTCCAGTGCGGCGCTGTAGAGCAACGGCGGCAGCACGATCATGAGCACGAGGTCGGGATCAAGGCCGATGTTGGGGCCGGGGAGCAGCGCGTACGCGATGCCGATCAGCGGCAGAAGCGCTGCGGCCGGCAGGCCGGTGCGGGCCGCCACCCACCGCACGACGACGATGACCGCGACCGCGGCGAGCACGAACAGCAACATCGAATGGGTGCTCACCTGGTTACTTCCCCTGGATCGGCGCGAGGGTCCTCGAATCCACTGCGGGCTCGCGGCCGAGCCGGCCGTTCGGCGCCGTTGGCGCCGGGCAGCGCAGCATGCAGCAGTAACGAGCGTACTCGGCTGATCATCGGACCTGGCCGACTGCTGGGACCGGTCCCCGACAGAGCGTGCGAAGATCGGCCGCCGCGCCCCTACAGTCCGCACCATGAGGTGGACGGTGCGACTCGCGGCCACAATTCCCGTACTGCTCACCGCCCTGGCAGCAGGTGCGGTGAGCGCCGCCGCGGCGCCCGCCGACGGCGGCCTCGGCCTGGCCCTGCGGCCCGGCCAGGCCGACTACCGGGCCGGCGACCAGGTCCGCCTCGACCTCACTGTCACGAACACCACGGGCGCGGCGTGCGCGCTGCCGACCAGCGCCGTCGGCACCGTCCAGGTGACCGGGGTACGCCTCGACGGGCGCGACCTCACGCCGACGCTGGCCCGCAGCTTCCACGACGACGGCATCGGTGCTGCCGCCACCGCAGGGCTCACCACTGTGGAACCCGGTGCGACCGCGACGGTCAGCCTGACCGGCGTACGCCTGCACGACGGCGACACGCCCGACGCGGTGCTGCTCCGCTCGGTGGCAGCAACCCCGGACGGCGGTGGCCTGGACACGCTGTGGCCGGTCGGTGCCCCCGGCCGGTACGAGGTGACCGCCGGCTACCTGCCACTGCCGGTGACCGGCGCGACCGGCCTCTGCGCGGGCGGGACCACGCTGCGGACCACCACCTTCACCGTCGGTGACGGCGACGGCGTGACCGGCCAGCGCTGGCTGTGGCTTGCCGGCGGAGCGTTGCTGCTGGTGCTGCTCGCCGTCGCGCTGGTGGTGGTCCTCCGGCGGAGACGCCGCCGGCCGGCCGCCGCCGCGGTGGCACTGCTGCTGGTGGCCGTCGGCGCGCTGGTCGTCGGCGGGCCCCGACCAGCCCGGGCCGACTACGTGGTGGACCCGACCGGTGGCGTGCCGGTCAGCGGCGTCGACTTCCAGGGCGCTGTCGACACCTGCCTGAAGGGATTCGCCGCGCCCGGCGGGGACCCGTCCGGCCTGCTCCCGCGGCTGCGGGACAAGAAGTCTCCCCGGGTGCGGATCATCCCGACCACCGGCGGCTCGGGCGCGTTCGAGACCCCGGACAGCCCCGACGGGAAGGGCTCCTCGACGGTCACCTGGAATCCGACCTCCGTCGAGCCGTACGGCGACGGCGTGGCCCGGGACCCCTGCGCCGCGCTCTACCACGAGCTGAACCACGCCGACGACATCTCCCAGAACAAGGTTCCGCAGGGCGACTGTGGCAGCACCGAAATCCGTACCGCCGAGGTGAAGGCGACACTCGCGGAGAACCGCTACCGGGTGGCGAAGGGCCTGCCACCACGCACCGAGTACGACGGGAAGACGCTGCCGAAGAACCTCGACGAGTGCAAGAAACCGGCGAAGAAGAAGCCCCCGCAGAAGGGTCCGGTGAAGCTCTGCGAGGAGGGCGCCAACTGCGGCGGCAGCAACGGCGACCCGCACCTGGTCACGTTCGACCGGGTCGCCTACGACTTCCAGGCCGTGGGCGAGTTCACGCTTGTCACCGCCACCGGCGGCGACCCGCTGGAGGTGCAGGTCCGGCAGGCGCCGATGACCGGCACCCGGACCGCCTCGGTCAACTCGGCGGTCGCGTTCCGGGTCGGCGCCCACCGGGTGGCGCTCACGCTCACCGACGGCGGCACCCGGGTGCACGTCGATGGCGCGTCGGTGGCCGCGCCGCCGGAACGCAGCGACCTGCCCGGCGGCGGCACCCTCGCCCGCCGCCCGTCCGACACCGGACCCACCGACGGGTACGACGTGACGTGGCCGGACGGCTCCGCGGCGGCGGTGGACCAGATCGGCCACTACGGCTACCGGGTGCTGGTCAAGCTCGCCGACGGCCGGGCCGGGAAGGTCCGCGGCCTGCTCGGCGACTTCGACGGCGACCCGGCCGACGACATCGCACCGTCCTCCGGGACGGCGCTCACCCAACCGGTGCCGTTCGCGCAGCTCTACCCCGCGTACGCGGACAGTTGGCGGGTCCACCCGGACCGCTCGCTGCTGCACTACGACGACGGGCAGGACACCGGCACGTTCACCGACCGCGCCTTCCCCGAACGGGAAGTCACCGTCGACGACCTCGACCCGGCCCGCCGCGCCACGGCCGAGCAGATCTGCCGGTGGGCCGGCATCACCGCCCCCGCCCAGCTCGCCGAGTGCGTCTTCGACGTCGCGGTCAGCGGCCGTCCCGAGTTCGCGGTGGCCGGCGCCACCACGGAGCGGGTCGCCCCGCCCGCCGCCACGTCGATCACGGCCGTGCCCGTCGCGACCGCCAGCCTGACCCCCGGCGGGGCGCCACTGACGTTCCCCGGCCGGGCCGGCGACGCCGTCTTCGTCGACGCCACCGCGCCCGGGATCGCCAACCGGTGCTCGCCGTACGCGCTTACCGACCCTGCCGGCCAGTACATCGGGGGCGGCTGTGCGATCAACGGCGTCGGGTACATCGACCGCGTCGACCTCACCACCACCGGCACGTACGCCGTGCGGGTCACCGCCGCCCCCGGCGACACCGGACGAGCAGCCGTCCGGCTGTACGTGGCCCGGGACGTCGACGGCACGCTGCAAGCGAACGGCCCGGAGGTCACCGCGATCCTGGATCATCCCGGAGCGCGGGCCCGGTACCGGTTCACCGGGCAGCAGGGCGAGCGCGTCTTCGTCGAGGTGCCCACGAGCACACTTCCCAACCAGTGCTCGCCGCTGGAACTGCGCGACGCCGAGGACCGGCTGCTGAGCAGCGGCTGCGTGATCAACGGCGTCGGCGAGATCGACGGCACGCTGCTGCCCGCCGACGGGACGTACACAGTGGTGGTCAACCCGACCGGACGCACCACCGGCGCGACCACACTGCGGCTGGTCAGCAGCCGCGACAAGGCGGCGACGATCACCGTCGGCGGTCCGCCGGTCGTCGCCACCGTCGACCGACCCGGCGGGGTCACCACCTACCGGTTCACCGCCAGCGCCGGTACGTCGGTGAGTCTGACCGCGACCGCCTCCGACCTACCCGACCAGTGCGGCGTGGTGGAGCTACGCGCCCCCGACGGCAGCCCGATCACCAGCGGCTGTGTGATCAACGGGGCCGGCGACATCGAGCCGACGGTGCTGCCGACCTCCGGCACGTACACAGTGGTGGTGGACCCGTCCGGGGTCGCGACCGGGCAGGTCACGCTGACGCTGAAGTGAGGCGGACCCCTGCCTGTTCGGGGTGGCGTACCTGACGTGCTAGCGTCTCGTCCCGTTGCTGGCGAGCGCCGCTAGCTCAACTGGCAGAGCAGCGGACTCTTAATCCGCGGGTTCGGGGTTCGAGTCCCTGGCGGCGCACCAACGAGCAAGGCCCTGACCTGGTGGTTGACACTGGGTCGGGGCCTTCTTCGTGCGACGGTGCCGCCCAATGCCGTCGTTGCCGTGTTAGCCCTAGGCTGGCGGCATGACGGAACCAGCGCGGACCGGACCTGGTAGGTGCTGATGTACCGGCGTGCGGCGGCAAATGCCCAGGCGATTCCCGACGCTATCCGGGCGGACGTGGAGACGCTCTGGCGCTACCACGACATGCGTCACGAGTTGCGCTCGTGCGACGTGGGAATCGGGTTGGGTAGTCATGACCTCGGCGTGGCCGTAATCGCGACGCGCCTGTACCACGAGAGTCTGTTCCCGTGGATCGTGTTCACCGGCGCGAACGCCCCGACGACCGTCGAGCGGTTCCCGCGTGGAGAAGCAGTGCACTACCGCGAGTACGCCATTGAGCATGGTGTACCCGCGGAAGCGATTCTCGTGGAGCCGCGTGCCGCGAACACCGCCCAGAACCTGGAGTACTCGCTTCAGCTCCTGACCGAACACCGGATCCCGGTGCAGTCGGTACTGATCATGTCGCGGCCCTACCAACAGCGTCGGGCCTACGCTACCTGCAGGTTGATGTGGCCGGAGGTCGATGTGGTCTGCGCGTCGAACCCGCTCGAACTAGACGACTACGTGGCCAGCATCGGTGACCCGCAGCGGGTGGTGGACATGCTGGTCGGCGACACGCAGCGGATCGAGGTGTACGCCGAGCGCGGCTTCGCGATCGCGCAGGAGATGCCGGACGAGGTACGGACGGCGTTCGAGCGCCTGGTGGCGGCTGGCTACACGAGCCGACTGATCTGAGCTCGGTTACCAGCGCGGCCCTCCCGACCGGACACCCATCCGATCGCTGAGTTCGACGGCCAGTCGGGGTGGCCGGGGGCGCGTGAGGATATCCCGAACAAGGTCGCGGGAAAGCTGGTGGTAGCGCACCTGGTCAGCACCAATGATCTCTGCGTTAAGGAGCGCGGCGAGCGCGTCGTCGATGCGGTTCCACCGGGCAAGGGCTCGGGCGGTTTCGATGGCATGCCGAACCTGCCGCTCGACGGGCACGGTGCTGGTGTCGAGTGTGGCGCCGATGGCGATGGCGCGCTGCACGTCGCCGAGTTCCATCGCCACGGTCGTCTTGTGGATCGACACGTTGGTCGGCCCGAACGCGGTCCAGACGTGGTTGCCATCGGCACCGAGCCGCTGCGCGGTGGCATCGGCCTCAGTGATGTGGGTGACGGCCGAGGCGCGGTCGTCGTTCCGGGCGGCGGCCAGCGCGCAGACGAGGTGCAGGCTGCCGTAGACCGACAGCAGCTGCGGAGTGGGTTTGGCGAGCCGTGCTTCCAGGAACTGCGCTGCCGTGGCTGCGAGGCCACGAGCCTGCGCATATTCGCCGATGGACGCCAGTGAGTGCGCGGCGGAGCGGCTGAGCGAGCCGATGACGACGTGGTCGTGGCTGGCGTTGGCGGCGGCCAACCCTCGGCTGGCGGCGGTCCACGCGAGGTCACCTTCGCCGAGCTTGGTGAGGAACAACGCGGCGAGCTGATGGGCATAGGCGGTCATCGCGTGCGCGCGCTGGCCATCATCTCCGTCGTACGCCTCGGTGGCGGTGAGGCAGTCGTGGATGAGGTAGGGCAGCCGGCGGGCGAGGGTGCCGTACCGCGAGTGCTGGTAGGCGGTCCAGATCTCGGCGACGTCGTTTTCGATTTCGCACAGGGAGGGTGCCTCGACGTCCCCGGTGCTGGCTAGCGCTGGCGCGAGGTGACGATAGTCGTGAAGCGCGGCCCGCAAAGCCGGGATGGTCTCGCAGCCTGAGTCGTCCGACCACTCGAACAGGCTCGGTGCACCGATCAGGTCGCCGAGGGACACGTCGAGGGCTTTGGCGATCGCGCGTATGACCGACAGCCGGTCCAGGTCGGCCCGGTTCGTCTCGACCTTGCGTAACCACTCCTGCGTCTTGCCGACCAGACCGGCCAGCACCTCCTGGGAGAGCCCTCGCCGACGCCGGTAGAAGGCGACGCGCTGGCCGATCGTCATGTCGTCCGTCATCCCTCGCACACCATCACTCTGCCCGCTGAAGGCCGCTGGACCCGGTACGGATTTTCCCGGTCCTCCGAAGAGGGCTCCCCTACGTTCAGTTCACCTCGGATCACCGGCGCGTGTCGATGCCGGTGTCGGGATGACTGACAGGGAGCTGCAGATGGAGGGATCGATGAGCGGTACACCACACCACGGCTTGGACCGCTGGCCCGGCCCGTCCGAGAGCGAACTGTCTCGGCGATTTCCCCGCCTGCGTACCGCCATGAGGGCTGCGCGGGTGGGCGATCGGCGGTCTGCTCCCAGCCGCCGTGGTGCGGCGGCGGGCTCGCCATTCCCCCGGCGAGCCCGCCGCTCATCGTCCCTGGCGGGGGTGGCGGCATGACGGTGTACGTCTCGGGTAACGCGGTGGCCAGCCAGTTCCGGCGCCCCGAGCCCAGGTGGACGTCCTCGCAGGGGCAGGTGCGCCCCGCTGATCCGCCGCTGCTCACCTTCGTGTGGCGTCGGCTGTTCGAGCAGCAGGTCCGCGAGGGCGGCCTCCGGTGACCGGGCCGCAGCGCCGTCTCGCGGCGAACCGGCTCGCGCCAGCCGAGGTGGAACATCTGCCGATGCGCCCGCTGTGGCTGTGCCGCCGATGCGGGCAGCCGTGGCCCTGCGGCGCAGCGAAGCTCGCGCTCCTGGCCGAGTACCGAGAAGTGCCGGTGAGCCTGTTCCTCTACCTGGCCGGCTGCCTGCACGACGCGATCGACGACCTGCATCGGCTCAACCCGAGCGTCACGGGCAGCGCCGCCGACATGTTTGACAGGTTCCTCGGCTGGCCCGCCCGCCACACCCACGCCTACCGCGTCAGTACCACCACGGCCGCCAGCATCGAGGAGGCTTCCTCGTGAACGGCATCGGTCTCATCAACGTCACCGGCCAGCCGGCGGTGGCCGGCAGCTTCCACACCCTGGTCGTGCAGCCGACGAGCTTCTGCAACCTCGACTGCACCTACTGCTACCTGCCCGACCGGAGATCCTTGCGCCTGATGAGCGGCGCGGTCGCGCAGGCCTGCGCCGAGTCGATAGCCCAGCAGAACAGCAGACATCCGGTGAGCGTCGTGTGGCACGGGGGCGAACCCACCGCCACACCTATCGGGCTGTTCCGGGATCTACTGGCCCCGTTCGAGGAGCTGCGGCGCGCGCGACTGGTGCGTCACGAGATCCAGACGAACGCGACGCTGATCAACCGACAGTGGTGCGAGCTGTTCACCGCTTACGGGTTCGAGGTCGGGGTCAGCATCGACGGACCGGGCGCGTTGAACCGGAACCGCCTCGACTGGGCCGGCAACCCGACGGACACCCGGACCCTGCGCGGCATGCACACGCTGGCCGACGCGGGGCTGGGGTACTCGGTGATCTGTGTGGTCACCCCGGAAACCATCGACCACGCGGACGCCCTTGTCGACTTCTTCAACGGCCTGCCCGGCTGCGAGTCGGTGGGCTTCAACATCGAAGAGCAGGAGGGCGCCGACCGGGCACCGGTGTCGGAGGACGCCGCGTACCGGTTCTGGCAGCGCCTTATCGAACGTCGCATCGGCGGCAGTCCGCTGCGGATCCGCGACGTGGACCGGTTGGCCGACTATCTCGCCGCCGCCCGCGCCGGACACGTCGACCACGCCCCGTACGAGCCGATCCCGACGGTCTCCTGGGATGGGCAGGTGGTGCTGCTGTCACCGGAGCTGCTCGGCATCACCGAGCCACGATACGGCGACTTCATCGCCGGCGACGTTCTTCGACAGCCCATCACTGCCCTGCTTGCCGACGCCGGCGACTTGGACTACGTCGCCGAGTTCGTCACGGCCCTCAACGACTGCGCCGACCACTGCGCCTTCTACGACTTCTGCCGTGGCGCCCAAGCCGGCAACCGCTACTTCGAGCACGCGACATTCACCGCCCGAGAGACGACCTACTGCCGGACCACCCGACAGGCCCTCGTCCGCGCCGCCGCGGACCACCTCACCCCTTAAGGAGGAGCACCATGACCAATGCTCTCGCGACTCTCGTCAAGGCCGCACCCGAGCAACTCGCTCGCCTCGGCGTCGACCCTGAGCGGTCGGTAACGTCGATCGACGCGGCGAAGTTCGACAACCGCCCCGCCTGGGCTAACAAGGGTAAGTTCGACAGCCGACCCGGCTGGGACAACTGGAACAAGAAGAAGTAGCCCGCACCACGGGAACGCGCGGGGTGGCGTGCCTACCCCGCGCCCGCACAGGTTGAGGACATATGCGTACCACCACGATCGGCGACGTGAAGGTCCTGCTGCCGGACCTCGAACCGGACGACCTCGACACCACGACGAACCTTGCCGACGGCCTCACCGAGGCCCTCGTCGGGGGCGCGGCGTGGCGTGGCGCGCACCTTGAGGACGCAAGCATCCGCAGCAGCCTGATCACCGGCGTGGACCTGAGCGAGAGCACCTGGGAAGGCGGCAGCCTCTACGGCTGCGAGATCATTCGCACCGACTTCTCAGGCGCGACCCTGATCGGCATGACCATCGAACGCTGCGCCATCACCGGCTCCCGGTTCACCGGCACCAGACTCACCGACATACGCCTCAAGGACGTCCTGTTCGACGGCTGCCGCTTCGACTACGCCACCTTCCACCGCGTCACCGCCGCCGGCTCGGTCGCCTTCACCGACTGCACTCTCACCAACGGCGCGTGGTCGTCCTGCCGACTACCTCGCATCGCGCTGCGGTCGTGTGAGCTCACCGGGCTGGAGTTGAACTCCTGCCAGCTCGACGGCACCGACCTGAGAGGCAGCCGACTCCAGGGCCTCAAGACGCCGCTGGACAACCTGCGCGGCGTCACCCTCAGCGAGGACCAACTTCCTGACCTCACCCAGTTGGCCGTCGCTGCTCTCGACCTCACCATTGGTAACGACTGAAGCCGAGGAGGCATCGTGCGCGCTGAATCCACTGGCAGCCCGGACACGATCCTCGCCTGTATCCGGGGCAACTCCGGCTCCGGCAAGAGCAGCATCGCCCGCGAGCTACGACGCCGACACGGCCGGGGCTGCGCCCTGGTCGAGCAGGACTATCTGCGCCGCATCGTGCTGCGCGAGCGGGACAAGCCCGGCGGTGCGGCACCGGCGTTGATCGGGCAGACCGTGCGGTTCGCCCTCGACCACGGCTACCACGTCGTGCTGGAGGGCATCCTGCACACCAGCCGCTACCGCAGCATGCTGACCTCCCTGCGGGACGACCACCGCGGCCGGTCACTGTTCTGCTACCTCGACGTGTCGCTGCCCGAGACCCTGCGCCGGCACCTCACCCGCCCGCAGGTCAGTGAGTTCACCGCCGACCAGATGAGCGGCTGGTACGCCGCCCATGACGTCCTGGGCTGGCCCGACGAACTCGTCCTACCCGAGACCACCGGACTGGACGAGGCCGTCGAGGCCATCGCCGCTGCGGCTGGGCTACCCCAGAGCGGACGCGACGACGACCTGCTACCGAACGTCGCGCCCCCGTAGAGCAGCTCAGGCGGCGACTGGTGTCGGAATGTTCTGCTGGTCCTGTGCCGGCGGCATCAGGGGAACCCGGCGCGGGCGGGACCGTCAGACCGGGTCGGCGGCGCGGATCCGTGGCCACCGCTGCTCGGTCCAGGCCCGCAACAGCCACTCCACCGGTCCGTACCGGAACCGGGTCATCCACGCCGCGCTCGCGGCGAGCTGCGCACCGTAGATGGCGACCGCGATGAGGAGGACGACAGCAGGTGCGGCGGTGCCGGCGAGGCCCAGTCCGACGCCGGTGAAGACCAGCACACAGAGCAGCGACTGACCCAGGTAGTTCGACAGGGACATCCGTCCGGCCGGCGCGACTACGGCGACTACCCGCCGTCCCCGGTTGGTCTGGAAGAACTGGAGAAGGGTGGCGGCGTACGCGGCCGCGAGCAGCGGCGCGGTGAGTACGCCCGCCGCCAGCCCGGTCAGGTTGGCGGTGCCCCCACCGGCGGCGAAGATCACCGCACCGGCCAAACCGATCGGATAGCCCAGCTGCTGCACCCGGCGCAGGAGCTGCCGGTTTCCGGCGACGTCGGTGAGCAGCCGGCGTCGCCCGGCCGCGTAACCGAAGAGGAAGGCCGAGAAGGCGAGCGGCCCCTGCACGAGGAGCGTGCCGACCATCGCCGGCAGTTGGCGTACGTGTTCGGCGATCACCGACCCGATGCCGCCCTGTAGTGCCTCGGTGGACCGTTGCCCCGCCGCGAGCGCCGTCGCCGGATCGGTGACCAGTTGGGCCCCGCCGACGGCGGCGAGCGCGACGACGAAACCGATCCCGCCGGTCAGCAGTACGGCGGCGCGCACGGCGGTGCCGACGGTGACTCGTCGCATGGCGAGCAGGACCAGGCCGAGCAATGCGTACGTGGCCAGGATGTCGCCCTGGAACAGCAGCACCGCGTGCAGGATGCCGAGCACGAAGAGCCCGGCCAGCCGTCGCCGGAACCGGGGAGCGAAGTCGACGCCCCGCCGCGCCGCGGAGTCGAGTTGGAGCGTGAAGCTGTAGCCGAACAGGAAGGAGAAGAGCAGGTACGCCTTCATCGCGAAGAGCAGCTCGACCAGCCACCGGACCGTCTGGTCGCCCCACGAGTCGTAAGCGGGATCCGGAACCAGATGAAAGGAGTAGCCGGAGCTGAAGAAGGCGATGTTGACAATGAGGATGAGGAGCAGCGCCACGGCGCGCAGCGCATCGACGTCCGCGATCCGGGAGCCCGTCCCGGGCGATCCTTCATTCACGACTGGCGGGTCTTTGATGGAGAACTTCACGCGACTACCCCCGTAACGAAAATGACATCGAACTTGATGGCTCCCCCCTTTCCGACCCTACGAAGCGGTAGATCCAGGTGACAGCCGGTGAGCAGGAATGTCGCTGGTGGGGCAGGCACTACCCCAGGACGCAGTCATTCCGCGAGAGGGGCGGATAATTTCCCGGTATGAATCTCGTCGCGATTCGGGAGGACGTCGCCGTCATCGACGCCCTTCTCCGGGGCATCGCTGATCGTCCGGTGGACCTGACGGATCCGGACTGGCAAGCGAAGTTGTCGGCCGCCGCGCCGCCCGCTGAGGAAGCCGGGGTGGCAGTCGAGGCGGCAGCGGCTTTGACCGCTCTGCTGGACATCTACGAATCCGGTGACGAGGCGGCCAGGGACGAGGTCCGGGGAATCTTCCGCGCCCATCGAGCTTTCAGCTGGGGGGTCGGTCTCCGCGGTGAGTTCCCCTCGGCCGCCGCCGAGTTTCGTCGACGGCTGGTCCACATCTCCGCCCGGGACCAGTCTGCGGACCCACGCGACGACCTCGTGGAGATCTGGGAGTTGTGCGAGTGGGCGCGCGATCGCGGGATCGACGTCGAGCCCGTCCTGCACGCGGTCGCCGGCATCTCGGGCGAGGTCGACCATTTCGGCATGGGGTCCACCCGCCTGCTGATCCTGCGCGGCCTGGAACGCCACTGAACCTGGAACCCCACTGAACCTCACACACAAAGCGGTGCCGGCGCCCGAAGGCACCGGCACCGCCTCGTCTCAGTTGGTGTGGGTCAGTCGCGTGGTGATGCGTAGACCGGTGAGGGTGTCGTTCAACCATGGCACCCGCTCGCGGTGCAGGCCGGCAGTCATCTGGTCCGCCCAGATCTCGTACCGCTGGGTCAGCGCCGTCGCACGGGACCGCGCGCTGGTGACCAGGCAGTCGCCGAGTGGGTCACCGGGCAGGTTCGACGAGTCGACAGAAGGCTCGCAGGGCAGCTTGAGGCTGACCTGGTCGCGCAGCGGGCGGCTGGGGTCGAGCGAGCACGGTGCGGGCCCGCAGAGCGTGTAGTTCCCGCTGGCCTTCGCGTACGCATTGCCGATCTTGGCGTCGGTCGGCATGTTCACCGGGATCTGGTACTGCCCGAACAGGTTCGCGGACAGCACGTCGTCCGAGTCGAGGGCGTTGGGCAGACCCAACCGGGTGTACGCCTGGAGCAGCCGCGCCGCCGTGTTCATCTTCTTCAGCGCGGCGGGCACCGGCCCGCTGACCTGTGTGCTCAGGTCCCGGACCCGGTTGTACATCGACTTCTGCCGAGCTTGGAGGAAACCGCGCAGTGTCGGCGTCAGCGAGGTGTCCAGTGCTGTGTTGGGCACGGCCGTCGCGGCGCTCGCGAAGGTGTACCGGCCGGACGGCCACTTCTGGGTCAGCGCCTGTTCCGGGCTGGTCTCGCTGTCACAGTTGAACAGCTCGCAGTCGACCTGGTAGACCTGCTCGTCGGGCCAGGTGAAGTCGGCAGTCCGCGAGTTCTGCCAGGGCAGCGTCGAGTTCAGCCGGAACCGGCTGTGGATCTGCAACCGCAGCTTGCCGTAGTACCGGATCACCCCGGTGCCGTAGCCCGTCGTGCGGGTGTGGACCCAGCTCGGCGTGTAGCAGTGTCCCACCTCGGGCAACTCCCGTACGCCGGCCGGCGGCTCGTCGTGGCGTGGCGTGTACGCGTACTGGAGCGTCAGTACGACGTTCGACATCAGGTCGTAGCGGACGTTGCTGGGTCGGTCGATCTGCCGGGTGCCGTTGCACGACGGCACTGTCGCCTCGTCGGCCTTCGCCGGTGCCGGGGCGAGTTGCTTGTCCGTGTCCCAGAACAGGTCGTAGTTCTTGGGTGTCTTGACCTGCACGCCGTTGGCGTCGGGCTCCCAGCGGACCTGGATCTCGTTGGTCCGGAACGTCCTCAGCGCGGCCGACAACTCGTTGGTGGCGCCGACGTACTCGTCGATCAGCCCGGTGATCAGGCTGTTGGCGTCGCCGTCGACCGGTCGGCCGAAGCTGGCCGCGAGGTCGGCGATGCGGGTGCCCTCCGCCTCGATCTGCGCCGCGCGGCTGGCGCTGACCTGGGCGGCGTACGTCGGGTTCTGGAGCATCAGCATGGAGTACGCCTGCGCGCCGAGGTTCCAGACCGTCGGGTTGCCGACCGGGGTTGCTGGTTCGACCATCGACGGGTCGCGTCCGCTGGCCACCCGAGCCAGATAGTTGATCGACCGGGCCTCGCCGAAGCTGTTCAGGACGGTGGTCGGGTCGAGTGCCGGGTTGTCGGCGTCGGTCTTCGGCACCACGAAGGCGGCACCGCTGGCCAGCTGCGTGGCGGTCAGGTGGAACTCGTTCTCCGGGCCGACGAACTCGCCGTACGTGGGGATCGGTTGGCCGAAGTTCTCCAGGTAGCCGATGTACTTGTTGATGTCGGCGCGGGCGTCGTGCAGGGTGGCGTCGCCGATCGCGGCCAGGACGGTGGCGGCGATGTCCTC
Organism: Micromonospora taraxaci; assembly: GCF_007830095.1. Lineage (NCBI taxonomy): Bacteria > Bacillati > Actinomycetota > Actinomycetes > Micromonosporales > Micromonosporaceae > Micromonospora > Micromonospora taraxaci. The sequence continues at coordinate 6,229,865 of NZ_VIWZ01000001.1, read as the reverse complement.
CAGTCGCAGCCCGAGCTGGGCGACCTGCTGCTGGACGAGGGTGAGCTGCGCGGTGTTGCCGGCGATGGCCGCGTTCAGCTTGTCGAACTGGGCCATCATGTTCGCGTACACCGTGTTGATCTGCGCCTCGACCCGCGCGAAGCTGGCCCGCATCTCGTCGCCGAGAGCCCGGACCTCGTCGCGCAGTGCCTTGACCTGGGCGAGGATCTGCGCATCCAGCGACGGCGCGCTGCCGCCGAAGAGCCCGACGATCGACATCACGGCGCCGAAGATGTTGCCGGTCATCGCCAACGTCGCGGTGCTGAAGACCGAGCCCGCCAGGCCCCGGCCGGTGATCGCCGCGGCGTACGTGGAGATGGCGCTGATCGTGGTGAGAACCGCCTCGCCGATCACCTTGGCCTTCTTGCCGGCGTCGGGGTCGGCGAACCCGATGAGGGTGGACACCATGCCCAGCCCGGCCTTGACGTCGGAGATCGTCTGCTGCCGTGCCTTGTCCCGGTCCTCGGCGGCCTTCTTGGCCGCCGCGGTGCACTCGGCGCTGGGTGGCCCCTCCGGTGGGCACTTGCTGTTGTTCTCGCCGATCTCGAGACGGATCTCCACGCTCAGGCCGAGCAGTTGGGCGTGCAGGGAGGCGAGCTTCTGCTTGGCCGCCGCGACGTACGCCGCCGAGTCGCCCTGTAGGGCGAGGATCGCCCCGAGGTTCACGGGGGCCAGCCCGGGATCCTGCGTGAGCTGCTCGTAGGTATGTGTCACGTCCACCCCGAAGGGCGCACCGAGTACGGCGTTCCACGCGCTGGCGACCGGTGCGTTGGCGGTCGCCGCCTGGCGGACCGCGGACCACACAGCGGCGAGGGCGTCGTCACGACCGCGCAACCACTGGGCGGTACGCAGTGCGCCGGAGGCGAGTTCCTCGCGGGTGTCCCACGGCTCGACCGTCTTGCCGATGACCGCCCCGACCAGGCCGGTGATCTCCGGTGAGGTCCGGGTGTCGCCGCCGGGGGTGCCGAGCAGGATGTCGACGGACCTGAGCAGCAGGTCCTGCTCGGGCACCAGGTGGTCGTAGGCGGTCAGCGAGCTGTCGAGCGTCTGCTTGCGCGCCGTCAGGTGGGTCTGCGCCTGTTCGGTGGTGGCGTCCGGGTGCAGCCGGTGCCACTGCACGAATTCGGCCGACAGCACGACGGCCTTGATCCGGTCGGCGCCCTGGATGTGGATCTCGGCGACCTGGCCGAAGGCCCGATCGGTGAGCGCTGCCTGCGGGATGGGGACGGGGACGGGATCGGCTGACGCGGATTCGCCGAACAGCGCGCTTGCCGCGGTGACGGCGATCATCGCCACCACGGCAGTCCCGCGCCTCGTACGCGTGGAACGTTTCATTGTCATGCCGCGAACGTATTGAGCAGCCTGAAAGGGCGCTGAAACCGCGCTGATCCGCCCAGGTGTCGACCCTGGACGGGTGCACCCGATCTAGAGCCGGCTCCGGTACGACGCCACCACCGACCGCCAATGCGGCGTCTTCAGGGTTTCCAGGTCAGGCACGATGACCGGATCGTCACCCGGTGCGCAGATGCCGTAGACCTGCGGCGCGATCGCCTCGGTCAGGATGTGGTCGAAGTGGAAGGATCCCTCGAAGGCCATCCACACCACACTTGCGCTCGCCGAACAGGCGACTTTCAGGCAGTCCTCGAGGTAGTGGCCGAGGTCGGCCGGCAGTACGTCGAAGACGAGGTCGAACTCGGTGACCCGGGCGCACGGGAAGGAGCCCGGGGGATCGTCCTGTTCGAGTGAGTACGTCCGCACCTCGGCTGGCGTCGTGCCGCCGAACACGAAGTTCGGCGACACGACGGGAGTGCCAGGGACGAACACGCTGACGACCGGCTGCGCGGCGAAACGCAGCCCGGATGCCAGGTCGGAAGCCACAACTACCCCACAACCTCAGATCGTCGGTAGTGACGATCCGTAACGCTACCGGCGTGCTCGCACTGCGTCGATGGTGCCGTCGCCGTTGGCAGGCAGGGGGACCGCGACTCGACCCTCGGCTATCGGCGGCTCCACTGCTGGTTGGTCTGACCGGTGCAGGTCCAGAGGACGAGCTTGGTGCCGTTGGCGGTGCCCTGGTTCACGGGGTCCAGGCAGAGGCCGGACTGCACTCCGGTGATGGTGCCGTTCGCGTTGACGTTCCACTGCTGGTTGGTGCCGCCGTGACAGTCGTAGATGGTGACCAGGGTCCCCGGAGAGGTGCCGTAGCCGGCGGCGTCGAGGCACTTGTTGCCGTACACCGTCAGTGCCTTGGCGCTCGTGTAGGTCCACTGTTGGTTCGTGCCGCCGTGACAGTCCCACAGTTGCATCTGGAGACCGTTGGTGGTGGACGCCCCAGGGACGTCGACGCACCTGCCGGACCGGGTGCCCACGATGGCGGTGGTCTGCCCGCCGCCGCTGCCCGGGTTGCCGATGCTGCCGGGCACCGACTGTAGGGCGCTGTACCAGCGAGCGGCCATCTTGTCGTAGCCACCGGCCGTGGGGTGTACGCCGTCGATCAGGTCGGAGGTGGTGAGGGCGCTGTTCATGTCGACCAGGTGCACCCGCTTGCCGGCGTTTACCTTGCTCTGCACGATGCCCGGGATCGCCGCGTTGAAGGTGCGGACGGCGGCTCCCTGGTTGCTGTTGGAGATCGGGATGAGCTGCGCCACGAACACCTCTGCGGTGGGCGCGGTGGTGGTGATGCGGTCGATCAGCGTGGAGAGGCGGTTCGGTGCGCTGCTCACGTTGTAGTTCTGCAAAATGTCGTTGGTGCCGATGTGCAGCAGGACGGTCTGCGGCCGTTGGGTGTTGAGCCAGCCGACGATGTTCGCGTCGATCTGGTCGATGCGCCAGCCCGGATGCCCCTGGTGGTCGTGGTCACCCAGGCTGGCCGGCCCGTTGAACTGCGACCCGACGAAGTCCACCGTGTACCGGCCGTTGACCAGTCGCTGCCAGAGCCCGATGCGGTATCCGCCGGGCACCTGGGTGCCCTCGGTGATGGAGTCGCCGAGCGGCATCACCCGTACCCCGCCGTTGGACTCCGCGCTGGCCGGGCCTGTCGGGGTCAGCACACCGGCGACTACGACGCCGAGCGCGGCGAGTGTCGCGAGCCATCTTGCCCTCGTTCGCATAGATCTCTCCTACCTCAACACTGGGACGAGTGTGAGCGTTAACAACGAAGATTGTAGATACCTGGATGGACCTGGTCTACCACGTTGCGCATCACCGCGCCCTTGCCCGGCCCCGGTTCGGCCTTGTCCACCAATAGATGCCCACCTATAGTTGCGCGAATCGCGCACCTTCCTGACCGTGGTGCCGCGGTGGGGTCGTCGAAGCGCTTCGATGATTCGTCGTTCAGGCCCGTCAGCCGGGTGTCGAGCCTGGCCAAGCCGGTCTTGGCGCTGAATCGCGCCTGTCGTACGACATGAGGAGAACCGCATGCGGAAGTGGCGCCTTCGGCGCGGAATCACCGCGCTCGCGCTCGCCCTGCTGGCCCTACCCGCCGTTCCCGGCACCGCGCTCGCCGAACCGAGTTACCCGTTCCGAGATCCCCACCTACCTGTGGACGCCCGGGTCGACGACCTGCTCGGCCGTCTCACACTGGACGAGAAGATCTCCTGGCTGCACCAGTACCAGCCGGCCGTACCCCGACTGGGCATCGGCCTGTTCAAGACCGGCACCGAGGCCCTGCACGGGGTCGCCTGGTCGACCGACATCGACAACAACGGCGCGGTGGTGAAGGCCCGCGGCACTGTCTTTCCGCAGCCGGTGGGCATGGCGAGCACCTGGAACACCGACCTGGTCCAGCGGGTGGGTTCCGCCGTCGGCGACGAGGCGCGCGGCTACCACGCGCAGAACCCCCGGGTGTGGGGGCTCAACCTCTGGGCGCCGGTGGTCAACCTGCTGCGCGACCCCCGGTGGGGTCGCAACGAGGAGGGCTACTCGGAGGATCCGATGCTCACCGGCGCGATCTCGACCGCGTACGGCTCGGGCATGACCGGCGGCGACCCGGACCACCTGAAGAGCGCCCCGACCCTGAAGCACTACCTGGCCTACAACAACGAGGTCCGGCGGGACGTCACCTCGTCCAACGTGCCACCGCGGGTGCTCAACGAGTACGACCGCGCTGCCTTCAAGCCGGCCATCGCCGCCGACGCGGCGACCGGGATGATGGCCGCGTACAACCTGGTCAACGGACGTCCCGCGACCGTCGACCCGGACCTGGACACCGTGGTACGCGGCTGGACCGACCAGTCCCTGATGCACGTCACGGACGCCTGGGCACCGAACAACCTCGTCAACTCCCAGAAGTACTACCCCACCCAGGCGGAGGCCAACGCGGCGATCATCAAGGCCGGCCTCAGCAGCTTCATCACCGACGACACCAACGCCCAACCGACCGTCACCGCCATCAAACAGGCGTTGGCGAGCGGTCTGATCACCGAACGGGACATCGATGCCCGGATCCGGGACATCCTGAACATCCGGTTCCGACTGGGCGAGTTCGACCCGGGCGGCGGCCGGTACGGGAGCATCACCCCGGACGTCATCAACAGTCCGCAACACCAGCGACTTGCCCGGCAGGCCGCCGGTGAGGCCATGGTGCTGCTGAAGAACTCCCGGCAGGCGCTGCCGCTGGACCCGGCCCGGAACCGCAAGGTCGCCGTGCTCGGTCCGCTGGCCGACACCCTCTATTCCGACTGGTACGGCGGGGACCTGCCGTACCAGGTGACGGCGCTGGACGGCATCCGTGAACGGCTGGGTGCCGCCGCCAGCGTCGATGGGCTCGACGGTGCGGACCGGATCGCGTTGAAGGACCCGGCGACCGGCCGGTACGTCACGGCCACCGGCACCACCGATGCCGACCCGGTCGCCGCCAGCGGCGAGACGGCGTCACTCGCCGCCCAGTTCGACGTGGTCGACTGGGGCCAGGACGTGGTGACGTTGCGCAACGCCGCCAACGGCCGCTACCTCGGCTACAACTGGGGGCCGTTCGTCACCCGCGACGAGCAGCCGAACGGCTGGTACGTGCAGCAGCAGTTCAAGCTGGAGCCGCAGGCCGACGGCACTGTGGTGCTGCGCTACGTCGGCTACGAGACGAAGGAGAGCTGGTTCGCCGCCGAGAAGTACGTGACGGTCGGCGACGACGGCGCGCTCAAGCTCGGCGCGTCCACTCCCGACGACGCGACCCACTTCAGTCGTGAGCTGGTCAGCAGTGGCATCGACCGGGCAGTGGCGGCGGCCCGGGCGGCCGACACCGCCGTGCTGGTGGTCGGCAGCAACCCGTTCATCAACGGGCGCGAGGCGCACGACAGGTCCTCCACGGCTCTGAGTGCCGGTCAGGAGGCGCTGGTCAAGGCCGTGACCACTGCCAACCCACGGACGGTGCTGGTGCTCCAGACCAGCTACCCGGTCACCATCAACTGGGAGCAGGAGCACGTGCCCGCCGTGGTGTGGACCACTCACGCGGGCGCCGAGACCGGGCACGCGATCGCCGACGTCCTCTTCGGCGACCGCAACCCGTCCGGCCGGCTCACCCAGACCTGGTACCGCTCCGACCGGCAACTGCCACCGGACCTGCTGGAGTACGACATCATCACGTCCGGGCAGACGTACCTCTACAGCAACGCGAAACCGCTCTACCCGTTCGGCCACGGACTGTCGTACACCCGCTTCCGGTACGGCGAACTGCGTACCGCCGCCCAGTCGGTCGCGGCCGACGGCACAGTGCGGGTCAGCGTGGACGTGACGAACGTCGGCGCTCGGGCGGGCTCCGAGGTGGTGCAGCTCTACACCCATCAACGCACCTCCCGCGACAGGACCCCGATCCAGCAGCTCAAGGCGTTCGAGCGGGTGGAGCTCAGGCCCGGGCAGACCCGGACCGTGACGCTGCGGGTGCCCGCCGCCGACCTGGCGCACTGGGACGTCACCCGTAGTCGGTGGGTGGTCGAGTCGTCCACCTACGACCTGATGGTCGGGGCGTCCGCCGGAGACATCCGGGCCCGGGCCGCGGTGCGCGTGCGCGGGGAGACGATCCCGGTGCGTGACCTGTCCCGGCCGACCCGGGCGGAGAACTTCGACAGGTACGCGGGGGTCCGGCTGGTCGACGAGACGAAGGTCAGGGGTACGGCCGTCGGCGCCACCGAGGCCGGGCAGTGGATCTCCTTCGCGGGTTCCGCCCTGCGCCCTGACGCGCGCACCTTCACCGCGATGGTCGCCAAGGCCGGCGCTGGCGCCGGCGCGATCCAGGTCCGGCTGGGCTCGCCGACCGGACGGCTGCTGGGCACGGCCACGGTGCCCAGCACCGGTGACGACTACCGGTACGTGAGCACCAGCGCTGAGTTGGCCCGGGTGGCCGGCAACCACGACGTGTACCTGGTGTTCGACTCCGCGCTGCGACTGGCGGACTTCTCGATCAGGTGACCGGAGGTCCGGAGGTCCGGGGGTCGGGGCGGATGGCACGCCCCGACCCCCGGCCCGCGCGTCGGACCGGCGCAGCATCGTCGTCAGTTCGGATTCATCGGATGATCAATCAGTGGTCTCAAGCGATGAAGGGTGATACGCCCGAAAAGTTAGCATTAACGCATAGATGTACTACGATTCATGGTTGCATTCATCACACGTGTGACCTACGCTTCGGGAAGATTTCGTAGCGATTAACAAGAGAGTGCGGTCGGGTGACAAGCCCCACCGGTCCTTAGTGGTGTCGCTGTTTCCGTACTCGTCGCTCGATACGCACGGGGCCCCCTGTCGACGGCAAATGAGAGGAACCGTACGTGAGGTCAAACGTGTCCACCGCTCGAACGTCGTTGCTGGCGGTGGCGGCCCTCGTTGCCGCCACGCTGCCGGCCGTGCTGAGCGACCAAACACCGGCCGCGGCCGCGGTGCAGGCCACCTACTACGTCGCACCCGACGGCAACGACGCGAACGCGGGAACTCTCCAATCCCCGTTCCGGACCCTGCAACGCGCGCGGGACGTCGTCCGTACGGTGAATACGAACATGACCGGCGACATCAACGTGTTTCTGCGCGGTGGAAGTTATCCGATCAGCAGCACTGTCGAATTCGGTCAGAGTGACTCCGGCACCAACGGTTACCGGGTCATCTACGGCGCGTACGCCAACGAGAAGCCGATCCTCGACGGCGGCGTCCAGGTGACCGGTTGGACCCAGCACAGCGGCAACATCTGGAAGGCGCCGCTGGACCGCGCCAACAAGCTGCGGGCGCTCTACGTCAACGACAAGCGCGCTGTCATGGCGACGAAGACGGTCAGCTCGGGCGGGTGCTACGGGACGTACACCATCACGGCCGGCCAGGCCGCCTGGGCCTGGGAGTCGGGGTCGCAGTGCGACGGCGCCAGGTACAACACGAACGACTTCCCCGCCATCGCGCGCAACCAGGACGACATCGAGATCGAGACGGGCACGACCTGGACCACTGCCATCGTGGGCGTCCGGCAGGTGACCACCGACGGCGGGAGCCGGGTCGCCCTGTTCCAGCAGCCGGGCGCGGCCATCGCCCAGGGGGCCTTCAACGGCAACGCCCAGGTCGGCGGCACCCACAAGCTCATGAACGCGTACGAGTTCCTGGACGCGCCCGGTGAGTTCTACTACGACAAGGGCGCGAAGACGGTCTACTACTACAAGGCCAGCGCCGAGAACATGTCCACCGCGACGGTCTACGCGCCGAACAACGTGACCACCGTGCTGCGGGTCGCGGGCACCTCGACGACCAGCCACGCCCGCAACATCACGTTCTCCGGTCTGACGGTGCGGCACTCGGACTGGAACCTGTTCAACGTCGCCGGTTCGTCCTACAAGCAGGCGCAGCAGGGCAACCTCGGCGCGCAGGCGTACGCGAAGGGCAACTTCCACGTCTACTACTACCGCAACGTGGACGTCAGCCCCGGCATCATCCAGATCCAGAACGCCGACGGCCTCCTGTTGCAACGCAACCGGATCGAGCACACCGGCGCCGACGGGATCAGCATGGTCAACGACGTGCAGGGCACCCAGTTGATCGGGAACGCCACCAACGACATCGCGGGGTCGGCCATCAATGTCGGCCATCCCCAGCACGTCTACATCGGGGACGGCACGTCGACCAACCGGGAGAAGTACCTCCCGCAGGTCGAGGGGCTGCCGAAGAACATCGACATCAAGAACAACTACATCTACGACAGCGCTGTTCTGTTCAACGGGCACAGCCCGATCTCGGCGTACTTCGTCGACACCCTGACGATTCAGCGCAACCGGATCGAGAAGACCCCGTGGTCAGGCATCACGCTGGGTTGGGGCTGGTGGAACTTCGACGGATCGTCGGGCTCGATCGCGCCCAACCGACCCACCACGACGGCGCGGAACAACACGATCAGTTACAACCACATCATTGACACGGTGCAGCGTCTCAGTGACACGGCGCCCATCTACACGCTGGGCAGCCAGCCGGGGACGACGATCACCAACAACTATCTGCAGGGCGTCCCCTCCGGTCACAAGTACGGCCTGCATCCGGACGAGGGGTCGGCGTTCATCACCTTCCGGGACAACGTCCTGAGCATCGACAAGAACGTCACCTGGATGATCAATTCCGACGACTTCGGCCGGAAGCACGACCTGAGCATCACGCAGATCTACGGACCGATCAACAAGGTCTCGAACAAGAACCTGCCGAACAGCACCGTCGCGGACATCCTCGTCTCCTCCGACTATGTCTGGCCGGCGGCGGCCTACAGCATCGCGGCGAACTCCGGCCTTGAGGACGCCTACCGGGACATCGTTCCGGCGAGCACCTTCTCCTCGCCGAACTACGTACTGCCGGCCAGCACGTTCGTCACCAGCGCCACGGCGTCGATTCCGATCCGGAGCACCGGCGACGCCACCAGGTCGGTCTGGCTGGCTCCGTCCGGCACGACCAACTTCACCGCCGGGGCGACGATGACCAGGGCGGCCGGCAACGCCACCACCATCGCCGTACCGGCGACCCAGGGTGAGTACCGGCTCTACGTCGTCGACGCACAGGGCAACCGGTCGGCGGAGTCGACCTCGATCGTCCGCCAGCAGCAGGGCGGCGGCAGCGGGACGGGGCAGGGGCAGCTCGTGGGCGGTCAGTCCGGCCGCTGCGTCGAGGTGCCCAACTCGTCGACCACCAACGGCACCCAGGCGCAGCTCTACGACTGTGGCAGCGGCACCAACCAGCGGTGGACCCACACCAGCAGCAAGCAACTGACCGTGTACGGCAACAAGTGCCTGGACGCCTCCGGGAACGGCACTGCCAACGGCACCCAGGTCATCATCTGGGACTGCCACGGCGGCACGAACCAGCAGTGGAACGTCAACACCAACGGCACCGTCACGAACGTCCAGTCGGGGCTCTGCCTCGACGCCAACGGCGCCGCCACCGCCAACGGCACGAAGATCATCCTTTGGGCCTGCAACGGTGGCCCGAACCAGCAGTGGACGCTGCGTAGCTGACCCACCCGAAACCCCGGGGCCAGGCCGACACGGGCCTGGCCCCGGCTATTTCTGGTAGCCGTAGTTGTCGCACGTCCGGCGCTGCAGGACACAGTTCTTGGTGCGCTTGTTCATGGTGTTGACGTCCCACATCACGAACGCGTCGCCGTGCATGGAGGAGGCGCTCTTCCCCTCCTTGTCGGAGGAGAGGTAGTAGCCCGCCGGAGTGCCCTTCGCCGGGTACTGGATGTCGAAGGTGATCGCCGGGATCCGCACCGGGTGGCTGCTCGGGCAACCGTTGCCGCTGCCGTACGCCACGTGGTCCTTGTGGTTGGGGCTGTCCAGGTGCTTGCCGTCCCAGCAGTCGGGGAACTGCATCATGAAGTGCAGGGTCGCGTCTCCGCCGCAGATGGGCCAGTTGCCGTTGGTGCTGCGGGCGATGCCGTCGAGGTCACCGGGGCCGTAGAAGGCGCAGTAGAACTGGCCGGTCGCGCCGCGCGGCGTGGGCTTCTTCTTCTTGGCGTCACCGGCGATCATGCGCAGGCCGTTGGGCATCGGCATCTGACCTGTCGAGTTCTTCGCCAACGACCGGTAGTAGACCCGGAAACCCGTGGTCTCGACCGGCTTGCCGGTCGCGTTGTCGTAGAGCGTGGGCACCCAGTAGGCGGAGTGGTCCTGGACCGGCTTGCAGGAGGTGGCGGTGAACTTCGTCAGGTCCCCAGCAACGGTGTCGGCGTCGACGGCCTTGTTCCCGACGAAGGAGTGCATGTGGGAGGCGCCCGGGAGACCGGGGGCGACGATCGGGTCGTCCGGCAGCCGGTGGCTGTACTGGCAGTCCGCCCGGAACTCCGGGAGGTTGCCCACGCCGGCCGGGACGGGGTCGACAGTCAACGCCTGGTACGCGTCGGCCTGAGCTTTCCAGGCGGCCCGGTCGACGGGTATCCAGCCGGTCGTCGGGACCTTCGGGGTGGCCGCTGTCGACGGTGTCGTGGACGCCGACGGGGTCGCGGAGACAGCCGGTGTCGCGGGGGCCGACGCCGCCGCCCCGGGTGACTCGGCCTGCCCGGCCGACGGCGACGCGTATTCGAGGGCGTTGGCCGCGTTCGACGGCTCGGGCGTCACGTCGCCACTGCCCAGGTACACGCCGGCGGCAGCGATGACCACTGCGACCGCCGCGCCCACGGCCATGCCCAACCTGTTGCGGGCGAACCAACTCGGCGGGCGGTGACGGGACGGCGGTTGGCTCGCGTCCGGTTCGGGCAACGAGGCGTACGACACGGGTCACTCCCAACGAGCAGACGGCGGCACTGACCCGGACGGCCACGGCCGCCGTATGGTAGGCGCTTCCCGATCAGACCCGACAGCTTCTTAAAGCTTCTTTAAAGGATGTTGGTCGTTCCGCGGGCGGAGGTGGGGCACCGACCGCGAAGTCCGTCGATCGATGCCCGACCCGGTGCCGTTACTTGGCGGCGCTCAGGGCGACCAGCGCCTGGGCGGTGCGGAAGTACGGGCTACGACCGAGGTCGCCCACAGTGGTGATGTTGAATGCCTCCTTGAGCAGCTTGGCGTCTCCCGCGCTGACGCCGGTGAGGGCGCTCACGGGGGAGTCGACCAGCTCGGCGAGGGTCTTGTCCTGGTAGGCCTTGACGACGAGCTTGCTGAAATCGGCGGTGACGCTCATGCGATCTCCTACGAGCAGCAGGTGGGACATCCCACCGGGAAGCGGATCTAGCGGATGAATTAGATCATCAGGCGGGAACACGGTCCACAGGGGACGGTTGCGCTTCGCGTGCCGTGTCCGTGGCCTGCGGCAGCCGACGCTCCAGGTCAGTGATGATCGTGCGTAGCTGCGCCAACTGCTCGTGCACGGACGGCTCGCCGGGCTCCTCGCCGACCTCTGGCCGAAGGGCCCGCGACGCCGCGGCGCGCTCTTCCTGATGGGCCTCGTCCAGCGCGTTCAGGACCACCCCGACCAGGAGGTTCGTCAGCAGGTAGCAGGCGGCGATCATGTACGAGACGTAGTACAGCACCGCCCACTGCGTGACCTCCCGGCCGGCCTGGAGGGTGTCGGTGATGCCGTCCAACGACAGCAGCAGGAACAGCGTGAGCATCGCCTGCCCCACAGTGCCGTACCGCTCGGGAATCGCCACACCGAACAACATCCAGCCGAGCATCGCGTACCCGTACAGCACGAGGACGGTGACCAGAAGGAAGCTGCCGAGCCCGGGAAGGCTGCGCCGGATCCCGACGAGGATCACGCGCAGGCTCGGGAAGAGGCGGAACGCGCGGACGATGCGGGCCAGGCGCAGCAGTCTCAGCATCGTGACGTTCTCGCGTACGCCCGGCATCAGCGGCGCCGCGATGATGAGCAGGTCGAAGACGTTCCACGGATCCCGGAAGAAGTCGCCGGGGCGGCGCAGGTGCGCCCCGAACCGCGTCAACAGCTCGACCGTGAAGTACGCCAGGCACGCGTACTCGATGGATTGCAGCGGCGCCCCGGCCCGGCCGTACGTCTCCAGGCCCAGTGCCAGCGCATTGAGGGTGATCACGACGAAGCTGGCCAGGCTGAACCAGGGCGCGGCCACCAACTCCTGGCACGTGTCGGCCAGGCGATGTGTCCGACCGGGTGGTGCGCTCGTCATCGTTCCTCTCGGCCCGTTCGGGGTGACGGTGGTGGCGGCCACCGGGGTCGATGGCCGCCGTGCGACGTGGTGTCGCCCCGGGGGTCACGCCTCCGAGGTGGCCTCGCCCTGCTGCTCCCCGCTCGGCGATTCCTCGACCTCGTCCACTGCCTGCCCGGACGTCGGCACGGTCCAGGAGAACTCGATCTCGACGGACACCTCCGTCTCGCTCTCCTGTTCGATCTCCAGCTCGCAGCGCACGGTGTCCGCCACGGACACGGAGCCCGCCGCGCCGTAGAAGATCCGCCCATCGGACTCCAGCTGGCTCGCCAGCTGACGCAACCAGGCGGCCAGATCCGAACGTGACACCGTACGGGCGTCCTCGTAGATATCCATGCCGGCCATGCTCGCATTCCACAAAGGACCGACGCGGTAAGGGCTTCGGCCGCACGCAGGCCGACGGCATGGTATGGATCTTGTGGTGGCACGGGAAAACTCGTCGCGGCAGGTGCTCCCGCGCAGCTTGTGGGTACTGGTGAGGGATGACGTCGACCTGGAAACCCCACGAGAAGCACGGCGGCCTGACGGACAAGGACAAGCGCGAGCTGCCCGAGAGCGTCTTCGCGTTTCCGGACAAGCGTAAGGAACCGATGACCGACGCGGGTCACGTCCGGAACGCCATCGCCCGGTTCGACCAGGTGCAGGGCGTCACCGACAAGGAGCGTGACCAGGCCTTCCAGAACATCCTCGCTGCCGCCGCGCACTACGACGTCGAGGTGGCGGAGACGAACTGGCGTCAACTCGGCAAACTACCGCATACCCCGAATCCGGCCCACTGAGGCGAGCCGTCACGATTCCCTGTCGCTCACCGGATAGAACGGGTACCGCTGGGTAGACGGCGCGATGCCCGCGGAGCAGGAGGCGGCAGCCGACACCGACCCGACCCTCACCGGCCGGGCGTTGGCCGGCCTACGTGCGCGGGCGCGGTACGCAGTGCGCTCCCGCGCCTGGCGGCTGCGCCTCTACGGGCTGCTCGCCGTGCAGGCCGGGATCGCGGCGTCGCTTGCCTGGTTCGTGGGGTACCAGTTCCTGGACAACCCCGCCCCGGTCTTCGCGCCCACCACCGCGGTGGGCATCGTGGCGGCCTCGATGGGGTCACGCCTGCGGCGCACCATCGAGCTGCTGGTCGGGGTCGTCCTCGGGCTTGCCGTCGGTGACACGCTCATGCCGTTGTTCGGCATCGGGGCCTGGCAGACCGGTGTGGTCGTCGTGCTGGCGATCCTCGTCGCCGTGCTGCTCAAGGGCGGTGGTTCACTGCTGACCCAGGCGGGTGCCACAGCAGTGCTCATCGCCACCCTGGAACCGCCCGTCCGTGACCTGTCCATTCCGCGCTTCGTCGACGCGGCGGTTGGTGGGCTGATCGGACTGGCGGTCGGCCTGCTGGTGGTGCCCATCCACCCGCAGCGCACGGTGCGGCGGCTGGCCGAACCCGTCATCGACCCGACCATCGCGGCCCTCCACGACCTGGCTGCGGCGGCCCGCCTCCGCGATCTTGGGGCCGCCGAGCGGAGTCTGGGCGCGCTGCGGGAGGTCAGTCCTCGGTTGAACGGGTTGAACGACGGGCTCGACGCCGCCCAGGAGGTGGTCCGGCTCGCGCCACTTCGCTGGCGTGAACGCCCATCGCTGGCCTTCTACACCGAAGCCGTCCGCCACATGGGGCGCAGCCTGCACAGCTGTCGGTCCATCGCGAGGCGGCTCACCAAGGCGCTCCGGGACGACGAGCCGATACCCGAGGAGTTTCCCGAGGCGCTCGACCTGCTGGCAGTCAGTGTGCAGACCCTCAGATGCACGATCCGCACGCGGGATGATCCACAGGAGGCGCGCCAGCAGATTTTGACGGCCGTCGAGTTGGTCAGGAAGGCGGAGGGGGAGGCCGCGCTCGATCCCACCCGCCCGCACGTCCACCGGTTGGGCTATTCGGGAATGATCGCCGCCGGCGAGTTCCGTACCGCGGCGAACGACCTGCTCATCGCCAGCGGGCTCGACGCCGACGAGGCGGCAACGTTGGTGCGACGGACGTCGGATCCGGACGAATGGGAATGACCCCAACTCACGTCGCCTACCTCAGGTCGCCTTGGGCGAGGCGAGGATGTCGAGGTAGTGCGGGTTCCGCATGACGCCCAGTACGTTGCCGAACGGGTCGACGACCGACGCGGTGACGAACCCCCCGTCGCCGTGCGGGGTGATCGGCTGGTACTCCGTGGCGCCCAACGCCAGCAGCCGGTCGACGGTGGCGTCGAGGTCGTCGACGTGCCAGTGCATGACCACACCGCCGGGCCCGGTCGCGGATGCCCCGGCCGGCGCGTACCTGCGGTCGATGATGCCCAGTTCGGCCTGGTAGTCCCCGACGCGGAACTCGGCGTACGCGAGGCGACCGTCCGGCCCGGGGCGCGTGAAGTACGCCTCGACGCCGAGGAGGTCCGCGTACCAGGCGGTGGCGGCCTCCACGTCGTCCGCCCAGATGTTGAGTGTGGCAAATCCTCGCAGGCTCATCCGCGATCCTCTCGTCGCTGTCGTCGATGAGACGTTATCGGCGATTGCGGACGGATCCCTTCCGCAATCGCCGTCGGGTTCGACGATGTCGAGCCACCTGTGGATTAGCTGAACACCTCAATCAAATGCTTGCGTCAGCAATAAAAGGGCATGAGGATGATGTCAACGTTGTCGATGCAGGGGAGTGTGCGCATGCGAGCAGGATCAGCCCGAGTCGGAGCAGTGCTCACCATGTCCGCGGTCATGACCGCCGGGCTCGGCCTCCTGGCCTCTCCCGCCTCGGCGCAGGAGTCCGGCCTGACCTTCTAAAGCGGGAGCTTCACAACGGTGGTGGCGCACTTCCCCGCCCCGACCGGCGCGTGCACGCCGCTGCCCCAGACGGCCGACAGCCACGTGGGGTGGAGCGGCTTCCAGGACGTCACCTTCTTCCAGACCGCGGACTGCACCGGTCAGGCGACGGGTGGGGGCACGCTCCGCACCTACCCCGCCGGAAACTGGAAGACCTTCCTCGCCCGCTGACCCAATTGCCGGGACGGGGCCGAAACCCCGTCCCGTCTCCGGAATCGCGTGTGTCACGGCCTCTTTGCGGGTAGTCGCCGCCGTTGCCACGACGGATGGCGGGGGACAGCGTGGAGAGCTACCCGGCGGTCGAAGACCATGGCCTGATCGGTGACCTGCAGACGGCGGCGCTGATCAGCAAGGACGGCATTGTCGACTGGTTCTGCGCGCCCCGCTTCGACTCACCGAGCGTCTTCGGAGCGCTGCTGGACCGCCGGAAGGGCGGCCACTTTCAACTCGCGCCCGACGGCGTCGACTACGCGAGCAAGCAGCTCTACCTGCCCGGTACGCCGATCCTCATCACCCGTTTCCACAGCGCGGACGGTGTGGGTGAGTTGTTGGACTTCATGCCCGTCACCGGTGAACGTGCCACGGACCACCACCGGTTGATCCGACTGGTCCGCATGGTCCGGGGAAGCATGCGGTTCCGCTTCGACTGCCACCCGCAGTTCAACTACGGGCGCGATCCGTACCAGCTTGAGGTGCACCCCGAGGGCGACGTTTTCCGAAGCTCGACGCTGACCCTCACCCTCGCCGCCTTCAAGAACGTGGAGCGGGCGTTCGAGGTGAGGGATGTCCGACGCGACGCGGAAGGGGTGTCCGCGTCGTTCACCCTCAACGAGGGCGACATCGGTGGGGTGGCCCTGGAGACGGCCTGCCCGCACGCGCCCCGAGCACTCAGCACCGAGGAGGCGTGCGAACTGCTCGCCCAGACCCGCGACTACTGGCGACGGTGGCTGAGTGGTTCCAGCTACACCGGCCGCTGGCGGGAGATGGTCGATCGGTCGGCGCTGACGCTCAAGTTGATGACGTACGCGCCGACCGGCGCCCTGGTCGCCGCACCCACCGCTGGGCTGCCGGAGCAGGTCGGCGGGCAGCGGAACTGGGACTACCGCTACACCTGGGTCCGCGACGCGTCCTTCTCCGTGCACGCGCTGCTCCGACTCGGCTTCACCGAAGAAGCCCAGAAGTACCTGTACTGGTTGGACGCTCGCATCCGTGAGGCCAACGACAGCGGCCAGCCCTTGCAGATCATGTACCGGATCGACGGCTCACCGGACCTCGACGAAGAGGTGCTGGGCCACCTGGAGGGGTACCGCGGCTCGGCGCCGGTGCGGATCGGGAACGGCGCCGCAGGCCAACTGCAACTCGACATCTACGGCGAGGCGCTCGTCGCGCTGGACCTCGCGGACCGGCACGGACTGATCGCGCCGTACGAGGGGTGGCGGAAGACGGCCGGGTTGATGGACTGGCTCTGCGAGCACTGGGACCAACCCGAGGACGGCATCTGGGAGACCCGTTCCGGGCGGGAGGACTTCACCTACGGGCGGGTGCTGTCCTGGGTCGCGTTGGACCGGGCCGTCCGCATCGCCCAGCGCCGGGGGCGTCCCGGCGACATCCTCCGCTGGACCGCCGCGAGGGACGCCATCTACGAGCAGGTCATGACCCGTGGATTCGACCAGCGACGCGGAGCGTTCGTGCAGCACTACCGTTCCGGCATCCTGGACGCCTCACTCCTGGCGATGCCCGGGCTCAACGTCATCTCGCCGACGGACCCGATGTGGGAGTCGACGTTGCGGGCGATGGACGTCGACCTGGTCTCCGACAGTCTGGTCTACCGCTACGACCCGAAGGCCTCGCCGGACGGCCTCGCCGGCACCGAGGGCACCTTCAACATGTGCACCTTCTGGTACGTGCAGGCACTGGCACTGGCCGGTCGGCTCGACGACGCCCGGTTGACCTTCGAGAAGATGCTCACCTACAGCAACCCGCTGGGCCTCTACTCCGAGGAGATCGCGCCGACCGGCGAGCAGATCGGCAACTTCCCGCAGGCGTTCAGCCACCTCTCACTGATCAGCACGGCGTCCCACCTGGACGAACTGCTCAACGATCAGGGCTGACCGGGGCGGTCAGAACAGCGTCAGGGGTTCGACCGGGATCGGCTCGGGCAGCGCGTCGAGCGTGGGCACCTGTGCGCGTACCTCATCGTGGAACTGGCGGGCGAGTGCGGGCGCTTCGGCGTTGTCCGGGGTGTGGACGAACATCGTCGGTGAGCGACCCTCCCGAAGCCAGGTGGCGGTCACGTCGACCCAGCGCTGCCACCCCTCGACAGTGCGCGCCGAGTCGTCGCGGCCGAGGTAGCGGACGATCGGCTGATCGGTCAGCGCCGTCGACCGGAGCGGCACGCGTGGTTTCTTGGTCCAGGCGTCGCGCTCCGCGTCGCTGGTCGGCCGGTTCGCGAAGAAGGCGGTCGTGTCAAAGGGGATCCATTCGGCCGACGCGGCGGTGAGGGTCGCCTCCAGCAGCCGGATCGCGCGGTCGTCGGTGAAGAACGCCGGATGGCGGACCTCCACCGCGTACCGGTGGGATCGGGGGAGTCGAGTCAGGAAGCGGTCCAGGGTCGGCACGTCGGCGGGCGCGAACGAGCCGGGCAACTGGATCCAGAGAGCATGGGCACGCGGGCCGAGCGGCTCGATCGCGTCCAGGAAGGCGCGCAGTGGTTCGTCGACGTCAGTGAGTCGGCGTTCGTGCGTGACGACCTTCGGGAGCTTGGGGACGAACCGGAATGCGGGTTCGGTCTGCGTGGCCCATGACGTCACGGTGTCCCGGGTCGGGGTCGCGTAGAACGTCGTGTTGCCCTCCACGGCGTCGCACCAGCTGGCGTAGTGCGCCAGGCGATCCGCGGACGGCAGCCGGCGGCCCGGCCACGACCTGTGACTCCACATCGCGCACCCCACGTGGAGACGCATGACCGCCCCCTCCCACCGGTGACCGTGCTCGACGCTGCCCACCGTATACGGGCCGCCGCGCCGGGCCGGGGAGACGGTGCTGCCGCTAGGGTCCGGCGTCATGCGTGTGCTGTTCGCCAGTCTTGCGTCAGTCGGTCACACCTATCCGCTGATCCCGCTGGCGGTCGCCGCCCGGGAAGCCGGTCACGAGGTGCACTTCGCCGCCGGCGCGGCCGTACACGAGCCGCTCGCCGCGAACGGCCTGCGACCGTTCCGTCCCGCCGACGCGTTCTACGAGGTGTACGCGGAGGATCTCGAACCGGAGTTGGCGCGACTACGCCCGGATCTGGTGGTGCACGGGTGGGGGTTGCCGGGAGCCGGCGTCGCCGCTCGTCGGGCCGGCATCCCGAGCATCTGGCACGGGTTCGGCCGGATGATCCCCGAGGGCATCGGCCTCGAACTCCCCACCAGGAACCCCGAGGTCGTCGGTCGACCGCACGTCGACATCTGGCCGCCCTCCCTACAGGACGAGACTTTCCTCGCCACGGAACGTCGGA
Organism: Micromonospora taraxaci; assembly: GCF_007830095.1. NCBI lineage: Bacteria > Bacillati > Actinomycetota > Actinomycetes > Micromonosporales > Micromonosporaceae > Micromonospora > Micromonospora taraxaci. The sequence goes on along the minus strand of NZ_VIWZ01000001.1, from coordinate 6,211,377 downwards.
TCGAGCTGCGCCCGGTCGCCTTCTCCACACCGGCCCCGCTACCCGCAGGGGTGAGCCGTCGGACGTCTCGGCCGTTGATCTACCTGACCCTTGGCACCGCGTTCGGCACTGCCGAACTGCTCCGTACGGCCATCGCCGGTCTGGCGACGGTGGACGCGCAGGTGGTGGTCGCGGCGGGTCGCGTGCCCCCGGAGCAGCTTGGCGAGATTCCCGACCACGTCACCGTGCGTCAGTGGGTGTCGCAGGCGGAACTGTTGCCGCTCGTCGACGCGGTGGTGCACCACGGCGGCAGTGGCACCACCCTCGGCGCGCTCGCTGTCGGCGTACCGCAGTTGATGCTGCCGCAGGGTGCTGACCAGTTCGCCAATGCCGAGGTGCTCAGCGCCGCCGGTCTCGCCCTGCGGCTCCTCCCCGGGGAGGTGGACGCCCGCGCTGTCGCCGAGCAGGCCCGCCGCCTGCTGTCGCGGCACGCCGCGCAGCGCGAGGCGGCCCGGGACGTCGCCGAGGAGATCGCCCACCTGCCGTCGCCGGCGCTCGTCGCCCGACGACTGCCGGAGTTCGTCGAGTGAGTTCGCCCATGCGTCAACTTCAGGTTGACGAAGGGATCGCGTCAACCTATGGTTGACGCATGACAGAACCTAACCGGATGAGCAACACGGTCAAGCTCGATGACCTGATCCAGGCGATCAAGACGGCGCACACCGACGCCCTGGACCAGCTCACCGATGCGGTCATCGCTGCCGACCACCTCGGTGAGGTCGCCGATCACCTGATCGGTCACTTCGTCGACCAGGCCCGCCGCTCGGGTGCCTCCTGGACCGACATCGGCCGCAGCATGGGCGTCAGCAAGCAGGCCGCCCAGAAGCGCTTCGTGCCGAAGGCCTCCACCGACGCCGCCGCACTCGACCCGAACGCCGGCTTCGGCCGCTTCACCCCCCGGGCCCGCAACGTGGTGATGGCCTCCCAGGAGGAGGCCCGAGCCAGCGGGAACGCCGAGATCGGGCCCGAGCACCTGGTGCTGGGTCTGCTGGCGGAGCCGGAGGCCCTCGCCGCCCGGGTGATGGCTGACCTGGGCGTCACACCCGAGGCGGTGCGGGAGACGGTCGCCGCCGCCCTTCCGCCCCGTGTCGAGCAGGTGCCCGACCTGATTCCGTACGACGCGCGTGGCAAGAAGGCGTTGGAGCTGACCTTCCGGGAGGCGCTGCGCCTCGGGCACAACTACATCGGCACCGAGCACATCCTGCTCGCCCTGCTCGAACAGGAGGACGGCGCCGGCGTGCTGACCAGTCTCGGTCTGGAGAAGGCGGCGGTGGAGGCCGACCTCGCCACCGCCCTCGCCGCCGCGGTCCGCGCCGCAACGAAGAGTGGCGAGGCGGGTTAGGTCACCGCGATCCGTTTCGAGCCGTCCCGCGAGTGGCGATGCCGCTCCGGGACGGTGCGGTCTTCCCGGCCGTCGCCGCGACCGAGGGCCTCGGCAGCGGAGCTAGGTCCGGAAAGGTGCTTATGCGTTTGCGGGTCCTCGCGCTGGATCGCTCTCACCTAGCCTCGGGTCATCGCACGCTCATCCACACAGTTGCCCAGGCGTGCCAGGGGAGCTGCGGTCGTGCCAGCCGACCGCAACGTTGCGATCTGCCCGAAATGTATGGTGACGCGCTGTTGATGATGGGGATTCGATGGCCCGAGCAGATGTCCGAGTGGTGGGTGTCCTCACGACGTTGGTGGCGCTGGCGGGGCTGACCGCCTGCTCCCCGGCAGAGAAACCGGTGCTTGCCCTACGCGTGGTCGACGGGCAACCGGCTCTGGTCATGGCGGAGTGTGCCGAATTCACGGCAGACCGGATCAGCGTCTACACCGTTGACGTCACGCCGGCTCAGAGCTGGACCATCGACCGCAACGGCGGCGGAGAGGTGACGAACGTGACCCTCTTCGAACTGCCTGCGGGTTGGACGCCCGACGAGCAGACGCTCACCGCTTTCGAACCCGGCACTGAATACTCCGTCGCCGCCTACGGGGACCGGCACAACGCCGTCCCCGTCCACTTCACACTGGCCGAGGTGACCGGGCTCGGGCCGGATCGCGTCCTCGTGCACGAGGGCCAGACGCAGCGGAAGGCGGTCACCGAGACCGCCTTCCGCGACAAGGCGAAGAAGGCCTGCTGACGCCGTTGGGTCAGGAGACGTCGGGAAAGCCGTAGCGCAGGGCGTGCTCCGGGTCGGCAGGGTCGATCTGGCGCACGCCCGCGTCGGCGAGGCGCTTGTTGACCTCGTTGAGCTGCTCGCGTACCAGTCGGGCCTCCTCCTCGGTGACCCGACCACGGTGCGGCTTGCCGGCGTGCTCGAGCGTGCCGTAGTCGATCTTCTCGGCGCTCTTGCGGGCCTTGGGCGGCCGGACCCGCTCGGCCGTCTTCAGCAGTTGAGCCATCGGCACGTCGGTGGCCATCGCGTCGAACTCACTGGCGGTCAACACCACCCGGCGGGGCTCGCCGCCGCCGTGTCGGTCGTGGATCTCGACCACCGCCACGTCCAGGGCGGCGTCGTCGATGTTCTCCACCTCGGTCGGCGTGGCGTCCAACTGCACGGGCCCGGCGACCAGGTCCGGGTGCTCCAGCACCACGACGCGGACCACCTCGTCGTCCTGCTGCAGGACCGTGCCGGTGAAGTCGGAGACGTGGATCGTCTTCTTGCCCATGCGCGGAGCTTCTCCTGTCGTAGCCGGGATGCCGGACCACAAGAAATTACCCGACAGGTGTGCGAAAGCCGCCGCTGGTCCTCCCCGGTGTGTCGCCCGCTCAGGAGGCTCAGAGGCTGCCCTTCGGTGCGACCCACTCGGTGGGCTGACCGGTCACGGCGCTGATCCGGTCGTAGTCGGCGTCGTAGTGCAGCACTGTCGCGCCGTGCTGCTCAGCGGTGGCTGCGATGATCAGATCGGGTAGCCGGAAGTGACGGTGCTGACTGTCAGCCGCGAGGACGCGGTGGACCGCCAGGGCTCGGTCCATCGCTGCTGTCGACACATCCATCCAGCGGTGCCCCCGCAGTGCCTGCCAGAGGATTTCGTAACCCTTCGGGTGGGGTGCGCTGTTGAGATATTCGAGGCTGGTCATCTGACAGGCGGCCAGCCGTCCCTCGGCCAACAGTGTCTCGAAGCGCCGCCGAACCGACGGGTGGCGACCCTGTAGGACGTAGACCGAGGTGTCCGCGAGGTAGATCGGCCCGGCCATCAGGCTGCCTCGGTGTCGCGCGCCTGTTCGGCGAGTGAGCCCAGGTCGCGGCCGCCGCCGTGGCGCCAGGCATCGACGGACCCGCTGAAGTCCATCTCCACCTGGTCGAACGCGGCGACGATCTCGCGAGCCTGCCGACGGATGGCGAACGCGTGGAGGGCGGCATTGATGGTGGCCACCTTGGTGTCAGTGCCAAGGACCTCCCGGGCGGCATCCAACCACTCGTCGTTCACGTCCACGGTGATGCGAGTCATGAGGCGAAATATACACCAGTCGGCGCTCTCGTCAGGCACCAGAATGTGCCTTGGTTTGGTGCGTCAGCGGCGGTTCAGGCGATGCCGACTGGAGCTGCCGGCGGGCATCTTGTTCAGCCCGCACCACGACAGGGCTCCAGCGCCGACCGTTCGGGGGTGGCGGTAGCGGGGTTGGGGCGGGATGCCACCGACGGTCTCCGCCGCCTGCCAGAGTCGCTCGGGGTCCTGCTGGTAGTGGTCGTTCGGCTGCATCGGCATGCGTTCACCGTCCCAAACAAAGGTGACCAGGTATGGAAATAGATATGACGGTCGATTTGTCTACCTGGTTCCGCGCACCCACTGCCGGGTCCGGCCCGCATGGTTCGTCCGCCCGACCGCGCCCCCCGGCGTACGGTGATCCACGACGGGCCGGGTGACGGGGGAGGTCTGCATGCTCGACCGGCGGCTCCAACTGCACCTGGCCACCTGGCTCGGCCAGTGGCCGGCCGGGCCGGGGTTGCACGTGGTCGCCTCGCGTCGACGGGCCCAACCGGCCTGGGACGGTCGACTGCGGCCCGCGCTCGCCGTGGACACCGGGCAGAGTGGTGTCCTCTCCGTCGCGCCGGAGCGGGTGGCGGCGATCCGTTCGCTGGTCCGGCGTACGCCGGATCGGCTGCTCGCTGCGCTGCCGGAGGCCGTCGGGCTGCCGGACTGGTGCGTGCACGACGGCCCTTTCCGGTGGAGCGTGGCCCCCGCCCCGCTTCCCGACGTGGGGGAGTGGACAGATCCGACTGCTCCCGGGTTGCCCCCCTGGTTGCGGCTCTTCGACCAGCCGGTGCTGGTGGTCCGTGACCCGGACGGCGCCTACCTGGCGGGTGCCGGCATCAAGCGGCACGACGCGTACGGGCACGAGTTGGCCGTCGGCACGGTGCCGGCCGCCCAGGGGCGCGGCCTCGCCCGCCGACTCGTGGCCCAGGCGGCGCGACGGGTCCTCGACGAGGGGGCGGTGCCGACCTATCTGCACGAGCGGGACAACCACGCCTCCGCCCGGGTGGCCGACGCGGCCGGTTTTCCGGATCGGGGCTGGCGGGCGTACGGGGTCTATCCGCGCTGACCGGCCAGCGGGCCGGTAATGGGCGCGGACCGTGGATCCCGGGCCGGATCCACGGTCCGCAACCTCCCCCCAGGTCCCGGTTCCGGTGCGCCGGTCGCGCCGTGCGCGAACCGGAACATGTCGATCACGCTACGTATCGAACAGGCGTGGGGCAAGGTTTGAGCTGTCGGTTCGGAGTGTCGAAAAGTGGACTTGACCTGCGGCTGAACTGTTCAAGCCGTCTCGACCAACGGTGACGTAGCGTGTAGCACCGGGGTGGGCGTTCCGCTATCGGGTCAGACCGAGCGCCTCGGCCGCCGCTCGCCCGTTGGCGTGGCTCGCCCCGTAGGTGGTGACGAAGGCGCGTACGCCCGTTGGACGCCACTGTGCCGGCCAACCCATCTCCACCACCGTCACGGCGTGCTGCGCGGCCAGTCCGTTGATCAGCTCCGGGCCGCCGGGCAGCCGGTGCAGGTGCCGCCCGACCAGCACGATGGGTCGGTCACCGGCCAGCCCGCGCAGGCTCGACGGGTCGGCCTCGGTGGCGATCACCCGGAGCTCCTGCACCCCGTCGAGGTGTGGGCCGAGGCCCCACGGGACCCGCCCCTCCGCGATCGTCGACTCGGTGTGCAGGTGCACCACAAGCGGTTGGTCCAGGCCGGTGAGCACGCCGTCGACACGGACGGCGCGGCGCGCTGCCGCGTACCCCAGGTCGGTGTCGTCGGTGGTCGTCGACCCGATGGCGGCCCGGGTCCAGGCGGCGAGTTCGGCGGTGCGACCGGCGGCCTCCTCGACCCGCGCGGTCGCCAAGCGGCCGTCGCTGAGCGCGTCGACGATCTCGGCGGCTACCAGCTCGACCAGCTCGGCGTCGACCTTGGCACCGATGCAGAGCAGGTCGGCACCGGCAGCCAGTGCCCGGACGGCGGCCGGACCCACCCCGCCGGCGGCCACCGCCGCGCCCTTCATCTCCAGGGCGTCGGTGATGACGACGCCGGTGAAGCCGTACTCGGCGCGGAGCAGGTCGACCAGGACGGCCCGGCTGAAGGTGGCCGGGTCGCTTCCGGTCAGCGCCGGAACCCGGATGTGCGCGGTCATCACGGCCCGTGCCCCGGCGGCGACGACAGCGGCGAACGGCGGCAGGTCCCGCTGGCGCAGCAGGGTCAGTGGGGCGTCCACGGTGGGCAGCTCATGGTGGGAGTCGGTGACGGTGGCGCCGTGCCCGGGGAAGTGTTTGGCGCAGGCGGCCACGCCGGCAGCCTGCAGGCCGGTGACGGCGGCCGCCGAGTGGGCGGCGACCCGCACCGGATCCGCGCCGAAGGACCGCGTGCCGATCACCGGGTTGTCGTCGGCGGTGTTGACGTCCACCGTCGGGGCGAGGTTGACGGTGATGCCGAGCGCGGCCAGTTCGGCGCCGATCGACTGGTAGACCCGTCGGGTGAGCGCCACGTCACCGATCGCGCCGAGGGCGGCGTTGCCGGGGTACGGGCTGCCGGTGGCGTGTGCCAGCCGGGTCACGTCGCCACCCTCCTCGTCGATGGCGATCAGCACGTCCGGCCGTCCCGCGCGCAGCGCGGCGGTGCTCGCCGCCAGCTGTGCGGGGTCGTGCACGTTGGTGCCGAACAGGGTGTGCCCGGCCAGCCCCTCGGCCAGCAGATCGACCGCCCAGTCCGGCGGTACCGGTCCCGGGTACGCGGCCAGCAACGTGCCCAGCGCCAGCCGGCGCAGTCCTGGATCCAGCCCCACGTGATCTCCCCCTTCGGTGCCCAGCCGGTACGAAACCTCGTACCGGTGGTGGTCTTGGCCCTGCCGACTCGGCCGAGCGTCCCACCGTCGGGTGGCCGTTACGCTACGGCTACCCGTTCGCAGGTCGGTTTACAGTTAGCAAAGTTTACTAAAACTAGAGGACGTGTCATGAGTGCGACCCGGCTACCCGGTACCCCCCGCCTGTTGCGGGCGCTCAACGACCGTGCCGCGCTGGAACTGCTCCTCGAACGCGGCCCGCTGACCAGGGCCCGGCTCGGCGAGCTGACCGGGCTGTCGAAGGTCACCGCTTCGCAACTCGTCGAGCGGCTGGAGGAGCGCGGCCTGGTGACGCGGGTCGGCGAGCAGGCCGGCGGGCGGGGGCCGAACGCCCAGCTCTACGCGGTCCGTCCGAGCAGCGCGCACGTGGTCGGGGTCGACGTCGGGCCGGACCGGGTGGTGGCCGCCTGCGCCGACATCACCGGTGCGGTCATCGGCCGGGTGGAGCAGTCGACCCGGGACACCGACGATCCGGTGGGCGTTGTGCACAACGCCGTGGTGCAGGCCGCGAGCAGCGCCCAGGCCCAGCTGAGCAGCGTGCGGCGGATCGTGCTCGGCACTCCGGGTCTGGTCGACCCGAACACGGGCGACATCACCTTCGCCTTCAACCTGCCGCGCTGGCACAGCGGCCTGCTTGCCGCGCTGCGGGAGGACCTGCACACCCCGGTCGTCTTCGAGAACGACGTCAACCTGGCCGCAGTGGCCGAGGCGCAGTCCGGCGCCGCACAGGGTCTGGCGGATTTCGTGCTGGTCTGGGTGGGTGCCGGTGTCGGCCTGGCGATCATGCTGGGCGGGCGGCTGCACCACGGCAGCAGTGGAGCGGCCGGCGAGATCGGCTATCTGCCGGTGCCCGGCGCGCCCATCCCGCGTGATGTCTCCCGTCGCGCCAAGCCGGCCTTCCAGCAGCTCGTCGGCGCGGATTCGGTGCGGGCGGTGGCCGGTGAGCACGGCTACCCGGACGCCGACGCCGCCGAGGCGGTCCGCGCGGCCGTCGCGGCCGGTGCCGACGGCGGCCCGATGCTCGACGAGTTGGCCCGCCGGCTCGCGATCGGCGTGGCCAGCACCTGCGTTGTGCTCGACCCGCCGCTGGTGGTGCTCGCCGGCGAGGTGGGTCAGGCCGGTGGCGCGGCGCTCGCCGACCGGGTGCAGCAGGAGGTGGCGGCGATCACCCTGGTCCGACCTCGGGTGGTGCCGACCGGGCTGACCGAGGAGCCGATCCTGCACGGCGCGCTGCGCACCGCGCTGGACGCCGTGCGCGACGAGGTGTTCGGCTCCACCGTCGGCTGAGCCCGCTGCGGCGGTCATGTGAAGGAATATTTCACCGCGAGTCTGCGGCTTGCAAGCCCTTGCCGGCCGGTCGGGCCGACCCCTGTGAGGGCCGGCCCGCCGGGTCACGACTCAGATCAGGTCGCGGCGACGGAACACGGCGAACGACGCCGCGATCAACCCACCGGTGAGCACGAGCAGCACCACCAGGGCCGGCCCCCAGGTCAGGCTGTAGGAGCCGTCGCAGTAACCGGTGCCCGAGCTGCCGGGGCAGGTGTCCCAGAACTTCGCCTCGCCGGTGAGCCACGCCCCGACGTGGCTGGAGAGCATGAACCGGTCCGGCCGCCGGGCGTCGATGATCTCCAGAATCAGACGGCCGCCCAACTCCCACACCACCAGGTACGCGGCTGCCGCACCCAGCGCCGCCGACGTGTGCCGACCCAGTGTCGCGATGGCGAAGCCCAACGCGGAGGCCAGCAGCACCAGCACCACGCCACGGAGGTGCACCGCGCCGAGCGAACGCCAGAACTCACCGCTCAGCCGGCCGGGTAGCCCGGCGGTCTGCCCGATCACCCAGAACGTGGCGAGGTAGGCCACCGACGCGATCAGGGCCAGGACCAGCACCATGCCGAGCAGGGTGCCCAACTTGGTCGCGAGCACCGTCAACCGGCGTGGTCGCCAGAGCAGCAGGTTCACCACGCCACCGGAGTTCAGGTCGGCGCCGATGTAGGAGGCGCCGACCAGGAACCCGAACAGCACCAGGAACGCGATGAGGAAGTAGAGCAGCGGCAGCGCCTGGTTGGCGAAGCTGAACACCCCCGGCAGGAAGTCCGCGGCGATCGGCAACCGATCCTGCCGGATCGGGTCGATCTCCGAGCAGTCCTGAGGGAAGTACTGGTCCATGTCGCTCTGCGGAAGCGTGCCGTTCTGTCGCGCCAGGCACTGCTGGTGAGTCACCTCCATTCCCTGCCGCGCCTCGACGGCCTGAGCCCGCGCCGAGTTCATCTCGTCCGCGCTCGGCTTGTGGGAACCCGCCAGGGTGGTCGCCGCCGTGACAGCGAAGGCAAACGCCAGCAGGACGACCATGAGCTGCACGAAGCGACGGGCCGACAGCCGCTCCACCTCGGCACGGACCAGGTTCACGCGTCCACTCCCCGATCGAGATTGATCACAGCATCGCCCTGATCGGCGGACGGCAGGGCAGCGTCGTCGACCTGCCGGGGCACCGACGGATGCTCGTACGCGCCCGTCAACTCCAGGAAGACGCTCTCCAGATCCGGCCGCAGCGGGGTCAGCTCGCCCACCCACAGGCCCTGCTCGCCGAGCGTCCGGCTGACCACCGTCGGGTCACTCACCCCGCTCACCACCAGCGCCTCGCCGTCGACGGCCGCCGTCAGCCCGGCCGCGTGCAGCAGCTCGACAGCGCGCTCGGCCTCGGCCACCCGCACCAGGAACTCGTGCCTGTCGTAACCCGCCAGCACCTCGTCCACCCGGCCGGCCGCCACCCGACGCCCGTGCGAAATGATCGTGACGTGGTCGCAGATCAGCTGGATCTCACCCAGGATGTGACTGGACACCAGCACTGTCACCCCGGCCGCCGCCAGCGACCGCATCAGGTCCCGCATCTCCCGGATGCCCGCCGGGTCCAGCCCGTTCGCCGGCTCGTCCAGGATGAGCAACCGTGGGTCCTTCAGCAGCGCGGACGCCACAGCGAGGCGCTGCTTCATGCCCAGCGAGTAGCCCTTCACCCGCTCGTCGCCACGGTCGCGTAGGCCCACCAGCTCCAGCGCCTCGTCCACCCGCGAGACCGGCACCCCGCCGGCACGCGCCAACAACCGCAGCGTGCGGTAGCCGGTGAAGTTGCCGAAGAACTGCGGACTCTCCACGATGGCGCCGACCTGCCCCGCCACCCTGGGCAGCGACTCCGGCGACGGCGCACCCAGCACCGTCATCCGTCCGCTGTCGGCGCGTACCAGCCCGAGCAGGGCGCGCAGGGTGGTGGTCTTGCCGGAACCGTTGGGGCCCAGGAAGCCGTGGATCTGGCCCTCCTCGACCAGCAGGTCGAACCCGTCCACCGCCACCCGTCGGCCGTTGCGCATGCTGTGGAAGGTCTTGCGCAGACCCTCGATCTCGATGACCGCGCTCATCCGCGCGGCTCCCTACCTCGACGGGGCATGGGTGGTCCTTCAGGTTTGGTGATCAATGACACGGCGCCTCACCCTATGGCCGGGGCGCCGCCCATGGGGGGCGCCGCGTCGCTGCGTGGTTGGATGGAGCGGTGACTGGTGACCTGATCCCCGGCGCTGCCGGCGCCGCGCCTGCCGCCGCCCCCGTCGACCCGGATCTGGTGGTCAGCCTCGACAGCGTGGGCGTACGCCGCTCCGGCACCGCCCTCCTGCAGGACCTGACCTGGCGCGTCGAGCTGGACGAGCGGTGGGTGGTGCTCGGCTCCAACGGTGCCGGCAAAACGACACTTCTCAACCTGGCCGCCGGCCGACTGCACCCCACCACGGGTGTCGCGCACGTGCTCGGCGAACGGATCGGCCGCACCGACGTCAACGAGCTGCGTACCCGCATCGGGCTCACCACCGCCGCGGTCGCCGAGCGACTACCCGCCGACGAGCGGGTCAGCGACGTGGTGGTGACCGCCGCCTGGTCGGTGGTCGGCCGCTGGCGGGAGAACTACGACCGTGGCGACGAGGCGCGGGCCCGGGCGCTGCTGAGCCAGCTCGGTGTCGGCGGGCTCGCCGAACGCCGTTACGGCACCCTCTCCGAGGGGGAACGCAAGCGCGTGCAGATCGCGCGTGCCCTGATGACCGACCCGGAGCTGCTGCTGCTCGACGAGCCCGCCGCCGGGCTCGACCTGGGTGGCCGGGAAGACCTGGTCGCCCGACTGGCCGAGCTGGCGTACGACCCGGACGCCCCCGCGATGGTGCTGGTCACCCACCACGTCGAGGAGATCCCGCCGGGGTTCACCCACGCGCTGCTGCTGCGCGAGGGTGGCGTGGTCGCCCAGGGGCTGCTCGCCGACACCCTCACCGGGGACAACCTCTCCAAGACCTTCGGCCTGCCGCTGGTGGTGGAGCGCTCCGGCGACCGCTACACCGCTCGGGCCGCCTGAGCGACGTCCAGGGCGGAGACGACAGTGCCGCAGACGCGGGTCGCCGTGGTGGGCAGCGCCAACATGGACCTGGTCGCAATGGCGCCCGCGTTGCCGAGACTGGGCGAGACCATGCTCGGCACCGACTTCATGATGGTGCCCGGCGGTAAGGGGGCCAACCAGGCCGTCGCCGCGGCCCGGGCCGGCGCGTCCTGCTCCTTCCTCGGCGCGATCGGCTCGGACGCCTTCGGCGTCACCCTCAAGGCCCGCATCGCGGCGGCCGGGGTGGACACCAGCCACCTTCGGGTGGTCTACGGCACCTCAGGGGTGGCGCTGGTGATGGTGAACGCCCAGGGTGAGAACGCCATCATGGTCACCCCCGGGGCCAACGACGCGCTGGTCGGCCTCACCGAGGACGAGCTGGCCACTGTGTGCGCGGCGGACGTCCTCGTCGCCCAACTGGAGATCCCGGTGTCGACGGTGACGGCCGCCGCGGTGGCCGCCCGCGCCGCCGGCACCCGGGTCATCCTCAACGCCGCCCCGGCCCGCGAACTCCCGCCCGAGCTGCTCGCATCGGTGGACCTGCTGGTCGTCAACGAGGGCGAGGCACGCACGCTCGCCGGTCGAGGTCGGGAAGAGCCCCGGGCGCTGCTCGACCTGACCCCCAGGGCCGTGCTCACCCTCGGAGGTGAGGGCGCCTGGTACGTCGACCGGGACGGCGCCGAGGTGCACGTACCGGCGGTCCGCGTCGACGTGGTCGACTCCACCGCTGCGGGCGACGCGTTCACCGCCGCGCTGGCGGTCGGCTGGGGCGAGGGACGCGACCTGGTCGACGCGGTGCGCTGGGCGTCGGCGGCCGGCGCCGCCTGCGTACGCAAGCTCGGTGCCTCGGTGGCGCTCCCGCAGCGCGCCGAGATCGACGAGCTGTACGCGCCGGCCTGAACCGGTCCGCGCTACGCCGGCCGGTCCGCGCCGACGCGGAAGGCCCTGCGGTACGCCGACGGTGAGGTCAGCATGATCCGGCCGAAGTGGTGCCGGTACGTGACCGGCGTGTCGAAGCCCACCGACCGGGCGACCCGCTCGACCGGGGCGTCCGTCTCCTCCAGGAGGGGCAGGCTGGCCCGGACCCGCTGGTCGATCAGCCAGCGGATCGGGCTGGTCCCGGTGGCCCGTGCGAAGTGCCGCAGGTAGGTACGGGGCGACATGTGCGCGTGCCCGGCGAGCTGGGCGACTGTCAACGGCTCGGCGAGATGGGCGAGTGCCCAGTCGATGCTGGCGGCGATCCGGTCGTCGTCCGGGTCGACGGGCACCGGCGCCTCGACGAACTGGGCCTGCCCGCCGTCGCGGTGCGGCGGGATCACCAGTCGCCGGGCGACCGCGTTGGCGACCGCCGCGCCATGGTCACGCCGGACCACGTGTACGCAGAGGTCCAGCCCAGCGGCGCTGCCGGCACTGGTGAGCAGGTCACCGTCGTCGAGATAGAGCACGTCCGGGTCCACCTCGATCCGCGGGTACCGCCGCGCCAGGAGTTCGGCGTACCGCCAGTGGGTGGTGGCCCGCCGGCCGTCCAGCAGCCCGGCGCCGGCCAGCGCGAACGCGCCCGAGCAGATCGACATGATCCGCGCGCCGCGTCGGTGCGCCCGACGTAGCGCGGTCACCAGCTCCGGTGACGGGTCACCGGTCACGTCCGGGACGCCGGGCACGATCACCGTCCGCGCCGCCGCCAGTTCGGCCAGGCCGTACGGGGTGTGCAGGCTGGCGCCGCCGACCACCGGCACCGGTCCCGGTTGCTCGGCGCAGACCACCAGGTCGTACCACTCGACGCCGAACTCGGGCCGGGGCAGCCCGAACACCTCGGTGACGATGCCCGTCTCGAACACCGACATCCCCGGGTACGCGAGCACGGCGACGCGGTGCGCGGCTGCCGCCCGCCGGGGCGCCGGGAGCAGGAGCGGGTCGGTGGTCGTGGACCCGAGCGGCATGGCGGGATGTTAGCGCAGGACGGCGTATCCGCCACTCGTCCCGGACCGGCCAGCTGGCGAGGATCGGTGTATGACCTTCTCCTTCGCCGTTCCGGCGGCCGACCCGGCCACCGCCGCCGCCCACTTCTCCGCCCGGCTCAGCGTCGAGACCGACGTGAGTGACGTGCACGCCGACCTGTCGGCCCGTACCCCTGCTCTGGTGGTGGTCGACACCAGGGGCGTGGCGGCCTGGACGCAGGGACATCTCCCCGGTGCGGTGCACCTGCCCACCGCCGAGATCGCGACCCACGCGGCGGAGGTCGTCCCGGCCGGCTCGTCGGTGGTGACCTACTGCTGGGGGCCGGGCTGCAACGGCGCAACTCGTGCGGCGCTGGAGTTCGCCCGGCTCGGCTACCGGGTCAAGGAGATGCTCGGTGGGTTCGAGTACTGGGCGCGGGAAGGGCTGCCGGTGGTGACGGCGAGCGGGTTGACCCGTCGCCCGGTCGACGACCTGACCGCCCCGACCACGACGATCACCTGCGACTGCTGATCCCCTGTCCAGGTGGGCGAGGGCTCAGCCGGCGGGCTCGTCGGCGAGCTTCTCGCCGCGTCGGCGCAGCATGCCCAGCCCGGGGATGCCGGCCACGGCGAGCTTGAGGTCACGGGTCACGTCGAGCAGGTCGTGCAGGTCGGGCCCGACCCGGTCGAGGGTGGCCAGGATCGGCAGGATGTCCGCCGTCAGGTGTTGCTTGAGCTTGGGCAGCTCGTCGATCAGGTGGATCGCGGCCGTGATCTCCTCGTGGCTGAGCTGCTCGACGAACCGCTCGGTCATCGGCGCGGCCCGCCGCAGTGCTGGCTCGTACGCCGCCAGCAGCTCGGCCGCGGTGGCGGCGGCCTCCGCCGCGGTGCCTACGGTGGCGGCGGCCCGGCCGGCCACCCCCTCGGCGTTGGCGACCACAGTGGCGGCGGTCCGGGCGACGCGGTCGGCGTCGGCGACCACGACGGCGGCGGCAGTGGCCACCTCGGTGGCGGTGTCGATGGCGGTGGTCGCGGCGGCGCTGATCACGGCGACCTCACGGACCGCCTCCTCGGCGTCGGTGAGCACCTGATCGGTCCGGTCCAGGGTCGTCTCGATCCGGTCGACCACGCCGTTGATCCGCGCCAGCAGCGCCTCCACCCCGTCCAGCACCGCGAACGCGCGGGCGGGCACGGCGGCGAACGAGGCGGCCGAGCCGAGCGCCTGGTCGAGAGCGGAGCGGGTCAGGCCGACCACGGCGGTCGGGGTGGGGAGGGGAATCGCCATGGGGTCAAGTGTGCGTCGGAAGCACCACAACCGCCCGACGGGGCTGGTCGGGGCCCCGGAAGGGCCTACCGACCGGCGCGGGCGACGCGCAGGGCCCACCAGATCAGCGGCACCTGCACCGGCACCCGCCCGTAGGCGATGGCCCGTTTCGCCGGACGCCGGTGCCGCCAGTCCACCGCCATCTTCACGTTGGCGGGCAGCACGGCGACGAAGAGCGCGGCCGCAGCCCGACCGCCGGCCCGTCGGGTGTTCGGATGCGCCACGGCCGCCGCCACCGCCAGCTCGGCGACTCCGCTGGCGTACGTCCAGAAGCGGGCCGGCCCGGGCAGCGTGCGCGGCACGATCGGGTCGTAGAAGCCGGGGCGCACCAGGTGGGTGACGCCAGCGATGGCGAGCAGCCCGGCCAGCGCGGCGGCCTCGCCACGGCGGTTGGTCATCGATGGTCCCCCTGCTGTTCGACGGCACGCTGCACGGCCCGGTAGATCTGGCCGAACCGTAGCGCGTCCGGAGTGCGCAGCAGCAGATCCTCCCGACCATGGTGCTGCACCCACAACTCGTGCACATGGCTGCCGCGCTCGTAGGAGCGGTCCAGCCAACCGAGGGGGATCTCCAGGAACGGCAGCGACACCAGGGCCCCCACCGAGCAGGCGGCGAGGATGATCAAAGCCAGCTTCCAGTTGCCCCGGTCCTGTGCCGACCAGGCCAGTGACAGCACGCAGACCACGGCGACCAGCGGCGGCAGCGAGAGCAGCAGGACCAGGACACCGCGACCCAGCACACGGCCGCGTACGGCGAGGGTCTTCTGCCCCCGTGCGTGCCACACGAACGTCACGTCGGACAGGGCGATCACGTGACCGCCTGCCCGGATCGACTCGGATGTCACCTGCACCGCGTCGTCCCGGTAATAGAGGGTCATCACTAAGCCTAACCACCGGAAGGCAACCTTCGCCCGGCTCATCCCTGGTCGCCCGGGGCCTCGGCGACCCTCGGATCAAGGGGGCGGTGGTGCTGTGGCGGGTCCTTTCGAGCTGAATCGTCTGCGACATCGTCCTCGACCGGGCGCCCGCTCCGCCGGTGTCCGCCGCAGTCGGATTCATCCGGATCGTCATGAGTGACGGCCCGATTCGTTTGCGACATCAGCTCCAAAGGGCCCGCCGGACACCACCACACCCGCGCTGCCGCGGGCGAGCGCGGGCCGAACCGCGGGCGTGCGGGCTAGCGGCGCGTGACGGGGCGGGCCGGTTGGCTGTGCTCGACCGCGCGTTGCACGGCCCGGTAGATCTGCCCGAAGCGCAGCGCGTCGCCGGTGCGCAGCAACCGCACGGGCTGACCGCGCCAGCGGGCCCAGATCTCCAGTTGGCGGCTGCCCCGGGCGTATGAGCGGTCCAGATGTTCGAAGAGGAAGTCGGCGACGGGCCCGACGGCCAGGCCGACCAGCACCGACGCGCCGACGATCGCGATCGTCACGGTGGGGGAGCGGTGCAGCCACACGGCCACGCCGATTCCGAGCACCGCCGCGACCAGCGGACCGGCGAGCGCCGCGCCGATCGCGCCCCGCCCGGCGAGCACGCGCCAGGATCGGGTGCCCCGGCGGTGCCAGATCATGCTGATGTCGGACAGCGCGTAGGTGCGGCCATCGACCCGGACGGTGGTGGAGGTGACCTGCACCGACCTGTCGTCGTAGTACGTCGTCATGGCTGGACTCCCGCCCACGGGGCTGACACCACACTACTTACCCAAACGAGCCGGGTCGTAAGGTTGGCACGCGACTTCGACGAGGAAGTGAGGGCAGCGTGGGCGAGTTCGTTCGGCTGGAGACCACTGACGGCATCGGCACGATCCGGCTGGAGCGGCCGCCGATGAACGCGCTCAACACCCAGGTGCAGGAGGAGTTGCGCGCCGCCGCGACGGCGGCCACCGCCGACCCCGAGGTTCGCGCCGTCATCGTGTACGGCGGGGAGAAGGTCTTCGCCGCCGGTGCGGACATCAAGCAGATGGCCGATATGTCCTATGTCGACATGGCGGACCGGGCTGCGAACCTGTCCAGCGCTCTCGGCGCGATCGCACGGATCCCCAAGCCGGTGGTTGCCGCGATCACCGGGTACGCGCTCGGTGGCGGCTGCGAGTTGGCGCTGGCCTGTGACTGGCGGATCGTGGCCGACGACGCCAAGCTCGGCCAGCCGGAGATCAAGCTCGGCATCATCCCGGGTGCCGGCGGCACCCAGCGGCTGGCCCGCCTGGTCGGCCCGGCCCGCGCCAAGGATCTGATCATGACGGGCCGGATGGTCGACGCCGAGGAGGCGCTGCGGATCGGCCTGGCCGACCAGGTGGTCCCGGCCGCCGAGGTCTACGAGGCCGCTGTCGCCTACGTGAAGCCGTACCTGACGGGTCCGGTGCAGGCGTTGCGCGCGGCGAAGCTGGCGGTCGACGGCGGCCTGGACATGGACCTGAACTCGGGTCTGGCCTGGGAGAGTCAGCTCTTTGCGGCGCTGTTCGCCACCGACGACCGGCGGGAGGGCATGTCGGCCTTCGTGGAGAAGCGCAAGCCGGACTTCACCGGCCGCTGACACGGCTTAGCCGAGAACAGTTCACATTGTTCCTACCGGCCAGTAGCGTGGGGCCCCGGTCAAGAGGAACGAAGGGGAGCGGCGAATGACGGAGCGGATCGAGGGTCACGGCGGCGAGTTGGCGCTCGCGGCCCTACGCGCGCACGGCGTACGGGAGATGTTCACCCTCTCCGGAGGGCACGTCTTCCCGCTCTACGACGCGGCGTACAAGACCGACTTCCCGATCTACGACGTCCGGCACGAGCAGTCCGCGGTCTTCGCCGCCGAGGCGGTGGCCAAGCTGCAGCGTCGTCCCGGCCTCGCCGTGCTCACCGCCGGGCCGGGTGTCACCAACGGCATCTCCGGCATGACCAGCGCGTTCTTCAACGCCTCACCGGTGCTGGTGCTCGGTGGCCGCGCGCCCGCGTTCCGCTGGGGTTCCGGCAGCCTCCAGGAGATGGACCACCTCCCGCTGGTCGCCCCGGTCACCAAGCACGCCGAGACGGTGTTCAGCACCGACGACATCCCGCGCGCGGTGGGTGCGGCGCTCAACGCCGCGCTCACCCCGCACCGCGGCCCGGCCTTCCTCGACTTCCCGCTCGAGACGGTCTTCTCGGTCGCCGAGGCGGACCTGCCCGCCGCGACCGGCGTCGACCCGATCGCACCGGACCCGGAGGAGGTCGGCCGCGCCGCCCTGCTCATCGCCGGGGCGCAGCGACCGGTCATCATCGCCGGCTCCGACGTGTACGCGGGCGACGCGGTCGCCGCGCTGCGCGAGGCGGCGGAGGCGTTGCAGGTCCCGGTCTTCACCAACGGGATGGGCCGCGGCTCGCTTCCGCCGACGCACCCGCTCGCGTTCGCCAAGGCCCGCCGGGCCGCGCTCTCCGGCGCCGACGTGGTCGTGGTGGTGGGCACCCCGCTGGACTTCCGCCTCAGCTTCGGTGACTTCGGCGACGCCAAGGTGGTGCACATCGTCGACGCGCCCAGCCAGCGGGCGACGCACGTGCAGCCGGCCGCCGCCCCCGCCGGCGACCTGCGCCTGATCCTCTCCGCGCTGGCCGACCACGCCGGTGACCGGACCGACCACGCCGACTGGATCGCCGACCTGCGCGTCGCCGAGGACGCGGCGAAGGCACGCGACGCCGCCGAGATGGCCGCCGAGACCGACCCGATCCGTCCGGCGCGGATCTACGGCGAGCTGCGTCGGGTGCTGGCCCCGGACGCGATCACCATCGGCGACGGTGGCGACTTCGTGTCGTACGCCGGGCGGTACCTGGAGCCGTCGCAGCCCGGCACCTGGCTGGACCCGGGCCCGTACGGCTGCCTGGGCACCGGCATGGGTTACGCGATGGGCGCCCGGGTCAGTCACCCGGACCGGCAGATCTGCGTGCTGATGGGCGACGGCGCGGCCGGCTTCTCGCTGATGGACGTCGAGTCGCTGGTCCGCCAGAAGCTGCCGGTGGTGATCGTCGTCGGCAACAACGGCATCTGGGGGTTGGAGAAGCACCCGATGCGCGCGATGTACGGCTACGACGTGGCCGCCGACCTCCAGCCGGAGCTGCGCTACGACACGGTGGTCAGCGCGCTCGGCGGTGCGGGGGAGACGGTCGCCAAGGCGGCGGACCTCGGTCCGGCCCTGCAGCGGGCGTTCGACGCCGGAGTGCCGTACCTGGTCAACGTGCTCACCGACCCGACCGACGCGTACCCCCGGTCGTCGAACCTGGCCTGAGTCGCACCCGCCGCCGTCGCTCCCTGAGGGGGCGGCGGCGGCGCGCTCACACCTCCGGCCGGTCACCCTCGCGGGGCGGCTCACCGTCGCGGCGGCGCAGGTCGTCCTCGCGGCGGCGCAGGTCGTCCTCCCAGCGGCGGAAGAGTTCCTCGTCCTGTTCCTTGGCGCGCTCCTGCACGGAACGCAGGAACTCCGGGTCGTCGTCGGGGGCGACCGTGCGGGGGCGCTGCCGCTCGGGCGAGCCGGTGCCGCCCAGCCAGCCCTTGCGGGCGCTGGGGCTGGCCTCCCGGCCGGCGAGGAACCAGGCGATCGAGCCGATCAGCGGAAAGAACAAGATGATCAGCACCCAGGCGATCCGGGGCAGGGCACGGATCTGGCCCTCCTCGGCGGAGAGGCAGCTGATCAGCGCGCAGACCGCGAGGACGATCTGCACCAGGAAGAGGAGTACGCCAAGCCGGGCCATGCACCCATCATGACGCACCGTTTCCCGTCACCACAGTCCGCGGAGCGCCAGCAGCACTCCCAGTAGTGCGAGGCCTACCGTGCCGAACGCGACCAGGGGCAGCGTCCAGCCGCCGGTGCGGGCTGGTCCGGTGCCGGTGGCCCGGGGCCAGCAGAGCATCAGCAGGGCGCCCCACACCACCACGGCGACACCGGCGATCAGCGCCCCGACCGGGTCTCCGGTCGACGCCAGCCGCACGGCGAGCGCGGTCACCACCGTCGCCGTGAGCAGGGTCCGCCGCCAGGCCAGCCGGGTCCGCTCCGGTTGCAGCCCGGGGTCGCGTCCGGTGCTCATCGGCCGCCGACGGCCCGGATCAGGACGGCGATTACCAGCAGCACCGCCCCGGCGCCGACGGCGATGGCGAGGATGGCGGGGAACCGCGACGCGGGCAGCTCCTCACCGAGCCGGATGGCCCGCTCGGTGCGTGCCCAGTGGTCCACGGCGCGGATCGCGACCACCCCGCCGAGCAGCAGCAGTGTCACCGCGATCACCTCCCGCAGGTGGCTCATCGGCAGGGGTGGCAGGAACTGCGCGGCGGCCAACCCGCCGCCGACCAGCGCCAGCCCGGTTCGCAGCCAGGCCAGGAAGGTTCGCTCGTTGGCCAGGGAGAACCGGTAGTCCGGAGTCTCACCGACCGAGCGCAGCTCCGCCGGGTCGAACCACCGCCTGATCGCCTCCCACACAGTGGGAGAATATCCACTTCCCATGCCGCTTAGCCTGGGCCGGTGACTGATCTCGACGTAATGACGCTGCGCGACGCCTACGACAACCAGCTCCGCCCGGAGATCCCCGACCCGGTTCCGGCCGGGGTGACTGTGGAGCGGGACGGGCCGCTGGTCCGGATCATCGGGCTCGACGCCGGCGGGTTCCTTACGTACCGCAACCTGGGCGGGCTGACCGGTGACGCGCTGGACGAGCTGATCGCCCGGCAGGTGCAGTTGTTCCGTGAGCGTGGCCAGTCGGTCGAGTGGAAGCTCAACGAGCACGACGAACCGGCCGACCTGGCGGACCGGCTGCGCGCCGCCGGCTTCGTCCCGGAGGACCGCGAGACCGTCGTGGTCGGGCCGGTCGCCCCGCTGGCCGCCGCGCTGCCGGTCGTTCCCGAGGGGGTACGCCTGCGTGAGGTGACCGCCCGGGAGGACCTGGAGCGGATCGCCGCCATGGAGGAGGAGGTCTGGCAGGCGGACCGTTCGCACCTCGTGACGGGTCTGGCCAAGGAGATCGACGCCGACCCGAACTCGATCACCGTGGTGGTGGCCGAGACGGATGAGATGGTGGTGAGCGCCGGCTGGGTGCGGTTCCCGGCGAACACCGGCTTCGCCACGCTGTGGGGTGGCTCGACGCTGCCGCAGTGGCGGCGCAAGGGCATCTACCGGGGGTTGGTCAACTACCGGGCGCGGCTGGCCGAGCAGCGGGGCCGGACGCTCATGCAGGTCGACTGTTCCGAGGACAGCCGGCCGATCCTCCAGCGGCTCGGCCTCGTCCCGGTCACCACCACCACCCCGTACGTCTACACTCCGTGATCATGGAGCAGCGGTTGACGGACGAGGAGCGCCTGACCATCAAGACCGGTGCCTTCGGTGCTGTCTTCCTGGTCTCCAACGCCGACCCGGGGGTGCTGGGGGTGATCCGGGAGAGCATCGCCGCGTCCGGCGCGCTCGCCGACGCCAGCGGGGCGATCAAGGAGGCGCTGACCACCGGCCCGTTGCCGCGGCTTCCCCGGGACTCGCAGTTGGAGATCGAGTCGGTGGTGCTGCCGGCGTTGCGTCAGGCGGTGCTGATCCTGCGCGAGAAGTCACCGCCGGACGTGGAGGCGTACCGGTCGGTGGTGCTGGCCGCGGCGGACCGGGTGGCCCGGGCGCACGACGGGGTCGCACCGGCCGAGGCGGCGGCCATCGACCAGATCCGGGTTGCGCTGGCCGAGCCGGCCTGACCGGCCCGGCGTCGGTGAGCTGTGTCACCCTGTGTGCCTCGGGAGCGCAACCTACTGGCAGGTAACATTGCCTCGTGGGAAACCGCACAGCAGCCCGCGGTTGACCTGGCGTCGACCGACGCGCGACGCTGCGCCCCATACCGGGCGAGCGAATCGCAACACCACACAGGAGGGTCGTCGAAGCGCGATGAATATCGTCGTACTCGTCAAGCAGGTGCCTGATTCGGGCGCGGACCGCAACCTGCGCAATGACGACAACACCGTCGACCGCGGTTCGGCGAACAACGTGATCAACGAGATGGACGAGTACGCCATCGAGGAGGCGCTGAAGATCAAGGAGGCGCACGGCGGCGAGGTCACCATCCTGACCATGGGTCCGGACCGGGCGACCGAGTCGATCCGCAAGGCGCTCTCCATGGGCCCGGACAAGGCCGTGCACGTGCTGGACGACGCCCTGCACGGCTCCTGTGCCGTCGCCACCTCCAAGGTGCTCGCCGCCGCGCTCGGTCAGCTCAGTGCCGACCTGGTCATCTGTGGTGCCGAGTCCACCGACGGTCGGGTCCAGGTCATGCCACACATGATCGCCGAGCGGCTGGGCGTCGCGGCGCTCACCGGCGCCCGCAAGCTCACCGTCGACGGCGCGACGCTGACCGTCGAGCGGCAGACCGAGGAGGGGTACGAGGTCGTCACCGCCTCCACCCCGGCCGTGGTCTCCGTCTGGGACACGATCAACGAGCCGCGCTACCCCTCCTTCAAGGGCATCATGGCCGCGAAGAAGAAGCCGGTGCAGACGCTCGCGCTGGCCGACCTCGGTGTCGCGCCCGCCGAGGTGGGCTTCGACGGTGCCACCAGTGCCGTGGTCGAGCACACCAAGCGCCCGCCGCGTTCCGGCGGAGCCAAGATCACCGATGAGGGCGAGGGCGGCGTCAAGCTGGTCGAGTTCCTCGCCACCGAGAAGTTCGTGTGAGAGCGGGTCTGGACATGTCTGAGGTTCTCGTCGTCGTCGAAGCCACCAAGGAATTCGGCGTCAAGAAGGTCACCCTGGAGATGCTCACCCTCGCCCGCGAGCTGGGCACCCCGAGCGCTGTGGTGCTCGGTGGCACCGGCGCCGCCGAGGCGCTGAGCGGCAAGCTGGGCGAGTACGGCGCGGAGAAGATCTACGCCGCCGAGGGTGACGAGATCGACGGCTACCTGGTGGCCCCCAAGGCCACGGTGCTGGCCGAGCTGGTCCAGCGGGTGCAGCCGGCCGCCGTGCTGCTGGCCTCCGCCCAGGAGGGCAAGGAGATCGCCGCCCGCCTTGCGGTCAAGCTGGACAACGGCATCCTGACCGACGTGGTCGGCCTGGACGCCGACGGCACCGCGACGCAGGTCGCCTTCGCCGGCTCCACCATCGTCAAGGCCAAGGTCACCAAGGGCCTGCCGCTGGTCACCGTGCGACCCAACTCGGTCACCCCCGCCCCGGCGGCGGCCACCCCGACGATCGAGCAGCTCACCGTGTCGGTCACCGACACCGACAAGCTGGCCAAGGTCGTCGAGCGGGTCGCCGAGCAGAAGGGCTCCCGGCCCGAGCTGACCGAGGCCGGCGTGGTCGTCTCCGGCGGTCGCGGTGTCGGCAACGCCGACAACTTCAAGCTGGTCGAGGAGCTGGCCGACCTGCTCGGCGGTGCCGTCGGCGCGTCCCGCGCGGCCGTCGACTCCGGCTTCTACCCGCACCAGTTCCAGGTGGGCCAGACCGGCAAGACGGTCTCCCCGCAGCTCTACGTCGCGCTCGGCATCTCCGGTGCCATCCAGCACCGGGCCGGCATGCAGACCTCGAAGACCATCGTCGCGGTCAACAAGGACGGCGAGGCGCCGATCTTCGAGCTGGCCGACTTCGGCGTGGTGGGCGACCTGTTCAAGATCGTCCCGCAGGCCGCCGAGGAGATCCGCAAGCGCAAGTGACCCGGTTACCACGGAAGTGGCCGCCCGTCGCGACGGGCGGCCACTTCCGTGGTCGGGAGCTGATCGGCGGGCCGGGGAGCTGAACCGGCCCACCGATCAGCCCGTCAGGGTGCCCCTCAACAGGCTGTCGCCGGAGTGGCGGGTGTTGTTGTCGTACTGCTCGGCGGAGACGTCGACCACCGAGTAACTCTTGAGATCGACATTCGGGGGCAGCGGCAGCAGAGCATCCGAACCGCCGCCCAGGGTGCCCACCGAGAACATCTCCATCGTCGTCGGATTGATGAGCCAGACCTCGTAGTACCCCGGGACGCGCGGGAGATTCGCCACATGCAGATGCAGTTGGCCGTCCTGGAGAACACGGGCGTCGCCAGTGGCCGTCGGCGGTGTCGATCCGTACGCCGCCAGCGGCGCGCTCGCCACCACCACCTGCGGCGGAGTGGGCGACGGGTCGTCCGGCCGTAGCACGGAGACCGTGCCCACCACACCGACCGCCGCGGCGGCTGCCGCCGTCACGGCGGTTGCCGCCCAACGGGACCAGCCGGAGCCCCGGCGGGACCGACGCGTCGGATCCAACCTGGTGACCGTCGACTCGGCGTGCGTGTCGTCGGCCCTCGCGGCCGTGGTGCTGTGGGTTTGCGTGGGCACCTGCTGCCGAGCGAGCCCGGTCGGCGACGGCCCGGCTTCCGCCGCCCTGACCTGGGCGATGATGCCCTGCCAGACGTGCTCCGGGGGGTCGGGCAGGTCGGTCAGGCCCTGCGTCTCGGTGCCGAGCCCAGCAACCCGTTCCAGGGTCGCCAGCTCCGCGCGGCAGTGCGCGCAGGTGCCGAGGTGGGTGCTCTCCCCGTTGTCCGCCTCGCTCTCACCGAGCGCCAGAAAGACCAGCCGGTCGTGGTCCAGGTGCTGCACCGTCCACCTCCCATCTGCGTTTCAAGCTCGCCATGCCGCGCCGGATGTGACTCTTCACGGTGCCCAGCGGCACTCCGGTCACCGTGGCTATCTGCTGGTGTGTCAGGTCGTCGTAGAAGGCCAACTCCAGCATGCGTCGTTGGTCGTCCGGCAGAAGGGCCAGCTCGTCGGCGATGACCAGCCGGTCCACCACCCGGTCCGGGTCCGGGTCGGTGGACGTCGGCTCGGGTAGTTGCCGGACCGTCTCCACCACCCGGGTCTCCCGGGCCGAGGCGCGCATCCGGTCGATCACCTTGCGTCGGCCGATGCCGAGCAGCCACCCGACCAGCGATCCCTTGGCCGGGTCGAAGGTGTCGCGACCCAGCCAGGCGGCGACGAACGTCGCCTGGGTGACGTCCTCGGCGTCGCTGCGGTTGGCCAGCATGGAGGTGGCCAGGTGGTGCACGGCGCGACCGTACCTGTCGTACGCCTCGCGGAGGGCCACCTCGTCGCCCGCGCGGAAGCGGAGGCCGAGGTCGTCCACCGGGGGGTCCGGTTCCTGTAGGGGCGCCGTCATCGGGCGGCTCGCCTTCGATGGGGCATGCCCGACTGTAGCTGCCACAGTCTCTGCCCCACTCTCCCGGTCGAAGTCATCTCACCAGCTCTTCGTCCCAGGGGCGTCGTTCGGATGCAGGCGGGACCGAAAAAGAAAAGTGCTCCTCCGGCGCATCCGCCCGTCGAAGAGCCGGCGTAACCCGTTCTGCAAGCCAGGCCTGACGAATCAGCAGTTATCACCAGGAGGCAGACATGCAGCTCTCGTACTTCCGTCGGGTCGCCGCCGCTGGCGCGGTCGCCGCGTTGACGTTCGCCGGTGTCGGCGCGCTCACCGCCACCCCCGCGTACGCCGCCACGTCGAAGGTCTCCGTCGTGCACGGCATCCCGGACACCCCGGTCGACGTCTACGTCAACGGCAAGAAGACGCTGGAGAACTTCAAGCCCGGTGACGTCGCCGGCCCGCTGAACCTGGAGGAGGGCGACTACGACATCGCGCTCACCAAGCCCGGCGAGCCGATCGGCAGCGCGATCCTCAAGGCCGACAACGCGGCGGTGCCCGGCGGGGCCAACATCAGCATCGCGGCGCACCTCGACGCCGCCGGCCAGCCGAAGATCACGCCGTTCGTGAACGACGTGTCGAAGGTCGCCGCCGGCAAGGCCCGGCTCATCGTCCGGCACACCGCCGCCGCCCCCGAGGTCGACGTACGCGCTGGTGGCACCCCGGTCTTCGAGGGCCTCACCAACCCGAACGAGGCCAAGGGCGACGTCGACGCGGGCAGCGTGAAGGCGGACGTGGTGCTGGCCGGCACCGACACCGTGGCCATCGGCCCGGCGGACCTCAACCTCAAGGAGGGCACCGCGACGGTCGTCTACGCGATCGGCTCCGCCGAGGCGAAGAACCTCGGCGTGGTGGCCCAGACCATCACCGGCCTGCACTCCGCTCCCGGCGGCGTGCCGAGCGGTGACGGTGGGCAGGCCGGCACGGGCGTGAACACCTGGTGGTACGTGCTCACCGGTGCCGGCGTACTCCTGCTGCTCGGTGGTGGGGTGCGGATGGCGACCGCGCGGACCGGTCGCAAGTGACGGTGCGCAACCGCGGCGCGCTGGCGGCCCTGGCCGCCGGCGTTGCCGCGCTCACCGTCGCCGCCCTGGTGGCGTGCGGCTCGCAGCCGGCCGGGAACGTGGGCGCGGACGAGGCGACAGCCCTCGCCAGCACCCCACCGGCCGTCGCCAGCGGCCCGACCGTTCCGGTGACCGCCGGTGAGCTGCCCGCCGACGCGAAGATCGTCCCGCCGGTACGGCTCGTGATCCCGGAGATCGGCGTCACCGCCACCGTCAACGCGGTCGGCATCAACGAGAAGACGAACGAGTTCGAGGTGCCGCCGAGCGTCGACCAGATCGGCTGGTACCGCCACGGCCCCGGCCTGGAGGCGGACGCCGGATCGGTGGTCATCGCCGGTCACGTGGACAGCGCCAAGCAGGGCAAGGGTGCGTTCTTCCGGCTGCGGGAGCTGGACCAGGGCGACACGGTGACCGCGACCGGCAGTGACGGTGAGGCCCGGCTGTACCGGGTCGTGGCCCGGGAGGAGTACGACAAGACCAGGATTCCGCTGGACCGGTACTTCGCCCGGGACGGGAAGCCACGGCTGACGCTGATCACGTGCGGTGGGCCGTTCGACGCCAAGGCCCGCAAGTACCGGGACAACATCGTCGTGACCGCGGTACCCGCCTGACGAGGTCACGCCATGTGCCGGGGTGGGGAGTCCCACCCCGGCACATGGCGTGAAGCCACTCCGGCATCCGGCCCCCGACGTGTCGGCCGTACGCTGAACGGTGATGGCTTACCTGGATCACGCGGCGACGACTCCGATGCTCGACGAGGCACTGGAGGCGTACGTCGCTACCGCCCGCGAGGTCGGCAACGCGTCCTCCCTGCACGCGTCGGGCCGCCGTGCCCGCCGCCGGGTCGAAGAGTCGCGTGAACGGGTGGCCGCGGTGCTGGGCGCACGACCCTCCGAGGTGATCTTCACCGGTGGCGGCACCGAAAGCGACAACCTCGCGGTCAAGGGCATCTTCTGGGCTCGCCGAGATGCCGGCGCCGACCGCCGCCGGGTGGTCTCCAGCGCCGTCGAGCACCACGCGGTGCTGGACGCGGTCGACTGGTTGGCGCAGCACGAGGGCGCCGAGGTCGGTCTGCTCCCGGTGGACGCCGTCGGTCGGCTCGACCCGGAGGACCTGCGCGCCGAGTTGTCCGCGCACGCCGACCGGGTGGCAGTCGTCACCGCGATGTGGGCGAACAACGAGGTGGGCACCGTCCAACCGGTCGCCGAGCTGGCCGCCGTCGCCGCCGAACACGGTGTGCCGTTCCACACCGACGCCATCCAGGCGGTCGGTCAGGTGCCCGTCGACTTCGCCGCCAGCGGGGTCGCCGCGCTGACCGTCACCGGGCACAAGCTGGGCGGCCCGGCCGGGGTGGGCGCGCTGCTGCTGGCCCGGGACGTGGCGGCCACGCCGCTGCTGCACGGTGGCGGCCAGGAACGTGACATCCGCTCCGGCACCCTGGACACCGCAGGCATCGTCGCCTTCGCGGTCGCCGTCGAGGCGGCGGTGAAGGGCCAGCAGGAGTACGCGGCCCGGGTGGCCGCACTCCGCGACGACCTGATCGAGCGGGTACGTCGGGCGGTGCCCGAGGTGATCTACAACGGTGACCCCGCCGACCGGCTGCCCGGCAACGCGCACTTCTCCTTCCCGGGCTCCGAAGGCGACGCGCTGCTCCTGCTGCTCGACGCGCAGGGGATCGCCTGCTCGACGGGTTCAGCCTGCTCAGCGGGGGTGGCCCAGCCGTCGCACGTACTCCTGGCGATGGGCGCCGACGACGACCGCGCCCGATCCTCGCTGCGCTTCTCCCTGGGCCACACGAGCACCCAGGCCGACGTCGACGCCGTCGTGGCGGCCCTTCCGGCAGCTGTCGAGCGGGCCCGCCGCGCGGCCGCCCTCCGTACTCCCCGCTGACCCGGTCCCCGGGGCTTGCCCGGGCTGGTGGATAGGGTTGTCCCGGGAACGGGGAAGGGAGTGGGCCGGTGAGGGTTCTGGCGGCGATGTCGGGCGGGGTTGACTCGGCCGTGGCGGCGGCGCGGGCGGTGGCGGCCGGGCACGACGTGACAGGCGTGCACCTGGCGCTGGCCCGCAACCCACAGACCTATCGGACCGGGGCGCGCGGCTGCTGCACCCTGGAGGATTCCCGGGACGCCCGCCGGGCCGCCGACGTGATCGGCATCCCCTTCTACGTGTGGGACATGGCCGACCGCTTCCACGAGGACGTGGTGGACGACTTCGTCGCCGAGTACGCTGCCGGCCGCACGCCGAACCCCTGCTTGCGCTGCAACGAGAAGATCAAGTTCGCGGCGGTGCTGGACCGGGCGGTGGCGCTGGGCTTCGACGCGGTGGTGACCGGGCACCATGCCCGGCTCGGCTCCGACGGGCTGCTGCGGCGCAGTGTCGACGTGGCCAAGGACCAGTCGTACGTGCTGGCCGTGCTCACCCGCGAGCAGCTGGACCGGTCGATCTTCCCGCTGGGCGACTCGACCAAGGCGCAGGTCCGCGCGGAAGCCGCCGAGCGTGGCCTGGCGGTCGCCGACAAGCCCGACTCGCACGACATCTGCTTCATCGCCGAC
This sequence comes from Micromonospora taraxaci, assembly GCF_007830095.1. Lineage (NCBI taxonomy): Bacteria > Bacillati > Actinomycetota > Actinomycetes > Micromonosporales > Micromonosporaceae > Micromonospora > Micromonospora taraxaci. The sequence goes on along the minus strand of NZ_VIWZ01000001.1, from coordinate 6,183,639 downwards.
GGTGACACCCGTGGCTTCCTGGCCGGCCGGCTCGGCGAGGCGCCCGGCGACGTGGTGGACGCGAGCACCGGCGCGGTGGTCGGCAGCCACAGCGGCGCGTACGCGTACACGGTGGGGCAGCGTCGCGGGCTGCACCTGGACCGGCCCGCCCCGGACGGCCGGCCGCGCTACGTGCTCTCCATCACCCCGAAGACCAACACGGTGACCGTCGGCCCGGCCGAGGCGTTGGAGGTGTCCGAGGTCCGTGCCGTTCGTCCGGTCTGGACCGGCGGCGCGCTTCCGGACTCCCCGGTGGAGTGCGAGGTGCAGTTGCGCGCGCACGGCAGCGTGGTGCCCGCCACGGTCGCCCTCGACGGTGACCTGCTGCACGCCGAGCTGCGCCAGCCGGTACGCGGCGTCGCCGCCGGTCAGGCGCTGGTCGCGTACCGGCCGGACCCGGCCGGTGACGTGGTCCTCGGCTCGGCGACCATCACCGGCTGACCGCACGGCCCAGGTGCCCGCGGGATAGCCTTCGCCCGTGACAGATCAGGCGTGGCCCTGGCCGGCGGGTTCGGCAACCGGAATCGGTTCGCTGCCCGGCACCGACATCGGCGAGGCCCAGCGGGTGGTCCTCGGTGAGCTTCCGGACCTGCCCCACCTGCCCGAACTGCCGGCCCGTGGCCCTGGCGCGGACCTGATCGGCCGTTCCGCCGGCTTGCTGGTCGACCTGCCCGTCGAGGTGTACGCCGGCCGGTGGCGGGTCGCCCCGCGCCCGGGCCGCGACCTGCGCCGGGCCCTCGACCTCATGGAACGCGACCTGGACCAGCTCGCCGAGCAGGCCGAGGAGTACGCCGGGCCGATCAAGGTGCAGGCCGCTGGTCCGCTCACGCTTGCCGCCTCCCTGGAGCTGCCGATCGGCGGCCGCCTGTTGCGCGACGCTGGCGCGGTCCGCGATCTGACCGGTTCCCTCGCCGAAGGGCTGCGCGAGCACGTCGCGGCGGTGGCCCGGCGGCTGCCCCGGGCGTCGGTGGTGCTCCAGGTGGACGAACCGTCGCTGCCGGTCGTGCTGGCCGGGCGGGTGCCGACCGAGAGCGGGTTCGGCGCGTACCGGGCGGTCGACTCGGTGGACGCCGCCGCGCTGCTGCGCACTGTCGTCGAGGCGGTCGGCGTGCCGACGCTCGTGCACTGCTGCGCCCCGGACGTACCGCTGGAGCTGATCCGCTCCACCGGTGCCGTCGCTGTCGCCCTCGACCTGGACCTCGTCACCGACCTGGACCCGCTGGGCGAGGCGATCGACGCCGGCCTCGGGTTGCTGGCCGGGGCCGCGCCGACCCGGCCGCCGTCGGCCGGTCGCGCTCCGACCTCCGCGCAGATCGCCGACCGGGTACGCCAGCTCTGGGACCGCCTCGGCTTCCCCCGCCGACAGCTGGCCCAGCAGGTGGTGGTCACTCCGGCCTGCGGTCTCGCCGGTGCCACCCCGGAGTACGCGCGGGCGGTGCTCGCGGCCTGCCGGGACGCCGGCCGGAGGCTCGCCGAGGTCTGAGGTTTCCTGTCGTACCCGCTGGGCAGGATGACGGTCATGATTGGACAGCTGCGTTCAGTGGTGATCGACTGCCCGGATCCGCGGGCGCTGGCGGCGTTCTACGCCGAGCTGCTCGGCATCCCCTTCGCCGAGGGTGACTCCGACGACGACTGGGTGGTGCTGGGCGGTCCGCCCGGGCACCAGCCTCGTCTCGCCTTCCAGCAGGCGCTCAACCTGCGGTCACCGGCCTGGCCGGACCCGGAGCGCCCTCAGCAGTTCCACCTGGATGTGACGGTGGACGACATCGAGAGCGCGGAGAAGGCGGCGCTCGCGCTCGGTGCCCGTCGACTGCCGGGCGAGGGCGAGGGTTTCCGGGTGTACGCCGATCCGGCCGGCCACCCGTTCTGTCTCTGCTGGGACTGACCTCGCCGTGGGTTGCGGCGGCGGGGCATGATGGCCGCCGTGATCCACACCCCCGCGCTGCGCGCCTCCGGTTCGCTCTTCGGCCTCGCCTACGGTGACGCGCTGGGCAAGCCGACCGAGTTCCTGACCGTAGCCGAGATCGAGCACCGCTACGGTCCGGCAGGTCCCCGCGAGCTGTCCGGCGAGCCGGCGCTGGTCACCGACGACACCCAGATGGCGCTCGCCGTTGGCTGGGCGCTGCACGAAGCGCCGTCGTTGACGCCGGAGGCGGTGGAGCCTCTGCTGCGGCGACGCTTCGTGGCCTGGTCGGTCAGCCCGGACAACAACCGCGCTCCGGGCATGACCTGCCTGCGCGCCTGCGCCGAGCTGAGCCGTGAGGTGCGCTGGCAGGAAGCGACAGTGGCCGGGTCGAAGGGCTGCGGGGCCAACATGCGGGTCACCCCGGTCGGCCTGCTCGACGTCGACCTGGACACGCTGGCCGGGCTCGCCCAGTTGCAGGCCGGGCTGACCCACGGTCACCCGACGGGGCTGGCCGCCAGCGAGCTGACCGCGTACGCGGTCTTCGCGCTACGCGCGGGCGCCACACTGCCCGAGGTGCCCGCGCTGCTCATCGAGCGGGCGTGGTCCCAGCGCCTGGTCTACCGGGAGCAGTGGCTGGGTGACCTGTGGCAGCGCCCCGGTTCGCGTTCTCCGGAGGAGTTCATCGCCCGGGGCTGGGACGAGTGCCTGGCGGTGCTGGGTCGACTGGTGGACGCGCTGGGGCAGCCGGACGACGGCGGTGACCCGTGCCGGGCCACCGGAGAGGGCTGGGTCGCCGAGGAGGCGCTGGCCACCGCGCTGCTCTGCGCCGTACGGCACGCCGACGACCCGGTCACCGCCCTGGCCCGGGGCGCGACCACCGCCGGCGACTCCGACTCGATCGCCGCCCTGGCTGGCGCGTTCGTGGGCGCGGCGGTCGGGATGGCCGCCTGGCCGACCGGGTGGGCGGACCGCATCGAGTACGCCGACCAACTCGCCACCCTCGGCGCGACCTGGGACTGACCTTCCGCGTGCCGGGGTCGGCCCGGCTGGGCCGCGTGCCAGGTCCGCCTGCCCGGTCGGTGCCTGTGATCGACTCGGGTTCCTGGAAGTCGGGGCATCGCGGGGCATGTGATGGCACGTTTTTCAGGAACCCGAGTGGATCAGGCCCCAGGGTCAGGGCTGGCGCGACGGGGTGGTCAGGCGGTGGGCAGGTGCCGCAGGCTGCGGACCTTCTTCCACAGGTCGGCGTCGCAGCGGCCGGCGTGGTCGGCGAAGGCGGCCGAGCTGAGGCGGATGGGCTCGGTCAGGCTGAGGTAGCTGTCGTGCTCCGCGCCAGGGTCCCAGTCCCGGGTGGGGATCCGCACGTGGTCGTCCCGGTCGCTCTTGTCCTGGCTGGTGATCTTCAGGACGTCGGCGCCCCGGGAGTCGGCACGAAGCACCAGGCATGGGCGCACCTTCGATCCGGTGCCATCGGCGTACGGCACGTCGGCCCACCAGATCTCGCCGGGTGCCGGGGCGTCGCGCCGGTCGGAGTCGCGCGGGCGGGGCTTGGCCGGCCGGTCGGTGCTGCGTGGTCGGGGCGGAGCCGGACGCCGACCGCCGGGGCGGTCCGGGGCGCGCCGGTCCGGGCGGCTGCCCGGAGGGCGGGTCGACACACGGTGCCGCCAACTGTTCCACGCCCAACCGGCGGCAACCGCCAGCAGGATCGCCACCGCCCAGAGCAGCGCCTCGGGCATCCGTACCTCCGCCTCTCGGCGACCCCGAGGGTCGCACCGTCCGGCGATCGTCGCACGCCGCCGCCCAGGCCGCCCGCCGACAACGCCGGAGCGTCCCCACCACCCGGGGCGCCCTGGCTCGGTGATCGACTCCAGGTCGGCGAGGTGGGGGTGTCGGGGCGGTGGAAAGGCACCAGGTCGCCGATGTGGAGTCGATCACCGAAAGCGGGTGAGGGCGGCGTCGCTTCCGGCGCGGGCGGACGCCGGATTGTCCCACCGGCCCGATACCGTGCCGGAGTAGCGTGATCAGGGAGGTCGCAGGCGTGTCCGAAGGTGGCGGTGTGTCCGAGGAACAGATCGGTCAGCAGGTCAGCCCGGCTCAGGAGGCGGCGGCCGGGGCAGAGCCCACGCCGCAGGCCCGGGAGCGGCACGCCACGCTCAGCCAGGAGCTGACCGAGCACCAATACCGCTACTACGTGTTGGACTCGCCGACCATCACCGACTCCGAGTTCGACAGGCAGTTGCGCGAGCTGGAGGCACTGGAGGCGGAGTTCCCGGCGCTGCGGACGCCCGACTCGCCGACCCAACGGGTGGGTGGCACGTTCTCCACCGACTTCACCCCGGTCACCCACGCCGAGCGGATGCTGTCGCTCGACAACGCGTTCGCCGACGAGGAGTTGGCGGCGTGGGCCGAGCGGGTCGAGCGGGACGCCGGTGGCGCGGTGCCCTACCTGTGCGAGTTGAAGGTCGACGGGCTGGCGATCAACCTGACCTACGAGAAGGGCCGGCTGGTCCGTGCGGCCACCCGGGGTGACGGCCGCACCGGCGAGGACGTCACCGCCAACGTGCGCAGCATCCGCGACGTGCCCGGCCAACTCACCGCGTCGGCCGACTTCCCGGACGTGCCCGAGCTGGTGGAGGTCCGGGGCGAGATCTACTTCCCGGTCGCCGCGTTCGCCGACCTCAACGCGGGCCTGGTGGAGCAGGGCAAGGCGCCGTTCGCCAACCCCCGCAACGCCGCCGCGGGCAGCCTTCGGCAGAAGGACCCACGGATCACCGCCTCCCGACCGCTGCGCCTGGTGGTGCACGGCATCGGCGCCCGCCGGGGGTTCCAGCCCACCGCCCAGTCCGAGTCGTACGCGGCCCTGAAGGCGTGGGGGCTGCCGACCAGTGACCGGTGGCGGGTCGTCAGGGATCTGGCCGGCGTGGCCGAATACATCGCCTACTACGCCGAGCACCGCCACGACGTCGAGCACGAGATCGACGGGGTCGTGGTCAAGGTCGACCCGGTGTCCATCCAGGGCCGGCTGGGCTCGACCAGCCGCGCGCCGCGATGGGCGATCGCCTTCAAGTACCCGCCGGAGGAGGTCACCACCAAGCTGCTCGACATCGACGTCAACGTGGGGCGCACCGGTCGGGTCACCCCGTTCGCCGTGCTCGAACCGGTGCGGGTCGCCGGCTCGACCGTCGCGCTGGCCACCCTGCACAACGCCCGTGAGGTCGAACGCAAGGGCGTGTTCATCGGCGACACGGTGGTCCTGCGCAAGGCCGGCGACGTGATCCCCGAGGTGCTCGGCCCGGTCGTCGACCTGCGACCCGCCGACGCCCGGCCGTTCGTCATGCCGACCACCTGCCCGGCGTGCGGCACCCCGCTCGCGCCGGCCAAGGAGGGCGACATCGACATCCGCTGCCCCAACACCCGCAGCTGTCCGGCCCAGCTGCGGGAGCGGGTGTTCCACCTCGCCGGTCGCGGCGCGTTCGACATCGAGGTTCTCGGCTACAAGGGTGCGGCAGCCCTATTGGACGCGGACGTCATCGCCGATGAGGGCGACCTCTTCCAGCTCGACGCCGAGCAGTTGTCCCGGTCCCCGTTCTTCGTCAACAAGGACGGCACGCTGGGCAGCAACGCGGTCAAGTTGTTGGACAATCTGGCGGTCGCCCGTGAGCGTGACCTGTGGCGGGTGTTGGTGGCGCTCTCCATCCGCCATGTCGGCCCCACCGCCGCGCAGGCGCTCGCCCGGCACTTCCGCTCGATGGAGGCCATCGATGCGGCCAGCGAGGAGGAGCTGTCCTCCGTTGACGGGGTCGGTCCGACCATCGCGGCCAGCATCCGCGAGTGGTTCGCTGTGGACTGGCACCGGGAGGTCGTCCGCAAGTGGGCCGAGGCGGGCGTACGGATGGCGGAGGAGGCGGTCGACGAGGGTCCGCGCCCGTTGGAGGGGTTGACAGTGGTGGTGACCGGCACACTGGCCGGCTTCTCCCGGGACCAGGCCGCCGAGGCCGTGCAGAGCCGGGGCGGCAAGCTCAGCGGGTCGGTCTCCAAGAAGACGAGCTTCGTGGTCGTGGGGGACAACCCCGGGTCCAAGGCCGACAAGGCGGCGAGCCTCAAGGTGCCGGTGCTGGACGAGGACGGGTTCCGGCTGCTGCTGGACGCGGGTCCGGACGCCGCGCGGGAGGTCGCCCAGTTCGGCGAGTGATTCCGGCGGCACGGTTGCGGAGACGACTGGCGGCGTATACCAACTTAATTACGACTACGACCGATTCGTGACTGTCATACCGGGAAACCGGGGGCTGAGGGCGTTTCATTGGGTCACGGCGTACCGCAGCGGCACGCCGACGGTCGTCGGGAGGTGTGGTGGAGGCCGCCGATCCACGCAACTCGCTCCCCCCGGGGCGGGCGACGCCGTTCGCCACCTTCGTCGTCGGCATCCTGGTGGTCGCCGCGCTGACCGCCGCCGTGCCGCTGGCGAAGCTTCCCGGCGAGGTCTCCGGGCTGCCGGTGGCGTTCTGGACGATGGCCGTGCTCGCTGTGGTGTGCGACGCCCGGCCGTTCGTCCCGCCGGGGCGTCGGCAGACCTCAGCGGTGTTCCCGTCCACCTGCTTCACCTTCGCGATCCTGCTCGGCTGGGGCCTCGGCCCCGCCGTGGTGGTACAGGCGGTCGGGGTGATCGTCTCCGGTTGGCGGATGCGACACGCGGCCTGGCGGACCGCGTTCAACGTCGGCCAGTACGCGTGCGCCCTCGCCGCCGCGTACGGGGTGATCCAGCTCGGCCCGGGCACCATCTTCTCCGGCGGTCGTCTGCACTGGACCGACGTGGCCGCTGTCGGCGGTGCCACGCTGGCGTGGTTCGTCGTCAACTACGGGCTGGTCAGCTGGGCGGTGCGGTTGCGTTTCGGCGACCGGTGGTGGCCGACCCTCCGTCAGGGCCTGGGCTTCGAGTTGCTTTCCACCGGTTCGCTGTTGCTGCTCGCCCCGGTGCTGGTCGCCGCAGCCCGGGTCAGCGCGGCGTTGATCCCGCTGGTGCTGGTGCCGCTGTTCGCGGTCTACCGGATGGCCCGGCTGACGGTCGAGCAGCAGCACCTCGCCGCCGCCGACCCGCTGACCGGGCTTCCCAACCGCAAGGCGCTGCTGGCCGAGGTGGCCGAGCAGGTGCACCTGCACGCCGAGCGGACCGCCCGTGGCGAGCCCGACGGTCAACTGGCCCTGCTCCTGATCGACCTGGACCGTTTCAAGAACGTCAACGACGCCCTCGGTCACGCGGTGGGCGACCGGCTCCTGGTCGAGGTCAGCGCCCGGCTCGCCGACGTGCAGCCCCGGCCACAGATGATCGCCCGTCTCGGCGGCGACGAGTTCGCCATCGTGATGACCGGCCTGACCGACGTCGGTCAGGCACGGGAGTTGGCCGACCGGGTGGTCCAGGCGCTGGCCGAGCCGGTGCCACTCGACGGGCTGCCGTTGGACGTCGGCGGTTCGATCGGGATCGCGCTCTTCCCCGAACACGGCGAGGACTTCGCCACGTTGATGCGCCACGCCGACGTGGCGATGTACGACGCCAAGCACCGCAACGACACTGTCGCCGTCTATGCCCCCGAGTCTGACCACAACTCCGCCGAGCGACTCGGCCTCCTCGCTGACCTGCGCCGGGTGCTGGAATCCAGCCCGTCGACGGACGAGCCGCTCGCCGCCGAGCGGGAGGGGCAGGCCACCGAGCCGTTCGACGCCGAGCAGGAGATGCACGGTTACGGCGAGGCTGCGGTCGAGCAGGCCGACGGGAACGGCCGGGACTTCGTGCCGAGCGGCGTCGAGCGGGTCGACGTACCCCTGGGCGCGAAGGCCGAGGTGCGCGGCGGTGACGGGGCGGCGCTGCCCCTCGGGTCCCCGGCCGAGCCCACACCACACGCGGAGCCGGCATCGGCGGTCGCCACCGCGCCACCGGCCGGTCCCCGCTGGTGGGGGCGCCGTCGCCGCAACGACGCCGAGCTGGTGCACGCCGACGAGCTGATCAACCGGATCGCCACCGGGGCCGACCCGATCCGGGGCCGAAGCTCCCGTGCCTTGGTCGCCGGCACCCGCTCGGGTTCGACCCGGGAGCGACGGGCAGGAGCGGGCAACGGCCGCCGGGTGCCGAACGCAGGCGTGCTCCCCGCCAGGGGCAACGGTGGTCCCTGGCCACGGCGTGACACCGGACCGGGCACGACGGGGCAGGCGCCCGGATCGACCGGGTGGGCGCACGTGGACGGGAACGCGCCCGACGACGCCGGGGAAATCACGATGTACTACCAGCCGCAGATCGCCATCGCTACCGGTGAGGTGGTCGGGGTCGAGGCGCTGCTGCGGTGGCGGCACCCCCGCCGGGGCATGGTCGACCCGGAGGAGCTGATCCGGGTCGCCGAGCAGAGCGCGGTGATGCGGCTCCTCACCCGCCGGGTCGTCGACGACGTCGTGGAGCAACTCGCCAAGTGGTCGGCGGCCGGCATCGGCCTGCGCGCGGCGCTGAACGTGAGCGTGCGGGACCTGCACACCGGCGAGATCGCCGACCAGATCGCCGACCGGCTGTCCCGCTACCAGGTGCCGGCCGAGCGGTTGCAGGTGGAGATCACCGAAGGTGCCCTGATGGCCGACCCGCGCCGGGTGCTGGCCACCATCTCCCACCTGCACCGGATCGGCGTGGCCATCGCGCTGGACGACTTCGGCACCGGCTACTCCTCCCTGCAACACCTGCGCCGGTTGCCGCTGTCCGAGGTGAAGGTGGACAGGTCGTTCGTGCTCGGCATGGCCGACGACGCCGATGACGCCGCGATCGTCCGGTCGATGATCGAGCTGGCCGGCGCGTTGGGGCTGCGGGTGGTCGCCGAGGGCGTCGAGGACGAGCGGACCTGGCGGATGTTGCACGCCGCCGGCTGCGACGCCGCGCAGGGCTGGTTCTACGCCCGGCCCATGCCCGCCGAGGAACTAGTCACCTGGCTGGCCCGGTACCGGCCGGTGCGCCCGAGCGGCCCCCCGCAGTCGGACACCGGTCGCCGGCCCACCCGCTGACCCGGCTGTCGGGAGGGGGAGTCGGGGACGCGGCACCGGAGCGGAACAATAGACTCGCTCCGGTCACCGCGCGTCACGCTCCACCCGCCGCGCGGCAGGCACACCGCCGACCAGCAGGACATCAGAAGGGGGCACGGATGGCCGCCATCTCCCGCGAGGAGGTCGCGCACCTGGCGCGCCTGTCGCGGCTCGCCGTCACCGAGGAGGAGCTGGACACGTTCGCCGGCCAGCTCGACGTGATCCTCCAGGCAGTCGCCCAGGTCGGCGAGGTCGCCGCCGCGGACATCCCGCCGACCTCGCACTCGGTGCCGCTGACCAACGTCTTCCGCGAGGACGTCGTCACGCCGTGCCTGACCCCGGAGGAGGCGCTCTCGGGCGCACCCGACGCCGAGGACCAGCGGTTCCGCGTACCGCGGATCCTGAGCGAGGACGTGGCCTCATGAGTGATTTGATCAAGATGACCGCGACGGAGATCGCGTCCCTGGTCGCCGGGGGCGAGACCTCCGCCGTCGAGGTGACCCAGGCCCACCTGGACCGGATCGCCGCCGTCGACGACCGGGTGCACGCCTTCCTGCACGTCGACACCGACGGCGCGCTCGCTGCGGCCCGCGCTGTGGACGAGCGGCGGGCAGCCGGCGAGGAGTTGGGCCCGCTGGCGGGTGTGCCGGTCGCGGTGAAGGACGTGCTCGCCACCCGGGGCGTCCCGACCACAGTGGGGTCGAAGATCCTGGAGGGTTGGCGCCCGCCGTACGACGCGACGATCGTGCAGCGTCTGCGCGACGCCGGCACCGTGATGCTCGGCAAGACCAACATGGACGAGTTCGCCATGGGGTCCTCCACCGAATACTCGGCGTACGGCCCGACGCACAACCCGTGGGACCTGACCCGGATCCCGGGCGGCTCGGGTGGTGGCAGCGCTGCCGCGCTGGCCGCGTACGAGGCGCCGCTGGCCATCGGCTCGGACACCGGCGGCTCGATCCGCCAGCCCGGCGCGGTGACCGGCACCGTGGGCGCGAAGCCCACCTACGGCGGCACCTCCCGCTACGGGCTGGTCGCCTTCTCCTCGTCGCTGGACACTCCCGGCCCGTGCGCCCGCAACGTGCTCGACGCCGCCCTGCTGCACCAGGTGATCGGCGGGCACGACCCCCGGGACTCCACCTCGATCCCGCAGCCGGTTCCGGATGTGGTGGCGGCGGCGAAGCTCGGCGCGACCGGTGACCTGACCGGCGTTCGGCTCGGCATCGTCAGCGAGTTCGTCGGCGAGGGCGCCGAGCCGGGTGTGATGACCGCGTTCCGTGAGTCGGTGGACGCGCTCGCGAAGATGGGCGCGGAGATCGTCGAGGTGTCCTGCCCGACGTTCGCGTACGCGCTGCCGGCGTACTACCTGATCGCCCCGAGCGAGTGCTCCTCCAACCTGGCCCGGTTCGACGGTGTCCGGTTCGGCCTGCGGGTCGGCGACGACGGCAACCGGTCGCTGGAGGAGGTCATGTCGCTGACCCGGGAGGCCGGCTTCGGCCCGGAGGTCAAGCGCCGCATCATGATCGGCACGTACGCGCTGTCGTCGGGTTACTACGACGCGTACTACGGGCAGGCACAGAAGGTCCGGACGCTCATCACGCGGGACTTCACCGCCGCGTTCGAGCAGGTCGACGCGTTGATCTCGCCGACCACCCCGTCGGTGGCGTTCCCGATGGGCGCGCGGACCGCCGACCCGTACCAGATGTACCTGGCCGACCTGTACACGATCCCGACCAACCTGTACGGCGGGCCGGGCATCTCGGTGCCCTGCGGGCTCTCCGAGGGGTTGCCCGTCGGTCTGCAGGTGATGGCCCCGACCATGGCCGACGACCGGATGTACCGGGTGGCCGCCGCGCTGGAGTCCGCCATCGGCACGTTCACCCCACCGACGTTGTGAGGCAGGAGCCCAGATGACCACGACACTGCCCGCGTACGACGAGGTCGTCGCGCGCTTCGAACCGGTGATCGGCCTGGAGACCCACGTCGAGCTGGGCACGAACACCAAGATGTGGTGCGGTTGCCCGACCGACTTCGGTGGCGAGCCGAACACCCGGGTCTGCCCGGTGTGCCTGGGCCTGCCCGGTTCGCTGCCGGTGGCCAACAAGGCGGCGATCGAGGCGATCATCCGGATCGGTCTGGCGTTGAACTGCTCGATCGCCGAGTGGTGCCGGTTCGCCCGGAAGAACTACTTCTACCCGGACATGCCGAAGAACTTCCAGATCAGCCAGTACGACGAGCCGATCTGTGTCGACGGTTACCTGGACGTCGAGGTGGGCGGCGAGACGGTGCGGATCGAGATCGAGCGGGTGCACCTGGAGGAGGACACCGGCAAGACGCTGCACGTCGGCGGTGCCACCGGCCGCATCCACGGCGCGACGGAGTCGCTGGTCGACTACAACCGGGCCGGCATCCCGCTGGTCGAGATCGTGACCAAGCCGATCACGGGCACCGGCGCGCTCGCCCCCGAGGTGGCCAAGGCGTACGTCGCCGAGCTGCGCGACGTGATCCGCACCCTCGGCGTCTCGGACGTGCGGATGGAGGAGGGTTCGCTGCGATGTGACGTGAACACCTCGCTGAACCTGCCGGGCGCGGAGTGGGGCACCCGTACCGAGACGAAGAACGTCAACTCGTTGCGGTCGGTGGAGCGGGCGGTCCGCTCGGAGATGCTGCGGCAGGCGTCGGTGCTCGACGCGGGTGGCCGGATCACTCAGGAGACCCGCCACTTCCACGAGGACACCGGTGACACCACCCCGGGTCGCTCGAAGGAGACGGCCACCGACTACCGGTACTTCCCGGAGCCGGACCTGGTGCCGATCGCCCCGGACCCGGCCTGGGTCGCCGAGCTGAAGGCCGCCCTGCCGGAGCTGCCCCGGGTGCACCGGCGTCGGCTCCAGGAGCAGTGGGGCCTCTCCGACCTGGACATGCAGTCGGTGTTGAACGCCGGCGCGGTCGAGCTGATCGAGGCCACCGTGGCCGCCGGCACCACCCCTGCGGCGGCCCGTAAGTGGTGGCTGGGTGAGCTGTCCCGCCGGGCCAACGAGAGCGGTGTGGAGCTGGCCGAGATCGGCGCCACCCCCGCCCAGGTGGCCGAGCTTCAAGGGCTTGTCGACGCCGGCAAGCTCAACGACAAGATGGCCCGCACGGTGCTGGAGGGCGTGGTCGATGGTGAGGGCTCGCCCACCGAGATCATGACCAGCCGGGGCCTGGAGGTCGTGTCGGACACCGGCGCGCTGACCGCCGCAGTGGACGAGGCGATCGCGGCGAACCCCGGCATCGCCGACAAGATCCGCAGTGGCAAGGTCGCCGCGGTCGGCGCGCTGGTCGGCGCGGTCATGAAGACCACCCGTGGTCAGGCCGACGCGAAGACGCTGCGTGAGCTGATCCTGGAGCGCCTCGGCGTCCAGGGCTGAGAGACCGACCCGGAGAAGGCCGCCGCCGCGACCCGGCGGCGGCCTTCCGCCACCCCCTGCCGACCGAGCGGCCACCCCGCACCCCTCGCGAGGGCGTCAACGGCGACGCCCGGATGGAGCCACCGTGACCCAGCACGACCTCGATGTCCTCGACGAGATCCAGCGGCGGGTGCTCTGGCTCGCCACCCGGATCGTGGACGCCGCCAACCACGACCGGGCCACCGGCGACGGTGTGAAGGTCGGCGGCCACCAGGCGTCCAGCGCCTCCCTGGTCACGGCGATGACCGCGCTCTGGTTCGCGCACCTGGACGCCGAGGACCGGGTCGCCGTGAAGCCGCACGCGTCCCCGGTGTTCCACGCCATCCAGTACCTGCTCGGCAACCTGGACCGCTCCTACCTGCCCCGGCTGCGGGCCCGTGGCGGCCTCCAGTCGTACCCGTCGCGCACCAAGGACCCGGACGAGGTGGACTTCTCCACCGGTTCGGTCGGCCTCGGCGCGGCGGCGCCGCTCTTCGCCGCCGCCACCCGGCGTTACGTCGACGCGCACTTCGGGGCCCGCCCGCACTCCCGGTTCGTGGCGCTGATCGGCGACGCCGAGCTGGACGAGGGCAACATCTGGGAGGCGGTCGCCGACCCGGCCACCACCGGGCTCGGCAACGTCATGTGGCTCGTCGACTTCAACCGCCAGTCGCTGGACCGGGTGGTGCCGGGCATCCGGATCAACCAGTGGCGCGGCCAGTTCGAGGCGGCCGGATGGCACGTCGTGGAGGTCAAGTACGGCCGTAAGCTCGCCGAGGCGTACGCCCGGCCGGGTGGCGAGGCGCTGCGCGACTGGATCGACGCGATGCCCAACGAGCAGTACCAGTCGCTGTTCGGGTTGGCCGGCCCGGCCCTGCGCAAGCAGTTCCTGGACGGCGCTCCGGCCGGGATCGCCGAGCTGATCGCCGCCATCACCGACGAGGACCTCGGCCCGCTCGTCACCGATCTGGGCGGGCACGACCTTCAGGCGATGCTCGACGCGTACGCCCAGTGCGACGCGGTCACCGACCGGCCCAGCGTCGTCTTCGCGTACACAGTGAAGGGTTGGGGTCTGCCCATCGCCGGCAACCCGCGCAACCATTCCGCGCTGCTCAGCACCGAGCAGGTGGACACGCTGCGGGCCGCGCAGGGCCTCACCGCCGAGACCGAGTGGGACCGCCTCGACCCGGCGTCACCGGCCGGCATCCGGGCCGGCGCCCGCCGGGAGGCGCTGTCCCGCGCGCCCCGCGAGCGCGCGTTGGGGGTCACCGTCCCGGAGAGCACGGGAGTACGCGCCAACAAGCCGATCTCCACGCAGGAGGTCTTCGGTCGGGTGCTGGTGGACCTGGCCCGGGACCGGGAGGTGGGTCGTTACCTGGTCACCACCGCCCCGGACGTGGCGACCTCCACCAACCTCGCCGGGTTCATCAACAAGACCGGGGTGTTCGCCCCCACCGAGCAGCGTTCCTGGACCGAGGACCGGATGCTGCGTTGGACGGAGAGCCCCGCTGGGCAGCACATCGAGCTGGGCATCTCGGAGATGAACCTGTTCCTGCTGCTGGGCCAGCTCGGCCTCTCCTGGGACCTGTCCGGGCAGCCGCTGCTGCCGGTGGGGACTGTCTACGACCCGTTCGTGCTGCGGGGCCTCGACGCGTTCCTGTACGGCACGTACTCCGGCTCCCGGTTCGTGGTGGCCGGCACCCCGTCCGGCATCACCCTGGCTCCCGAGGGCGGTGCCCACCAGTCCACCATCACCGCGTCGGTCGGCCTGGAGTTGCCCGGGGTCACCTTCCTCGAACCGGCGTACGCGGGCAGCCTCGACTGGTTGCTCTGCGACGCGCTCGGGCAGATCGCCGGTGGTTCGAGTCCGGCGGCGACGGCCGCGCCGACGGAGGACGGGGCGTACTACTTCCGGTTGAGCACCCGCCCGCTGGACCAGGCGCCGTTCGAGGCGGCCCGGGCCCGGCTCGGCGACGCGGTCCTGCGTCGGCAGGTGGTCGCCGGGGCGTACCGGCTGGTCGACGCGCACCAGGCGTACCCGCTCCTGGTCGACGCCCCGGTGGTGCAACTGGCCGCCTCCGGCGCGGTGCTGCCCGAGGTGCTGGCCGCCGCGGCGGAACTGGCCGACGAGGGCGTCGCCGCACACGTGGTGGACGTGACGTCGCTGGACCGGCTCTACCGGGCCTGGCAGCGCACCTTGCGGCAGGGTGTGCGGACGGCCACGGTGCCGAGTGTGCCGGGCGCGCTGCGGTCCGCGTTCGCCGACCGGGTGCCGGTGGTGACAGTGCACGACGCGGCGTCGCACGCGATGGCCTGGCTCGGGTCGGCGGTCGGGGCACCGGCGGTGCCGCTCGGGGTGGACGAGTTCGGCCAGTCCGGCACCGTCGCGGAGCTGTACGAGTTGCACGACCTGCTGCCCGGCAGCATCGTCAACGCGGCACTGGCCGCCATCGCCCTGCGCTGACCGCCCCGCCCTCAGCCCGTGGGGGTCGGTGTCGGTGTCGGGGTGCCCGAGGGGGGCGCTCCGGCGGTCGGGTTCTCCACCAGGCGTCGTTCCAGGTTGACCTGGGCCTGCCCGGTGCCGCCGACGGTGATGGTGTCGTACGCCTGGAGCATCTTTTGCTGGTCGAAGTAGAGCACGCTCATCGACAGCGGGGTGGGCTTCTCACCCTCCAGGCCGCGCAGCCCGGCACCGCCGGTCGAGCCCTCCACCATCAGCGTGGTGGGCTGCTGCCCCGGCGCCTGCGGCAGCTTGGACACCTGCCGGGAGTGGGTGTGCCCGGCCAGCACCAGCGGGCAGGTGCCGGAGAGTGGGCCGGCCGACGCCGGGTCGTGCACGAGTGCGATGTTGACCGGTCGCGGTGAGGCGCGGACCGTCGCGGCGAGATCGATGCCGGCGCCGACCACCTGGTCGGCCACCTGCGGGGTCAGCCCGCTGCCCGCCGGGGAGGTGTTCTTGTCCGGGGTGAAGCGCGGGTCGCCGATGCCGGCGATGGTCAGGCCGGCGACTGTCGTCGTGGAGTTGTCCAACACGATGGCGTTCGACTGCCGGGCCACCGCGGCGGCGGTCTTGCCGGAGTCGTGGTTGCCCCGGATGAACACGTACGGCTTCTTGAGCAGGCTGATCGAACCGACGAAGGACGCCTCCGGTTCGCTGCCCCAGTCGGTGATGTCCCCGGTGTCGATCACCACGTCGATGCCGAACTGCTCCACGACGGTGCGGATCAGCTGCCAACCGGTCGGGTTGAGGTGCATGTCGGAGACGTGCAGGACACGGGTGGTGCCCGGGGCCGGCTCGTACACCGGTAGCGCGGACACCGTGGTGTAGAGCTGGCTGACGTTGCCGACCAGGCGTTGCAGCTGCTCGGCGTACTTCGTGTAGTCGTTGGCGATCCGGCGGGCGTCACCGACGATGGCGGGCGCGTTGACCAGCAGCCCCTCGTAGCGTGGTTCCTCGATCGCCTGTGGGCGCAGGGTGGCCGCCGCCGTGCCGAGGCTGCCGGCGGTGAACAGCAGCGCCAGCCCGCCCGCCCAGGCCGTCCGCCGGGAGTTCCGGAAGATCAACCCGGCCAGGATCAGGGTGACGAGCAGCGACGCGCCGAGAGTCCGCAGGCCGAGTCGCATGATGCCGGAGCGGACGTCCTCCACCGCGCTCTGGCTCGCCCGGCTGATGCTGGCGGGGTCGTCGAGCAGCGCTTCGGTGCGGCCCTGGTCGAGTGCGCCGAGCCGCACGGTGAGGTGGGTCGGCCCGTCATGGCTGTCGAGCAGCAGTGCCCCGAGCGGTGGGATGTCGACGGTGGTGCCGCCGTCCCGGGCGGGGGAGATGCTGAGGTTGGCCCGGAACGGGCCGATGTCGGTGTCCACCCGACCGCCGGCCAGCACCCCGAGCACCGCCCCGGCCAGGGCGACGGCGAGGACGGCGCCGATCAACCCGATACGGCGCAGCGGCCCGGCCAGCGCTGCCCACCGGCCGTTCGGGCGCGGCAGATCGCCGCCGGCAGCCGGGGCGTCCCGGTCGTCGGCGTCGTCGTGCTGCTCGTCGCGTTGCCCGTCCATGCTGAAATTCTGACCTGCCCGTCGGAAGATCTTGGCAAACCTGAACGGATGGTGACGAACGTCAGCTGCGTCCGCCGTCACCGCCGGCGAAGACCACCCGCAGGAGTCGGTCGTCGTCACCGGCCGGGTCACCCCGCCCGTCGTGGTTGGAGGTGCCCACCCAGAGCGACCCGTCCGGTGCGGCGGCCACCGCGCGCAGTCGGCCGTACCGGTTGGTGAGCAGCTCGGTGGGCTGGCCGAGCAGCGTACCCG
Source organism: Micromonospora taraxaci (assembly GCF_007830095.1). NCBI lineage: Bacteria > Bacillati > Actinomycetota > Actinomycetes > Micromonosporales > Micromonosporaceae > Micromonospora > Micromonospora taraxaci. The sequence goes on along the minus strand of NZ_VIWZ01000001.1, from coordinate 6,166,908 downwards.
TGTCGGTCAACTCCATCACCCAGAGGCGCTTGCCCCGCAGGCAACCGGCGACCAGCAGCTGGTCAGCGGCGGCCAGACCGGAGCAGGACGCGTCCGAGGTCGCCCACTGCGTGATCGGGTCGGTGAAACGCCTGTCGCCGGCCCGCCCCTCGACCTCCGGCCAACCGTAGTTGCCGCCCTTGGTGATCTGGTTGATCTCGTCCCACGTGTTCTGGCCGAACTCGACGGCGTACATCCGCTTGGCCGTGTCCCAGGTGAAGCCCTGGACGTTGCGGTGGCCCAGGGACCAGACCGGGGATCCGGGGTACGGGTTGCCGGCGGAGGGTTTGCCGTCCGGTGTGATCCGGAGGATCTTGCCGCCGAGGCTCTTCACGTCCTGCGAGAGGGGTCGCTCGCCCGCGTCGCCCGTGCTGACGTAGAGCTGCCCGTCGGGGCCGAAGCCCAACCCGCCGCCGTTGTGCACGTTGGCCTTGGGAATGCCAGTCAGGATCGGGGTGGGCTGACCGCCGAGTTCCAGCCGGGCGACCCGGTTGTCCTGCGCGGACGTGTAGTAGACGAAGACCGACCGGTCCTGGGCGTAGTTCGGGGAGACGGCGATGCCGAGAAGGCCACCCTCGCCGGCCGCCGCCACGTCGGGGATCGTCTGTGCCGGCCGGACCCGCAGCCCGTCCGGCCCGGACTCCGGGCCGACCTGGAGGATCCGACCGTTGTCCCGTTCGGTGACCAGCGCGCCACCGTCGGGCAGGAAGGCTATGCCCCACGGCACCCGCAGACCCTTGGCCAGGACTGTCGTCACCGCCTGCCTGGCGGCGCCGCCCGGGCTCGCCGACGTGGACGGCGTCGGCAGGTTGGGCGGCTCGCCAGCCGGGTCGGGCTCCGGCTCGCCGAAGCTGCAACCTGAGGCGAGCAGCAGCGCCGCGCAGGACGCTGCGAGGGCCACCCGGAGGCGGCGGACGCGAGGGTACGGGGGACGGGCTCTCACCCGGCCCAGGGTAGCCCGCCGGACGGCCCGGTCGGGCCCGTCACGATTCGACGGGTGTCGGTGACCGGGCCGAAGGTTTCCGGTGGACCACTCACCGTGCCCGTACGGCCAACAGCGCGGTGTCGTCCTCACGGCCGTGGACCGAGGCGAGCAGCAGGTCGCACACCTCGTCGAGGGGCAGCGTGTCGGTGCCGGTCAGCCGGCCCACCAGCTCGGCCAGTCCCTCGTCGATGGACCGGTCCCGACGCTCGATCAGCCCGTCGGTGTAGAGCAACAGGGTGTCGCCGGAGGCCAGGCTGGAAGGCTTACTGGTCCGCTTCGACGACCGGGCCAGGCCGAGCAGCGGCTCCGGCGCCGCCTCAAGGACCTCCACCGTCCCGCCGGCACGGACCACCACGGCCGGTGGGTGCCCGGCGTTGGACCAGGTCACCTCGTGGACGCCGGCGACCTGTGGGCAGATCCGGACCAGCGTCGCGGTGGCCGCGATCGGCAGCCGCAGGCCGCGGATCGCGGCGTCCAGGTCACTCATCAGCGCCCCGACACCGTCGGGCCGGCCGAAGGCGTTGCCCCGCACCAGGTTGCGCAGCTGGCCCATCGCCGCTGCCGCCTCGATGTCGTGCCCTGCGACGTCACCGATGGTGGCGATCACGTCGCCGTCGGGCTGGACGAACGCGTCGTACCAGTCACCGCCCACCTCCACCTGGTCGGCGGCCGGCTGGTAGCGGGCCGTCAGCTCCAGCTCCGGCACGTCCGGGAGTTTGGGCAGCATGCTGTGTTGCAGGACCTCGGCGACGTGCCGCTGCTCGCCGTACATCGAGCTGTTGCTGACGGCCTGGCCGGCGCGGCGGCCGATCTCGACCGCGGTGAGCAGGTCACGGTCGTCGAATTGCTGACGCTCCGCGCTGTTGACGAGGGTGATCGCCCCGAGCACGGTGCCGCCGACGCCGCGTACCGGCACGCTCAGGTAGGAGGCGATGCCGAGACGAGCGGCGATCGACACCATCTCCGGGTCGTTGGTGCCCCTCGCCACGTCGGCCAGGGACGCCACGCTGCCGAGTTGGGGCTGGCCGGTCCGGAGGACCGACCGGATGATCGACGCCGGGCTCAGCCCGGTGCGCAGCAGCTCACCGAAGCGTTCGACGTCGGCGGTGCGGGTCGGGTCGTGGTGCACCGAGACCACCTCGCGGGGCTGGCCGGTCGGCCCGACCAGGGTGAGCAGGCACCAGTCGGCCAGCGGCGGCACCATGCTGGCGGCGAGCCGGCGCAACGCGGTGCCCACGTCGAGTGTGTCGGCCAGCGTCTCGCTCACCCCCGCCACCAGCTCCAACCGTTCGTGCGCCTGCACGACCCGCCGCTGTGCCTCCCGCGCGCCGTCGAGAGCGATCCGCAGCCGCAGCTCCGACGAGCACGCGGCGGCCAGGTCGGCCAGTGTCCGCAGTTGGGCGCTGGTCCACGCGCGGGGCTTGTTGTCGATGGCGCACAGCGAGCCGAGCACCCGGCCGGAGAGGTCGGTGAGCGGCATCCCGGCGTACGCGACCACACCGAGATCGTCGATGGCCAGATTGTCCCGGACGCGCGGGTAGAGCCGGGCGTCCGGAAGCACCATCGGCACCTCGATGTCCACGACGTGCTGGCAGAACGAGTGGCTCAGCGGGGTCTGCCGGCGCTGCGACCAGGGTTCCGGCAACCCGACCGCGCCCGGAAAGAACTGCCGGTCGGCGGAGACCAGGGAAACCAGCGCCACCGGTACGTCCAGCAGGTCGCTGACCAGCCGGGCGAACCTGTCGAACGCCTCGTCCGGGACGGCGTCCAGCCCGGTGTCGTGGAGCGCACGCAGTCGCGCCGCGTCGCCGAGCGCCGGAGGCGGCACGCTCGAACGCCGGGCGGTGGCGGGGGAGCCGTCGGTCATCGAGCACCTGTCTGCCGGGGTGGAGGACGACGGCCCTCCGGGCTTTCGTTATACCTCGGCCAGGCCGGAGTCGAACATCGGTGTGCTGAGTCTCGCCCGCCCCGGCGGCGCGCGCCATCCCCCGGGACGCCGGATCGTCGCCGTGCCCACGCGGGCCGCCGCGCCGGGGACTATCGTCGGCGGACGTGAAGGTATGGATCCCGCACCAGGCCGGCGTGAACCTCATGGGCGAGCTGCCCCCGGACGTGACGGTGGAGGTGTTCGAGCACGCCGACCGGATGCCGTCCGACCCCGCCGACGTCCGCGTCTGGGTGCCACCGTTCCTGGGCGGCTCGGACGGGACGGCGTTGCTGCGGGAGCTGCCCGATGTGGCGGTGGTGCAGCTGCTCTCCGCCGGAGCGGACGCCTGGGCCGGCCGGACACCGCCGGGTGTCACGCTCTGCGATGCCAGGGGAGTGCACGACCCGTCCACCGCCGAGTGGGTCGTCACGGCGATCCTCGCCCAGTTGCGGGCGTTCCCGGCGTTCGTCCGGGCGCAGGCCGAGCGACGCTGGGCGTACGACGGGAACACCCCCACCGACGAGCTGACCGGCAAGCGGGTGCTCATCGTCGGGGCCGGGTCGATCGGCACCGCGGTGCGGGACCGGCTCGCCCCGTTCGAGGTGAGTTTCACGCTCGTCGCGCGGACCGCCCGTCCGGAGCAGGGGGTGTACGGCGTGGAGGAGCTGCCCCGGCTGCTGCCCGACGCCGACGTGGTGGTGGTGATCGTGCCGCTCACCGACCAGACCCGTGGCCTCATCGACAAGGACTTCCTCGCCGCGATGCCGGACGGGGCTCTGCTGGTCAACGCCGCCCGGGGGCCGGTGGCCCACACCGAGGCGCTCGTCGCCGAGCTGGCCACCGGTCGGATCGCGGCCGCGCTGGACGTCACCGACCCGGAGCCGTTGCCCGCCGACTCGCCGCTCTGGGCGATGCCCAACGTGTTGCTCACCCCGCACGTGGCCGGGTCGGTGCGAGGTCTGCTGCCGCGCGCCTACCGATTGGTCGGTGACCAGGTGCGTCGTTTCGCCGCCGGGCAGCCGCTGATCAACACGGTGGTCGACGGTTACTGACCGGGCGTCTCGGCCGTGGTGTGCGGCAGCGCCTGGCCGGTGGCGGACACCAGCCGGGGCAGGTCCACGCCGCGTACCGCCGGCAGGGTGACCTGCTGGCCGTCGTCGAGCCGGGCGACCGCCCGCCCGCGCTCGTCGGTGACCAGCTCGACGACCTGGTCCCAGGTGATCCGGCGCTGCCCGGCCAGCGCCCGTACGCGCAGCCCTTCGGCGTCGGCGTCGGTGCCGGCCCGCCAGGCCCAGACCGCGACGGCGAGCGGCACGAGCAGCACCGGCAGAAGGTAGGACCGGGCGTTGGCCAGAGGCAGGGCGCCGATGAAGGCGATGACCGCGGCGACCAGGATGGCTTGGTTGTGCCGGAAGCGGACCGTGTCGGGCTTACTCACCCTCCGATGATCCCACCCCCGGCCGGTCCGGCTCGCGGCGGGCGGTGCCAGCAGGGTGCGGTACGCCGTACAGTGACACAGGTCATTGTCTCCTCCAGGTGACCGGCACGTAACCGATCTGGCCGCCGATCGTTGCCACTTGTTGAGCAGCGGACCCGCAACGTCCGATGCCCCGCACCGTCGTACCGCCCCCGTGCCCCCTCACGAAGGCGACCGCTGTGCTCCTCGCGTACCCGTTCCGCGTTCTCGTCCCCCGCCGGGCGGCGCCGGAGGCCGCCACGTCCACGGCGGTGACGCTGCTCCTTCTCGCCGGTGCCTTGGGCCTGGTTCCGACCCCGGTGGTGGTCGCGCTGGCCGTCGGTGCCGGCGCCACGGTCGCCGGGGTACGACTCTCCCGGCTGGCCGGCCGACACTCCGCCGATCCGTCGCCGCGTGTGGCGAGCGTGCTGCTCGACGCGGCGGTGGTGACCGCCGGTCTCACCGCCGTCGTGCTGCCGTTGGCCGCCCCCGGGCTGAGCTTCGCCGTGCTGGTCGGGTCGCTGGTCGTGGCGGCCCTCTCGGTGTGCGGTCTCCGTCGCCTGCCTGGCCGGACGCGTCCGTCGCCCGGGGTCCGGCTGCGCCGGCTGGTCGAGTCGGGCGGCCCAGCAGTCGCTCTGGCTCTCACCGGTTGGCTGCTGCTCCCGCGCGACGGCCTGTCCGATCCGGCTCGGCTGGTCACCGCGTTGGCGGTCGGCGGGCTGGGCATGGCCGCGCTGGACGCGTTCTCCGGGCCACGGCGACACTCGGGCGCGGCGGTCTGTCGGGGCGGTGTCCTCCTCACTCTGTGCGGGTTGGTGCTGCTGGCCGCGCTGCCGTCCGCGCCGGCGGGCCGGGCGGCCCTGCTGGCCGTACCCCCGTTGGTGTTCGGGATGCTGCTCGTCGCGGTTGGTGCGGATGTCGCTGTGGACGCCGGTGCCGCGGAGCCGGCGCAGCCGGTCGCCGCGGCCTGGCCCCGGGCGGTGCTCCCGGCGGCGATGCTGCTGCTGGCGGCGGGCCTGCACCTGGCCGCTGGCCTCGCTCCCGACCGGACGAGCGTGGTGCTGGCCCTGGCGGCGGTGCCGCCCCTGGTGGTGCGCGAGCTGCTGCGGGCGGGTGAGGCGTCCACCACCGAACGGCGTGCCGCACACCGCCGCGGTGCCGGTCGTGGTGTCCGGCACCGCGCGGAGCAACCGCGCTGGCTGGGCAGGTCGGAGCTGCCACCCGCCCCGCCCGCGCGCGTCGATGACCCGACCACGGCGAGTGCTGCCTGGCAGCCCGGTGCGGCCTGGCCGGAGTTCGACCGGCGGCCCGGCCCGGCGGGAGGCGGTGGTCCGGGTGACCGGGCGGCCCTGCTGGACGCCCTGGCAGCGATCGGTGACGTCCCGGAGCCGAGCGGGGCGCTGCTGCTGGTGGACCTGCACGGCACCGATTCGATCGGCCCGACGGCCCGGGAGGACGTGCTGGCCGAGGCGGTGCATCGCGCCCGCGCGGTCATCGCCCCCGAGGACCTGGTGACCGGGTGCACGGGCTCCGGCTTCGCGGTGGTCACGGCCGCCGGTCCGGTGCTGGCGTACGCGCTGGGCACCCGCCTGCTGAGCGCGCTCAGCCCGCCCTATTCGCTGCCCGGCGCCGTGCTGCGCGTGCAGACGAGCATCGGGCTGGCCGAGGTGCGCGGGGCCGGGCCGGCGGACGTGCTCCGTCAGGCCGAGCTGGCCCGCCGCCGGGCGGTGCAGTTGGGCCGGGACCGCGTCGAGTGGTACGACGCGTTCCTGGAGGAGCAGCTGGTCCGCCGGCTCGACCTGGAACGCGAGCTGCCCGGTGCGGTGGCGCGCGGCGAGTTGGACCTCGTCTACCAGCCGGTGCTCGACCTGGCCGACGGGCAGCCGGTGGGCGCGGAGGCTCTGCTGCGGTGGCGGAGCCCGGTGCTCGGCACGGTACTTCCGGCCGAGCTGCTGCCGGTCGCGGAGGACCTGGACCTGGTCGGCGAGCTGGAATGGTGGGTTCTGGACCGGGCCTGCCGGCAGTTGTCCAACTGGTCGGTCGGCGTCCGGGAGCTGTGGATGGCGGTGAACGTGACGACCCGGGAGCTGACCACCCCCGACTTCGTGCAGCGGGCGGCGGCCGTGCTGGCCGCGTACGGGGTGCCGCCGGAGCGGCTCGTGGTGGAGGTGAGCGAGCCGAGGGTCGCCGCCGACCTGTCGACGGTGGTGGCCCGGCTGGCCGGACTGCGGTCGTTGGGCGTACGCACCGCATTGGACGACTTCCGGGCCGAACACGCCTCGCTGGCGCAGCTTCGCCGGCTGCCGATCGACCTGTTGAAGGTGGGCCCGGAGTTGGTGGGCGCGCGGTCGGACGGGCAGCCGCCGTTGATCGACGTGGTGGTCAACGTCGGCGAGCGGCTGGGCGTGGAGATCGTCGCGGAGGAGTTGGAGTTCCCGACCCAGGTGGAGGGGGCCCGCCGGGGTGGCTGCCGGTTCGGGCAGGGGTTCGCGCTGGCCCGACCGGCGACGGCCGAGCGGGTCGAGGCGTACTTCGAGGAGTTCCCGTCAGCGTCTCGCTGAACCGGTTCATCTCTCCCGGGGTGGTGCGGTGCTGCCGCGCGGTGTCAGGTGGGGCGTCTCGTCCTCCACCCGGCCGGCCGGCTCGCCGCCGATGACGGCGAGAAGGTGGCGCGCGGCGTGCGCCCCGTACGCGGCGATGTCCCGGCCCAGCGCGGTCAGCGGTGGGTGCACCAGGCGGCACAGCGGCGAGTCGTCCCAGGCCACGATGGACAGGTCGGTGGGCACGGTGAGCCCCATCTCCTGGGCCACGGAGAGCCCGGCGACGGCCATCACATCGTTGTCGTAGATGACCGCTGTGGGCCGCTGGGCGGAGCTGAGCAACCGGCGGGTGGCCCGGCCGCCCTCCTCGCCGGTGTAGTCGGACGAGACGGTCACGGCGTCGGCCAGGCCGAGCCGCCGGCAGACCGCCGTGAAGGCCTCGGTGCGGATCTCGGTGTGCCGCAGGTCGGGCAGGCCACCGACCCGGGCGATCCGCCGGTGCCCGAGCGCGACGAGGTACTCCACCGCCTCGGTCAGAGCGGCGGCGTCGTCGGACCAGAGGCTGGCCAGCGCGCCCGTTCCGCCAGGCCCGCCGATCACCACCGCCGGCAGTTGCAGTTGCTCCAGCGCGGGGATGCGGCGGTCCTGGCTCCGCAGGTCGCAGACGAGCACCCCGTCCACCCGACGTTCGCCCCACCAGCGCCGGTAGACCGCGATCTCGGCGTCGTGGTCGGTGACCACCTGGAGGGTCAGCGCGTACGAGCGGGCGGAAAGTTCGGCCTCGACACCGCTGATCAGCGCCATGAAGAACGGCTCGACCCCGAGTGTCCGCGCCGGTCGGCACAGGGCCAGACCGACCGCCCCGGCGGTGGCGGCGGAGAGGGCGCGGGCGGCGCTGCTCGGGCTGAACCCGATCTCCGTGGCGATGGTCAGGATCCGCTGCCGGGTGGCTTCGGAGACGCCGGGCTGGCCGTTGAGCGCGTACGACACCGCACCCTTGGACACCCCGGCGCGTCGGGCGACGTCGGCGATTGTCGGCCGCTTCACCGGCGTGCTCCTTCGCTTTCCGGCCGTTGACAGCCCCAATTCCGGACCGTACGGTGGCTCAGCTTATCCGGTTCAGTCAACGTCTTTCGATGCAGAAGGTGCGGTGAAGTCGTGAGCCGACAGGCACTCTACGACGGTTGGACGCTGCGCGCGGCCCGCGCAGCGGAGGTGCCGGCCGAGATCGCCGGACGGGCCGTGCCGGCGACAGTGCCCGGCTGCGTGCACACCGACCTGCTCGACGCCGGGCTGATCCCCGATCCCTACCTCGACGACAACGAGCTGGCGCTGACCTGGATCGGGCGCACCGACTGGACGTACCAGACGACCTTCCGGCCGCCATCCGGCGACCACGACCGGGTCGACCTGGTCTGCGCCGGCCTGGACACCGTCGCCACCATCACCGTCAACGGGGTCGAGGTGGGCCGCACCGAGAACATGCACCGCGGCTACCGGTTCGACGTCCGGTCGCTGCTCCGCGACGGCGACAACGACCTGGTCGTCGCGTTCGACTCCGCGTACCGCTACGCCGAGGCGCAGCAGGAGCGACTCGGCGACCGGCCGAACGCCTACCCGGAGCCGTTCCACTTCATCCGCAAGATGGCCTGCAACTTCGGCTGGGACTGGGGTCCGACACTGGTCACGGCCGGCATCTGGCAGGACATCGGCCTGCACGCCTGGTCCACCGCCCGGCTGGCCACCGTTCGCCCACTGGTCACCATGGACGGTGGCGACGGCCGGGTGGAGGTGCACGTCGAGGTCGAACGGGCCGCGGACGTCCCACTGACCATCCGGGCCGCCGTCGCCGGCGTCCACGCCGACGTGGTCGTCCCCGCCGGCCACCGCACGGCCGTGCTGACCCTCACCGTCCGCGAGCCCGCGCTCTGGTGGCCCCGGGGGTACGGCGACCAGGCGCGCCACCCGATCGAGGTGACGGTGCACGCGCCGGACGGCGACACCCTGGACACCTGGTCGCACCGGATCGGCTTCCGCTCGGTCCACCTGGACACCACGCCCGACGAGCACGGCACCCCGTTCGCGTTGTCGGTCAACGACGTCCCGGTCTTCGTCCGAGGGGTCAACTGGATCCCGGACGACGTGTTCCCCAACCGGGTCACCCGCGACCGGTTGGCCGAGCGGTTCGACCAGGCGGTTGGGGCTAACGTCACCCTGCTGCGGGTCTGGGGCGGCGGCCGGTACGAGTCGGCGGACTTCTACGACCTCGCCGACGAGCGTGGCCTGCTCGTCCAGCAGGACTTCCTCTTCGCCTGCGCCGCCTACCCGGAGGAGGAACCCTTCGGCAGCGAGGTCGCCGCCGAGGCCGCCGAGCAGGTGACCCGTCTGTCGCCGTACCCGTCGCTGGTGCTCTGGGCCGGCAACAACGAGAACATCTGGGGCTGGCACGACTGGGACTGGCAACAGCCCCTCGACGGACGCACCTGGGGGCGCGGCTACTACCTCGACGTGCTTCCCCGGATCGTCGGCGACCTGGACCCGACCCGCCCTTACTGGCCGGGCAGCCCCTGGTCGGGCACCGAGGCGATCCACCCCAACGACCCGGCGCACGGCACCACCCACATCTGGGACGTGTGGAACACCGACGACTACACAAAATACCGGGAGTACGTGCCGCGCTTCGTCGCCGAGTTCGGCTACCAGGCCCCACCGGCGTACGCCACACTGCGCCGGGCGCTGAGCGACGAACCCCTCGCTCACAACTCACCGGGCATGGCACACCACCAGAAGGCGGCCGACGGTGACGCCAAACTCCAACGCGGCCTGGACGCGCACCTGCCCGCCCCGGCGGACTTCGACGACTGGCACTACCTGACGCAGCTCAACCAGGCCCGAGCGATCCAAATCGGGGTGGAGCACTTCCGCTCCCACCGGGGCGTCTGCGCCGGCACCATCGTGTGGCAGCTCAACGACTGCTGGCCGGTGACCTCCTGGTCGGCCGTCGACGGCGACGGCCGACGCAAACCCCTGTGGTACGCGCTGCGCCACGCGTACGCCGACCGGCTCCTCACCGTGCAACCGCGCGACGGTGGTCTGGCCCTGGTGGCGGTCAACGAGACCGCCGAGGCGTGGGCCGTGCCGGCCGCGGTCACCCGGTTCACGGTCACCGGGGAGCCGAGGGCGAAGACCTCGGTCGACCTCGACGTACCGGCGTACTCCTCGGTGGTGCTGCCGCTGCCGGCGGACCTGGTCCGGCCGGACGACGACCGCCGCGAGTTGCTGGTCGCGGAGGCCGGCGACACCGCGGAGCGCGCCCTGTGGTTCTTCGCCGAGGACCGGGACGTGGACTGGCCCGCGGCGGCGTGGGACGCGACGGTCGAGCCGGTCGACGGTGGGCAGCGGGTCCGGGTCACCGCCCGCACGGTGCTGCGCGACCTGACGCTCTTCCCGGACCGGCTGGACCCCTCGGCGTCCGTCGACAAAGCCCTGGTCACCCTGCTGCCGGGAGAGTCGGTGCTGTTCACGGTCCGGGCTTCTGGTCCGCTGGACACCGCTGCGCTGACCGCCCGGCCGGTGCTGCGCTGCGTCAACGACATCCGCTGACTGCTGAGCCGACGTCTGCACGCCACCGCGAGGTTGAGAGCCCGACCATGCCAGCCTTGATCAACACCATTTCGCCGATGTCGCGGTATCCACACGTGCGGGATACGGCGACATCGGCGATCTCGTGATGATCGAGCGCGTGCTCCCGTCGGGTGCAGGCGATGCGGCCCGCCCCGGGCTGAAAGTCGGCGTCGGGCACCCGCTCACGTCGCACTCTCCCACCTGCGGGCGCCCTCTGCCGAGAGATCCGCGCAACATCAGGGATGTTGCTGCCTCCGGCGCGCCGCAAGCAGCAACATCAGGGATGTTGCTCGGATCTTGGCGCTGGGGCGCTGGGGCGCTGGGGCGCTGGGGTCGGGTCGACCCGGCCGGACTGGTTGCGACGTTGCGGTGGTCGCGGGGCTGGCGGCGTCCATCCCGATCGGCGTCGCCATCAACCTCGTCACCGGTTAGGGCTGATCGAGCGGTGGGCGTGACGGAGGGCGAAGAGCCTCCGGCACGCCCACCGCTCGGCGGTGCTTGCGGGCAGGTCAGGCGCGGGCGGCGGCGAGCACCTGGCCGACCAGGGCACCGGAGGTGCCGGAGCGCTCGTACTCGGGCCGGTTCAGGCTGCCGCCCATCAGCGGCGCCGGGTTGCGGTGCACGGCCGGGCTGTCCGAGCTGACCAGGGCCGCGAAGTGGTACTCGTCGGCGCCCGTCGCCTCGACGATCCGGGTGATGTTGCGCGGGGTGATGCCACCACCGGGCATGACGATGATCCGTCCGGCGGCACGGCGTACCAGCTCGGCGATGAGCGGGGCACCCTCCAGCACGCTGACCTCCTGGCCCGAGGTGAGCACCCGGTGCACGCCCAGCTCGATCAGCTGCTCCAGCGCCGCGTGCGGGTCGCGGGTCATGTCGAACGCGCGGTGGAAGGTGATGCTGGCGTCACCGGCGGCGGCGATCAACCGGCGGGTGGTCGGTACGTCGACGTCGCCCTCGGCGGTCAGCGCGCCGATCACGATGCCGTGCGCACCGGCTGCGACAGCGGCCCGCACGTCCCGCTCCATCGCCTCGATCTCGAACGGCGAGTAGATGAAGTCACCGGCGCGGGGCCGGACGATCACGTGCACCCGGATCCGGGTGACGGCGCGCAGTGTCGTCTCGATGGTGCCCAGGCTGGGGGTCAGCCCACCGTCGAAGAGCGCGGAGCACAGCTCCACCCGGTCGGCGCCGGCCTCCTCGGCGGCGACCGCCCCCTCGACGCTGTCGATGCAGATCTCGAATGTGCTCATGACTCTTCCTTTTCGGTGCGAGACGACGGCGCTTGAGTGCGAAACGACGGCGCTTGAGTGCGAGACGACGCCGCTTCGGTGCGAGACGATGCCGCGGTCCAATCGATGACGGCCGTGACGGCGCCGACCGGTTCGCCCCCGCCGAGCACCGGCACCTGGCGCAGCGCGTCGGCGCCGCCCACCGGTACGCCGACGGCGTCGAGGGCGGCGAGTGCGATGGCGGTGGTGGCTCGGGGCGAACCGTCGACCACCTTCACCGCGACGGCGTGACCGTCCGGGGCGGCCACCCCGAGCACGCCCTCGGCCCCGCCCTTGGCCAGGACACCGGGCAGCGCCCGCATCAGGTCGGTGTTGGGGTGCCCGTGCCAGCCGCCCACGTACTCCGGGTACTGGCGCATGGCCTGCGCGACCAGCGCCTCGTCGCTGCCGTCGGGTGCGGTGACCAACGCCTGGAACGTGCGGGCCAGGCCGGTCAGCGGCAGGCCGAATAGGGGTGCGCCGCAACCGTCGACGGCGTGGTGCGCGACAGGCGTTCCGGCCAGCCGGGCGACGGCGGCTGCGGTCTCCCGCTGCAGCGGGTGCTCCGGGTCGAGGTAGTCGTGGGTGCTCCAGGACCGGGCGACGCTGGCGACGAGCATCGCCGCGTGCTTACCGGAGCAGTTCATCCGGATTCGGTCGCGCTGCCCGCCGGCGCGGATCAGCCGCTCCCGGGTCGGCTCGTCCTCCGGCCAGTCGACCGGGCAGCCGAGGGCGTCCTCGGTCAGGCCGGCGCCGGCCAGCATCGCCCGGACCACTTCGACGTGCCGGTCGTCGCCGGTGTGGCTGCCGGCCGCGAGCGCCAGCGCCCTGCCGGTCAGTTCGTCACCCGCCGCGACCCGGCAGGCCAGGGCCTGCACCGGCTTCAGGGTGGACCGGGGGAGCACCGGCTCGTCGGGTACGCCGGCGGCGAGGACGACCTCGCCGTCCGGCGCGAGCACCACGACGCTGCCGTAGTGCCGGCTCTCGACGAAGCCGTTGCGGACGACCCGAGCCAGTTCGGCGTAACGGAAGATGGTCACCGGGGGGTGGTCCCTTCGATGAGCGGCGGGGGCAGGTCGGCGTCGCGTCGTCCACGCCGGCCGCCGAAGCGGCCGTTACGTGCCTGAAGGACGCGGGCGAACTTCGACAGCGAGGCGTTGACCACGAGGTAGATCAGCGCCACCACCAGGAACGTCTGGATCAGCAGATGGGTGTACGACGAGAGCACCTGCCCGCTGTAGAGCAGCTCGGTGTAGCTGACCACGAAGCCGAGCGAGGTGTCCTTGAGCAGCCCGACCAGTTGGCTGACCAGCGACGGGGTGAGCTGGAGCAGCGCCTGGGGCAGGACCACCAGTGCCATCACCTGTCCGCGGCGCAGCCCGACGGCGAGGCCGGCCTCGGTCTGCCCCCGGTCCAGGGCCAGGATGCCGGACCGGAAGATCTCGGCGAACGCCGCCGAGTTGGACACCACCAGCGGCACCACGAGCTTCCAGAAGAGCGGGAAGTTCATCCCGTACTGCGGCAGGGCGAAGAGCGTCACGTAGATGAGCAGCAGGGTGGGAACGGTCCGGAAGATCTCGACGTACGCGCCGGCCAGCCAGCGCAGCGGTCGGTGCGTCGAAAGGCGTCCGAGCGCCAGCAGCAATCCGAGTACGGCGCTGAGCACTGCGGTCGCGGCGGCGGCCCGCACTGTGGCCCAGAGGCCGTTGAGCAGGTACCGCCAGATCGGCCAGGTGGTGAACGGTTCCCACCGGGCGGCGGCCAACTCGCCGTGACTGGCGAACTGGTGGACCGCTGCCACGGCGGCGCCGACCAGCAGGACGGCACCCACCACTGTGGCGATCCGGATCCGCCGCTGGGCGCGCGGGCCGGGTTCGTCGAAGAGGATCTGTTGCGTCTTGTTCATCGGACGATCGCCAGCCTTCTTTCGAGCAGGCCGGTGACCTGACCGATGATCAGCGCCAGCAGCATGTAGGCGAGGCCCGCGCCGGTGAAGACGGCGATCGGTTGGGCCTCGACCAGGTTCACGTTGTTGGCTGCCTGGGTCAGCTCGACCACGCCGACGGCGGCGGCCAGCGAGGTGTTCATCAGCAGCGCGATGCAGATGTTGCCGATCGGCTGGATGACCGCCCGCAGTCCCTGCGGCAGGATCACGTGCCGCAGGGACTGCCCGAAGGTCAACCCGATGGCGCGGGCCGCCTCGGCCTGGCCGACGCCGACCGTGTTGATCCCGGCGCGGATCGCCTCGGCCAGGTACGCCCCCTCGTACACGGCGATGACGATCGCGGCGGACGTGAACAGCGGGAACGTGATGCCGATGGTCGGCAGGGCGAAGACGAAGAGCACCAGCAGAGCCAGCAGCGGCAGGTTCTGGAACACCTCGACGTACGCCGTGCCGATGGCGCGCAACAGCGGGACGGGTGCGATCCGCAGGGTGGCGACGACGATGCCCAGCAGCATCGCGCCGATGGTGGTCACGACGGTCAGTTCGACCGTCGTGACCAGGCCGTGGCCGAGCTCGCTCAGGTGGGCGGTGAGGGCGTCCATCGGTACGGGAGGATTCTCAGGATCCGTCGGCGGAACCGAGGGCGGGCGGGGTGGGCGCGCCGCCCTCCACCACCGAGCCGAGGGTGCCTTCCCAGACCTTCGCCCAGGTCCCGTCGGCCTGGATCTTCTTCAGCCAGTTGTTGACGAACTCCTTGAACTGCGCGTCCTCCCGGTTGAGGCCGATGCCGTACGCCTCGGTGGTGAACGGCTCGCCGACCACCTTCATCCCCGGGTTGGCCTTGGCGCCCGACGCGAGCAGCGTGAAGTCCTGCACGTACGCGTCGCCGCGCTTCTGCAGCAGCGCCTGCAACGCCTGCGGGTCGGTGCCGAAGGCGATCTGCTTCGAGCCGGGAGCGGCCGAGGGCAGCGCGGTGACCGCGGGGGTGTTCGCCCCGACGATGACCGTCTTGCCGGCGAGGTCCTTGACGCTCTTGATCGAGGTGTCGTCCTTGCGGACCCCGACCGCGAGGCCGGACGTGAGGTACGGCCCGGCGAACGCGACCTGGGTGGCCCGCTGCGGGGTGATCGTGTAGGTCTGGAAGACCGCGTCGACCGACTTGGCCTGGAGCATGGCCTCCCGGGTCTGGGTGCCGATGGTCGTGGTCTTCACCTCGGGCTTGCCGATGATGTACTTCGCCAGCAGCTTCGCCATGTCGGCGTCGAAGCCCTCGATGGTGCCGCTGACCGGGTTCTGCTGGGCGAGCAGCGGCGCGTCCAGGGACCCGCCGATGTTCAGGTAGCCGCGCTTGCGGATCGCGTCCATGGTCGAGCCGGCCGGGATGTCCGCGTCGGTGGCGACCGGGGCGGCGTCGTACACCGACTGGGCGACCACGCCGTCGCCACCCAGGCCGGGGTTGCCCGGCAGCGTCGGGGCGCTGCTGCCGCTGTCACCGCCGCAGCCGGTGGCGGCGAGGGCCACCGCCACGGCGGTGGCGGTGAGGGCGAGCGAGCGACGCCCGGTGAAGCTCATCTTGAGGATTGACATGACACCCTCCCGTTGGGGGCTAGTGCTGGAGGATCTTGGAAAGGAAGTCGCGGGCCCGCTCGGTGCGCGGAGCTGCGAAGAATTCGTCGGGGGCGCCGGATTCGACGATGCGGCCGTCGTCCATGAAGACGACCCGGTCGGCGGCGCGGCGGGCGAAGCCCATCTCGTGGGTGACCACGATCATGGTCATCCCCTCGCTGGCGAGGGAGACCATCACGTCGAGCACCTCGTTGACCATCTCCGGGTCGAGCGCCGAGGTCGGCTCGTCGAAGAGCAGCACCTTCGGTTGCATGGCCAGTGCCCGGGCGATCGCCGCCCGTTGCTGCTGCCCACCGGAGAGTTGGGCCGGGTGGTGGTTCGCCTTGTCGGCGATTCCGACGCGTTCCAGCAGGGCCATCGCCTGCTGACGCGCCTCGGGGCGGGCGATCCTGCGGACCCGGGTGGGGCCGAGGGTGACGTTGTCCAGCACCGTCTTGTGCCCGAAGAGGTTGAAGGACTGGAAGACCATGCCGACGTCGGCGCGTAGCCGGGCCAGCGCCCGCCCCTCCGCCGGCAGCGGCTCACCGTCGATCTCGATGCTGCCCTGCCCGGCCGTCTCCAACCGGTTGAGGCAGCGGCACAGTGTCGACTTGCCGGAGCCGGACGGCCCCACCACGACGACCACCTCGCCGGCGGCCACCGTGAGGTCGATGTCCTTGAGCACGTGCAGCGGGCCGAACCACTTGTGCAGGCCGCGTACCGACACCATGGGTCGGTCCGCACCCGTCGTCTCCGGTGCCACCAGGCGGCCCTACTTTCTTCGATAACCGAACTAAGTAAGCTTCATATCGAACCAACAGCGTCATCTAAAGGTAGCCAGCAAACTAAGTCAACCGGTTGCTTGAACAAACTGCGGATGCTAAGAACCTGACGTGACGATTGACGACGCGCCGCGCGAAGCCCTCCGGGGTGGTCCCCGGGAACTGCTGCGGTGGGTGGCGACCGGAGCCGCCGTCAGTCGCGCCGACCTGTCCCGGCTCTCCGGGCTCTCGCCCTCGACGGTCTCCCAGCGGGTCGAGGCGTTGATCAACCAGGGGTTGCTGGAGGAGGCCGGCGCCGGGCAGTCCCGGGGCGGACGGCGACCGCGCCAGCTCGCCGTACCCACCGGCGGTGCCGTGGTCGGTGCCATCGACCTCGGCGCCCACCACGCCCGCATCGGCACACTGGATCTCTCCGGGCGGGTGGTCCAGGGCCGCACCCTGCCGGTCCGCATCGAGGACGGTCCGGAGACCGTGCTCGGCGCGCTGCTGGCCGAGGTCACCGCGCTGGCCTCCGGCGGCGGGGCGGTGTCTTCCGGCGGCGCTGACGGCCCGTCGCTGGCCTCTGGCGGCGGCGCGGCGGGCGCGCTGCGGGGCGTCGGCATCGGCATACCCGGCCCGGTGCAGCACTCCACCGGACGGATCGTCAGCCCGTCTCGGATGCCCGGCTGGAACGGTTTCGACGTCGCGGCCTTCTGCGCCGACCGCGTCGACGTGCCGGTCATCGTGGACAACGACGCCAACCTGATGGCGCTCGGCGCGCACCGCACGGCACACGCCGAGATGGACCACGCGGTCTACATCAAGGCCGGCACCGGAATCGGTTCCGGGGTGATCTCCAGTGGACAGTTGCACCGGGGCGCCCAGGGTTCCGCCGGGGACATCAGCCACTGCCGGGTGGTCGCTGATCCGGCGCCGCTGTGCAGCTGCGGCAACGCCGGCTGCCTGGAGGCGGTGGCCAGCGGCGCAGCCCTGGTCACCGCGCTACGCGAGCAGGGCGTACCGGTCGACGACCTGACCGGCGTGCTCCGCCTGATCGACGACGGCGACCGGCACGCCACGGCGCTCGCCCGGCAGGCCGGACGGGCCATCGGCGAGATCCTGGCCGTCGTGGTCAACTTCTTCAACCCGCAGGTGGTCGCCATCGGCGGTCGACTCGCCGACTGTGAACCACTGCTGGCCAGCATGCGGGCCACCCTCTACGAGCGGTGCCTCCCGCTGGCCACCCAGACCCTGCTCATCGAGCGGGTCGCCACCAGTCAGGACATCGGCATCACCGGTGCTGCCCATCTGGTCATCGACCACGTCGTAGCGGCGCATCCATGATCGACACCAGGTCGCCGAGGTAGCGGTATCCGCGCCGCCCGCACACCGCCACATCGGCGAACTCGTGTTGATCTGGACGAGTGAGTCCTGAGCCGGGATCGGCTGTCAGTCGGGCGCGACGAGGGTCCGGAAACGGCACTGCCCGGCCGAGCACGTCTCCGCGCTGGCCGGGCAGTCTTCCGGTCCGATCAGTTGCCGGCGGTCAGACCCTGCAGACCCTTGAGCATTTCGGCGAAGTCGAGGGTTTCCGCCGTCGGCGGCGCCTCTACCGTCACCGCCTTGCCGTAGTCGGTGTAGTCCATCACCAGATCGCCCAGCGGGCCCATCTTCAGGGTCGCCCGGCGGGGCTGGTACTGCTCGTCGACCCACAGGTCGGTGGTGATCTCCTTGACGCCCATCTTGGTCATCTGCTGCTCGACGCCCGCCCGCAGCTTCGCGTCCATCTGCTGAAGGTGGGTCGCCACCGGGACGGTGACGGTGTAGTGGACGGTGGCCGCCCCGTTCACCGTCTCCTGCCCGACCACCTTGGTGCCCTCGGTGGCGAGCAGCGTCTTGACCTGCTTGGTCGGGTCGATGTCCTCGAACTGCTTGCCGAAGTTCATCCCGGCCTGCTCGCCGGCGGCGCTCAGGTCCATCTTCATCCAGCGCTTGCCGTTCATCTCCGCGCGGTCCGCAGCGGGGATCTCGACGTAGACGACCGCACCGACCATCCGGACGACGGTCGGGTCGCCCTTCGGGTCCTTCACCGTCATCTCGGCCTTGACCGGGTCGCCGAGGTCGATGACGCCGCGCATCTCGACCTTCTCGCCGCCCGCCGTGCCCGTCATGCTCACGGTCACCGAGTCACTCTTGGTGGTGGCCTCGGCGGTCTTCTGCAGCGACCCCTTCAGGTCACTGGCCAACAGCTCCAGGACGCTGGGCTGCTTGGGCGCGTCGGACCCGCCGGACGTCGTGCCGCACGCGGAGACAGCGAGCGCGGTGAGCGCCGAGACCGCCACCGCCACGGACTTCTTGCCAAATGCCACGTACACGCCTCTTCCCCGCAGGAATCCGGGCTTCCCCCGAATTGATCGACGACACGCTAGCCCACACGACCGACATCCGGGCACCGCGTTTCGTCGATATCGGGGCGTCCGAGCCAGTGGGGGACACCCCGATATCAGCGGGCGACGGTCACTCCGGGACGCGGCGGTAGGCGCCGTCGCTGGCCGAGGTGGCCATCGAGGCGTACGCGCGCAGCGCCGCCGACACCGGGCGCTGCCGGTCGGTCGGGGTGTACGGCTTGTCGCGCTTCTCCTCCGCCACCCGCCGTGCCTCCAACTCGTCCTCGGGCACGTTGAGGGAGATCGTCCGGCTCGGGATGTCGATGACGATCTCGTCGCCGTCGTGGACCAGCGCGATCAGCCCACCCGAGGCGGCCTCGGGGGAGACGTGCCCGATGGACAGGCCGGAGGTGCCACCGGAGAAACGGCCGTCGGTGAGCAGCGCACAGGAGCGGCCCAGCCCGCGTCCCTTGAGGAACGAGGTGGGGTAGAGCATCTCCTGCATACCGGGACCACCCTTGGGGCCCTCGTACCGGATCACCACGACGTCGCCGGCGACGACCTGCTTGGCGAGGATCGCTGTCACCGCGTCGTCCTGCGACTCGTACACCTTCGCCGGGCCGCGGAAGGTCAGGCAGTCGTCCGGCACGCCGGCGGTCTTCACCACGCTGCCGGCCGGCGCCAGGTTGCCGTGCAGGATGGCCAGCCCGCCGTCGGCGGAGTAGGCGTGTTCCCGGTCCCGGATGCAGCCGCCGGCCGCGTCGGTGTCCAGCGACGACCACCTGTTGGTGGTGGAGAACGGCTCGACGGTGCGCACGCCGCCCGGCGCGGCGTGGAACAGCTCGACCGCCGTCGGTGTCGGGGAGCCGCCGCGGACGTCCCAGTCGGTCAGCCACTGCGCCAGCGAGGGGGAGTGCACGGCGTGCACGTCCCGGTTGAGCTGCCCGGCCCGGTCCAGTTCGCCGAGGATCGCGGGGATGCCGCCGGCCCGGTGCACGTCCTCCATGTGGTAGTTCGGGGAGTTGGGCGCGACCTTGGCCAGACACGGCACCCGCCGGGAGATCGCGTCGATGTCGGCGACGCCGAAGTCCATCTCCGCCTCCCGGGCGGCGGCGAGCAGGTGCAGCACGGTGTTGGTGGAGCCGCCCATCGCCACGTCCAGGGCGACAGCGTTCTCGAAGGCGGCCTTGGAGGCGACCACGCGCGGCAGCACCGAGTCGTCGTCGCCGTCGTACCACCGCTTGGCGATGTCCACGACGGTGCGGCCGGCCTCGACGAACAGTGACTTTCGCGCGGCGTGGGTGGCCAGCGTCGAGCCGTTGCCGGGCAGCGCGAGCCCGATCGCCTCGGTGAGGCAGTTCATCGAGTTGGCGGTGAACATGCCGGAGCACGAGCCGCAGGTCGGGCAGGCGGAGCGTTCGATCTCGCCGAGCTGCTCGTCGGTGACCGACTCGTTCGAGGAGGCGATCATCGCGTCGATCAGGTCGATCTTGCTGTGCACCACGCCCTCGATCGCCATCGTCTTGCCGGCCTCCATCGGGCCGCCGGAGACGAAGACGGTCGGGATGTTGAGCCGCAGCGCGGCCAGCAGCATCCCGGGGGTGATCTTGTCGCAGTTGGAGATGCAGACCAGGGCGTCCGCGCAGTGCGCGTTGACCATGTACTCCACCGCGTCGGCGATCAACTCCCGGCTGGGCAGCGAGTAGAGCATGCCGCCGTGACCCATCGCGATGCCGTCGTCGACAGCGATGGTGTTGAACTCCCGGCCCACCCCGCCGGCCTCGGCGACCGCGTCGGCGACCAGGCCACCCATGTCCTTGAGGTGTACGTGACCAGGCACGAACTGGGTGAAACTGTTGGCGATGGCGACGATCGGCTTGCCGAAATCGTCGTCGGTCATCCCGGTGGCCCGCCAGAGGGCCCGGGCGCCGGCCATCGTCCGACCGTGTGTGGAAGTCCTCGACCGCAGCTCAGGCATGCATACCAGCATGACACCGTCGCCACGCCGAACCTCCCCGGTAGGCCCTGTGTCCCAACAGATGCACACCCAGCCCCCCACGGCGTGCGCGCATCCGGCACTCTTGGGGGCGTGCAATTCCCCCCGGGCATGGTCGCTGTCGCGGTGCTCAGTGGGCTCGTCGCCGCTGCGGCCGTCGGGCTGCTGACCGTGGTCGCCCGGCGGCGCACCGGGTCGCGCCGGCCGGCACACGTGCTGCTCGCCGCCGCCGCCGCGGGAGCGCTGCTCAGCCTGCTGGTCGGGGTTCTCGCCGCGCTCACCGCGAACGAACACTGGGCCCACGAGCAGGGGCAGCGCACGGGGTGGGCGACTGTGGTGGCGATCGGCACTGCGGTGAGCGGGCTGCTCTTCGCCGCCGGTCTGCTGCGGCTGCCGGGGGTGGCCGCTACCGCGACGGGAACGGCCCGGCTCGCCCTGGACGGCTTGGTCATGGCCGCGGCGCTGTGGTTCGTCGGATGGGTGCTCTTCTCCGAGCCCACCCGCCTGCTCGGCGCCGCCACCCCGATGGCCTGCCCGGCGATACTCGTCACCACGGTGAGTGCGGCCCTCGCCGCCGGCCTCGCCGTGATCGTGGTCTTCCGCGCCGCGAGCCCGCGTCGGCGACTCGCCGCGCTCAGTGCCGGCATCACCGCGGTGACCTGCGGCGGGCTGGGCCTCAGTGCCGGGCTCTGCCAGGCCGGGCCGACAATGGCGCTGACCGGCGCGGCGCTGCTCGCCGCCGGCCTGTCGATCGTCGCCTTCGCCGTGCACCGGGCCGACCGGCCGGGGCAGGTCGAATTGGACCTGATCGGCCGCGACGGTGAGTACGCCGTCGCCCCGATGCTGGCGATGGCCGGCTCGGCGATGTACCACCTCGCCCAGGACGGCCGGTTCACCGCGGCCGGCATCGTGGCCGGCAGCGTTGAGGGCTTCGCCCTGGTGGCGCGGCAGTACCTCACCCTCCGCGACGTCCGGGGGTACGCGGACCGCCTGGCCGAGCGGGAGGCGCACTTCCGTGAGCTGGCGCACACCGACCCGTTGACGTCGTTGGCCAACCGGCGTGGCCTGCTCCGCGCACTGCACGACAGTGCCGCGACGGGCACTCCCCGGGTCCTGCTCGGCCTCGACCTGGACGGCTTCAAGAACGTCAACGACATGCGCGGCCACGACGTGGGTGACGCGGTGCTGGCCGAGGTGGGGCGGCGGCTGCGTGGCAACCTGCGCCCCGGGGACGTGGCTGCCCGGCTGGGCGGCGACGAGTTCGCCGTCCTCATGCAGGGACGGTCGGCCGAGGCGGACCGGGTCGCCGAACGGTTGCTCGGGGTGCTCAACCGGCCGTACGACCAGCCAGAGGGGCCGGTCTTCCTGTCGGTCAGCATCGGGGTGGCCGGTTGGGCCGGCGAACCGGACGTGGAGTTGCTGCTGCGCCACGCCGACCTGGCGCTGCGCTACGCGAAGCAGCGGGGCAAGAACCGCATCGAGCGCTACGACGCCACCTACGACCAGCTGCTGCGCCGACGTACGACGGTGGAGCACGAGCTGCGCGGTGCCGTCGACCGCGACGAGCTGAGTCTGGTCTTCCAGCCGGTGGCGTCACTGCCGTCGGTGCGGCCGGTCGGCGCGGAGGCGCTCCTCCGTTGGCACCACCCCGAGCTGGGCAACGTCCGTCCGGACGAGTTCATCCCGCTCGCCGAGGAGTGCGGGATGATCGCCCCGCTGGGTGCCTGGGTGTTGCACCAGGCCTGCTACCAGCTCTCCCGGTGGTTGGCGGACGGGCACGACGTCTGGGTGTCGGTCAACGTGTCCCCGCGTGAGTTGCACGCGCCGGCGTACGTGGTCCAGGTCGCCGAGGCGCTGCGCGCCCACCACGTGCCGCCGCAGCGGCTGGTGCTGGAGGTCACCGAGCACGCGGTCGCCACCGACCTGGACGAGCTGATCCGGCGGCTGACCGCGCTGCGGTTGACGGGTGTCCGGATCGCGCTGGACGACTTCGGGGCCGGCTACTCGTCGTTGGGGCAGCTGCGTCGCCTCCCGATCGACATCCTGAAGATCGACCACAGTCTGGTCGCCGAGCACGAGCCGGTCCGCCCGGTCGACCAGGACGGTCCGGCGTTCGCGCCGATGGTCGACATCGTCATGCGACTGGGTCACCAGTTGGGGCTCGAGGTGATCGCCGAGGGGGTCACCACGCCGACCGAGCTGGCCGCCGTGGTGGCCGCCGGCTGCCGGTTCGGCCAAGGCGCACTGTTCGGCTGGGGGGTGCCGGCCGAGCACCTGGAGGCG
The DNA here is from genome assembly GCF_007830095.1 of Micromonospora taraxaci. NCBI lineage: Bacteria > Bacillati > Actinomycetota > Actinomycetes > Micromonosporales > Micromonosporaceae > Micromonospora > Micromonospora taraxaci. The sequence continues at coordinate 6,144,089 of NZ_VIWZ01000001.1, read as the reverse complement.
ATGCTGGAGGCGGCGACCTCACCGGGTGCGCGGCCTGCTCCGGTGCCCGCGCCACGTCGGCATCCGGGTGGGTCGGAGCAGCTCAGCCCGGCTGCCGATGGCGCGTCGCCGGCCGACGCGCCGAACTCCGTTAACCAACATGTGGGATCAGTTGACTCATCGCGTGAGATGCGTCAGGCTTAGCCGCATGTCGTCGTACCGGTCGCTGCGAGTACTTACCTGAGCGCACTCTCCCTGATGAGAGTGCGCTGGCCCCGTGCATCTGCACGAGGGCCGTTTTTATTGCCATCGGAACCTGGCGAGGCGGGCCCCGCCCGTATCGCAACGCTTGACTAGCCACCAGCCACTCCAGCCGAAGGCCAGAACCGTCATGACGAGACCCACGCCCGAGACCCTCGCCCACACCGCCCGCCGGGCCCGCGCGGCCGCCGACCCGACCGTCGACGTCGACCCGGCCGCCGCACGCAGCGCGGCGACCCCGGCCGTTCCGGCGGTACGGCCCTCCGCCCCCGCCCAGGTCTCCGGGGCCGGCTCGCTCGTGCGGTCCCTCGAGGCGCTCGGCGTCGACGTCGTCTTCGGCATCCCGGGCGGCGCGATCCTGCCGGCGTACGACCCGCTCTACGACTCCACGGTCCGGCACATCCTGGTGCGCCACGAGCAGGGCGCCGGGCACGCGGCGACCGGGTACGCGCAGGCCACCGGCAAGGTCGGCGTCTGCATCGCCACCTCCGGCCCGGGCGCGACGAACCTGGTCACCCCGATCGCCGACGCGTACATGGACTCGGTGGCGATGGTCGCGATCACCGGGCAGGTGGCCCGCCCGTCGATCGGCACCGACGCCTTCCAGGAGGCGGACATCCAGGGCATCACCCTGCCGATCACCAAGCACAACTTCCTCGTTCAGACCGCCGAGGAGATCCCGCGGGTGCTGGCCGAGGCGTTCCACCTGGCCAGCAGCGGGCGGCCCGGCCCGGTGCTGGTGGACATCCCCAAGGACGTGCTGCAGGCGCCGACCACCTTCGCCTGGCCGCCCACCCTGGACCTGCCCGGCTACCGGCCGACCCTGCACCCGCACGGCAAGCAGATCCGGGAGGCGGCGCGGCTGATGGCGGGTGCCCGCCGGCCGGTGCTCTACGTCGGCGGCGGGGTGCTCAAGGCCGACGCCACCGACGGGCTGCGTCGGCTGGCCGAGTTGACCGGTATCCCGGTGGTCACCACGCTGATGGCGCTGGGCGCGTTCCCCGACTCGCACCGGCAGCACCTGGGGATGCCCGGCATGCACGGCACTGTCGCCGCGGTCTACGGCCTGCAGAAGTCTGACCTGATCGTGGCGCTGGGCGCGCGGTTCGACGACCGGGTCACCGGCAAGCTGGACTCGTTCGCCCCGGACGCGACGGTGGTGCACGCGGACATCGACCCGGCGGAGATCGGCAAGAACCGGCACGTGGACGTGCCGATCGTCGGTGACGCCAAGCACGTCATCGACGAGCTGATCGCTGCGGTGACGGTCGAGCGGTCGGCGGGGCGCACCACCGATCTGGGCGACTGGTGGACGCAACTGGACGACCTGCGCGACCGCTACCCGCTGGGCTACGACGAGCCGTCCGACGGCACGCTCTCCCCGCAGTACGTGATCAAGCGCCTGGGTGAGATCGCCGGCCCTGACACGATCTTCGTGGCCGGGGTGGGCCAGCACCAGATGTGGGCCTCCCAGTTCATCTCCTACGAGAAGCCGCACACCTGGTTGAACTCCGGCGGTCTCGGCACGATGGGCTACGCGGTGCCGGCGGCGATGGGCGCGAAGGTCGGCAAGCCGGACACTGTGGTCTGGGCGGTGGACGGTGACGGCTGCTTCCAGATGACCAACCAGGAGCTGGCCACCTGCGCGTTGGAGGGCATCCCGGTCAAGATCGCGGTGATCAACAACGGCAATCTCGGCATGGTCCGGCAGTGGCAGACGCTCTTCTACAACGAGCGCTACTCCAACACCGAGCTGGGCACGCACAAGCACCGCATTCCCGACTTCGTGAAACTCGCCGAGGCGTTGGGCTGCGTCGGCCTGCGCTGCGAGAACGCGGCCGACGTCGACAAGACCATTGCCGCCGCCATGGAGATCAACGACGCCCCGGTGGTGATCGACTTCGTGGTCGGCAAGGACGCGATGGTCTGGCCGATGGTCGCCGCCGGCACCAGCAACGACGAGATCATGTTCGCCCGCGGCGTCCGCCCGGTCTTCGACGAGGATGACATCTGACATGACTATGCACACGCTTTCGGTGCTGGTGGAGAACAAGCCCGGCGTGCTCGCCCGGGTCTCCGGCCTGTTCTCCCGCCGTGGGTTCAACATCGACAGCCTCGCCGTGGGCGAGACCGAGAACCCGGACGTCTCCCGGATCACCATCGTGGTCAACGCCGAGTCGTCCCCGTTGGAACAGGTCACCAAGCAGCTGAACAAGCTGGTCAACGTGCTGAAGATCGTCGAGCTGGATCCTCAGGTGTCGGTTGCCCGGGAGTTGCTGCTGGTGAAGGTCCGCGCCGACCGCGCCGCGAGATCCCAGGTGCTGGAGACCGTCAACCTGTTCCGCGCCCGGGTGGTCGACGTCGCACCGGACACGCTCACCATCGAGGCCACCGGCACCCCCGACAAACTCGATGCGCTGCTCCGCGACCTCGAGGCCTTCGGCATCAAGGAGATGGTCCAGTCCGGGCTGGTGGCGATCGGACGCGGTTCGCGCTCGATCACCGCCGGTCCCGCGCTACGGGCCGCCTGACCGCCACCGGTCGGCCCCGGCGGGCCTCCCGGACCCAACCACAGAAACCACGACGGGCCGCCCCGGCCGTCGTACGAAAGGGAAGTTCTCATGAGCGTTGAGGTGTACTACGACGACAACGCCGACCTCGGCCTGATCCAGGCCAGGAAGGTCGCGGTGATCGGCTACGGCAGCCAGGGTCACGCCCACGCGCTGTCGCTGCGCGACTCGGGCGTCGACGTGGTGATCGGTCTGCCGGAGGGCTCGAAGAGCCGTCCCAAGGCCGAGGAGCAGGGCCTGCGGGTGCTCACGCCGGCGCAGGCCGCCGCCGAGGCCGACGTGATCATGGTGCTCGCGCCGGACACCGCCCAGCGCAAGCTCTACACCGAGTCGATCGAGCCGAACCTCGCAGCGGGCAAGGCGCTGTTCTTCGGCCACGGCTTCAACATCCGGTACGGCCTGATCAAGCCGCCGGCCGAGGTGGACGTGGCGATGGTCGCGCCGAAGGGTCCGGGTCACCTGGTCCGTCGCCAGTATGCCGACGGCAAGGGCGTGCCCTGCCTCGTCGCCGTCGAGCAGGACGCCAGCGGCAACGCGCTCGCGCTCGCCCTCGCGTACGCCAAGGGCATCGGCGGCACCCGTGCCGGTGCGATCAAGACCACCTTCACCGAGGAGACCGAGACCGACCTCTTCGGCGAGCAGGCGGTGCTCTGCGGCGGTGCCTCGGCGCTGGTGCAGACCGGTTTCGAGGTGCTCACCGAGGCGGGCTACGCCCCGGAGGTCGCGTACTTCGAGTGCCTGCACGAGCTGAAGCTGATCGTCGACCTCATGTACGAGGGCGGCATCGCGAAGATGCGCTACAGCATCTCCGACACCGCCGAGTACGGCGACCTGTCCCGTGGCTCGCGCATCATCGACTCCCGGGTCAAGGACGAGATGCGCAAGATCCTCGGCGAGATCCAGTCCGGCGAGTTCGCCCGCGAGTGGGTTGCCGAGGACGAGGCCGGCCGGCCCAACTTCAAGAAGTGGCAGGCCGAGGGTGCGGCGCACCCGATCGAGGAGACCGGCAAGAAGTTGCGCGGCATGATGAGCTGGGTCGACCGCCCGATCACCGAGACCGCCTGACGCGTCCCGCTCCGCCGACGGCCCCGGGCCGGCGCTCTCCCCAGCGTCGCCCGGGGCCGTCGGACCATGTGCCACCCCGCCCAGCTCTGGCCGCATGATCCGCGCAACATCAGGGATATTGCGCCCTCAGGCTGCTTCGAGGCAGCAGTTTCCCCGATGTTGTGCGGATCATGGCGCCGGCGGGCGCGGGCGCGCAGGGACGCGGGGTGCACCGGTGCGGGTGGGACCTCTTGTGGCCGGGACCGTTTCGGCCCGGTGAACGGTCGATGTCCAGCGTTCGACCGGGCGTGTGAGGGCCCTCACCCCGCAGACCGGAACATGCCGAGCAGCGCGGCCCCTACGATCGCCTGTAGGTGCAGCAGCCGGCACCTGACGGCCACGGCACGGATCAGCGCAGGGCGCAGTGCGGCGCCCCGCCGCCCGGGCCGATCGCAAACACGACCTCTACGAGGACCGATGAATCCTGTCGTACTGATCGCCGAAGAACTCGCCCCCGCCGCCATCGAGGTGCTCGCCCACGACTTCGACGTCCGTCACGTCGACGGCACCGACCGTCCGGCCCTGCTCTCGGCGCTCTCCGAGGCCGACGCCGTCATCGTGCGCAGCGCGACCCAGATCGACGCCGAGGCGGTCGCCGCCGCGCCGCGACTCAAGGTGGTCGCCCGGGCCGGCGTCGGACTGGACAACGTCGAGGTGCCGGCAGCCACCGCCCGGGGCGTCATGGTCGTCAACGCGCCCACCTCCAACATCGTCTCCGCCGCCGAGCAGGCCGTCGCACTGCTGCTCGCCGTCGCCCGCAACACCGCGAGTGCCAGCTCCGCGCTGAAGGCGGGGGAGTGGAAGCGATCGAAGTACACGGGCGTCGAGGTGCAGGGCAAGACCGTCGGCGTGGTCGGGCTCGGTCGGATCGGGGTGCTCTTCGCGCAGCGCATCGCCGCCTTCGGCACCCGGCTGATCGCGTACGACCCGTACATCCAGCCGGCCCGTGCGGCGCAGCTCGGCGTACGCCTGGTCGGGTTGGAGGAGCTGCTGCGGGAGAGCGACTTCATCTCCATCCACCTGCCGAAGACGCCGGAGACGGTCGGCCTGATCGGTGAGAAGGAGCTGGCGATCGTCAAGCCCGGCGTCCGCATCGTCAACGCCGCCCGTGGTGGGCTCGTCGACGAGCAGGCGCTCGCCGACGCGATCGCCGAGGGGCGGGTCGCCGGCGCCGGCGTCGACGTGTACAGCAAGGAGCCATGCACCTCCTCGCCGCTGTTCGCCTTCGACAACGTGGTGGCCACCCCGCACCTGGGCGCCTCCACCCACGAGGCGCAGGACAAGGCGGGCCTCGCCGTGGCCAAGAGCGTCAAGCTGGCGTTGCAGGGCGAGTTCGTCCCGGACGCGGTGAACGTGCAGGCCGGTGGCGTGGTCGCCGAGGACGTCCGGCCGCTGCTGCCGCTGGCCGAGAAGCTGGGGCGGGCGTTCACCGCTGTCGCCGGTGGGATCGCCGCCAGCGTCACGGTCGAGGTGCGCGGCGAGATCGTCAGCCACGACGTGTCGGTGCTCAAGCTCGCCGCCACGAAGGGCCTGTTCAGCTCGGTCGTCGAGGAGCAGGTCACCTACGTCAACGCCCCGCACCTGGCGGCGGAGCGCGGCGTCGAGGTCACCCTGGCGACCCTGGCCGAGACGGTCGAGCAGTCCACCCTGGTCACGGTGCGTGGCGCGCTGCCCGACGGTCGTACGGTCAGCGTCTCCGGCACTGTCACCCACTCCGGCGCTCGGGACGTCCTCAAGCTGACCGAGGTGGACGGCTTCGACGTGGAGATCGGCGCGGAGGGCATCCTGCTCTTCCTGCGCTACGCGGACCGTCCCGGCGTCGTCGGCACCGTCGGCACCCTGCTCGGCGAGTCGGGCATCAACATCGCGGCCATGCAGGTGGCTCGGCGCGAGGCGGGTGGCGAGACGCTGATGACGCTCACCGTCGACCAGGCGCTCGGCGCGGACCTGCTCACCTCGGCCGCCGACTCGATCGGCGCCACGGCGGCCAGCGCTGCCGACCTGCGCGACGAGTAGTCGACGACACAGCACCATGGGGGCCCGGCGATCCGCTGGGCCCCTTGTCGTGTCCCGGGGTGAGGTGACCCGGGTCAGCCGGGCATCCGGGCCGGGGGCGGGTAGACCGAGCCGTCCTGCGGGTCGAACAGCATGAGCCCGTGCTCGCCGGCCAGCCGCTCGATGTCCAGCAGCACCTGGTCCGCGCAGGTCGGGTGCAGGTTCAGCTCGACGTGGTCGTGGGCGGCGTGCAGTGGTGCCACCGCCCACGGGCTGTTCGGGCCGGGATGGCGGTCCGGATAGGAGGCGGTGATGGCCCGGTAGAAGCTGACCACCCGCGGGTCCGGGTAACGGTCCACGTGTCGCCCCTGACGGCAACCGTCGACCGCTGTCCGTACGTCCTCGGGCGTCGCCCCGTCCTCCAGGGCCCACACACTCAGATCGAAACTCACGGCGGACAGCGTGCCATCCGTCGTTCACCATGTCGAAACTGCCTCGCCGCCAGCCCAACAGCCGAATTCCGCAAGCTCCGGTCGCGACGGTCCGGTGTGGAGACTCTTGCGTCGAGTTGCGTCGATTCGCTAGCGTACGTGCTGCGGTCACTGGCCGAGTCGAGGCGCCGGCCCGTCTTCGGGTGGCGCGGTCGACGTCCGGCCCGACCGGTCCGCACCCCTCGATTGTGCGAGCCACGCGCACTCGTCGCTGACCGGCCCCCACGGTCGTTGCCGAGACCGTGGGGGCCGATCGCAAGGCCCGACCGGCCGACCACCACCGGCGACGGGGTTCGCCGGCAGAGGAACCATCACCGGGTTCACCGGTTGTGGGCGGCCGAGGTGCGAATCGGGCCGGAGCACCGCGGGGAGACGGGCTCGCTGCAACGACCTGCTGTTCAGCGTCGGTGTGCCTCGTCAGCGTCGGTGTGCGAAGAGCGCGCGATAGTCGGAGTCGCCACGGAACCAGGCCAGGCCGGTGGGGCCGGCCGCGTACAGCGCTGTGGCGTAGGCGTCGGCGATCGTCAGGTCGGGGCCCACGACGGTGGCGGCGACGAGGTGGTCGGCCGGCTCGCCGGTGTGCGGATCCACCACATGTCCCTGCCGCCCCGTCACCCCGGAGGTGCCGACCGCGCCGGCGGTCATCTCCAACACCAGCGGCGCGCGCTCGGGGGCGGTCGGGTGGTGCACGGCGACCCGCCAGGGCCCACCGTGCGGCGCGTGCCCCCGGACGACGAGGTCCGCGCCGGCGAGTACGGCGTAGTCGTGGACGCCTGCGGCGCGCAGCCTCTCGGCGGCGCGCTCGACAGCCCAGCCGCCGAGCAGGCCGCCCGGGTCGAAGCCGCCGGGCACCGCCCAGGCGTCGAACCAGCCGTCGGTGGCGGCGCGCATGGCCGTGCAGCGGTCCACCAGGTCGGCGAGGGGCGGGTACGAGTCGGGGCTGATCTCGCCTCGACGTAGGCGGGAGACCAGGCTCTCCGGACGGTTGGGGCTGTAGGTGAGGTCGATGGCGCGAAGCTCCGCCACGCTGTCCCGTAGTGCCTCGCCGACGCCTCGACGGCCGAGCCAGGCGGGCGCGTTGAGCAGGAGGGTGTACTCAGCGGTCGCGGTGCGGACGGTGTGCTGCACGGCGATTCGGCCGTCGATGGCGGCGGCCGGGTCGATCCGCTGCCGGCGGCTGCCGAGTCGGAGGTCCGGCCGGCGGTTGCGGAACGCGGACAGGTCCGGCCAGCGGGTCCGTGGCTGCTCGTCGACGCGCATCGCGTTCGCCCCCTCGCGCTTGGTGTCGCGTCGCCGCGACCCCCGGTGGTCAGCAGGCCCCCGTGACCCACTGACCACCACGGTAGGCAGCGGAGATGATCGCCTCATGAGTCTCAGCTGAGAGGGTGCTGTGCATCGGGGTGTCCCGAATGCTGGAAGCCGCGTACCGGGAGGCGGGACGGCGACGTACCGTTGCCCGGTACGGAACCGTTGAGCAGAGGAGTGCGGTCGTGGCGCGGATCGCTGTGGTGGCCGGGGATGGCATCGGGCCCGAGGTGGTCGCGCAGGCCCGTAAGGTCCTCGACGCGGTGTTGCCCGGCGTTCAGGCCACCGAGTACGACCTCGGCGCGGCCCGCTGGCACCGTACCGGAGAGGTGTTGCCCGACTCCGTGCTGGCCGAGCTGGCCGGGCACGACGCGATCCTGCTCGGCGCGGTCGGTGACCCCACGGTTCCGCCGGGTGTGCTGGAGCGAGGTCTGCTGCTCAAGCTCCGGTTCGCCTTCGACCAGTACGTCAACCTGCGCCCGTCCCGGCTGTGGCCCGGGGTCGCCGGCCCGCTGGGCAGCGTGAAGCCGGGCGAGGTCGACCTGGTGGTGGTGCGTGAGGGCACCGAGGGTCTCTACGCCGGGGCCGGTGGCTCGCTGCACCGGGACACCCCCGCCGAGGTCGCCACCGAGGAGAGCCTGAACACCCGGCACGGCGTGGAGCGGGTGATCCGCGACGCGTTCGCCCGCGCCGGCCGCCGGGAGCGGCGCAAGGTCACCCTGGTGCACAAGACCAACGTGCTCACCCACGCCGGGTCGCTCTGGGCGCGCACGTTCGACGCGGTCGCCGCCGAGCACCCGGACGTCGCCACCGAATATCAGCACGTCGACGCCGCCGCGATGTTCTTGGTCACCCAGCCGCAGCGGTACGACGTGGTGGTCACCGACAACCTCTTCGGCGACATCCTCACCGACATCGCCGCCGCCGTCACCGGCGGGATCGGGCTGGCCGCGAGCGGCTGCATCAACCCCGAGGGGGCGTACCCCTCGATGTTCGAGCCGGTGCACGGCTCGGCACCGGACATCGCCGGTCAGGGTGTCGCCGACCCGGTCGCCGCGGTGCTCTCCGCCGCGTTGCTGCTGGAGCAGCTCGGGCACGCCGAGGCTGCCGCCCGCGTCAACGCGGCGGTCGCCGCCGAGCTGGCCAGCCGCACCCCGGGCGTGACGCTGCGGACCGAAGAGGTCGGCGACCGGCTCGCCGCCCACTCCGCAGCCTGACCACCCCGGCGTCGGCCTGCCCGGGCACGCCGTCCCGGCCGGACGGCGCTACCCGCTGAACGACCGTTCGGGGTAAGTTTCTGGCACAGCCAACTCGGTGTGCGGTCCCGCATGCCGTTGTCCCGCAGGGAGGTCAGCGCGATGAGCGGTGGTGACAAGCTCGACTTCGAGATCCGTCCGAATCCCGCGCCGGTATCCGCCGCCGACCGGGCCGCCCTGCTGGCCAACCCCGGGTTCGGCCGCGTCCACACCGATCACATGGTCACCATCCGCTACGCCGAGGGCAAGGGTTGGTACGACGCCCGGGTCGAGGCGCGGGGGCCGATCCCGATGGACCCGGCAAGCGCCGTGCTGCACTACGCGCAGGAGATCTTCGAAGGTCTGAAGGCGTACCGGACGGCCGACGGCGGCGTGACGATGTTCCGGCCGGACGCCAACGCCTCCCGGTTCGTCGCGTCGGCGCAGCGGATGGCGATGCCGGAGCTGCCGCCCGAGGTGTTCATCGACTCGCTGCACAAGCTGATCGAGATCGACCAGGACTGGATCCCCACCGACGAGGACGGCAGCCTCTACCTGCGGCCGTTCATGTTCGCCAGCGAGGTGTTCCTCGGCGTCCGTCCGGCCAACGAATACCTCTACCTGGTGATCGCCTCACCGGCCGGGTCGTACTTCAGCGGTGGGGTCAAGCCGGTGACCGTCTGGGTTTCCCCGGACTACACCCGGGCCGCCCCCGGTGGCACCGGCGCGGCCAAGTGCGGTGGCAACTACGCCGCGTCGCTGGCGGCCCAGGCGGAGGCCATCGAGGCCGGCTGCGACCAGGTCGTCTTCCTGGATGCTGTGGAGCGCCGGTTCGTCGACGAGCTGGGCGGCATGAACGTCTTCTTCGTCTACGACGACAACACTGTGGTCACCCCGCCGCTGACCGGCACGATCCTGCCCGGCATCACCCGCGACGCGATCATGACGCTGGCGTCGGCGGCCGGGCACCAGGTCGAGGAGCGGCCGGTCAGCTTCGCCGACTGGCAGGCCGACGCGGCCAGCGGTCACCTGCGGGAGGTGTTCGCCTGCGGCACCGCCGCGGTGGTCACCCCGATCGGTGGGGTCCGCTTCCCGGACGGCGAATTCCTGATCGGTGGCGGCGAGCCCGGCCGGGTCACGATGTCGCTGCGTCAGCAGTTGGTCGACATCCAGCGCGGCAGGACCGCCGACGCGCACGGTTGGGTGCACCGGGTCCTCTGACGCTCGTCGCGAGGTTGGCCCGTCCGAGCGGACAGGCCAACCTCGCTGGGTCTACGCCTCGTCGAGCAGGTGGTCGCGGAGGGCGGCGAGCTGCTCGTCGGTCACCCCGGCGTGCCGCAGGTACGCCTCGATCGACCCGTGCCCGGCCCGCAGCTCGTCGAGGAAGATCTGCATCGCCTCGGCGGGGGAGGCCAGGAACGGCGCCGGCACGTCCACCCCGCCCGGGGTGACGGTGGCCAGCCAGGCGCTGTACCGGGCGGAGGCCTCGCTGCTGAGCGCGTAGTCCGCGGTGATGTCCGCGTCGTCGACGCCGAGCACGGCGAGGGTCAACGCGCAGACGATGCCGGTGCGGTCCTTGCCCGCGACGCAGTGCACCACCACCGGGGCGTTGGCGGAGTCGGCGATCAGCCCGACCGCCTCGGCCAGCCCGGCGGTGCCGGTCTGGGCCAGGTCGGCGTAACGGTCGGCGAGGTACCGGGCGAGGCTGGCGCCCTCCTCGTGCGGCGTACCCGCCCAGTCGTCGTGCTCCGGGTGGATGTGCCGGTAGGTCAGCCCCTGGTAGGCCGGCACCCTGCCGTCGCGCTCCACCTCGCTGGGGCGGCGCAGGTCGATCACGGTGCGGACGCCGATCGCGGCGAACGCGTCCCGGTCCTGTTCCGTGAGGCGGTGCAGCGAGTCGGAGCGGTAGAGGCGGCCCCGGCGTACGGACCGGTCGCCGTGGCCGAGGTAGCCACCGACGTCGCGGAAGTTGAAGGTGGCCGGGAGGGAGATCTGGCGGCTGTCGTCGATGGCGTCCACGCTCACACGGTAACGGCCGGTGGGTCCGTGCCCCACCGGCCGTCGAGCCGAACCGTCAGCGTGCCGTGCCAGGCGGAAGGGCGCCGTACGTCTCGTCGTAGTAGCCACCCAGCCGATCCCGGTAGCTCGGGTCGCTGTGGCTGGTCTCGTCGTACTCCGGGGCGGCCTTGATCTGGTCCCGGGTGCGGTCGACGGAGACGGTGCGCTGGTCGTGGTCGACCTGGTTGACGGTGCCGGCCGGGAGCATCACCTTCTTGCCGAAGATCCACGGGCCGGTGTCCACGACCAGATAGCTGCCGTCCACCTCGTGGCTGGCGCTGTCGATCTTGCCGACTCCGCCGTCGGTGGCCTCGACCTTGTAGCCGACCAGGTCGGCGTCAGCCACCCCGGCGTGATCCCGGTAGCGCCAGGGGTCGAAGGTGCCGGCGGGCGCACCGCCGGGCACCGCGCCCTGGTCGCCGCCGTGCAGCGGGTCCGGCCCGGCGTGGGTGGCGTGCGGATCGATCCTGTCCATGCCGTTCACTCCTGACTGTCGCCGATCGTCGCGGCGTCGGTGGGTGCATTCCCCCACGGGAGCTACCCGGCTGTCGGGGGATGGAAACGGCGGGAGGGCTGCGGTGCTCAGGCGGAGGGTGTGGTTCCTCCGGCCAGGGCCGCCTCGGCGTCCAGGGTGACCGCCGCGGCGTGCACCACGGCGGAGATCCGCAGTGCCTCGTGCACCTGTTCTCCGGTGAAGCCGCGGTCGCGCAGCGACTTCTCGTGCACCTCCAGGCACACCCCGCAGCCGGCGATCGCCGACACCGCGAGGCACCACACCTTGAAGTCACCCTTGTCCACGCCGGGTCGGGCGGTGACCCGCATCCGCAGCCGGGCCGGCATCGAGGCGTACCGCTCGTCACCGATGAGGTGCTTGGCCCGGTAGTAGACGTTGGTCATCGCCATGATCGCGGCAGCGGCCTTGGCTGCCTCCACACCCTCCGGCCCGAGGTGCCCGAGCGCCTCGGCCGCGATCTCCCGCAGCACCACCGGGTTCCGGGCTGTCACCGCGCACGCCAGCGCGGCACCCCAGGCCTGCGCCGGGGTCAGCAGCGAGGTGCCGATGGTGGTGTCCAGGTTGAGCGCGATGTCCCTGGCGTACTCGGGGAGGGCCGCCCTGATCGCGTCCAGGCCCATGGTCAGACCCCGGCGATCTCCGTCGGGCCGACGACTGTGACGTCGATCGACCCGACGGAGACCCCACGCCACTTGCCCTCGTGGGACGCGTGGTTGATCGTCGTGAACGCGTTGGTGACGTCCAGCGATACCCAGGCGGTGAGGCTGTGCTCAGGTAAGCGGTTACTGACGGTGAGCACAGGTCCTCCTTGCCGATGGCGCGGTGGCCATCATCGGATCCGTTACCGATGCTTCCCCACCGCTGTTCCCGCCGGTGAGCGGCCTGGCGGCTTGTGAAGCCGATCACGAGCAGCGTTTCGCACTGAACGAACCCTCAGTAACCGTCCCGCCATGTGGATTGTTCCTCCCAAATCCGGGGCGGGGTGGCAGAGTTGCGGTCGTGAACAGCACCGACCTGATTATTGCGACCTAGCGCGCCGGCCCCCCTCCGCCGAGCGCGCAGACCTCCCGCATCCGCGGGGGGTCTTTTTGTTGCTCCGAGAAAGGATCCTGATGACGTTCCAGGTCTACGACACGACGTTGCGCGACGGCGCCCAGCGCGAGGGGCTCACCTACTCGGTGGTCGACAAGCTGGCGGTGGCCCGGCTGCTCGACGAGTTCGGTGTCGGCTTCATCGAGGGCGGCTGGCCGGGCGCGGTGCCGAAGGACACCGAGTTCTTCCGCCGGGCGCGTACCGAACTGGACCTGCGGCACGCTGTGCTCGTCGCGTTCGGCGCCACCCGCAAGGCAGGCGTCGCCGTCGCCGACGACCCCCAGGTGCAGGCCCTGCTCGACGCGCAGACCCCGGCGGTGGCGCTGGTCGCCAAGGCCGACAGCCGGCACGTCGAGCGCGCCCTGCGCACCACCGGCGCGGAGAACCTCGCGATGATCCACGACACCGTCAGCCACCTGGTCCGCGAGGGCCGGCGGGTCTTCGTCGACGGCGAACACTTCTTCGACGGTTACCGGCACGACCCCGCCTACGGCGCGGCGGTGGTGCAGACCGCGCTCGCCGCCGGCGCCGAGCGGATGGTGCTCTGCGACACCAACGGCGGCATGCTGCCGTCCCAGGTGACCGCCGTGATCGCCGACCTGACCGACAAGCTGGGCATCGACGCCGGGCTGCTCGGCATGCACGCCCAGAACGACACCTCCTGCGCGGTGGCCAACACGATCGCCGCTGTGGAGGCGGGTGTCCGCCACGTCCAGGGCACCGCCAACGGGTACGGCGAACGCCCCGGGAACGCCGACATCTTCGCGGTCGTCGCCAACCTTCAACTCAAGCTGGGCCTGACCGTCCTACCGGACGGCTGCCTGGCGCAGATGGTGCGGGTCTCGCACGCCATCGCCGAGATCGCCAACATCGCCCCCGACACCCACCAGGCATACGTCGGGGCTGCCGCCTTCGCCCACAAGGCGGGGCTGCACGCGAGCGCGATCAAGGTCGACCCGTTGCTCTACAACCACGTCGACCCGTCGGTGGTGGGCAACGACATGCGGATCCTGATCACCGAGATGGCCGGCCGGGCCAGCGTCGAGCTGAAGAGTCGTGAGCTCGGCCTGGACCTGGCCGGCAGCCCGGAGGCGCTGACCCGGGTCACCAAGCGGGTCAAGGAGTTGGAGGCGGGTGGTTGGTCCTTCGAGGCAGCGGACGCCTCCTTCGAGCTGCTGGTCCGCTCCGAGTTGCCGGAAGGCGGCCCGGCTCGACCGTTCACACTGGAGTCGTACCGGGTGCTGGTCGAGCACCGCGAGGACGGCGCGGTGGTCTCCGAGGCGACCGTCAAGATCCGGGTGCGCGGTGAGCGGGTGATCGCCACCGCCGAGGGTAACGGCCCGGTCAACGCCCTCGACGAGGCGCTGCGGGTGGGCTTGGCCCGGCACTACCCACAGCTGCGCGACTTCGAGTTGGCCGACTACAAGGTGCGCATCCTGGAGGGCAGCCACGGCACCGGCGCGGTGACCCGGGTGCTGCTGGAGACCGCCAACGGCGCCGGCCGGGACTGGACCACGGTCGGCGTGCACCCGAACGTGGTCGAGGCCAGCTGGCACGCCCTGGTCGACGCCCTCACCTACGGCCTGGCCCCCACCCCCGTCTAACCCACCCCGCCCGGTCGATCATGGAGTTGTGGCGGTCACAAAACGGGTTTACGTTGCTAAATCGCCCACCACGACTCCATGATCGACCAGAGTCGGGGGCGGGAGTCGGGGGCGGGGGTTAGGGGCGGGGGAGGGTGAGGGTGGCCAGGACGGGACGGTGGTCGCTGCCGGGCAGGGCGAGCACCTTCACCGCGCGGACCGCTATGCGCCTGTCGACGAGCACGTGGTCGATGGTGACCGGTGGGATGAGGTCACCGTCGTACGGGCCCCAGGTGCCGATCAGGCCCTCCCCGGTGGCGTCGGCGGCGTCGACGTAGCCGGTGCTCAGCAGGGCCCGCAGCGGGCCGTGGTCGAGAGTGGCGTTGAAGTCCCCGGCGAGGATCTGCAAGCCACCGTCCGGGGTGGCCGGTGGTTGAGCCTTCAGGTCGGCACGCCACGCGCCGACCTGGTCCACCGCGTACGGCGCCGACGGGTGGGCCGACTCGACGCGGACCGGGGGCGCACCGGGAACGGCCACCGTGCCGTACGCCTGGGTGAAGCCCCAGCCGTTGCGGTTGTGCCGGAGTCCGACGTCGGCCAGCGGCCACCGCGAATAGAGCCCGGAGCCGGGTGTGCCGACCTCTGCGTTGAGCTGCCGGTGGGGTAGCAGCCGGTCGAGGCCGAGCTGATCCAGGGCGGCCTGCGCCTCCGGTGTGAACTCCTGAACGGTGAGCACGTCCACGTCGTACCGCCGGACCAGCTCGGTGAGGGTCCGCGCGTCGCCGGCGCCGGCGAGAAGGTTGGCGGTGAGCAGCCGCACTGTCGGCCCGCCCGCCGCCGGCTGCGGCGAGGCCAGCGCACGGGGTGTGACGACGCCGAGCAGTGCCGCCGCCGCCAGGGCCGCGAGGGCCGCCGGCCACCAGCGCCGCAGGGCGAGCGCGAGGCTCAGGGCGAGCACGCTGAAGCCTGCGACGTACGGCGTGAAGGCGAGCGCCTGCACCAGCGGCCCGCGGTCCAGGCCGATCAGCCGGAGGGCGGCCCAGAGGGCGGGCGGGACGACCACCAGCCAACAGAGCGCCGTGCCGAGCCGAGCGCTGCGGTGCCGCCTCGACATCGGTGCGGGTGGAGCGTCGACGATCATGGCGGTGATCATAGCGGCGGCACGCCTGGCACTATTTCATGAATGGCGCAGCGCTCACCTTTCACAATTTATTGACGGCTGATTGACAGCTCGACAAAGTGAGATCAACTATTGACTCCCGGCTTTTTCCGGTGCTACGTTCCATCTGGCTCAAGCGACGCAACTCTGAGTAGTAACACCAGCTCAGACGGGGTGTAAATCGTTGAGAAATTGACCTCACCGAGGGTAGGTGAAGCGCTTTCCTTCGCCCTGCCGCCGCCTCGCCTATTAGTGGGCAGCCATCCGTCCCGCCCCGCGGGTCGGCCGAATTCACCCGGTCACACAAGGGGGACCTGTCATGAGCTCATTCTTCCGACGTAAGGTGGCAGCGGTCACATTCGCTGTCCTGGCCCTCAGTCTCGCCGGCGGGGGCATCGCTATCGCCCAGCCGTCGGCGAAGGCGCCGCAGGAGGCGGCCCAGCCGGCGGCGCGGAGCACGAACTCCCAGCCACCGGTCAGCGCCGAGTCGGCGCGTATCGCGAAGTCCGCGCTGAAGGCGAGTGCGGCGACCCCGCTGGTGGCTACCAACGTCTTCACCGTCGTCAACTCCAACGGCACCAAGGCGCGCGGTGGCGGCACGGTGGTCAAGTACGGCGTCGGCGAGTACGAGGTGATCTTCGGCCACACTGTCTCGGCCGGTGCCTTCCTGGCCACCCTCTCCCTGTCCGGCTCCTGCTGCATCCCACCGGGCGGGGAGGTCTCGGTCGCTCCGCGGTTGCTGACACCCAACGCGGTCTTCGTGCAGACCCGCAACTCGGCCGGGGTGCCGGCCAACCTGGGCTTCACCCTGCTCACCCACACACCCTGACCGAATCGACGCCCGGCCCCCGCGCCTCATGCGCGGGGGCCGCGTGCTGGTCGCCCGCGTACCGCCCGGTCCGCAGCCCTCCCGCTCGTCGCCGTGCTCAGGCTTGATCGACTCGGCTTTCCGGAAGTCGGGGTGTGCTGGGCAGGCGGACACCGCGGTTTCCGAAAGACCGAGTCGATCAGCCGTTCTCGCGGTGCCTTGCGCCGATCGTCACGCTTGCGTGCAATTCATCCCCATTCCGGCCACTCCGGACCGGTCCGGGCCGCACAATCCGACGTTTGCCGGGCACCTGCCCGGGAAGCAAGCACCGTGACGGACATCTCGGACACCCTGGCCAGCATGCCCAGCGCGGTCGATCCCGAACCGACCGGCGTCGAGCTGGAACAGACCCTCTTCGAGGTCAAACGCGTGATCGTCGGGCAGGATCGCCTCGTCGAACGCCTGCTCACCGCACTGATCGCCAACGGGCACTGCCTCCTGGAGGGAGTTCCCGGCGTGGCCAAGACACTGGCCGCGCAGACCCTCGCCACAGTGGTCGGTGGCACCTTCTCGCGGATCCAGTTCACTCCGGACCTGGTCCCCTCCGACATCGTCGGCACCCGGATCTACCGGGCCTCCAAGGAGACCTTCGACATCGAGCTGGGCCCGATCATGGCCAACCTGGTACTGGCCGACGAGATCAACCGCGCCCCGGCCAAGGTCCAGTCGGCGCTGCTGGAGGCGATGGCCGAACGGCAGGTTTCGATCGGCGGACGAAGTTGGCCCGTCCCGTCACCGTTCCTGGTCCTGGCCACCCAAAACCCGATCGAGTCCGAGGGGGTCTATCAGCTCCCGGAGGCACAGCGCGACCGGTTCCTGATGAAGGTGGTGGTCGACTACCCGAGCGACGCCGACGAGCTCGCCATCCTCTACCGGATGAGCACCGACCGGCCGAACCCGCGCCAGGTGCTCGACGCCGAACGGCTGCGGGACCTCCAGGCCCACGCGGAGAGGGTCTTCGTCCACCACGCGTTGGCCGAGTATGTGGTGCGGCTGATCCTCGCCACCCGCGACCCGGGCCGGTTCGGGCTACCGGAGATCGCCCCGCTGCTGGCGTACGGGGCCAGCCCTCGGGCCACCCTGGGCCTGGTCGCGGCCGCCCGGGCGCAGGCCCTGCTGCGCGGGCGGGAGTACGTGCTGCCCGAGGACATCCGGGAACTGGCCGTCGACGTCCTCGCCCATCGGCTGGTGCTCTCCTTCGACGCGGTGGCCGACGGGGTCTCGGCCGAGAGCGTGGTGCGCCGGCTGGTCGAGGCGGTGCCACCACCTCGGCTGGCCCACGGGCAGCCACAGCAGGCGCCGGACCTGGCGGCGGCATGAGACGAGCGCACGTCGCGCCGGCTGACCCCGGCCTGGCCGAGCTGGCCCCCGACCAGCGGCTGCGTCGCCTGGAACTGACCGTCACGCGCCGACTGAACGGTCTGCTGCACGGCCAGTACCGTGGCCTCCTGCCCGGCCCGGGCAGCGAGCCCGCCGGCAGCCGCGAGTACCGGCCGGGCGAGGACGAGGTACGCCGGATGGACTGGGCGGTGACCGCCCGTACCGCCGTGCCACACGTCCGGCAGGTCGACGCCGACCGTGAACTCACCACCTGGCTGCTCGTCGACGGCAGCGCCAGCATGGAGTTCGGCACCGCCGAGTTGGACAAGCGGGAACTGGCGGTGGCCGCTGTCGCGGCGGTCGGCTTCCTGACCGCGGGCGTCGGCAACCGCCTCGGAGCCCAGGTGTTGCGTGCCGACGGGGTGCGTCGTTTCCCGGCCCGCAGCGGACGTACCCATCTGCTTGCTCTGCTCCGCACGCTGCTCGCCGCCCCACGTGCCACCGCACCCGCCGACCGGGCGGGGCGCGGGCCCGCGGAGGGCCTGCCGGACCTGGCCGACGGACTCGACGCGTTGCACCGGATCGCCAACCGGCGAGGCCTGGTCGTGGTGGTCTCCGACTTCCTCGACGGGCTGCCCGACGACCCCGACGAGCAGGCGCCCTGGGAGCGGACGCTGCGCCGGTTGGCCGCCCGGCACCAGGTGCTGGCCATCGAGGTGACCGACCCGCGTGAGCTGGAGTTGCCGGACGTCGGCCTGATCACGCTCGTCGACCCGGAGACCGGCCGCTGCCGCGAGGTGTCCACATCGGACTGCAGGCTGCGCGAGCGGTACGCCCAGGCCGCCGCTGCCCAGCGCGAGCAGGTCCAGAAGGCGTTGCGCCGCAGTGGGGCGACGCACCTGCCGCTGCGCACCGACGGGGACTGGAGCGCGGACATCGTCCGGCACGTGCACGCCCAGCGTCGGCTCGCCGCCGCGCCGGCCGGCCAGCGACGGGGAGGTGTCGCGTGATCTGGGAGTCGCCGCTGCGGCTCTGGCTGCTGCTCGGTGTGCTCGCCCTGGTTGTCGCGTACCTGGTGGTGCAGCGCCGGCGAAGCCGGTACGCCGTCCGATTCACGAACCTGCGGTTGCTGGACCGGGTGGCGCCGGAGCGGCCCGCCTGGCGTCGACACGTGCCGGCCGGGCTCTTCCTGGCCATGCTGGCGCTGCTCGTGGTCGGGTTCGCCCGACCCAGCGCCGAGGTCCGGGTGCCTCGGGAACGCGCCACGGTGATGGTGGCGGTGGACGTCTCCACGTCGATGCTCGCCACCGACGTGGATCCGGACCGGTTGGCCGCCGCCAAACAGGCGGCCCGGCGCTTCGTGGAGGGCCTGCCCGACGAGTTCAACGTGGGCCTGGTGGCGTTCGCGGGCAGCGCGGCGGTGCTGGTGCCGCCGAGCACCGACCGGGACGCCCTCGACGAGGGGATCGGACGGCTCGCCGAGGGCATCACAGGTGTGCAGGGCACCGCGATCGGCGAGGCGATCAACACGTCCCTCGGTGCGGTCAAGAGCCTGGACAGTGAAGCCGCGAAGGAGCCGCCACCGGCGCGGATCATCCTGCTCTCCGACGGCGCCAACACCTCCGGGATGGACCCGATGGAGGCGGCGGCGGAGGCGGTGACGGCGGAGGTGCCGGTGCACGCCATCTCGTTCGGAACACCGTCCGGGTTTGTGGACCGCGGCGGACGACCCATCCAGGTTCCGGTCGACGGGCAGACCCTCAAGGCGGTCGCCGAGGAGACCGGCGGCATGTTCCACGAGGCCAGCACTACCGACGAGCTGCGCGCCGTCTACGACGACATCGGCAGTTCGGTCGGCTACCGCACCGAACGGCAGGACGTCTCGGCCCGGTTCATCGGTCTCGGACTGGTGTTCGCGATGGGTGCCGCCGCCGGCTCGATGCGCTGGTTCTCCCGACTGCCCTGATCGCCGCACCACCGACGTCGACCGTGAGGAGTACGTATGGCAGTGCAGACCGGACTGGGCGAACCGCGCGGTCCCTGGTTCATCTCACCGGAACTCGGCCCGGACGGGCGCGGCTGGTGGGAGCCGCCCGAGCGTGAACCGGGCGGGCGACGGTCCCGACGACTGCTCGCCGCGCTGGCCGTGGTGGCGATCTCCACAGTGTCGGGCGCCGTCGCCGGTGGCGTGGTCGCCGGACAGTACGGCGATCCCGGCGCGTCCGCCGCGTCCGCCGCCCCGGTGCCGGCCGAGCTGGTCACGGCGGCCGAACGGACCGTACCCGGGGTGGTGTCGGTGCTGGCCGGCGGCACGACTGCTGGTTCCGCGACCGGCGGATCCGTGAACGGCGCGTCCGCGACCGGCTCCGGATTCGCCGTTGACGACCAGCAGCACCTGATCACCAACGACCACATCCTGGCCAAGGGTGGCGGCGGGCCGGTGACAGTAGAACTGCCCGACGGCCGCCGCTTCGCCGCCGAGGTGGTCGGACGGGAGCCCCGCAGCGACCTGGCGGTGTTGAAGGTCCCGGCATCGGCCGGTCTGACCCCGTTGCCCCTGGCCAAACCGGGTGCGACACGGGTCGGCGAGCCGGTCCTCGCGGTGGGTTCGCCGCTCGGTCTCGCCGGGACGGTCACCGCGGGCATCGTCAGCGCCCTGGACCGTGAGGTGCGACTGGGCGACAACCGGCACACCGCCGTGCAGACCGACGCGTCCATCAACCCCGGCAACTCCGGTGGGCCCCTCGTCAACGCCCGCGGCGAGGTGGTCGGCGTGAACACCGCCATCGCCACCATCGACGGCAACGGGTCGATTGGCATCGGGTTCGCCATCCCGATCGACCAGGTGCAGCAGACCGCCGACACAATCATCGGCAAGGGCGGCTGAGCTGCCCGGACAGCCTCCAGTGTCAGATATCCGGCCCCACAGCATCGGGCCATGGAAATATTACGGTCGGTATGGATACTGGCTGAGGTGGAGCGTCCTCTTCTCGCGGTCCTCCTGCTGGTGGGCCTGTTCATCGGATGTGCAGTGGGGTCGGCGTACGCCCGGGCACGACGCGGGTGGAACGATTACCAGACCGTCAAGAAATCGGTGCCGGGCGCCCGTCGAGGCGCCTGGTTGCTGATCCGTGGTGTCGCCGTCAAGGCCGGGGTGATCGCTCTGCTTCTCTTCGGCGCGGTGGCGTACGCGGCGGTCGGCTCGGACGAGGAGACCGCCGGGCCGACGCCCGGCCAGTCCCCGACGCAGAGTGAACGTCCGCGCCGCTAGGCCTGCGCCCGCGCCGCGCCAAGATCCGCACAACTTCCGGGATGTTGCTCCCTCTGGCAGGCGGGAGGCACCAACATCCCCGATGTTGTGCGGATCTTGGGGACGGGTAACCGGCCTCGCCGTATAGCCTCAGGGCGTGGACGATGGACTGCGGGTGACCGACCGGTGGGTCGTCCCCGCCGGGGAGCTGCGGGAGCGCTTCTCCCGTTCCTCGGGGCCGGGAGGGCAGGGGGTCAACACCGCGGACTCCCGGGTCGAGCTGAGCTACGACCTGGCCAACTCGCCGGCCGTGCCCGAGTCGCTGCGGTCGCGGGCGTTGGCTCGCCTGGCCAATCGCCTGGTCGACGGGGTGTTGACGATCGCCGCCAGCGAGCACCGGGCCCAACTGGCAAACCGGGAGGCGGCCCGGGAACGGATGACCGCCCTACTGCGGGAGGCCGCCGCGCCCCCACCGCCGGCCCGTCGAGCGACCCGCCCGTCCCGAGGGGCCAAGGAACGCCGGTTGGCGGAGAAGAAGCGCCAGTCCCAGCGCAAGCGCGACCGCCGCGCCGACAGCGACTAGGACGGCCGTTCCTCGCCGGGCGAGTCGACCGGCTCAGCCGGGACGGCGGCGAGCAGCCGGGCGCGCAGAACAGCGCCCCGGTCCGCGAAGGCCCGTTGTGTCGCCGCGTACTCCGCCCGACCCTCCGGGGTCTCCACCCGCACCGGCGGGTAGCCGAGTGCCGCCAGGTCGTACGGGCTGGCCCGCATGTCCAGTGTGCGGATCTCCGTGGCCAGCTCGAACGCGTCGGCCACCAGCTCCGAACCGACCAGCGGGGACAGCTTGTACGCCCACTTGTACAGGTCCATGTTGGCGTGCAGGCATCCCGGCTGTTCGAGGGCGTGCTGCGTCTCCCGGGTCGGGGTGAGCAGGTTCAACGGGCGGGCCGGCGGTGTGAAGAACCGGAAGGCGTCGAAGTGGCTGCACCGCACACCCCGCTCCTCGACGACCGCGGCGGTCCGTTCCGGGCTCAGTCGCAGTGGCCAGGCGTTGTGCCGCAGCTCCGCCTGGGTCTGCCGGTAGACCATCGCCCACTCGTGCATCCCGAAGCAGCCGAGGTGTGGCGCCCGCCCGCTGGTGGCTGCCAACAGGGAGCGGATCCAGGTGATCGACTCGCCGCGCCGTGCGCGTACCGCATCGGTGTCGAGGGTGACCCCGGCGGCGGTGGCGCGGTAGTCCCGGCCGAACTCGGCCGGGTCGGCGTCGTGCAGCTCGACCCCGGCCCCCGGATGCCAGCGACGGAGCTGGGCCGGGCGGTGCGAGTAGTAGGTGAACAGGAAGTCGGCCACCGGATGCCGTTCACCGCGCCGGCGGCGGGCCAGGTGCGGCGTCAGCCAGACGTCCATCCGCTCCTCGTGGGTCCGCCGACGGGCCTGCCACTCCGCCGCGTCGAGCACGGCGGGGGCGAGGGCGGCGGTCACGCATCCCAGGGTACGACCGCCGCCCGCGCGCGCGGTCAGGGCATCTGCACCCGAACCCCGGCGGAGAACACCCCGCTGCGCAACTCCAACTGCTGGGGCGGATCCCGGCCGTCGACGGTGAAGACCAGCGGAAGCACCATCCGGGTGCCCGCCGCCATCGGGTCGGCGAAGACGTCCCGACCCAGGTTGGCCGCCCGGGTGGCCGGCTCGTCGGTGCTCACCCAGCGCCCGCCGGGCAGGTACGCCCGTTGCAGCTGACCGTGCCAGGGCTGGTGGTCGCCGGTGACGTTGCGCACGCCCACGGTGGCCTGGCAGCGTCGACCGTTGGCCGGTGCCGCACCGCCGTCGGCCTTTCCGGCAGAGCCGGGCGCGCCACACGACATCCGGTACACGGTGAACTCGAACGCCGACTCCCGCAGCGGCACGCCCACCGGCCCGGCCACCCCGGTGCCCATCCACGCGCCGCTGGTCGGCTGCTTCTGCGTGTCGATCTGCGAGACCTGCCGGGTCGCCGTCCACCCGGCGGTGCCGACGACGCCGGCCAGCACCGCGACGGCGGCGCCCACCAACAACCAGACCGGTGGGGTACGCCGACGCCTCGTCGGCCCCGGGGTCGCCGGCCGCGGGTAGATCGTCCCCCGTCCACCGCCCGGCCCACCGCTGCCCGCCAGCGCGGCGGCCGTCACCCGACGCCCACGCCGACGTCGCCACACCCACACCACTGCCGCGCTGATCAGCAGCAGGACCGCCAACCCGGCGAGCAGCACCGGGTACCGCCGCCAGGGTGGTGCCTCGGTGACCTCGGCCGCCGGTGCCGCGGCCGCCTTCCAGGTGGCCGTGGCGCAGTCGTACGGCCGGGTGCCGTCGCTGGTGAACGCACAGGCCGGGGCGGTCAGTGGTTGGCCGGGTGCGGTCGCGGCGAGTGCCGTGCCCAGCGTGGTGGAGCTGTGTGCCGGCAACCTCAACCGCCAGGTCACCTCGGTGGCGGAACCCCCGGCCCGGGTGGACCGGCCGCCGCCGCTGATCGCGGTCGGCGACGAGCCGGGTGGCAGTTCCTGGCGCACAGTGGTCTCCACCGGCGCGTTGCCCACGTTGCGGACCTGGATCCGGTACCTCGGTGCCGGGCTGTTCTCCGGCGCGACCGCGACGGTGACCTGCTGCGGCGGGGCCGACGCCGGTGCCCGGGACGGTGGTGCCATCGCCGGCGGCGCCGACGGCGGGGTGGGCTCGGTCACCCGTGCGACCATCGCGACCGGCGGTCGGGTGGCGGCTGGCCCGGGTGTCCCGGTCGTGGACGCCTCCGCCGACGGCCCTGCGGCGCTCGGTCGTGGCGTCGCGGCGCCGGGCGGCGGCGCGGCCGTCGGTTGTGGCGTGGCGGCCGGTGGTCGTGGCGTGGCCGCCGGTGGTCGTGGCGTGGCCGCCGCCTCCGGTGCCGCCGCCGGCAGGGCCGGCACGGCGGCGAGGATGCCGAGGCAGTGTACGAACACTGCGAGGGCTCTGTGGTGTCGTGTCGATGCAGGCATACGAACGAACCTCCGGAGCCGACGGTAGGGGCGAGCCGCCTCCGTGCGGGTACGAAGTCCGGAAGACCGCCCCGCTCACCTCCTGCTCCGATAGGGTGCCGCGCGGTGACGGGTTGAGCACACCCGGCGGCCGGTCCTGGTCGGTCGGGGTGTCGGCGGGGCTAGATTGGCTGGGTGCGTATCGCTCGTTTCGCCCATGCCAAGGGAATGTCGTTCGGTGCCGTCGAAGGCGAACCGGAGGCCGGGCCGCAGGGCCTGACCATCGCCGAGATCGAGGGCCACCCGTTCGGCAATCTCTCCTTCAGTGGGGCCCGTTGGGCCCTTTCCGACGTTCGGCTGCTCTCGCCGATCCTGCCCAGCAAGGTCGTCTGCGTCGGCCGCAACTACGCCGACCACGCCGCCGAGCTCGGCAACGACGTGCCCAAGGAGCCGCTGCTCTTCCTCAAGCCGTCCACCTCGGTGATCGGTCCCCGGGACGCCATCCGACTGCCGATCTTCTCCAAGCAGGTCGAGCACGAGGCGGAACTCGCGGTCGTGATCGGGGCGCCGGGCGCGCGCCGCGCCGACCGGGCCGCCGCCGAACGCGCGATCTTCGGCTACACCTGCGCCAACGACGTCACCGCGCGGGACCTCCAGCGCTCGGACGGGCAGTGGACCCGGGCCAAGGGCTTCGACTCGTTCTGCCCGATCGGCCCGTGGATCACCACCGGTCTGGACGTCTCCGACCTGGAGATCCGCTGTGAGGTGGGTCGCAACCCGGAGGAGATGGAGGTACGCCAGCTCGGCCGGACGAAGGACATGGTCTTCGACGTACCGGGCCTGGTGTCGTACATCTCGCACGTGATGACCCTGCTGCCCGGCGATGTCGTTCTCACCGGCACTCCGGCCGGGGTTAGCCCGCTCGTCGAGGGGGATACGGTCACCGTGCGGATCGAGGGCATCGGCGAGCTCACCAACCCGGTGGTCCCCGTCGCCTGATTCGTCTGATGCCCCTGTTTCCGCAGCTCACGGGCGGTACGGGGGGATCGGATTTGGCCTGTCGGCACCGGGAGGGTAAAGTTCACTCCCGGCGCCGCAAGGGGCCAATGGGGTATGGGGTAATTGGCAGCCCGACTGATTCTGGTTCAGTTAGTCTAGGTTCGAGTCCTGGTACCCCAGCGCTGCTGGAATTCGTAAGAATTTCAGACGCTGGATTCTGACGGAGTTCGACTCCGCCCCTCCGGGGGCGGAGAGTGGTCTCCGGCAGAGTGCAGCTCCTCCGCCCGCGTAGGGTGGGGGAGCGAAAGTTGTTCTGGCCCCGTCGTCTAGCGGCCCAGGACGCCGCCCTCTCAAGGCGGTAGCGCCGGTTCGAATCCGGTCGGGGCTACATCGTGCACAGCCCGTCTCACCTGGTGAGGCGGGCTGTTTCGTGTCCGCTGAGGGCGTGCCGGGGTGGCACCCACCCCGTGCTCGCGCTCGCGGGCGGTGCCGCTAGACTACTGCCGCACCGCCCGCGAGGGTGGTGAACGGAAGAAGTTCTGGCCCCGTCGTCTAGTGGCCCAGGACGCCGCCCTCTCAAGGCGGTAGCGCCGGTTCGAATCCGGTCGGGGCTACAACGAAAAGGCTCGTCTCGCTGTCGCGAGGCGAGCCTTTCCCGTACCCCGCACCCTCCCGCTCCCGCACCCTCCCGCTCCCGCGCTCCCGGTGATCAAGAGCTTTGCGTCACCGCTGCCGGCGTGTCGTGACGCAAACCTCTTGATCACCGGAGGGGGCGGGGGTCCCTCCGCCGCGAGGCAGCAACATCGCGGATGTTGCGGCCTCCCGCGCGTCAGAGGCAGCAACATCGGGGATGTTGCGCGGATCTTGGTGCGGTGCGGTGCGGGGTTAGAGGCCGGACAGGCGTTGGCCTGCTCTTACTACGGCCATGGCGTGGCGTTCGCCGGGGCGGCGGCCCAGGCGTTCGATCGGGCCGGAGATGCTGACCGAGGCGATCACACGGCCGGTACGGTCGCGGATCGGGGCGGAGACGCTCGCCACACCGGCCTCCCGTTCGGCGACGCTCTGCGCCCAGCCGCGGCGGCGTACCTCGGCGAGGGTTCGGCCGGTGAACTTGCTGCGCGGCAGCAACGGCATCACCGCCTCCGGCGGCTCCCAGGCGAGCAGGATCTGGGCGGCGGAGCCGGCCGTCATCGGCAGCACCGAGCCGACCGGAACCGTGTCCCGCAGGCCGCTGGCCCGCTCCGCCGCCGCCACGCAGATCCGCTCGTCCGCGCGGCGCAGGTAGAGCTGGGCGCTCTCACCGGTGGCGTCGCGCAGCGCAGCGAGCAGCGGCTCGGCGGCGGTCAGCAGGACGTCCGGCGCCGCGTTGGCCAGCTCGCCCAGCCGGGGGCCCGGTCGCCATCGGCCCTGGGTGTCCCGGACCAGCATCCGGTGGATCTCCAGGGCCTGCGCCAGCCGGTGTGCGGTGGCTCGGGGCAGCTTGGTGCGTTCAACGAGTTCGGCCAGGCTGGCGCCGTCGACGCAGGCGGCCAGGATGACCACCGCCTTGTCGAGAACGCCGACACCGCTCATACTGTGTCCCACAAGCCGAAACTTACCTCCCAGAATTTAGGATGTCCAGATGGTGGGAGTCACTCCTGAGCCGAGGACCCTGGCCGAGAAGGTCTGGGACGCGCACGTCGTACGGTCCGCCGCTGGTGAGCCGGACCTGCTCTTCATCGACCTGCACCTGCTGCACGAGGTGACCAGCCCGCAGGCGTTCGACGGGCTGCGGCTCGCCGGGCGCCGGGTGCGTCGTACCGACCTGACCCTCGCGACCGAGGACCACAACACCCCGACCGGGTACGCCGACCCGGCGTTCCGCCTCCGCCGTGGTGACCTGCTCACCATCGCGGACCCCACGTCGCGTACGCAGATCGAGACGCTGCGCCGTAACTGCGCCGAGTTCGGGGTGCGGCTGCACCCGCTCGGTGACGACAACCAGGGCATCGTGCACGTGATCGGCCCGCAGCTCGGTGTCACCCAGCCGGGCATGACGATCGTCTGCGGCGACTCGCACACCGCCACCCACGGCGCGTTCGGCGCGCTCGCCTTCGGCATCGGCACCAGCGAGGTGGAGCACGTGCTGGCCACCCAGACGCTGCCGCAGAGCCGGCCGAAGACGATGGCCGTGAACGTCACCGGCCGCCTCGCCCCCGGCGTCACCGCCAAGGACCTGGTGCTCGCGCTGATCACCCAGGTCGGCACCGGTGGGGGGCGCGGGCACATCGTCGAGTACCGCGGCGAGGCGATCCAGGCCCTCTCCATGGAGGGGCGGATGACCATCGCCAACATGTCCATCGAGTGGGGCGCCAAGGCCGGCATGATCGCGCCGGACGAGACGACCTTCGCGTACCTCAAGGGTCGCCCGAACGCGCCCCAGGGCGCGGACTGGGACGCGGCGCTGGCGTGGTGGCGGACGCTGCCCACCGATGAGGGCGCGCGCTTCGACGCCGAGGTGACCCTGGACGCCAGCCGGGTCACGCCGTTCGTCACCTGGGGCACCAACCCCGGGCAGGGCGCGCCGCTGAGCGCGCCGGTGCCGGACCCGGAGGAGTTCCTCACCGACTCGGAGCGTGCCGCCGCGCGCCGCGCCCTGGAGTACATGGACCTGCGTCCCGGCACGCCGCTTCGGGAACTGCCGATCGACGTGGTGTTCGTCGGCTCCTGCACCAACGGGCGTCTGGAGGACCTGCGGGCCGCCGCCGACGTGCTTCGTGGTCACCGGGTCGCCGACGGCGTGCGGATGCTCGTGGTGCCCGGTTCCGCCGCCGTGCGGGAGGCCGCCGAGGCCGAGGGGCTGGACAAGGTCTTCGCCGACGCCGGGGCGGAGTGGCGGTTCGCCGGCTGCTCCATGTGTCTGGGGATGAACCCGGACACGTTGAAGCCGGGCGAGCGTTCCGCCTCCACCTCGAACCGCAACTTCGAGGGCCGTCAGGGCCGGGGTGGGCGTACCCACCTGGTTTCCCCGCCGGTCGCCGCCGCCACCGCCGTGGCCGGCCGGCTGGCCGCCCCCGCCGACCTGTAGAAGGGACCGAGGAGATGGACAAGTTCACCACCCACACCGGCACCGCCGTGCCGCTGCGCCGGTCCAACGTGGATACCGACCAGATCATCCCCGCCGTGTACCTCAAGCGGGTGACCCGGACGGGCTTCGCCGACGGGCTGTTCAGCGCCTGGCGGGAAGACCCGGCATTCGTGCTCAACGATCAAAGCTATTCCGGGGCGTCGATCCTCATCGCCGGCCCGGAGTTCGGCACCGGCTCCTCCCGGGAACACGCCGTGTGGGCACTGCGGGACTGGGGCTTCCGCGCGGTGGTGGCTCCGCGCTTCGGCGATATCTTCCGGGGCAACGCCCTCAAGGAGGGCCTGTTGCCGGTCGAGTTGGAATTGAAAGCCGTCGAAGAGTTGTGGGATCTGGTCGAGTCGGACCCGACCACTCCGGTGACCGTCGACCTGACCGCCCGGCAGCTCCGGGCGGGGGAGTCCAGCTGGTCGTTCCCGCTGGACGACTTCAGCCGGTGGCGCTTGCTGGAGGGTCTCGATGACATTGGACTAACCCTCCGGCACGCCGCCGACATCGACTCGTACGAGGCGCGCCGACTGCCGTTCCTGCCCTCCGTGGCATAGCCGTACGCCCGCTCACACAGCGAATTTCACCCCCATCGGTCCAACCGGTGGGGGTGAATCCGTTGCGACACAAGGGCTTTTTTCTACCGAATGTTTGTGTCTAGGCAGCACAGGGCATAACGTGCGCGCAGAATGGCTCGCGTCGAGTCAGTTGCACAATCGGGAGGAAGTCGTGAACAAGGCCGAGCTCATCGAGGCGCTCGCCGTTCGCCTGGGGGACCGGAAGATGGCGACGGCCGCGCTCGACGCGGTCCTCACCGAGGTCCAGGCGGCGGTCACCAAGGGCGAGAAGGTGGCGATCACCGGATTCGGAGCATTCGAAAAGCGTGTGCGTGGCGCGCGAACAGCGCGCAACCCGCGTACCGGCGAGGCGGTGAAGGTCAAGAAGACGTCAGTCCCGACCTTCCGCCCCGGCGCCGGGTTCAAGGAGATGGTGGCCAGCGGCAAGGTGCCGAAGGCCGCGGCGGCGACGAAGAAGACCGCCACCAGCACCGCCACGGCCAAGGCGGCGGGCACGAAGGCGACCGGCACCAAGGCGGCCACCGCCAAGGCGGCGGGCACCAAGGCGACCACGGCGAAGGCGGCCAGCAAGAAGACCGCCCCGGCCAAGGCGAGCAAGACCGCCACGGCGACCAAGACGGTCGCCAGCAAGAAGACCGCCCCGGCCAAGGCGAGCAAGAGCACCACGGCGACCAAGACGGCCGCCAGCAAGAAGACCACCGCGGCGAAGAAGACCACCGCGGCGACCAAGTCGACCGCGGCGAAGAAGACCACCGCGGCGGCGAGCAAGAGCACGGCGGCAAAGAAGGCGCCGGCGAAGAAGGCTCCGGCCAAGAAGGCGGCCAGCAAGCGCTGACCGACCCACTACGAAAGGGCGTCCACCCGTTGGTGGGCGCCCTTTCGGCGTACGTGGACCGTTGACCCGTTCGGTCCGCTCGCGCAGAATCGCCGTGCCGGCCCCCTCCGCCGGCCCGTCGACGGGAAATGGGGCGCCGGTGCGCTATCGCCAGCTCACCACCGGGACGCTCGCGCTGGGCGTCATCCTCCTCATCGACGTGCTGCGGGTCTGGCTGCCCGGCATCATCACCATCTTCGGCCAGGCGGCGTCCACCCCGGCCGAGTTGATGGGCGCGTTCGCCCTCGGCTGGTTCGTACTCGCGCTGGGCGCGCCCGCGGTGGTCCGCCGGGTCGGTGCCCGACCGGTCGTGGTTGTCGCCGCCGTCGTGCTCGCCCTCGCCCGGCTCGCACTCACCGCCGCGCCGGGCGGGCGTACGCAGCTCTGGTTGGCCACCGCCGGTCTGCTCGCCGGGCTGGTCTGGCTGGTCGGCGTCGCCGCCGACACCGACCGTCCGGTTCCGGGGCTGGCGTTGGGTTTCGCTGTCAACGCGGCCCTGCACGCGCTGTGGGACACCGTCGACGTGGTCTGGTGGGGCACCTGGGTGGCGTGGTTGTTCAGCTCCGTCGTGGTGCTGCTGTTCCTGCTCGGCACGGCGCAGCCGGTAGCGCTGGCCGGTGGTGGTGACGGTGGCGCGCGGGCCTGGCTGCTGGCCGGTCCGGCGCTGCTGCTGGCCGGAATGGTGGCACTCTCCCCGGCGCTGGCCCGGACCGGGATGTCGTACCTGTTCGCCGGGGACGGTGTGGCGGGTTCGCCGTTGTTCGGCCTGGCGCCGGTGCCCGTCGCGGTCGCGGCGTTCCTGTTCACCGCGTCGACCCGGCCACCCCGGGGGTGGGGCCGCGCGTACGGGCCGCTGGCGTTGCTGGTGGGCGCGCTGCTGTTCGCCAGCGACCGGGGCGACCTGCTCGTCCCGGCCGTCCTGCTGGCCGCCGTCGGTCTCGGCGCCTGCCTCGCCCTGACCGACGACGCCAACCGCCCCAACGAGACGGCGGAGACCGAACCGACGGGCGCGGGCAGCGGAACCACGAGCGACGTCACCAGCGCGGCGGCGGCCCGCCGGGGGTACGCGGTGGCCATCGGCATGCTGGTCTTCGCGCTGGGGGCGGTCGGGTACTACTCCGCCTACGACCTCGGGTACCCCAACGCGGCGGTGCCCGCGGTGGTGGCCGGTCTGGTCGCGGTCGTGGCGTTCACCGCCCAACCCGTCGTCCAGTGGCTCCCCGGGCCGTTTTCGCCGCTACGGGCTGCCGCGGTGGTCACCGCGCTGGCGCTGCTGGCACCGGTGGTCGCCGACGAGGTTCCGGTGGCCAGCAACCGGGACGGCCCACCGGAGCGGCTCACCGTGGTGGCGTACAACATCCGGATGGGCTTCGGGTTGGACGGCCGGTTCGACCTGACCGGGCTCACCGAGGTGGTCGAGCGGCAACGCCCCGACGTGGTGCTGCTCAGCGAGGTGGACCGGGCCTGGCTGCTCAACGGCGGGCACGACACCCTTGACGTGATGGCCGACCGGCTCGGCATGCCGTACGTCTTCGCGCCGGCGGCCGACCCGGTGTGGGGTGACGCCGTGCTCAGCCGTTGGCCGATGGACGACGCGCGGAGCCTCCCGCTGCCAGCCGTCGGGGCGCCCACCGGGGCGCAGGCCCTCGGCGTGACGTTGGAACTCAGCGACGGTGTCCGTACCGCGGTGGTCAGCACCCACCTGCAACCGCCGCCCGGGAAGGGCCCGGTGGTCCAGGCCCGCGCGGTCGCCGACTTCGCCATCCGGTACGCCGCCGGCCGACCGCTGGTGGTGGCGGGCGACATGAACACCGAGCCGGGGGACGAGGCGTTCGAGCAGTTCACGGCCGCCGGTCTGGTCGACGCGTTGGCTGCCGCCCGACCGCTGGCGACCAGCCCCGCAGACGACCCCCGCGAGCAGATCGACCACATCTTCGTCTCGGCCGGTCTGACCCCCAGCGACCCGGTCGCGCCCCGCAGCACTGCCAGTGACCACCTGCCGGTCGCGGTGACAGTGACCCTGCCGCCCCGCTGAGGGGCTCTACAAGCGGTCGGCGGCCAACAGGCGGTCGGCGGTGAAGGCGAGCAGCCAACCGCCGCCCTTGGGCGTGCTGAAGTCCTCGTCGGTGCGGCCGGTCAGCTGCTCCAGGGCACCCGGCAGCACCTTGCCCTGGCTGCACACCGCGGCCTGGCCGCCGGCGTTGGCCAACTCCAGCAGCCGGGCGGCGGTGGCCAGGATCTGCTCGTCGCTCTGTTGGCCGGGCTGTGGCTCGTCGAGGTCGCCGCAGACCTCGATCGGCAGGTCGAGCAGCGCGGCAGCCGGGTCCAGTGTCTGCACACACCGTCGCGGTGACGCCGACACCAGCCGGGACGGCCGGATCAGGGCCACCAGCCCGCCCAGCGCGGTCGCCTGGGCCCATCCCTCGGCGTCCAGGGGCCGCCCGACGTCCGGGCCGGACCAGGTGGCCCGCTTACCGGCGTGCGCGTGCCGGACCAGCGCGACGGTGGCGGTCACCGACGGCAGCGCGGCGAACGCCGCCAGCACCTCGGCGTCGTGGGGGTAGCTGACCAGTCGGATCGCGTCGTCCACCGCGAGCCAGCGGATGTCGTCCACCTCGGTGCCCGGTTGGAAACCCCCGCTGGCGACCGCGAGCATCGACCAGTAGTCGACCAGCTTGGGCTGCCCCTCGCTGCGGTACCGCACCGACGGCAGCCGGACCTGCGGTACGCCCCGCACGTCGGCCTCCTCGGCCACCTCGCGGACGGCCGCCGCCAGGGCGTGCTCGCCCGGCTCCAGCTTGCCCTTGGGCAACGTCCAGTCGCCGTAGCGGGGGCGGTGCACCACGCAGACGTATACGCCGTCGGCGGTCGGCCGCCAGGCCACCCCGCCCGCCGCGCGGATGCCGGTCACGGCAGCCAACTCGTCCGCCGCCCTCGGGTGGCCCGGTGCCAGGCCGCCGGGAAGGAAGACCGCATCCGGTGTACGGAGGCGCGTTCCCGCTCGGCGAGCCGCCCGGCGGTGACCGCCAGCTCGTGGTCGTCCGGCAGCTCGGCGGCGATCTCCAGCCAGGTGTCCGCCGCGACCGCCGCATCCTGGTGCTCGCCGAGCACGTCCTGCACGCGGGCCAGGGCTCGGGACAGCCGGCGCGCGCCCTGGCCGACCGTCGGTGCCACCGCGTTGACCGCGTACCGGGCCTGCTTGGCCTCCTTGCGAACGGCGTGCCACCTGTCGTCCGGCGACCGGGCGTCGAGCCCGTCGACGCCGTCCGGCCCGGTGAGCCGAGACCAGGGGCGGGCCACCAACGCGGGCAGCGCCTTCGCCGCCGGAGCGGTCGCCCGCCGGGTGAGCCGGGGCGAGGCTGAGGCCAGCACCAGGGAGTCCACCAGGGCCAGGTAGCGGGGGGTACGCAATGCCTCGTCGATGGCGGCGAGTGCCGATCGCTGCCGTGCGGCGAGCACCTCGTCCAGCCGGTCCACGGCGTCCCCGTCGAGCGGGCTGAGCGGATCCGCGTCGGCGGTGGTGCGCAGCCGGGCGCGCAACACCTCGGCGTCGCGGGCCGCGCCGAGGACACCGGCCAGCCACCGCAGTTCGGTGCGCAGTGGACGGGACCAGGTCTTGCGGACCAATGCCTTGAAGGTGCGCAGGTCACTGCGGAGGCGTCGGCAGGCCACCCGCATCTGGTGCACACCGGTGTCGCCGCCGGTGCCTGGGGCGCGTAGTCGGACCAGCGGGTCGTGCGCGAGCAGCCGGCGGATCTCCTTACGGAGCGCCTCGGTCACCACGTCACCTGCTGTCGGCTCGGCGGGCAGCCCGTTTGGCGCGACCAGGTCCGGATCGGCCTGTGCTCTCTCGCCCAGCGCCCGTACGTGCTTCGGGGTGAACGACCCACCCTGGGCGCCGGCCTCGCGTAACACCGTGCCGATCCGGTCGAGCAGCGCACGGTCGCCGCCCTTGCGCTCGACCTCCAGCTCGCGGAACGTGTCGGTGGTGGCGCCGGAGTCGTCCAGCACTGTCACCCGGTCGTCCACCACCTCGGCGAGCACCGTGCCCGCCTTGTCGCACACCTCGTACGCGTGCCGGACCGTCCGGACGACGGTCACCGGGGCCAGCGGCGCCCCCCGGTGCAGGACGGTGACCAGCTCCACCAGCTCCGGCGGCGGCTGTCCCTTAGGCCCCGGGCGGGATACCTCGTGCCGGACGCCTGGTGTGCCGGTCGGCAGTTTCACCGTCCAGGGCAGCTCGTCACCCCGGCGGTGGCGCAACGAGGCACCGGCGCGGGCCAGCCTCAGGTCGACCGTGTCGAGGTAGCGGGCGACGAGCGTCACCGGTGGCAGCGCCCGGACGCGGCCCCCGGACGGTGCCGTGGCGGCCAGGTCCGGCAGCACGTAGGCGTCGTCCACCTCGTACTTCTGCTCCTCCTCGACCATCAACCCAGCCTATGCGGTGATCGGTCAGCCGGCCGTGCCACCGACGCGGCGCAACAACACTTCCTGTAGATGCGACCGGGTGTTGTCGTCGGCGATGGTATGCCGGGTCCAGCTACCGTCGCTGGACAGCTCGAACGCGTCCACGTCAGGGCTCATCGCGGCGGTCAGCACCTGGTCCAGCTCGGCGCGGGCGATCGGATCGCTGACCTGCACCAGTGCCTCCACCCGGCGGTCGAGGTTGCGGTGCATGAGGTCGGCCGACCCCATCCAGAACTCGGCCTCGCCGTTGTTGCCGAACCGGAAGACCCGGGAGTGCTCCAGGAAGCGGCCGAGGATGGAGCGCACGCGGATGTTCTCCGACAGCCCGGGCACCCCGGGTCGCAGCGTGCACATTCCCCGGATGAGCAGGTCGACGTGGACGCCGGCCTGGGAGGCCCGGTACAGCGCGTCGGTCACCCCCTCGTCGACCAGCGAATTGACCTTGAACTGGACCAGGCCGGGCATGCCCAGGCGGACATGCGAGATTTCCCGCTCGATGCGCTCGATGAGGCCGGTACGGATGCCCTGCGGAGCGACCAGCAATCGCCGGTACGCGGTCTGCCGGCTGTAGCCGGTGAGCACGTTGAACAGGTCGGTGAGGTCCGCCCCGATCTCCGGGTCGGCGGTGAGCATCCCGAAGTCCTCGTACAGGCGGGCGGTCTTCGGGTGGTAGTTGCCCGTGCCGATGTGGCAGTAGCGGCGGATCTGGTTGCCCTCCTGGCGGACCACCAGCGCGGTCTTGCAGTGCGTCTTCAGGCCGACCAGGCCGTACACCACGTGACAGCCGGCCCGTTCCAACGTGCGGGCCCAGCCGATGTTGGCCACCTCGTCGAAGCGGGCCTTCACCTCCACCAGCACCACCACCTGCTTGCCGGCGGCGGCCGCGTCGACCAGCGCGTCGACGATCGGGGAGTCGCCGCTGGTGCGGTAGAGGGTCTGCTTGATGGCCAGCACGTTCGGGTCGGCGGCGGCCTGCTCGATGAAGCGCTGCACGCTCGTCGCGAACGAGTGGTACGGGTGGTGCACCAGGATGTCCCCGTCGCGCAGAGTGGAGAAGACGCTGCGCGGCACCTCGCCCTCGGCGAGCCGGGGATGGGTGGCCGGCACGAACGGCGGGTCCTTGAGGTCCGGCCGGTCGGCCTCGCCGTACACCTGCCACAGCGCGGACAGGTCCAGCAGCCCGGGCACCCGCAGCACGTCCTGGTCGTCCATGTCCAGCTCGCGGACGAGGAGCTCCAACATGTGGTCGGAGATGGAGGCGGCCACCTCCAGCCGGACCGGCGGGCCGAACCGCCGCCGGGCCAGTTCCCGTTCCAGGGCCTGCAACAGGTCCTCGTCGCGGTCCTCGTCGACCTCCACCTCGGCGTTACGGGTGACCCGGAACAGGTGGCACTCGACCACCTGCATGCCACTGAACAGCTGCCCCAGGTGCACCGAGATCAGGTCCTCCACCGGCAACATCCGGACGCCCGGCTGGTCCCGGTCCACCCGGACGAAGCGGGGGACGTTGTTGGGTACCTTCACCCGGGCGAACAGCTCGGAGCCGCCGTCGGGGTCACGAACCGCCACCGCCAGGTTCAGCGACCGCCCCGAGATGTACGGGAACGGGTGCGCCGGGTCCACCGCGAGCGGGGTCAGCACCGGGAAGATGTGCTCCCGGAAGTAGGTCCGCAACCGTTCCCGCTCCGGGTCGCCCAGCTCGCCCCAGCGCAGGATGCGGATGCCCTCGCCCGCCAGCTTGGGCAGCACGTCGTCCACGAAGCAGGCGGCGTGCCGGGCGACCAGCGCGGCCGTGCGCTCCGCGATCAGCTCCAACTGGGTACGCAGGGGCAGCCGGTCCCCGCCGCGCACCGGCAGGCCGGCGGAGAGCCGCCGCTTCAGCCCGGCGATCCGCACCATGAAGAACTCGTCCAGGTTGCTGGCGAAGATCGCCAGGAACTTGGCCCTTTCCAGCAGTGGGGTGCGCTGGTCCTCGGCCAGGGTGAGCACCCGGGCGTTGAAGTCGAGCCAGGAGAGTTCCCGGTTGAGGAACCGGTCCTCGGGCAGCGGCGCCGGCGGTTCGTCGTCCTGCGCCGCGGCGGCGGTCGGGAGGTCGTCCGGCAGGACCTGGTGGACGCCAGCGACGGCGGGGGAATCCACCTCGTCGCTGGTCGGCACGGGGTCGAGGACCTCGTCCAGCCCGGAGGAGGCGGCCCCCGGGTCGTCGGCGAGGGTGTCGGCGCGGGCGGCGCCCGCCCGTTCGGCGCGGGACGGGCGAAAGCGGCCGTCGGTGCCGCGAGCGCGGGAACCGTTGCGGAGGTCGGAGGTGGGCTGGCGGGCCGGGTTCTCGCGAGGGGTGCTCACCCGCTCATAATCACCCGATTACGGTTAACGCAAAATGAACTTGGGCTCGCCGGCTCAGATCATCGTCGGCAATGTCACCCGGACGACCGTGCCGTCGGGATCCGTGTCGATGTGCACCCGCTGGCCGAGCCGGAGAAGCCGCAGCCCGGAGGCGTCGAAGGCCCGTGCGGGGAAGCGCATCTCGGTGCCGTCGTCGAGCAGCAGGACACCGCTGCGTGTCGCCGCGTCGTAGCTGGCCACCGTGCCCTGCATGCTGGCACCGTACACCCCGGCAGTGCGGGTCGGGCGGGTCAGCCCGCGGAGCGCGCGGGATGAGCGGCGGCGACGAGTGCGGCGGTGTGCGGCCCCAGCCCGAGCCGGATGGCGGTGGCCAGGTCCGTGGGAGTGTCCACGTCCCGGCGCAGGCTGGGCCAGTCCCCGGTCAGGGGCAGCGCCCCGCTCGCCGCGTGCGCGACCGCCGACCCCATCCCGAAGCGGGGATCCAGCGGAACTCCCGGCGGGGCGGTGAGCAGGACCGTGCCGCTGCCGGGCGCGTCCGGCACGAAACGGCGTACCCCCGGTCGGCCGTTCTGGGCCGCGAGCAGCGCGCCGGCCAGCTCGGCCGGGCGCAGCGCCGGCAGGTCCGCGGTGAGCCCGGCCACCCACCCGGCGGTGGCCCCGGCGGCGCCGTGCCGGAGCGCCGCGTTCAGGCCGGCGTCCGGCCCGTCGGGCAGCACCCGCGCGCCCGCCGCCCGTGCTGCCGCCGTCACCTGGGCGTCGTCGGTGACCACCACGGCCTCGGCGACCGCCGGGCAGGCCAGCACCGCGCGGAGGGTGTCGGCCGCCAGGGCCAGCGCCAGCTCCTCATGGGGTACGCCGGACAGCGCGCCCCGCAGCCGGCTCTTGGCCGCGCCCAGACGCTTCACCGGCACCACCACGGCCCACCTCGCCTGACTCACGTCCGCAATCCTGCCAGCCGGACGACGGGACCCTCGCTGGCCGTACCGGGGGCGAGCAGGCATGATTTCCGCTGCGGGTGTCGCGGGCGGGGTTTCGCGGCGGGGTTGGGGCGCGACGAGGAGGCACAGTGGCACGGCGAAGGCTGGGGTTCTGGCAACGGTTCGCCGTGGGGCTGGTCAAGCCCGTGATGACCGTGTGGACCCGCCGGACCTGGAGTGGCCAGGAACACCTCAGCGGCGACGGTGGCGTGATCATCGTGGCGAACCACCTCTCGCACGCCGATCCGCTGGTCTCCGCGCACTTCATCTACGACTCCGGGCGCTGGCCGCAGTACCTGGGCAAGGCCAGCGTGTTCCGGGTGCCGGTGGTCGGCTGGATCCTGCACCGGTGCCTGCAGATCCCGGTCGAGCGGGGCAGCGTCGACGCGGTCCGCTCGCTGGACGCGTTGGTCGGCGCGCTCGACAAGGGCGGTGCCGTGGTGATCTACCCGGAGGGCACCACCACCCGGCAGCCGGAGCTGTGGCCGATGAAGGCCAAGACCGGCGCGGCCCGGCTGGCCCTGGCCACCGGCGCGCCCGTCGTACCGGTGGTGATGTGGGGGCCGGAGCAGATCTTCGATCCACGGACCAGCCGGGTGAGCCTGCGCCCCCGGATCCCGGTGACCGTCGTCGCCGGGGAACCGATCGACCTGAGCCGGTGGGCGGACGCCCAACCGTCGCGGGCCACCCTCGAAGAGATGACGGACACCATCATGTTGCGGCTGCGGGACATGCTCGCCGAGATCCGTGGCGGCACGCCGCCGCCGCTGTGGGAACGACCCGTCCGGCCCTCCGCCGGCCGTGAGCAGCAGGGCGAAGCGGCATGAGCGAGCGAAGCAGTGGTGCGGTCCGGGCCGCCGTGCAGCGAAACGGAGCGGCGGAATGAGCGGGCACGTCGCGGTGCTCGGCGCCGGTTCCTGGGGCACCGCCTTCGCCAAGATCCTGGCCGACGCGGGCCGTGACGTGACCGTGTGGGCCCGTCGTGCGCCGGTCGCCGAGAGCATCCGGGCCGAGCGCCGCAACCCGGAGTACCTGCCGGACCTGCTGCTGCCAGCCCGGGTCACCGCCACCGCCGACGCCGCCGAGGCGATCACCGGTGCGGAGGTGGTGGTCCTTGCGGTGCCGTCGCAGACCCTGCGGGGCAACCTCGCCGAGTGGGCCGGGCACCTGCACCCGGACTCCACCCTGGTGTCGCTGATGAAGGGCATCGAGCTGGGCACCACCAAGCGGATGAGCGAGGTCATCGTGGAGACCGCAGGGGTCGCCGCCGACCGGGTGGTGGTGGTGTCCGGTCCGAACCTGGCCCCGGAGATCGCCGCCGAGCAGCCCGCCGCGACAGTGGTCGCCGGGACGAACGGTCACCGTACGGCGCTCGTGCAGGCGTCGATCCGGACGCCGTACCTGCGCCCGTACACCAACGACGACGTGATCGGCTGTGAGCTGGGCGGGGCGGTCAAGAACGTGATCGCCCTGTCGTACGGCATCGCCACCGCGATGGGTTTCGGCGACAACACCCGGGCCATGCTGATGACCCGAGGGCTGGCCGAGACGGCCCGGCTGGGCGTGGCGCTCGGCGCGGACCCGATCACCTTCGCCGGTCTCGCGGGCATGGGTGACCTGGTCGCCTCCTGCTCCTCCCCGTTGGCCCGCAACCGCACCTTCGGGGAGCACCTGGGGCGGGGCGAGACGCTGGAGCAGGCCCAGACCGCCACCCGGCAGACCGCCGAGGGCGTGAAGAGCTGCCTCGCGATCCGTGACCTGGCCCGCGCGCACGGCGTGGAGATGCCGATCACCGAGCACGTCGAGCGGATCTGCCACGAGGGGATGGATCCGCGCCTCGCCGTGGAGACCCTGATGAGCCGCACCGCCAAGCCCGAGTCGTACGAGTGAGGATCCGATGAGCGAGTGGGGAGACGGCACCCGTTGCGTACGCGCCGGCCTGCCGGAGGCGAAACCAGGAGACCCGTTCCTGCCGGGGCCGGTCTTCGCCGCGCCGTACCACCTCGACCCGTTCCAGGGCCCTGGCGCGTCGCCGAACGGCTACGGTCGCCCGGACAACCCGACCCGGCGGTTGCTGGAGGCCGCCGTGGGCGAGTTGGAGGGCGGTGAGTGCCGCGTCTTCGCCACCGGTCAGGCGGCCATCACCGGCCTGCTGCTGACCCTGCTGCGCCCCGGGGACACCG
Source organism: Micromonospora taraxaci (assembly GCF_007830095.1). NCBI lineage: Bacteria > Bacillati > Actinomycetota > Actinomycetes > Micromonosporales > Micromonosporaceae > Micromonospora > Micromonospora taraxaci. The sequence continues at coordinate 6,104,788 of NZ_VIWZ01000001.1, read as the reverse complement.
TGGTGCTGCCCACCGACGGCTACTTCCCGGTCCGGGCGTTCGCCACCGACGTGCTGGAGGCGATCGGCGTCCGGGTGCTCTTCGTGCCGACCGTCGGGCCGTACCCGTCGTTCGAGGGTGTCCGGCTGGTGCTGGTGGAGACGCCGGCCAACCCGGGCCTGGACGTGGTCGACGTGGCGGCCCTGGCCGAGCGGGCACACGCCGCCGGCGCGCTGCTCGCGGTGGACAACACCACAGCCACCCCGCTCGGTCAGCGCCCGCTCGACCTCGGCGCCGACCTGGTGGTCGCCTCCGGCACGAAGGCGCTCACCGGCCACTCCGACCTGCTGCTGGGTTACCTGGTCAGCCGGTCCACCGAGCTGATCGCCGCGGTGACGACCTGGCGGACGACCACCGGTTCGGTTCCGGGGGCGTTCGACGCCTGGCTGGCACACCGGTCGCTGGCCACTCTCGACCTTCGGCTGGCCCGACAGAGTGCGAACGCCGCTGCGGTCGTCGACCTGCTCGCCGGCCGTCCGGATGTGACGGGCCTGCGCTGGCCGGGGCGGCCGGACGACCCGGCGTACCCGGTGGCCTCGACCCAGATGCGCCGGATACCGGGGGTGCTGTCGTTCGACCTGGGCAGCGCCGAACGGGTGGGCCGGTTCATCGAGGCTGCCCGGCTGGTGGCGGCGGCGACCTCCTTCGGTGGCCTGCACACCACGGCGGACCGCCGGGAGCAGTGGGGCGACGACACCGCACCGGGCTTCGTCCGGCTCTCCTGCGGGGCCGAGGACACCGCGGACCTGGTGGCCGACATCGCCGCCGCGCTGGACGCGGCCGGGCCGGTCTGAGGTTGCCGATGGCATCACCGTCCCCGACCGACCGGGCCACCCTCGTGGGCCGGCTGCGCGCCGCCGGCTGCGTCTACGCCGAGGACGAGGCCGAGTTGTTGCTGGCCGCCGCCGACTCCCCGGCCACGTTGGCCGACCTGTCCGACCGTCGGGTGGCCGGTGAACCGTTGGAGTACCTGCTCGGGTGGGCCGAGTTCGCCGGCCTGCGGATCGCCGTCGACGCCGGCGTCTTCGTGCCGCGGGCCCGGACCGCCCTGCTGGTCCAGGTGGCGGCCGAGGTCACCGGCCCGGCCCCGGCCGTCGTCGACCTCTGCTGCGGGTCCGGGGCCACCACCGTCGCGCTGGCGCACCGACTCACGCCACGCTGGCTGGCCGCCGCCGACATCGACCCGGCGGCCGTGGCGTGTGCGCGGCGCAACGTCGACGGGCTGGACATCGAGGTGTACGAGGGCGACCTCTTCGCGCCGCTGCCCCCGCAGTGGCGGGGCCGGCTGGACCTCGTCGTCTGCAACGCCCCGTACGTGCCGACCGACGCGGTGGCGCTGATGCCTCCGGAGGCGCGGCTGCACGAGGCCCCGGTGGCGCTCGACGGCGGGCCGGACGGGCTCTCCGTGTTGCGTCGGGTGGGCGTCGACGCGGCCGGATGGCTGACTCCCGGCGGACACCTGGTGGTCGAGGCCGGCACCACCCAGGTGTCGGCGCTCTGCGACGCGTTCAGCGCGGCCGGCCTGATCCCCGCCGTGCGCCACGACGAGGACCTGGACGCCACAGCGGTCGTAGCCCAACGCCCAACCTAACCCCCTCCGGGCCCGGGTTGAACCGGTCGATCATGGAGTTGTGGTGTCCAGTTTGTGCCACATCACGTTATTCCTTCCCCGCCACAACTCCATGATCGACGGGAAGAGGCTGGGCGGGGTGGCCGGGCGTGGCGGGGGAGGGGGCTTGGCACTAGCCTCGGCTCACACTCATGACGGCGGGAGGCGGTTTCGGTGGGCAGCGCAGGGGTGCCGGTGGTCGTCGGGTTGGACAACGGCGGCACGAGCAACAACGCCACAGTGCTGACGGTGGACGGTCGGTTCCTGGTGGACGGGCTGCTGGAGATCCCCAGCGAGGTGCAGGCCGGCCCGGACGCGGCGATCGAGGCGCTGGCCCGGGCGCTGGACGGGGCCCTGGCGCAGACCGGGGTGCCGCGCGAACTGGTCCAGGCGGTCGGGTTGGACACTCCCGGCCCGGCCAGCGCCGACGGGGTCATCTCGTCCCGGGGTTCCACCAACTTCTCCCAGCCGGCCTGGCGGGGCTTCGACGTGCGCGGAGCGCTGGAACGACGGCTCGGCCTGCCGGTGATCTACCACAACGACGGCAACGCGGCGGCGCTCTACGCCCACCACGTGCACTTCGGCGCCGAGGCGATGACCCGATCGTCGGTCTCCGCGATTGTCGGCACCGGCCTCGGTGGCGGCGTGGTGGAGAGTGGTCGGGTGATCGCCGGTGCGGCCGGCATGGCCGGGGAACTCGGCCACGTGCACGTCCCGCTGACCGGACTGCTCGGTCCGGGCCAGCCGGAGCCCACCTGTGCCTGCGGCTTCACCGGTGACGTCGAGAGCGTCGCCTCGCTGACCGGCATCGAGCGCAACCTGCTGCCGTACTGGCTGACCCGGTACCCGGACCACCCGCTCGCCGCCGAACCGGTGGCTCGGGCGGCGAAGCTGGTGCGCGGGTACGGCGAACGGGGAGACGCCCTCGCGCGGGATCTGTTCACCCAGCAGGCGATGGCGCTGGGGCGGTTGTTCACAGTGGCGGCGAACTTCACCGACCCGCACGCGTACTTCGTCGGTGGTGGGGTGGTCGAGGCGGCACCGGAGTTCCGTGACTGGTTCCTGGCGACGGTCCGCGAGCACACGGTGCTGCGCGAGGAGCAGGCGGCCGTGGCCACCTTCGCGCTGGTGCCGGACCGGGACATGGCCGGTGCTCGGGGTGTGGCGATCGCCGCTCTGGAGAGGCTGCGCGCGGCCCCGGAGCCTCGCCCGCTGGTCGCCTGAGCCTGCCCACATCTGCCGCGCCAGCAGCCTGCCTTGTCGTTGGTGCCACCGCCCCGGGGGCGTGGTCCCGGTCTGGCGTCTGAGTCGGTCGCGTCCCGGCCCGCCGCGCGCCCTGACAGGCGGCGCGGCGGGCGGTCGCAGGTGAGGTGTCCGGTCGGTGAGCCGTGTGGGGGTCTGGTCAGGGGCGCGGTGGCGCCTGGGCGAAGGCCGCCCACGCGGCCGTTGCGAACAGCAGGGCCGGTCCGGCCGGATCCTTGGAGTCGCGGACGGCCACCAGCCGTGGCAGCGCGGCAACCTCGACGCAGGCGCCCTCATCGCCGCTGCGGCTGCTCTTGCGCCACGCCGCCGCGGCCAAGGCCGCTGTGATTGTCGGTGTCATCGGTCCTACCGTCCCTTCAGGGCTGACAGGAGCATCTCGCGGCTGTCCGCCGGGCTGAGCGCCACGCTTCGGAGATGCTCCATGATCTTGGTGCAGGTACGCGTCTCGCCGGCCCGGTCGAGGATCATCTGACCTGCCACGGTCTCCACCGAGGCGATGATCGGATCCTCCGGGTCGGCGAATTCGAGGATGTGCAGTGAGCCCCGCGTGCCCCGGTGGTAACCGGCCGACAGGGGGATCACCTGGACGCTGATGTTCGGCAGCTCGGCCATCTTGACCAGGTGTCGCAGTTGCCCGTCCATCACCGACTGGTCGCCGACCGGGCGTAGCAACGCGCCCTCGTCGATGATCGCGTCGAAGATGGGTGGGTTGTCGGCGGTGAGGCGCTGTTGCCGGTCGAGGCGGATCTTGACCCGCTGTTCCACCAGGTCGTCGCCGAGGGTGTGCGGCCCGCCGCGCATCACGCCACGGACGTAGTCCGCGGTCTGCAGCAGGCCGGGCACCACCGAGGGCTCGAAGTTGGCGATGGCGGTCGCCTCGGCCTCCAACGCGATGAAGTCGATGGTGCGTGGATCCAGCAGGTACGAGTACGACACCCACCAACCTGGCTTGCGGGCGTCTTTGGCGAGTAGCACCGCTGCGGCCACCTCCTCGGCACTCACCCCGTACGACGTGAGCAGGGCGCGCACGGTGGCTGGGGTGATCAGGGTCTGGGCGTTCTCGTACCGGGAGAGGGTGCTGCGGGTGCTGTTGATCTCATCCGCCGCGGTCTCCAGCGTCAGCCCGGCGGCTTCCCGGTGTTGGCGCAGGGCGATGCCGAGCCGGCGGGCGCGGGCGGTCTTCGGAGCCATACATCGATGGTCGCACACATTTGCGGGAACGTCTGCATGAGAGAACGTCGATGAGAGTTGCATTCACGGCTGTACACGTGTCAATCTGTTATCGCGTCCTCACCGCCGGTTGTCGTGGCGACGGTGGTGGTGAGCGACCGGAGGGGATGGGGCGCGCGGCGATCGGGTTTCTCCCCCGTACCCGATCGTCGCGTGCCGCCCCTCCATCCCGGCCCGCCGGAAGGAGACGACGTGGGAACCTGCCCGCAGCCCCCCGCCGTGTGCGCCGCGGGCGGCTTTCGATGACCCGCTTTCTCGTGGTGCTCACCGACGTACGCCCGGTCGAGGGTATCGAGCGCAACGAGCGGGTCGCGCCGGAGCGGCGCCGCCAGGTGGTCGGCGCCAGCAGTCGTGAGGCGGCCGACCGTATCGCCGGAGCGTTCATGGCGCTGGGCATGGTGCGGGCCGGCCGACAGCGGGTCAAGGTGATAGCCGTCGGTCGCCGGCACTCCCGGGACTGAATAGGCCCAGGTCACCGGCCTGCGGGACAGATACTGTCCCGTCACGCACCGTATACCTCTTGTTGACCGATTGCCGTGTCGTGCTGCGGCTCGCCGGGTATCGCCTCGCCCTGCCGCCACGCACAGTAAGGTCAACCGGGTGAGCGCCACCGGCGAGCACGACCAGCCGCAGTCGCGTACGAAGAGGTGACCGGAGTGACCACCCCAGGCAAGACCCGCGTGGCGATCGTGTTCGGCGGCCGCAGCCCGGAGCACGGCATCTCCTGCGTCAGCGCCGGCAGCGTGTTCGGCGCGCTCGACCCGGACGAGTTCGAGGTGGTGCCCGTCGGCATCACCCGGGCCGGCCAGTGGGTGCTGACCAACGGAGATCCCGCCCAGCTCGCGATCAACGCCCGCCAGCTGCCGGAGATCACCGCCGATTCCGGCGACGACATCGTGCTGCGCGCCGACCCCACCGGCAACGGGCTGATGGTGCTCGACCCCACCGAGGGTCCTCGGGTGCTGGCCGACGTGGACGTGGTCTTCCCGGTGCTGCACGGCGCGTACGGCGAGGACGGCACCATCCAGGGAATGCTGGAGATGGCCGGCATCCCCTACGTCGGGGCGAACGTGTTCGCCTCCGCCGCCGCGATGGACAAGGAGTTCACCAAGAAGCTCTGTGCCGTCGAGGGCATCCCGGTCGGCACGTACGCGGTGCTGCGCAACGGGATGACCCTCAGCGAGCAGGACAAGGAGCGGCTGGGCCTGCCGGTCTTCGTCAAGCCGTCCCGGGCCGGCTCGTCCTTCGGCGTCAGCAAGGTCAGCGACTGGGCGCAGCTGGACGACGCGGTCGCCGCCGCCCGCAAGTTCGACCCGAAGGTCATCATCGAGGCCGCGATCATCGGCCGCGAGATCGAGTGCGGCGTGCTGGAGGGCGAGGCTGGCGGCGCGCCGGAGGCGTCCGTGCTGGCCGAGGTGCGGGTCGTCGCCGACCACGACTTCTACGACTTCGAGGCGAAGTACCTCGACGACTCGTGTGAGTACGACATCCCGGCCAACCTGCCGGAGCGGGTGACCCGTCAGGTGCAGGAGTACGCCGTCCGCGCGTTCACCGCGCTGGACTGCGCCGGCCTGGCCCGGGCGGACTTCTTCGTCACGCCCGAGCTGGACGTCTACCTCAACGAGATCAACACGATGCCCGGGTTCACCCCGACGTCGATGTTTCCGCGGATGTGGGCTGCTGCGGGCCTGGAATACCCGAAGCTGGTCAACCGACTGATCCGTACCGCCCAGCGGCGCGGCGTCGGCCTGCACTGAGCCAGCCGGCGCCGCCCGCGTACGTCAGCCGGTGCGGGGCCCGCTCAGCGTCAGCGTTGGCAGCCGGACGGGATGGCGCCGCCGGACGGCACTGTCGCCACGATCGTGCTGGAGATGGCCGGCACCCACTGCAACGGCTGCTCGTACGAGCGTGGAACCCGCACGGTGATCAGTGTTTCCCGGTCGACGGTGCTGAGCACTGCCGCGTCGGCCTGCTCGGCCAGGTGCCAGCAGACCCGGTTGACCGTCCAGACCTCGTCGGTGCTGGGGAACGTCGGCTCGGTGCCGCCGCAGGCCACGGTGAGCGCCGGGTCGCCGTACGCGGCGTTCTGCTCGGGGCCGGCGGTCACCGGCCGCTGGGCCAGATCGCGAATGCTCGCCGGAAGCTGGGAGAGCAGAGCCCGGCAGACGGTGGCCGGGCGGGCGGCCAGCGCCGGGGCGGCCATCTGCACCGGAGTGGTGGACTGCACCCGGGCGCTGCTGGCGGACGGGCTCGGCGCGGCGGCTGGCGTGTCCGGGGCGAGCTTGGTGAAGGCCAGCACGGCCACCAGCAACGTGATGGGCAGCGCGATCAACGTGGCCAGCAGGGCGGCGCCGCGGATGGTCCGGTCCCGACCGGCCGGCGCGGCGGCGGTCGTGTCGGCCGGTTCGCGGTTACCGTCAGCCGGCCCACGCGTCCCGTCGGCTGCCTCGCGCGTGCCGTCGTCGTCCAGAGCGGAGGAGGAGGTCGTCATCTCGTCCACTTACAGCCGCACCACCGAACACGTGAGGGTGCGGGTGATGCCGGGCACCATCTGCACCTTGCTGACGATGAGTTTGCCGAGCTCGTCGACGGTGTTCGCCTCGGTGAGGACGACCACGTCGTACGGCCCGGTCACGGCGTCGACCCGTACGACGCCGGGGATGTCCGCGATGAGACCCGCCACGTCACGTGCGCGGCCGACCTCGGTCTGGATGAGGATGTACGCCTGTACCACGACTAGACCTCCGTCCGTCGCCGCCCGGGAGCGGCCCGAAGGGTGAAAGTACCTTACGGACCAGGTCTGATCCCTATCGGTGGTCAAGGAGCAGCGGTGAGCGAGCAGGGCGGGGCCGGGCGGCACGGGCGGAACGCCGGTGGTGGCGTCAGCGTGTCCGGGATCGGGGAGTTCGGGCTGATCGGGAAGATCACCGCTCGACTGTCGTACGGGCCGACGACCCTGCTCGGCCCAGGTGACGACGCGGCGGTGGTGTCCGCGCCGGACGGTCGGGTCGCTGCTTCCACCGACGTGCTCGTCGATGGGCGACACTTCCGGCGGGACTGGTGCTCGGCCCTCGACGTGGGGCACAAGGCGGCGGCGGCCAACCTGGCGGACATCGCGGCCATGGGCGCGACGCCGACGGCCCTGCTGGTCGCCCTGTGCATGCCGGCGGATCTGGAGACCGGGTGGGCGGAGGAGTTGGCCGACGGGCTGTCCGCGGAGGCGTCGTCGGTCGGCGCGAGCGTCGTCGGCGGGGACATGTCCTCCAGCCCCACGCTGACCGTCGCGGTCACCGCTCTCGGCGACCTGGAGGGGCGTCCGCCGGTGCTGCGTTCCGGTGCCCGTCCCGGGGACGTGCTCGCCCTGGCCGGGCGCACCGGGTACGCGGCGGCCGGGCTGACCGTGCTCACCCGGGGCTTCCGGACACCCCGGGTGCTGGTCGAGGCGTACCGGCGGCCGCAGGTGCCCTACCCGGCCGGTCCGCAGGCCGCCAAACTCGGCGCCACCTCGATGATCGACGTGTCGGACGGGCTGCTCGCCGACCTCGGGCACGTGTCGACGGCGAGCGGGGTGGCCATCGACGTACGCCGGGACGCGTTCGAGGTGCCCCGGCAGATGGCCGACGCCGCGCAGGCGCTCGGCGTCGACCCGTACACCTGGATCCTGACCGGCGGTGAGGACCACGCGCTGGCCGCGACCTTCCCCCCGGCGGTGGCGCTACCGCCGGAGTGGCGGCCGATCGGCGTGGTCACGCACGGTGCCGGTGTGACGGTCGACGGCACGTCCTACGACGGCCCGACCGGCTGGGACCACTTCCGTTAGGGGTCCGGTGCCCGCCGTACCCTGGATACCGTGAGTGAGATCGAGATCCGGGCGGTGCGGTTCGACGCACCGGTGGCGCAGCAGTTGATCCAAGCCGCACTGGCGGACCTCGGTGCCCGCTACGGCGGCACCGGCGACGACACCCCGGTGGACGCCACCGAGTTCGAGCCGCCGGACGGCGCGTTCCTGGTCGCCTACCTGGCGGGTGAGCCGGTCGGCTGCGGTGGCTGGCGCAGCCACGGCGCGGACACCGCGGAGCTGAAGCGGATGTACACGGCGCCGGCGGCGCGGGGCCGGGGCGTGGCCCGCACGGTCCTGGCCGCCGTTGAGCGCTCGGCCCGTGAGCAGGGCCGCAAGCGGGTGGTCCTGGAGTGCGGGGACAAGCAGCCCGAGGCGATTGCCATGTACCGCTCCGCTGGATACGAGCGGATTCCGAACTTCGGCTTCTACAAGGACGCGGAGGGCTGCGTCTCCTTCGGCCGTACCCTCTGACCTGCAGTTTCTCGGCAACCGTGAATCGGTTGCGGACACGACAGAGCCGGCGGACCTCAGGGTCCGCCGGCTGAGCCGTACGAGAAAGTGGGTGCTACCGCGTCAGGCGCGGGTGACCTTGCCGGCCTTGATGCACGAGGTGCAGACCTTCAACTTCTTGGTGTTGCCGCCACCGGCCGGGGTACGCACCGACTGGATGTTCGGGTTCCAGCGGCGGTTGGTCCGCCGGTGCGAGTGGGACACGTTGTGGCCGAAGCCCGGTCCCTTGCCACAGACGTCGCACACGCTAGCCACGGGATACTCCTGGGATTGATACGTTCATGGGGTCGCCGGCAGGTGCTGCCCGGGCAACCTGGTCAGGTTACCCGATGACTCGCCGACCCGGCCAACCGGCCCGGTCCGGCGCTCGGTTGTGCTCCGGCTCCCACCTGGTCGCGGGCCCGTCCGCCCGAGAGTGGGCCGGCCCGGCGGCAAGGCTACCGGAGGGGCTTGGCCACGGTGCGGTGACCGCTGGACCGGGACGCGGGGGACACGCCGGACGACTCCGGCGCGTGTCGGTGCGCGCCAGTAGGCTTCTGCCCGTGCTGGACACCCTCGACGCCGCCACGGTCCGCCGCTGGTGCGCGAGCGGGTTGGCCGCGCTCAAGCGCCACCAGGGCGAGATCGACCAGCTCAACGTCTATCCGGTGCCCGACGGCGACACCGGCACCAACCTGGTGCTCACCCTCACCTCGGCCCAGCAGGCACTCGCGATGGACCTGGACACTCTCCCCCACAGCGGGCCGACCGCACACGGGCACGCGCTGCGGTTGATGGCGCAGGGCGCGCTGCTCGGCGCGCGGGGCAACTCCGGGGTGATCCTCTCGCAGATCCTGCGGGGGTTCGCCGACGAGGTCGCCATGGCGCCGGTGGTGCGGGGCCGGGAGTTGGCCGCCGCGCTGCGCTCCGGCACCGCGGCCGCGTACACGGCGGTCGCCCGGCCGGTCGAGGGCACTCTGCTCACCGTGGTCGCGGCGGCCGCCACGGCAGCCGACCAGGCCGACACCGAAGACCTGCCGGCGGTGGCCCGCGCTGCGGCCCGAGCCGCGACCGAGGCGCTCGCCCGGACCCCGGAGCAACTGCCGGCGTTGGCCCGCGCGGGTGTCGTCGACGCCGGCGGCCGAGGGCTCTGCGTGCTGCTCGACGCCCTGGTCGCGGTGCTCACCGGCGAGACCGCAGCCCACCCCGCGCCGACGCCGCGCTCCGCCCGTCCGGCGGCCACCGCCGCCCGGGAGACCGGCTCCGAGGAGTACGCGTACGAGGTGCAGTTCCTGCTCGACGCCCGGGCGGAGGCGGTCGACGGGTTGCGCCGGGCGCTGGACGCGTTGGGAGACTCCCTGGTCGTCGTCGGCGACGGACGGGAGCCGGAAGGCACCTGGAACGTGCACGTGCACGTCAACGACGTGGGCGCGGCGGTCGAGGCGGGGGTCGCCGCCGGTCGCCCGTACCGGATCTCGGTGACCCGTTTCGCCGACCAGTCGGAGCTGCCCCCCGGGCCGCTGACGACCGGTCGGGCCGCGGTGGTGGTCGCCACCGGGGGTGGCATCGCCGAGCTGTTCACCGCGGAGGGCGCGACAGTGGTGCCGGGCAACCCGTCCACTGGCGAGTTGCTGGACGCCGTCCGCAGCACCGGCGCGGCCCGGGTGGTGGTGCTGCCCAACGACGCCAACACGGAGGCCGTGGCCAGTGCGGCGGCACGCGAGGCCCGCCGGCACGGCATCAAGGTGAGCGTGGTGCCGACCCGCTCGCCGGTGCAGGCGCTCGCCGCCCTCGCGGTCCGCGACGGCGACCGCCGCTTCGAGGACGACGTGATCGCGATGGCCGAGGCGGCCGGCGCGTGCCGTTACGCCGAGGTCTGCCATGCCAGCCGGGAGGCGCTGACAGTGGCCGGCCCGTGCCGGCCCGGGGACGTGCTGGCGCTGGTCGAGGGGGAGGTGCACCTGATCGGCACCGATCTCACCGACACCTGCGCCGCGGTGGTCGACCGGATGCTCGGCGGCGGTGGCGAGATGGTCACCCTGCTGGCCGGGCTGGACGCCCCGGCCGGGCTCACCGACGCCGTCCGCGCCCACGTCGAGAGTCGCTGGCCGTTCGTCGAGGTGCACGCGTACCCGGGCGGCCAGCCGTTTTATCCGCTCCTGGTAGGGATCGAATGAGCGAACCAGCCACCGTGGACACTCCGCTGAAGAAGCTGGTCGGGGACAAGACGGCCAAGGCGCTGGCCACGCACCTCGACCTGCACACGGCGGGTGACCTGGTCTACCACTTTCCGCGCCGCTACGACGAGCGCGGCGAGCACACCGACATCCGTTCGCTGGACGTCGGTGAGCAGGTCACCGTGCTGGCCCAGGTGCAGCGCACCGCGGTGCGTCCGATGCGGCAGCGGCGGGGCAATCTGCTGGAGGTGACCGTCGGCGACGGCTCCGGTGGGGTGCTGACGTTGACGTTCTTCGGCAACCAGGCCTGGCGGGAGCGCGAGCTGCGTCCCGGTCGGTGGGGGCTGTTCGCCGGCAAGGTCACCGAGTTCCGGGGCAAGCGACAGCTCAACGGCCCGGAGTACGTGCTACTCGGCGAGGGTGGGGACGGTGAGGCGGCGGTCAGCGACGAGATCGAGGAGTTCGCCGGCGCGCTGATCCCCGTCTACCCGGCCGCCGCGGCCCTGCCGACCTGGGTGATCGCGCGATGCGTACGGGTCGTGCTGGACACGTTCACCCCGCCGGACGACCCGCTGCCCGCCGACGTGCGCGCCAGCCGCAAACTGGTCGGGCTGGGCACCGCGCTGAAGGAGATCCACCGGCCGTCCAGCAAGGAGGCGCTGCACCGGGCACGGCGGCGGCTCAAGTGGGACGAGGCGTTCGCCGTCCAGTTGACCCTGGTGCAGCGCAAGCACCGGGCAGCCGACTGGCCGGCCCGACCCCGCCCGGCCCGCCCAGGTGGCCTGCTGGAGGCCTTCGACGCCCGTCTGCCGTACGAGCTGACGGAAGGCCAGCGTGACGTGGGCGTGGAGATCGCCGAGGATCTGGCCGCACCGCACCCGATGCACCGCTTGTTGCAGGGCGAGGTGGGCTCGGGCAAGACGGTAGTGGCGTTGCGGGCGATGCTCCAGGTGGTCGACGCGGGCGGCCAGGCTGCGTTGTTGGCGCCCACCGAGGTGCTGGCGGCCCAGCACCACCGCGGCATGCTCGACCTGCTCGGGCCGCTCGGCAGAGCCGGTGAGCTGGGTTCCGCCGAGCACGCCACCCGGGTCGAGCTGGTCACCGGTTCGCTGGGCGCGGCGGCGCGACGTCGGGCGCTCGGCGAGGTCGCCAGCGGTGCCGCCGGCATCGTGCTCGGCACCCACGCCCTGCTCTACGAGGGGGTCGACTTCGCCGATCTCGGCCTGGTGGTCGTCGACGAGCAGCACCGCTTCGGCGTGGAGCAGCGCGACGCCCTACGGGCCAAGGCCGACCAGCCGCCGCACGTGCTGGTGATGACGGCCACCCCGATCCCGCGCACGGTGGCGATGACCGTCTACGGCGACCTGGAGGTCTCCACCCTCTCCCAGCTGCCCCGGGGGCGGTCGCCGATCGCCTCGCACGTCGTGCCGGCCGCCGAGAAGCCGGCCTACCTGGACCGGGCCTGGCGTCGGCTGCGCGAGGAGGTGAACGCCGGCCACCAGGCGTACGTGGTCTGTCCCCGGATCGGTGACGGTCCCACGTCCGACGAGGAGCCGCCACCCGAGGACGACAACGGTCGACGCCCGCCGCTGGCGGTGACCGAGGTGGCCCCGCTGCTGGCCGAGGGGCCGCTGCACGGGCTGCGGATCGGGGTGCTGCACGGTCGCCTGCCGGCCGACGAGAAAGACGCGGTGATGCGCTCCTTCGCGGCCGGCGACCTGGACGTGCTGGTGGCGACCACAGTGATCGAGGTCGGCGTGGATGTGCCGAACGCGACCGTGATGATCGTTCTCGACGCCGACCGTTTCGGTGTCTCCCAGCTGCACCAGTTGCGGGGCCGGGTCGGCCGGGGTGCCGCCGCAGGGCTCTGTCTGCTGGTCAGTGAGGCGGCCGAGGGCTCCTCGGCGCGGGAGCGGCTGGACGCGGTGGCGTCCACGAGCGACGGTTTCAAGCTCGCCGAGCTGGATCTGGAGCAGCGCCGCGAGGGTGACGTGCTGGGCGCCACCCAGTCCGGGCACCGTTCGCACCTGCGGCTGCTCTCGTTGCGGCGGGACACGGAGCTGATCCGCGACGCCCGCGCCGAGGCGATCACCCTGATCGAGGACGACCCGGAGCTGACCCGCAACCCGGCGCTGGCCGCCTCGGTTGCCGCGCTCGTCGACGAGGACCGCGCGGAGTACCTGGAGAAGGGCTGAGGCGGGCCCGAGGTGCCCGCGGCCGGCCCGGTGATCCACTCCAGTTTCAGGAAGTTGGGGTGTCCCGCCGGGAGGGATGCCCCGACTTCAATGATTCCGAGTCGATCACGTCACCCCGGGACGGGCCACCCAGCGCATGACGAAGGGCGCGCCGACCGGGTGGTCGGCGCGCCCTCAGTTGTCAGAGCGGGTTGTCTCAGGCGGTGAAGGTAACCCGACGACGCCGAGCGATGACGAAGAGCACCGCGCCAGCGATCAGCAGCGCGATCGCGCCGGCGGCGATGCCGCCCGCCGCCGCACCGGTGACCGGGAGGCCCGGCTCCTCGCCGCCAGCGCCACCGCCACCGCAGTTGCCCTCCGGCGTGTAGACCGCTTCCATCTCCAGGTCGAGGTCAGGCAGCGAGACGAGAGCCGACTCGGCCTTGCTGGCCTTGAAGGTCACCGTCTCCGACTTGCCGGCCGCGACCGTGCGGGTCTCGTTCTTGTCGCCGTAGGTGAACGTCGCCTTGACCGGGAGACCACCCTCGGGGTTGGTCACGGTGAGGGCGAAGTCCTTGCAGTCGGCCTTGGTGGTGACGACCGGCAGCGGGCAGTCCTCAGGGCGCTCCCACTTGTACGTGCCGTTCTCGACCACCTTGCCGTCGACCAGCACCTCGATCTTGCCGGCGTCAGCAGCGGGCACGACAACGCTGGTGTCGGCCTTGCCAGCCGGGACGGAGACCTTCTTGGTGAAGCCGTTCTCGCCCTTGACCTCGAACTCGACGGCGTACTTGCTGATCTTGCCGTCGTTGCTCAGCGACACGGCGACCGAACCGTCGCAGTTGGACGCGAAGGTCGAGGCCGGGGTGGTGCAGCTCTTGTTGCCGCCGTTGTACCAGCCCTGCGGGCCCTTCGAGCGGTTGCCCGGGGCGCCCGGGGAGCCGAGCTTCTTGTTGTCGTAGCGCTTGCCACCCTCGACCAATTCGTCGATGACCTCGTCCTTGCCGCCCCAGATCAGGTCGACCTGCGTGTGGCAGTCCGGGATCTCGACGTTCAGCGTGATCTCGGTCTGGGTGCCGCCGATCCAGTTGCTGTCCGGCGTGCCGTAGACGTACTGCGGGGTGGCGAACTGCGGCCGGGGCGCGAAGTACGACACCAGAGTGAACCACTGCTTGCCCTCGCCGCAGAGCGGCAGGTCACCGTCGAGCTTGACGGTGGCGGTGCCCTTCGGGCCGTCGAACGTGTGGCTGTACTTGGCCTTGTTGACGTCGACGCACTTCGGGGTCGGCGCGCAGGAGCTGTCGGCGGCCAGGTTGATGCTGCCGTCGTTGGTGGCTTCCTGCCCGTTCTGCTTCCACTTGCCGAACACGGTGAGCTTGGCGCTCTTGGTGTCGCCCGGCACTCGCTGGACGGCCAGGACGCTGCCGCCCTTGGGGATGACGGAGCCCTGCAGCGGGACCGCCTTGGAGCCCTTGACCGGCACGGTGACCTCGGTCGACGGGTCGGCGGTCACCTTCTTGAGGGTGACCTCCTTGTTGCGCTCGCTGTTCTCCACCTTCCAGGTGATCACTCGCTCGCCGGTGAGCCGGTCACAGTCGGCTACGGCGGTGATCGTGGTGTGGTGCGCGCTGGCCGGGCCGGCCACCGCGACTGCCCCGGTGAGGCCGATGAGGGCGGCTCCCAGGATGGCCAGCGGTCGCCGTAGCGACAGCTTGGGACGGATCACGGGTACTCCTGGAGTGCTGAAGCGTCAGGGGTGTGGCACGGGAGTGACAGTGGACGGTCGCCGCACGTCCGACCGGAGAGGTGCCCTCCCGTACCGCGGGCCGGTGGGTTGCCGCCGGCACCCGGCAGACCCTAGCGAGAACGCCTCGCATGAGACAGCCTTGAGGATTTGCTAAGACGGATGTTATGAAGTTGAGATCATTGATATACGAGAAGTGATCACCTGATCGTTGTGGCGGTACCGACCGTGTCGGCCGGCAGGTCCGAAGGGTCGCGTAGCGTCGCGGGCATGAGCAGGTGGAGACCATGACCCGGATCGTGGCCGGCACGCTCGGTGGCCGGCGGATCGCCGCGCCTCCCGGCGCCGGCACCCGACCTACGTCCGACCGGGTTCGGGAGGCACTGTTCAGCGCCGTCGAAGCCGAGGTCGACCTTGACGGCGCCCGCTTCGCCGACCTGTACGCCGGCTCCGGCGCGGTCGGTCTGGAGGCGCTCTCCCGGGGTGCTCGGCACGTCCTGCTGGTCGAGTCCGACCCCCGCGCGGCCCGGGTGATCCGGGAGAACGTCGCAACCCTCGGCGTCGGCCCGGCAGCCCGCCTGGTCGCCGGCAAGGTGGCGACGGCGCTGGCCGCCGGCCCGGACGGCGGCCCGTACGACGTGGTCTTCGCCGACCCTCCCTACGCGGTTCCGGACGAGGAGATCACCGCCCTGTTGGCCGCGCTGGTCGGCGGCGAGTGGCTGGCGCCCGACGCGCTGGTGGTGGTGGAGCGGTCCCGTCGCACCAGGCAGTTCGACTGGGTGGACGGCATCACCCCGGACCGCAGTCGCCGTTACGGCGAGACCACACTTTGGTACGGTCGCCGATCATGAGACGTGCGGTGTGCCCCGGTTCGTTCGATCCGGTCACCAACGGACACCTCGACATCATCGGGCGGGCCAGTCGGCTCTTCGACGAGGTGATCGTCGGTGTGCTGGTGAACCAGTCGAAGAGTGGCCTCTTCACCGTCGAGGAGCGGATCGACATGCTCCGCGAGGTGACCTCGTCGTACGGGAACGTCCGGGTCGAGTCGTTCCGCGGGCTGCTGGTCGACTTCTGCCGGGCCCAGCAGGCGAGTGTGCTGATCAAGGGCCTGCGCGCGGTCAGCGACTTCGACTACGAGTTGCAGATGGCCCAGATGAACATCGGGCTGGCGGGTGTCGAGACGCTCTTCATGCCGACCAACCCGCTCTACTCGTTCCTCTCGTCGAGCCTGGTCAAGGACGTGGCCAAGTGGGGTGGCGACATCTCCGCCCATGTCCCCGACCCGGTCCGTAAGGCTCTCCAGGCCCGCCTCGGCCCCCGTAGCTGATCACACCCTCTGCCGGCGATAGCACCGCTCCGCCCCGGGACGCCCCTTTTTGCCGGAAATCGAGGCAAGAGTGCGGGCACGGTGGGCGCCGGGTGACGATGTCGCGACGCGCCGGGTTGGGGCGGATGGGGCGCGGGTGGGGCGGGCACGCCATGATTGGTGGCGCGGGGAACGGCCGTAGCCCGCATCATGGAGGTCGGCCGAAGAACGACAGGAGTGAGGTACCGGTGGACCCGCTCGATCGCATCGACGAACTGATCGCCATGGTGGAGCAGGCCCGCTCCGTCCCGATGTCGCGCAACAACTGCATGGTCGACCGGGGTGAGACGATCGCGGCCCTCGACGAGATACGTGCCGACCTGCCCGCCGACCTGCGTCGCGCCGCCGCGCTCCTCGAGGAGCGAGACAAGATCATGGAGGCCGGCAAGCGCGAGGCGGACCGGATCATCAGCGAGGGTGAGGCAGAACACGCCCGCCTGGTCTCGGTGAACGAGATCACCGTGTCGGCCGAGCACGAGGGTGCCCGGATCATCGCGGAGGCCCGAGCCGAGGCGCAGCGCCTGCGTGAGGAGGTCGACGACTACGTCGACACCGCGCTGGCCAACTTCGAACAGTTCCTCACCCGGGCGCTGGCCTCGATAGAGCGCGGCCGGGACAAGATGCACGCCCTGCGTGAGATCGGCACGTTCGCTGGGGACGAGGCGGAACGCCCGCTACCCTTCTGAGCGGCACCTCACCAGCCGACATTCTCGCCGCAGGCGTCGCCCCCGGTTCGACGGTCCGGCGGTCGTCCAGGTAACCTTTTTTGTCGGCCTCTCACCGGCCGGAGTCTAACTATGCCCAAGCACTCGCCATCGACACTCAACCCCAGGTCGCCGCTGGTCCTCGACACGAGGGACCTGCCGCGCCGCCCTGGCGCGTTGCGTGAGGTCAAGCGGGTCGTGCCGGCACCGGCGGACCTCGGTGTGGAGTTGATCGGCGTGCCGGAGGGTGCGGATCTCGACCTCGATCTGAGGTTGCAGTCGGTGTCCGAGGGCGTGCTCGTCTCCGGGACCATCACCGGTCCCGTCAAGGGCGAGTGCGGCCGTTGCCTGCGCGAGATCAACGACTCGATGGGCGTGACGATCCAGGAGC
Source organism: Micromonospora taraxaci (assembly GCF_007830095.1). Lineage (NCBI taxonomy): Bacteria > Bacillati > Actinomycetota > Actinomycetes > Micromonosporales > Micromonosporaceae > Micromonospora > Micromonospora taraxaci. The sequence goes on along the minus strand of NZ_VIWZ01000001.1, from coordinate 6,087,758 downwards.
TGTACGCGTACGAGGACAGCACCACGGACGCCACGACCGACGAGGACGAGGTGGGCCGGATGCAGGGCGATCTGATCGACCTGGAGCCGGCGCTGCGGGACGCGTTGGTGCTCACGCTGCCGACCAACCCGCTCTGCCGGGAGGACTGCCCAGGACTGTGCCCCGAATGCGGGGCGCACTGGGACGATCTGCCGGCCGACCACAGTCACCAGCAGATCGACCCGCGTTGGGCGGGCCTGTCGCAACTGACCGTTACAGAGGAGTAAGAACCGTGGCCGTCCCGAAGCGCAAGATGTCGCGCAGCAACACCCGGTCCCGCCGGGCGAACTGGAAGGCGACGGTGGTCGCGACCGTTGCGTGCCCGCAGTGCAAGTCCCCGAAGCTGCCGCACGCCGCCTGCTCCGTCTGCGGCACCTACAACGGCCGCCAGGTTCTCGAGGTCTGACCTGGACGCCCAGTGACGCCCCCGACCCCAGGTCGGGCGGCGCGCGCATCCTGGCATTCGCCCGGTGCCCCGGCTCCCGATGCCCGGCCGACTCCGGCCGGCGTTCCCGTGGAGCCGGGCACCGCGCGGATCGCCGTTGACCTCCTCGGCGGGGACGACGCTCCCGCCGTCGTGGTTGACGGCGCTCTGCGGGCCATGCGCGCCGACCCCGACCTGCACCTGCTCCTCGTCGGCCCGACCGAGGTCGCCGACGAGTTGATCGCTGACCTCGATCCGGCGCAGCGCGTCCGGGTCGCGGTGCGGCCCGTCCGCGACGTGGTCGGCATGGCCGACCACCCCAGTGCCGCCCGCAAGGAGAGCACCGTCCGCGCCGCGGTCACCGCCGTCCGTGACGGCACCGCCGATGCCATGGTGTCCGCCGGTGCCACCGGTGCCACAGTCACCGCTGCCGTTCTCGGCCTCGGCCGCTGGCCGGAGATCCGCCAACCCGCCCTGGTCGCCACCCTGCCCGCCGTGGCCGGGCCGGTCGTCCTGCTCGACGTCGGTGGCTCCCTGGAACCCCGCCCGGCCACTCTCGCCCGCCACGCCGTCCTCGGCGCCGCGTACGCCGCGGTGGCCCACTCGATCCCCGCGCCCAGGGTCGGGCTGCTGTCGGTCGGCACCGAGGCCGGCAAGGGCGATCGGGTCCGCCGGGCCACCGACCCGCTGCTCGCCGCCGAACGACTCCCCGCCGGGGCGCGCTACATCGGCCTGGTCGAGGGGTACGACGTGACGCTCGGCGCGCGCGCCGATGTGGTCGTCACCGACGGGTTCACCGGTAACGTGCTGCTCAAGGCCATCGAGGGCGCGTACGCCATGGCCGGCGGCCCTCCCGCCGAAGGTGGCGCTCCCCGCGCTGCCGCCCTGCTGGGCGTGGCGGGGACGGTGGTCGTCTGCCACGGTTCCGCCCGCGCCGGCGACGTCGCCTCCGGCATCGCCCTCGCCGCTCACCTGTGGCGACGGCGCGCCACCGATCTGGTCTCCGCGTTGCTCGACGGCGACGCCGCGACGGACCGCGCCAACCGTTCCACCGACACCGAGGTACGCACATCATGAGCAACGACAAGAGGCGGCGGGTATCCGTCGGTCAGCTGGAAGCCGCCTTCGGCGTGAGTCTCGAACCCGAGCTGCTCCAGCGCGCGCTGACCCACCGCTCGTACGCGTACGAGAACGGTGGGCTGCCCACCAACGAGCGGCTGGAGTTCCTCGGCGACTCGGTGCTCGGCGTGGTGATCACCACAGCGTTGTTCCACAACCACCCGGACCTCCCCGAGGGGCAGCTGGCGAAGCTGCGTGCCAGCGTGGTCAACATGAGGGCGCTCGCCGACGTGGCCCGTGGTCTGGGCCCGGACGGCCTCGGCGCGTACCTCCTGCTCGGCAAGGGTGAGGAGACCACCGGCGGTCGGGACAAGGCGAGCATCCTCGCCGACACGCTGGAGGCGCTGCTCGGCGCGATCTACCTTCAGTACGGGCTGGACACCACGGGCATCGTCATCCACCGACTCTTCGACCCGTTGATGGCCGAGTCGGCTGGTCGGGGCGCCGCCCTGGACTGGAAGACCAGCCTGCAGGAGCTGACGGCGGCGCTCGGGCTCGGTGTTCCGGAGTACCGGATCGAGGGCACCGGCCCGGACCATCTGAAGACGTTCACCGCGTGGGTGGTGGTGGCCGGCAACCGGTACGGCGGCGCCGAGGGGCGCAGCAAGAAGGAGGCCGAGCAGCGCGCCGCCGAGGCCGCCTGGCGGACGCTCGCCGAGCAGAACGGCCACAACGGCGACGACAGCCAGAACACCGGTGGTGGCGAGAACGGCACTGCCAGCCAGAACGGCGAGGCCAGCCAGGACAGCCGGGGCGGGCCGCTGGAAAGCGCCGAGCGGGCGGCCCAGGCCGAGCAGGCCGACCACCTGGCGCAGGTCCTGCCGGCCGGGGGCGCCGACGGCCACGAGACGGGGTCACGGCGTGCCTGAACTGCCCGAGGTCGAGACCGTCCGGCAGGGGCTGGCCCAGTGGGTGGTCGGCCGCCGGATCGTCTCGGTCGAGGTCCGTCACCCACGTGCGGTCCGTCGGCACGTGCCCGGTGACGTGCACTTCGCCGACGTGCTCGCCGGTCGGATGGTGCTCGACGCCCGCCGTCGGGGCAAGTACCTGTGGCTGCCACTGGACAGCGGCGACGCGATCATCGGTCACCTCGGCATGTCCGGTCAGATGCTGCTCCAGCCATCCGGCACCACCGACGAGACCCATCTGCGGGTCCGTTTCCGGTTCGCCGACGACGGGCCGGAGCTGCGTTTCGTCGACCAACGCACGTTCGGCGGGCTCTCGGTGAGCGAGGGCGGCGCCGAACTGCCCGACGAGATCGCGCACATCGCCCGTGACCCGATCGACCCGGAGTTCTCCGACGAGGGATTCGTCGCCGCGCTGCGTCGCCGGCACACCGAGGTGAAGCGGGCGCTACTCGACCAGACCCTGATCTCCGGGGTGGGCAACATCTACGCCGACGAGGCGCTCTGGCGTGCCCGGCTGCACGGCGGCCGACCCACCGACGCGCTGACCGCCCCGGCCGTGCAGCGCCTGCTCGGCCACGTCCGTGACGTGCTCGGCGAGGCGATCAGTGAGGGCGGCACCAGCTTCGACGCCCTCTACGTCAACGTCAACGGGGAGAGCGGCTACTTCGACCGGGCGCTGAACGCGTACGGCCGCGAGGGCGAGCCGTGCCGTCGGTGCGGTGCGCCGATCCGCCGCGAGGCGTTCATGAACCGGTCCTCGTACAGCTGCCCGCGCTGCCAGCCGCGGCCCCGGGGTTCCCTTCGGGGATGACCCGGAGTCGACTCCGGGGCGGCGTCGGCGGGTCGCGGCGGGTCGCTCCGGGCTGGACCCCGGCGTACGTCCGATTCGTGGCTGATGCCCGCCGCGCCGACCCCCACCGACCAGCCCCGGGTTTCCGGGGCGGGCCGGGGCCGATCCCCGATGTGACCGCCTCGTCACGCCCCTAACGTCAGCTCCGTTGACTGGGGGGCTGACGTGACAGGGGGATCCGAGATGCGGAAAAGACCGGTGACGGTGCGGCTGGCGCGGTGGAGCGCCGAGCACCCGTGGCGGGCGATCGCGCTGTGGGCGGTGTTCGTCGCGGTGTGCTTCGTCGGCGGCAACGCCGCTGGTCTCAACGAGGCCACGAGCGGTGACCAGGCCATCGGTGAGGCGGGGCGGGCCGGCCTGATCGTGGACGCCGCCAACTTCGACGACCCGGCCGTGGACAACGTCCTGATCACCTCTCCGGGCGGTGCGCTGGACCAGGCGGCGGCCACGGCAGCCGCCGACGACGCGGCGGCCCGGCTGCGCACTGTCGTCGGGGTGGCCGCTGTGGGTGAGCCGGTCACCGCTCGGGACGGCTCGGCACTACTGGTGCCGATCACCATGTCCGGCGACCCGGAGACGGCCTCGGAGCGGGTGCAGCCGTTGCGCGACGCGACCGCCGCCGTGCAGGCCGCACATCCGCAGGTGCGGGTGGAACAGGTCGGTGGACCGTCGATCGGCCAGGCTCTCGACGACACCCTGGGCAAGGACTTCGAGCGTGCCGAGCTGCTCAGCCTGCCGGTCACCCTGGCGATCCTGATCATCGCGTTCGGGGCACTGATCGCGGCCAGCGTGCCGGTGCTGCTGGCGCTCTCGTCGGTCGCCGCCGCGATGGGTCTGTCCACCCTCGCCTCGCACCTGGTGCCGGCGACCGACACCACGGCCCCGGTGATCCTGCTGATCGGGATGGCGGTCGGGGTCGACTACTCGTTGTTCTACATCCGTCGCGAGCGGGAGGAACGCGCCAAGGGCCGCTCCGGCCTCGACGCCGTGGAGATCGCGGCGGAGACGTCCGGTCACGCGGTGGTGGTCTCCGGCCTCGCGGTGATGATCTCGATGGCCGGGTTGCTGCTCGCCGGCGACGTGGTCTTCTCGTCCCTCGCGGTCGGCTCGATCCTGGTGGTCGCAGTCGCGGTGACCGGCTCGCTGACGGTGCTGCCCGCCCTGCTGGCCCGGCTGGGCCGTTGGGTCGACCGGCCCCGCGTGCCGCTGCTGTGGCGGCTGACCGCGCCGCGCACCGGCCGGCACGGCCAGCCCCGTGCGCCCCGGCTCTGGCCCGCTGTGCTCCGCCCGGCGCTGCGCGCGCCGGTGGTGACGCTGGTCATCTCGGTCGGACTGCTGCTCGCGCTGGCCGCGCCCGCGCTCGGCATGAAGCTGAAGTTCCCCGGCATGGAGGACCTGCCCCGCACCACGCCGGCGATGCAGGCGTACGACAGGCTGACCGCCGCGTTCCCGAGCACCGGCACCAACCACGTGGTGGCCGTGCGGGCGCCGGCCGAACAGGCCGACCGGGTACGCGCCGCCCTCACCGACCTGTCCACCCGGGCGGCCGGCGATCCGCTGTTCGCCCCGGTCGAGGCGGACGGCCCGAAGATCGAGGTGTCGGCCGACCGGCGGGTGTCGGTGCTGGACGTCGCCACCCCGTACGCCAGCCGGGACGACCGGTCGGTGCAGTCGCTGGAGAAGCTGCGCGAGGACCTGGTCCCGGCCGGGTTACGGGGTATCCCCGGCATCGAGTACGCGGTCGGCGGCAGCGTCGCCGACAGTGAGGACTACGCGGCCCACGTGCGGGACAAGTTGCCGTTGGTCATGGGCTTCGTGCTGGTGCTGACCTTCCTGGTCATGGTGTTCACCTTCCGGTCGGTGGTGGTCGCGGCGAGCTCCATCGCGCTGAACCTGCTCTCCGCCGGTGCCGCGTACGGGCTGCTGGTGCTGGTCTTCCAGGGTGAGTGGGCCGAGGGGCTGCTCGGTTTCACGTCGATGGGCGCCATCGTGTCCTGGTTGCCGCTGTTCCTCTTCGTGGTGCTCTTCGGCCTCTCGATGGACTACCACGTCTTCGTGGTCAGCCGGATCCGCGAGGGGGTACGGGCTGGCATGCCCAACCGCGATGCCGTGTCCTACGGGATCACCTCGTCGGCCGGGGTGGTGACCAGCGCGGCGATCGTGATGGTCGGCGTGTTCTCGATCTTCGCCACGCTGAGCACGATCGACATGAAACAGCTCGGCATCGGCCTCGCGGCGGCGATCCTGCTGGACGCCACGATCATCCGGGGAGTGGTGTTGCCGGCCCTGATGACCATGTTGGGCGACGCCAACTGGTGGGCCCCGCGCTTCCTGCGCCCTCGCCCGGCGCCCGCGCCGGCCGACCCGCCGGCCCCCACCCCGGAGCTGGTACCGGTGCCCTGACGTCCGAAGCGTTGGGCCGGGTCGCGACCGCGGCCCGGCCCAACACAGGTTCAGGCTCAGGGCAGCGGGCAGGCCTCCCGGGACGCGTCCAACGCGCGGTCCTTCCGGATCGACGCGAAGCCGTACCCGACGGTGGTCACACAGAAGTCGTCGGTCGAGCCGGAGTACTCCACGTGGAAGACCGGCTTGCCGGCGTCGGCGAACGGCAGCAGCTTGGCGCACTGGGCCAGCCGTACGCACTCCTCGTTGACCACGAAGTCGAAGTCCGGGGCCAGCGCGGCGAGCTGCGGCACGTCGTTGACCAGCCCGGGGGAGAGGCTCAGCGAGCGGGCCAGCTCGGCCAACCGGCGGTTGAATAGCAGTTGGTCGTCGAAGTCGAGTGGGAAGCCGGTGCGGAACGCGTACCCGTCGGCGTCGGCGAGCGCGACCGCGCCGAACCCCTTGCCCCGGCACAGCCGGAACCGGTCAGCCAGCACCGGTTGGAGCGCGTCCCAGCTCCGTACGTCCAGCCACCGGCTGTCCGGACGAGGCCCGGTCGAGCCGTGGACGACGTGCGGGAACCGGTTGGCGTCCGGGTCGGTTGAGCGGACCGACCCGACGTGCACCTGGCAGATCAACCGGCGGTCCCGGGAGCGTAGCTCGGCGGTCTCCGCGGCGGTGGTGGCCACCGGGTCGAGCAGGAAGACGTCCGCCTGCACCGCCAGGTCGAGCGGCCCGGTCAGCTGCCACTGCCACTGCCATTGGCGGGACTGCCCGGCGGGCCACGCGGTGGGCGCGCCGGGCGGGGTCAGCGCCGGACGGCACCCGTACGCCGGAACGATCAGCAGCAGCGCGACGCCGGCCGACACGACGCGGTGCAGTGGGCGTACGGCGGCGCGTCGCCGTGGCCGGATCCGCATCGGCAGCTCCCGGGGCCGGGGCGGCCCGTCGCCGCCCTCACCGGTACGCCGGCCCCACGCTCGGCCCGACGTACCTCATCGGGTCAAACGAGCGCGGGGGCGCGGACGACGCGCGGTCAGCGCGGTGCTGCGAAGACCTGCGTCCAGTACGGTCCGTTGCTGTTGGCGATGCCGACGCCGATCTCGGTGAACGCGCAGTTCAGGATGTTGGCCTTGTGGCCGGAGCTGTTCATCCAGGCGTCCATCACCGACGTCGGGGTCTTCTGGTTCCAGGCCACGTTCTCGCCGTACGTGCGCCAGGCGTAGCCGACCCGGTCCAGCCGGACGCCGGCGTTGCTGCCGTCGCTGCCCGTGTGCGACATGTTCTGGTGGTCGGCCTGGTCCTGGCTGTGCTTCTGCGCGGCGGTCATCAGCTTGTCGTTGATGCTCAGCGCCTTGCAGCCGGCCTTGGCCCGCTCGGCGTTGACCAGGTCCACCACCTCGCGGGCCTGCGAGCTGACGGTGCCGCTGGAACCTCCGGAACCCGAGCCGGTGGTCGTGCTCGGTGCGGTGCTGCGGGCGCGGCGCGACGCGGCGGTGGTCCGCGACGCCGCGGGGGTCGGCTTGACGACCTTGGTCGGCGAGGGGCTCGGCTGCGCCGAGCTGGGCGCGGCGGACGGGGAGGGTGCGGCCAGGGTGTCGAGGGCCGGCGGTTCGGTCGGGGCCTGCGACGCGGCGAAGGTGTCGTCGACAGCGGTCGGCTGGTCGGCCCCGTCGCCACCGCCGGGCATCGCGAGCGCGCCGACGCCGAAGGTCACCACGAGGGTGGCCGCAGCAGCGGCACCGCCGATCATCATCGGCTTGCGCCAGCGGCGCGGGGAGCGGTGCCGTCCCTCGCCGGAACGGCCGGTCGCCCCATCCTGGGCACGCCATTCGTCGGTGGTCGCGGGGTCACTGTCGGTGTGCCACCCGCCGGTGGTGTCCTCTACCGGGTGGCTGTCGCCCCAGTGGCCGCTGTCGTCGCCCGGGCGGTGGGCTGGCCAGGCGGCGGTGGGGGCGTCTGCCGGGCCGGCGGGCGTCGACCGGCCCGACTGCCAGTCGTCGGCGGGCTGCTGCGGGTGCCGCTCGTCGCCGGGCTGGTCGGTGTCGTCACCGAACAGGTAGGCCGAGCGGGGCTCCGGGCGGTCGTGCAGCCAGGCCGGCTCGTCGGTCGGCCGTTCAGCGCGCCGGGGGGCGCCGTTCGGGTCCATCGGGTCGGTCCAGCCGTACACGCCTATGCCTCCAGAGGTCAGTTGCGGGCCGGGGTGACGCTACGGCGCGCCCGCGACCTGCGGCAACGTGGCTAAGGAAGAGTTAAGGGGAAGTCGGACGCGAGGGGGCGGACTTCCGGGAATCCGGGCGTACAGTAAAGGTGTCCGGACAGAGCGTGTCCGTGCCGTGAAGGCAGCCCCCCGACAAGTGGACAGGTGGACGTAGAGATGATCTACGGCCTGCGAGAACTTGACGAAGGAGGGGTTTGCGGCTCAATATATAGGTGTCGCCAGTCGCGCCCGGTCATGCCCAGATACAGCCTGGAATGACAGCCGCGTACAAATGGGCGCGCGTTGGCCGGCCTTTCCGGCAGCGCATATCAAGGAGTCAGCATGGCGAAGGCCCTCTACGGCCACGTAGGTGCAGCGCCCGACCGGCGTCTGCTCGACGAGGTCACCCGGCTACGTGCCAGGGTGCAGGCACTGGAGTTCGAGATCACGCGTCTGCGTGCCGACAATGATCGGCTCGCGGCGGCTGCGGCGGAGGCGGACGATCTGCTCCGTCTGGCCGAGCCGGCGCTGACCTGATCTCCGCGTCGACAAAACTGAATCGCACCATCGCAGAAAAGCGCGCCGACACGTCCTGTGCCGGCGCGCAACACTGTCCGGTTCTTTTCGGGGTCGACGATTTATGATCTTGCGATCGGTCGCGCGGGAACCGTCGCCGCCGCATCCGAATAACGCACCGTCGGATAAGCCGATCATGAACTGCTCTCGCCATTATCGTGACCGCCGGAACAACAGTGCGTGCGCGCCTCGCGCCCTCGACGTACCCGACCCGGGGCGGGTCGCGTGCCGGCCCGCTTCCACCACCGGGTTAGTCTGCGAGTTCACCCAGGTCCCCAGAGCCGGGGCGGCCACCGGACGAGGATCGAGAAGGTGTATCTCAAGAGCCTGACGGTGAAGGGGTTCAAGTCCTTCGCCTCCGCGACGACGTTGAAGCTGGAGCCCGGGATCACCTGTGTGGTGGGCCCGAACGGCTCCGGTAAGTCCAACGTCGTCGACGCCATCGCCTGGGTCCTCGGCGAGCAGGGCGCCAAGGCGCTGCGCGGCGGCAAGATGGAGGACGTCATCTTCGCCGGCACCGCCGGTCGGGCGCCGCTGGGTCGCGCCGAGGTCACCCTCACCATCGACAACACCGACGGCGCGCTGCCGATCGAGTACACCGAGGTCTCCATCACCCGCCGGATGTTCCGCTCGGGTGAGAGCGAGTACGAGATCAACGGCAACTCCTGCCGGTTGCTCGACATCCAGGAGCTGCTGTCCGACTCCGGCATCGGCCGGGAGATGCACATCATCGTCGGGCAGGGCCGACTCGACGGCATGCTGCACGCCAAGCCGGAGGACCGCCGGGCGTTCATCGAGGAGGCGGCCGGCGTCCTCAAGCACCGCAAGCGCAAGGAAAAGGCCCTGCGCAAGCTCGACGCGATGCAGACCAACCTCAACCGCCTCACCGACCTGACTGCTGAGCTGCGCCGCCAGCTCAAGCCGCTGGGCCGGCAGGCGGAGGTGGCCCGCCGCGCCGCAGCCATCCAGGCCAACCTGCGCGATGCCCGACTCCGCCTGCTCGCCGACGACCTGGCCACCCTGCGCACCACCCTGGACCGGGAGATCGCCGACGAGACCGCGCTGCGGGAGCGGCGCGAACAGATCGAGGGCGAGCACGTCGAGGTGCAGGGCCGGCTCGGTGAGCTGGAGGCCGCGCTGGCCGAGGACGCGCCGTTGCTCGCCGCCGCACAGGACACCTGGTACAAGCTGTCGGCCCTGCAGGAGCGCTTCCGCTCGATCGAACAGCTGGCCCGGGAACGGCTGCGGCACCTCAGCGCCACCGGCGACGACGAGCGGCCCGGCCGCGACCCGGACCAGCTGGAAGCGGAGGCGGAGCGGGTCCGCGAGCAGGAGGAGGAGCTGCGCGCGGCGCTCACCGACGACCAGATCCGACTGGCCGAGGCCGTCGAGTACCGGCAGGAGCTGGAACGGCAGCTCGCCGCCGCCGAACGGGAACTGGTCGCCGCCGCCAAGGCCATCGCCGACCGGCGGGAGGGGATGGCCAAGCTGACCGGTCAGGTCAACTCGGCCCGCGCCCGCACCACCAGCTCCAGCGAGGAGATCGAACGACTCGCGGTCGCGCACGCCGACGCGCTGGGCCGCGCCGAGCAGGCACAGGCCGAGCTGGACGCGGTGGCGGCACAGTCCACCGAGGCCGACCGGGACAACGCGGACCTGGACGCCCGGCACGCCGAGGCGGTCGCCGCGCAGGAACGGGCGCAGGCGACCGTACGCTCACTCGCCGACTCGGAGCGGGCGGCGGAGAAGGACGCCGCGACCTGGAAGGCCCGTGAGGAGGCGCTGGCGCTGGGCCTGCGGCGCAAGGATGGCGCGGGAGCGTTGCTCGCCCGCGCGGACGACGTACCCGGCCTGCTCGGCAGCCTCGCCGGGCTGCTCACCGTCGCGCCGGGCCACGAGGCCGCGCTGGCCGCCGCGCTCGGCGGCCTCGCCGACGCGGTCGCCGTCAGCGGGGTGGACGAGGCCGTCGAGGCCATGCGGCTGCTCAAGATCTCCGACGCCGGCCGGGCCGGCCTGCTCGTCGGCAGCCCGGCGGGCCCGGGCATGACCGGCTCCGCCGACGCGCTGCGCCCGAAGCTGCCGGACGAGGCCCGGTGGGCCCCCGATCTGGTGGAGTGCAGCGCGGAACTGCGTCCGGCGGTGCACCGGGCACTGCGGGACGTGGCGCTCGTCGACGACCTCGCCGCCGCCGCCGACCTGGTCGCCAGCAACCCCGAGCTGCGGGCGGTCACCCCCGACGGCGACGTGGTCGGGGCGTACGCGGCGGCTGGCGGGTCGGCCAAGGCCCCCAGCTACATCGAGGTGCAGGCGGCCGTCGAGGAGGCTCGCGCCAACCGACTGACCGCCGAACGCGCCGGCGCGGAGCTGCGGGATCAGCTCGTCGAGGCCCGTGCCGAGGTGGCCGCCGCCAAGGAGGCCGTACAGCACGCCGCCGCCGAGAAGAGGGAGGCGGAGAGCCACCGCAACGCCGCCGCCCGCCGGTTGGCCGAGCTGGGCGCCGCGGCCCGCTCGGCGAAGGCGGAGACCGACCGGCTCGGCGAGTCCCGGTCCCGTGCCGAGGCCGCCCGGCAACGGGACCTCATCGCTCTCGATGAGTTGGAGGAGCGGCTGCGGCTGGCCGAGGAGACGCCTGTCGACGCGGAGCCCTCCACCGAGGAACGGGATCAACTCGCGGCCATGGTGCCGCAGGCCCGGCAGAACGAGATGGAGGTCCGGCTCGCGGTGCGTACCGCCGAGGAGCGGGTTTCCTCGATCGCCGGCCGGGCCGACTCGCTGGCCCGGCAGGCCACCGCCGAGCGGGCCGCCCGGGAACGCGCCGCGGCCCGGCGGGCCGCGCGCACCCGGGGCGCGGGCATCGCGCGGGCCGTCGCCGGTGGCGCCCGGGAGGCGCTCACCCGGCTCACCACCTCGATCGCGACGGCCGAGGAACACCGCGACGAGGTCGCCCGGGAGCGCGCCGCCCGCGAGGCGGAGCTCCAGGAGGTACGCGGCGCGGCGAAGCGGCTCGGCGCGGAGCTGGAGCGATTGACCAGCCAGGTCCACCGCGACGAGGTCGCCCGCGCGGAGCAACGGCTGCGCATCGAGCAGTTGGAGGCGAAGGCCGCCGAGGACTTCGGGCTGGACGTGGAGACGCTGGTGGCCGAGTACGGCCCGACGCAGCCGGTCCCGCCGACACCTGTCGACATCGCCACGGCCGAACGCGACGGCCTGCCGGTGCCCGAGCCGGTCCGCTACGAACGGCCGGTGCAGGAGAAGCGGGCTGCCAAGGCGGAACGGGAGCTGACCCTGCTCGGCAAGGTCAATCCGCTCGCGCTGGAGGAGTTCGCCGCGCTGGAGGAGCGTTTCAAGTTCCTCTCCGAGCAGTTGGAGGATCTCAAGGCCACCCGTCGGGACCTGCTCACTGTGGTCAAGGACGTGGACGAGCGGATCCTGGAGGTCTTCGCCAGCGCGTTCGAGGACACTGCCCGGGAGTTCGAGCAGGTGTTCAACGTGCTCTTCCCCGGCGGCGAGGGCCGGCTGATCCTCACCGAGCCGGACGACCTGCTCACCACAGGCGTCGAGGTGGAGGCCCGCCCACCGGGCAAGAAGATCAAGCGGCTGTCGCTGCTCTCCGGTGGCGAGCGGTCGCTGACCGCGGTGGCCATGTTGGTGGCGATCTTCCGTGCCCGGCCCAGCCCGTTCTACATCATGGACGAGGTGGAGGCGGCCCTGGACGACGTGAATCTGGGCCGGTTGATCACGTTGATGGCACAGTTGCGGGAGAAGAGTCAGCTGATCGTCATCACCCACCAGAAGCGGACGATGGAGATCGCTGACGCGCTCTACGGGGTCACCATGCGCAGCGGGGTCACCCAGGTGATCAGCCAACGGCTCAACAGGGCCGACGAGGACGACGAGCGGCACGGCCGCGGCGAGGAGAACGGGTAGTGGCTCGGGAACGCGCGACGGCGCTCCTGCTGGATCTGGACGGCGTACTGCGCCGGTTCGACCCGGCGGTGGCCGCCGGCGTGGAGCGGGAGTACGGCCTCGCCGACGGGGTTCTCCTCGAGATCGCCATGCAGTGGGGCCGACTCCGGCCGGTGCTCACCGGCCAGCTCAGTCACGCCCAGTGGGTGGACAGCGTGGCCGACGCGCTGGCCGAGCCGGCCGGCGGTCCGGACCGCGCCCGAGCGGCGGTGGAGCAGTGGCAGCGCTACCGGGGCGAGGTGGACACCGAGGTGCTCGACTTCGTCCGGGAGGTGCGCGCCGCCGGCATCACTGTCGGCCTCGGCACCAACGCCACCGACCTGCTCGACGCCGACCTGGCGGACCTCGGGCTGGCCGGTGAGTTCGACGTGGTGGTCAACTCGTCGACGCTCGGTGTGCACAAGCCAGCCCCGGAGTATTTCCAGGGTGCCTGCGTGGCGCTGGCCACGGCGCCGGCCCGCGTCCTCTTCGTCGACGACGAGGACTGGGCCGTCCGGGGCGCCCGCGCCGCCGGGCTGTCGGCGCACCGCTGGGGCGGTCACGCCGACCTGCGCTACCTGCGGGCGGCCCTGGACTACTGAGCGCCTGTCACTCGCCGGTGACGCCGTCGATGCGTTCCCGGATCAGGTCGGCGTGGCCGTTGTGCCGGGCGTACTCCTCGATCATGTGCACGTACACCCAGCGCAGGTTGAAGGTGCGCTTCTTCCCGCCGACCTCGATGAACGTCTCGTCGAGCGAGTGGCCGGCGGCGGCCTCGCGGGCCAGTGCCACCTCCCGGTGGAAGATGGCGAAGTCCGCCTCGGCGTCGGCCTCGCTGACGTCGTGGTCGGCGTCCGGCGTCTCCGGGGTGAAGTACGGGTAGTCGACAGGCTGGGCGGCGAAGTTCTCCCGGAACCACCAGGCCTCCACCTCGGCCAGGTGTCGGACCAGGCCGAGCAGGGTCAGCCCGGAGGGTTGCACGCTCGGCGTCCGCAGCTGCTCTTCGGTCAACCCGGAGCACTTGAGCAGCAGGGTCTGGCGGTGGTAGTCGAGCCAGCCGTCGAGCATGGTGCGCTCGTCACCGACGTACGGTTCGGGGGTCCGGGTGATCTCCGGTGCGGTCCACGTCATGCCGCGCATCCTGCCGTGCACACCCGACATCCGCGACGGGTTATCAGGGCACCACGACGACGGGCCAGCGACCGGCCCGCACCAGGCGGGTGGCGACCGAGCCGACCAGCCGGTGACCGGCCTGCTCGGACGCGCCCACCAGCAGCATGTCGGCCTGGAACTCGTCGGCCGCCGCGCACAACTCCCCGTACGCGTCGCCGCGCCGGCAGACGAACGTCACCGGGATGCCCCACTGCTCGGCCGCGCGCCGGCACTCCCGGCGCAGCTCGTCGGCCAACTCGTCGTGGGTGCGCTGGACCGCGCCGGCGTCCATGCCGGGCACCAGGGCGGTCAGGCCGCTCGCCGAGCTGACGAAGACCACGACCAGGGCGGCGCCCTGCCGACGGGCCAGACCCGCGGCGTAGGAGCCGGCCCGCTCGGAGGTGCGGGTGCCGTCGACGCCCACCATGATCACCCTAGGGCCGTCCGTGCCTCGTTCGAAGGGCAGCGATCGGGTCCGGGGGCCGTACTCCTCGCGGTCCGGTGCTCCCACGCTCATGGCTCTACCTCACCTCTGCTCGCCGGTACGGACCACGACCGCGCCGGCGCCGGCAGCGACTGTCGATTCCCGCTCGACCTCCGCCGAAACCGGGTCGCCGTTGTGCTGCCGCAGCGGCACCTCCTTGATGAAGGCCACAGCGATCAACGCGATCAGGGCGAAGGGCGCGGCGGTCAGGAAGATGTCACCGGCACCGTGGCCGTACGCGCTCTCCACCACGGCCCGCAGCGGGCCGGGCAGGGTGTGCACGTTGGGCAGGGCGCCGCCGGAGCCGGAGCTGGACGCGGGGATACCGAGCTGGGTCAGCCCGTCGGCGGTGTAGTCCTTGACCTTGTGGGCGAGGACCGCGCCGAGAGCGGAGACACCGATCGCGCCACCGAGGCTGCGGAAGAACGCGACCACCGAGCTGGCCGCGCCGAGCTCGTGCGGGCCGACGGTGTTCTGCACGGCGAGGACCAGGTTCTGCATGGTCATGCCCAGGCCGACACCGATGACCGCCATGTAGACGCTGAGCAGGGCGAAGTTGGTGTCCGCGCGCAGCGTGCCCATCAGCGCGAAGCCGATGGTGAGCAACGCCGAGCCGATCACCAGGTACCGCTTCCACCGGCCGGTCTTCGTGATGACCCGTCCGATCACGGTGGAGGCGACCAGCAGGCCGAGGATCATCGGCAGGGTCATCAGGCCGGACATGGTCGGGCTCTGACCGCGGCTGATCTGGAAGTACTGGCCCAGGAAGATCGACGCGCCGAACATCCCCACGCCGACCGCGATGCTGGCGACGACGGCGAGGGTGATGGTGCGGTTGCGGAACAGGCGCGGCGGGATCATCGGCTCGGCGGCCCGGGTCTCGACCCGGATCGCCAGGGCGCCGAGAACGAGCGCGCCGAGGACCATGGCGGCGGTCTGCCAGGACGCCCAGGCGAACTGGTCACCGGCGAGCGAGACCCAGATCAGCAGCAGCGACACGGCCGCGGTGATCAGGGTGGCGCCCCACCAGTCGATCTGAGCCTTCCGCTTGACCACGGGCAGCTTCAGGGTCTTCTGCAGCACGATCAGCGCCACGATGGCGAACGGCACGCCGACGTAGAAGCACCAGCGCCAGCCGAGCCAGGAGGTGTCCACGATCACGCCGCCGATCAGCGGGCCGCCGATGGTGCCGACGGCCATCACGGCCCCGAGGTAGCCGCTGTAGCGGCCCCGCTCGCGCGGCGAGATCATCGTGGCCATGATCACCTGGGCCAGTGCGGTGAGACCGCCGGCGCCGATGCCCTGGAGCACGCGGCAGGCGATCAGCTCGCCGGTGCCCTGGGCGAGGCCGGCCAGGACCGAGCCCAGCACGTAGATGCCCAGGGCGAGTTGGACGAGTGTCTTCTTACTGGTCAGGTCGGCAAGTTTGCCCCAGATTGGGGTGGTTGCGGTGGTCGCGAGCAAGGCTGAGGTGACCACCCAGGTGTACGCGGACTGGCCGCCGTGCAGTTCGGTGATGATCCGCGGCAGCGCGTTCGAGATGACCGTGGAAGAGAGAATCGCGACGAACAGGCCCAGCAGCAGGCCGGAGAGTGCCTCCAGGATCTGCCGGTGGGTCATATCGACGGCGGTCGCCTTGGTGGGCGCTGTCGCCTGGCTCATCGTTTGGTGCCTCCGAGCGGAGTCGATGTGGAACGGCGGCGGGCTGACATGCGGGCCGCCTGAGAGTTGCCTGGGGCAACCGTATGCTTGGTTGCCTCAGGCAACAACCTGGGGAGCGGGTGCCGTATTCCCCGTCACCCCGGGTTCAGGACCAGGAGTCGTTGAGCCGGCCGAGCAGCCTGGCGAGTTCCTCGATGTCCCGCTCCGGCCAGCCGTCCAGCGCGCGCACGAACTCGCCCAGCCGGGCGGCCCTGGCCACGTCGAACCGATGCTGCCCCTCCTCGGTGAGGCTGATCTGCGCGGCCCGCCGATCACTCGGATCCGGATCGCGGTAGACCAGGCCGAGGACCTCCAGGGCGTTGATCTGTCGGCTCAACGTCCCCTTGCCCACACCGAGGCGCGCCGCCAACTCGGTCAACCGGATCGACCCGCTGCGCCGCAGCCAGAGCAGCAGCCCGTAGGTGTTCGGCTCCAGGTTGGGGTGCACCTCGCGGGCGATCTCCCAGGAGACCGCCCGCCCACGACGCAGTAGAGCGGTCAACTCGTGCTCGACCGCCCTGATCGGTTCCGGCAGGTGCTCGTCCACGGCGTAGAGACTACGGCGAGGTCGGTGGTGCGGCGGCCGACAGTCGACGCCGCATCACGGTGCGTAGGTGCCCGTCCTTCGTGGTGCCCTCGATGACCACGTCCGCCCCGCGCCCCCGATGCGTCAGGGTCGCGACCGCGTTGCCGAAGAACGGCCCCGCCAGCTTGCGCCACCGCACGCTCGGTCGGCGTACGCCGGCGGAACGCGCCAGCGCCCGGGTGGCACCAGCCGGACCGGCCGACCAACCCAGCTTCATCAGCGGACGGATACCGGCCGGCACCTGGTTGTGGATCGGTGAACAGGTGAGCTGGTGCACGGGCGTGACCACCGCCGGGTCACCGAACCGGGCCCGGGCCACGTACGAGTGGTGCACGTCCCCGGAGAGCACACTGATCGACGCCGGTGGGGCGTACGCCGGACCGGCGCCGATCCGCGCGCCGGACTCCCTCGGAGTGCCGGTGCCGATCCGGGCGAAGGTCTCCGCGAGCCCCTCGAAGGAACGCCGGAACGCCGCCCAGTGCTCCAGGTCCAGTGCGCGACGCAGCTTCTCCGCCCCGCGCGCCACCCACGGGCGACGCGACTCCGCCAGCTTCTCGTTCCACGCCTCGATGTGGTGGATGCCCTGCGGCAGCAGCCAGGGCAGCGAGGCGCCGACCACGAGGTGGTCGTAGACCCCGTGCGCCTGGTCCAGGAACCAGGACCACTCGCCCGGTGGCAGCATCGCCCGGTTGCCCGGGTCGAGCACCCGACTGCACCGGTTGTCGAGCATGACCAGGCGGGTACGCCCCAGGTCCAGTGCGTAACTCCACTGGTACTGCACCGCGCGCCAGCGCTCCGTGTCGTGCGCCACGTCCGACTCCTGGTCGACCCGGTGCCCGAACTCGCGCAGCACACCTGTCGCGTCCTCGGCGGCGACGACCTTCGCGAAGACCGGGTCGGCGGTGATCTCGTCGGGGGAGAGGTTGCCCAGGTGCTGGTAGACCCAGTACGAGGCCAGCCCGCTGCCGATCCGCTCCTGCCACCACGGCTGCTCGCGAACCTCCGCCCGCCAGGCCGCCGAGGTGTTCCAGTCGTCGATGATCTCGTGATCGTCGAAGATCATCACGCTTGGCACTGTGGAGAGCAGCCAACGGATCTCCGGATCACGCCAGGACTCCAGGTAGAGCTTGGTGTACTCGTCGAAGCTCACCACCTGATCGGCCGGAGCGCCCTTCGGACGCCGCCGCCGCCGACGCAGCAACCGGCGCACCGTGGGCGACGTGACGTCGGCGTAGACCTGGTCACCGAGCAGCACCAGCAGGTCCGGTAGCGGGTTCGACTCCGGGTCGGCCATCAGCCTTCGGGCGTACGCGTCCAGCGCGTCCGGCGGCAACTTTCGGGTCGTGGCGTGCTGGGTGGTCTCCCGGCACGAGCCGAAGATCAGGCTGACCGGCTGGTCCCGGTCGTCAGCGGCCCGGGTGCGGATCACGCTCGGCGGGAAGCCGCTGCTCGACACCGGCCAGACCAGCTCGTCGTCGACCAGCACCTCGTAGGTGGTCTCGCTGTCCGGAGTGAGCCCCTCCACCACCACGAGCGCGTAGTGGTGGTCGTACGCCGAGAAGGTGGGCGCGGTGCCGGTGGCGCCGCCCGCCGTGCGGACGGTGACCACGGCGGGCGCGGCGGTCTCCACCCAGATGGTCGCTCGGGTGTCCACCACTCGCCGCAGGAGTGGGCCGATGAGGAGGTGTGCGGCGGGCATGCGGCCGAGCCTACCGCCGGTTTCCGGCACCGGCCGGGTGCGGTGGCAGAGACCCCGGGCACCGCTCGAGGTGCGGTGGCAGAGACCCCGGGCACTGCTCGGGGTGCGGTGGCAGAGACCCCGGGCACCGCTCGGGGTGCGGTGGCTGGGACCCCGGGCACCGCTCGGGGTGCGGTGGCTGGGACGCGGCCGCCGGCATCTGACAGGATTCCGGCATGGCCGAATATCTCGTCCTCGCTCTGGTCCTGCTCGGTGTGCTGATCGCCGGCACAGTCGGGCTGGTCGTCCCGCGACTGCGGCGGCGACCCGAGCCCCCGTTGCCGCGCACGGAGGTCGACACCAGGGCAGAGGAGGATCTCGCCGGCCCGCCGGTCGAGGCACCGGAGTCCGATCTGTCCACCGGCGTCCTGGTCGAGCCGCCGCCGGTCATCGAGGCGCCCGTCGAGGTGCCCGAGCCGACCGCCGGGCGGCTGGTCCGGCTCCGCTCGCGGCTGTCCCGCTCGCAGAACGTCTTCGGCAAGGGCCTGCTCGGCCTGCTCGCCCGCGACCACCTCGACGAGGACGTCTGGGAGGAGATCGAGGACAGCCTGATCACCGCCGACGTCGGCGTCGACGCCACCCGCGACATCGTCGATCGCCTCCGTGAGCGCACCCGGGTGCTCGGCACCCGCTCGGCCTCGGAGCTGCGGGCACTGCTCGCCGCCGAGTTGGTCAACGCCCTCGACCCGAGCATGGACCGGTCGTTGCGGACCGCTCCGAAGGACGGTGTTCCAGCGGTGGTCCTGGTCGTCGGCGTCAACGGCGCCGGCAAGACCACCACCTGCGGCAAGATCGCCCGGGTGCTCGTCGCCGACGGCCGCAGCGTGCTGCTCGGCGCCGCGGACACCTTCCGGGCCGCCGCCGCCGACCAGCTGGAGACCTGGGGCTCGCGGGTCGGGGCGGAGACCGTCCGGGGGCCCGAGGCTGCCGACCCGGCGAGTGTCGCCTTCGACGCGGTCAAGCGCGGCATCGACACCGGCGTGGACACCGTGCTCATCGACACCGCCGGCCGGCTGCAGAACAAGGTCGGCCTGATGGACGAGCTGGGCAAGGTCAAGCGCGTGGTGGAGAAGCAGGGCCCCATCGACGAGACACTGCTCATCCTGGACGCCACCACCGGTCAGAATGGCCTGGAGCAGGCCCGGGTCTTCACCGAGGTGGTCAACGTGACAGGTGTGGTGCTGACCAAGCTCGACGGCACCGCGAAGGGCGGCATCGTGATCGCGGTGCAGCGCAAACTCGGCATCCCCGTGAAGCTGGTCGGCCTCGGCGAGGGCAAGGACGATCTGGCCCCGTTCGACCCGGCGCAGTTCGTGGACGCGTTGCTGGGGACCGAGGCCGCCGGACGGGACGCGTAGTCTCGGGTGTCCAGTGACAACCGCGCATACGCGGGCTGGCGTGAACCCGGCCACCCTTCGCAGCGCCTCGGGAGACCGTACGTGACTTCGCAGGAGATCCCGCTGCACGGCGGCAACGTGAGCACCGTCGTCCGCGTCGGTGACACGGTCCGCCGCAACGCCGGGCCGTGGACACCGTCCGTGCACGCCCTGCTGCGCCACCTGGAGTACGTGGGCTTCACCGGCGCCCCTCGCGCGCTCGGCATGGACGAGCGCAACCGTGAGGTGCTGTCGTACCTGGAGGGGGAGTGCGGGGAGTACCCGCTCGCCCCGCACTGGGTGACCGACGAGGCGCTGGTCACCGTCGCCACGATGCTCCGGATGTTCCACGACGCGCAGTACGGCTTCACTCCGCCGGCGAGCGCGGTCTGGCGCTCGTTCGGCCCCCCGCCACCGGACACCGAGGTGATCTGTCACCACGACGCCGCGCCGCACAACGTGATCTGGCGGCCGGACGGCACCCTCGGGCTGATCGACTTCGACCTCGCCTCGCCCGGTGCACGGATCTACGACGTGGCGTACGCGGCTTGGACCTGGGTGCCGATCTTCGCCGACCGGGACTCGATCACGCTGGGCTGGAAGCACCCGGACCGGCCCCGCCGGCTCCGGCTCTTCGCCGACGCGTACGGGCTGATCCCCCGGGACCGGCACCGGCTGATCCGGACCATCCGTAAGCGGATCGTGGACCACGTCGAGGGCATCCGCCGGATGGCCGCCGCCGGTGAGCCGGCGTTCGTCCGGATCGTGCACAAGGGCCACCTACGCCGACCGATGCGCGATCTCCGGCTACTCGACTACGAGCGGCACGCGCTGGAGAACGCCCTCCGCTGAGGGCCGACCGGTCGATGCTCGGGCGGTTCCGTCGGGCGGACCGGTCGATGGGTCGGGCCGGTCGGCCATCGACGTTCACCGTCCGGGCGATCCACCACCGTCCATGCCGCTGAGTGTGCGGAGTTCGTGACACGTACGAAACAACCCGTCACGAACCGGAAACCCGCGCGGGACCCTGGGTGAAACAGCCGGCCGCGAAGCTTCCGCGCAACCGGCCTACGGGCGACGCTGCCCCGGAAAGCCGCGAAGGAGGACTTCACCCTTTAGGAGGCCAGCGTGCCTGAAGCACCGACGATCGACGGCGCCAATACCACGTGGCTGCTGGTTTCGACCGCGCTCGTGCTGCTCATGACCCCCGGACTGGCGCTGTTCTACGGCGGCCTCAACCGGGCCAAGGGCGTACTCAACATGATGATGATGAGCTTCTCCGCCATCGGGCTCATCTCGATTCTGTGGTGGTTCTACGGTTTCAGCGTCGCCTTCGGGACCGACGTGAACGGCTTCTGGGGCGACCCGGGCGCGTACCTCGGCACCAAGACCTTCCTCGCCGAGACCGACCTGTGGGGTGCCACGGCGGAAAACCCCAGCGGCATCGGGGTTCCGCTCTACGTGTTCATGGCCTTCCAGATGGTCTTCGCGGTGATCACCGTCGCGCTGATCAGCGGCGCCATCGCCGACCGGGCCAAGTTCGCCGGCTGGCTGCTGTTCGCCTTCGGCTGGGCCACCCTGGTCTACTTCCCGGTCGCCCACTGGGTGTGGGGCGGCGGCATCATCGGCGCCGACATCCACGCGCTGGACTTCGCTGGTGGCACCGCGGTGCACATCAACGCCGGTGCGGCGGCCCTGGCCGTGGCGCTGGTGCTCGGTAAGCGGCTCGGTTGGCCGCGCGAGGGCATGAAGCCGCACAACATTCCGCTGGTCGCGCTCGGTGCGGGTTTGCTGTGGTTCGGCTGGTTCGGGTTCAACGCCGGCTCCGAGCTGACCGTCGACTCGGTCGCCGGCCTCGCCTTCATCAACACCCAGCTCGCCACGGCGGCGGCGGTGCTCGGCTGGATCGCTGTCGAGTGGGTCAAGGACCGGAAGCCGACCATGGTCGGCGCCTCGTCCGGTGCCGTCGCCGGCCTGGTCGCCATCACCCCGGCCTGTGGTTTCATCGCCCCGTGGGCTGCCGTCCTGCTTGGCATCGTCGCGGGCGCCGTCTGCGCGCTGGCCGTCAGCCTCAAGTACAAGCTCGGCTACGACGACTCGCTCGACGTCGTCGGCGTGCACTTCGTCGGTGGCTGGATCGGGTCGCTCTGGCTCGGCCTGTTCGCCACCAACTCGGTCAACGCCGCCATCAGCGACGTGGTGGGTGCCTCCGACGGGCTCTTCTACGGCGGCGGCGTGACCCAGCTCGGGCGGCAGGCGCTCGCCGGCCTGATCGTCACCGTCTGGTCGTTCGGCATCGCCTGGGTGCTCGCCTTCGTCATCGAGAAGACGATCGGCTTCCGGGTCAAGGCCGAGGCGGAGGTCGAGGGCATCGACATCGGCGAGCACGCCGAGAGCAGCTACGACCTGTCCCCGGCCGGTGGCGGCACGGGCGGCGCATTCGCGATGGCCGGCATCGGAACCCCCGGTGGCAGCCCGACGAGTGGTGCCAAGCCGGAGGCGGAGCCCGCCGAGCCGGTCAACGAGAAGGTCGCCGGTTAACGTTCCTGGGATGGAGGGGTTGGACATGAAGCTGGTGACCGCGGTCATCAAGCCGTACCAACTGGACGCGGTGAAGGAGGCCCTGCACGCCCTCGGGGTGGCCGGGCTGACCGTCAGCGAGGTTCAGGGGTACGGGCGGCAGAAGGGGCACACCGAGGTCTACCGGGGTGCCGAGTACACGGTCGAGTTCCTGCCCAAGATCCGGGTCGAGGTGCTCACCGACGAGATCGACGTCGACAAGGTGGTGGACGCCATCGTGGGGGCGGCCCGCACGGGCAAGATCGGTGACGGCAAGGTCTGGGTCACCGGTGTCGAGGAGGTCGTCCGGGTGCGTACCGGCGAGCGCGGCCTAGACGCGCTCTGACGACGACATGACCTCGTTGATCAGGAAGAACGCGTCAGGGCACGCCGCCGACGGTGACGCGAACCTCTTGGTCAACGAGGTCGTCGGCATTACCGGGGGGATCGGAGAGGCTGCCCGGCTCTCCCGGGCGGCGGCGTACGACGTGTTCCTGCGCGGCCTGCTTCCGGCGCGGGACGGGGTGGCGCTGCTTGCCGTCGGTGGGTTGGGTCGGCGGCAGTGTGCCCCGTACGGCGACCTCGACCTCGTTCTGCTGCACGCCGGGGTGCCCGGCATCGACGAGGTGGCCGCCTCGGTCTGGTACCCGATCTGGGACGCGGGCCTGCGGCTCGACCATTCGGTGCGTACCGTCGCCGAGGCGCTGTCCGTGGCCCAGGACGACGTCAAGGTCGCCCTCGGGCTGCTCGACGCGCGCCTGGTGGTGGGCGACCGGGCGTTGGCCGACTCGCTGATCCGCACCGCCGCCGACCACTGGCGGCGCACCGCCGTCCGGCACCTTCCCGGCCTGCGGGAGGTGACCGAGGCCCGCTGGCAGGCCCACGGCGAGTTGGCCTTCCTGTTGGAGGGTGACCTCAAGGAGGCCGCCGGCGGTCTGCGCGACGTGGGGCTGCTGCGGGCGATCTCCGCCGCCGGCATCACCGACGCGTTGCGTCCCGCCGTGCGCGCGGCTCACCTGCGCCTGCTGGACACCCGCGACGCCCTGCACCAGCAGGTCGGCCGCCGGGTCGACCGGCTGGTCGCCCAGGAACGCGACGGAGTGGCACGCCTACTCGGGCTGCGACAACTCCAGCCCGGCGCGTCTGACGCCGCTCGGCAGCCTGGAGTCGTCGTGGAGGACGGTGATGCCCTCCTGCGTCGGGTCGCCGGTGACGCCCGCACGGTCAGCCACGCGTTGGACGACGCGTTCCGGGCCGCCGACCGGTTGCGCTCCGGCCGCTCTCGCAATGGTGGTGGGCGCCCCGTGCGTCGCCCGGTGGCCCGCGACGTGGTGGAGCACGACGGTGAGCTGGTGCTGGCCCGGACGGCGATCGGGGCACGCCCCGACCCGAGCCTCTCCCTGCGGGTGGCCGCCGCGGCGGCCGCGACCCGACTGCCGATCGCCCGAGCCACCTGTGAGTGGCTGGCGGCGTACTGCCCGCCGCTGCCCGCGCCCTGGCCGGCTGATGCCCGGGCCGCCCTGACCACCCTCCTCGGCGCAGGTCCCGGTCTGGTGCCCGCCTGGGAGACCTGCGACAGGTACGGGCTGGTCGACAACTGGCTGCCCGAGTGGACCCGGTTGCGCAGCCTGCCGCAGCACAACCCCGTGCACCGCTACACCCTCGACCGTCACCTCGTGCAGACCGCCTACGAGGCCAGCCGGCACGCCCGCGACGTGGAGCGCCCCGACCTTCTGCTCCTCGGCGCGCTCCTGCACGACATCGGCAAGGGACTCACCGGTGACCACAGCACCGTCGGTGTGCCACTGGCCCAGGCGGTGGCGACCCGAATCGGTCTGCCTCCCGCCGAGGTCGAGCTGATCGGCACGCTGGTCCGGTTGCACCTGCTGCTGCCCGACGTGGCCACCCGCCGGGATCTGGCCGACCCGGTCACCATCGCCTCGGTGGCCGAGGCGGTGGGGGACACCGGCACCCTCGACCTGCTGCACGCGCTGGTCCGTGCCGACGCGGCGGCGACCGGGCCGGCGGCCTGGTCGGACTGGAAGGGTCGACTCGTCGCCGAGCTGGTCGCCCGGGTCCGCACCGCGCTGGACACCGGCGTACTCCCCGAGCCGCCCACCCCGGACCCGGCGCTGCTGGACGGGCCGCTGCCGGTCGTCCACATGACCGGCGACCGGGTGTCGGTCGCCGCGGCCGACCGGAGGGGCCTACTCGCCACGGTGGCGGGCTGCCTGGCCCTGCACCGGTTGGAGGTGATCTCCGCGGACGCCTCGGTGTTCGACGGCCGCGCCCTGGTCGAGTGTCGCGTGCAACCGCGCTACGGCCTCCCGCCGGACCCGGTCCCGCTCCGCGCCGACCTGCGTCGGGCCGTCGCCGGCGACGTGTCGGTGACCCAGCGGCTGCGCGGCCGTGCGCTCGCCGCCCGGGGCGGCGGGGCCGCCCCCCGGGTCGTCTGGCACCGCGAAGCCGCCACCGACGCGGTGCTCCTGGAGGTACGCGCCGCCGACGCCGCCGGTTTGCTCTACCGGGTCGCCGGCGCGCTGGACGAGGCGGGAGCCCTGGTCCGCGCGGCCCGTATCTCCACTCTCGGCGCCGACGTGGTCGACGCGTTCTACCTGGTCGGTGGCTGGCCGGACGACACCACCCGGGCCCGCCTGGAGGCCGCGGTCCTCGCCGCCGTCTGACCCGCGGGCGCTGCCGTCGCCGGTCGCGCAGGCCACGCACCGGGCGGTCCCGGCGGCGACCGGCCGCGCGTCTGACGACGGCACGGCCGCCCGCTGGACGGCGCGGTCGCCCGTGGCAGCCGGCGGCTGATACGTCGGCGGACGTAGCTGCGGTGCCGTCGCTGGACGCACGACGGGTGCCCCTGGCGCGGGCAGAATGACGGCCATGCGACCAGGCGGGCGGTGGGGATGGCCGGATGCGGTGCCGGCCCTGGTGCTGCTCGCGTTCGGGTTGCTCGCCACCGGGCTGGCCGGTGACAACCAGCCGGGGTCCAGGCCGGTGGACGCCGCCTGCCGGGTGCTGATCGCGGTCGCCGCGCTCGCCCTGCTGTTCCGGCGGCGCGCCCCGGTGGCCACCCTCGCGGTGATCACCGTGGCCACCTCGACGTACCTGGTGCTCGGTTACCCGTACGGACCGATCCTGCTCACGTTCCTGCTCGCGGTGTACACCGTGGCGGTGCGACTGCCGGTGCGCCCGGCGGCGCTCGCGGCCGGCGGCGCGTTCGTCCTGTTGGTGGCGCACGTCTTCGTCGCCCGGGGGCCGGCGCCGGGTTGGGCGGGAGTGCTGCCCGCCTCGGCCTGGGTGGTCGTACCGTTCGCGGTGGGCGTGGTGGTGCGGGTCAACCGTGAGTCGGCCGCGCGTACCCGCGCCGAGGAGGCCCGCACCCGCGCCGAACAGGCTCGGCGGCAGGCCGACGAGGAGCGGCTGCGCATCGCGCAGGAGGTGCACGACGTGGTGGGACACGGCTTGGCCGCGATCAGCATGCAGGCGGAGATCGCCCTGCACCTGCTGCCGAAGCGGCCGGAACAGGCGGAGACCGCGTTGACCGCGATCAGCCGGACCAGCCGGGAGGCACTCGACGAACTCCGGGTCACCCTCGGTGCCGTACGGCAGGGCGCCGAGCGCGGGCCGGTGCCCGGCCTGGCCCGGCTCCCGGCGCTGCGCGACCGGCTCGCCGGTGCCGGGCTCATCGTCGAGACGCGGGTGACCGGCGACCCTCGGGAGTTGCCCGCGGCGGCGGACCTGACCGCGTACCGGGTGGTGCAGGAGGCGCTGACCAACGTGCTGCGGCACGCGGGGGTGACCAGCGCCGAGGTGACCGTCGACTACCGCGCCGACGAGGTGACAGTCGAGGTCACCGATCGGGGGACGGGCACCGGGACCGCAGTGTTGGACGGTGGGGACGGGCACGGTCTGGCCGGGATGCGGGAGCGGGTCGAGGCGCTGGGCGGGCGGTTGGACACCGGGCCGCGCTCCGGCGGCGGATTCCGGGTGTACGCCCGGCTGCCCGTGGAGCCGACCACGTGATCCGGGTGCTGGTCGCCGACGACCAGGACATGGTCCGGCTCGGCCTGCGCGCGCTGGTGGAGAGCGAGGACGACCTGGCGCTCGCCGGTGAGGCCGCCGACGGGCTGCGGGCTGTCGAGCTGGCCCGGCGGGAACGGCCGGACGTGGTGCTGATGGACATCCGGATGCCCGGCATCGACGGCATCGAGGCGACCCGGCGGATCGTCGCCGATCCCGACCTGACCGGCACGCGGGTGGTCGTGCTCACCACCTTCGAGCTGGACGAGTACGTCTTCGACGCGTTGCGGCACGGCGCGAGCGGGTTCCTCACCAAGGACACCCGGCCGGTCGACCTGCTGCGCGCGATCCGGCTGGTCGCCGAGGGGGAGGCGCTGCTGTCGCCGTCGGTGACCCGCCGGGTGGTGCGGGAGTTCGCCACGCGGCCGTCCCGGGTGCTTCGCCCGCACCCTCGGCTGGACGCGCTCACCGACCGGGAGCGCCAGGTCGTCGGCCTCGTCGGTGAGGGCCTGAACAACGAGGAGATCGCCGCCCGGTTGGTGGTCAGCCCGGCGACCGCGCGGACCCACGTCAGCCGGGCGATGGGCAAGCTGGGAGCCCGGGACCGGGCCCAGCTCGTCGTCTTCGCGTACCAATCGGGGTTGGTCTCGGGGTGAGGCCCGGGCCGCCAGCGGCCTTGCGGGTGGCCGGTTACCCTAGCGGTGGCCGGACTCCGCAGTGCCGGCCGGGTTGTGCCCGCCGGAACACTGACAAACGGGATGTTCGCGTGTTTGACACCTTGAGTGACCGCCTGTCCGGGATCTTCACCAAGCTCCGCGGCAAGGGGCGGCTCACCGACGCCGACATCGACGCCACCGCGCGCGAGATCCGCCTCGCGCTGCTGGAGGCGGACGTCGCGCTGCCGGTGGTCAAGGGCTTCATCGCGGCCGTGAAGGAGCGGGCCCGCAGCGCGGAGGTCTCCCAGGCGCTGAACCCGGCCCAGCAGATCATCAAGATCGTCAACGAAGAGCTGATCAACGTGCTCGGCGGCGAGGGCCGGCGGCTCCAGTTCGCCAAGCAGCCGCCGACCGTGATCATGCTGGCCGGTCTCCAGGGTTCCGGTAAGACCACCCTGGCCGGCAAGCTGGCCCGCTGGCTCAAGGGCCAGGGGCACCAGCCGCTGCTGGTCGCCGCCGACCTCCAGCGCCCCAACGCCGTCGGGCAGCTGCAGGTGCTCGGTGGCCGGGCTGGTGTCGAGGTGTACGCCCCGGAGCCCGGCAACGGCACCGGTGACCCGGTGCAGGTGGCGCGCGCGTCGATCGAACACGCGAAGCGCGCCGCCCGCGACATCGTCATCGTCGACACCGCCGGCCGCCTTGGCATCGACGCCGAGATGATGCAGCAGGCCGCCGACATCCGCGACGCCGTCTCGCCGGACGAGGTCATCTTCGTCATCGACGCGATGGTCGGTCAGGACGCCGTCCGCACCGCCGAGGCGTTCCGTGACGGCGTGGGCATCACCGGTGTGGTCCTCTCCAAGCTCGACGGCGACGCCCGTGGTGGTGCCGCGCTGTCGGTGCGTGAGGTCACCGGGCAGCCGATCCTGTTCGCCTCCACCGGTGAGAAGTTGGAGGACTTCGACGTCTTCCACCCCGACCGGATGGCCAGCCGCATCCTCGGCATGGGCGACGTCCTCACTCTGATCGAGCAGGCCGAACAGGCCTTCGACTCGGATCAGAAGGAGAAGATGACCGCCAAGCTCATGGGCGGCGAGCAGTTCACGCTGGACGACTTCCTCGACCAGCTCATCGCTGTGCGACGGATGGGCCCGATCGCCAACGTGCTGGCCATGATGCCCGGCATGGGGCAGATGAAGGACCAGCTCTCCGAGCTGGACGACAGCCACTTCGACCGGGTCACCGCGATCATCCGGTCGATGACCCCGGGCGAGCGGACCAACCCGAAGATCATCAACGGCTCCCGCCGGGCGCGCATCGCCAACGGTTCCGGGGTCACCGTGATGGACGTCAACCAACTGCTCAACCGCTTCGCCGACGCGCAGAAGATGATGAAGCAGATGGGCGGCATGATGGGCCTGCCCGGCGGTGGCCGGCGCAAGGCGACCAAGTCTCCGAAGAACAAGCGCAAGGGCACCAAGGGCGGCGGTCGGCCGCGCACGGGCGCCGGCGCCGGGATGCCGGGCGGTTTCCCGGGCGGCATGCCGCAGCTCCCGCCGGGGATGGACCCGAACGACCTCGCCGCAGGGCAGGGCCTCCCGCCCGGCTTCAAGCTTCCGAAGATCGACTTCAACAAGCTCGGCAAGGGCGGCGACAAGGGCCCGCGCTGACGCGTGTCGGTGACGGCGGGCGACTGATCCGGTGCTTAGGGTGATCTCTCCTCTGGAAGGAGATGTCATGACCGCGGCCCCGATCCTGCCCGAACGGCACGAGTGGACGGTCGACGACCTCGGCGAGCTGCCAAAGGAACTTCCGTACGAACTGATCAACGGAAGGTTGATCGAGTCGTCGCCGACTGCCGTGCACCAAGAGTTCTGTGTCGAGCTGCTACTGGCCGTCGAAGTCAACTGCCCGCCGGAATACCTGGTCAGCATCGACCTGTCGATGCGGGTCGACCGGCGCAACGAGCCACGCCCGGACGTTGTGGTCATCCGCCGCAAGCACGCCGGCCGCTCGCCTGTCCCGGTCGAGGACGCCCTGCTCGCCGTGGAGGTCGTCTCACCGACCTCCACCTTCCGCGACATGTACGACAAGGCGAAGGTCTACGCGCACGCCGGAATCCGGTCCTACTGGGTGGTGGATCCGCTCCAGGATCGCGTCACGCTCACCGAGTACGCGCTTGGCGCGAACCGCGAGTACGAACAGGTCGCGCACACCGAGGACCTGTTCGTCACCGAGCGGCCGTGGAAGGTCTCCGTGGACCTGCCCGCCCTGACCGCTCGGAAGAACGACCTGCTCGCTCCCGACGAGGAGTGATCGGGTAGGACTGTGCGCATGGCCCTTCATGTGCGCGGTGTGCTGCTCCCCGACGACGAGGTCCGGGATCTCTGGCTGGTCGGCGACCGGGTGACCTACACCCCGGTGCCCGACGCGGAGACGGTTGTCGACGGCGGCTTCGTGCTGCCGGGGCTGGTCGACGCGCACTGTCACATCGGCATCGCCCGAGGCGGCGCCCCGATCACCTCACTCGACCAAGCCCGCGAACTGGCGCACCTCGACCGGGACGCCGGGGTGCTGGCGATCCGCGACGCCGGCTCGCCGTACCCGTACCCCGAGCTTGACGACGAGCCGGACCTGCCGCGACTGGCCCGCGCCGGCCGGCACGTCGCCCCGCCGAAGCGCTACCTGCGGGACATCGGCGTGGAGGTAGACGCGACCGACGTCGCCGCGACGGTGGCCGCGCAGGCGAAGGCCGGCAACGGTTGGGTCAAGCTGGTCGGCGACTGGATCGACCGTGGTGTGGGTGACCTGGCCCCGGCCTGGGACGCGGACACCCTCACCGCCGCCGTGCGGGCGGCCCACGACGCCGGGGTACGCGCCGCGGTGCACACCTTCTCCGAATCCGCCGTCGAGATCATGGTGCGGGCCGGGGTGGACTCGGTGGAGCACGGCACCGGGCTGAGCCTCGACCTGATCGACGAGATGGCCCGGCAGGGCACCGCGCTCGTCCCCACAATGATCAATATCGCCACCTTCGGAGGCATCGCCGAGCAGGCGCGGGGCAAGTTCCCCGGGTACGCCGAGCACATGCTTGCGCTGCGTGACGGTTTTCCCGAGGTGGTGCGCGCCGCACACGAGGCGGGCGTGCCGATCTACGTGGGCACCGACGCCGGCGGCGGCATCGACCACGGGCTGGCCGCCGAGGAGATGCTGCTCCTGCACGAGCGGGCGGGGATGGCCCCGATCGACGTGCTCGCCGCCGCCTCCTGGGGCGCCCGGGAGTGGCTCGGCTTCCCCGGCCTGGTGGAGGGCGGCCTCGCCGACCTGACCGTCTACCCCGAGGACCCCCGCCTCGACCTGCGCGTCGTCCGCGCCCCGTCCCGCACGATCCTCCGCGGCCGCGTCGTCCGCTGACCCGCGCGCCCCGCGTACCCCGCGCGCCCTGCGCGCCCTCCCCAAGATCCGCGCAACTTCGGTGAAGTTGCTGCCTCCGTGCGCGATGAGCCAGTACTTTCCCCGATGTTGCGCGGATCTTGAAGGGGAAGGGTGTGTGCCCGCGCCGAGGGCCGTTTCGGCCCCAAGATCGCGCAACATCCTGGTTGTAGTGGTGTCGGTGCGTCGGTGAGGCCCCTACTTCCTTGTTCGAGCGTGACCATGGCGGCGTTGTGTGCCCCAGGTCGCGTTCCCGGTTTCCGGGGCGGTGTTCGTCGTCAAGATCCGCGCAACATCGGGGATGTTGGGGTATCCCGCGCGTGGGAGGCAGCAACATCGCCGATGTTGTGACGATCTTGGGCGCGGGCGCGGGCGCGGGCGCGGGCGCGGGGGCGCGGGGCCGGGGCGGATCAGTGGGGTGGGCGGACGGCGGCGCTGAAGAGATGTACGGCCAGATCGGCGAGAGCTGCGGCGGTCTGGTCGATCGGGGCGCGCGGGAGCACGATGTGGCTCACCACCAGCCGGACGGTCGTGTCGGCGGCGAAGGCCAGCGTGGCCTGGTCCGCTCCGGGCAGGTGGTCGCCGGCCCAGTCGATCAGCGCGCCGGACGCCTCGGTGAGCACCACCTCGGCCCGCGTGGTGAGGTACGGAAGTAGCTCGTCCGAGCCGCCCCGGGCGCTGCTCAGGATGGCCTTGACCAGAGGGTTCTCCGCCGCGGTGGTGAGCGTGTGCGCGATCGCCGCGTACGCGCCGGCCCGGACGTCGGCGCCGTTCGCGAGCAGGGCGGCACGGACGTCGCCGACGAAGGTGTCCACTTCTCGCCGGGCCAGCGCCTCGGCCAGCCCGGCC
This sequence comes from Micromonospora taraxaci, assembly GCF_007830095.1. Classification (NCBI taxonomy): domain Bacteria; kingdom Bacillati; phylum Actinomycetota; class Actinomycetes; order Micromonosporales; family Micromonosporaceae; genus Micromonospora; species Micromonospora taraxaci. Next base: position 6,056,753 of record NZ_VIWZ01000001.1, on the reverse strand, counting down.
TTGCTGCCGAATTCGTTGTAGACGGTCTGCCGGCTCACCCCGGCGGCACCCGCGACGGCACCCATCCGGACGCCGTCCCAACCGGTCGCCACGGTCAGTGCGCGGGCGGCGTCGACGATGCTGTCCCGCACCGGGGTGGTGCCGCTCCGTTCAATCATGGTGGTCGAAGTGTAGGCGGTTCAGCGCACGTCGATCTGGTACTGCGCCTCGACCCAGAACCGCCCACCGTCGCTGCCACCGAAGCTCAGCTCGTGCTGACCGGGGGCGGGTGGCGGCACCAGTGCCCACAGACCCCAGCAGGAGACCGGCCTGGGCCACGGCCAGACGGTGACGACGTTGTTGAAGAAGCCGCTGACCGGAAACGACTGGGCCGAACCGGCTTCGCGCAGGGCGACGGCCACTCCGTCGAGCTGCGCGTGACCGGTCGCGCTGTCCATGGCCTCCGCCGGTTCGTCCGTGCGGCCGACCTGCCACCAGCAGAAGGCCGGGAAGAACAGCGGTCGTCCGGCGGGAACCACGCAACTGCGTTGCGCAGAGCCACCGAACGTACCCGCGAGGAACCACACGTCGGCGGGTTGGTGGTGCCCGGCGTGCCGGCCGGACCCGTCGCCGATCGGATTGGCGGGTTGCCGGTGCCGGGCCACCCAGCGCACCCATCGGGTCGCGAGGTGTGCCAGCTCGACGGGGTCGGGCGCCGGGTTGAAGGCCGCGCCGGGGCGCGGATCGAGGGGGGTCATGACGGCAGATGCTAACGATGCCGCGCCCGACCGCACTGCCCCGATGAGCGGCGCATAGGATGTGCGGTCATGGCACGCGTGCTCACTCCCCGTGCGGAGGATTTTCCCCGCTGGTACCAGGACCTGATCGCCAAGGCAAAGCTGGCCGACAACGGCCCGGTCCGCGGCACCATGGTCATCCGACCGGCCGGCTACGCCATCTGGGAGCGTATGCAGGCCGAGATGGACGCCCGGATCAAGGCGGCGGGTGCGGAGAACGCGTACTTCCCGCTCTTCATCCCGGAGAGCTACCTCAAGCGTGAGGCCGAGCACGTCGAGGGCTTCTCGCCGGAGCTCGCGGTGGTCACCCACGGTGGCGGCAAGCAGCTCGCCGAGCCGGTGGTGGTGCGCCCCACCAGCGAGACGGTCATCGGCGAGTTCATGGCCAAGTGGATCGACTCGTACCGGGACCTGCCGCTGCTGCTCAACCAGTGGGCGAACGTGGTCCGGTGGGAGCTTCGTCCGCGCATCTTCCTGCGTACCAGCGAGTTCCTCTGGCAGGAGGGGCACACCGCGCACGCCACCCGCGAGGACGCCCGGGCGTACGCGCGGCGGATCCTGCACGAGGCGTACGAGGACCTGATGGTCAACGTGATCGGCATTCCGGTGGTGGTGGGCCTGAAGACGGCCCGTGAGCGGTTCGCCGGCGCGACGGCCACGTACACCTGCGAAGGCATGATGGGCGACGGCAAGGCGCTCCAGCTGGGCACCAGCCACGAGTTGGGTCAGAACTTCGCCAAGGCGTTCGACATCAGCTACTCCTCGAAGGAGGGCGGCCGGGAGCACGCCTGGACCACCTCCTGGGGCACGTCCACCCGGATGCTCGGTGGCCTGATCATGGCGCACGGCGACGACAACGGTCTGCGCGTGCCGCCGAAGCTGGCCCCGATCCAGGCGTACATCATGATCGTCAAGGATGGTGAGGGCGTCGCGGAGGCGGCGGCCAAGCTGCACGACGGCCTGCGCGACGCCGGTGTCCGGGTCGCGCTCGACGACCGGACCGACACCGCGTTCGGCCGCCGGGCCGTCGACGCCGAGCTGCGTGGCTATCCGGTACGCGTCGAGGTCGGCCCTCGCGACCTGGCCGTGGGCAACGCGACGGTGGTGCGCCGCACCGACGGGTCGAAGTCCCCGACGCCGGTGGCCGACGTTGTCGCCGCGGTGCTGGCGGCGCTGGAGACCGACCAGCAGGTGCTGCACGACCAGGCGCTGGCCAACCGCGAGTCGCGCACGGTGGAGGTCGCGACCCTGGCCGAGGCGATCGAGGCCGCCGCGACGGGCTGGGCCCGGGTGCCGTGGTCGGCGGTCGGTGTGGCCGGCGAGGCCGAGGCGAACGGTCAGGGCGTCACGGTTCGCTGCCTGGTGCGCGCCGACGGCTCGGTGCCGGACTCCGAGGACGAGCCCGACCTGGTCGCCATCCTCGCCCGCGCCTACTGAGGTGCCCTCGAGCGGGCCGGTGGACCACTTCGCGCCGGGTCGGTTGATCATGCACCGGAACGTGCGGCACGGTCGGATCGGATGGGTCCGGCCGGGCCGCGTGGTCAGCGACGACGAGCGGGGTCTGCTGGTGTGGATCGCCCGGGACTCGCCGGTGGCCCACGAGGTGACCGAGGCGGGCCGGGGCATGCGGGCGATGCCCTTCGCCCAGTGGATCTCTTCGTCGTACCGGTTGGCGCACGGGCGCTGGAACGGCCCGCCGCTGCTGAAGTTCCTGCCGACCGGCGCGGCGCACTCCGTCTGGTGGTTCCGCGACGCCCAGGGTCGGTTCGCCCACTGGTACGTCAACCTGGAGGAGCACGGTGTCCGCTGGGACGACGGCCCGGTGGCCGGCGTCGACGTGGTGGACCAGGACCTCGACGTGGTGGTGCGCCCGGACCTGAGCTGGGAGTGGAAGGACGAGGACGAGTTCGTCGAGCGGCTCGCCTTCGGGGACGACTACTGGGTGACGGACGAGAAGGCGGTCCGGGCCGAGGGGGAGCGGGTGATTGCCCTCGCCGAGGCCGGTGAGTTCCCGTTTGACGGCACCTGGTGCGACTTCACACCTCCGCCAGACTGGGACGTACCGGACGAACTTCCGCCAGGATGGGACCGTCCGCCGGTGCGGTGAGGGTGTCTCCGGTCACCGGTGACGCGGCGTCCGGGCCCGATGCGGGACATCGGCATCGGATCTGGCAGAATGGGTCGCTGGTATCCGGCGCGCGTCCGGCGCCCTCTAACCCGGGCGCGTCGCTAGTCCACCGAGTAGTCTCCGGCCCAACCCCACGGGTCCGGTCGGCGCTCACCCATGCACACCGCCCACACGGGCCGGTGAAATCGCAACAGGAGCGTAACAACTGTGGCCGTAAAGATCCGGCTCCTGCGGATGGGCAAGATCCGCCACCCGCAGTACCGCATCGTCGTCGCCGACTCGCGCACCAAGCGTGACGGTCGGGCGATCGAGTTCGTCGGGGTCTACCAGCCGAAGGAAGACCCTTCGATCATCGAGGTCAAGTCGGAGCGGGTCCAGTACTGGCTGTCCGTCGGCGCTCAGCCGAGCGAGGCGGTGCAGCGGCTGCTGGAGCTGACCGGTGACTGGCAGAAGTACAAGGGCCTGCCGGCCCCGCCGCCGCTGAAGGTCGCCGCCGAGCGGGCCGACCGTAAGGCCGCGTACGAGGCTGAGGCGAAGGCCGCCGCCGGGCTCGCCCCGGAGACCCCGGCCAAGCCGGCCAAGAAGGCCGCCAAGGCTGCCGAGGCTCCGAAGGCCGACGCTCCGGCTGCCGAGGCTCCGAAGACCGAGGCTCCGGCCGAGGCCCCGGCTGCCGACGCCGGTGAGCAGGCCTGACATGCCTCTGCGTCCGGCGTTGGAGCACCTGGTCAAGGGCATCGTCGACCACCCGGACGACGTCCGGGTGCGGATGGTCGATTCCCGTCGGGGCAAGCGGCTCGAAGTCCGCGTGCACCCCGAGGACCTCGGCACGGTGATCGGGCGGTCCGGCCGGACCGCCAAGGCGCTGCGTCAGGTGATCGGCTCCATCGGCGGGCGCGGCGTGCGCGTCGACATCGTCGACTCGTACTGATGCAGCTCGTCGTCGGCAGGATCGGCAAGCCGCACGGTGTCCGCGGTGAGGTCACCGTGGAAGTGCGGACCGACGAACCCGAGGCACGGTTCGCCCCAGGCACAGTGCTGCGCACTGAGCCTGGGGCGACACCCCCTCCAACCGTCGATGAGCCCGGGGTGCCGTTCCAGGTGCCTGCGGAGCTGACCATCGAGGAAGCTCGCTTCCATCAGGGTCGGGTGCTGATCGCGTTCGACGGCATCCTGGACCGCAACACCGCCGAGGCGCTGCGCGGCACCCTGCTCGTGGTGGACAGCGCCGACGTGGCCCCGCCGGACGATCCGGAGGAGTTCCACGACCACCAGTTGGTGGGTCTGGCCGTGGTCACCCCGGCCGGCGAGCGTCTGGGCGAGGTCGCCCGGATCGACCACGCCCCCTCCTCGGACCTGCTGGTCCTGCGGCGCCCCGAGGGGCGTACCGCGTTGATTCCGTTCGTCCGGGCGATCGTCCCCGAGGTCGACCTGGCCGGTGGACGTGTGATCGTCGACCCGCCGGCCGGCCTGCTCGACCTTTAGGACCACCCCGCATGCGCGTCGACGTCGTGTCGATCTTCCCGGAGTACTTCGCCCCGCTGGACCTGTCGTTGATCGGGCGGGCGCGGGCCAACGGCGTACTCCAACTCGCCGTGCACGACCTGCGGACCTGGACCCACGACGTGCACCGCACCGTCGACGACACCCCCTACGGCGGCGGGCCGGGGATGGTGATGCGCCCGGAGCCGTGGGGTGCGGCGTTGGACGCGCTCGCGCCGGCCGAGGCTCCGCCGCCCCGGTTGCTGGTGCCGTCGCCGGCCGGTGTCCCGTTCACCCAGGCCATGGCGTACGAGTTGGCCGCCGAGTCGCACCTGCTCTTCGCCTGCGGCCGGTACGAGGGCATCGACCAACGCGTCCTGGAGCACGCCGCCACCCGGATGCCGGTGACCGAGGTCTCGCTCGGTGACTACGTGCTCTTCGGCGGCGAGGTCGCGGTGCTGGTAATGGTGGAGGCGGTCACCCGGTTGCTGCCGGGGGTGTTGGGCAACGCGGGTTCGCTCGACGAGGAGTCGCACGCGCACGGGTTGCTGGAGGCGCCGATCTACACCAAGCCCCCGAGCTGGCGCGGGCACGACGTGCCGGAGGTGCTCCGCTCCGGAGACCACGGCAAGATCGCCCGTTGGCGACGCGAGGAGGGCTTGCTGCGGACCGCCGCCCGACGTCCCGACCTGCTGGCCGCACTACCCGCCGATCGGCTCGACAAACGGGACATCGCGGCCCTGGACCAGGCCGGATTTCAGAAGCCGCCGGGGGATGTGGCAAAGTAGGGAGGTTGCCGTATCCGTCCGCGCCCGCGGGCGGCTGCGAGGATCCCCGACCGGGGTCGGCCCGCCGACCACCACCCGGGGATCAGAATCACCCACCCGCGCACCGAGTGACGGTGCGCCGTGAGCCTTACGAGGACGCAGCGATGAACATCCTGGACGCCCTTGACGCCCAGTCGAAGCGGACCGACCTTCCCGACTTCCGGGCCGGTGACACCGTCAAGGTGCACGCCCGCGTCGTCGAGGGCAACCGGTCCCGTGTCCAGATCTTCCAGGGCGTCGTGATCCGCCGCCAGGGTGACGGTCTGCGCGAGACCTTCTCGGTCCGCAAGGTCAGCTTCGGTGTCGGTGTCGAGCGGACCTACCCGCTCAACGGCCCGGGCATCGACCGGATCGAGGTCGTGACCCGTGGCGCCGTGCGCCGCGCCAAGCTCTACTACCTGCGCGAGCTGCGCGGCAAGAAGGCCAAGATCAAGGAGAAGCGGGAGAAGCAGCCCAGCTGACTTCCCGCTCGCCACGCCGCCTGAGCTGCGCGTATGCCGTACCGACCAGACCGCACTACCCTGGTCGTACGGGCGCAGCGAAGCGGCGGGTCCGCCCACGCGGCGGACAGCCGTTCACTACCGCCCGTGGAGCCTCGTCGAGGCTCCCGGGCGGTAGTGCTTCTGTGGACCGGGGAGTGGCGTGGTGCAGACGCTTGACGAGGACGGCACCGTCGATCCGTGGCGCCGGCGGGCTCGCCGTACCCGCCGACAGATGCCCCTCTGGCAGGAGCTTCCGCTGCTGCTGGTGGTCGCGTTCTGCCTCGCCGTGCTGATCCGCACCTTCCTGCTCCAGGCGTTCTTCATCCCGTCCGGCTCGATGGAGGACACCCTCCTCGTCGGGGACCGGGTGCTGGTCAACAAGGTCGTCTACGACGTCCGCGACCCGGTACGCGGTGAGGTGGTCGTCTTCCGGGGCACCGACCGCTGGGCGCCGCAGGTCGACGAGCAGCCGAAGCCGGGCGTCGCCGGTCGGCTCGCCCGCACCGTCGGCGACCTGGTCGGGGTGAGCCGCCCCGGTGAGAAGGACTTCATCAAACGGGTGATCGGCGTTCCCGGCGACCGGGTCGCCTGCTGCGACAGCCAGGGGCGGGTGACGGTCAACGGCACGCCCCTCAACGAGCCGTACGTGCTGCGGGACTCCCCGCTGGACCTTCCGCCCAACCCGTCGGAGTGCCGCTCCCGGCGCTTCGACGAGGTGGTCGTACCGCCGGGTCAGCTCTTCGTGATGGGTGACCACCGCGAGGTCTCCCAGGACGCCCGTTGCCAGGGCCCGGTGCCGATCGACAACGTCGTCGGTCGGGCCTTCATGGTGGTCTGGCCCTCGTCACGGTGGAATTCGTTGTCGGTGCCGTCGACGTTCGACGACGTGTCCGGGCCGGCCACGGCCTCCCCCGGAGCACCACCGGTGCGACCGACCCCGCAGGGTGACGTGGTGCTGATGGTCCCGGCGTTGGTAGCCGCGCTGCGTGGTTCCCGCGCGTTCCGGACGGTGACGTCCAGTCCGGCAACGTAGGCTCCTTGGCGTGATTGACGAGCAGACCGACAAGCCGCGCAGCTCCTTCTGGAAGGAGCTGCCGATCCTGCTGGGTGTGGCGATCCTGGTCGCGGTTCTGGTCCGCGCCTTCGTGCTGCAGACCTTCTTCATCCCCTCTCCGTCCATGGAGAACACACTCAAGATCGATGACCGGGTGTTGGTCAACAAGCTGGTCTACGACTTCCGGTCGCCGCACCGCGGTGAGGTGATCGTGTTCAAAGCCCCCACCACGTGGAGCGGCAACCCCGACGGTGAGGACTTCATCAAGCGGGTGATCGGTGTCCCCGGTGACCACGTGGTCTGCTGCGACCCGCAGGAACGGCTGATGATCAACGGCAAGTCGCTGGACGAGCCGTACATCTTCTCCCTGGACGGGGTGCGCGACAAGCCCGCCGACCAGGAGTTCGACATCACCGTGCCGGAGGGTCGGCTGTGGGTGATGGGTGACCACCGCTCGGCCTCCGGTGACTCGCTGGAGCACTGGCAGCAGTCCGGGCAGAACATCACCGAGGCCACGATCCCCGAGGACGACGTGGTCGGGCGGGCGTTCACCGTCTTCTGGCCGGTCAACCGGGCCACCTGGCTCACCGTGCCCGACTCGTTCGACGGCATTCCCAAGCCGTAGACCACCGGGGCGTGGGCGATCCGCCGTCGGTCTGGCAGGCTGGTGCGGTGAACGTGAGCGCGAGGAGTGAGCTTGCGAGCCCCGCAGTCGCGAACAGCAGCAGCCGTGTCTACACCCCTCGACGCGCGGCCCGCGTGCTGCTCGTCGACGCGGCCGGTCGGGTCCTGCTGTTCGAGGGCTTCGACCCGGCCCGACCAGGGCATCGATACTGGTTCACCCCCGGTGGTGGGCTCGATCCGGCGGAGACCCCGGCAGCCGGCGCGGCACGGGAGTTGGCCGAGGAGACCGGGCTGCGGCTCGACCCGACCGCGCTGGGTGAGGCGGTCTTCTCCGACACGACCGAGTTCACCTTCGACGGCAACTGGTACCGCCAGGAGCAGGACTTCTTCCTCCTTCGGGTGCAGTCCTGGCAGGTCGACACCACCGGCTTCAACGACATCGAGCAGCGCAGCATCGCCGACCACCGTTGGTGGCTCCCGGACGAGTTGGTGGCCAGCGGTGAGCGGTTCTACCCGCCCGAGTTGCCCGCCCTGCTGACCAGCCTGAGCCAGTCGACGGCCGCAGGTCGGGACGAGGCTCCGTGCTGACCCCGCCGCGTACCGTCGTGCGCCGCGAGGCCGGCCTCTACGCCCTGGAACGAGCACTGCAGCGGCGCGGGTTCCGGCACGTCGCCGGCGCCGACGAGGCGGGCCGGGGAGCGTGTGCCGGTCCGCTGGTCGCGGCCGCTGCGGTGTTGCCCGAGGGGCGGCGCGGCGAGATCGAAGGGCTGGCCGACTCGAAGCTGCTCACCTCGGCCAGCCGGGAACGGGTGTACGCGGAGGTCGTGGACCGTGCCCTCGCGTACGCCGTGGTGGTCATCCCTGCCGACGAGGTCGACGCCCGGGGGCTGCACGTGTGCAACCTGGCGGCGATGCGCCGGGCGCTCGCCTCGCTCACCACCCGCCCGGAGTACGTGCTGACCGACGGCTTCGGCGTGGACGGCCTGGGCGTGCCCGGCCTGGCGGTGTGGAAGGGCGACCGCGTGGCCGCGTGCGTGGCGGCGGCCAGCGTGCTCGCCAAGGTCACCCGGGATCGGATCATGGTGGAGCTGGACGGGGTGTTCCCGGCGTACGGCTTCGCCGAGCACAAGGGCTACATCACCCCGGAGCACTCGGCGGCGCTGCGGGAGCACGGGCCGTGCCGGGAGCACCGGTTCTCGTATGTCAATGTCGCCGCGGTCTCCGGCCGCGACGGTCGGCCGCCGCGCGCCCGACGGCCCGGCGGCCACGCCTCGGAAGAGCCGATGGAGCGCTCCTGGGCGTCAGGGGGTACCGTCGGCGTGGCGTTGGGCGAGCAGCCTCGGCCTCCGGCGCCGGTGGGGGAAGATGTGGCCATGGAAGGCGGAGTGCGATGAGCGCGGAAGATCTCGAGAAGTACGAGACCGAGATGGAGCTGCAGCTCTACCGGGAGTACCGCGACATCGTCCGCCAATTCTCGTACGTGGTGGAGACGGAACGCCGGTTCTACCTGGCCAACCAGGTCGACCTGCACGTGCGCAACTCCGACGGCGAGGTCTACTTCGAGGTCGAGATGCACGACGCCTGGGTGTGGGACATGTACCGTCCCGCCCGCTTCGTGAAGAACGTCCGGGTGATGACCTTCAAGGACGTCAACGTCGAGGAGCTGGAGAAGCCCGACATCTCGCTGCCCGCCGACTCCGGCTTCGGCGGCTGACCGCACCCGGCCACGCCACGGGCCCCCCACCCGTGGCGTAGCACCTGCCGCCGATCACTCGGCCGGCACCACGACCTCGACCCGCTGCACCAGGTTGTTGGCGAAACCGCCACGGTTCCACGGCTGCTCGACCGGCTGGGTCCGCCCGGACGCGTCGGTCGCCCGGGCACCCAGCACGTAGCGGCCCGGGGCGGCGGTCCACTCGTACCGCCAGCGCCGCCAGGCGAAGTCCCCAGAATCCGCCGGATCCAGCTCGGCCGACGCCCAGCTCTCCCCACCGTCGGTCGTCACCTCCACGCCCACCACCGGGGCGTGCCCGGACCAGGCCCGACCGTCGACGGTGCACGGGCCGGGGCGCAGCACACGGCGGCGGGACATGAAGTCCGGGAAGCCGGGCGGGCGGACCAGCGCACGCGGCTCGATCCGGGTGACCGGCACGCCCGGGTCGTCGGCGTCCTGGCGTACCCGGTAGGCCACCGCGTTCTGGTACCCCTCGAACGGTTCGGTCCGCACCTCGATCGAGCGCAGCCACTTCACGTGCGCCATGCCGTACCAGCCCGGCACGATCAGCCGTAGCGGCGCGCCGTGCTGCGGCAGCAGGGGAGCGCCGTTCATCTCGTACGCCAGCAGCACCTCCTCGCGCAGCGCGTCGGCGACCGGCAGCGCCCGCTGGTAGTCCTGCTCGACCCCGCGCTCGACGCCGTGATCGGCGCCGGTGAAGACGATGTCCACCGCGTCCGGCCCGAGCCCCGCCTCCCGCAGCAGTGGAGCGAGGGGAGTGCCGGTCCACTCGGCGTTGCCGACCGCCTCGACCAGCCACGGCTGGCTGACCGGCCGGGGATGCAACAGGGCCCGGCCGTTGCCGGCGCACTCCAGTGTCACCTGCCGGGTGACCCGTGGCCGCAGGCGCAGGTCGGCGAGGCTGACCGTCAGCGGCCGGTCCACCGCGCCACCGATGGTCAGCGCGTGCGTCGCCGGGTCGACCTCCGGGATGTCGTAATGGATCAGCAGGTAGTGCAGCCCGGCAGGGGTGACGTCGTAGCGCAACGCCTCCAACGGGATTCCGTGGTTACGGGCGGCGAGCTGCAACTCCTCGGCGCTGATCGCCTCGTGCGGCTCCGCGAGCCGGGACGGGTCGCTCACGTCCGCCACCGTCGGGCCGGCGGGGGACGTGGTCCGGTCGTCGAGAGTGGTCATGCGGGCCTCCCCGGTCCAGACGGCGGCACCCGCCGTACGCGGCCCAGCTTAGGGCCTGTTTCATAAGGGCGGTCGAGCCGAGGCCGGTCGTCGTCCGGGCCCGCCGCAGGCCGGCCAGTTCTTATGAAACAGGCACTTAAGCCTTCCCTCGCGGCCCGAGAACGGCACCGGAGGTACGGCGCGGTGTGGGGCCGCCGGTCTCGTATCCGTTCGGCCGCGCGATCATCGTGGATTGTGATGCTCACTGATGAGGACTTCTGGCGGCTCGTCGCGATGCTCGGCGGTCGGCCCGAGCTCCAGGACGACCGGCCGTACGAGCGGTTGACCGCCGTACTGTCGGAAGAGCCGGTGGAACGGATCGTCGGCTTCGCCGAGACGCTCGCGTTCAAGCTCTACCACCTGGACCGTCGGGCGCTCGCTCAGGCTGTCCCGCCGGGCGCGGACCACCTGTCCGACGACGGCTTCCTGTACGCGCGCTGCGCGGTGGTGGTGGCGGGTCCGACGGCGTTCGATGCCGTGCTGGCCGATCCGGCGGCGTTCGCGCGTTTCACCACCGTCGAGGCCGCCCACGCGGATTCGATCCTCGACGTTCCCTCCAACGCCTACCAGAAGGCGACCGGCAGGGAGTGGGAGCACGTCGAGGAGTACGACTACGAGACCGGATCCAATGAACAGTGGTGGTGACCTGGACCGTTAGGCGTCGCGCATAGCAGATCATCGAGGGCGTCGGGTGGTCGTCCACAGCGCCGCCGGTTGTCCACAGGTTCGCCGGCCGGGCTGGCGTACCACCCGACCGTGGCCGGAGGCTGCCGTCATGCGACAGCCATCGGTCCGTTCGATCCGCCGCACCGTGCTGCTCTGCGCCGCCGTTCCACTTGCGCTGACCGTGCAGCTCTGCGGTCTGGCGGTGCTTGTCGCGGCGGTGCCCGGCCAGCCACCGACGCCGACCGTGTCGATCGCGTTCCAGGCGTCCGCTCCTGCGTCCGTTCCCGCCGAGCGCTTCCGCTGGCCGCTCGACGGGCCACCGCGACTGGTGCGCCGCTTCGACCCGCCACCCCAGCCGTGGCTGTCCGGCCACCGGGGCGTCGACCTGGCCGCCCCGGCTGGAGCTGTGGTCCGCAGTGCCGGGCCGGGCACCATCCTCTTCGCCGGTCTGGTGGCCGGCCGACCGGTGGTCACAGTGGGGCACGCCGGTGCGCTGCGAACCACCCACGAGCCCGTGCAACCCGGGGTACGCCCCGGTCAGGCGGTCGCCGCAGGCGCGCCACTGGGCGAACTGCTGCCCGGCCATCCGGGTTGCCCGGCGGACGCGTGCCTGCACTGGGGCCTGCGCCGGGGCGAGGAGTACCTGGACCCGCTCGCCCTGCTCGGCCTCGGCCCGGTGCGCCTGCTCCCGGTCAGCGGGCCCTCCGCCGGTGCCGGCCTCCTGTCGATGCGTTCGGTCAGCGCTGGGCGAGCAGGGCCGGCAACCGTGTGGCCAGCCGCTCGTACTCGTCGGCGGTGTTGTAGACCTGACCGGTGAGCCGCAGCCACCCACGGCCGTTCCAGCTCATCACCGCCACCTCGGCGGCGAGCCGCTCGCCGATCCGCGCCTGCAACGCCCGTGCGGCGTCGATCGTGGTGCCCGTGCCGGCCGGCAGCGGGATGAGGCGCAGAGACACCCCCGGTCCGCCGGGGTCGGGCAGGTCGGCGGGGGGCACCCCCAGAGCGTCCCCCACCACCCGCTGGCCGTACGCGGCGAGCGCCGCGTTGTGCGCCCGCACCCGGTCCACACCGAGACTGCGCATCGTGAACAGCCCTGCCGGGGCGGCCAACCAGGGCGTGTAGTCGAGGGTCGCCTGCCACTCGAGCCGGGCCGGGAAGCCCGACTCCTGCTCCCAGGAGACCACCAGCGGCTCGATCCGGTCCCGCCACTGCGGTGCCACCGCCAGCAGGGCGGTCCCGCGTGGGGCGTACGCCCACTTGTGCAGGTTGCCCACCCAGAAGTCGGCACCGATGCTGGCCACCGTGGTGGGCAGCATCCCCGGGGCGTGTGCGGCGTCCACCAGCACCGGCACGCCGTGTTCCCGGGCCACCCCGACGATCGCGGCGGTCGGGAAGAGCTTGGCGGTGGCCGAGGTGAGCTGGTCGACGACGAGCAGTCGGGTCCGGCCGGGGCGCAGACCGTCGCGGACGATCTGCACGAGCTGCTCGTCGGTGGCCGACAGCGGAATCGGCAGGACCCGGCTGACCGCCCCGGTACGGCGGCACTCGCGCTGGATGGCCAGGCTCACCGCCCCGTACCCGTGGTCGGTGCTGAGGATCTCGTCGCCGGGTTGCAGGCCCATCGACTGGAGCACGACGGCGACGCCGGTCGTGGTGTTGCCCACCAGGGCACTGCCGTCCGGGTCGGCACCCAGGAAACCGGCGAGGTGCCGACGGGTGTGCGCGATCCGGTCGACCAGCCCCTGGGTGAAGAAGCGCAGCGGGTTGGCCTCCATCTCGTCGCGCAGCCGCTGCTGGGCTCGCTGCACGCCGACCGGGACCGCGCCGAACGAGCCGTGGTTGAGGTGACTGACCGCCGGGTCCAGGGAGAAGAGCAGGCGGGCACCCGGGATCGACTCAGGGGGCTGCGGGACGCTCACCCGATGATCGTAACCGCCGGGGATGCTCGCCCTCCGGCCCTTGATCAGGCGCGGGGGTGGGCCTGACGGTAGGCGGCCCGCAGCCGCTCCACCGAGACGTGCGTGTAGATCTGCGTGCTGGCCAGCGACGAGTGGCCCAGCAACTCCTGCACGGCGCGTAGGTCCGCACCACCCTCCAGCAGGTGGGTGGCAGCCGAGTGTCGGAGGCCGTGCGGGCTCGTCCGGGGCAGGCCGGCGGCCTCGGCGTACGCACCGACGATCTGACGCGCTGTCGTCGGGTTGAGCCGACCACCCCGGGCACCCAGCAGCAGCGCGTCCCCGGAGTGGGTGCCCACCATCGCCGGTCGGCCCCGGTGCAACCAGTCGTCCAACGCCCGCTGAGCGGGCACCCCGTACGGCACCGAGCGCTCCCGTCCGCCCTTGCCCAACACCCGGATCACCCGTCGGCCGTGGTCGACGTCCCCGACGTCCAACCCGCAGGCCTCACTGACCCGTACGCCGGTGGCGTAGAGCAGCTCCAGCAGCACCCGGTCGCGCAGTGGCACCGCGGCTTCGCCCGATGTCGCCCCGGCCGCCCTGCCTGTGGTTGCGGGGTTCGTGGGTGCTCCGTGCGTGTTCGGTAGGTCCGCGGCTGGCGGGTTGTCGGTGGGCGTTACCCGCCGGGTCGGGCCGTCGACCAGAGCGGCAGCCTGGTCGGCGCGGAGCACACTGGGCAACTCCCGATGCGCACGAGGGCTGGCCAGCGCCGCACCGACGTCGGCAGAGAGCAACCCGGCCCGGTGCGCCCAGGCGCAGAACGCCCGCGCCGACGCGGCCCGCCGCGCCAACGACGTGCGCGCCGCGCCGGTGGTGCGTAGCCGCGCCAGCCAACTACGCAGCACCGACAGGTCCAGCTCGGCCAGGTCGACGCAGCCCATCCGTACGGCATGGTCGAACAGCGAGACCAGATCGGTGACGTACGCGCGGACGGTGTGCGTCGACCGGTTCCGCACCCGGGACAGGTGCTCGGCGAAGTCGTCGACCGCTTCGCGCAGGGCTGGCGGCAGTGCCTGGTGCATGGCCCGGGTGCTCCGGTCACTGCGGCTCATCGCGGACGCGCGGATCCGCCGGCCGGCCTGTCGACCCCGACACCCTCACTGGCTGCTGGCACACCCGTCAGCCTACGGCCGCTGGGTGCGCCCCACCGGTGACGTGATGCTCGGCTAACGGCGATTGTTCCTCTTGGCCAGGAATACGACCAGGCCAACAGCGAACACAGCGGTCGTGACGAGACAGCACAGGATGGTGACGTGCCATGGCTTGATTGCACCCATGACCGCGCACCGTACCGGTAACACCGAGTGTCGGGATGCCTCGTCACTCACCGTGCCGTGACGGTCGCGCTGCCGCGTTTGGGCGTGACAGGTGCCGCGAGCGCGTAGCCGCCGTCGCGACGTACCACCATGGACAGCTCCTCCAACAGGGACAGCTTGCGCATCGCGGTGCGGACGTCGAGGCCGGCCCGGGTCGCGAGGGCGTCCACACCGCGAGCGCCCCGCCGGGGCAGCGCCTCCAGCAGTGAACGCGCGTCGTCGTCGAGTGTGTCGGCGGGCCGCTGCGGACCCCGCGCCGGCGGCGCCAGGTCCGCGCCGATCCGGCCCACCTCCTCGAGTACGTGGGCGACGCCGGTGACCAGGCGGGTCTTGGGGTTGTCGCGGAGGAACTCGTGCGCGCCGACGGACATCGCCGAGGTCACCGGCCCGGGCACCACCATCGCCACCCGATTGGTGTAGACGGCTCGTCGCGCGGTCTGGGTCGCGCCACTGCGCGCCGACGCCTCCACCAGGACCGTGCCCACGGTGCCTGCGGCGATCACCCGGTTGCGGATCAGGAACCGGGGCCGCAGCGGCTCGGCGCCGGGCGGCCACTCGCTGACCAGTAGCCCCGTGTCAGCGATCCGGTCGAAGAGCGCGGCGTTGCCCATCGGATACGGCCGGTCCAGTCCACAGGCGAGCACGGCGACGGTCAAACCGCCCGCGTTCAGGGCACCCCGGTGAGCGGCAGCATCGATGCCGAACGCGCCACCCGACACGACTGTCCAGTCCCGTTCGGCCAGCCCGTATCCCAGCTCAGTGGCGACGTGCTGCCCGTAACCGGTGGCCGCTCGCGCTCCGACCACCGCCACCGAACGATCCAGGGCTTCGCCCAGCGGCCAACCTCCGCGTACCCAGAAACAGAGCGGTGGCGCGGTCTCACCGTCCACCCGGCGGGTGACGTCCGGCAGGCGCAGCGTGGCCAGATCGGCAACCTGCGCCGGCCACTCCTCGTCGTCCGGCGTGACCAGTCGGGCACCGAGCCGGTCCGCGCGCTCCAGCGCCTCGGCCGCCACCGCCCGGGCGTCGCCGCCCGCCAACCGGGCCGCCACCGTGCTGTGCAGCCAGCCGTCCGGACTGCCCCCGTCCAGCAGCAGATCCAGGGTCGCCACCGGGCCGAGCCGTTCCACCAGGCGGTAGACCACACGGGTGCCCGGCTCGGCCAGCCAGGTCAGCGCGACCCGGGCCAACCTGCGCTCTTCGTCGGCGCTCACATCGCTTCTCCCGTCCGGAGTTGGATCGCTTCCCGCACGTCGTCCCGGTCCGGCCGGTCTCGGCCGTCCAGGTCGGTGATGGTCCAGGCCATCCGGATCACCCGGTCGAAGCCGCGTGCCGACAACGAACCGGAGTCGAGCCGGCCGCGCAGCTCGGCGGTGACCCGGGCGGGCAGCCGCCAGGGCGGTCGACGCAGGTGCGGGCCGTCCACCTCGGCGTTGAGCCTTCGGCCGAGGCCGGCCCAGCGGGTCGCTGCCGCCTGCCGTGCCGCCGCCACCCGCGCGGCGACCGTCGCCGACGGCTCGACATCGCCGTCGGGTGCCATCAACTCGGCCGCCCGCACGGGCATCAGCCGTACCTGCACGTCGATCCGGTCGAGCAGCGGCCCGGAGAGTCGGCCCAGGTAGCGGCGACGGACCAGCGCGCTGCACTCGCAATGTGAGTCGCCGGCCGGTTTCGCGCAGGGACAAGGGTTGGCCGCCAACACCAACTGGGTCCGGGCCGGGTACACGGTGCCGCCCCCGGTGCGGCTCAGCTGGATGCGGCCGTGCTCCAGGGGTTGGCGCAGCGCCTCCAACGCGCCCTTGCTGAACTCGGGAGCCTCGTCCAGGAACAGGACCCCACGGTGAGCCAGCGACACCGCGCCGGGCCGGGCCAGCCCCGAGCCACCACCGACCAGCGAGGGCACCGTCGCGGTGTGGTGCGGCGCCTGGAACGGCGGGCGTCGCAGCAACCGGCCGCCCGGCGGCAGCAGCCCTGCCACCGAGTGCAGTGCCGTCACCTCCAGCGCCGCCTCGTCGTCCAACTCGGGCAGGAGCGACGGCAATCGTTCGGCGAGCATCGTCTTGCCGGCGCCCGGAGGGCCGAGCAGCGCGATGTGGTGCCCGCCGGCGGCCGCCACCTCCAACGCGCGCCGGCCCACCTGCTGCCCGGCGACCTCGGCGAGATCTGGCCCACCGACGACGGGTGTCGGCGTGGCCGCCGGTGGCTCGATCAGCGGGGTGCCGTCGCGGACGAAGGCGACCAGCCGGTGCAGATGGTCCACCGCTCGCACCCGTACCCCAGGGATGACCGCGGCCTCGGCGGCGTTGCCGATCGGGACGATCACCCGCTCGACGCCGGCCTGGGCCGCGGCGGCGACCATCGGGAGCACGCCGCGCACCGGTCGGACCGTGCCGTCGAGCCCCAACTCGCCGAGGACCACCACCCCCTCCAGGGGGAGCAGCGGCAACTCACCCGAGCCACCCAACAGAGCTGCGGCGATGGCCAGGTCGAAGGCCGAGCCGAACTTCGGCAGAGCGGCGGGCAGCAGGTTGAGGGTGATGCGCCGGTTGGGCCAACGCTGACCGGAGTTGACCACGGCGGCGCGGACGCGGTCGCGGGCCTCGTGCAGGGCGGTGTCCGGCAGGCCGGAGATCACCACGGCCGGGAGCCCGGCGGCCAGGTCGGCCTCCACCTCGACCAGGTGGCCGGTCACCCCGACCAGACCCACGCAGAGCACCTTCGCGTAGCTCATGACGCCGCCCGAACCTTCGGAGTACGCATCTCAGAACGCGCCCTTGAGGTGGTCCACCCGTGCCGGGCCGGCCTCGGGCAGCCGCACCGACAGCACGTCGAAACGCACCTCCTCGGCGGTCGTGCCGGTCTCGGTCAGCCAGCGCGCGGCCAGCCCTCGCAACCGGCGGGCCTTGGCCGGCACGACAGCCTCGGCGGGGGTGCCGAAGGCGTCGCCCCGGCGGGTCTTCACCTCGCAGAAGGCGAGCACCGGCCCGTCCCAGGCGATGATGTCGATCTCTCCGGCCGGGCAGCGCCAGTTGCGGGCGATCGGCCGCAGCCCTGCCTCGGTGAGGTGTCGGACGGCGCACCGCTCCCCGTACGCGCCGACCGCCTGGTTCCGCTTCGTCATGGACGGCACGGTGCCCGCCGAAGTGCGACCGCCGCGACCTCGGCAGCAGCAAATCTGTGGACAACCAGTGACCTGTGGACAACCGGACGATCAAGCCCGTGCCGTGCTAGGAAGCCACGGCCTGGCGCCTCTCCCGAACTCGATGCCGCCGGCCGCACCATGATCAAGTGATGAAAAATAGGTCTCAGGGCAGCTGTGGACCTACTTTTCATCACCTGATCAACGCTGATGGTGGGGCGTGAGGGGGGCCGGCGCGTCTCCACCGGCTTCCGCCCGCTCGCGCTGACTGCAGCGCTGATTGCCGCGCTGTCGGCAGCGCGGAGCGGGCCGAAATGGCGCGGGCGTGGCCGGTCGCATACGGTGCCTGACGTGGACGGACGACGGAGTTTTCCGGAAGATCAGGAGCCGCGCTGGTACCCCGATGAGCGGGGTCGCGGTCACGGCGAGTCGGAGTGGCGCGGCGCGGGCGAACCGCGGTACCGGGACACCGACGTCCCCGAGCAGCGTGGCCCCAACGAGAGCCACTCCGTCGAGGACACCGGCGTCGGCCGACGCCGCGAGCCGGACTCCGGGCGCTTCGGCGCCGTGGACGCAGGCCGGTTCGGCGGTGCGGCGGAGTCGGATTCGGGTCGGCTGAGCGCGGTGGACACGGGCCGGTTCGGCGGTGCGCCGGAGTCGAACTCGGGTCGCTTCGGCGCTGTCGATGCCCAGTCTGGTCGGTTCGGCGCGGGCGAGCCCGAGTCGGGACGGTTCGGCGCGGTCGACCCGTTGGGGGATGCTCGGCCGGAAATCGACGGGTACCGGGCGACCCGGTCACGGCGCGCCGACCGGGATCCTTCGGAGATCTCCGGGGAGCTGCCCGGTCGTTGGGGCGTCCCAGAGTCGACCGGGGCGGGAGCACCGCTCACCGTCCGGGATCCTTCGGAGACCTCTGGCGAGTTGCCTGGTCGCCGGGCCGCCCGGGAGTCGACCGGGACTGACGCACCGCTGACCGTCGCTCGCGAGGAGGCCGGCCGTTCGTTGACACCGGTAGGCGAGACCCCGCCCGGCGCTGTCGCCGACCAGGCTCGCCCCGCCCCCCTCGGCGGGTATCCGATCATCGAGCCCACACGTGGCGGTGGCGAGACTCCGCATCCGCTGGAAATGCCGACCGGTCCGATGCCGGGGATCGGCCCCCGCCCCGACCTGCCCACCGGCGAACCGTCGGTGTATCCGCCGGCCGCCGACGGCGTCTACCGGACCCGTCGGCCGGTGTTGGCCGTACTCTTCGCCCTGTTGGTGTTGATCTTCGAGGTGCCCGCGCTGCGGGTGCTGCTCGCGGGCGTGACCGGCGATCCGGTGGACGCCGGGAACGTCGTGGTGGGCATCGCCCTGGTCGCCGCGCTGCCGATCTTCGCGATCGGGCTCTACGGGCTCCGAACCGGAGGTCTGGCGCTTTCCGACACGGGTCGGGGCTGGCTGCGCCCACCGACGGCCTATCTGACCGTCGGCCTGGTGCTCTTCATCGCCGCCGCGCTCGCCGCCGGCTGATCCTCCGCCCGCCCGGCCGGCTGATCGGTCGGACTGATCCCCCGCGCTCGCCGCGGGCGTGATCGACACCAGGTCGGCCATGTGGGGGTGTCAGGGCCGGGGGATGGCACCACCTCGCCGACGTGGAGTCGATCATGGGGGCGGATCGGCGGGGTGCGCGGTGGCGGTGCGGCGCACCCCGGGGCGGCTGAACGGGTGAGGGGCGTACACTGGCCAACTGGCGACCGCCTCGTGCGGTCGACCTCGCGCGCCCTCTTCACGAATCGTCGTGGAGCGACGGCCTCCCTGGTCCCGATCTTGATCGGGCCCACCATGGGTCGGCGACCAGGCGCCAGGACGCCCGGCCACCGGCCGGGCGTGACAACCAGGGATCCAGAGGAGTACCCAACCATGGCCGTCGTGACCATGCGCCAGCTGCTGGAAAGCGGTGTCCACTTCGGGCACCAGACCCGGCGCTGGAACCCGAAGATGAAGCGCTTCATCATGACCGAGCGCAACGGCATCTACATCATCGACCTGCGCCAGACCCTCGACTACATCGAGAAGGCGTACGAGTTCGTGCGTGGAACCGTCGCCGAGGGCGGCAGCATCCTGTTCGTCGGCACCAAGAAGCAGGCCCAGGAAGCGATCGCCGAGCAGGCGACCCGGGTCGGCCAGCCGTACGTCAACCACCGCTGGCTCGGTGGCATGCTGACCAACTTCCAGACGGTGTACAAGCGGCTCCAGCGGATGAAGGAGCTGGAGGGTCTGGGTGACCTCAGCGGCACCGCCGCCGGTTACACCAAGAAGGAGACCCTGCAGCTCTCCCGCGAGAAGATCAAGCTGACCCGCACCCTCGGTGGTCTGCGGGACATGCAGAAGCTTCCCGCCGCGGTCTGGATCGTCGACACCAAGAAGGAGCACATCGCCGTCGACGAGGCCCGCAAGCTGGGCATCCCGGTGATCGCGGTGCTGGACACCAACTGCGACCCGGACGAGGTCGACTTCCCGATCCCGGGCAACGACGACGCGATCCGCTCGGCTGAGCTGCTGACCAAGGTCGTCGCCGCCGCCGTCGCGGATGGTCTGATCGCGCGTTCCGGCCGTCGCCGGGGCAACGACGAGAAGCCCGAGGGCGTCGCGAGCGACGAGCCGCTGACCGAGTGGGAGCGCGAGCTGCTCGAGCCGAAGAAGGCTGACGAGTCGACCGCCGCTGCCGCCGAGCAGCCCGCCGCTGCCGCTGCCGAGCAGCCCGCCACCCCGGAGCAGCCGGCGCAGGCCGCCACCGAGCAGCCGGCGGCCGCTACCGCGGAGTGATCGCACCGTCGCTGCCCCGCCGTCCGTTCTTTCGGAATCGGGGCAGCGGCGGTACGCCGGGCACGATCCGCCCGGATCCGGGTAACCGGCACCTCTGACCATCCACACGCCGTCTCAACACCGAAGAGAGAGCCATGTCCCAAATCACCGCCGCGGACGTCAAGAAGCTCCGCGACCTCACCGGCGCCGGCATGATGGACAGCAAGAAGGCGCTGACCGAGGCCGAGGGCGACTTCGACAAGGCCGTCGAGATCCTGCGCGTCAAGGGCGCCAAGGACGTCGGCAAGCGGGCCGGTCGTACGGCCGCCAACGGCCTGGTCGCCCACTCCGGCAAGGCCCTGTTGGAGCTCAACTGCGAGACCGACTTCGTCGCCAAGACCGAGTCGTTCATCGCGCTGGCCCAGCAGCTGGTCGAGCACGGTGAGCGCTCCGGCGTGAACACCGCCGAGGAGCTGCTCGCCAGCGAGCTCGACGGCAAGGTCGTCGCCGACCTGATCCAGGAGCAGTCGGCCAAGATCGGCGAGAAGCTGGTCCTCAACCGGTTCGCCAAGGTCGAGGGCACCACCGCCGTCTACCTGCACCGCAAGGCCCAGGACCTGCCGCCGGCCGTTGGCGTGCTGGTGTCGTACACCGGTAAGACCGACGAGGCCGGCGACGCCGACGCCCGTGGTGTGGCCATGCAGATCGCCGCGATGCGACCGAAGTACCTCACCCGGGACGAGGTTCCGGCCGAGATCGTCGAGTCCGAGCGGCGCATCGCCGAGCAGACCGCCCGCGAGGAGAACAAGCCCGAGGCGGCCCTGCCGAAGATCGTCGAGGGTCGGGTGAACTCGTTCTTCAAGGACTACGTCCTGATCGAGCAGTCGTCCGTCGCTGACAACAAGAAGTCGGTGAAGCAGGTGCTGGCCGAGGCCGGCATCGAGGTCACCCGCTTCGTGCGGTTCGAGGTCGGCCAGGCCTGAGCCGTCACCGGGCGCCCTGGGCGCCCGTGGGCAGGAGACGTCGACGAGGAGGCCGCCGGTGTACGTGACAGGCACCGCGGCCTCCTTGTCACATAGGGTCGGCAGCGGCAGGTTCGCGGTACGCGCCGCACGGGGCGTGCGCGTGGTGAAGGGCGGGGCGGATGACGCAGGTTGTGAGTGACCGGACGCTGGAGCTGGACGATCCGACGGCACCGCCGCCGGGGCGGGCCCGCCGGGTGGTGCTGAAGCTCTCCGGTGAGGTTTTCGGTGGTGGCGCGATCGGCGTCGACCCGGACGTCGTCCAAGCCATCGCCCGGCAGATCGCCACAGTGGTCCGCCGCGGCGTGCAGGTCTCCGTGGTGGTCGGCGGCGGCAACTTCTTCCGCGGCGCGGAGCTGCAGAAGCGCGGGATGGACCGGGCCCGCGCCGACTACATGGGCATGCTCGGCACGGTGATGAACTGCCTCGCGCTCCAGGACTTCCTGGAGAAGGAGGGCATCGAGACCCGGGTGCAGAGCGCCATCACGATGGCCCAGGTCGCCGAGCCGTACATCCCGTTGCGGGCGATCCGGCACCTGGAGAAGGGCCGCGTGGTCATCTTCGGCGCCGGTGCCGGCATGCCGTACTTCTCCACCGACACGGTGGCCGCCCAGCGGGCTCTGGAGATCCGGGCCGATGTGGTGCTGATGAGCAAGAACGGCGTGGACGGCGTCTACACCGCCGACCCCCGGATCGACCCCACCGCCAGCAAGCTCGACTCGATCACCTTCTCCGAGGTGCTGCGCCGCAACCTGCGGGTGGCCGACGCGGCGGCGTTCAGCCTCTGCATGGAGAACGGCCTGCCGATGCTGGTCTTCGGCGCGCAGGGTGACGACACCATCATCCGCGCGGTGGGTGGCGACAAGATCGGCACCCTGATCACCGCCTGAGCCCCGCCGATCGCGGTGGCGGCGGTCTGACGACTTTCAGCAGAGCCCACGACGAGCACAGAAGGAGGCGAGGAGACCGGTGATCGACGACACCCTCCTCGAGGCCGAGGAAAAGATGGAGCGTGCGGTGGAGCACGCCAAGGAGGAGTTCGGCGCCATCCGCACCGGTCGCGCGAACCCCGCCATGTTCTCCAAGGTCATCATTGACTACTACGGCACTCCCACGCCGCTGACCCAGATGGCGTCCATCGCGATCCCCGAGCCGCGGATGGCGATCATCAAGCCGTACGACAACTCGCAGATCAACGCGATGGAGAAGGCGATCCGCGACTCGGACCTCGGGGTGAACCCGAACAACGAGGGCAGCCAGCTGCGCATCCTGCTTCCCCAGATGACCGAGGAACGCCGCCGCGACATGATCAAGGTGGCCCGGCACAAGGGCGAGGAGGCCAAGGTGGCGATCCGTAACGTCCGCCGCCGTGGCAAGGAGGAGCTGGACCGCATCGTCAAGGACGGTGAGGCCGGCGAGGACGAGGGTCGCCGCGCCGAGAAGGAACTCGACGACCTGACCCAGCGCTACGTCGCCAGCGTCGACGACCTGGTGAAGCACAAGGAAACCGAGCTGCTCGAGGTGTGACGGTCCGCCCGCTGGCGGGTGTGATGTTCCGAGGCCCGTTCCCCGATGTGGGAACGGGCCTCGTGTCGTACGTCGAGGGCATCCGGCTGTGGATTCCGTCCGCGATGCCGTACCGGCTGGGTGGGCGCCGCCGTCACGCGGGCCGCCGACCAGGGCGGGGTCCGTAGGCGTGCCTCGTCCGCCGTGCCGTTCCGGTGAGTGCAGTAGGCTCGGCAGGATTCCCGGCCACCGGGTGGTGAACCATGGGAATCGACCGACCGTCGAGGCGGTCAACCGGAGAACATCGCGCGTGTAGGGGATGCTTGTGGTCGTGCGTCATGTGGTGGTCCTCGCGCCCCGTCGCGGTGCGTGATGTCCCGCCCCGACCCCTACGGCAGCGAGCCTCGCGGCTGGGACCGCCCGGAGCGCCCGGTGGCGCTGCCCTGGCCCGACCAGGAGTTGGACGCCGGCCAGTGGAGCCGCGGCCCGACCGCCGGCCCCGAGCTGTACGCCGACCCGCACACCCGGCCGTACGCCGAGCCACACCCGACGGGCCCGTACGACGAGCGCGGCCGTGCGGTCCGCCCGGACGACCGGGACCGTTTCGACGACCGTGACCGGCGCGATCGCTTCGACGACCGTGACCGGCGCGACGACGACCGGAACCAACCCGACCGGAACCAACCCGACCGGTACGAGGACCGGGGCCGCTCCGGCTGGCCCGGTGATCGTGCCCCCGTCGGCCCGGACGGCGCCCCCACCCGCCCGGAGCGGTTCGACGAGCCCGCCCGGTACGACGAGCGGGAGCCTTTCGACGGTCCGGTCCGCTTCGACGACGACGCGTACCCGACCGCGCAGCTCGCGCCGATCGGTGCCGAGTTGTTGCCGGACCCGGAGCCGGTGGACGGGCCGGAGCCGCCGGCCGGTCGACGGATGAAGGGTCGGCGTCGGGCCAGCGTCGATCGACCGGCCACGCAGCAGGTGGGCAACGGACGAGCCGGCCGTAATCTTCCGGCGGCGATCGGGGTCGGGCTGGGGCTCGGCGCGCTGATCGTGGTGCCGCTGGTGTTCT
Organism: Micromonospora taraxaci; assembly: GCF_007830095.1. Classification (NCBI taxonomy): domain Bacteria; kingdom Bacillati; phylum Actinomycetota; class Actinomycetes; order Micromonosporales; family Micromonosporaceae; genus Micromonospora; species Micromonospora taraxaci. The sequence continues at coordinate 6,032,970 of NZ_VIWZ01000001.1, read as the reverse complement.
ACCCGTTGGCGTTCCTGCCGGTGATCGCCGGTGCCGTCGCCGTCGGCATCTGGGAGATGGCCCGCGCGGTCCGGCGCAGCGGCGCCCACCCACCCCTGGTGCCGCTGATCGCCGGCGGAGTGCTGACCGTGGGCCTGGCCTGGTTCGCCGGCCCGGACGCGCTCAGCCTGGGGCTGCTCGTCACCGTGCTGGGCACGATGATCTGGCGGCTCGGTGACGGTCCGGCCGGTTTCCAGCGGGACCTCACGGCGGCCACCCTGATCGCCGTCTACGTGCCGTTCCTCGCCGGTTTCGCGGCGTTGCTGGCGGCGGCCCCCGGCGACGGTTGGATGCGGATCCTGGCCACCCTGGTCGCGGTGGTCCTCTCCGACACCGGCGGGTACGCGGCCGGCGTCTCGTTCGGCAAGCACCCGATGGCCCCGTCGATCAGCCCGAAGAAGTCCTGGGAGGGCTTCGCCGGCTCGGTCACCGCAGCGGCCCTGGGCAGCGCGTTGCTGCTGTGGCTGATGTTCGAGGTGGCTCCCTGGTGGGGTGCGCTGTTCGGGGTGGCGGTGTCCTGCGCGGCGGTCCTCGGCGACCTGGCCGAGTCGATGATCAAGCGGGATCTCGGCGTCAAGGACATGAGCAACCTGCTGCCCGGCCACGGCGGTCTGATGGACCGACTGGACTCGATCCTCTTCGCGGTGCCGACCGCCTACCTGTTGCTGGCCGTCCTGGTGCCGGTGGTGAACTGAGGCATGGATCACGGCGTTCCGGTCGTCCGGCTGCGGGGGTCGCGGCCTGTTCGGCACCTCCGGATCGGCACCTGCCGCCAACGGCGTGACACACTGGACCAGCCATGACGAGCCTGCCGTTGATCCCCGCCATCTCGGATGCCCCCGCCGCGCGCCGGGCCTCCATGCCGCCGAAGCACCTCGCCGACCTGGACCTGGCCGGCCGCCAGGCGCTGGTCACCCAGTTGGGTGAGCCTGCCTTCCGTGCGAAGCAGGTCTCGAACCACTACTTCGGGCGGCTGGTCCGCGACCCGCAGGCCATGACCGACCTGCCGGCGGCGACCCGGGAGCGGCTGTCCGAGCAGTTGATGCCCACGCTGCTCACCCCGGTGCGCGAGCTCGCCTGTGACGACGGCGCGACCCGCAAGGCGCTCTGGCGGCTGCACGACGGTGCGCTGGTGGAGAGCGTGCTGATGGGCTACCCGGACCGGGTCACCGTCTGCATCTCCAGCCAGGCGGGCTGTGGCATGGCGTGCCCGTTCTGCGCGACCGGCCAGGCCGGGTTGACCCGCAACCTGTCCACGGCCGAGATCGTCGACCAGGCGGTGTACATGGCCGGGGTGGCCGCCTCCGGCGTGGTCGCCGGGTCACCGCCGCGGCTGTCGCGTGTCGTCTTCATGGGCATGGGCGAGCCGCTGGCCAACTACAACCGAGTCATCGCGGCGATCCGTCGGCTGGTCAGCCCTGCTCCGGAGGGGCTCGGCCTGTCCCAGCGGCACATCACCGTTTCCACGGTCGGCCTGGTTCCGGCCATCCGCCGACTGGCCAGCGAAGACCTCTCTGTGACCCTTGCGCTGTCGTTGCACGCGCCCGATGATGATCTGCGCGACGAACTCGTGCCGGTAAACCAGCGCTGGAAGGTAGCCGAGGTGCTGGACGCAGCGTGGGACTACGCCGCCCGGACGGGCCGTCGCGTGTCGATCGAGTACGCGATGATCAAGGACGTGAACGACCAGCCCTGGCGAGCCGACCTCCTCGGACGGCTGCTGGCCGGCAAATTGACCCACGTGAACCTCATTCCGCTCAATCCGACGCCGGGCAGTCGCTGGGACGCGAGCCCGAAGCCGGTCGAGCGGGAGTTCGTCCGGCGGTTGCGCGACGCCGGGGTGTCCACCACCGTACGGGACACCCGAGGTCGCGAGATCGACGGTGCGTGTGGCCAACTCGCCGCCGCCGAGGACAACGACACCAACACCGACCGCGCCGGAGAGGCACCGGCGTGACCGGGCGTGGCGAACGAGACCAGGAGACATAGTGGCGAGTCAGGGTCAGCGTTTCCGGCGCAAGGCGCTCCGCCGGGGATACAAGGTCGACGAGGTGGATGCCTTCCTCGACCGGGTCGAGGCGACGCTCGACGGCCGACAGGTCGGTGCGCCGGTGGCCTCCCAGGAGGTCCACGACGTCGTCTTCCGGGTCCGGTTCAACGGCTACGACGAGTGGCAGGTCGACCTTCACCTCGACCGGGTGGAGCGGCAGTTGGCCGAGCTGGAGGAGCGCAACAGCGCCGGGCGCGGTGGCGACCCCCGGATGGCTGACCGGTTGGGCCCACCGGACCGGATGGGGCCGCCGATGCGCGATGAACGGGGCATGGCCCCGCCGATGCCGCCGCGTCCGATGCCCGCCCAGGCTGGCCCGCCCGCCGACCGGTACGGCCGCTACGACGAGCCGACCGGCGCCTTCGCGGGTGGGTACGACGGCCCCCGCGGCGGTTACGACGCCCCGCGTGGCCCGGCCGGCCCCGGCCCGATGGGCCCCGGTGGTCCGATGGGCCCTGGCGGTCCGATGGGGCCCGGCCCGATGGGTGGTCATGGCGCTCCGCCGCGCGGTCTCCCCGCCGGCCCTTCCGGCTATGGCCAGGACGACCAGCGCGCGCCGGGTGGTTACGGCCAGGACGAGCAGCGCGCGCCCGGCGGGTACGGCCCGCCGGAGGAGCCGCGTTTCGACGGCTTCGAGGCCGGTCGGCACGGCCGCACCGACATGACCGCCGAGATCCGGATGCCCGAGCGGGACCTGCGTGACATGCGCCGGGGCCCGGCTGGCCCGCCTCAGCTGCCCCAGCAGGGCATGGGTGGCCCGCCGATGGCCGGTCCGCCCGCTGTCGCCGGTCCTCCGATGGGCGGCCCCCCGATGGTCGGTCCGCCGATGGCCGGTCCTCCCGGCAGCGACCTGTACCGGGTCGACCAGATCCGCCGCAGCTTCCAGGTCCGTCGGTTCGGCAGCGGGTACGACCCCGACCAGGTGGACCGGTTCTTCGAAACCCTGCTGGGTGGGATGCAGCGCCGCAACCCGATGCCGGTCGACCCGAAGGACCTCGACACGCTGCGGTTCGGGCTGGTTCCGGGCGGCTACTTCGAGGCCGAGGTGGACGCCGCGCTCAAGGACGTGCAGGACATTCTCTTCGGGCGCTGACCCGACGCGTACGGACGAGGGCCCGTCCCCGGGTGGGGGCGGGCCCTCGGCGTACGTCGGTCGGTCGTCCGGCGGACGGTCGGGTCAGGAGCGCAGACCGCTGCGCCGCAGCACGATGTCGCCGATCACGATGATCAGCAGCAGTGCGGCCAGGCCGATCAGCCAGAGGTCCTCGACCCTGCCCTCGTGGTTGCCGCAGATCATCGCCAGCAGCGCCAGCGCCGACAGCACCGCGCCGATCTGCCCGGCTTTGCGGTGCCCGGGCTTGTGCTGGTCTGGCGACGTTACCGGCTCGCTTCCTGCCACTGTCGGTCCTTCCCTCGCGATCGGATCTTTGGTTAGTCTGGCACGCCTCCCGCTCGGGGCGGCGAGGTGGGGGTTTCCTGGCCATCAGGCTCTGCCCACCCGGGCCGGACGGCACTACCGGCGTCGCGGGGCGACGGTCAGACTCACTCCGGTAGCGTTTGGCGTACACCTGATTGTCTGTTTGAGGGGGACTGTGCGGTGCGAGTGACCGGAACCGGGCACGCCAGCATGCGGATCGACACGGCCGCGGGCAGCATCCTGTGCGACCCGTGGGTCAATCCGGCGTACTTCGCCTCGTGGTTCCCCTTCCCGGACAATTCCCTGCTCGACTGGGAGAGCCTGGGCCAGGTCGACTACCTGTACGTCTCCCACCTGCACCGGGACCACTTCGACGCGAAGCACCTGCGGGACTTCGTCTCGAAGGACGCCACCGTCCTGCTGCCCGAGTTCCCCACCTCGGAGATGGAGGACGAGTTCCGGGCGCTGGGCTTCACCAAGTTCCTGAAGGCGCCCAACGAGCAGGTGGTGGAGCTGCCCGGCGGGCTGAAGATCATGATTCAGGCGTTGACCAGCCCGACCGACGGCCCGATCGGCGACTCGTCGCTGTGGGTCGAGTACGACGGGGTGCGGCTGCTCAACCAGAATGACGCCCGTCCGACCGACCTGAGCGTTTTCGCCGAGCTGGGGCACGTGCACGCGCACCTGCTCCAGTTCTCCGGCGCGATCTGGTACCCGATGGTCTACGAGTTGCCGCAGGCGGCGAAGACCGCGTTCGGCAAGCAGAAGCGTGACCGGCAGTTCGACCGGACGTGGCGCTACATCGACGACCTGAAGGCCGACCACGTCTTCCCGATCGCCGGCCCGCCCTGCTTCCTCGACGACGAGCTGTGGCAGTTCAACGACATCCACGGCGACGAGGGCAACATCTTCCCCGACCAGTCGGTCTTCCTCACCGAGTACGCGAAGGTCGGCGGCACCAACGGGATCGTGCTGCTGCCGGGCAGCGTCGCCGAGGTCACCACCGAGGGCGCGAGCACCACCCACCCGGTGCCGGTGGAGGAGTTCTTCGCGAACAAGGTCGCCCACCTGGAGGAGATGCGGGAGCGTAAGCGCCCGGTCATCGAGGCGGAGAAGGCGTCCTGGCGGCACCCCGAGGTGGACGTGCTCGGCGAGATGAAGCGTCGGATCGAGCCGCTGCTCGACGAGTCGATCTACCTGGCCAAGGGTGTGGGCGGTCCGGTCCGTTTCGACCTGGTCGGGTACGACGGCGAGAGCGTCGAGTCGATCGTGGTGGACTTCCCTGGTAAGGAGGTCCGGCCGTACGCCGACGAGAAGGTCCGCTACCGGTTCCGGACCGAGCGGTCGTTGATCGAGCACCTGCTCTTCATCGACGAGGTGGACTGGGTCAACTCGCTCTTCCTGTCCTGCCGGTTCTCGGCGGCCCGGATCGGTCAGTACAACGAGTTCGTCTACGCGTTCTTCAAGTGCCTGTCCGAGGAGCGCCTCCAGTACGCCGAGGGCTGGTACGACGAGCACGAGCGCACCACCGACGCCGAGGACATCACGCTGGGCGACTGGGTGGTGCAGCGGCGCTGCCCGCACCTGAAGGCCGACCTGACCCGCTTCGGCATCGTGGACGGTGACCAGCTCACCTGCCAGTTGCACGGCTGGCGCTTCGACCTGCCCAGTGGGCGCTGCCTGACGAGCGTCGGCCACAAGGTCCGCGCCCACCGGGTGGACGCGGAAACCCCAGCCCCCGCCGGCGAAGCCCTCTCCTAACCCCAACCCGCCCCACCGACCCGGTCCAGCCCAGCCCGTTCCGGCCCGTTGATCATGAAGTTATTACCACGACACGCCGCGGTGTCGGGCAATAACTTCATGATCAACGGGGTCAGGGTGCGGGGCAGGGCGGGGCGGGGTTAGGGGAGGTCGGCGAGGATTCGGCGGGCGGCGTTGTGGCCGGCGGCGCCGATGACGCTGCCGGCCGGGTGGCAGCCGGCGCTGCCCGCGTACACGCCGTCGATCCCGGTGGCGTAGGGCATTCGGTCGGTGAACGAAACAGTGTTGTCGACGTGGTGGATGTGCCCACCGGTGATGCCGAAGTGCGCCTCGATGCCGGGCGGGGGCAGGGGCACCGCGTCGGCGATCAGGTCACCGGTGCCGGGGGCGTACCGCTCGACGATCTCGACCAGCCGGTCGACGTAGCCGGGCAGTTCCGCGTCCCAGGTCGTGCCGGCCAGCTCGTAGGGGACCGACTGGACGAACAGCGCCGACGAATGGTGCCCGGCGGCGTCGGAGAGCGACGGGTCGACGGTGGTGTGCAGGTACCACTCGATGGTCGGCTCGGCCGGCAGTCGCCCGGCCTGCACGTCCGCCCACATCGCCCGCAGCGCGGTCATCGGCGAGGTGGCCTCCCCGCCGACCAGCGAGGCAGAGCCGGGCAGCAGGTGGATGGTCGAGCCGAACGGGCTCGGCGTGCCGGCCGGCAGGCAGGAGAACCGGGGCAGCCCGGTGAGCGCCAGGTTGAGCTTGAGGGTGGTGCCGGGGCGGCGGACCGCCGCCATCCGTTCGCCGAGTGGCGCCGGGAGCGCGCCGTCGGGCAACAGGTCCATCAGCCGGTACGGGTCACACGCGCCGAGCACCACAGGCGCGGCGACCTGTCGGCCGTCGGCCAGTACGACACCGCTGGCCGCGCCGCCGTCCAGTGTCACCGCGCTCACCGGCGTACCGGTCAGGATGGTCGCCCCGGCGGCGCGGGCGGCCTCGGCGAACGTCCGTGAGACGGTGCCCATCCCGCCCTCGGCGATCATCCAGGTGCCGCCCGACCCGGGGAGTCTGCACATGTTGTGCACGAGAAAGTTGTGGCCAGTGCCGGGGTCGTCCGGGCCGGCGTTGAGGCCGGACAGCCCGTCGGTGACGGCGTACATGCTGACCAGCAGCTCGGAGCGGAACTCGAACCGGGCCAGGTAGTCGGCTACCGAACCCTGGACGAGGTCGACGAAGACCTGCCGCAGGGCCGGTCGGACGTGCTGCTCGGCGGTCTCCTGGACACTCAGCGGTTCGGCCAGCCAGGCCGGGGCGAGGTCCTCCCGCAGCGCCGCCAGCTCGGCCTGCATGGCGTCGTCGGCGGCCACGTCGGCGGGGGAGAAGAACTCGGCGAGCTGCGCCCGGGTCGCGGCGGTGTCACTGCCGAAGAGCAGGTACGGCGAGCCGAGGCCGCCGGGCGTGGGCAGGAAGTAGTGCGGGTCGCGGCGCAGCACCGGGATCCGTACGTCGAGGGTGGCGAGCAGTTCCGGCGGCATCAGCCCGAGCAGGTACGAGCCGGTGGAGTGGCGCAGCCCCGGCACCTTCGGGAAAGGGTTCTCGGTGCGGGTCGCGCCGCCGAGCACGTCGGCGGCCTCCAGCACCAGGACGTCCAGTCCGGCGCGGGCCAGCAGGACTGCGGAGACCAGGCCGTTGTGCCCGGCACCGACGATCACGACGTCGGCGCGGGCCGGAATCTCACTGCTCATGCCGCGGCAGCCTAGTCCGCGCCGCCCGGCCAGGTCAGCCCTTCGCCCGCCCAGCCGTCACCCCTCGTTCACCGGGCAGTGGCTGCGATCGATGCCGCTGCGGTCCTACCGTCGGTTGGACATCGACCACTCCGGGAGGTTCACCGATGGACCGTCGTACCGTCCTGCGTTCCGCCGTCGCCGGCGCGGCCGCCTTCTCCGGCAGCCTCTGGGCCGGCGCTGCCCTGGCTGCCCCCGCCCAGCCCGGCCCCGGCCCGTACGGGGACCTGTTGGCGGCAGACGTCAACGGCATCCAGTTGCCGGCCGGTTTCACCAGTCGGGTTGTCGCTCGTTCCGGTCAACGGGTCCCGGGCACCTCGTACCTCTGGCACTGGGCTCCGGACGGCGGCGCCTGTTTCCCCGCCGGCGACGGCTGGATCTACGTGTCGAACTCGGAGGTCCCGTTCGTCGGGGGCGCGTCGGCGGTCCGCTTCGCGGCGGATGGTGCGGTCGTCTCGGCGTACCGGATTCTCGGCGGCACGAACGTCAACTGCGCCGGTGGGGCGACCCCGTGGGGCACCTGGCTGTCTTGCGAGGAGGTGCCACTCGGTCGGGTCTTCGAGACGTGGCCGGACGGCAGCCGGTCGGCCGAGGAGCGGACCCGGATGGGCCGGTTCACCCACGAGGCCGCCGCGTGCGATCCGGACCGCGGGGTGGTCTACCTGACCGAGGACGAGGAGGACGGCTGCTTCTACCGCTTCGTGCCGGACACCTGGGGCGATCTGCGTACCGGTCGGGTGCAGGTGCTCTGCGCACCGGCCGACCAGGTCGCCGGGCCGGTCACCTGGCGGGACGTACCGGACCGGGACGGCTTCCCGATCCCCACTCGGCTGCAGGTGGGCGCGGCGAAGCACTTCGACGGCGGCGAGGGTTGCTGGTACGACCGGGGTACCTGCTGGTTCACCACGAAGGGCGACAACCGGGTCTGGGCGTACGACGCGGTCAACCAGCGTCTCGACCTGGCGTACGACGATTCGTTGGTGCCGGTGGGCGCGGCACCGCTGACCGGGGTGGACAACATCACGGGCACCGCCTCCGGTGACCTCTACGTCGCCGAGGACGGCGGCAACATGGAGGTCAACGTCATCACGCCGGCTGGAGTGGTGGCACCCATCGTGCGGATCATCGGGCAGTCGTCGTCGGAGATCACCGGCCCGGCCTTCTCGCCGGACGGCTCCCGCCTGTACTTCTCGTCCCAACGCGGCACCAGTGGTGCGTCAACCGGTGCCAACGGCATCACCTACGAGATCCACGGCCCCTTCCGCCGCTGACCCCACCCGCTGCCCTGGTGATCAAGAGGTTTGCGTCAGCGGACGGCGCGAAACTGACGCAAACCTCTTGATCAACCTGGCTGGGCGGGGGTGGCGGCGCGGTTGGTGCGCCAGGTGGAGAGGGCCAGGGTGGCGGAGTAGCCGGCCAGGACGATCACGTGGAACAGGTACAGCCAGAGGAGCACGGCGACTCCCGCGCCGATCTCGTCGAAGCCGCCGAACGGCACCCCCAGGTTCAGGGGGAGCGAGGCGAAGAGCACGAAGCCGTGCAGGAAGCCGGAGAGGTTGGCCGCTGTGAACGACCCGATCGCGAGCGTGGAGAGCCAGTCCGGTGAGGCCGGCCCGACCACCCGGAACACCCACATCAGCACCGGCGTGAGCACCAGCCAGACCGCGAGGAACGACAGGACCACGCCGAGGACACCGAGCCAACCGCCCTGGCGTACGAGGCCAGTGGTCAGCGGGAGCGCCAGCAGGATCGACAGCAGCAGCGCGGGGGCCGGCGCGAGCAGTGGCAGCAGCAGCAGTCGGCCCCGCCAGCCGACCAGGTGCTCGTCGGTCCGGGGTGCGGCCACCGACACGAAGGCCCGGCGCAGGCCCTCGCCGTAGAGCGACGCGGGCAGCAATGAGGCCAGTGCCAGCAGCGGGGTCAACTCCACACCGGCGTTGACCAGCGCGTCCACCGCCCGGGGTGCGCCGATCGCGGTGGGTAGGGCCTCCACGGCGTGCGAGGTGAGCCGGCGTACCCGATCGGCCCCGGCCAGCAGTGCGGTGAGCCAGATGGCGAGGAGGGCGACCGGCACCACAGCGATCGCCCCGTAGAAGGTGATCGCGGCGGCGTGCAGCGACAGGTCCCGCCCACGTACCGGGCGGAACGCGGCGCTGGTGATCCGCTTCGCCCGCTGCCATCCGTTGCCCATCGCCGTCTCCTTCCCTGTCGTCGGGGCCGCCACTCCTTAAGATCGCCGGTCATGACTGTTGTCACGACCGAACGCCTCATCCTGCGCGATTGGACCGATGATCCGGCGGACCTGGCCCGGATCTACGACATCTACTCCCGCCCGGACATCACCCGTTGGCTGGCCGTGTCGCCCGGCCTGCCGATGACCGACCCGGCCCAGGCCGCCGAGCGGCTGCAGATCTGGCGGGACCGGCACGCGGCCGACGACGGCCGGTACGGCACCTGGGCGATCGAGGTGCGCGAGACGGGTCAGGTGGCGGGCACGGTGCTGCTCAAGCCGCTGCCGGGCATCGACGAGGCGGTGCTCACCGAGCACATCGAGACGGGTTGGCACCTGCACCCGGACTCGTGGGGTCACGGGTACGCCACCGAGGCGGCCTCCGCGCTGTTGGCGCGGGAGTTCGCCGCCGGCGCCCCGGAGGTCTACGCGTTGGTGTCGCCGGGCAACGAGGCGTCGATGGCGGTCTGCCGGCGACTCGGGATGGCGCACGTGGGTCAGCGCACCGACTGGTACGGCGGCGAGCTGTTGGAGACCTTCGTGTTGCGGGCACCAGATGCCTGATCGTTCCGTTACGGCCTAACGCAAGATCCGCGCAAGTTCGGGGAAGGTGTCGTCTCCAGTCGTCGGAGGCGGCACCTTCCTTCGCGTTGTCGGCAGTCGAGAGTGGGCAACTCCGTCAATAGTTACGGCGGTCGAAGTGTTGACGCTCCCGTAGCACGTCAGTAACCTTTGGTCAAAGTAGCGCAAGATTTCGACAAAGACGTGCACGGTTCTGTGCATGCATGCGGAAGATTCAACGGGCCTCCTGGGGAGGCCCGTTGATGCTCGGTACCCCCTCGTCGCCGACCCGCCCTCACCGGCCGGCGACGCACCGCCGCTCACCCCCACCCGTGGTCACCCCCGCCCGCGGCAACCGTCCCCCGACGACAGGACAGCCATGAGACGAACGAATCTGTTCAGGATGGTCGCGGCGACAGCCGCGGCCACGCTGATCGCCACGGCGGGAGCGACAGCAGTCGCGAACCCGGCCGGCGCCGCCCGCCCTGCCGACGCGGCGGCAGCGCCGAGCAGCGGCTTCGCCCCGGCAGCCACCAACCTCGCCCAGGGCCGACCCACCCAGGAGAGCGGCCACGCCGACGTCTACGACTCGTCGAAGGTCGTCGACGGCAACGCGGGCAGCTACTGGGAGAGCCTCAACAACGCGTTCCCGCAGTGGGTGCAGGTCGATCTCGGCTCATCGCAGAGCGTCAACCAGGTCGTGCTGAAGCTGCCGACGAACGGCTGGGCGACCCGTACGCAGACGTTGAGCGTGCGGGGCAGCACGAACGGTTCGTCCTTCACCGATCTGGTCGGGTCGCAGACGTACACCTTCAACCCGGCGAGCGGCAGCACTGTCACGATCAACTTCAGCTCGACCTCCACCCGCTACGTCCGGATCACCGTCACCGCGAACAGCGGCTGGCCGGCCGGGCAGCTCTCCGAGCTGGAGGTGTACGGCAGCGGAGGCACCACCCCGGACACCACCGCCCCGAGCGTGCCGGGCAACCTCTCGTACACCCAGTCGGGCACCACCATCAGCCTCAACTGGGTCGCGTCGACCGACAACGCGGGCGGCAGCGGCATCGCCGGCTACGACGTCTACCGCAACGGCGCGTTCCTCCAGTCCGTCGGGAACGTGACCACCTTCAACGACACGCAGCCGGCCACGGCGACAGTGTCCTACTACGTGCGGGCGCGCGACGCCGCCGGCAACCTGTCCGGTAACAGCAACACGGTGACCCGCACCGGCAGTGGCGACACCACCGCGCCGAGCGTCCCGGGGACGCTGTCGCAGAGCACGTCGGGCAGCACGATCACGCTGAACTGGGGTGCCTCCACCGACTCCGGTGGCAGTGGCCTGGCCGGCTACAACGTCTACCGGGGCGGCAACCTGATCGCCACGCTGGGCACCGTCCTCACCTACCAGGACACCCAGCCGGCCACGGCGACCGTGTCCTACTACGTCCGGGCCCGCGACGGCGCCGGCAACCTGTCCGGCAACAGCAACACCGTCACCCGGACCGGCAGTAACCCGCCCGCCTGCACCAACGTGGCACAGGGCAAGAGCATGACGGCGAGCGGCTCCACGTTCAGCTTCACCCCGGACAAGGCAAACGACGGACAGCTCGGCACCTACTGGGAGGGCGCGGCCAGCTACCCGCAGAACCTGACCGTGGCACTGGGCGCGAACCACTCGATCTCCGGCGTCACCGTCAAGCTCAACCCCGACTCGGCCTGGGGCACCCGTACCCAGACCATCCAGGTCCTCGGTCGCGACCAGGCGTCGTCGTCGTACACCAGTCTGGTGTCGGCGGCGGCTTACCAGTTCGTGCAGGGCACCAACGTGGTGACCATCCCGGTCAGCGCGACCACGGCGGACGTGCAGTTGCGGTTCACCGGCAACACCGGCGCACCGTCCGGTCAGGTCGCGGAGCTTGAGGTGTGCGGTACGCCGGCACCCAACCCGGACCTGGTGGTCAGCTCGGTGACCTGGTCGCCGTCGTCGCCCAGCGAGGCCAGCGCGGTCACCCTGTCGGCAGTGGTGCAGAACATCGGATCCGCCGCCGCAGGCTCCACCACTGTCAACTTCAGCCTGGCCGGCGCGGTCGTCGGCAGCGCCACGGTCGGCGCGCTCGCCGCGGGTGCCTCGACCACTGTGTCGTTCAACGCCGGTACGCGGCCGATGGGCAGCTACGCCGTCTCGGCGGTGGTCGACCCGACGAACACGATCGTCGAGCAGAACAACGGCAACAACAGCTTCACCGCGGCGTCGCCTCTTGTGGTGACGCAGGCGCCGGGCCCGGACCTCCAGGTGCTCAGCATCGCCTCGAACCCGCCGAACCCGGCGGTCGGGGCGTCCGTCACCTTCACCGTGGCGGTCCGCAACCGGGGTACCACCGCGACCGGCGCGACCACCGTCACCCGGCTGGTGGCGGGCAGCACCACGCTCAACACCAACACCGCCTCGATCGCGGCCGGCGCGACGGTCACCGTGGCCGTCAGCGGCAGTTGGACCGCCACCAGCGGCGGTGCCACCCTCACCGCCACCGCTGACGCCACCAACGTGGTCGCCGAGACCAACGAGACCAACAACGCGTTCAGCCAGTCGATAGTGGTCGGACGCGGGGCAGCCGTCCCGTACACCTCCTACGAGGCGGAGGCCGGTCGCTACCAGGGCACGCTGCTGGAGACCGACCCGCTGCGTACCTTCGGCCACACCAACTTCGCGAGCGAGTCCTCGGGCCGCAAGTCGGTACGGCTCACCAGCACCGGCCAGTTCGTGGAGTTCACCTCGGCCAACCAGGCCAACTCCATCGTGGTGCGCAACTCCATCCCGGACGCTCCCGGTGGCGGCGGCATCGAGGCGACCATCAGCCTCTACGTCAACGACGTCTTCTCCCGGAAGCTGACCCTGTCGTCCAAGCACAGCTGGCTCTACGGCAACACCGACGGGCCGGAGGCGCTGACCAACACCCCGCAGGCCGACGCCCGACGGCTCTTCGACGAGTCGAACGCGTTGCTGGCGCAGTCGTACCCGGCGGGCACCCGCTTCAAGTTGCAGCGCGACTCGGGTGACACCGCCTCGTTCTACGTCATCGACATGATCGACCTGGAGCAGGTGGCGGGGCCGGCGAGCCAGCCGGCCGGCTGCACCTCCATCACGTCGTACGGCGCGGTGCCGAACGACGGGATCGACGACACCGCAGCCATCCAGCGGGCGGTGACCGACGACCAGAACGGTGTCATCGGCTGCGTCTGGATCCCCGCCGGGCAGTGGCGGCAGGAGCAGAAGATCCTGACCGACGACCCGCTGAACCGGGGCATGCACAACCAGGTCGGCATCAGCAACGTCACGATCCGGGGTGCCGGCATGTGGCACTCGCAGCTGTACACGCTGACCGAGCCGCAGAACGTGGTGGGCGGCATCAACCACCCGCACGAGGGCAACTTCGGCTTCGACATCGACAAGAACACCCAGATCTCCGACATCGCCATCTTCGGCTCGGGCCGGATTCGGGGTGGTGACGGCAACGCCGAGGGTGGCGTCGGTCTGAACGGCCGCTTCGGAGCCGGCACGAAGATCAGCAACGTCTGGATCGAGCACGCCAACGTGGGTGTCTGGGTCGGCCGCGACTACGACAACATCCCCGACCTGTGGGGCCCGGCCGACGGGCTGGACTTCAGCGGCATGCGGATCCGCAACACGTACGCCGACGGCATCAACTTCAGCAACGGCACGCGCAACTCGCGGGTGTTCAACTCGTCGTTCCGCACCACCGGTGACGACGCTCTCGCCGTCTGGGCCAACCCGTACGTGAAGGACCGCAGCGTCGACATCGCCCACGACAACCACTTCGTCAACAACACCATCCAGTTGCCCTGGCGGGCCAACGGCATCGCCATCTACGGCGGCTACGACAACTCGATCCAGAACAACCTGATCTACGACACCGCCAACTACCCGGGCATCATGCTGGCGACCGACCACGACCCGCTGCCGTTCTCCGGCACGACGCTGATCGCCAACAACGGGCTCTACCGCACCGGCGGCGCATTCTGGAACGAGGACCAGGAGTTCGGTGCCATCACGATCTTCCCCGCCACCCGGGACATCGTCGGGGTCACCATCCGCGACACCGACATCATCGACTCCACATTCGACGGCATCCAGTTCAAGAACGGTGGCGGCAACATACCGAACCTCGCCATCACCAACGTGCGGATCGACAAGTCCAACAACGGTGCCGGCATCCTCGCGATGAGCGGCGCGCGCGGCAACGCCAATCTGACGAACGTGACAATCACCAACTCGGCCGACGGCAACATCGTCATCCAGCCGGGCTCACAGTTCGTCATCAACGGCGGCTAGTCCGCCGCTTGATCACCACGTTTCAGTGAGGTCGGGGTGTCCGCGGACTGCGGACACCCCGATTTCCATGAAGCCGAGTCGATCGCCGCAGCGCAGGGTCCGTCGTGGGCGTCGCGCCGCCGGCAACGACCGGCATCGTCGAGCAGGCCGTCACAGAACACTCGGGTACGCAGGAACTGCGCGTCCTCCTCGCTGAGCGTGGTCTCGCCGAAGTCGACGACGGCGAGGTGACCGAGCGAGTCGCGGAGCGCCACGGCCAGGGCGGTCACCTCGTCGAGGCTGGTCAGGGTGGTCGGCAGGTGGATGATCCACCGTGGCGCGGTCATCGCAGCGCCACAGTTCCTCCGGAGAGCAGCGTCTGGATCTGCCCGTCGGTCAGGCCGCGCTCTTCCAGGACGCGTCGGCCCCAGCGGTGCAGCCGGCACGGGTGCGCTGCCTCGTCCTTGCGGCAGCGCGCACCGTCGGGCTGCTCGGGGGCGTGCACGGTGACCGCTCTCAGCGCCAACACGACGTCAACCGTGGTGACGTACTGCGGCAGCGGTAGATCATCGACAGGTCCCATGGTCCTCCCGTCCCGAATTGTTCTCTGGCTGTCCACGAATGGTCGTTTCACTGCTGGCCCAACGCAATCTTTCGCGGCAGAATCCAGACCAAGGGGCGAGGTGTCTTACACGACGACAGTCAGGGAGATGACGTGGACGACTCCGGCAGCACAGTCCCACGGAGGCAGCTCGGCAGATATCTGAGAGAGCTTCGCGAAAATGCCTATGTGACGGTCACGGCGGCGGCCAAGGAATTGGAATGGTCGGCACCCCGAATCTGGCGGTACGAAACCGGCCAGGTCCCCATGCACCCGAACGACGTGGCGGCCATGTGCCGGGTCTACAACGCGTCTCCGGAGACGATCGAGACGATGCGGGCGCTGGCCCGGGAGACCAAGGCGCACGGCTGGTGGCACAGCTACGGCGAGGCGATCAAGGACTGGTTCAAGCTGTACGTCGGTCTGGAAGCCGCCGCCACCCGCATCCGCAAGTACGAGGCGGACCTCATTCCCGGGCTGTTGCAGACGGTCGAGTACATGACCGAGGTGATCGCCACCGACCATCCGCAGCTCGGCGAGGCGGAGCGCAAGGCTCGGGTGGACATCCGGCTGCGTCGGCAGCGCTTGCTGGCCCGTGCGGTGCCCCGCGCCCCGCATCTCGACGTCATCCTGAACGAATCGGTGTTGCGCCGGCCGCTGCGCGATCGATCGGCCATGGTCCGGCAACTGGAGGCCCTGGTGGTGACGAGCGAGCGGCACAACATCAACCTGCGCGTGCTGCCGCTGACCGCTGGGCTGTTCCGCTGGGCATCGTCTGGCACCTTCACCATGCTCGACTTCCCGACCGACGTGCGGTCGCCGGAGCCGACCACGATCTATATGGACGGTCCCTGCGGCGCGGTTTACCTTGACAAGGCGCACGAAATCGAGGTCTACGAGACCGTATGGCGCTCACTCGGGGAGCGGGCGTTGACCCCGATTGAGTCCCGCGAACTGATTGCGGCGATAGCGAAGGAGATGACCGATGCAGCGTGACGGAGTGTGGCGCACGTCGACCCGATCCGGTGGCGACGGCGACTGCGTCGAGGTGGCGGGCTTCGCCGAGTCGGTAGGCGTACGCGACAGCAAGGACCGGCAGGGGCCGGTGTTGACCTTCACACCCTTGGCCTGGGCCGCGTTCGTCCAGTTCACGGCGGTGAGTCAGCCCGTGCAATGATCAAGGCCGGCTCGCTGGCGGGGAGGCTGAGAAATCACGATGGGTGTCGTCACGACGGGGCTCTGTCTCGTCGTACCCGCTCTGTTCGTGCTCTGGTTGTGGGGCCGACCTCTGCTCACCGGCCGCTGGAAGACTCCGGGCTGGTTCGCCGCGACGGCCGGGCTCTCGATCGTCGCCACCGCCGTCACCTGGTTCGTCGGGGTGTTCGCGGGTTCCTCCATGAACTCGGAGGAGTCCTGTCGACAGGCCGGCGTCAGCTACGACAGTGCCTACCGCGCGGCCCACTGGCGTGAGTCGTCGCGGTGGTTCCCCCTCCACGACCGATGCAACGCCACCCATGACCTGGTGCCCGCCTGGGTCAACCCGGCCCTGGTGTTGCTGTCCCTGCTCGCCGTCCTCTGCATCGGCGCAGCGGTCCGGCTGGCCGTCGTGCGACACCGGACCGCAAGGAGTCGGCGACGGTACGCGCAACTGTCCAACGACGTGGCGTAGAGGCGGCGAAGCCAGGTGACCAGCGATTCGGCACGCTGCGAGACCCTTGCCGGAGATGATGACGGTCGATCGAAGAGATCAGACAGGTGGATGGCAGGCCCAGCGAACGTCGTTGCGATGATGGCTCGGTTGTCGAAGAGCCGCGGGCAGACTTTCGACAGCGTGCTGCGCGCCGCGGAGGTCGATCAGTCCGAGATCGAAGTGGCCGGTCCGTCAGCCCTGCGACGACTCGCTCCCGTGCTCGGTGTGCACCCGGCAGACCTCTTGGTCCTCGCCGGCCTCGACGTGCCGAGTGACCTGGCACCCTGCGCGGCTCCGGTCGGCTCGATCCTGGACCACCTCGTGAAGACCGCTCTTCGTCTGCCCGTCGAGCAGCGCGAACACCTTCTCGGGGCGGCCAGATCGATGCCGCTTCCGGAGTCGGCAGCACCGATCGTGCGGGGGCGAGATCCGTTTCCGTACGGACCCGGAGCGGTGATCGTGCGCCTGCTGCGTAACCGCAATCTGGACAGCCTGAACTCGGCGAAAATGGTGTACCGGCTGGCCGGCATCGGGCCGTTGTCGGCGGCGACCATCAATGTGGTGGGCCTCGGCCGTAAAGAACTTGACCCCCAGCTGTTGTTCGCTTTCGCGACAGTGCTCTCCTACCGGGTCGAGGATCTGGCCGCGCTGCTCGACATCGAATTGCCGCAGACCTTTCCGCCTGCGGACACCGCGTCCCGTTAAGTGGCAGAGCTGATCTGGGAGGCGCGTCACCTGAGTGCCGATCGGCTCCGCGCCCTTCAGGAGAAGCTGGTGCCGGCCGTCTGACCAGGGCTCATGGTCATCGGGGAATGTGGCTTCTGGTCGAGTGGAGTGAATGACTAAGCTCCCCGCCATGGCGACGCCGATGACGATCTCAATGGGTGGTGAGCAGCGGTTCGTCGCCGTGATCCTCGCCGGCGACGCTGCTGCCCCTGGCCGGCTGTGGGTCTGCGTCAGAGGAGACCATGCACCTGTGCGTAGCAGTTGGTTGGGCTGTTGGAGCAGCGCGAAGGATGTAGCGGAGCCAGGCCTTCACCAGTTCCTCGAAGAACTCGACGAGAGGTTGGCGCAGGGTGGCCGCTCGGGGCCGCTCGGTCTCTACCTGGACGAGCATCACTTCCTCGAGGGTTGGGATTCGTGGGGCTGCGGCATTCCGTCGCCGCTGGCGAGTGTCGTGCCGGACGAGGTCGTGACCAGTGCCGGACATGCCTTGTCGATATCGGAGCTCGTTAGTGGTGTCTTCGGGTCGGGTGAGTGCGATCAGGACGGCAGTCGGCTGTTGTGCGAGCCGTCCGACTTCTCGATCGGCCAGGCCGAGGTGCGCAACGGGGAAGGGGTAGGCGAGGAGGCTTGAGCCGACCCTTGATCGACACAAGGTCGGCGAGCTGGGGGTGTTGGGTAGCGGGGATACCACCAGGTCGGCGACGTCGTGTTGATCAAGGACCGGGGAGGGGCCTTTCGACTCATCGATCAAGTGCAGTGCGGCTGATTTCGAGGCGCAGACCGCCGTAACGCGACGACGGGCCCGAGCGAACAGCTGCTCAGGCCCGTCGTCGCGCGGTCTCAGCCGAAGGACTTGACCCCGCGCCAGTCGTCGCCCAGGACGACCTTCACCGGCCCGCCCGTGTCGGTCTTGGACGGGTGGTAGATCCGCATCATGCCGTCGGTGCCGGAACGGGTCCAGAAGTCCGGAATCCGGTCCCCGCTGACGTCCGGGATGCTGATGATCGCGCTGATGTTGGCCTCGGACCATCCCGTCCCGTACGAGACGTCGCCGCTGCGGGATGCGGCCGCCGTCTTGAGCGAGTCCAGGTTCACGCTGCCCGGGAGTGAGCCGGGCTTGCCGTGCCGGACGTACATGTTGCCGTTGTCCATGTTCCGCCAGAGCATGTCCGGCGTGCCGTCCAGGTCGATGTCCGCCACGTTGACGATCTCGCGGCGGGCCCAGGCGGAGCCCTCCATCAGAGTCGCCTCCTGGAAGCTGCCACCGGTGTAGCCGCTCAGTGTCCAGAACGCGGTTCCGGCTCGCAGGATCAGGTCCGGAAGCTTGTCGCCGGTGATGTCACCGACCGCCTTGATCTGGGTCCAGGTCGAGGGTGCCGGTATGGCGGTCCCACCGACGCCGGTGGGCGGCAGGAGGACCCGCAGGCGGCGGTCGACGTCGAAGGTGCCGTACCCGTCGCCCGGGTAGATCCAGAACCCACCGTCGGGGGTACGGACGAACATGTCGGTCGTACCGTCGCCGGGATAGACGTCGGAGTGCTTGGCGAGCAGGGCTGCGTTGCCGGTGGCCGGGTCAAACCAGTGACCTGTTGGGTTGAGCTTGCCGTCGGCGGTGTAGGAGCCGACGAGCCAGGCGTACAACTCGCCGCCCGCGTCGCCGGCGTAGTTGCGCAGGTTGCCCGAGGAGTCCACCAGGAGCAGGTCGGGAATGCCATCACCGCCCGTGTCACCTGGACCGTCGGCCGTCGAGCGGGGCGGCACGTAGAACGTGTAGTCGGTGCGGGCGCTGCGGTTGCCGACCGTGTCGAACGCGTACACGTGCAGGGTCGTGGGCCCGGCGTGCCGGGGTGCCAGGTTGGGCACGGTGGCAGTGCCGTTGGTGGCCGGGACGGCCACGGCGCCGATGCTCTCGAACGAGTACGTGAAGCTCGTGGCGCCGGAGGCGCTGAACGTGATGGGACCGGTCTCGCCGAACTTGATCGTCGCCCACGTCGCGCCGTCCGGGGTGGCCCGCTTGAAGACGTCGCTGGCGACGTCCGGGGCCGGAGGTGCGGAGGCGTCGATGGTGATGCGGCACGGCTCGGTGCCGGGTGGGAAGAACGAGGAGGAGGCGCCGACCGCGTCCTCGGCGCTCACCTCCCAGGAGTAGACCGCCTTGTCCTCCAGGTTGCCGGCGGGGATCGTCAGGCTGGCCTTGCCGTCGCTCGTCGTGGCGACCACGGTGCCCGCCGGAACAGCCGCGCCGTTCTTCCAGAATCGGAAGCGCAGGCTCTTGAGGTTGCCGTCGCCGTCGGAGGAATTCGCGGAGAGCACGATGTTGGTCTTCGCCACCGTCACGCCAGCGCCGGGCCCGGGAACGCAGGGGCCGCCGGGGGAGGTGGCGCCGTTGACCGGCTCGTTGGGCGGCCGGTTGTAGGTGACGGTCAACACCGCGGAGCTGACCGCGAACTTGCGCCAGGTGATCGTGTCGGACTCGCTGGTGGCGCGCATGCCGAAGGTGAGGTTCGACCAGCCGGCGTTGGCAGCGGCCTGGGCGCCCTTCTTCACGTCGAAGCTCGCGTAGTCGTCGGCGCAGCTACTGCCGTAACCGTAGGCGAAGGACCGCCGGGACTCCTCCTCCACCCACGTCGGTTGCTTGTTCCAGGTGCTGCCGCTGGAGATGGCGCCCGTGCGCCAGAGCTGCATCTCCCGGGCCGTGCACTGCCACGAGTGGTTGTTCAGCACCTTGAAGGTGGCGGAGGTTACCGCCGCGCCCTTGATCTTGGTGTCGTAACCCATGCGCCAGAACGAGCGGGCGCGCAGCGGGGTGTCCTCGTCGTAGCCCACCCGGGCGTCCGTCGTTCCGGAGTTGAAGTTGGTGCCGTTGTAGGTGTTGGTGTTGGGGTGCTGCGAATAGACGGTGGCCCAGGCTTGCTTGCCGCTGGTCATCGTCGGATCCAGGAAGACGGGGAAGAGCACGTCCGCGTCGGTGAGCAGCCCGGTGGCGGCGGCGTCAAGGTGCAGTCGGGCGTCACCCGTGCCGTCACCGTCGAGGCGGGTGGGCATCTGGGCCTGGCGTGCGCCGGGCTCGCCGCCGACCAGGCCGGACAGCTTCAGCACGTCGGCGGGCGTGGCGACGGACGTACGGGGGGCGCTGTCCGGTGCCTCGGGGTCGCGTCCCGCGGAGTCCCAGGCGAAGGGGCTGGGGATGGAGCTGACCTCTTCACCGCTGACCTTGTCGAGGGCCTGGACACCGCCGGTCGTCGCGTCGCGACGGAAGATCACCGAGTCGGACCGCAGTCCGTAGGTCAGGGTGCTGACCGCCTGGATGGTGGCGGCCGCACGGTTCTTGACGATCAGCAACTGTCCGAAGCCGCCGTCGTCGCGTGCGACGAGGAGCAGGTCCACCCCGGGTCGGACCTCGGGGTAGAGGGCGCGCGGCCCGTCGAGCACCGGCTTCGGAAGCCGACCGGGCCAGGTGTACGCGATGGTGTGTCCCTCGACGTCCATCTCGGTCAGGACGGTCGCCGAGTCGTCTCGCTGGTCCGGCGCGCTGCCACCGGAGAACCGCACGGGCGTGGCGGCGTTGACGGGGCGGATGGTCAGCCCGCCGGCGGCCGTCCCGGCGCGGGTCAGCGTGTTGTCGACGGCCACCCACTGTCCAGCGGTGTCCTTCGTCCGCTGGGGGGTGGCGTGGGTCGTCGTACGCAGGTGCCCGCTCGGCAGCGCCCAGGTGAGTGAGGTGGCGCTGGTGGCGGTTTCCACGAGCACGTCCGTGCCGGTCCGCAGCGCATCGGCCATCGCGGTCGCCTCGTCGCGCGGGGCGGGAGGCATCGGCGCGAGGGCGCTGTCGCGAGGTTGGTCGGTCCACGGCGTCGGGAGCGGGATCGCGACGAGTGCGGCCAGCAGGACGCCCAGGGTGAGGATCAGCCTGGTGCGCGTACGCACGAATGGGCTGAGCAGGCGAGGCACGGTCACGGCGCTTCTACTCCCCTGGGGGGCCGGCAACAAGGAAGGCACAACAAGTGGCCCCTTTCGGCGGGCCGAGGGGCAAAATGCGAGCACACGATCGCACGACGTGAGGGCGTTTCGTCTATCCCGTCAACGTTATGAATCCGTTACACGCCATCTCGGCATTGCCGGAAGTTCGGGCAGATTTTGATCTTGTGTCGGGTTTGGCAGGGCGTTTCACGGGGCCCTGTTGCTATCTGCCCGAATGACCCGGTTCCTGCACGCCGCAGCTAACTGATCATCAATGGCGGCGTGACCCAGATCACATTCTGCTGTGCGGGTGACGATCGGCTGGCCTTGAGTAGCGGCCGCTCCTACCGCAGAGTGCTCACGCACGTGCCGATCCGGTGCGTGCTTTTTCGCGGTCTTCCGCGCCTTCTCGTTGTTTTGCGCCTGGGTGGAGTCGACACGTATGCGTGGTATCGGGTTGCTGTCCCGGCGGTGGCATGGCCGACGGACCTCGACGGAGCCGCTTCGCCCACAAGGGCGTCGCGCCCGTACGGCGATCGTGCTGTTCCTGTCCACGACGCTCGTCGCGACATCCGTGCCCGCGCCGGCCTGGGCGGTGCCCGGTGCCGGCATGAGCCGCGAGGACACCCAGGTCCAACTGCCCGAAATTCCGACGACCAAGCAGGTCGATCAGAACGGGGAAGCCGAGACCGACCTGCTCACCGCCGACCAGGTGCCGGTCGTCCCGTACGTGCCCGGTGCCGTCGAGCCGTGGCAGCAGGACACCGGCGCCGTGGACCTGACCGGCGTCGAGCCCGGCGCGACCAAGCAGGTCGACGATCTGCCCGTCTCGCTCGGCGTACCGGAGGGTGGTGACCCGGCCGCCCTCGCCGGCACCTGGACCGTCGACCTTGCCGCCCCCGAGGCGTCCCAGGCCGCCAGCGTGTCGGGCCTGATCATGAAGATCACGCCGCCGGCAACCGCCGACCCGGCCGCCGAGGTCGCCCTCGACGTCAACTACACCGACTTCGCCGACCTGTACGGGCCGCTGGCCGCCGACCGCTTCGGCGTCATGCTGCTGCCCGACTGCGTCTTCGACGCCCCCGACTCCGGCGACTGTGCCACCGCCGGCACCAGCGGGATGACGTCGTCCGCGCCCGCCACGACGAGCGCCCGGACGGTGCCCAGCGAGGTGACGCTGGTGCCGACCAAGCAGGCGTCGGCGCGGATCGCGGCCACCGCTGACGAGCCGATGCAGCGGGTGGTCACGGGCAAGGTGCCCGTGGGCGCGTTGCTCGCGGCGCAGGATGCCGGCATCGCCCCGGGTGCCCGCGCTGCCGCTGCGGAAGGGTCGAGCGTCGTCGGGGTGATGGACACCGGAGCGTCCGCGGCGGGCGACTTCACCGCCACTCCGCTGCTGTCCTCCGGCTCCTGGGCCGCTGGTTCGTCGTCCGGTGCCTTCACCTACTCGTACCAGGTGCAGACCCCCGAGACCGCCGCCGGCCTGATGCCGAAGGTCGCCCTGTCGTACTCCTCGCAATCGGTGGACGGCCGCACCTCCGCCACCAACAACCAGGCCTCCTGGATCGGCGATGGCTGGGACTACAGCGCCGGGGCGATCACCCGCAGCTACGCCACGTGCCGGGAGGACTCGAAGAAGCCGGGTGCGAACAACTCCTCGCACCGCACCGCCGACCTCTGCTGGGGCTCGAAGAACAACGCCACCCTGTCGCTCGCCGGGATGACCACCGAGCTGGTCTGGGACGAGGGCAAGGAGGCCTGGTTCACCGCCAACGGCGACGGCTCGAAGGTCCAGCTGGTGAAGGACACCAGCCTGGCGAACGGCGACGCCGACGGCGAGTACTGGATCGTCACCACCCGGGACGGCACCCGCTACCACTTCGGCCGTAACCGCCTGCCCGGCTGGTCGGACCGGGGCAGCGCCGCCGACGACCCGGTCACCAAGTCGGTGCTCACCGTGCCGGTGTACGGCAACCACCTCGGCGAGGACTGCTACCAGGCGAACAACTGGGCCGGTTCGGTCTGCACCCAGGCGTGGCGGTGGTCCCTCGACTACGTCGAGGACATCCACGGCAACGCCATGAGCCTGTGGTGGGAACGCGAGACGAACCACTACGCCCGGAACTTCAACTTCAAGGACCCGGTCAGCTACGACCGGGGTGGCTATCTGGCCCGCATCGACTACGGGCAGCGCCGGGACACCCTCTTCTCGGAGGCGCCGCTGGCACGGATCGCCTTCAGCGTGGCGGAGCGCTGCTTCGCCGAGGGCTCCCTCACCTGCACCGACGAGAACTTCGCCAGCGCCAAGCCGGACAAGTACCGGATCTGGTACGACACTCCGGCCGACCTGCGCTGTGCTGCCGGCCAGAAGTGTTGGAACGCCTCGCCGTCCTTCTTCACCCGTAAGCGCCTCGACAAAATCACCACGTCGGCGCAGCGGACGTCGGCGAAGACCCTCCAGACCGTGGACGAGTACCAGCTCAAGCAGTCGTTCCCGATCCTGAAGACCGGCCCCAACACCGCCCTGTGGCTGGAGTCGATCACCCGCACCGGCCACGGCAGGAACAACGACAAGATCGCGCTCAACGCGGTGCGCTTCGAATCCAACACCGAGGAGATGCCGAACCGCGTCAAGCGGGACAACCGCCCCGGCTTCGCCCGGCTGCGTATCGCCCGGGTCATCAACGAGTATGGCGGCGAGACCGTCATCAACTACAAGACGCCCGTCGGCGACTGCAAGACCGGCACAGGGCTGCCCGGCAAGAGCGACACCGCGGCGCTGAAGTCCAACGACCGGTTCTGCTACCCGGCCTTCTGGCATCCCGACCCGGCGGTCGAGGACATCGACTGGTTCCAGAAGTACGTCGTCGACAGCGTCGAGGAACTCCCCAACCTGGACGGCGCGTTCACCACGACCACCCGGTACGTGTACGGCACGCCGGCCTGGCGGCTCGCCGAGCAGGAGTTCACCAAGAAGTCGACTCGCACGTACTCCCAGTTCGCCGGGGTCGACCAGGTCACCGTCTACACCGGCGCGGACGATCCCGACATCGGCAGCAAGCGGACCAAGTCCGTCACCCGATACTTCCGGGGCCTGGGTGACAACGTCTCGGTCAAGGACGTGGCCGAGGTCGAGATCGCCAAGGACCGGGAAGCCTTCGCCGGCCGGGTCGCCGAGGAGTTGACGTACGCCGACGCCGGCGACGCCGACGCCAACTGGCTCACCCGCAGCGTGACGTACCCCGCCGCGCAGGAACTCGCGTCTCGCTCCCGCGACGACGGGCTCAGCCCGCTGCAGGCCTGGCGGGTCACCGAGCCTCGGCAGGCCTCGTACACCCGGTCCTCCGGCACCGGCGACGACACCCGGACCCTGCGGACCGTCGAGACGAGGACCACCTTCGAGGCGACGCACGGCCTGCCCACGCACATCGAGTCGCTCGGCGACACCGGCAAGACCGGTGACGAGTCGTGCACCCTGGTGGACTACCTGCACCGCGACGACAAGAACATCATCGGGCTGACCAAGCAGATCCGGACCAGCCCGACGACCTGCGCCACCGCGACCTTCGACGACCTGAAGACGCTCAGCTCGGCGAGCCGCGTCGCCTACGACGGCCAGGCGTACGACGTCGCCCTGGGCGCCTCGACCCGCGGCCTGGCCAGCCAGACCTGGTCGCTGAAGGGCGACGGCACGGGCTTCCAGCCCGACGGCACCACCGGCTTCGACGCCATCGGTCGCGTGGTCAGCAGCACCGACCCGGACGGCAAGACCTCAAAGATCACCTACACGCCGTCCACCGGCCAGGCCACCAGCGTCACCGAGGAGAACTCGCTGGGGCACAAGCAGACCCGGGAGTTGGATCCGGGCCGCGCCGTCACGGTGAAGACCACCGACCTGAACGACCGGGTCAGCGAGGCGAAGTACGACGCGCTGGGCCGCCTCGTCGAGGCGTGGGGCCCCGGGCGTACCCCGTCGTCCACGGCCGTCCCGGACTTCCGGGCCCAGTACGTCGTGCCCGCCGGGAAGCCACCGGTCATCACCACCTTCAACCGGGGGCACGAGAACCGGATCCAGACCTCCGTCACGATCTACGACGGCCTGGGCCGCGAACGGCAGACCCAGGAAGAGGCCACCGGCGGCGGCCGGCTGATCACCGACACGGAGTACAACAGCTCCGGCGAGGTGTGGCGGACCAACAACGCGTACCTCGCCAACGGCTCGCCCGGCGGCCAGTTGTTCACGCCGTTCGTGGACCCCGACAACCCGGGGCCCGTACCCAACGCCACCCTCTACACCTACGACGGCCTCGGCCGGGTGACCCAGGAACTGCCCGTCCTGAACGGCGTCGAACAGCCGAACCGGGCCACCCGCTACGTGTACGGCGCCGACCACTCCACTGTGGTCAACCCGGCGGGCGCGACCTCCTACCGGATGTTCACCGACGCCCTGGGCCGGACCACCCGGGTCGACACCTTCACCAACAGCGCCCGCACCGAGTTCACCAGCATGCGCTACCAGCACGACGCGCGTGGTCAGCTCGCGCAGGCCACCCACTCGGCCAGCCCGACCCGCCCGTGGACCTGGACGTACGACCAGCGCGGCCGGATGGACAGCTCCACCGACCCGGACTCCGGCACCACCCGGATCACGTACGACCACCGGGACCGGCAGCTGACCTCCACCAACGCCCGCGGCATCACCGTCTGGAACGGCTACGACCAGCTGTCCCGCCCGACGTCTCAGCGGCTCGGCAGCAGCACCGGCACGCTCCTGGGCGAGTTCACCTACGACACCGTCGCCAATGGCAAGGGCCTCCCGGCCAGCGCCACCCGCTACACCGACGGCCTGCCCTACACCCAGCGGATCAACAGCTACAGCGACGACTACCAGCCCACGTCGACGACCCTCACGCTGCCGCAGTCCATCGCCGACACCTGGGGCCTGCGGACCTCCTACACCTACGACAGCACCTACACCGACACCGGTCTGCCCGAGTCGGCGACCCTGCCCGCCGTCGGCAGCCTGCCGTCGGAGAAGCTCCTCGTCCGCTACACCAAGGACGGTCTGCCGCTCTCGGTGTCCGGCAACAACTGGTACGGCGCGGAGACCGTCTACTCGCCATACGGGCAGGTGCTGCGCTCCACCCTCGGCGCCCAGCCGTACCGGGTGTGGACCATGGCCTCGTACGACGACGCCAGTGGTGCCCTCAACAGCCAGCAGGTCTACCGCGAGCAGACCGGCGACAAGAGCATCGTCGGCGGCAACCTCGTCTCCAACCGCTCCTACGCCTACGACGACGCCGGCAACGTCCTCGCCATCCGCGAGGAGGCGACCGGCATCGCCGAGCGGCAGTGCTTCCAGTACGCGCTCGGCCGGCTGAAGACGGCCTGGACCGCCAAGAACCAGGCGCAGTGCTCCCCGGGCCCGGTCAACACCGACGGCACCCTCAACGTGGCCGCCGGCACGGACAAGTCCGGCTACTGGCAGGAGTACGAGTACGACCTGCTCGGCAACCGCACCAAGCTGGTGGAGAAGGACCTGACCGGCGCCACCGCCAAGGACGCCACCACCACGTACACCTATGGCAAGGCCGACGGCAGCCAGCCGCGCACCCTCACCAA
This sequence comes from Micromonospora taraxaci, assembly GCF_007830095.1. Lineage (NCBI taxonomy): Bacteria > Bacillati > Actinomycetota > Actinomycetes > Micromonosporales > Micromonosporaceae > Micromonospora > Micromonospora taraxaci. Next base: position 6,006,211 of record NZ_VIWZ01000001.1, on the reverse strand, counting down.
GGTCACCAAGAACTACCTCACCCCGGCCGGCGCCGCGATCACCGCTGCCGCCGAGCGGCTGTACGAGCTGACCGGCGAGACGAAGTCCGTCACCTCCATCCAGAACGGTGACCAGCAGACCCTGTCGTGGACGTACGACGGCCAGGTCGAGCGGATCGCCGGCGAGGGCACCAAGGGCCGGAGCTCGTACGTCGGCCTGGCCAACAAGTGCGTCGACCTCAGTCGTGGGTTGACCGTCCCGAACCAACCTTTGCAGTTGTACGGGTGCAATGGATCACCCGCGCAGCGGTGGGGCTTTGCTGCCACGCCCAACCAGAGCAACCCGAACCTGGGCACGCTGGCTGCGTACGACACCTGGTGTGTGCAGCCGGCCGCCAACACCGCGGGCTCGGCCTTCGCGGTGCAGAGCTGCACGGGTGCCGCGGCCCAGCAGGTGGAGCGCCTGTCGACCGGTCAGCTCAAGCACACCGCCTCCGGCCTCTGCATCGCCGTCAAGGACGCCGCGACCGCCGATGGCACGCCGATCGTGTTGGCGGCGTGCGCCACAGTGCCCGCGCAGCAGTGGGAGGCGCAGGACGAGACCCGGCACATCTACGGGCCGGGCGGCACGCGTCTGCTGACGATCCAGCAGCGTCAGGCCACCCTGAACCTGGGCGAGGCGCAGCTGACGGTGCAGAAGGGCGGGGTGCAGGTCTCCGTCCAACGCACGTACGCCGTGCCCGGTGGCACCGTGGTGCGCTACGCGAACAACAGCACTGCCAACTCGTACCTGCTGGCTCTGGCCGGTGACCATCAGGGCACCACGTACGCCGAGGTCGGCATGTACGACACGGCGATGCCGGTGCGGATCCGTAAGCAGGATCCGTTCGGCAACGAGCGGGGTGCCCCGCCGTTGAATGCGAACTTGCTGAACAACACCGGGTTCCTTGGTGCCGTCCGCGATGACGCTTCGGGTTTCACTCCGCTTGGCGCGCGTCTGTACGACCCGACGGTGGGACGGTTCCTGTCCGCGGACCCGGTCCTGGACCTGGCCGACCCGGCGCAGTCCAACGGGTACGCGTACGCCCACAACAACCCGGTGACCCACTCCGACCCGTCTGGTCTGTCGGTGGCGTTGACCGCGTCGGAGACGGCAGCGGCGCTGGCCGGTGCGGGTTTGTCGACGGCGATGGTCGCTCAGGCGCAGGCGAACATGGGCCGGTCGCTGACGTCGGTGATCCTCTCCGCCGCCTGGGACACCCTGAAGATGTTCATCGGCCTCGACGACGCCATGAACTGCTTTGGCGGTGACCTGTGGGCGTGCGGCGAGTTGATCCTCGGGGCGATTCCAGTTGGCAAGATTCTCAAGGCTCCGAAGGTGGCCAGGGCCATCAGCCGGACGATCGACGCCATTCAGGCCTGGCGATCGGCGAAGAGAGCCGCCGAGGCTGTCCTGGCTGCCGCCAGAGCGGCGGAGACGGCGGCGCTCAACGCCAAGAAGTTGGCGATCGAGCGAGCAAAGCAGGCGGCGCAGGCAGCCAAGAAAAAGGCCGCCGACAAGGTCAACACGACGAGCAACAAGGCGACCAACACCTCGAAGAAGACTGGTAATCCGGTCCAGAAGGACGCCCAGGCCAAGACCAACCCGAAGGGCTCGTCGGCCGCGTCGAGTGGTGCCGGCAAGGGCGGTGCCGGCAAGGGCGACTCGAAGCCCGGCGGCAAAGCAGGTGCCTCGGAACGTAGTAACGGCGGCTCCAGCGGTGGCTCCTGCAAGACCCCTGGAAACAGCTTCGTTCCCGGTACCAAGGTGGTCATGGCTGACGGGTCGGCCAAGCCGATCGAGGACGTCGAGCCGGGCGACAAGGTCCAGGTGACTGATCCGGAGACGGGTCGGGTCGAGGTGGAGACGGTCACCGCCGCGATCAAGGGCGAGGGTGTCAAGCACCTGGTGAAGGTCACCATCGACACCGACGGTGAGCATGGTTCGGACACGGCCGAGGCTACCGCGACGGACGGTCACCCGTTCTGGGTGCCGGAGTTGAACGAGTGGGTCGACGCCACCGACCTGCGATCCGGGCAGATGCTGCGGACCAGCGCCGGCACCCTCGTGCAGATCACGGCGATCGAACGCTGGAGCACCGCCTGGGCCACCGTCCACAACCTCACCGTCGCCAACATCCACACGTATTACGTGCTCGCCGGCACAACGCCGGTGCTCGTACATAACTGTGGCGAGGTCGAGTACGGTAGTACTGATCTCAGCGTTGAAGTCGTCAAGAAGCGCTTGGAGGAGGGCAGTCAGTTGCATAATGGCGCAGCTGCGCGCTATCTCGACGCTGACGGCAATGAGCAGATTGCAGTGGCTTTCTCAGGTGGTGGTAAGGGCCGGAAGTTCCACGCAGAGCAGAAGCTAATTGCCAGACTCGGCAAGGAGAACATCCTAGAGGTATATTCCGAGCTGCGACCTTGCTCGGGCAGGGGGGCGAGTTGCTCAGCCTCCTTGGGGGGTATCAAGCAGTCTTGGTCATGGGAGTGGACGACGTCGGCCGCAAGTGCCGCTTCAAGAAAAGATCAGGCTAACGCGATTAAGAAGGTGTTTGCGGAAGCGGCGGCGGGAATATGGTGACCTTTGGCGGGTCGGAGTCTAGATTCCGGTACGAGGAGAGCATTCTCGCTCTAATCCGGAAGTCGGATGCGCGGGGCTACCTGGCGCATCGGGGCCTTCCTGTGGATAATCCTTTGTTTTCTCCCGTGCCGGCCTATTCGCATACTGAGGAGGGCCGCGAGTTCATCGTCATCGGCAATGACGGAACCGATGATGTTGGTCTCTATTGCGTGGATATCGATACAGGTGAAGTCGCAATCATGAGCCTTGACTTGGAAGCTGGAATCGGACATGTCAACGCGTCGCCGTATGCCTTCGATCGGTGTATCTCGGAGTTCATCCGCGGCTGTCCGTATGGGAGCCGGGACAGCGAGCGGGAGGAGCTGGAATTGATAAGCGAGGATCTTGGTCGCGTCTTGTCGGGTATTGACGGCTCCATTTTTGACGAGGATCCGGGATTCTGGTACACGCTGCTACATGATGTAGCGATCGGCGACTATGCAGGGCCGTGAGGATGGCGGTGGCAGGACCTGGGGCGGCCGGTCATGCAGGTGGATCACTGATGAGGCTGGCTGAGTCGGTGTCAATGCAATTGGTGACAAGTGTGGATGTCGCACGCCCTCGGCAACCTCTTCGGAATTCCCGAGTGGCACTTGAGTCGAGAGTCACCAGCCGGTCTCGACGTTCATTATCTCATTGCGTCCGCAATTGATTATTCCGCAGATCCTTCTTCCGCAATGTCGTGCCTGCAGTGGTGCACAGGGCAGGGCGGCCGCTCAGATGAAGCGCGGCGGCATAAACCCTTGCACGGATTTCTGAGGTTAATTTATGTCCGATCAGGCCGGATTTTCAGCAACCTATCGGCATTGCATTCCCTGGAGTACGCTTCGGATCGAAGGTGTGGGGACGTCTGGGGGAATTCCCGAGATCGAAATCCCTGAGATCGACTTCTCTGAATCACTCTTCGCCTTCAATGGAGGGTGCCTCACTCTTGCTGTTGCACCAGCGGAGGTTGAGGTTGAAATCAGGGTTTCAGCCGAGGGTCCGCCGCCTGGTCAGGCGGTGATCTTCACAGGAGTGCTAGCGGTTCCTGACGGCGTGCTCGAGGTCGGCGATCTAGTCGCTGATGACTTTGTGCACCGATTCCGAGTTCCTGCGGGCGCGACGGAGATAGTCGTCTCGGTCGACGTTCCGGAGGAGGCTGTAAGGGTCGGGATAACCGTGCCGGCGATTTTAGGTGATCTGCTCTGAGGAAAAACGTGGGCGACGGACTGGGTGTGCGATGGCGCGCAACTGGGGCTGCGGTGGTTAGGCTGACCTGAGCAGAATGTCCCGCTGAGGGGGTGAGCCCGGATGGCCCAGGCCGCGTTCGCGCCGGAGCCGGCGCCGCAGCACACCGAGCCGTCGTTCGACGTGCTGCGGCGGCACGACGAGCCGTGGACTGCGCAGCTCGCCCTTGACCTGTTGCCGGAGACCAACGGCCCCAAGGTTGAGGTCCTGAGCGGAAGCGTGATCGTGACACCACATGCCGGGTACGACCATCAGGATGCGGAGCTGGACCTCGCGTATCACCTGAAGCAGGCGGCCCGCCGTGCAAAGCTGTGGCTCTATCTGGAGACGAACGTCGTCTCTGGTGAAGATCTCTTCATCCCCGACATCGTGATCCTCGACGCGCCGGGCGGTGGCCGGACGACGATGGACATCGGGCACGCCGTGCTGTTGGGCGAGATTGTCTCCCCCGGGAACCGGCGCAAGGACATCATCGACCGGCCGCGTGAGTACGCAGCCGCTGGCGTGCCCTTCTTCCTCCGGGTCGACCTGCGTAATCGGGTGCCCACGATCGCGCTGTACGAGTTGATCGAGGGGGAGTACCGACCGGTGGCCGCTGCGGCTGCCGGAACACGGTTCGTCATGCGAGAGCCGTTCGAGTTCTCCATCGATCCGGGCGACCTGCTGGGCGAGGAGGCGGCACCGACCGGGCCGGGGCACGAGTCGACCGACAAAGAGGCTTGATCGACACGGTTTCCTAGAAATCGGGGTGTCGGGGTGCTTGGGATGCCGCGACTTCCGTGAACCCGAGAGGACGTCAAGCCGGGCGACAAGGTCCAGGTCACTGATCCGGAGACGGGTCGGGTCGAGGTGGAGACGGTCACCGCCGCGATCAAGGGCGAGGGTGTCAAGCACCTGGTGAAGGTCACCATTGACACCGACGGTGAGCATGGTTCGGACACGGCCGAGGTCACCGCGACGGACGGTCACCCGTTCTGGGTGCCGGAGCTGAACGAGTGGGTCGACGCCACCGACCTGCGATCCGGCCAGATGCTGCGAACCAGCGCCGGCACCCTCGTGCAGATCACGGCGATCGAACGCTGGAGCACCGCCTGGGCCACCGTCCACAACCTCACCGTCGCCAACATCCACACGTACTACGTGCTGGCGGGCGCCGTGCCGGTCCTGGTTCACAACTGCGGTAATGCCCGGTTCGAAGTGGATTCCAGCGGGGTTGCGAGTGACCTAGAAAATCCGGTCACGGCCACAGTTCCGGACAATCGGGCTACGCACTACGGTGGCTCGCAGACAAATGGCCCTGGCGGTCGGGCGGCGCGAGCAGCGGGTGAGGGTCAGCCGTGCCCGGAGTGCGGCGCTACGATGACATCAGGAACCCCTCATGCCCCCGTTCCGGAGCATGACCCGCCGCTTGTTCTCCACTACTATCGCGGCGGCGGGTCGGAAATGACGAACGCAGAGCGAAGAGCCTACGCAAGGGATGACGGCATCAATGGGGCCGCATGTAAGGTCTGCCAGCTAGCGCAGGGGGCCGAGATGGCGAAGGTCTCCAAGGCGATTAAAAGGAATCTGGGACTATGGCCGAAGATAGCGAAAGATTGTCTGCCCTTGAGCGGCATGTTCGGAGATTCTGGGATGGCCATATTGTGGAAGCCGCGTCCTGGGATCGCGGGCCGATCCTGGAGCGAGTTCCACACTTCGCCGCCTATCGGGTCTACCCCCAGCGTGCTGGTGACGCTTGGGTTTACGTAACAGTCGGGTCCTCTGTGCAAGGATCTGCAGTCGATGGAATCGAGTTCTTCGTAATGTCCTCCGTGGCTGCCGACATGCACTCGGAAACGCTGGCAATGGTGAGTCACTTTCACTCATTCGAGGCTCATCAGTTGGACGTGGGATCTGTCATCAATATTGGCCGGCCTTGGATGCCGGGTTCGCACATGGATCACCTCTTGGTGAGCCTTCCTTATCCCTACGGGCCCGAGCTTGAGTGGGCTCCGGCGGAAGCGGGTGGTGCGCGATTCTTGTGGCTGCTTCCGATTTACAAAAGCGAGGCTGATTTCATCAAGCGTGAGACTCTTGATGAGTTCGAATCCATGCTGGACGCGGAGGGCGTAAACGTATTAGATCCCAACAGGCATCCGATTGTCTGAGGGAATCCTTGCCGCCTTGCAGCTCGCATTGAGAGCCGTAAGGCGCTTGGATCCTTCCAGGCTACCCCTCATCGCTATCCGTGGGACGCAGGAAACCGCTGTAGGGCCTCGCCGGAAATATGGTATGGCGGGGCCCTACGGCGGTTTTACGGCAACGCTGACGGCAACGTCAGCGGACAGCGATGGTGACAGACGGGTCGCTGGGTTCTCCGCCGGTGGGCTGAGGGCGTCGTTCAGGGTGTCGATGGCTGACCTTGTGTCCCGGCATCGCCAGTCAGGAACGTGTATCTACCTGTAGACCGTGACTGCCTATGCCAACGGCGTAGCCACCACGGACGAGTTCGAGGCAGCGCACGACATCGCCAAATGGAAGAACGCCCGGGCGGCGGAGACGGCCGCGTTGAACGCCAAGAAGCTGGCGGTCGAGCGGGCGAAGAAGGCGGCGCTTGGTCGGGGCGCCCGCTACTCGTTGCGTAGTGCCGCTGAACGTGGCCAGGCCAGAAAGCGTGCGTGCAGGACCCCCGATGGGGTGTGCGGCAGGTCCTCACACGCCTGCACCAGGTACGCCGACAGGTGCAGCATCAGCGACACCCGCGCACCGGTGAACTCCGCCACGAGCTGCCGCTTACGAGTCCGACACGGCCACGCCGCCCCGCACCCCGCGCAGATCCACTGCGGCCGTACCGGCTGATGCACCGACAACAACCCCACCACCCATCCGGCTCGTTGGAAGGGAGAAGGGGCCACCGCCGACACCCGACCCGACCGCATCCCGGGCCGGCGACAACCCCTTCCCCCCTGGCACCCACCAGCCCGGCGAATCTGCCGCAAGCGAACCGGCGAGGCCCTGCCGCAGAACCTACGAATCAGCCCCGGGCACCCCAACGTCCCGACGGACACCACCCCGGACACTTCCACGACCTGGCGCGTCCCGCTGTGTCCACTACCGTGGGACGGTATGAGTCACCGCCTCCGCGCGTCCATGCTCCGCGCCCACCTCGACCCCGCCGCCCTCGCCACAGCCGTCGGTGTCGACGTCAAGACCGTCACCCGGTGGCTCGCCGGCCGCGTCCCGCACCAGCGCACCCGCCTCGCCGTCGCCGACGCCCTCGGCGAAACCGAAGCCGACCTGTGGCCCCAGACCCGCCCCGACCAGGCACCCGGCGCCGAAGCCACCGCCGAGGTCGTCGCCGCCTACGCCCACCGCGCCGACATCCCCCACCACGTCTGGGCAGCCCTCCTCGCCGGCGCCACCAGCCGGATCGACCTGCTCGGCTACGCCTACCCGTTCCTCCTAGAGCTGCTGCCCAACACCATGCAACTCATCACCGACAAGGCGGCCAACGGCGCCCGGTTCCGGCTCGCATTCGCCGACCCCGACTGCCCGCACGTGGCCGAACGCGACGCCCTCGAACAGATCGGCGGCACCCTACCCGGCCGCATCCGCAACGCCCTCAACTTCTGCGAACCCCTCAACCACGTCGCGGGGGTGGAGATCGGCCTGCACACCGTGCACCTGTACAACTCGGTGTTCCGCTTCGACCACCAGATGATCGTCACCCCACACCTGTACCGCGCCCGCGGCTATCAACACCCCGCCCTGCACCTGCGCGAACTCTCACCGCACGGCATCTTCGCCGCCCACGCCGACCAGTTCGAACAGATCTGGCAAACCACCACCGCTTACGCGAAGGAGACCCGGTGACCGGCCGGCGCGACTACTACCACGACCAGGACGCCCCCACCGCGAACAGCCTTGTCCCCGGTGCTGCCGCGATCGTCACCGACACCCACGGCCGCGTCCTACTGCAACGGCGCACCGACTCCGGCAATTGGGCCCTACCCGGCGGCGCCATGGACATCGGCGAAACCCTCCAACAGTGCGCCGTCCGCGAGGTCAAAGAAGAGACCGGCCTCGACATCGAGATCACCGGCCTGCTCGGCATATACACCGACCCTGCGCACGTCATCGCATACGCCGACGGCGAGGTCCGGCAGGAGTTCACCGTCACCTACCTCGCCCGAGTCACCGCCGGCACGCTGACCGTCAGCGACGAGTCCACCGAGGTCCGCTTCATCCACCCCACCGACTTCGACCACATCCCCATCCACGACACCGTCCGCCTCCGCCTCCACCACCACGCCCAGCGCCGCGACAGCCCCTACCTCGGATAACGCCACAACCCGGCACATCTATGGGCCGGGGGGCACCCGTCTGCTGACGATCCAGCAGCGTCAGGCCACCCTGAACCTGGGCGAGGCGCAGCTGACGGTGCAGAAGGGCGGGGTGCAGGTCTCCGTCCAACGCACGTACGCCGCGCCGGGTGGCACCGTGGTGCGCTACGCGAACAACAGCATCGCCAACTCGTACCTGCTGGCTCTGGCCGGTGACCATCAGGGCAGCACGTACGCCGAGGTCGGCATGTACGACACGGCGATGCCGGTGCGGATCCGTAAGCAGGATCCGTTCGGCAACCAGCGGGGCACCGCTCCGCTCGCCGTCAACATGCAGAACAACACCGGTTTCCTCGGGGCGGTCCGTGACGACGCCTCCGGGTACACCCCGCTCGGTGCGCGTCTGTACGACCCGACAGTGGGACGGTTCCTGTCCGCGGACCCGGTCCTGGACCTGGCCGACCCGGCGCAGTCCAACGGGTACGCGTACGCCCACAACAACCCGGTGACCCACTCCGACCCGTCTGGTCTGTCGGTGGCGTTGACCGCGTCGGAGACGGCGGCGGCGCTGGCCGGCGCGGGCCTGTCGGCGGCGATGATCTCCCAGGCGCAGGCCAACATGGGCCGGTCGCTGATGTCGGTGGTGCTCGACTCGGCCTGGTACATCCTCAAGGAGTTCATCGGCATCAACGACGCCATGAACTGCTTCGGCGGTGACATGTGGGCGTGCGGCAGCTTGATCATCGGGGCGATCCCGTGGGCCAAGCTCGGCAAGATCCCGGCCGTGATGCGAGCGGTCAACCGGACGATCGACGCGATCCAGGCGTGGCGGGCAGCGAAGAGAGCCGCCGAGGCGGTGCTGGCTGCCGCCCGGGCGGCGGAGACAGCCGCGTTGAACGCCAAGAAGCTGGCGATCGAGCGGGCGAAGAAGGCCGCGCAGGCAGCCAAGAAGAAGGCCGCCGACAAGGTCAATACGACGAGCAACAAGGCGACGCAGGCCTCGAAGAAGACGGGTAACCCGGCTCAGAAACAGGCCCAGGCCAAGAGTAATCCGAAGGGTTCGTCGGCCGGATCGAGCGGTGCCGGGAAATCCGGCGGTGGCAAGAGTTCCGGCGGCGCCGGCAAGGAGGGATCCAAGTCCGGCGGCTCCTCAGGCGCCTCCTCCCGCGCCAGTGGCGGTAGCAGCAGGGCTGGCGGCGCTGGCAAGGCCAATGACGAATACACTGAGTTCTACACAGTTCAAGGACCCGATGGTGCGGCTCGGCTGAGGGCGGGAGGAGATCCTTTCCCGACCGAACCAAACAAGGCGCACTTTGGGCCGGGGGTGTACTCGTGGGGTACCCGTGGCGCCGCCGAGCGCTATGCCTCAAACAAGCCAGGCACCGAAATCATGACATTCAGGATTAGAAATCGAGACATAAAGGGTTTGGCGCAGGCTCATTTGGGTGGCATGTCAGACGACGATGCGACTTATTTCATGAACAGGTATAGCCCTTTGTGGGACGGTGACGCGAGCCATGGGCTCGACTACATATCCAGAGCAACGGGCTTGGAATCAGTGGAGCACTATTTCTCTTCCGGAGTCTTTAATCTTTTGGAGTTCGACTGAATGGGCGCGCCTAGGTCATTCCTGTACCGAGTCATCAAATCCTCATGGGGTATTCGAATCTCGATTGTCGCGCAGGCCGTCTTTCAGGAGGAGGGAGGGGTTCTAGACGGCGTTAAGGTCGTCCCTTCGGTGCCGGTAGGGCTTGCCTTCGAAGGATCTGTCGCAGAGTTGCCTCCTGCCTACAAGGAAGAATTGCGGAATGGGCTTGGGGTGGTCGCAGCCGAGATCTCCGAGAGTGTCGGTGGCCGGCCGGTGACCGTATCGGTACTGAATTTGACCTACCAAGAGTGTGATTTTCAAGTAGAAGGGCTTGCGGTTGCCATCTGTCGATGGGCAGAGCAAGAATTTGGATTAGCCTCCCATCGTGTTGACGAATCTTTCGATCGGGAACGTAATCGTTACGTCTTTGATTGGCATTGAACTGGCCGTGACGGGTGTCTGGGCGTCGCTGGCTCTTCCTGTCGTCAGGGCTGAAGACGTCGTAGTAGTATGCCGTCTATTCACTTCATGTGAATATGTGGTTATCGGTGTTCAAGTCCTGCACGTTTAGGGCCAGTTCTTGGGCCGCTCTCCCCCTGTTGGTTGCGGTCACCGGCTGCGCTGGGATCGCTGCTTAATTGGCTCACCAGTGGCAGGGGCGATGCCGATGTAGGTGGCAAAAACGTCGCACTGGGTGTGCGATCCCGTACAACTGGGGCTGCGGTGGTTAGGCTGGCCTGAGCAGGATGGTCCGCTGAGGGGGTGAGCCCGGATGGCCCAGGCCGCGTTCGCGCCGGAGCCGGCGCCGCAGCACACCGAGCCGTCGTTCGACGTGCTGCGGTGGCACGACGAGCCGTGGACTGCGCAGCTCGCCCTTGACCTGTTGCCGGAGACCAACGGCCCCAAGGTTGAGGTCCTGAGCGGAAGCGTGATCGTGACACCACACGCGGGAATCGATCATCAGGCGGTCGAGCGGGAGTTGCCGTACGTGCTGCACCGCGCTGCGCGGAAGGCCGGATTCTGGGTCTATCCGGAGATCAACGTCATCTCCGGGGATGATCTCTTCATCCCGGACATCGCTGTGCTTCGTAAGTCCGGGGGTGGCCGCGCGACGGTTCCCATTTCCGAGGCGGTGTTGTTGGGGGAGATCGTTTCGCCAGGTAATCGGCGCAAGGACGTGATCGACAGGCCTCGCGAGTACGCCGCGGTCGGGGTGCCGTTCTTTCTCCGGGTGGATCTGCGTAACCGCGTGCCGACCATGGCCCTGTTCGAGCTGTCCGACGGTGAGTACCGGCCGTTGGCCGCCGCTGCGGCGGGGAGCACCTTCGCGATGCGGGAGCCGTTCGAGTTCTCCATTGATCCGGCCGAGTTGCTGGACGAGGAGGAGCCGGCCGAGGAGGGCTGAGCCGCCTCCTGATCGACACGAGGTCGGCGAGGTGGGGGTGTCGGGTAGCGGGGTTACCGCTAGATCGGCGATGTGGTGTTGATCAAGGGCGGGCGCGAAGGTGGGCGCAGCGGGGTGGGACGGCGCGGGGGAGGGCTGAGGCTCCCAGCGGGCTTGCAGTGACGGTGGGGAAGAATGGCCCTGTGACTTCACCCCGCGATCTTGTTCTGCTCGGGTCCACAGGTTCGATCGGTACACAGGCCATCGACATCGTCCGGCGCAACCCGGACCGGTTCCGGGTGGTCGCCGTGGGTGCGGGCGGCGGCAACGTCGAGCTGCTCGCCGCGCAGGCCCTCGAACTGGGCGTCGACGCGGTCGGGGTGGCCAGGGCGTCCGCCGCGCAGGACCTCCAGCTCGCGTTCTACGCCGAGGCGAGCCGGCGCGGGTGGGCCACCGGTGACTTCAAGCTTCCCAAGATCGTGGCCGGCCCGGACGCCATGACCGAGCTGGCCCAGTGGCCGTGCGACATCGTGCTCAACGGGGTGGTCGGCTCGCTGGGCCTCGCTCCTACGCTGGCCGCGCTGGGTGCTGGTCGTACCCTCGCGCTTGCCAACAAGGAGTCGCTGGTGGCCGGCGGCCCGCTGGTCAAGGCCGCGGTGACGCGGCCGGGGCAGATCGTGCCGGTCGACTCGGAGCATTCGGCGCTGGCCCAGTGTCTGCGCTCCGGGTCGCGCGGTGAGGTGCGACGGTTGATCGTCACGGCCAGCGGCGGCCCGTTCCGGGGCCGGCGACGCGACGAGTTGACGCAGGTCACACCCGAGCAGGCGCTCGCGCACCCGACCTGGAACATGGGGCCGGTCGTCACGATCAACTCGGCGACCATGGTCAACAAGGCGCTTGAGGTGATCGAGGCGCACGAACTGTTCGACGTGCCCTACGCCGACATCGCCGTGATGGTGCACCCGCAGTCGGTGATCCACTCGATGGTCGAGTTCGTCGACGGGTCGACGATCGCCCAGGCCAGCCCACCGGACATGCGGCTGCCGATCGCGCTCGGCATGGGCTGGCCGGACCGGGTCCCCGAGGCGGCGACCGCTGTCGACTGGACGGCGTCGCACACCTGGGAGTTCGCGCCGCTGGACGACGAGGCGTTCCCGGCCGTCGCGCTGGCCAAGGCCGCCGGGGAGGCCGGTCGTAGCCGCCCGGCGATCTACAACGCGGCGAACGAGGAGTGCGTCGCGGCGTTCGTGGCGGGCCGACTGCCGTTCCTCGGCATCGTCGACACCCTCGAACGCGTGTTGGAGGAGGCTCCGGACTTCGGGGAACCAGGTACCGTCGAGGACGTGCTCGCGGCCGAGTCGTGGGCACGCGCGCACGCGCAGGAGATCATCGCGGGTTCGGTGGAAGGAGCTTGATGTCGTACCTGCTCGGGGTGGTCCTCTTCGCCCTGGCCATTCTCATCTCGGTCAGCCTGCACGAGGCGGGGCACCTGCTCACCGCCAAGGCGTTCGGGATGAAGGTCACGAAGTACTTCGTCGGCTTCGGCCCCACGATCTGGTCGTTCAAGCGGGGTGAGACCGAGTACGGCCTCAAGGGCATCCCCCTCGGCGGCTTCTGCAAGATCGTCGGGATGACGCCGCAGGACGACGACGTCGAGCCCGGCGACGAGTCCCGGGTGATGTGGCGCTACCCGGTCTGGAAGCGGACGATCGTCATGGCCGCCGGGTCGATCACGCACTTCGCGCTCGCCCTGGTCACGATCTGGATCCTCGCTGTCTCCGCCGGCCTGCCCAACCCGGACTTCCCGACCACCGACGCGCAGGCCCGCCAGGAGCCCGCCGTCATCCAGCTCAGCCAGTGCGTGGTGCCGGAGAACGCGGCGCGGGCGTGCACCTCCGCCGACGCCGCCAGCCCGGCCGCCCAGGCGCAGCTGAAGAACGGCGACCGGATCACAGCGGTCAACGGCACGACGGTCAACTCCTACGGCGACCTGCTCACCACCTTGCGGGCGCTCAAGCCCGGCGACACCGCGCAGATCGCATACGTCCGCGACGGGCAGCCGGGCACCACCAGCACCGTGCTCGCGCAGACCCAGCGTCCGCCGCTGGACAACCCGAACGGCACCGTCGCGCCGGTGGCCGCCCTCGGCGTCGGGCTCGTCCCCAGCACGCCCACCCGCGTGACGTACGGCCCGGTCGGCGCCTTCGGCGCCACCGCCGACTTCACCGGCCAGTTGGCCGTCGGCACCGTCCAGGCATTGCAGCGTCTCCCGCAGAAGGTCCCCGCCCTGTGGACCGCCCTCACCGGCGGCGAGCGTGACATCGACACCCCGATCAGCGTGGTCGGCGCCAGCCGACTCGGCGGCGAAGCGGTGGAGAACAACGCCTGGCTGGTCTTCTTCATGCTCTTCGTGTCGCTGAACTTCTTCATCGGCGTGTTCAACCTGCTGCCGCTGCTCCCGGTGGACGGCGGCCACATCGCCGTCGCCTGGTTCGAACGCGCCCGCTCCTGGATCTACAGCAAGATCGGCCGCGCCGACCCCGGCCGGGTGGACTACCTCAAACTGATGCCCTTCACGTACGCGGTGATCCTGATCGGTGGCGCGTTCACGCTGCTGACCATCGCCGCGGACGTCGTCAACCCGATCACGCTCTTCTCAAGGTGAGTGCCTGAAGTGACAGCTATCAGTCTCGGTATGCCAGCCGTGCCGCCTCCGCCGCTCGCTCCCCGTCGGGCCAGCCGCCAGATCATGGTCGGTTCGGTCCCGGTCGGTGGCGGTGCGCCGGTGTCCGTGCAGTCGATGACCACGACCCTCACCTCCGACATCAACGCCACGCTCCAGCAGATCGCCGAGCTGACCGCGTCCGGCTGCCAGATCGTCCGGGTTGCCGTGCCGTCCCAGGACGACGTCGAGGCGCTGCCCGCGATCGCCAAGAAGTCGCAGATCCCGGTGATCGCCGACATCCACTTCCAGCCCAAGTACGTCTTCGCCGCGATCGACGCCGGCTGCGCCGCGGTCCGGGTCAACCCGGGCAACATCCGCCAGTTCGACGACAAGGTCAAGGAGATCGCCCGCGCCGCGGGTGCAGCGGGGGTACCGATCCGTATCGGCGTCAACGCCGGCTCGCTGGACAAGCGGCTGCTGTCCAAGTACGGCAAGGCCACCGCCGAAGCGCTCGTCGAGTCGGCGCTCTGGGAGTGCTCGCTGTTCGAGGAGCACGGCTTCCGGGACATCAAGATCTCGGTCAAGCACAACGACCCGGTCGTGATGATCCGCGCGTACCGGCAGCTCGCCGAGCAGTGCGACTACCCGCTGCACCTCGGTGTCACCGAGGCCGGGCCGGCGTTCCAGGGCACCATCAAGTCGGCGGTCGCCTTCGGTGCGCTGCTGGCCGAGGGGATCGGCGACACCATCCGGGTGTCGCTGTCCGCGCCGCCGGTCGAGGAGATCAAGGTCGGCAACCAGATCCTGGAGTCCCTCGGTCTGCGCGAGCGCGGCCTGGAGATCGTCTCCTGCCCGTCCTGTGGGCGCGCCCAGGTGGACGTCTACAAGCTCGCCGAGGAGGTCACCGCCGGCCTGGAGGGGCTGCCGGTGCCGCTGCGGGTCGCCGTCATGGGCTGCGTCGTCAACGGTCCCGGCGAGGCCCGCGAGGCTGACCTCGGTGTCGCCTCCGGCAACGGCAAGGGCCAGATCTTCGTCAAGGGGCAGGTCGTCAAGACGGTGCCCGAGGCGCAGATCGTGGAGACGCTGATCGAGGAGGCGCTGCGGATCGCCGACGAGATGGGCGCCGAACTCCCCGAGGAGTTGCGCGGGCTGGTCACCGGCCCGACGGTCACCGTGCACTGATTTTCCACATGGAAAATGCGGCCGTTCCCCGTGCGGGGGAACGGCCGCTGTCGTCGTACCCGATGCCGTCCTGCTGCCGTGCGCGGCGCGGGTCGCGCGCGCCGGCCTGCGTCGTGCGGGCGTCGGCGCTGGTCGTGCGGACGTTGGCGTTCGGGCCGACGTTGGCGTGCGGTTGGACGTTGGCGTTCGGGTCACTCGGATTCGGCGAGGATCGCGTACAGCTTGCGGCGCGTCTCGTCGAGCACCTGGGCGGCCCGCTCGCGTTGGTCGTCGGTGCCGTTCATCATGACCTGGCGCAGAGCGTTCATCGCCTGCGCGCCGGAGTCGCGGATGTCGTGCCAACTGGTCACCGTGGTCTGGGCGACGTCCGCCCATGCCGGGGTTTGCGCGGCCTCGGTGGCCTCCGCCTGCCCGGCCTCGGTGACCGTGAACCGCTTGCGCCCGCCGCCGGACTCTTCAGTGCTGGCGACGATCACGCCCTCGTCCTCCAGTAGCTGGAGGGTGGGGTAGATCGACCCGGGGCTCGGTCGCCACGCACCGCCGGTGCGGGAGTCGATTTCCTGGATCATCTCGTAGCCGTGCATCGGCCGCTCGGTGAGCAGAGCCAGCACGGCGGCCCGGACGTTGGGGCGTCGCCCCCGACCTCTGCCGCGACCCCGGCCGCCCCAGGGGCCGCCGTGTCCGTGTTCCTGCCCGTGGCCGGGCGGCACCGGCGGGAAGCCGAAGCCTCGCATCCGCGCCTCGTGCATCGGGTGGTGCTGTCGATGGAACCTCATCAGGTTCTCCTTTTCTCCGCACTGTCGCTGATGCATCAACGATATATCGGCAATGCATCGTCGACAACCCCCGTCCTTGCAAACCGTACGTACGTCTTGCTAGCGTCCCGACCATGAGCCTGCTTCCCCCACCGGGCCCGGCCCGGATCCTCACCCTCGGAACCCTGGTCAAGACCGTCGGGCGTGGCCTCTGGCTCGTCGCGAGCGCCCTCTTCCTCACCCGATCGGTAGGCCTGTCGGCGACCCAGGTCGGCATCGGATTGACCATCTCGGCGCTCGTCGGGGTCCTGGCCAGCGCGCCGAGTGGCTACCTGGCCGACCGAGTCGGCCCGCGCGGCGTACAGGTCGGCGCGCTGGTCGTCGCCGGCACCCTCACCGTCGGCCTGATCGCCGTCCGGTCCTTCCCCACGTTCGTACTGGTGGGTGCCGCCACCGCACTCGCCGATGCGGTCGAGCGCGGCGCCCGGGGCGCGTTGATCGCCGGAGCGATCCCGGCCGACCAGCGGGTACGCACCCGCGCCTACCTGCGCGCCACCACCAACGTCGGGATCTCCGTCGGCGCGGTCCTCGGCGGCTTCGCCATCGCCGCCGACACCCGGACCGGGTACGTCGCACTGATCCTGACCACCGCAGCGGCGTCACTCGCCGCCGCACTGGTCTTCCTCCGACTGCCCAGCATCACCCCGGTCGCCGCCCCGACGCACGGCCCCCGACTGATCGCCCTACGGGACCGGCCGTTCCTGGCCTTCACCCTGGTCGACGGGCTGATGTCCATGCACTTCAGCCTGCTCACCATCGCCCTGCCGCTGTGGATCGCCGGGCACACCAAGGCACCCATCTGGATGATCTCCGCGTTGACGTTGGTCAACACCGGGCTCGTGGTCCTCCTCCAGGTACGCGCCGCGAGCGTCGCGGCCACCCTGCCCGCAGCCGCTGGCGCCGCCCGTCGAGCCGGCGTCGCCATCGCCCTGGCCTGCGTACTCTTCGCCGCCAGCGGCGCGCTCCCCACCGCCGGGGCGGTGGGCCTGCTCGGCGTCGGGTCGCTCGCCCACGTGATCGGGGAACTGTGGCACTCCGCCGCCGGCTGGGCGATCTCCTTCGGGCTCGCGCCGACGAACGCCCAGGGGCAGTACCAGGGGGCGTACGGCATGGGCTACGAACTGGGCAAGATGCTCGCCCCGGTGGTAGTGACCACCCTCGCCCTCGGCTGGGGCGTACCAGGCTGGCTGGTGCTCGGTGCGCTGTTCCTCCTGCTCGGAGCCCTCGTACCACCCGTCGTCCGGTGGGCCGAGCGGACCCGCCCCATCGGCGAGCCGGCCGAGCCGGTGCCGGCCTTGTCACTTGACCGGCGGAGCAGGGGGTCGATCTGGCAGGCTGGTAGTCGTGCTGACGGTGCCGGTACGGCAACTGGGGGAATCGGAGCGCCGCGCGGTCGAGCGTCTACTCGACCATGACCCGTTCGCGGGCGCGCAGGTCGCCGAGCGAATCGCCGCGCGCGGCCTCTCGTGGTGGCGGGCCGAAGGCAGAATCCTGGGGTACGGCGCACGCCGCAACCTGGAATCGCTGTGCTGGCTCGGCGGCAACCTGACCCCGGTGCTGGCGAGCGACGCCGCGGTGGCCGCCTTCGCCGACCTGCTCGCCGGCGAGGAGCGGCTGTGCTCCTCCATCGTCGGCCGGGCCGACGCCGTACTCGGGCTCTGGGACCGGCTCTCCGACACGTGGGGGCCAGCGCGAGACGTCCGCCCCAACCAGCCACTGCTGGCCGCTGACACCCTGCCATCCGTACCTGCCGACCCAGAAGTACGCCAGGTCCGCCCCGGTGAGGTCGACCGACTCTTCCCGGCGGCCGTAGCCATGTACACCGAGGAGGTCGGCGTATCCCCGCTGGCCGAAGACGGCGGACGCAGCTACCGCAGGCGGGTCAACGACCTGGTCCGATCCGGTCGCGCGTACGCCCGCTTCGTCGACGGCAAGGTCGTCTTCAAGGCCGAGTTGGCCGTGGTGACCAAGCGGACCGCCCAGGTCCAGGGCGTCTGGGTGGCACCCGAGTGGCGGGGCCGCGGGATCGCCACCGCCGCCATGGCAGCAGTGGTCCGCGACGCGCTGCTGCGGGTCGCTCCCACGGTCAGCCTGTACGTCAACGACTTCAACCTCCCCGCCCGCCGGGTCTACGAACGCTGCGGCTTCCAACCGATCGGCACCCTCGCGACGGTCCTGTTCTGACCGCTGGGTGCCTGGTCGTCTGTGACCGTTCCGCCCTTCCACGTTGGTAGGCGCGCGTGGTCGCGGGTCGAGTTGGCCTGTGGCAGTTGCCCGGCTCGTCGTCCTGGGCACTGCCCGGTTCGCCGTTCAGGTGGTCGAGCTGACCCGCCCGTCGCCGCAGCCGCCGACCACCGCCACCGCGAAGGCGGCAGCGGCACATCCACCCCGAGATCTTGGACAGTTTCCGTTCATGCCTAACGGAAACTGTCCAAGATCTACGGAGCTGCGCGCGACCTGCGCCTCGGGAGAACAAATGCCGCTGGCCGGCACCCGTTGTGGGGTGCCGGCCAGCGGTCGGTTGGTGCGGTGGGTCAGCTGTTCCAGTACTGGCCGACCAGGTCGGTGGCCTGCTGCTCCCACTGCGCGTACGCGTCCGGGTAAGCCGAGACCTGTACGGTCTGCGCGGCATCCGTCAGGGGCATGTCCTGCCACCCGTCGACCTGCTTCAGGCCCTTCAGGAACGCCGTCGTCGAGTAGGCCGGGTCGGTGATCTGCTCCGGCGTGCCCCAACCCGAGCTCGGGCGCTGCTGGAACAGGCCCAGCGAGTCGTGGTCGTTGGCGTCGCCGAGGTGGCCGAGGTTCTCCAGCTTCGACTCCTGCAGGCTCGTCGCGATCGAGATCACCGCGGCGCGCTCGGGGAGGCCGGCCTTCTTCGTCGCGGCGATGATCGCCTTGACGTTGGCGGTCTGCTCGTCGTTCAACGTGATGTGCGACTGCTCGCCCTGCGGCTTCGGCGCAGCCGCCTGCACCGCAACAGCGGCAGGCTTCGCGTCAACGGGGTTGGCGTGGGCGGCGATCGGACCAGCGAACACACCACCAGCGAAAGCCAGACCAGCAACAGACAGCACACTCTTACGCATGATCGTGTTCATGGGGGAAGCTCCTTCGGGGGTAAGGACACCCGCCTGAATACAGCGGGCGTGAGCACCTCGTCCGGCGCTGCAACAAAAGTCTTAGGGGTTCATCGGCGGCCTGCGAGCGGGGGGCTCGCGGCGCCGGGTCCCTGTGTAACGACCCGGGGGCCGGGGTCATTCCGGCTCCGTGGCACCCGGTGGAGCGGGGTGCCGGTCGGGGCGGGGTCCAGGTGTAACGACCCGGGGTCGGGGGTCATTCCCGGGGGTGGACCATCGCGCCGACAGGCCGTGGTCCTGCGATCGTCAGGGTGTGTAACGACCCCGACCCGGCCACGATTCCGGCCGCGAAGTGGCCCCGACCACACGCCGATACCACCCAAACGGAACAAACCGCACCAGCCAACCCCACCTCAGACCCCAAAGCACCCAGGGCGGCGGGCGGAACGCACCCAGCTCACGCATGATCCACACGACTTCGCTGATGTGGGGGTATCCGAGAGGGGTTGATACCGCGACTTCGCCGAAACGGAGTCGATCATCCCCATTCGGGAGGTTCGGGCGGCGTCACGAAGGTGATCGTCGAGGTGCGGTGATCCGTTCGGCGAGCGACCCGACCAGCCCCGGGGGGCATCGCCCGATGGCGTCATCGAGGTGTCCAGGGCGCGGCGCGGCGGATGAGGGAGACGGTCGATGCCCTGCTCAGAGCCCGGAAAATCGGTTGAGACGACGTGTCGACGCCGGCAGGCTGAAGTCTCCGCCACCCCACGTCCGGAGGACTTTCCATGCGCCTGCTCCGAGATCTGTGGGGCACCTCGACGCGTCGTATGACGATCGTGGTCATCCTGATCGTGCTCGGCGCCGCCGGTCAGGCCGGTGCGTCGGCGTTGGCCGGCGCGGTGCTGGTGCACCGCTCGACCGGTTTCTTCGCCGTGCTGGCCGCGGCGCTGGTCGCCGTGGTCCTCAGTGACCTCGCCGTGAGCCTGCTGATGGCAGGCCTGACCGCGGACTGGTCCGCCGACGTGCGCCGCCGGCTCTGCAGGGTGGCGCTCGGGCAGGACCTGCCGACCCTGGAGACCACCCCGGTGGGCGAGTTGCTCGACCGGATCGACGGGGACGTCTACCAGGTGGCGTCGGCGATCCGTAACCAGGGCACGCGGCTCGCCCAGGGCCTCTGCGTCGGTCTGTTGTCGATGGTCGTGGCGCTGGCCGTGTGGTGGCCGGCCGGGGTGGCGATGCTGCTGCTCACGGTGGTGCTCGCCGTCAGCCTGCGCCGGCCCACGGCCCGGATCGGCCCGGCCCGGATGGCCGAGGAAGAGGCGTGGTCAGACCTGGCCGCGGTCATGGAGGAGGCGGTGCACGGCCAGGACGACGTGCGGACCAGTCTGGCCCGGCCGTACGTGCTGCGGCTGTACGCGCGGCGGGCCGCCGCCGTGCTGTCCCGGGGTCGCCTGGTCTGGGTGCTGTCCGCCAAGGTGGCGTCGGCCGCGACGGCGACGATCCGGGCCGGCATCGGCGTGGTGGTGCTCGGCGGGGCCTGGGCGCTGGCCACCGGCCGGGTCGACGCCGCACGCCTCACCGCCATCTGGCTGTTGGCGTTGGCCTTCGGGGCCACCGCGGAGCATGTCAGTCGGATGGTGCCGGAGATCCAGGAGGCTCTCGGCGCGTGGGCCCGGGTGCAGTTGCTCCAGCGGGCTCGGCAGGAACCCGTCGGTGGCGCCAGCCCGACCGAGGGTGACCTGCGCATCGAGGACCTGACGTTCAGATACCAGGAGGGCGGCCGGGGGGCGGCGCTGCGCGGGCTCAGCCTGACCTTCGCGCGCGGCCGCTCGTACGCGCTGATCGGGCGGACCGGTTCGGGTAAGTCGACACTGGCGAAGGTGCTCACCAGGGCTGTCGACGTGCCAGCGGGATCGGTCTTCCTCGGCGACACCGACCTGGGTGACCTCGACGTCGAGCAACTGCGCCGCTGGGTGGCACTCGTGCCGCAGCGTACGGAGATCCTCGCCGGCACGCTCGCCGAGAACGTCGCACTCTTCGACCCGGACCTGCTCGACGCGGCAGCCCGGGCGCTCGACGAGCTGGGCCTGGCGGGCTGGATCGCCGAGTTGCCGGACGGCTTGGCGACCCGGCTGGGGGAGGGAGGGCACGTGCTCTCCGCCGGTCAGGAGCAGCTGGTGGCGTTCGCCCGGATCCTGGTCCGTGACCCCCATGTGGTGATCCTCGACGAGGCCACCGCACGCCTCGACCCGGTGACCGAGGCGCGGGTGCAGCGAGCCACCGAACGGCTGCTGCGCGACCGGATCGGGATCGTCATCGCCCACCGGCTCTCCTCGGTTCGCCGCTGCGACGAGGTGGTGGTGCTGGCCGACGGCGCGGTGGTGGAGGCCGGCCCGCTGGAGACGTCGACGCGCTTCGCCGAACTGCTGGCCACCAGTCACGCTGCCGCCTACGCCACGGCGGCAACGGCCGGCCGCGCCGGCGGCGGCACCGATCTGCTGGTCGGTCCCGACCCGGCCCGGGACTGGCCAACCGACCCGGCGAGCGCGTGGGCCGAGTCGAACAAGCAGACCGTGCCGGCCGAGCCGGACGAGCAGATCGAGCCGACGACCACGCGGGTTGAGCTGGCCGGGTCGACACCCGCGACGTCCGGGGTGACCCGCGCCGACCCGCCACCACTGCCGCCCGTGCCGCCGGCCCGGACGTTGCGGGAGATCTTCCGGCTCTGCCTCAACGACCCCCGGTACGGGATGGCCGCGATCGGGCTGTTCCTCGGGCTCAGCCTGCTGGGGCTGGACGGGCCGGTGCTCCCCTGGCTCTGGGCCGATCTGGTCGACGGGACCGGCAGCCCGTACCTGCCGGCGATGGGGATCGTGGCCGGGTTGCTGATCACCATGCCGCTGCCGTACTACACCCACGTCTGGTTCCCGGGCTGGTGGGTGCGGCAGATGCTGCGGATCGGTCTGCGCCTGGTGCACGGTCAGACCGGGCCGCGCCGGGTCAGCTCGCACACCCCGGCCGAGGTCGTGGCGCAGGGCGGCGACACCGAGCGGGTGGTCCAGCTCGCCGACAACGTGCTGGACCAGGCGGTCGCGCTGGTCCTGGTCGTCGCCATGACGGCGGTCACCGGCAGTGTCGTGCCGGGGCTGTTCTTCCTCGGGACGATGGTCGTCTCCGGGCTGGCCGCGACGCTGTTCGGGCCGAAGCTCGAACGTGCGGCGCGGGCCACGGTGGCGGCGCGGGCTGCGTTCGCCACGGCGCTGGTCTCCGCGCTGTCCGCGGCGCGGACGGTGAAGCTCGCCGGTGCGACCACGGCGGTGCTACGCCATCTGGCCAGCCTGGACGTGCTGCGCAGCGACCGGCAGCGGCGGGAGATCTCGGCGCAGGTGTGGGCGCGTTCCACGCCCTCGATGGCGAGCGGGCTGTTGCCGATCGGCGCGTGGGCGCTCTACCTGGGCGGCGGACTTTCCGCCGGGGCGGTGCTGGTGGCCGTCTCCACGCTGGGCGCGGCCCGCTGGTTCGCCTGGACCACCGCGTCGTTGATCTCGCAGCTGCCGTCGGCGCGGGTCTGGACCCGGCGCACGGCGGCGATGACCGGAGTGAGCGCGTACTCCGCTGGGGTTCCGGCTGTCGACCTGGCCGCCGGGACGGCGCCGGCGCCGACGCCACCACCCCGGCATCCGCTGCGCCGCCTGGAGCTGCGCGACTTCGGAGTGGTGCACTCCGACGGTACGGTGGCCGTCCGGAATGTCGACCTGACCGTGCAGCGTGGGCAGTTGGTGCTGGTGGTCGGGCCGGTGGGGTCGGGCAAGTCCTCGTTGCTGCGGGCGCTGGCCGGGATCGTGCACCACACCGGTGAGCTGGCCTGGAACGGTGACCCGGTCACCGAGCCGGAGTTGTTCCTGCGCCCCAACCAGGTCGGCTACGTCGGCCAGTTGCCCCGGGTGTTGTCCGGCACGGTCGCCGACAACATCGCGCTCGGGCACCAGGTCGACGCGGCGGGCGCGGTCAGCACCGCCCAGCTCGACCATGACCTGGTCGCCGCCGGCGGTGGGCTCGGTCTGCTCATCGGGCACAAGGGCACCCGGCTCTCCGGCGGGCAGTTGCAGCGGTTGGCGCTGGCCCGCGCGCTGGCACCGCGTACCGAACTGTTGGTCGCCGACGACGTGTCGTCGGCGCTGGACGTCACCACGGAGCTGGCGTTGTGGCAGGCGTTGCGCGACCACGGGGTGACAGTGGTCGGCTCGACCGCGAAGCGGGCGGCGCTGGTCCGGGCCGACCATGTGGTGGTGTTGCTCGGCGGGGCGGTCGCGGCCCAGGGCACCTGGCAGGAGCTGGAGGGCGACTGGTCGCACCTGGCCGGCTGACGGTCGGGCGGTTGCCGGGGTACGGCAGCCGCCCGACCACGTCAGGTGTCAGTAGGCGCGGGCGTACTGGTCAGGCCCGCTGTACGTGACGCCGAGCTTCGCGGCGGCCCGGCGCGGCCAGTACGGGTCGCGCAGCAGTTCCCGGCCGAGCAACACCAGGTCGGCTTCGCCGCTGGCAACGATCTGCTCGGCGTGCTCGGGCTCGACGATCAGGCCCACCGCGCCGGTCGGCACGCCGGCCTCGCGGCGGATCTGGGCGGCCAGCGGCACCTGGTAGCCGGGACCGAGCGGGATGCGCTGCTCGACGCTGACGCCCCCGGACGACGCGTCGACCAGGTCGACGCCGACGCTGGCCAACTCGCCGGCCAGCACCACGCTGTCCTCGATCGTCCAGCCGCCCTCGACCCAGTCGGTGGCGGAGATCCGGGTCAGCACCGGCACGTCCTCGCCGACCGCGGCGCGTACCGCGCGGGCCACCTCCAGGGTGAGCCGCATCCGGGCGGTCCGGTCGCCGCCGTACGAGTCGGTGCGGTGGTTGGTCAGCGGCGACAGGAACTCGTTGAGCAGGTAGCCGTGCGCGGCGTGGATCTCCACGACGGTGAAGCCGGCGTCCAGCGACCGCTCGGCGGCGGTCGCGAACGCCTCGACCACACCGGCGATGCCGGCCTCGTCGAGGCTGGTCGGCGTCCGGTAGCCGGCGGTGAACGCCTCGGAGCCGGGCGCGACGGGCGTCCATCCGCCCTCGGCGTCCGGCACACCGCCGCGTTCCGGTGCCCACGGCCGGTACGTGGAGGCCTTGAACCCGGCGTGCGCGAGCTGCACGGCCGGCACCGCGCCGTGGGCGGCGACGAACGCGGTCACCGGACGCCAGGCGTCGACGTGGGCGCCGGACCACAGCCCGGTGTCCTGGGGGCTGATCCGGCCCTCGGGGAGTACGGCCGTCGCCTCGGTCATCACCAGACCGGCGCCGCCGACCGCGCGACTGCCGAGGTGGGTCAGGTGCCAGTCGGTGGGCAGACCGTCAGGGCCGGAAGAGTACTGGCACATCGGGGCCATGGCGATCCGGTTGGGCAGTGTGACGCCACGCAGGGCCAGGGGGGTGAACAGGGAGCTCATGGGGGACATCCTCTCGAAACGGCAAAGGCGACGGGCCCCCGGGGAGAGGGGCCCGTCGCCGTACCGGGTGATGTGGTCAGGCAGGAACAGGGGTCAGGTCGGGCCGGGTCTCCGCGACCGGCTCCGGCTCGGTCAGGTCGCGTCGACCGGCGGACTCGTACGCGACCCGGTCGAGGGTGCCCTCGCGGGCGGCGACGACGGTCGGCACCAGAGCCTGCCCGGCCACGTTGGTGGCGGTGCGGATCATGTCCAGGATCGGGTCGATGGCCAGCAGCAGGCCGGCGCCGGCGAGCGGCAGGCCCAGCGTGCTGAGGGTCAGGGTCAGCATCACGATCGCGCCGGTCAGGCCGGCGGTGGCCGCCGAGCCGACCACCGAGACGAAGGCGATCAGCAGGTAGTCGGTCAGGCCGAGCTGCACACCGAACACCTGGGCCACGAAGATCGCGGCGAGTGCCGGGTAGATGGCGGCGCAACCGTCCATCTTCGTGGTGGCGCCAAACGGCACCGCGAACGAGGCGTACTCGCGGGGCACGCCGAGACGCTCGACGGAACGCTGGGTCACCGGCATGGTGCCCACCGAGGAGCGGGACACGAACGCCAGCTCGATGGCCGGCCAGGCACCGGCGAAGAAGCGCAGCGGGTTGAGCCGGCCGGCGAGGATCAGCACCAGCGGGTAGACGACGAACAGCACGATGGCGCAGCCGACGTAGACGGCGGTGGTGAACTTCGCGAGGGGGGCCAGCAGGTCCCAGCCGTACGAGGCGACGGCGTTGCCGATCAGGCCGAGGGTGCCGATCGGGGCGAGGCGGATGACCCACCAGAGCGCCTTCTGGACGATCTCCAGCAGGGAGCGGTTCAACGCCACGAACGGCTCGGCGGCTTCGCCGACCAGCAGGGCGGCGGCACCCACGACGACGGCGAGGAAGACGATCTGGAGGACGTTGCCCTCGACGAACGCGCCGATCGGGTTGGTGGGCACGATGCCGGTGAGGAAGTCGGTCCACGAGCCGGTCTTCTTCGGTGCGGCAGCGCCACCCAGGTCGAGGCTCACGCCCCGGCCGGGGTTGGTGAGCAGGCCGAGCCCGATGCCGATGCTCACCGCGATCAGGGCGGTGATGCCGAACCACATCAGCGTCTTGAGGGCGAGCCGGGCGGCGTTGGCGACACCGCGCAGGCTGACCACGCTGACCACGATGGCGGTGAAGACCAACGGCGGCACGGCCAGCTTGAGGAGCTGGACGAAGAGGCTACCGACGGTGTGCAGGGTGCTGGTCAGCCAGCTCAGGTCGTTGGTGCGGGCCAGGAAGCCCAGCGCGACGCCGAGCACGAGGCCGAGCAGGATCTGCACGGAGAAGGGAATCTTGCGCAGGCTGAAGGGCATGTTCTATCCATTTGTCCGGTCTGATTCAGGGCAGGCGTGAAAGCGCGGCTAGCCCGGACAGATGCCACTGGCCTGCAGTCGGAGATCGACATACAGGCGGACAGTGAGGCCCCAGACATTGGTCATCTTCGCCGACGTTACGCCGATTTCCGCTCATCGGAAGGAGCGGTCGGCGTGAGGCTCCTTACAGCGGTTGAACTTTCCGCTGCCAGGGCCAGTGCGGTGGCGGTGGCCACACCCCACAGCACGGCGAGTGCGAGGATCAGCCGTTCCAGCACGCCCACGAACGTGCCCCGACCGAGGACGAGCATCGCCAACCCCACGGCGGCGCAGAGCGGCAGGGCCAGCGCGGCGGCCGGGCCGGCCAGTCGGCGTACCGCCGGGCCCGCCGGCCCGGACACGGCCAGCGCGACCATGGCGAAGACCACCGCCGCGGTCGCCGCGATGCTCGCGCCGCCGTGCACCAGATCCGCCACCGTCGCACGCTCGAACGGCGGCAACGGGCAGCCGGCGGAGCAGGTCACCGCCCCGGACACGGCGGTGAAGACCGCGCCGGTGGCGAGCAGCGCCGGGGCCGCCCACACCCCGGGGGGCAGCGCCGCGCCGATCAGCAGCAGCGCGGCGGCAAGAGCGAGGATCCCGATCCGGTACGTCAGGGCGTGCGCGCTGCCGGCGATGCCCGCCTCGCTGACGTACCCGGTGAGCCCAGGACCGGGACCAGCGACCACGGCGACCGTCACCGCTGCCGCACCGGCCACCGCGCACCCGGCCGCGGCGGACCCGGCGACCCGGCGGGCGACGTCGGCGCGGACCGTCGGCGCGGTCGTGGTGCCGGGCCGACCCGGCTCAACCACGCCCGTGCGGCGTGCCCCAGCCGGACTCGTCCGGCCCGAGCGGCACAATTCCGGTCGGGTTGATCTCCCGATGGGTGGCGTAGTAGTGCCGCTTGATGTGGTCGAAGTCGACCGTCTCGCCGAAGCCCGGGGTCTGGAACAGGTCCCGTGCGTACGCCCACAGCACCGGCATCTCGGTCAGCTTGCCGCGGTTGCACTTGAAGTGCCCGTGGTACGCGGCGTCGAAGCGGACCAGCGTGGTGAACAGCCGCACGTCGGCCTCGGTGATCGCGTCGCCCATCAGGTAGCGCTGCCCGGCCAGGCGTTCGGAGAGGACGTCCAGTCGGGCGAAGAGAGCCCGGAACGCCTCGTCGTACGCCTCCTGGGAGGTGGCGAACCCGCACCGGTAGACGCCGTTGTTGACGTCGGTGTGGATTTCGGCCATCAGCGCGTCCATCTCGGGACGCAGTTCCTCCGGGTAGAGGTCCGGCGCCCCCGCACGGTGCAGCGACCGCCACTCCGTCGAGAAGTCGAGGGTGAGCTGCGGATAGTCGTTGGTGACGACCCGGCCGGTCAGGGTGTCCACCAGCGCCGGCACCGTCACCCGGCCGGTGTAGTCCGGGTCGGTGGCCAGGTACGCCTCGGACAGGAAGCTCACGCCGAGGACCGGGTCGAAGCCGTCCGGGTCGAGGGCGAACGCCCAGCCCCGCTCGTCCCGGATCGGGTCGACGGTGCCCAGCGAGATCGCGTCGTCCAGCCCGAGCAGGCCGCGCACGATCCTCGCCCGGTGCGCCCACGGGCAGGCCCGGCACCAGATCAGCCGGTACCGGCCGGCCTCCAGCGGCCAGCGGTCCTGCTCGTCCGGACCGCCGCCGGGCGGCGAGGTCGAGTCGGCGGTGACCCGCCCGGTGAATCGGTTGGGCTGACGGACGAACGCGCCGCCGCCGCTGGTCTCTGCGCTGAACTGGGCCCGGGCCATGCCGTCAACCTATCCGCTGCCGGCGCGGATATCCTGGCGCCCGGTAGCCCCCGCGACCCGGTGGGCGTGCCCCCACCCCCCGCCGTCTGCACCCCCGAAGGACTCGCGATGACAGTGGCATACCTGGTGGCCGGTGTTCGTACCCCGATCGGCCGGTACGCCGGCGCGCTGGCCGGCGTCCGCCCCGACGACCTGGCCGCGCACGTGATCCGCGAGCTGGTCGCCCGGCACCCCTCGGTGGACTGGGCGCGGGTGGACGACGTCGTGCTCGGCTGCGCCAACCAGGCCGGCGAGGACAACCGCAACGTCGCCCGGATGGCGGCGCTGCTGGCCGGCCTGCCCGAGGAGGTGCCGGGCAGCACCGTCAACCGGCTCTGCGGCTCCGGTCTGGACGCCCTCGCCACCGCCGCCCGGTCCATCGTCGCCGGCGACGCCGAGATGGTGATCGCCGGCGGGGTGGAGAGCATGAGCCGTGCGCCGTTCGTCATGCCGAAGGCGACGTCGGCGTACTCCCGGTCGGCCGAGGTGTACGACACCACCCTGGGTTGGCGGTTGGTGAACCCGCTGATGCGCGACGGCTGGGGCGTCGACTCGATGCCGGAGACGGCGGAGAACGTCGCCGCCGAGTACGGCGTCAGCCGGGCCGAGCAGGACGCCTTCGCGTACCGCTCGCAGCAGCGCGCCGCCAAGGCGCAGGCCGACGGCCGGTTCGCCGAGGAGATTGTGGCGGTGTCCGTGCCCGCCGGCCGTCGGGAGACCCGGCTGGTCGCTGTCGACGAGCACCCCCGCGAGACCTCGCTGGACAAGCTCGCGGCGCTGCCGACCCCGTTCCGCGACGGCGGCACGGTGACCGCCGGCAACTCGTCGGGCGTCAACGACGGAGCTGTCGCTCTGCTGGTCGCCAGCGAGGCGGCGGTGCAGCGGTACGGCCTGACGCCACTGGCCCGGGTCCGCGGCGCGGCGGCGGCCGGCGTACCGCCCCGGATCATGGGCATCGGCCCGGTGCCGGCGACCCGCAAGCTGCTCGACCGGGTCGGCGTCGAGGTGGGCGCGGTGGACGTGGTGGAGCTGAACGAGGCGTTCGCCGCCCAGTCCGTGGCGGTGCTGCGGGAGCTGGGGCTACCCGTGGACGCCGAACACGTCAACCCGAACGGCGGCGCGATCGCGCTGGGGCACCCGCTCGGGGCCAGCGGTGCGCGCCTGGCGCTGACCGCCGCCCTGGAGTTGCGTCGTCGCGGCGGTCGCCGGGCTCTGGCCACCATGTGCATCGGCGTCGGTCAAGGCATCTCGCTGTTGCTGGAGTCAGCCGCCTAGAGTGGTCCACACCACACGACCCGCGGGTCTGCCGGTGGTCGCGCACGTCCGTCGACGCCGGTGCCGTCCCGCGCCGCGGCGACGAACTGGGGAGCACACTGATGCCCGACGGACTGCCGACCGAGATCGATCTGACCAGGCCGAGTGCGGCCCGGGTGTACGACTACTTCCTTGGCGGGGCGCACAACTTCGAGATCGACCGGCAGTTGGCCGAACAGATCGCGAGCATGACCCCGAACCTCGCCGCCACCATGCGGTCCGGCCGTGAGTTCCTGCGCCGGGCCGTCCGGGTGCTGCTCGACGCCGGCATCGACCAGTTCCTCGACATCGGCTCCGGAATTCCCACCGTCGGCAACGTGCACGAGGTGGCCCAGGGGGTCAACCCCAAGGCCCGGGTGGTGTACGTCGACATCGACCCGGTCGCGGTCGCCCACAGCCGGGAGTTGCTCGCGGGTAACGAGCTGACCGGGGTCATCCACGCCGACCTGCGCGAGCCGGAGCGCATCCTCGCCGAGACCCGGCAGCTCGGGCTGATCGACTTCAGTCGACCGATAGGCATCCTGCTGGCCGGGGTGGTGCACTTCATCCCCGACAGCGACGGGCCCGAGGAGATCCTGGCCACCCTGCGGGCCGCCGCCGCACCGGGCAGCTTCCTGGTCCTCTCGCACTCCACATTCGAGGACCAGCCACAGGAGATGCTGGACGCCCAGCGACTCTCCGCCCGAACGGACACCGAGATCACCCTGCGCTCCCGCGCCCAGGTGACCGGCTTCTTCGGCGACTGGACCGTCCTGGAGCCGGGCGTGGTGCACATGCCGCTCTGGCGTCCCGACTCACCGTCCGACGTGGACGAGCACCCGGAGCGGTTCGGCGCCTTCGGTGGCGTCGCCCGGTACGACCAGCCCGCCGGCTGATCCCATGGCCGCCGTCCCGGATCCCGCCGGGGTTCATGCCGGCCGGGACCCCGCCGGGGTCGATGCCGGCCGGGACCCCGCCGGGGTCGATGCCGGCCGGGCCGACGCCCAGGGGTACGCCGCCGACTGGGCCCGCGCGGTACGCCGCCTCGGTTTCGTGCCGCTCAGCGCGGCCGAGACCGAGCGGCTGCTGCTGGTGCACACGGTCCGGCTGGCGCAGGCGGTACGGGCGGAGCCGTTCACCGCCCGCCCCGCCGAGGAGGTCGGCGCGGCGCTGGTGGAGGCGCACCTGACCGAGCCGCAGGCCCTGGACTGGACGGTGCACGCCCTCGGTGCGGACTTCCCGCGCCGGGTGCTGGCGGCCACCGACCGGCCGGCGGACGTCGCCGACCGGATGGCGGCGTTGCAGGGCGGGCTGGCCGCCGGATTCGCCCGGGCGCTCCGCGACCGCACGTTCAGCCAGCAGGAGCGGATCGCCCGTTCGGCCTGGCAGGCCCGCGACGAGGTCGAGCAGGCGCTGCGCGACAGCGAGGCGCGTTTTCGGGCCGTCTTCACCGGTGCCGCGATCGGGATCGGCATCGCCGACGTCGACGGCCGGATCGTCGATGTCAACCAGGCATTCGCCGACATGCTCGGCTACTCGATCGAGGAGCTGTGCGAGACCAACGTGGCGTCGTTGTTCCACGCCGACGACGCCGTCGGCATGTGGGAGCTGTACCAGGAGCTGGTCGAGGGCAAGCATGAATCCGCCCGGGTGGAGAAGCGTTACCACCGCAAGGACGGCAGCATGGTCTGGACCGACCTGGCCGTCTCGCTGATCCGCCACGACGACGGTAGGCCCCGCTACACCGTTGCGATGATCGAGGACATCACCCAGCGCTACGAACTCCAGCAGCGGCTGCGTTTCCAGGCGCTGCACGACCCACTGACCGGGTTGCCCAACCGGACGTTGTTCTTCGAGACGCTGGGTCGGGTCCTCGACGGCGCGGGAACCGGGCAGCGGGTAGGGGTGTGCTTCCTCGACCTGGACGGCTTCAAGGCGATCAACGACAGCCTCGGTCACGACCTCGGTGACCAGCTGCTGGTGATGATCGGCCGGCGGTTGAACGCGTGCGTGGCCGACCACGGCCACCTGGTCGCCCGGATGGGTGGCGACGAGTTCGTGATCCTCGTCGACGGAGGAGACGACGTCGACGACGCGGTGGCCGTCGCGGAGGCGGCGCTGTCCGCCGTCGCGGCCCCGGTGCACGTCGGCGACCACCAGTTGGCCGTCTCCGCCAGCGTGGGCATCGTGCAGTGCCCGGCGGAGGAGACCAGCCCGTCGGAGCTGATGAAGGCCGCGGACACCACGCTCTACTGGGCGAAGGCGGCGGGCCGGGGCCAGTGGGCGGTCTACGACCCGGAGCGCAGCGCCCGGGACATCGCCCGGTCGGCGCTGGTCGCCGGGCTGCCCGCCGCGCTGGACCGGGGCGAGTTCGTCCTGCACTACCAACCGATCGTGTCGCTGCTGGAGGGCAGCATGCTCGCGGTGGAGGCGCTGGTCCGCTGGGAGCACCCGGAGCTGGGCCTGATCGGACCGGACCGGTTCATCGGCCTGGCCGAGGAGACCGGCTTGATCGTCCGACTCGGGGAGTGGGTGCTCCGGCAGGCCTGTCACGACGCTGAGCGGTGGTGGCGGGAGTTCCCCGACGCCCGGCTGGTGGTCAGCGTCAACCTGGCCGCGCGACAGGCCGACGACCCGACGATCGTGGAGACCGTGGCGGACGCCCTGCACACCAGCGGACTGCCCGCGGACCTGCTCCAACTGGAACTGACCGAGAGTGCGGTGATGGGCAGCGCCGACGAGCCGTTGCGCAGCCTGTACCGGCTCGCCGCGCTGGGTGTCCGGCTGGCCGTGGACGACTTCGGCACCGGGTACTCCAACCTCGCGTACCTGCGGCGGCTGCCGATCCACTGCCTGAAACTCGCCGGGCCGTTCGTCGAGGGCATCCGCGCCGACAATGCTGCCGACCACCGCGACGAACGCATCGTCGACGCGCTGGTCCGGTTGGCGCATGCGTTGGAGTTGTGGGTGACCGCCGAGGCGGTCGAGACCGGGGAGCAGGCGGAACGGTTGCGGGCGCTGCGCTGCGACACCGGGCAGGGCCGGTTCTTCGGCGCCCCGGCCCCGGCCGGTGTGATCACCGCCCGGCTGCGTGGCGATGTGTCGGTGTGAGCGAGCGGGTGAACGTTGCGGGCTGACCGGCGGCAGGGCAAGGTGACTGCGTGGACCTGACCGACTCGCAGACGGCGGTGACAGTGGTGGCCGGGTTGGCCATCCTGGCCGGTTTGGCTGGCGTGGTGGTGCCTGGCCTGCCGGCGTTGCCGCTGTGCTGGGGTGGCGTGCTGCTCTGGGCGATCTTCGGTGGCGCGGGCATGACTGGCTGGGCGGTGTTCGCCGCTGCAACGGTGGCCGCCGCGGGTGGCGTCGTGATCAAGTACGCGTGGCCCGGCCGGAACCTGAAGAACTCGGGTGTGCCGACGTCCACGCTGGTCGCCGGCGGGGTGCTCGGCATCATCGGGTTCTTCGTGGTGCCGGTCGTCGGGTTGGTGCTCGGCTTCGTCGCCGGGGTGTGGGCGGCGGAACGCCTCCGACTGGGCAGCAACCGCCTCGCCTGGCCGTCCACAGTGCAGGCGCTCAAGGCCGCCGGCCTTTCGATGCTCGTGGAGTTCCTGGCCGGCGTGATCATCGCCGCCCTCTGGGTAGCCGGCCTCCTCCTGACCTAGAACCCCACCCTCACCGTGTTGATCAAGAGGTTTGCGTCAGGCAGAGCCCGAAATCTGACGCAAACCTCTTGATCACGCCGGAGAGAGGGGGCGGGAGAGGGGCGCGGGGCACTTTTCGGGTACGGCGGGAGGCCGTACGTGAGAGAGAGGTGTGCCCCGCGCCTCCGGGGTCCGGGCGGTCCGAGTGCCCGGGGTCGGCCCTGATCGGGCCTGGTCACGGGGTCAAGGATGCGCGTCGGGATGGCTGGACGGCAACGCAATTAGCCCGATGGCGGTGACATTCCCACCGACCATGTATTGACCGTCTTGATCGGCCGGGATCACACTTTGCCCACTCGCACGCGGAACCACCTCAGGGAGGTGTGCAGTGGCAACGACCCCCGTGCCAACCGCCGAGCAACCGATGGACGACGATGCCCGACGGCTCGCCGAACTCGGCTACAAACAGGAGCTGCGCCGCAAGTGGAGCGGCTTCTCCAACTTCGCCATCTCGTTCTCGATCATCTCCATCCTGGCCGGCTGCTTCACCACCTTCGGCCAGGCGTGGAACAACGGCGGGCCGGTCGCCATCTCCTGGGGCTGGCCGCTGATCTCGCTGTTCATCCTCATCATCGGCTTCTGCATGGCGGAGCTGGTGTCGGCGTACCCGACAGCGGGCGGGATCTACTGGTGGGCTGCCACCATGGGCCGCCCGGTGCACGGCTGGTTCACCGGCTGGTTGAACCTGATCGGCCTGGTGGCGGTCACCGCCTCGGTGGACTACGGCTGCGCGACGTTCCTCAACCTCACCCTGTCGGCGCTCTTCGACGGGTGGGCCGGGACGCTGCGCCAGGCGTTCGTCCTCTTCGTGATCATCCTGGTGCTGCACGGCCTGATCAACATCTTCGGGCACCGGATCATCGACGTACTCCAGAACGTCTCGGTCTGGTGGCACGTGGCCGGCGCGGCCGTCGTGGTGGCCATCCTGGTCTTCGTCCCGGACGACCACCAGAGCTTCCAGTTCGTGTTCACCGAGCGCTTCAACAACTCCGGCTTCGGTGACGGGGACGTCGGCGGGTTGACGTTCTGGTTCTACGTGCTGCCGCTGGGCTTCCTGCTGACCCAGTACACGATCACCGGTTTCGACGCCTGCGCGCACGTCTCCGAGGAGACCCGTGGCGCTTCGCAGGCCGCCGCGCGCGGGCTCTGGCAGTCGATCTTCTATTCGGCGGTCGGCGGCTGGATCCTGCTGCTGGCGTTCCTCTTCGCAGCCACCGACGTGGAGGCGGTCAACGCCGCGGGCGGCTTCTCCGGCGCGATCTTCGAATCCGCTCTGACTCCGGTCTTCTTCAAGATCGTCATCATCATCTCGACCATCGGCCAGTTCTTCTGCGGCATGAGTTGCGTGACCTCGATGAGCCGGATGGCCTACGCGTTCAGCCGGGACCGTGCGGTGCCCGGTTGGCGGCTCTGGTCGACTGTCGACCGCAACGGCACCCCGGTCAACGCGATCATCGGCGCCACACTGGCCGGCCTGGTGCTGACCCTGCCGGCGCTGTACGAGAGCTCGGCCGGCATTCCGGTCGCGTTCTACGCGGTGGTGTCCGTCGCGGTGCTTGGGCTCTACCTGTCCTTCCTCATCCCGATCGCCCTGCGGCTGCGGATGGGTGACCGGTTCGTCCCCGGCCCGTGGACGCTGGGGCGGAAGTACAAGCTGCTCGGCTGGATCGCGGTCATCGAGATCGCGGTCATCGCTGTCTACTTCGTGCTGCCGATCGTGCCCGCCGGGGTGCCCGGCAACGACGGGTTCACCTGGTCGGCGGTGAACTACGCGCCGCTCGCCGTCGGCGGGGTACTGCTGGTGGTCGCCGTCTGGTGGTACGCCTCGGCCCGCAAATGGTTCACCGGTCCGGTGCGTACCGTCGAGGACCCGGCGGACGAACGACGGTCGGCGGCGGTCGACGGGCCAGGCTGATCCGGCTACCCGGATCAGGGCTGCGCGGGGACGGCGGCGTGGGATCCGGCACGACCGGCGGGCGGCGGCTGCCGCTCGCCGGTCGTGAAGCGCAGGATGCGGTCGTCCGTGGGTACCGGCGTGCCATTGCCGTCACGATTGCTGGTGGCCACCCAGAGGGAGCCGTCCGGGGCCAACTCCACGGTACGAAGCCGGCCGTAGGCACCCACCAGTTCGGCGACCGGAGTGCCAACCGTGCCAGTGGCGCTGACCGGAATGGTCCACAGCCGGGCCCCGCGCAGCGCGGCGACGAACAACGTGCCGTTGGCGAAGGTGGCGCCACTCGGCGACGCCTGTGCCGGGGGCCAGACCACCACCGGCGCGCGGAACCGGGGGTCGGTGCTCGGGCCCTCCACGATCGGCCAGCCGTAGTTGCCGCCCCGGACGATGACGTTGACCTCGTCCCAGGTGTTCTGACCGAACTCGGTGGCGAACAGGCGCCCGCGTGGGTCCCAGGCCAGCCCCTGTACGTTGCGGTGCCCGTAGCTGTAGACCGGCGAGCCAGGGAACGGGTTGTCCGCCGGGATGGCACCGTTCGGCCGGATCCGCAGGATCTTGCCATTGCGGCTGGACAGTCGCTGCGCGTTGGCGGGGACACCGGCGTCACCGATGCCGGCGTAGAGCAGCCCGTCCGGGCCGAAGGCGATCCGACCACCGTCGTGGAACGATGCCCGAGCGATGCCACTGATGATCACCTGCTGGGTCTGCGGCGCATTGAGGCGGAACCGCGTGATCCGGATGTCGGAGGCGGTGGTGAAGCAGACGTAGACCCACCGGTCCAGCCGGTAGCGCGGGGAGACGGCCAGGCCGAGCAGCCCGGCCTCGCCGCTGGCGACCACCCCGGGGATCTGGGCGACCTGTACGGGCGGCTGCCCCGGTCGGATCCGCAACACGGTGCCCAGGTCGCGCTGTGCCACCAGAGCGCTGCCGTCGGGGAGGAAGTCGAGCCCCCAGGACACGTCGAGCCCCGTCGCGACGACCTCCGGGTCGGCGAAGTCGAAACCGCCGGCACCCAGTGTGACGACCGACCCGGGTGCCGGATGCGCCTCCGCCTCGGCGTGCACCGTCGTGCCCAGCGCGGTGACGAGGGCGGCGACGGCCGTGATTGCTCGCAGACGCATGACAGCTCCTCGCGTGGTTTGCCGCCGACCGGGCCGGGGGCATTGACGGTGATCCGGATTGCCAGTAGACCTTGGTGATGGAGGCCCGCTAATGAGCAGAACGCCGTTGACGCTGGAAGAGTTGCGGGTCGCCGTCGAGGCCGGCGAGATAGACACCGTGGTGTTGGCCCTGGTCGACATGCAGGGCCGCTTGCAGGGCAAACGGTTCCACGCGCCGTTCTTCCTCGACCAGGTGGTGGCCAACGGCAGCGAGGGCTGCAACTACCTGCTCGCCGTGGACGTCGACATGAACACC
The DNA here is from genome assembly GCF_007830095.1 of Micromonospora taraxaci. Classification (NCBI taxonomy): domain Bacteria; kingdom Bacillati; phylum Actinomycetota; class Actinomycetes; order Micromonosporales; family Micromonosporaceae; genus Micromonospora; species Micromonospora taraxaci. The sequence goes on along the minus strand of NZ_VIWZ01000001.1, from coordinate 5,970,228 downwards.
GTCGACGGGTACGCGATGTCGAGCTGGGAGCGCGGCTACGGCGACTTCGCGATGGTGCCGGACTTCGGCACGTTGCGCCGGGTCCCCTGGCAACCCGGCTCCGCGATGCTGCTGGCCGACCTGACCTGGCTCGACGGCTCGGGTGACGTGGTCGCCTCGCCTCGGCAGATCCTGCGCCGCCAGCTGGACCGGCTGGCCGAGCACGGGCTGACCGCGTACGCCGGCACCGAGCTGGAGTTCGTGCTGTTCCGCGACTCGTACGAGGACGCCTGGCGGCGGGGCTACCGGGACCTCACCCCGGCGAATCAATACAACGTGGACTACTCGTTGCTCGGCACCGCCCGGGTGGAGCCGCTGCTGCGCCGGATCCGCACCGAGATGGCCGCCGCTGGGCTGACGCCGGAGAGCGCCAAGGGCGAGTGCAACCTCGGCCAGCACGAGATCGCGTTCCGCTACGACGAGGCGGTGGCATGCGCCGACCACCACGTGATCTACAAGAACGGTGCCAAGGAGATCGCCGCCCAGGAGGGCATGGCGATCACCTTCATGGCCAAGCCGAACGAGCGGGAGGGCAACTCCTGCCACATCCACTTCTCGCTGCGCGACTCCTCCGGCTCGTCGGCGATGCTCGGTGACGGGCCAGCGCATCTGAGCGAGACCGGGCAGCGGGTGCTCGCCGGGCTGTTGGCCACCATGCGGGAGTTCAGCCTGCTCTTCGCCCCGAACATCAACTCATACAAGCGTTACCAGCCGGGGTCGTTCGCCCCGACGGCGCTGCGGTGGGGGGTGGACAACCGCACGTGCGCGCTGCGGGTGGTCGGCCACGGTCAGGGGATGCGGGTGGAGAACCGGGTGCCCGGCGCCGACGTCAACCCGTACCTGGCGATCGCCGGGCTGGTCGCCGGTGCGCTGCACGGCATGGACCAGGAGCTGGAGCTGGGCGACGAGTGCACCGGCAACGCGTACGACGACCCGGAGGCCGAGCGGGTCCCCGGCACGCTGCGCGACGCCCTGGCCCTCTGGGAGGGTTCGACGGTGGCCCGGGAGGCGTTCGGGGCGGAGGTGGTGGCCCACTACGCCAACCAGGCGCGGGTCGAGCTGGCTGCCTTCGACGCCGCGGTGACGGACTGGGAGCTGACCCGTGGCTTCGAACGCCTGTGAGACCCCTGTTGACGTCGATCATGGAGTTGTGGTGGACGGTATGAGGTGGATCGCGGCTTTGATGGGGCACCACAACTCCATGATCGACGAGGCGGGGGCGGGGTGGGGCTTGTGACGCTCGTGGTTGACCCCTCTAGCGGGGTGGGGTTTCGGGAGGTTCCTGGGGCTTCCCTGGACGAGGTCGACGCGGCCATCGAACGGGCGGCTCGGGCATTCGAGGGGTGGCGGAAGGTCGGGCCGGGGGATCGGGCCCGGTTGCTGCGGCGGTTCGCCTCCGTCGTCGACGCGCATCTGGACGAGTTGGCCGCGCTGGAGGTCCGCAACTCCGGGCACACCGTCGGCAACGCCCGGTGGGAAGCCGGCAACGTGCGGGACGTCCTGGACTACTATGCCGGGGCGCCGGAGCGGTTGACTGGGCGGCAGATCCCGGTGCCGGGTGGGCTGGACGTCACCTTCCACGAGCCGCTGGGCGTGGTCGGCGTGATCGTGCCGTGGAACTTCCCGATGCCGATCGCCGCCTGGGGATTCGTGCCGGCCCTCGCCGCCGGCAACACAGTGGTGCTCAAACCCGCCGAGCTGACCCCGCTCACCGCGCTGCGGCTGGCCGAGCTGGCCCGCGAGGCCGGCCTGCCCGACGACGTGTTCACCGTCGTACCGGGCGAGGGGGCTGTGGTGGGGGAGCGGTTCGTCAGCCACCCGGCGGTCCGCAAGATCTGCTTCACCGGCTCGACCGAGGTCGGCACCCGGATCATGGCCGGCTGCGCCGCCCAGGTGAAGCGGCTCACCCTGGAGTTGGGGGGCAAGAGCGCGAACATCGTGTTCGCCGACGCGGACCTGGAACGCGCCGCCGCGACCGCGCCGGGCGCGGTCTTCGACAACGCCGGCCAGGACTGCTGCGCACGGTCGCGGATCCTCGTCCAACGGCCGGTGTACGACCGGTTCCTGGCGCTCCTCGAACCAGCGGTACGCGCGGTGCGGGTCGAGGACCCGTCCCGGGACACCGCCGAGATGGGCCCGCTCATCTCCGCCACCCAACGGGACCGGGTCGCCGGCTACCTGACCGACGCGACGGTCGCGTTCACCGGGTCCTGCCCCGACGGCCCCGGGTTCTGGCACGCGCCCACTGTGCTGTTGGCCGACTCACCTGCCGACCGGCACTGGCGGGAGGAGATCTTCGGGCCGGTGGTCTCGGTGCTGCCGTTCGACGACGAGGCCGACGCGGTCCGGCTCGCCAACGACACCGAGTACGGCCTGTCCGGCTCCATCTGGACCCGGGACGTGGGTCGGGCGCTGCGCCTGGCCCGCGCCGTCGAGGCGGGCAACCTCAGTGTCAACTCGCACTCCTCGGTGCGCTACTGGACCCCGTTTGGTGGGATGAAGCGTTCCGGGCTCGGCCGTGAGCTGGGCCCGGACGCGCTGCACTCCTTCACCGACGTCAAGAACGTGTTCATCGCGACAGAGGAGTGATGCGGGTGCAGGGTCGGTTGCAGGACCGGGTGGCAGTGGTCACCGGCGCGGGCAGCGGCATCGGGTTGGCCACCGTCCGGCGGTTCGCCGCCGAGGGGGCCAGGGTGGTGTGCGTGGACATCGACACGACGGCCGGCACGAAGGCGGCCGAGGAGTGCGGCGGCGAGTTCGTCCACACCGACGTGGCCGACGAGTCGGCGGTACGTGACCTGTTCGACGGGGTGGCCGACCGGCACGGCCGGGTGGACGTCGCGTTCAACAACGCCGGCATCTCCCCACCCGACGACGACTCCATCCTGGACACCGGCCTCGACGCGTGGGAGCGGGTGCTCCGGGTCAACACGACGAGCGTCTACCTGTGCTGCAAGTACGCGATCCCGCACATGCGTCGCCAGGGCAAGGGGTCGATCATCAACACCGCCTCCTTCGTGGCGCTGATGGGCGCGGCGACGTCGCAGATCGCGTACACCGCGAGCAAGGGCGGGGTGCTGGCGATGACCCGGGAGCTGGGTGTGCAGTTCGCCCGCGAGGGCATCCGGGTCAACGCGCTCTGTCCGGGCCCGGTGGCCACCCCGCTGCTGTTGGAGTTGTTCGCCGCCGATCCGGAGCGGGCCGCCCGCCGCCTCGTGCACGTGCCGATGGGCCGGTTCGGACAACCGGAGGAGATCGCCGCCGCGGTGGCGTTCCTGGCCAGCGACGACGCCTCGTTCATGACCGCCGCGCAGTTCGTGGTCGACGGCGGCATCACCGGCGCGTACGTCACGCCTCTGTGAGCGCGAGGAGTGAGCCGGTCTTGCGAGCCCCGCAGTCGCGAACGGTGCCAGCGCTGTGAGGAGGCCGCTGATCGGGATCAGCGCGTACGTCGAGCCGGCCGGTTGGGCGGTGTGGAGGGACGTACCGGCCGTTCTGCTGCCGGAGGCGTACGCGCGGGCGGTGACGGCCGCCGGCGGTCGGGCCGTGGTCCTGCCGCCGGACGACGTGGACGGTGACGTGGTGGCGGTCCTGGACGGGCTGCTGTTGGCAGGTGGCGCCGACGTCGGTCCGGGGCGGTACGGGCAGCGGCCCGACCCGCGTACCGAGGACCGGCCGGACCGGGACGCCGGCGAGTTGACAGTGTTGGCCGCCGCGCTCGCCGCCGAAATGCCGGTGCTGGGCGTATGCCGGGGCATGCAGTTGCTCGCCGTCGCCTACGGCGGAACCCTGCACCAGCACCTGCCCGACGTGGTCGGTCATGATGCGCACCGCCCGGCGCCCGGTGTCTACGGCAGCCACCCGGTGCGGTTCGCGCCGGGAAGTCTGGCGGCGACGGTGCTGGCCGGGGTGGACCGGGTCAACTCCTACCACCACCAGGCGGTCGCCGACCCGGGCCGGCTGTGGGTCACCGGTTGGGCGGAGGACGGTGTGGTGGAAGCGGTGGAGGATCCGGCCCTGCCGTTCGTGCTCGGTGTGCAGTGGCATCCGGAGAACGAGCCGGACCCGCTGCCGATCACCGCGCTGGTGCGGGCCGCCGGGCGGCTGGTCGACAGCGGGTGTGACGCTCGTCGCCCCCGTGCGGTGGCGTCACCGGTGGGAGGATCGACGGATGGGCAAGGTCTATCCGGAGATCGACAGTCGACTGGGTGACTTCATCACGGCTCAGCCGCTCTTCTTCGTGGCCACCGCGCCGTCCGGCGCAGAGGGGCACGTCAACGTCTCGCCGAAGGGCATGCGGGGCACCTTCGTGATCCTCGGGCCGCACCGGGTGGCCTACCTCGACTATCACGGCAGCGGGGTGGAGACCATCGCCCACCTGCGGGACAACGGCCGGATCACGCTGATGTTCTGTGCCTTCGACGGGCCGCCGAAGATCGTCCGGCTGCACGGCCGGGGCATCAGCGTCGCCGTGACCGAGGAGACCTTCGCCGACCGGCTCGCCGAGTTTCCGGCGCCTCCGGACGTGCACGCCGTCCGGGCGGTGATCACCGTCGAGGTGGAGCGGGTCAGCGACTCCTGCGGCTACGCGGTGCCCCTGATGGACTTCCGCACCGAGCGTGATCTGTTGCTCACGTCACACTCCCGTCGTACGGCCGAGGATCTGGTGGCCTACCGGGCCACCAAGAACGCGGCAAGCATCGACGGGCTGCCGGTCTTCTGACTGGTCGGAGCGCTTCGACCACCGCCGTTCGACGCCGCGGCGCACCCGCGCTGTCCGGTGTCCGACGGCTCGCACGAACGTCAACAGCGTCCATCTGTCGTGATGCGTTACGTTGCTGGTCCGCTGGGGTACAAGTCCGAGCACGGCGGGAGAAGATCAACGGTCGCGGGGTCGGCCGGAGCGGGAGGCTGCATGAGCTCGGCCCAGGGGGGCGCGGACGAACGGCATCCTGCCGCGTCCGGCAGCGAGGCCTCCCCGATGCTGTCGGCGGCGTTCGCGGCCGGTGGTGAGTTGGGCGAGCGGCTGGCGACCTTCGACTGGTCCTCCGGCCCGTTGGGCACACCTGGTCAGTGGCCTGTCGCGCTGTCCAACGCGGTCGGCATGATGCTCGCCTCCAGCGCGCCGATCGCCATGTTCTGGGGTGACGACCATCTCGCCTTCTACAACGACGCCTACCGGCCGACCATCGGTGCCAAGCACCCCTACGCCATCGGCCAACCGGCCCGCGCGTCCTGGGCGGAGACCTGGCCGGTGCTCGGCCCGCTGCTCGACGGCGTCCGGACCACAGGTCGCTCCTACCGTGGCGAGGATCACCCCTTCCTGCTGGACCGGCACGGCTTCGTCGAGCAGACCTACTTCAACGTCTCGTACGACCCGATCCGCAGCGCCGACGGTTCGGTCGGTGGCGTCTACTGCATCGTCAGCGAGACCACCGGACGGGTGCTCGGCGAGCGCCGGCTGCGGGCACTGGCCGAACTGGGCGCCGAGCTGAACGACATCGGCAGCGCCGCCGAGCTCGGCCGAACCGCGGCCGAGGTGCTCGGCCGGCACCGGGCGGACGTGCCGCTCGCCCTGATCTACCTGGCCGACGCCAGCGGTCAACTCGCCCTGGCCGGCTCGACCGGCAGCGTCCCGCCGGCCGTCGACGCCGTCGCGCAGGTGCTGGCCCGGGTGACCGCCGACGGCACGCCCGCCACGGTCGAGGTGGCCGACCTGGTCGAGTCGCCGCCGGTCGACGCCGCCGACCAGGCCCTCGTACTGCCGCTCACGGCGACCAACCAGACGGTGGGCGCGCTGATCGTCGGCGTGGGCCGTCAGCTACCGCTCGGCGACGACTACCGGAACTTCCTCGACCTGGTCGCCGCGCAGATCTCCCGTGCGGTCGGCACGCAGCGTGCGTACGAGCAGGAACGGGCCCGGGCCGCCGAGTTGGCGGCACTGGACCGGGCGAAGACCAACTTCTTTGCCAACGTCAGCCACGAGTTCCGCACCCCGCTGACCCTGGTGCTCGGCCCACTGGAGGACATGCTGGCCGACCCGGCGCTACCCGCCTCCGGGACCGAGCGGCTCACCACGATGCACCGCAACGCGTTGCGCCTGCTCAAGCTAGTCAACACAGTGCTGGACTTCTCCCGACTGGAGTCCGGTCGGCTCGCCGCCCGCTACCAGCCCACCGACCTCGCCGGCTACACGGCCCGGCTGGCCAGCACCTTCCGGTCGGCCACCGATCGGGCCGGATTGCGGCTGGTGGTGGACTGCCCGCCGCTGCCGGCGCCGGTCTTCGTCGACCGCGACATGTGGGAGAAGATCGTCCTCAACCTGGTGTCCAACGCTGTCAAGTTCACCTTCGACGGCGAGATCCGGGTGCAGGTCCGGGCGTTGGACGGCGCGGCCCGGCTGGAGGTGACCGACACCGGCATCGGCATTGTGCCGAACGAGATTCCGCACGTCTTCGAGCGGTTCCACCGGGTGCCCGGGGCGCGCGCACGCACCCACGAGGGCACCGGGATCGGCCTGGCGCTGGTCCGGGAGCTGGTCGAAATGCACGGCGGCGAAGTGGGGTTGACCAGCCAGGTCGACGAGGGCAGCACCTTCACGGTGACCATCCCGACCGGTGCGGAACACCTGCCGGCGGACCGGGTCGTCACGTTCGGCCACCAGCCGACGGGTGAGCCCGAGCAGGCCCGCCTTTTCGTGGCAGAGACCGCGTTGTGGAGCGGCACCGGCCCGGCACCCGAGTACGACAGCCGGCCGACCGACGGCACCCCGGCCGGCCGGATCCTGGTCGTCGACGACAACGCGGACCTGCGCGAGCACGTCACGCGGCTGCTCTCCCCGACCTGGGAGGTGGTCACCGCGAACGACGGGCTGGCCGCGCTGCCGCTGGCCCGCGACGGCGGGTTCGACCTGGTCCTCAGCGACGTGATGATGCCCCGACTCGACGGGTTCGGGCTGGTGAGCGCGCTGCGCGCGGACCCGCGTACCCGGCATGTGCCGATCGTGCTGCTCTCCGCCCGGGCCGGTGCCGCGGAGGCCGTCGCCGGTCTCTCCGCCGGCGCGGACGACTACCTCACCAAGCCCTTCGCCAGCCAGGAGTTGATCGCCCGGGTCCGGGCCAACGTCGAGCTGGGCCAGCTCCGCGGGCAGATCATCCGCCGGCTCCGGGCGCTGGCCGACGCGGCGGTGGCGGTCAACACCGCCCGGTCCACCGGCGACGTGCTCCAGGTCGCCGCCCGACACGCGCTCAGCCTCGCCGAGGCCGCCCGAGTGGTGATCACCGCGGCCGGGGTCCGCTCCGAGGCGGACGGCGGTGGCGCCGCCGCCGCGGACCCGTCCTTCGTGACCGAGTTGACGGGCACCGCCGGTGACACTCTCGGCGAGCTGCGGGTCTGGCGACCCGCCGGCGATGACGCGCAGGCCGACGACGCCGCGCTGACCCAGCTGGCCCGGCTGGTCGGGGTGCGGTTGGAGAACGCCCAGCTCTACGAGGCCGAACACCGCATCGCCACCACCCTGCAACACAGCCTGCTGCCGCGAACGCTGCCGCAGCTGCCTGGGGCGGTGCTGGCCAGCCGTTACCTGCCCGGCACCGCCGACGTCGAGGTCGGCGGTGACTGGTACGACGCCATCGCCCTCGACAACGGCGACCTGGTGCTGGTCATCGGCGACGTGGTCGGCAAGGGCGTCCAGGCCGCCGCCGCGATGGGGCAACTGCGCAACGCCCTGCGGGCGTACCTGCTGGAGGGCTACGGCCCGGGCGAGTCGCTGACCCGGCTCAACCGGCTGGTCGGGTCCACCGAGCGCCGCTCCTTCGCGACGGTGGTCTGTCTGGTGTTCGATCCGCGTACCAGCCGCCTGCGGTACGCCAGTGCCGGTCACCCGTCCCCACTGCTGATCAGAGGAGCCGACGTGGCGTTCCTGCACGTCCGCGCGCTCGGCCCGCCGGTAGGTGCCATCCCCGACGCGACGTACGAGGCGGTCGAGGGTGAGTTGGCGTCGGGCAGTCGGTTGCTGCTCTACACCGACGGGCTGATCGAGGACCGGCAACTCGACATCGACGGCGCGCTGGCCCAACTGTGCCTGGACGCGGCTACCCCCAGCGAGCACGTGGCCGACCTGATCGACGCGGTGGTCGAGCGGGTCGACGGGCGGCCCCGCCGTGACGACGTGGCGGTGCTCGCCCTCGAAGCGGTGGAGCTGAACCGCTTCGCCTTGCGGCTACCGGCGGACCCGACCCGGCTGAGCGTGCTGCGTAAGCGTCTGGAGGACTTCCTGGTCGCGCACGAGGTCGGTGAGACCGACGTGTTCGACCTGACCGTCGCGGTCTCCGAGGCCGCCGCGAACGCCATCGAACACCCGGTCCACCCCGCCGAGGCCACGATCAGCGTGGAGGTGGCCATCGAGAACAGGACGGTGACGGCCACCGTGCGGGACAGCGGGCAGTGGCGTGAGTCGACTGGCTCCGGGTTCCGGGGGCGTGGTCTGGCCCTGATCAGGGCGTTGGGTGACCTGTCGGTGCGGCGTACCGACGAGGGCACCGAGGTGACGCTGCGCCGGCAGTTGCGGGACTGACCGCGCGCCCGGCGCGGTCGTTCAGGTTGGGCTGAGCCAGGTCTGCTCGCCCAGGCCGGAGATGTCCAGCACCCGACGGACCTGCCGGGACGGCAGGACGGTGAGCGTGCCCGGAAACTGCTGGGCGAGCCGGACCAGGGCGTGGATGGCGGCCGAGTCGAAGAAGGTGACAGTGCGCAGGTCGAGGGTGATCCGCTCGGCGGGCTCGCGCAGCGCGGTCTGGAGCATCGTGTCCGCGGTCGCCATGTCGACCTCACCGGCCACCACGACGCGAAGGTGGTCACCGTCGATCTCCGCGCTGGCGGAGAAGACAGGTGGTGCTCCCCCTTGATCCACGCAGACACCATGGCACAGCGACACTTGCAGGGCAACAACCTCCTCCCAGCAGCCGTGGCGCGGGTCACCAGCGCTCCCGGCGATAGGCTTGTGGCATGACCGTCCGCCCTCCGCTGACACCCGGCACGCTCTCCCCGCTGCGACCGGTGCCGTCCCAGATCGCCCGACCGGAGTACGTGGGCAAGAAGCGTCCGCAGGAGTGGCGTGGCTCGCACGTGCAGACGCCGGAGACCATCGAGAAGATGCGGGTCGCCAGCCGACTCGCCGCCCAGGCGACCCAACTCGCCGGCGAGCACTGCAAGCCCGGCGTGACCACCGACGAGATCGACAAGGTGGTGCACGAGTTCCTCTGCGACCACGGCGCCTACCCGTCGACGCTGGGCTACAAGGGCTTCCCGAAGTCCTGCTGCACCAGCATCAACGAGGTCATCTGCCACGGCATCCCGGACTCCACCGTCATTCAGGACGGCGACATCATCAACGTCGACGTCACCGCGTACATCGGTGGGGTGCACGGTGACACCGACGCCACCTTCTGCGTCGGTGAGGTCAGCGAGGAAGCCCGACTGCTGGTCGAGCGCACCCACGAGGCGATGATGCGCGGCATCCGCGCTGTCGCCCCGGGCCGGCAGATCAATGTGGTGGGCCGGGTCATCGAGTCGTACGCCAAGCGGTTCGGCTACGGGGTGGTCCGCGACTTCACCGGCCACGGCATCGGCGAGGCCTTCCACAGCGGGCTCTACGTGCCGCACTACGACAGCCCGCGTCCCACCGACATCATGGAACCAGGGATGACGTTCACCATCGAGCCGATGATCACTCTCGGCACCTACCAGTACGACATGTGGGACGACGGGTGGACCGTCGTCACCAAGGACCGGAAGTGGACGGCCCAGTTCGAGCACACCATCGTGGTGACCGACGACAGCCACGAGATTCTCACCCTGCCGTGAGCGCGAGGAACGCAGCGAAGCGGAGTCCCGCAGTCGCGAACGAAAGCAGATCCGTGAGCGCGAGGAACGCAGCGAAGCGGAGTCCCGCAGTCGCGAACGAAGGGCAGGCACCGTGACCGACGCCCCAGCAGCCCTGCGCGAGGCGCACCACGCCGACGTCTCCGGCGGCTGGCTGCGCCCGGCCGTCTTCGGCGCGATGGACGGCCTGGTCACCAACATCGCCCTGATCGCCGGCGTCGGCGGCGGCGGGGTGTCGTCGCACAGCATCGTGCTCACCGGCACCGCCGGCCTGGTCGCCGGGGCGATCTCCATGGGCCTCGGTGAGTACACGAGCGTCCGCTCCGCCAACGAGCAGGTCGCCGCCGAGGTGGCCAAGGAGCGCCGGGAGCTGGAACGCCACCCCGAGGCGGAGGCCCGCGAACTTGCCGACGCCTGGGTGGCCCGCGGCCTACCCCGGGACCTCGCCACCCAGGTCGCCGAAGCGGTACGCCGCGACCCGGAGGAAGCCCTGCGGGTGCACGTCCGCGAGGAGTTGGGCGTCGACCCCGACGACCAGCCCAGCCCGTGGGCGGCGGCGACCTCGTCGTTCCTGTTCTTCTCGCTGGGCGCCCTGATCCCGCTGTTGCCCTACCTGTTCGGCGCCACCGAGCTGTGGCTGGCACTCGCTGTCGGCGGGCTCGGACTGTTCGCCGCCGGGGCAATCGTCGCCCGCTTCACCAAGCGGCCCTGGTGGACCGGCGGCCTCCGCCAACTGCTGCTGGGTGCCGCCGCGGCCGGTGCCACCTATCTCATCGGCACGCTGATCGGGGTGCAGGGCGGGCTGTGACGCTGGTCAACCCGTGAGCAGTTCGTCGATCGTCCCGTCGACCGCACGACCACGGGCGGCCAACTCCTCAGCCTGCCGGGCCAGCACCGCACCCACCTCGGTCATGTCCGCCCCGGCCAACCCGGTGCGCCGCACCGCGTCCCCCGGGTCACGGAAGTAGGTGCGGCTCAGCAGACCCGTCACCGTGGCCGCAGCCAGCCGGGCCTCACCGAGCATCAACAGGGCCTGGTCGGTCTCGTACCACTCGGCGAGCCGGGCCGCCCGGGCGTGCGCCGCGCTGCCCCGATACCAGGCCTGCCGGGCCGCGGTGCTGAACTCCGCCGGTCGAGCCCGGGCCAGCCGGCCCAGATGCTCGTCGCGCAGCGTCCGCAACCAACCCGACGGGTCGTGCAGCGCCTGCGTGGTGACGTAACGGTCGGCGGTCAGCGGCCACAGCGGAGAGACCACCCGAGCCTGCGCCAGATAGTCCTCCGCACCGGCCACTGTCAGATCGACGAGCACTCCGTCCACACGACGGGTCGCCGGCGGCGGGCCGGCACCGGACCGGTAGGTGACCACCAACATCCCCGCCTCGCGGTCCCCACCGCCGTCGTCGTCACCGTGCGCCAGGGGCCCGTGCACAGCTACCGCGAGCACATCGGCCGGGAAACGCCGCCGGACCGCCTCGGCGACCCGCTCCGCGACCGCCCAGCGTCCATCGTCGAGACCCCGATCGACACCGGTCTGCCCGCCGCTCGCGCTCACGGCGTCACCTCCCGCTACTGGGCGCCACGATCCGCGCGAACATCAGGGATGTTGGTGTCTCCCACGGGTTGGAGGCAGCGACATCCGGGACGTTGCTCGGATCGTGGGCGTGGGGCGTGGGGAAACTCGACTCGCCAACTGCCGTCGAAGTTTAGCCAGCAGGCGGCGGGTCGGCGGGCGCGCCGCGCCCGGTCGGCACCAGCCGGAAGATGTGGATCTCCCGGCCGCCGGCCCGCTGCACGTACGTGTGGTACGCGGGCCACTCAGTGACCAGCAACTGCCACAGCCGGTCCCGCTCGGCGCCGGACGCCCGGACGGCGCGTACCGGGATCCGTCGACCCTTCACGTCCACCGTGGCGGCTGGGTCGGCGAGGACGTTCATCGCCCAGCCGGGGTGGTGCGTCTGCCCCCAGTTGGAGCCGATCACCACGTAGGCGTCGTCGTCCCGCACGTACAGCAGCGGGTTGCTGCGGGGCTTGCCGGAGCGGCGACCGGTCGTGGTGATCACCAGGGACGGCATCAGGCCGAGCGCGACCACCCGGCCCCGGGTGAGCCGACCGATCACCCGGTCGGCGGGAACCAGCAGACGCGCGGCGGCGCCGAACCACCGGTAGTGACCAACTCGGCGGGTGAGATTTCCCAGCACTGACACGCGGATCAGTCTGCCGGTTGCCCGGCCCGCGCGGCACCCCCCGCACGCGCACCAATCGCCGACCGGCGGACGGGGTGCCCAGCGGTCAGTCCAGTCTCCGCTCGATCGGCAGCCGGGCGCGGGTGAACAGACCGGCCCCGAGCATCGCCACCACCGGCACCAGCACGAGCACCCCGAGCGTGGGCCACGGCACCAGGATCGGGTACGGATCGGGTACCGGCCAGTCGCTGGCGTACTGCCGGTTGACCGAGAACAGCACGATCGCCGCGGTGCCCAGCCCGGCCACGATGCCGAGCACCGAACCGAGCCCGGCGATGACCCCGGCCTGGCAGATCGCCAGCAACCGGCGTAACGCAGGTGCCGCGCCGACGGCCGCCAGGGTGGTCAGTTCGGCGCGTCCCTCGGCGGCGGCGAGCGCCGTGGCGATACCGGCCGCTCCCACCGTGATCAGGCCGGCCGCCGCCGCGATCAGCAGGAGCAGCGGTGAGACGTCCCTTGGCGCGGAACCCTGCTCCACGTTCAGCGAGAAGGTCCCGAACGACCGCAGGGCGGCGGTGAACCGTGCCTGCTGCTCCTCGTCGGGCGGAATCGTGGTGCCGACCACCCAGCCGGACGAGGACCAGCTCACGCCGAGTTGTCGGGCCGCGCCGGTGGACAGCAGCAGACGGGGATAGCCGACCGCCCGGGGCAGCGCGTACCCCGGCAGATCACGCAGCGTGGTCAGTTGATCCCGTCCGGTATCCACCCGGCTGACGCGTACCGTCACCAGACCGTCGTGCAGGTAGCGCGGGTCGGTCACCACCACGCCGCCGGCACGCAGCACCGCCGAGGCCGCCGCTGTCGTCGTCGGGTCCGCGCCGGTGAGAAGTGGTAGCGCGCTGCCGTCGTCCACCTCGGGCTGCACGTAGCCCTCGGAGGGGTCCAACTCGCAGCGTGGGTCGGACCGAGCCTGCTGGCGGTGCGACGCGGGAAGGTCGTCGCCGATCTGCCAGGGGCATGCCCGGCTCGCGGGGAGCACCGGCGCGATGTCGCAGTAGACGGTGCCCGTCGCGTCGCAGTCCGGCGTGTGGACCGCGGCCACCGCGTCGACCCCCAACTGATCCTGGGCCGCGTCGACCACCTGGGCCAGCGTCGGTTGCTGGCCCGACCCGTTCTGGTAGACCAGCATGTGACCGGTCGGCAGCATCGGCTGATAGGCGCGTGCGTCGCGGACGCCGTCACTGGCCAGGTACCCACCGAGCGCCACGCTGCTGGCGACGGCGGCCATCACGGCGCAGATTGCCGGCACCGCGGCGGCTCGGTTGCGGCTGGCGTCGCGCAACGCGATCCGCGGCGCCAACGGCAACAGCCGGCCGAGGCGGGCGAGCGTCGTGATCAACGTCGGCGTGCAGGACACCAGCCCCAGCTCGCCGAGGATCAGACCGGTGAGGATCACCGCGGGGGAGGTCCGGCTGGACCCGTACGCCGCCAGCCCCGCCCCGCCCACGACCAGCGCCAGGCCGACGACCAACCACCGGGCCGGGGACACCGGTGGGGTACGTCGCCCGGCGAGCCCGGCGCTGACGTCCTGCCGGGCGGCCGTCCACGCCGGTGCCAGCGCGGCGAGCACCCCGGCCAGCACCGCTACCGCACCGAGCAGCACCAGGGCGGCCGGCCAGCAGCGGTAGCCGCCGAAGCGCAGGCCGAAGACGTACTCCTCCATCAGCGGGCGACCGGCGAACGCCGCGCCGACGCCGACGATCAGGCCGACGGCGGCGCCCAGCACGCCCAGCACCACACCGTCGGCCAGCACGACCCGGCGCAGTTGGGCGGCATCCCCACCGGCCACCGCGACCAGCGCCAGATCCCGCCGTCGACGACGGACGCCGACGGCGAAGGCCGGCCCGACCAGCAGGACGACCTCCAGCAGCCCGAGGCCGGCGATCAGGACGCCGGTGCTCAGGTCGTTGGCGTCGCTCGCCCCGATGAACCCGAACCGGGTCCGGTTCGCTCCGTCGCCCGGACCGTCCGAGTGACGTGCGGTGACCACCACTCCCCGGTCGTTGAGCCGGGACACCAGCGCGGCGTCGACGGTCCCGGGTATGTCCGCCAACCAGACGCTGTCCGGCCCCGGACCGGTCTTCGGTACGGCTCCCGGGTGCAGCGCCACGACCGGACCGAGGTCGTCGGGGAACTCGACCACCCCCACCACTGTGTACGCCCTGCTCCCGTCGGCGACCGTGACGGCGTCACCGAGGCGCAGGTCCAGGCGGCGCAGTGCCGCCGGGCTGACCGCTACCTCGCCGGGCTGCTGTGGTGCCCGGCCGGCCAGGAACCGCACCAGCCCTCGGGCCAGCGGGTCGCCGAGGTCCAGCACCCGACCGGACACGTTCTCGTCGCGGTCCGGGCCGCGCAGGGTCAGCGGGGCGTGCGGGCGCACCTCGGTGACCCGACTGCCCGGACCCAGCAGCGCGGTCATCTGGGCTGCGGTGACCCTCGGAGGGGGCTTGCCGTCCTGCGTGTTCCAGCCCTCACCCCACTCGTCCTGTCCCACCGGGCCGTTGGCGACCCACTGCAACTCCGCGTCGGCGACGCCGAGTCGACGGTCGACACGTTCCTGCGCGGTCAGCTCGGCCATGTCGTAGTTCGCCGCGAGGAAGGCCAGCGCGGCCACCGGCAGGGCGATCATCGCGAGGACCAGGGCGGTCCGTCGCCGGGCCCGGCGGGACTCGCGTCGCGCGATCCGCAGCGCGGTCCGCCAGGAGCCGGTCAGCTCGGCGATCCGCCGCCGGCCGACGAGGACGGGTGGCTGGACCGGCGACGCCGGCACGGGGTCGGCCCGGCCAGGGGCCTGCCGCGTACGGCGGGTGATCACCGCTCGCTACCGGACAGCAGCTGCTCGACGCTGCCCAGCGGTGCCGTCGTGTCGACGAGTACGCCGTCGCGGAGGAACACCACCCGGTCCGCCCAGCCGGCGTGTCGTGCCTCGTGGGTGACCAGTACCCCGGCGGCGCCCGCGTCGATCCGGCGGCGCAGCAGGTGCAGCACCGCCTCGCCGGTCTGCGAGTCCAGTGCGCCGGTGGGCTCGTCGGCGAGTACCAGCCGCCGCTCACCCACCAACGCGCGGGCGATGGCCACCCGCTGCTGCTGCCCGCCGGAGAGCTGGTCGGGGAAGCGGTCACCCAGCCCGGGCAGGCCCACCTCGGTGAGCGCGGCCCGGGCCAGCGCGCGGGCGCGGCGTCCGCTGGTGCCGTCGAGCTCCAGCGGGAGCGCCACGTTCTCCAGCGCGGTCAGACTGCCCAGCAGATTCAGCTGCTGGAAGATGTAGCCGATCCGGCGTCGACGCAGTTGGGCCAGCCCGCGACGGTTCAGGGCCCCGAGCGGTTGCCCCTCGACCCGGACCTCGCCGCCGGTCGGACGGTCCAACCCTCCGGCCAGCGCCAGCAGCGTCGACTTGCCGGATCCGGACGGCCCCATCACGGCGACCAGTTCGCCGGGCCGGACGGCCAGGCTGACGCCGCGCAGCGCGTGCACCGCCGCCGGTCCGGTGCCGTGGGTGCGGTGGACGGCGCGGAGCTCCAACACCGCGTCGTCCGACCCGCTCACCGTCGCGCCTCCTCGCCGGCCCACCTCGCCGAGTCCTGCGCGTCGGCGTCCCCCGGTCGGGGCACGGGAGGTGCCGGGCCGCTGGGTTGGTGCCGCACCAGACTGCTCTCGCAGTGGTCCAGCCAGCGCACCTCCGCCTCGGCCTGGAACACCATGGAGTCCAGGACGAGGCGCCAGGGGAGGTCCTCCGGCCGGTTGCTGCCGTACTTCAGCCGGGTCAGCTCCTGTAGGGCACGCATCGTCGCGCTGCGCTGGGCCTGCACCACCGAACGGACGTCCACTCCGGGGGTGGTCAGCGCCAACGCCAGCTTGATGGCCAACTCGTCGCGGGGCCGGTCGGTGCGGCTGATCGGGGTGGCGAACCACAGCGCCAGGTCCGCCCGGCCGGCATCGGTGATCTCGTACGGGCGCTGCCCGGCCTCGCTCTCCGGCAGCGGGCGCACCAGACCGTCCCGTTCCAGCCGGGACAGCGTGGTGTAGACCTGCCCGATGTTCAGCGGCCAGGTCGAGCCGGTCGACTCCTCGAACGCGGCGCGCAGCTGGTAGCCGTACATCTGGCCGCGTTCGAGCAGGGCGAGCAACCCGTGACGGATGGACATGGCAACGGAGTATGCATACCTGGTATGCGCTCCGCAACCGGAGTGGGCCTGTTCAGGCAGGTCGACCGGGAAACGGGACGGTCAGCGGGGTCAGTCCGGCCGTCTTGCGCCACCGGGTGGCGCGTACGGCGTACTCCACCAGGGCCGCCAGCGCCTGGTCCCGGTCGGCGCCGGTGGTGGACGCCAACGCCGCCCGCCAGTGCGCGGCCGTGCGTTCCTCCACCTCGGCGGCGAGCCGCAGGGCGCTCGCCCGGTCGGTGACCGGGAACGGCAGCGCGTAGCCGGCCCGGTCCGGCGGTACGACGCCGCCGGCGGTGGTGAGCTGCACCACCAGGGTGTCGCGCCGACGTCGATGGGCGGCCTCTGCCTGGTGTGCCGCCTCCCGTGCCGCGCCGGTGAGCCGGACACCGATCCGCCCGTAGGCGTAGATGGCCGCGTACTCGGCGGACAGGGCGGAGGCGAGAGCCTCCCCGGCGGACGGCTGCCTCACTTCAGTGCCTCCTGGTGGGTGGCGCGGGCGGCGACGATCGACCCGAGCAGTGCGGCCCGCTCGGCGGGCGCCGCCGCGCAGGACTCGGTGGCGGACTTCTGGGCGCTCTTCTCGAGTGCGCGCAGCGCGGCGAGCGCGCCGGCCTGGTCGGCCGCCGCAGCGGTGGTCGGGGCGCTGGCCCCCGCCGAGGGCAGGGCCACGCCGATCACCCGGGCCAGCTCGGTGGCGTGGGCGGTGTGCGCCTCGCCGATCGGGCCGAGGCGGTCGGCCAGGTCCGGATGTGCGGCGGCGCTGCTCCGGTACGCCTCGGCCAGCGCGAGCGCCTCGTCCACCATCGGCCGCAGCGGGTCCGGCGGCGGCGCTGGCTTGTCGTCACGGTCGAAAAGATCACAGCCGGTCAGCGGCGCGGCGGTGCCACCGAGCACCAGCAGCGCCCCGCCACGCAGGATCTTTCGCCGGGAATGTCCGGATGCCTGGTTGCGCTGTGTCGTTCTGCCGATCCCCACCGGGCAAGTCAACACCATGAGGGCCGGTCCAGGGGCCACCGGCGTCGGTGCGCCGCCCGGCCCGCCGCCGGGCAGGCGCGTTACGCTCTGCGCAGCCACCGGCGTGTCCGCTCCGGTGGCGTGCCGGCATGGCGGGAAGACCCACCACCGTCGACCAGGGAAAGGGTGCGGAGATGACGCAGCGTGGCCGTGCCACCAGGCCGACAGGTCGGCCCCGCGTTGCCGCGGGTCCCCGCGGTGGTGACCTCGCCGGGCGACGTGCCCGGTTGCGAGAGGTGATCGAGCCCGTCGTCAACGACGCCGGCTACGACCTGGAGGACCTGTCGGTCTCCCGGGCCGGTCGTCGGCACGTGGTGCGGGTGATGGTGGACGCCGACGGCGGGATCGACCTGGACGCCGTCGCGGACGTCTCCCGGGCGGTCTCGGCCGCGCTGGACGCCGCGGAGGAGACCGGTGGCGACATCGTGGCCGGGGAATACCAGCTCGAGGTCAGTTCGCCGGGCGTCGACCGGCCGCTCACCCTGCCCCGGCACTGGCGGCGCAACGTGAGCCGACTCGTCAAGGTCACCGTCCGGGGCGCGACCGCGCTGCCCGGCCAGCGCGGCGAGCAGCCCGCCGGCGATCGCCTGCTGACCGGCCGGGTGGTCGCGGCCGACGACGAGGGCGTGCAGCTGGAGACCGAGGACGGCCGGACCTCCTGGGCGTACGCCCAGCTGGGCCCGGGTCGCGTGCAGGTCGAGTTCACCCGCCTCGCCGAGCTCGGCGAGGCGGACGACGAGTTCGACGACGCGGACGATTCAGACGAGATCGACGATTCAGACGACATCGACGACGAAGATGATGTGGAGGACGAGGAGAGGTGAACATCGACCTCGCGGCGCTGCGCGCACTCGAGCGCGAGCGGGAGATCCCGTTCGACACGATTCTCGCGGCGATCGAGACCGCGTTGCTGACCGCCTACCGGCACACCGACGGCGCCGAGCCGCACGCCCGGGTGGAGATCGACCGCAAGTCCGGCGCAGCCCTGGTGTACGCGCAGGAGATGGACTCCGACGGCAGCCTGGTGCGGGAGTGGGACGACACCCCGCACGACTTCGGCCGGATCGCCGCCATGACCGCCAAGCAGGTGATCCTCCAGCGTCTGCGGGAGGCCACCGACGAGGTGCACTTCGGTGAGTACGTGGGCCGCGAGGGTGACCTGGTCACCGGCGTGGTGCAGGCGCACGAGACGCGTACCGAGAAGGGCATCGTCAGCGTCGACCTGGGCAAACTGGAGGGCGTGCTGCCGCAGTCCGAGCAGGTGCCCGGCGAGCGGTACGCCCACGGTGAGCGGGTCCGCTGTGTCGTGGTGCACGTGGCCAAGGGCATGCGCGGGCCGCAGATCACCCTGTCCCGGTCGCACCCGGCGCTGGTCAAGAAGCTGTTCGCGCTGGAGGTCCCGGAGATCGCCGACGGCACTGTGGAGATCGGCGCGATCGCCCGTGAGGCAGGTCACCGTACGAAGATCGCGGTGCGCTCCACGACCCCCGGCGTCAACGCCAAGGGTGCCTGCATCGGGCCGATGGGCCAGCGGGTGCGCGCCGTGATGAGCGAGTTGCACGGCGAGAAGATCGACATTATTGACTGGTCGGACGACCCGGCCACCTTCGTCGGTAACGCGTTGTCGCCGGCCAAGGCGCTGCGGGTCGAGGTGGTCGACCTGGCTGGTCGAGCTGCCCGGGTGACCGTTCCCGACTTCCAGCTTTCGCTCGCCATCGGCCGGGAGGGGCAGAATGCCCGACTCGCTGCCCGTCTGACCGGTTGGCGGATCGACATTCGCTCCGACGCGGAGCAGAGCGCCCCGGCCGCGCGTGCGGGAGCCGATCACGTGCGGGAGCCGGGCGGAGCGATCTCCGGCGGCTAGGGGTAGACTTCTTCCAGTGGTACGACGCACGCAGCCGGAGCGCACCTGTGTGGGCTGCCGACAACGTGCGCCGGCCAGCGAATTGCTGCGGATAGTCGCGGTCAGGGACGAGGCTGGTCACAGCCTCCGGCCTGATCCGCTTCGCAGGCTGCCGGGTCGGGGAGCGAACATGCACCCGGATCCGGCCTGCTTCGCGCTGGCGGTGCGGCGCCGCGCCTTCGGGCGTGCGCTGCGCATCACCGAGGTCCTCGACCACGGTGTGCTGGCGGAGCACGTCGATGCGCCAACCACTACGTCCGGTCAGCCCGACCGGGCGAGGGTCGCTAGCAGGGTAGGACGACCGACATGAGCACACGATGAAGTCCCTGAAATGACCAGGCTTCAAGTGCACGAGTGAGGTCGCTGCGGGTGCTGCCCGCACGACCTCGGAGTGAGGAGTGCAGTGGCAGGCAAGGCCCGCGTACACGAGCTTGCAAAAGAGCTCGGGGTCGAGAGTAAGACCGTTCTCGCCAAGCTGAAGGAAATGGGCGAGTTCGTGAAGTCCGCGTCGAGCACCGTCGAGGCGCCCGTCGCCCGGCGGCTGCGTAACGCATTCGTCGCGTCCGCCGGTGCTCCGGCAGCGGCTGCCCCGTCGGCGCCCGCGTCGACGCCGGCTTCCAATCCGACCCCGACGACGTCCCCGACCCCGGGCGCGCCCCGGGTCTCGGCCAAGCCGATGCCGCCTCGGCGGCCGGCCGCGCCGGTGCCCGGCCCGAAGCCGAAGGGTCCGGTGCCTGCTGCGCCGCAGCCGCCGGCTCCGGTCGCCAAGCCGGCGAGCGCCCACGACATCGAGGTGGCGGCCGCGGAGGCGCGTGCCGCCGCGCTGAAGGCTGAGCAGGAGGCCGCGGTCAAGGCCGCGCAGGCCGCCCGTCAGCAGCAGCGGGAGAACCCCGTTCGCCGGGAGCCCCCGGCAGACGGCGGCAACCGTCCCGGCCCTCGGCCGGGTCCGGCCGCGATGCCGCCCCGTCCCGGTTCGCCGGCAGCTCGCCCGAGCACGCCTGCTCCGGGTCCGGGTGCCCGACCGGGTGGTCGCCCGCCGGCGCGCGGCGCCGGTAACAACCCGTTCGGCATCCAGGGTGGCCAGCAGCAGCGGCCTCCGGCCGCTGGTGCGGGTGGTCCCCGGCCCAACACCCCGGCGGGTATGCCGCCGCGGCCGAGCCCGAACTCGATGCCGCCGCGGCCCAGCCCGGCGTCCATGCCGAGCCAGCGCCCGGCTGCCGGTCGTCCCGGTCCCGGTGGCGCTGGTCGTCCCGGTGGCGGCGCAGGTCGTCCCGGTGGCGGTGGCGGTGGTTTCCGTGGCGGTCCCGGCGGTGGCGCCGGTGGCGGTGGCGGTTACCGCGGCGGCCCCGGTGGCGGCGCGGGTGCCGGCGGTGGCGGTGGCTACCGTGGCGGTCCCGGCGGCGGTGGCGGTGCTCCCGGTGGCGGTTTCCGTCCGGGTGGTCCGGCCGGTGGCGGCGGTCGTCCGGGTGCGGGCGGTCGTGGCCGTGGCGGCGGCGCCGCGGGTGCCTTCGGGCGTCCGGGTGGCCGGCCGACGCGCGGTCGCAAGTCCAAGAAGCAGCGCAGACAGGAGTTCGACAACCTGTCGGCTCCGACCATGAGCTCGGGTGCTCCCCGGGGTCAGGGTCAGGTCGTCCGGCTCTCCCGTGGCGCCTCGCTGTCGGACTTCGCCGACAAGATCAACGCCAACCCGGGTTCGCTGGTCCAGGAGATGTTCAACCTGGGCGAGATGGTCACCGCGACCCAGTCCTGTTCTGACGACACCCTGCACCTGCTGGGTGAGCACCTGGGCTTCGACATCCAGATCGTCAGCCCGGAGGACGAGGACCGCGAGCTGCTCGCGCAGTTCAACATCGACCTCGACGCGGAGGTGGCCGAGGAGCGTCTGGTCAGCCGTGCGCCGGTGGTGACCGTCATGGGTCACGTCGACCACGGTAAGACCAAGCTGCTCGATGCCATCCGTAAGGCGAACGTCGTTGCCGGTGAGGCGGGTGGCATCACCCAGCACATCGGTGCGTACCAGGTCCACGTCCCGCACGAGGGCGAGGACCGGGCGGTCACCTTCATCGACACCCCGGGTCACGAGGCGTTCACCGCCATGCGTGCTCGTGGCGCCCAGGTCACGGACATCGTGATCCTGGTCGTCGCGGCCGACGACGGTGTGATGCCGCAGACCATCGAGGCGTTGAACCACGCCAAGGCGGCCGACGTGCCGATCGTGGTCGCGGTCAACAAGGTCGACAAGCCGGATGCCAACCCGGACAAGGTTCGCCAGCAGCTGACCGAGTACGGCCTGGTCGCCGAGGAGTACGGCGGCGAGACCATGTTCGTCAACGTGGCCGCCAAGCCGGGCATCGGCATCGAGGAGCTGCTCGAGGCCGTCCTGCTGACCGCCGACGCGTCGCTGGAGCTGACCGCTCCGATCGACGGGCCGGCGCAGGGTGTGGCCATCGAGGCGCACCTGGACAAGGGCCGCGGTGCGGTGGCGACGGTGCTGGTGCAGAAGGGCACCCTGCGGGCGGGCGACTCGATCGTCGCCGGTGGGGCGCACGGCCGGGTCCGGGCCATGCTCGACGAGAACGGCAACCAGCTCTCCGAGGCTGGGCCGGCGCGTCCGGTCATGGTGCTGGGTCTGACCGCGCCTCCCGGCGCGGGCGACACGTTCCTCGCCGCGGCGGACGACCGCACGGTGCGGCAGATCGCCGAGCAGCGGCAGGCACGGCGGCGGGCGGCGTCCTTCGCCAACTCCCGTGGTCGGGCCACCCTCGAGACGCTCATGGAGCAGCTCAAGGAGGGCGAGAAGACCTCGCTCAACCTCATCCTCAAGGGCGATGTCTCCGGTTCGGTGGAGGCCCTGGAGGACGCGCTGTTCAACCTCGACATCCCCGAGGAGGTTCAGCTCAAGGTCCTCGACCGGGGCGTCGGCGCGATCACCGAGAGCAACGTCATGCTCGCGAGTGCTTCGTCCGAGCCGGTCACGATCATCGGCTTCAACGTGCGGGCCTCGAACAAGGTCCGTGAGATGGCCGACCGCGAGGGCGTGGAGATCCGGTACTACACCGTCATCTACCAGGCCATCGAGGAGATCGAGGCAGCGCTCAAGGGCCTGCTCAAGCCGGAGTACGAGGAGGCCGAGCTGGGCACCGCGGAGATCCGCGACGTCTTCCGCTCGTCCAAGATCGGCAACATCTCCGGTTGCATCGTCCGGTCGGGCATCATCCGGCGCAACGCGAAGGCTCGACTGCTTCGGGACGGGACGGTCGTGGCGGACAACCTCACGATCACCTCGCTCAAGCGGTTCAAGGACGACGCCACCGAGGTCCGCGAGGGCTTCGAGTGTGGTCTGACCCTGGGTGGTTACAACAACGTCCAGGTCGGCGACGTCATCGAGACCTTCGAGATGCGGGAGAAGGTTCGCGCCTGATCCGGCAGTGACACGCTGATCAAGGGGTTTACGCCGAACGGCGTAAACCCCTTGATCATGCGGGGCGGGTTGGCGGTATCGTCCGGGGCGATGTTCACCGGAACCGCGGTCTTCGACCTGCTGCTGCCGGGCGACTCCCGGTCGCTCAAAGCCAAGAGATCATATGTACGGCCGATCGTGGCGGCGCTGCGCCGCTTCGAGGTGTCGGCTGCCGAGGTGGGAGCGCTCGACCTGCACGGTCGGGCGCAGATTGCGGTGGCCGTGGTGGCCGCCGAGACAGTGCACGTCCGCGAGGTGCTCGACTCCTGTGAGCGCCTGGTGGCCGGCCGTCCCGAGGTCGAGCTGTTGTCGGTTCGACGCCGGCTGTACGGCGTGGACGACGACTGACCACGGTGCCGGCTGTGCCGGGCGACCGGTGCGGCCGCGAAGGTAGTGTTCGAGATGTTGGCCGGTCGGCCGGCGGCCTCCGGGTCGCCGGGTCGACCGGGAGCAGGACGCCGTGGAGGTGGCGAGATGTCTGATCCGGCCAAGGTACGCCGGCACGCCGAGCGGGTGCGTGAGCTGGTCGCGTCGGTGGTGCGGAGCCAGATCAAGGACCCGCGGCTCGGGATGATCACCATCACCGACGCCCGGATAACCGCTGACCTGCGCGACGCGACGGTCTTCTACACGGTGCTCGGCGACTCGGTGGCCCAGGCGGACACGGCCGCCGCGCTGGAGAGCGCCAAGGGGATGTTGCGCAGCACTGTCGGCAAGGCGCTCGGGCTTCGGCACTCGCCGACCCTGGCGTTCGTCCTCGACGACGTGCAGGACCAGGTCAAGCACATCGACGACCTGCTCGCCGCCGCCCGCAACGCCGACGCCGAGGTGCAGCGGCTCGCCGCCCAGGCGAAGTACGCGGGCGAGGCCCAGCCCTACCGGGTGGACGACGAGGACGACGAGACGGACGAGGCCGACGAGGTCTCCGACGTCAAGGAGACCCCGCGGGGTGGGGAAACGCGGTGACCAGCGCCACCAGCGCCCCGCTGACCGGGGCGGCCGGGGTTGTCCCCACCGAGGCGGACTGGGCTGCGGCCGAGGCGCTGCTGCGGGATCTCCCGGTGGGCGCCCGGGTGCTGTTGATCTGTCATGTCAACCCGGACGGCGATGCCCTGGGCAGCATGCTCGGCTTCGCGCTGGGCCTGCGGCAGCTCGGCGTACGCGAGGTGCAGGCGACCTTCCCCGGGCCGCCGGAGGTGCCGGAGCCGTTGCACGGGCTTCCCGGTCTTGAGCTGCTGGTCCCGGCCGACGCGGCGGACCCCGCACCCGATCTGGTGATCTGTTTCGACGCGGCGAGCGAGTCGCGTCTCGGCGAGTTGGCCGGGCGGCTGTCGTCGGCGGGTGCGGCGTTGGTGCTCGACCACCATGCCTCGAACCCGGGCTTCGGCACTGTCAACCTTGTGGATCCGGGCGCTGCGGCGACGTCGGTGGTGGCTGAGCGGTTGCTGGCCCGGCTCGGGGTTGTGGTCGATCGGGAGATCGCCGAGTGCTTCTACGTGGCCCTGACCACTGACACTGGTTCGTTCCGGTTCGCGGCGACCACCCCGGCGGTGCACGAGATGGCCGCCCGGTTACTGGCCACCGGCATCTCGCCGGGCGACATCTCGCGGCGGGTGTTCGACACCCGGCCCTTCGGCGCGGTCCGTCTCTTCGGTGAGGTGCTCGGCCGGGCCCAGTTGGAGCCGACCGCCGCCGCTGGCCGAGGGTTCGTCTGGACCTTCGCCACCCTGGACGACCTGGCCCGACACGACCAGCGGCCGTACGTGCTGGAGGCGTTGATCGACTCGGTGCGCTGCACCGCCGAGGCGGACGTGGGCTGTGTGTTGAAGCAGACCACGTCGGGCGAGTGGGCGGTGTCGATGCGCAGCAAGGGCGCTGTGGACGTCAGCCGGGTCGCGGTCGCGCTGGGCGGCGGTGGTCACACGTTCGCGGCCGGTTTCACCGGTCGGGGCACCGTCGAGCAGGTGGTCGAGTCGATCCGTGACCAACTGGACGGGGCGCTGGTCCAGCCCACGAGCTGACGCGGCGTTTACCGCCATCGATCCGCCAAGCCCGAAGATCAGGGTCAGCTCCGGGGAGTGTCGGTCTTCCCGCGCTCCGTGAGACCGGGAAGAATTGCGGGATGGAGCAGCCGCACGACCTCACCGTGGAGGCCCCCCGCGCCTGGGACCGGCCCGCCGTCTCCGTTCCCGTCCTGGTCTGCCTGTCGCTGGTCGGTGGTCGGTTCGCCTCCTTCTCCACCGAGGCGAATTTGTTCACCCTCGGCACCGGCGGGGTGCTGATCTGGCTCGGTCTGAGCAACCGCGTGCCTCGGCGACCGGCGCCGCGCCGTCTGGGCGCGGGAGCCGCCTGGTGGGCGGTGCCGGTGGTGGTCTTCGGCGTCTTCGAGGGTGCGACCTTCGTGCTGGCCGCCGGTGATGACTTCCCGACCTTCTCCCGGCTCGCCGACCCTCTCCTGGAAGATCAGCTGACTCGTTCGGCGGCCTGGTTCGCCTGGCTGGCGGCCTTCTGGGGGCTGGTGCGGCGATGATGCGGGCGCTTGCGATCGGCGGCTTCCTGGCCGCGCTGGTGCTCTTCGCCGTGGTCGAGTGGATGGCCCGGCGGGAGGGCTCCCGGATCCCCACGCTCGGCGAGGTCTGCGCGTACGTGATGCGCTACGAGGTCGGTCTGGTGCCGGTGGGCCGGATCGGTCTGTTCGGGTTCTGGTGGTGGCTGGGATGGCACTTCCTGGCCCGTTGAGCCGGGTTGCCGACCGTCCAGATGGCGGGAACCGTGAGCAGCATATGGACCTGAACGATAACTTGGGAGAGGGCCGGCGCCGCGTGGCGGTGCAGGTCATGGGTGGTGGTGCCACACCTCGTGCTGCCTCCCTCCAGGGTCGGACCGACCCGGGCTCAAGCTGCCCAGGCGGCTGCTCCGGTAACCCCGGACCGCCGTGGGGCGCTCAGCAGGACCGCCCGTGAGGGCCACCGTGTGTCGGTGGCTCGCTCCCTGGAAGGACCACCACCGTGCCGAACAAGCCCAAGCCCGAGACCACCACCGACGACGCCCGTGAGCAGGCTCGCCGCGCGCTGCAGACGTCGATGGACACACGCCAGTGACCCGACCGGGCCAACGCTGATCCCTCTGGTCGGTGCGGTCGGACAGGGGCGGACGCTTCCTGGTGTGCCTTTGACCAGAGAGGCCGACACCCCGACTGCCCGCTGGCAGGTCCTGCGCGGGACGTGACGACGACCCTGAGCGCCACCCGCTGGGGGAGCTTGCCGACGAGGTAAGCAGTCGGCGGGATTGCGATCCTTACTGCGGTCGTGCCAGGATCGGCGGCGATGAGCCAGACCGCCACAACCGACCGATCCGTCTCGCCGCGCCGGATCGCCAGCCTCGCCCTGCCGGCCCTCGTGGTGCTCGCCGCCGAGCCGCTCTACGTGCTTGTCGACACGGCGGTGGTCGGTCACCTCGGCCGGGTGCCACTCGCCGCGCTCGCCGTCGGCGGCACGGTGATGACGCTCACCGCCTGGGTCGGCACCGTGGTCGCGTACGGCACCACCGGGCGTGCGGCCCGCCGCTTCGGCGCGGGAGACCGGGCCGCCGCTGTGGCCGAGGGCGTCCAGTCGTCCTGGTTGGCGTTCGGTGTCGGTCTGGTGATCGCGATCGGCATGCAGTTCGGCGGAGCCGCGCTCGCGCGTACCCTCGCCGGTGGTGCTGGCGACGTGGCCGACGCCGCCGCACACTGGCTGCGGATCGCGGCCCTCGGCGCCCCCGGCCTGCTGCTCGCCGCGGCCGGCAACGGCTGGCTGCGCGGCGTGCAGGACACCCGCCGCCCGCTGTACTTCGTGCTCGGCCCCAACCTGCTCTCCGCGGTGCTGTGCCCGCTGCTGGTCTACCCCGGTGGGCTGGGCCTGATCGGCTCGGCGGTGGCCAACGTCGTCGCGCAGACCCTCTGCGGTGCGCTCTTCGCCGCCGCGCTGGTCGCCGAACGGGTGTCGCTGCGGCCCCGACCCCGCGTGATCCGCCAGCAGTTGGTGCTCAGCCGGGACCTGCTGATCCGAGGGCTGGCGTTCCAGGCGAGCTTCCTCTCCGCGACCGCCGTCGCCGCGCGCTTCGGCGCCGCCGCTGTCGGCGCCCACCAGATCGCCCTGCAACTCTGGTTCTTCACCGCGCTGGTGCTCGACGCCCTCGCCATCGCCGCGCAGTCGCTGGTGGGTGCCGCGCTCGGTGCCGGCGACGACGCGGGCGCGCGGGCGCTCGCCCGCCGGATCGGGCTGCTCGGCGGAATCTGCGGCGTCGGGTTCGCGCTGTTCGTCGCCGCCGGCGCCGGCGTGGTGCCGACATGGTTCAGCTCCGACCCGGGGGTACGGGAGCAGGCCATGGTCGCGTGGCCGTGGTTCGTCGTGATGCTGCCGCTGGCCGGGGTGGTGTTCGCCCTCGACGGCGTGCTGATCGGCGCTGGTGACGTGCGTTACCTGCGCAACCTCACCATCGTGGCGGCGCTCGGTGGTTTCCTGCCCGCGATCTGGCTGGCGTACGCCCTCGACCTGGGGCTGGGCGGCATCTGGGCCGGGCTCACAGTGTTCGTGGTGATCCGGCTGGTCGCTCTGCTGCTGCGCCTGCGCAACGGCAGGTGGGCGGTGGTCGGCGCGGTCCGCTGACCGGCTCGATCAGCAGCGGGTGGTGGTCGGCGGGGGCGCGTCGAGGTCGAAGATGGTCCCCGGGTCACCCGCCGGCAGTTGGTCCAGATGCCGGTCGGCGCTCCACGTCTGCTCCTGCACCCAGCCGTCACGCAGCCCGTCGCATCGCAGGTTCCAGCTCACGGCGTCTGCCGAGGCGAGCCAGAGGCCCTGGCTGGCGGCCTGCACGTCACCCGTGTGCGGCACCTGCCAGATCACCTTGTCGCGGATCACCACCACGCCCGCACCGGCCGGCGCCCGCACGTCCACCTTGAACGAGTACGCCCAGACGAACTCCGTCGTCACCTCCAGCAGCCGGATGTCGTCTTCCTCGGTGGCCCGGTAGCTGATCCGCCCGTTCGCCCGGGTGTCGTCCCACCTCTCAGGTGTCGAAATCCGGGTGGCGAAACTCAGGAAGCCGCCGTCTCTGAAGTATGGGCCGACCTGCTTGGCGGCGTCCGGGCCGAACAGCGCGAGGAACGGCACCCGGTTTCCCAGCAGCATCGAGGAGTCGACCCGGCCCTTGATCAGTGCCTCGCGTACCGACTCCAGTGCGGCACGTACCTCAGCCGCGCTGAACGGGCCGGTGGCGTTCGCCGTCGGCAGCACCACGGCTTCCTCGGCGGGAGCGAAGGAGGCGGCGGGGGTGTCAGCGAACAGGTCCCGCGGTTCACCTGGATCGCCGGACGGTGCGGCGGTCGTGCCGCCAGCGACGTGGGTGACCAGCAGCCCGCCGCCGACAACCATCAGCAGGGCCAGGACCAGCCCGAGGCCGACCAGCAGTGCGCCGTTGTGCCGGGCGGAGAAGAAGCGGACCCGGTCCCAGCCGGTGGGCTGGTGCTCGGTCTGTGCCGAGTGCATCCACTCGGGCAGGCGTACCGGGTTGACCTCGGCTACCGCAGCGGGTGGCGGTGGTGGTGGGTCTGCCGGGCCCGTCGGTGTGGGCTCGTTCGACGATGTGTCAGTCACGGTTTCTCCGTCAGTATTCGCCGCTGGTGGCCAGCGCGAGCAGATAGTAGGCGCCGGTCACCAACGCGGTGCCGATGACCGTGGCCACGACGAACGACAGCACGGCGACGATGTTCGGATGCGACTCGCCCCATCGGCTCCGGCTGCGCCAGTGCCACACCGCCCGGCGGGCAGTCCGTAGCGGCGGCCAGCCCTCGATCAGGTCGTCGACGTAGCGTGCCGGGGTCCGCCGCTTCGGTGTCGGCTCCCGCATCCACTGCGGCAGGTCGACCCGGGCGCGGTGCTCGTGGCCCGGAGGTCGGTCGGAGGTCATCGGCGGTCCTGATCTCGGGGCGCGGTCAGCGGGCAGATGATCTTCGCACCCGTTTCGGTCGGCGGCTGTCCCGCCGGACAAACCGCCGGATCGACGTCGCATCCCGGCCAACCGCTCAGGCCGCCTGGGCGGAGGCTCCGGTCACGCCGGGCGTGCCCACGCACCGCGCGGTACGGGCCGTCTGGCAGGCTTGGCCGACGTGAGCACCGATGGTCTGATCGTCGTCGACAAGCCCGGCGGCATGACGTCGCACGACGTGGTGGCGCGGATCCGCCGGCTGGCCAAGACCCGACGCGTCGGCCACGGTGGCACCCTCGACCCGATGGCCACCGGTGTGCTGGTGATCGGTGTGGGCCGGGCCACCCGCCTGCTGACCTACGTGATCGGCGCGGGCAAGAGCTACACCGGCACCATCCGGCTCGGCCAGGCCACCATCACCGACGACGCCGAGGGCGACGTGATCGCCAGCACTCGGGCCGGTCATCTCACCGACGACGCGATCCGCTCGGCGTTGGCACCGCTGCGCGGTGAGGTCGACCAGGTACCGAGCGCGGTCAGCGCCATCAAGATCAACGGTCAGCGCGCGTACAAGCGGGTCCGCGAGGGGGAGAGCGTCGAGCTGCCCGCTCGGCGGGTCACCATCTCCCGCCTGGAGGTGCTGGCGATCCGCCGCACCGAGCCGGACCTGGTGGACGTGGACGTGGACGTCACCTGCTCCTCCGGCACGTACATCCGGGCCATCGCCCGGGACGCGGGCCTCGCGCTCGGTGTCGGCGGACACCTGACCGCGCTGCGCCGGACCGCGGTGGGCGGCTTCACCCTCGCCGAGGCGGCCACCCTCGACGAGCTGGAGCAGCGCGCCCCGGAGGTGGTGAACCTGCCGCTGGACGCGGCAGCCGACCGCTTCTTCGCGCGTCGGGAGGCCACGCCCGAGGAGGCTCGGGTGCTCGCCCACGGCGGGCCGTTGGACCCGGCCGGCCTCACCGGGCCGTACGCCGTCTTCGGACCCGCCGGCGGTCTGATCGCTATCGTCAGCGAGCGGGACGGGCGGGCCCGCGCGGAGATCGTGCTCGCCCCGGCCTGACGGCGGGGCGCAGGTCCGCCGGCCCCCGGCCGGCGGGACAGCAGGGGAGGAGCGGCATGCAGCGGTGGCGGGGGTACGACGCGGCGCCCGGCGGGTGGGGGCGTTCGGTCGTCACCATCGGCGTCTTCGACGGCGTGCACAAGGGGCACCAGGCGACCATCGGGCACGCCGTGGCCCGAGCCCGGGAGCTGGGCGTGCAGTCGGTGGTGGTGACCTTCGACCCGCATCCGGCCGAGGTGGTCCGGCCCGGCTCGCACCCGGCGGTGCTCACCGAACCGGCCCGCAAGGCCGAGTTGATCGAGGCACTCGGCGTGGACGTGCTCTGCGTGGTGCCGTTCACCCCGGAGTTCTCCCGGCTGCCGGCCGAACAGTTCGTGCACGACGTCCTGGTCGAGCACCTGCACGCGACGTTGGTGGTGGTCGGTGCCAACTTCCGTTTCGGGCACCGGGCGGCCGGCGACGTGGCGCTGCTGGAGCAGTTGGGCCGCACCTTCGGGTTCGGCGTGGAGGGCGGCCCGCTGGTCGCCGAGGACGGCACCGTCTTCTCCTCCACGTACATCCGCTCCTGCGTCGACGCGGGTGACGTGGGCGCGGCCGCCGCCGCGCTGGGCCGCCCCCATCGCCTGGAGGGAGTGGTGGTCCGCGGCGACCAGCGGGGCCGGGAGCTTGGCTTCCCCACCGCCAACCTGCTCTGCCACAGGTACGCGGCGGTGCCCGCCGACGGGGTGTACGCGGCCCGGCTGATCCGCCGCGGGCAACGTGAGCCACTGATGGCGGCGGTGTCCGTGGGCACCAACCCAACCTTCTCCGGCCGGGAGCGGCGGGTCGAGGCGTACGCGCTGGACTTCTCCGGCGACCTGTACGGCGAGCGCCTGGCCCTGGACTTCGTGGCGCACCTGCGCGGCCAGGTCCGGTACGACTCGATCGAGCCGTTGATCGCCCAGATGAATCAGGACGTCGAGCGCACCCGGCACGCCCTGGCCTGATCGGCGGGCCCGGCGGCGGCCCTTGGCCGGGTGTTACCGGCGAGTGCTGGTAGTCTTGCCGGGACGTCGGGTGACCGGCGTGGGGCCTCGCGTGCCTGCTCGACGCCGCGGGTGCGAGGTACCGGTCCGTTCCCGGTCCATCGGGACGACGGACAACCTACTTTGATCAACCCATCGAAACAGGGAGAACATGGCGCTCGACCAGGAAGCCAAGGCCAGCATCCGCGCGGAGTACGCGACCGCCGAGGGCGACACCGGTTCGCCGGAGGTCCAGGTCGCGGTCCTCACCAAGCGGATCGCCGAGCTGACCGAGCACCTGAAGGTGCACAAGCACGACCACCACAGCCGCCGTGGGCTGCTGCTGCTGGTCGGCCGTCGCCGTCGGCTGCTCAACTACGTCCAGAAGAAGGACATTGCCCGCTACCGGTCGCTCATCGAGCGGCTCGGCCTGCGCCGGTGACGTGACGGGGGAGTGGCCGACCGGTCGCTCCCCCGTACCGCGTCCCCACCAGAAGAAACATGGGCCGCGCGACCACCCGAGAGGGAGCCGGTCAGCGTACCGGTCTCCGGTAGTGGCCCCCGGGAACCCCGGCAACATGCCGGCACCCCGGGCGCTTCGATCGAAGACCGGCCGGCTGAGCAGCTCCCCGATGTCGTGGGCCCACGACGCGAAGGAGCACGACAGCACATGACCGAGACCAAACTCGGCACCGAATCCCGCACCGCCGTGATCGACAACGGGTCCTTCGACACCCGTGAGATCACCTTCTCCACCGGCCGGCTGGCTCGCCAGGCCGCCGGTTCCGTCATCGCCCAGCTGGGCGAGACGGTCGTTCTCTCCGCCACGACCGCCGGTAAGCACCCGAAGGAGCAGTTCGACTTCTTCCCGCTGACCGTCGACGTCGAGGAGCGGATGTACGCCGCGGGCCGTATCCCCGGCTCGTTCTTCCGCCGTGAGGGCCGGCCCAGCGAGGACGCGATCCTCACCTGCCGCCTGATCGACCGGCCGCTGCGCCCGTCCTTCGTCAAGGGCCTGCGCAACGAGGTCCAGGTCGTCGAGACCGTCCTCGCGCTCGACCCGCAGCACCCGTACGACGTCGTGGCGATCAACGCCGCCTCGATGTCGACCAAGCTCTCCGGCCTTCCGTTCTCCGGCCCGATCGGTGCGACCCGCGTCGCCCACATCGACGGCCAGTGGGTCGCCTTCCCGACCCTGGAGGAGCTGGCCCGTGCCACCTTCGACATGGTCGTGGCCGGCCGCACCCTCGAGGACGGCGACGTCGCCATCATGATGGTGGAGGCCGAGGCCACGCCGAACGCCGTCGCCCTCATCTCGGCCGGCGCCACCGCCCCGACCGAGGAGATCGTCGCCAGCGGCCTGGAGGCCGCCAAGCCGGCGATCCGTGAGCTGTGCCGCGCGCAGAGCGAGCTGGCCGAGGTCGCCGCCAAGCCGGTCACCGAGTTCCCGGTCTTCCTGGACTACCAGGACGACGTGTACGACGCCGTCGCCGAGTTCGCCCGCGGCGACGTGGCCGAGGCGATCACCATCGCCGGCAAGGCCGACCGCGAGGAGGCCCTGGACCGGGTCAAGGCCCGGGTCGCCGAGGAGCTGGGCGGTCGGTTCGAGGGTCGGGAGAAGGAGCTCAGCGCCGCCTTCCGGTCGCTGACCAAGTCCGAGGTGCGCAACCGCGTGCTGCGCGAGCAGGTCCGCATGGACGGCCGTGGCCCGCGCGACATTCGGGCGCTGACCGCCGAGGTCGGCGTGCTGCCCCGGGTGCACGGTTCGGCGCTGTTCGAGCGGGGCGAGACCCAGATCCTGGGCGTCACCACGCTGAACATGCTCCGCATGGAGCAGATGGTGGACACGCTGTCCCCCGAGAACCGCAAGCGTTACATGCACAACTACAACTTCCCGCCGTACTCGACCGGTGAGACCGGCCGGGTCGGCTCGCCGAAGCGTCGCGAGATCGGCCACGGCGCTCTCGCCGAACGCGCGCTGATCCCGGTGCTGCCGACGCGCGAGGAGTTCCCGTACGCCATCCGCCAGGTGTCCGAGGCCCTCGGTTCCAACGGCTCCACCTCGATGGGTTCGGTCTGCGCGTCGACGCTGGGCCTGCTCTCCGCGGGTGTCCCGCTGAAGGCGCCGGTCGCCGGCATCGCGATGGGCCTCATCTCCGACGAGGTGGACGGCAAGACCCAGTACGTGACGCTGACCGACATCCTCGGTGCCGAGGACGCGTTCGGTGACATGGACTTCAAGGTCGCCGGCACCCCGGAGTTCGTCACCGCGCTCCAGCTCGACACCAAGCTCAACGGCATCCCGTCGGACGTGCTGGCTGCCGCGCTGCAGCAGGCGAACGAGGCCCGGCAGGTCATCCTCGGTGTGATGAAGGCGGCGATCGAGGCTCCGGCCGAGATGTCGGACTACGCCCCGCGCGTCACCACCGTCAAGATCCCGGTGGACAAGATCGGCATGGTGATCGGCCCGAAGGGTCAGACCATCAACGCGATCCAGGACGAGACCGGCGCCGAGATCTCCATCGAGGACGACGGCACGATCTACGTCGGCGCCACCAACGGCCCGTCGGCCCAGGCGGCCGTCGACCGGATCAACGGGATCGCCAACCCGACGCTGCCGAAGCAGGGCGAGCGGTTCCTCGGCACGGTGGTCAAGACCGCCGCGTTCGGTGCGTTCATCTCGCTGCTGCCGGGCCGCGACGGCCTGCTGCACATCTCCAAGGTGGGCGACGGCAAGCGGGTCGAGCGCGTCGAGGACTTCCTCAACGTCGGCGACCGGGTCGAGGTCGAGATCGCGGACATCGACGCCCGCGGCAAGATCTACCTGGACAAGGTCCGTCCGGAGGGCGCCGAGGCGCCGGCCGCCGGTGAGGCTGCCGGTGGCGACCGCCCCGCTGGTCGTGACCGTGGCGACCGGGCTCCGCGTGACCGCGGTGACCGTGAGCGTGGCGGCGACCGGGGCGGGCGTGGCCCGGAGCGTGGCGGCGAGGGCGGCGGCGGCGAGGGTGGCGAGGGCGGCGAGCGTCCGCGCCGCCGGACCCGGCACAGCTGACCAGTAGCACCTGCGACACCCACCCCTCGTCGAACCGGGAGCAACACGTGAGTCGGGCCTTCAGTGCGCCGTTTCCGCCGGATCGACGGGGGGTGGCCCCTTCTCGGGCCGCAGGGGTGGGCCGCTCCGGCGGCACCACCCGCGCGGTGACCCGGACGCTCAGCGACGACCCGCTGGGCGGCACGGTACGACGTACCGTGCTGCCCAGCGGCCTGCGCGTGCTCACCGAGGCGATCCCCGCGATGCGCAGCGTCTCGTTCGGCATCTGGGTGGCGGTCGGCTCCCGCGACGAGACCGGCCCGCAGGCCGGCGCCGCGCACTTCCTCGAACACCTGCTCTTCAAGGGCACCAACAAGCGCAACGCCCTGGAGATCTCCTCGCAGATCGAGGCGGTGGGCGGTGAGACCAACGCCTTCACCACGAAGGAATACACCTGCTACTACGCCCGCGTGCTGGACGAGGACCTGCCGCTGGCGATCGACGTGATGTGCGACCTGGTCGCCGACTCGCTGTTGGAACCGGCCGACGTCGAGACCGAACGCGGCGTGATCCTCGAAGAGATCGCCATGCACGACGACGAACCCGGTGACGAGGTGCACGACCTCTTCGTCCAGGCGGTCTACGGCGACCACCCGCTGGGCCGGCTGATCTCCGGCACCGCGGAGACCGTCACGCCGATGACCCGGCGGCAGATCCAGAACTTCTACCGGGGCCGCTACACGGCACCGCAGATCGTCATCGCCGCCGCCGGCAACCTCGACCACGCCACAGTGGTCAAGCTGGTCCGCCAGGCGGTGCGGGGCACCCCCCTGGACAGCGACCCGGCCACCCCGGCGCCGTACCGCGCGGCGACGCCAGCGGTACGCACCAAGCCGGCGACCACCGTCGTGGAGCCGAAGGAGACCGAGCAGGCGCACGTCATCCTCGGCTGCCCCGGCATCGACCGCCTCGACGAGCGGCGCTTCGCTCTCGGGGTGCTCAACAACGTGCTCGGCGGCGGCATGTCCAGCCGCCTGTTCCAGGAGATCCGCGAACAGCGCGGCCTGGCGTACTCGGTCTACTCCTACGCGAGCCAGTACGCCGACACCGGCCTGTTCGCCGTCTACGCCGGCTGCGCGCCGGGCAAGGTGGACGAGGTGCTGGCTCTGACCCGCGCCGAGCTGGCCCGGGTCGCCGCCGAAGGGTTGACCGAGGCCGAGGTGGCCCGAGGCAAGGGGATGAGCAAGGGCTCGTTCGTCCTCGGCCTGGAGGACACCGGTTCCCGCATGAGTCGGCTGGCCAAGGGTGAGCTGCTCTACGGCGACCTGATGCCGGTCGACGAGTTGCTCCGTCGGGTCGACGAGGTGACCGTGGAGGACGTGAACACCCTCGCCGCCGAGCTGCTCAGCCGACCGATGTCGCTTGCCGTCGTGGGCCCCTTCGGCGAGGGCGACTTCGCAGTCTGAGATCGCGGCGCGGCCTGGTCGTCCCGCCGCGGGCTTCGACACAGGCGCGCGCGGAGCCCTTTCGGCCTGGTCGTCCCGGGCGGTGGAGCGGACCCGATCCGGCCCGAGGGGCACGTCCCGATTGGGATAGGTTGTGCCCCGTGACTGACGAGCAGGAGAAGACCCCCGCCGGGCTGGTGCGGGTCGGCGTGTTTGGTGCCCGTGGCCGGATGGGCGTCGAGGTCTGCAAGGCGGTCGACGCCGCCGACGACCTGACCCTGGTGGCGTCGATCGACCAGGGCGACGACCGTTCCGCCGTCGCCACCGCCGAGGTGGTCGTCGACTTCACCACGCCGGACGTCGTCATGGGCAACCTGAAGTGGTGCATCGACCAGGGCATCAGCGCGGTGGTCGGCACCACCGGCTTCACCGAGCAGCGGCTGGAGCAGGTGCGCGGCTGGCTCGCCGACAAGCCCGAGCTGGGCGTGGTGATCGCCCCGAACTTCGGCATCGGCGCGGTGCTGATGATGCAGTTCGCCGCGCGGGCCGCCCGGCACTTCGAGTCCGTCGAGATCATCGAGCAGCACCACCCGCGCAAGTTGGACGCCCCGAGTGGCACCGCCACGCACACCGCCCGGCAGATCGCCCGGGCCCGCGCCGAGGCCGGCCTCGGACCGGTGCCGGACGCCACCAAGGACGAGGTTCCGGGTGCGCGCGGCGCCGACATCGACGGGGTACGCGTCCACGCCGTACGCGCCACCGGGCTCGTCGCCCATCAGGAGGTGCTGTTCGGCGGTACCGGCGAGACGCTGACCATCCGGCACGACTCGTACGACCGGGTGTCGTTCATGCCCGGTGTGCTGCTGGCCGTCCGCGCGGTGCGCAACCGTCCCGGCCTCACCGTCGGCCTGGACGCCCTGCTCGACTGAGCCCGCGCAGATCGTGGACAGCTTCCGTTCGCGCTGACGGAAAACTGTCCACGATTTCGGAGCGCCGGCCGGTAGCATCCGCCGGATGATCGATTCGGGACACCTTGACCGGAGCGGGCGGCGGGTCACGCTGCGGCCGGTCGACGACGACAACTGGCGGGCGGTGGCCGATGTCGCCCCGCGCGACGACCAACGCCGTTTCGTGGCCGCACTGGGCGCGCGTTACCTGCTGCTGAGCACCCGTTCCGAGGTGTGGAACTCCCTGGCCGTCTACGCCGACGAGACCGTCGTCGGGCACGTCATGTGGGGTGTGGACGACGACGGCTCGCACTGGATCGGCGGAATGCTGATCGACGCCGCCGAGCAGGGCCAAGGCGTCGGTCGGGCGACGGTGCAGACGCTGGCCCCCTGGCTGGCCACCCGGGAGGGCAACCCCCCGGTCCGTCTCTCCTACCACCCCGACAACACCCCAGCAGCAGCCCTCTACGAATCCCTGGGCTTCCACCCCACCGGCGCGGTAGACGACGAAGAGCTGATCACCGAACTCCGCCCCTAACTCCCCGACCCCACCCCGCCCACCCCTGAGCCCGTTGATCATGAAGTTATCGTCACGACACGCCGCGTCAGGTGACGACAACTTCATGATCGACGCGGTCCGGGAGGGCAGGGGGTCGGGGCAGGGGTTAGTGGAGGGCTGGGGTGGTGGGGCGGCGTTGGGTGGGGACGGTTGGGGTCAGCGGGGCGGGGAGGCCGGTGACTGTGGCTTCGCCGGTGTGGTCGACCGTGACGGTCACGGAGGCGTCGCCGACGCGCAGTCCGTCGACGTGCAACCCGCCCAGTTCGGGCCCGGCCAGAGGAGCCAACCGGACCGTGCCGCCGGGCACGTCCGGGTAGAGGCCGGTCGCCGCCTGGAGCAGCAGCACCGCGCCGGCAGCGGCCCACGCCTGTGGGCGGCACGAGGCCGGGTACGGCACCGGGCGGTGCAGCAGTGACCGGTCGTCGCCGCCGTACAGCTCCGGCAGCCGGTAGTCGAACGCCTCTGCCGCGCTGAGCAGCCCCTCGGCCAGGCCGAGCGCGGCCGTGCGGTGCCCGGCGCGAGCCAGACCGCCGAGCACGATAGCGGTGTCGTGGGTCCAGATCGAACCGCAGTGGTACGACAGCGGGCTGAAGCCGGCGTCGTCGGTGGCCATGGTCCGTAGCCCGAATCCCCCGGTGAGGGTGTCGGTGGTGAGCAGCCTGGCGATCTGGGCCTCTTCGTCGCGGTCGAGCAGACCGGTGCCGAGCAGGTGACCGATGTTGCTGGTCAACGAGTCGACGGGGCGCTTGTCCCGGTCGAGCGCGAGGGCGGGCTGAGGGCCGTACCGGCCGTCGACCCAGAAACTGTCCCGGAACCGGCGGACCAACCCGGCGGCGTGTTCGCGCCAGCGGTCGGCGCCCGGTCGGCCGAAGGCGTCCAGCAGGGCGGCGCCGTTCATCGCCGCCTCGTGTGCGTACCCCTGCACCTCGGCCAGCACGATCGGCGCGGTG
Organism: Micromonospora taraxaci; assembly: GCF_007830095.1. Taxonomy (NCBI): domain Bacteria; kingdom Bacillati; phylum Actinomycetota; class Actinomycetes; order Micromonosporales; family Micromonosporaceae; genus Micromonospora; species Micromonospora taraxaci. The sequence goes on along the minus strand of NZ_VIWZ01000001.1, from coordinate 5,932,552 downwards.
GCCAGGGTGCCGTCGTGGAAGCGGACGGCGTCGCCGGAGTCCTTCCAGCCCTGGTTGGACAGTCCGTGCCCGGTGGTGTCGACGTACTCGACCAGGCCGTCACCGTCCGGGTCGGCGTGCTCGCCGAGCCAGCCCAGCGCCGCCTCCAGGTGCGGCAGCAGCGGCTCGATCTGCTCGGCGGGCAGACCCCAGCGCCACGCGTCGTGCAGCAGGTTGACCCAGAGCATTGTGGCGTCGACGGTGCCGTAGTACGCGGGTGGAAGGCGCAGGCCGTTGCCGGGCACCGTGAACTCGTGCCGGCGCAGCTCGTGCAGGATCTTGCCGGGGGCCTCGCCGGTCGCCGGGTCGACCCGGGTGCCCTGCCTGCGGGCGAGTACGCGCAGGGTGCCGGCGGCGAGGTCGGTGCCGAGCGGCAGCATCATCCGGGCGGCCCAGAGGCTGTCCCGGCCGAACAGGGTGAGGAACCAGGGCACCCCGGCGGCGAGGAACACGTCGGTCGGCGCGCCGGTCTCGGCCAGCCGTAGGCCGCGCAGGTCGTCCAGGCTGCGGTTCAGCAGTCGGACCAGGCGGCGGTCGTCGGCGGTCACCTCGGGCCGGGACCACTCGGGGTCGCCGGCCGGGCCGACGACGACGGCGCGCGGATCTTCGACGGTCAGCTTCCAGCTGAGCACGGTCTCGCCGCCGGGGGGCAGGTCGACCGGCCAGGCCAGCCGGGGCGCGGTGGCGCGTTCGGCGGTGGCCAGCACCTCCGCGCCCGGTGCGCTGACGGTGACGGTGATTCCGGCTGCCGACCAGGTGAGCAGGCCCGGCTGACCGGTCTTGGCTTCCAACGCGGTGGTGGTGCCACCGGACTTGACGGCCTCGATGGGTGCGAGGTCGCAGCCGAGGTCGACGGTGACGGTGGCCCGTACGCCGACAGTGGCGGTGGAGACGATCCGCAGCTCCTCGGTGAGACCGTTGCGGGTGGCCCGGCGGAGACGTTCGACGCGGACGGTCGGGTCGGGCGTGGGGTCGCCGAGCCAGCGGGCCAGGCCGACGAACCGTGCGCCGTGTGGGCCGTCGTCGCCGCGGGTCAGCCCTTCGAGTTCCCGCTCGTCGACGCGCAACTCGGCACGGGAGAGCACCCGGGCGTCGGCGTGGAAGACGCCCTGGACGCCGGTCGGGCGGATCTGCCCTGTCGCGTCCCCCAGCGCGCTGGTCGGGGCGAGGACCACCCCGGCCAACTCGTGCAGGAGGGGTTGCAGCTGGCGTTCGATCACGGTGTGGCTCCAGATCCTCGGGGTGCGGGGCGGACGTCTTGACATCGCGACCCGGGCCGTGCAAAGTGCGAAACATTCCAGAAACTTGAACGATCTAATCCTGCCTTATCCAAATTGGATCGTTCAAGATGGCGAGAGGGATTAAGTGGCCGAAAAGGTGACCATAGCGACGGTGGCCCGGCACGCCCGAGTCAGCCGGCAGACGGTGTCCAACGTCCTCAACAGCCCGCACATCGTGCGGCAGGAGACCCGTCAGCGGGTCCAGGACGCGATCAACGCGCTCGGCTATCGGGCCAACCAGGCCGCCCGACAGATGCGCACCGGCCGGTCCCGACTGATCGCCGCGCGGATCGAGCCGACCCGCGACGGAATCAACGGCTCGGTACTCGACCGCTTTCTGCACGGTCTCACCGAGACCGCCGACGCCGCCGGCTACCGGGTGCTTCTCTATACCGCCACCGACCACGACCGGGAGATCGCCACCTACGACGATCTGCTCGGCACGTACGAGCTGGACGCGTTCGTGCTGGTTGGCACCACGCACGGCGACCCGCGTACCGCCTGGCTCGCCGACCGGAACGTGCCGTTCGTGACCTTCGGCCGCCCGTGGGACGCGCTCGACGCGCATCCCTGGGTGGACGTGGACGGTGCCGCCGGCACCGCCCGGGCCACCCGGCACCTGCTGGACGCCGGCCACCGACGGATCGCCTTCCTCGGCTGGCCGGTCGGCTCCGGCGTCGGCGACGACCGGCGTGCCGGCTGGCAGGACACGCTGCGCGCGGCCGACGTCGACCCGACCGGACTGCACCGGGAGACCGAGGACGGCATCGCCGAGGGCGAACGACTGATGCGCGACCTGCTCGACGCCGTGGCACCGACCGCAGTGGTCTGCGCCAGCGACTCACTCGCCCTCGGCGCGCTCCAGGCGATCCGCGGCATCGACCCGCCGGTGTCGGTGATCGGCTTCGACGACACACCGGTCGCCGCAGCGGTCGGGCTGACCAGCGTCAGCCAACCGCTGGGCGAGGCCGCCGCCCGCTGCGTGGACCTGCTCACCGGGGTCCTCGACGACGACCACCAGACCCCCGCCCCCGTGCTGCTCCAGCCCGCGCTGGCACTGCGGCACACCGCGTAGTCCCACCCCCCACCAGGAGAAACCCATGGCACCTCGAACCATCACCCGGGCGGCGGTGGCCGGCCTCGCCGCCGTCGCGCTCCTCGGCTCCGCAGCCTGCGGCAGCGGCTTCGACGACTCATCCGGCGACACCGCCCAGTCCAGCGGCCCGGCCAGCCTGCAGATCCTGATCGGCTCGTCCGGTGACGCCGAGACCACTGCGGTGAAGGAGGCCGCGGCGAAGTGGGCCAGCGGTTCCGGCAGCACCGCGACGGTCACGCCGGCGCAGGACCTCACCCAGCAGCTCGGTCAGGCTCTGGCGGGCGGGACCCCGCCGGACGTCTTCTACGTGGACGCGGCCCAGTTCGCCGACTACGCCAGCGTCGGCGCCCTGGAACCGTACGGCGACAAGATCAGCAACTCCGGTGACTTCTACGAGAGCCTGCGCACCACCTTCACGTACGACGGCAAGCTCTACTGCGCGCCCAAGGACTTCTCCACGCTGGCCCTGCAGATCAACACCGACCTGTGGGCCAAGGCCGGGCTGACCGACGCCGACATGCCGACGACCTGGGACCAGTTCACCACGGTCGCCCAGAAGATCAAGGCGAAGGGGCAGGTGCCGCTCGCCCTCGGCGACACCCGGGACCGGATCGGCGCCTTCATGGTGCAGAACGGTGGCTGGCTGACGAGCAAGGACGGCAAGCAGCCCACGGCCGACACCCCGGAGAACCTGGCCGCCCTCCAGTACGTCAAGACCATGCTCACCACCGGCCTGGCGAAGTACCCGAAGCAGCTCGACGCCGGCTGGTCCGGTGAGGCGTTCGGCAAGGGCAAGGCCGTGATGACCATTGAGGGCAACTGGATCAAGGGTGCCCTGCAGAACGACTTCCCGAACGTGAAGTACAAGGTGGTGGCGCTGCCGGCCGGTCCCAAGGGGCAGGGCACCCTGTCCTTCACCCAGTGCTGGGGTGTCGCCGCCAAGAGCAAGTACAAGGATCAGGCGATCAAATTCGTCGAGGCGATGACCAGCGGCGAGCAGCAGATGGCCTTCGCGAAGGCGTTCGGCGTCATGCCGTCCCGGCAGTCCGCGGGCGAGCAGTACACCAGCGCCTTCCCGGCCGACAAGCCGTTCATCGACGGCGCCGCGTACGCCCAGGGCCCGGTGAACGCCCCGAAGATGGACAGCGTCCTCAAGGACCTCGACACCGGTCTGCAGGGGTTGGCCAATGGCGACCCGAAGACCGTCCTGCAGAACTTCGACAAGAACGCCAAGGCGGCGCTCGGCGGCAGCTGAGGTGTCGGCGGGGCCCGGGCGAACGCCTGGGCCCCGCCGCACGTCGGCCCGAGAAAGGGAGGGAGGAACGATGGCAACCGAGACACTGACCGCCGTGGCGACCACGCCGGGGTCGGAGCCCCGCCGACGCCGAGGCGGCATCCGGAGCAACGAGACAGTCGCCGGCTGGCTCTTCGTCGCACCGGTGATCGTCATTCTGGGGCTGTTCCTGCTGCTGCCGATCCTGATGGCGCTCTGGGTCAGCCTGACCGACTGGAACGGCCAGGGCAGTCCCTTCACCGGCGACGTCCCGTTCGTCGGCGCGGACAACTACACACGTCTGTTCGCCGAGGACGGGCTGGCCCGCCGCGACTTCATGACGAGCATCCGCAACAACATCTACTACGTGGCGATCGTGGTGCCGGCGCAGACAGTGCTCGCGCTCGGGCTGGCCCTGGTCGTCAACAACCGGATGCTGAAGGGCAAGAGCTTCTTCCGCAGCGCCTTCTACTTCCCCTCGGTCACCAGTTCGGTGGCGATCAGCGTGGTGTTCCTGTTCCTCTTCGCCAACTCCGGCGCGGTGAACGCGCTGCTCGGCTTCTTCGGGATCGACGGGCCGGAGTGGTTCGCCGACTCCCGGGGTGTGCTGCACCTGCTGTTCGGCGTCGTCGGCGTCGACTCGCCGCCGGCGGCACTCACCGACGGCGGCCCGTTCGGGTTGACCTGGTGGGACTGGTTGGCCGGCCCCAGCGTGGCGATGATCTCGATCATCACGTTGGTCGTCTGGACCACGTCCGGCACGTTCATGCTGATGTTCCTGGCCGGCCTGCAGAACGTGCCCGTCGCGTTGGACGAGGCCAGCACCCTCGACGGGGCGTCCCGGTGGCAGCGGTTCCGACACGTCACACTGCCGCTGATCCGGCCCACCACCTTCCTGGTGCTCACCCTCGGCATGATCGGCTCCTGGCAGGTCTTCGACCAGGTGTACGTGATGAGCCAGGGCGACCCGGCCAAGACCACGCTCACCCCGGCCTACCTGTCGTACCGGACCGCTTTCCGGGACTTCGACTACGGCTCCGGGGCGGCGATCTCCTTCGTCCTGTTCCTGATCATCATCGTGCTCACGCTGATCCAGCGCCGGGTGCTGGCCGAGCGGGACACCGACCGGCCGCGACGTGGCTGGCGGCGTCGACGCGTACCGGAGAGGTCCTGAGATGGCCGTGCTCACCGACCGCCCGGCGGCGTCCGCGCGGCCCGACCACCGCGCGGCCCGCACCCTGGCCACCCGCTTCCTGGGGTACGCGACGCTGGTCTTCTTCGGGCTGGTGTTCCTCTACCCGTTCGTCATCCAGATCGGCAACGCTCTCAAGACCGAGCCCGACGCGGCGGCGAACCCACTGTCGCCGTTCCCGGACCCGCTCACCCTCGCCGGCTTCGAACGGATCTTCGCCGGCACCAACTTCCCGCTCTGGCTGGGCAACTCGCTGCTGGTGACGGTGCTGGTCACCGTCGGTCGGGTGTTCTTCGACTCGCTCGCCGGGTACGCGCTCGCCCGACTGCGGTTCCGGGGTCGCGGCGGGCTGTTCGCCGCCGTCATCGCGGTCATGGCGGTGCCCGGGGTGGTGCTGCTGATCCCGAAGTTCCTGGTGCTCAACCAGCTCGGCATCTACAACAGCTACGCCGGGCTGGTGGTGCCGTTGCTGGCCGACGCGGCGGGCGTGTTCATCATGAAGCAGTTCTTCGAGTCGATCCCGGTCAGCGTCGAGGAGGCCGCCCGCATCGACGGGGCGAGCATCTTCCGCACCTTCTGGTCGGTGGTGCTGCCGATGGCGAAACCGGCGCTGATAACCCTGACCATCCTGTCGTTCCAGGGCTCCTGGAACGAGTTCCCGCACAGCCTCGTGTCGGTGCAGGACCCGGACCTGTTCACCCTGCCGCGCGGGTTGGCCGACCTGGTCAGCGGCTCGCTCGGCAAGGGCACCCAGTACCCGCTGAAACTGGGCGCGGCGTTGCTGGCCACCATCCCGGTGGCGATCATCTTCGTGGTGTTCCAGCGATACTTCGTCCGCGACGCCAACGACGGCTCGGACAAGGGCTGACCCGGCCGGGTCACTCGCCGGGGCGGTCCTCGGCGAGTGGCTCGGTCGGCACCGCCACGTGCAGGCGCACCTGCGGCACCAGCATGTCGTCGACGTCCAGCGCGCGGGCCGCGCCGTCGGGCTCCCAGCCGGTGCTGGTGAGGAACTTCCGGGTCGCCTCGTCACCGTCGAACGCCCAGGCCACCGCCCGACTCAACCCGTCCTCCCGCCACAGGTCGACGGTCGCGGAGAGCAGCCTGCTGCCGTGCCCACGCCGACCCCACCGCGGCTCGACCAGCAGATCGGTCACCGCCGCCACGTCCGGGCCGAGCGAGTCGGCCGGCTCACCCGGGGCCAGGGCCTCGCTGTCGGCCGGGCCGGAGGCGGCGAACCCCACCAGATACGATTGCTCGGCCTGTTCGACGGCGACCAGCACCCGGTGCGCGCCGGAGGGCGGCTCCAGCACCGCAGCGCTCCACCGCCGGGCGAGGAACGCCTCGTCCAGGTTGTCGAGCACGTGCCGAGGCAGGATCCGGCGGTACGCGACCCGCCAGGTCGCGAGCTGGATGCGTGCGATCTCGCCGGCGTCCTCGGGACGCGCCGGGCGGACGTACCCGAGAGCCATGGGACGGAAGCCTACGCAGGGCGAGGGAGGCGACGGTGGCGCAGGGTGCCAAACGGACGACCGCGCAGGTCGTCGGGGTGGTGGTGCTCGCGGCGGCGGTCACCGCGTTCCTCGCCGTCGCGGCCGTACGACACGGCTTCTTCGATCTGAAGGTCTACTACGGCGCGTTGACCTGGTGGGTGCACGACGGCGGGGAGATCTACGACTACCTCAAGCCGAACACCCAGTACGGCTTCACGTACCCGCCGTTCGCCGCACTGGTCATGCTGCCGATGGCGTACCTGCCGTGGACGGCCGCGATCGTGGTGAGCGTGCTCGCCAGCGTGGTCACCACGACGGTGCTGATCTGGTGGCTGGTCGACCCGATCGCCCGCCGCGCCGGTTGGACCCGGTGGTTCGCGCTCGCGGTGGCGCTCTGCCTGGCCGCCGCGTTCGAACCGATGCGTGAGACGGTCAACTTCGGCCAGGTCAACACACTGCTGCTCTTCCTGGTGGCGGTGGACCTGCTGCGGCTGCTGCCGACCGGCAACCGGTGGGCCGGGGTGGGCATCGGGCTCGCGGCCGCGATCAAACTGACCCCTGGTGTCTTCATCGTCTATCTGTTGGTGACCGGTCGTTGGCGGGCGGCTCTCACCGCCTCCGGCACCGCCGCCGGGGTGTCGCTGCTGGCGGGTGCGCTCTTCCCCGACGCGTCCCGGGAGTTCTGGACCGAGTCGCTGTGGAACACCGGTCGGGTGGGTGAGCTGGCCTTCGTCTCCAACCAGTCGCTGCGCGGGGTGGTCGCCCGGCTCGACCCGCAGCACCCGAGCACAGTGCTCTGGCTGCTGCTGGCGCTCGGCACCCTGGCGCTCTGGGCCTGGCGGTCCCGGGCCGCCGTCGCGGTCGGCGACGAGGCGACCGGCCTGGCGCTGACCGGCGCGGTGATGTGCCTGGTCAGCCCGGTCACCTGGGTGCACCACCTGGTGTGGCTGCTGCCCGCGCTGATCCTGCTCGTCGACAACGCGATGGCCGCGCCGGCCGGCCGCCGACGGCGGGTCCTGCTGGTCGCCGCGATCATCGGGTACGCGCTGCTGATCAGCCGCACCGTGTGGTTCTGGGAGAAGGACTTCACCGGGTTGGACGGCTTCGTGGGCAGCAACGCCTACGTGTGGATCAGTCTGGCGCTGCTGGCCTTCCTGCCGATCCGCCGCTGGCTGGCCCCGGACGGGTCAGCTGTCGAGGCGTCCGGCGTACCGCAGCTCGACCAGCCCGACCGGCGGGACCCCGCCGGCCAGCGGCACCTGGTAGGTCGACCGCTCACCGTCCGGTGACAGGCCGGCGCGCTCGCAGAACCGGCGGGCTCGCCGGTTGTCCGCCAGCACCCACGCCCGGTAGCCGGACCAGCCCTGCTCGCTGAGACCGGCCCGGGCGGCGGCCAGCAGCGCGGCGGCGGTCCCGTCACCCCAGCAGGCCGGCTCCACGTAGATCGCCACCACCTCGCCGACCGTCGGGTCCAGGTCGTCCCGGTCCTGGTTGCGGCGGTACGGCCCGAAGGTGGTGAAGCCGACGACCAACCCGTCCACCTCGCCGAGGAGGGTGGTGAACGGGTGCTCGGGGTCGGCGGTGCCGACGTCGCGTCGGCGTTGCGCCCAGGCGGCCACGTTCAGCCGCCGAAGCACCTCGTCGGGCATGAAGCCGGCGTAGCCCGCCTGCCAGCCGTGTACGTGCACCCGGGCGACAGCGTCGGCGTCGTCCGGCTCCTCCCGGCGGATGGTCAGCATTGCACCGTTCTATGCCCCGTTGGTCGTCACGTCCAGCTTCCCGCACCGACGTCGTACCGATGAATTAGGGTCGCCGACGATGACCGCACCGGAATCACTCTCGCTGGCCCAGGCCCGCCGCGTGGCTCTCGCCGCCCAGGGCTTCGCCGACCCGGCGCCGACCGGCGCGCCCAGCCGTCGGCACCTGCGGCGGGTGCTGGGGCGGGTCGGGCTGATCCAGATGGACTCGGTCAACGTGCTGCAACGTGCGCACTACCTGCCGCTCTACAGTCGGCTCGGGCCCTACCCGACCGCGTTGCTCGACCAGGCCGCCTACCGCGGCCCGCGCGAGTTGTTCGAATACTGGGGCCACGAGGCGTCGCTGGTCCCAGTGGAGTTGCACCCGATGCTGCGTTGGCGGATGGCCCGCGCGCACAGCGAATCCTGGGGTGGCATGCGGCGGATCGCCGAGGAGCAGCCGGAGCTGGTCGCCTGGGTTCGTGACGAGGTGGCAGCCCGAGGGCCGTTGACGGCCGCCGAGATCGAGCACGACGCGCCCCGGGAGACCGGCAACTGGGGGTGGAACTGGTCGGCGGTGAAGCGTGCGTTGGAGTTCCTCTTCTGGGCCGGCGAGGTGGTCGCCGCGGAGCGCACCACCTCCTTCGCCCGCCGCTACGACCTGCCCGAGCGGGTGCTGCCCGCAGCGGTGCTGGCCGCGCCCACCCCGACCGACGCCGAGGCGTACCGCACGCTGGTGGCCCTCGCCGCGCGGTCGCTCGGGGTGGCCGCCGAGCCGGAGCTGCGCGACTACTTCCGACTGCCGCTGGCCGGTGCCCGACAGGCCGTCGCAGAGCTGGCCGAGGCCGGTGAGCTGGTGCCGGTCACCGTGCCAGGCTGGCGTCAGCCGGCCTGGCTGCACTCGTCCGCCCGCCTGCCCCGTTGGATCCGGGGCAACACGCTGGTCAGCCCGTTCGACCCGCTGATCTGGGAACGGGCCCGCACCGAGCGGCTGTTCGACTTCACCTACCGGATCGAGATCTACGTTCCGGCGCCGCAGCGGGTCTACGGCTACTACGTGCTGCCGTTCCTGCAGGGCGACCGGTTCACCGCAAGGGTCGACCTGAAGGCCGACCGCAAGGCGGGGGGGCTGCTGGTGCCGGCCGCCTGGGTCGAGCCCGGCGTCGATCCGGGGGAGACCGCCGTGGCGCTCGCCGCCGAGCTGTACCGGCTCGCCGGCTGGCTCGGCCTGGACGCGGTGGCCCCGCCCGTGGCCGGCGACCTCGCCGGCCCGTTGACCGCCGCACTGGCCGGCGTGTCCGGTGTACCGTGAGCGCGTGACGAGCCCTTCCGGACCGGTCCACGAGCCGCAACCCGCCCCCGGGGCTGTGCACACGGTGCCGGCCGACACCACCGCCGCGGGCCCGACCGGCGCGGTTTCGGCTGATGCGGGCCCGGCCGGTTGGCCGCCGCCCCCGCCGGGTGGCTACCCGGCCCCTGAGCCGGACCGGCTCACCCGGTTCGTGCTGCGGCTCTACGAGCGCTCGCCGCGTTGGGTCGTGCCGCTGGCCGCGGTCGGCTGTGTCGGCATCGGGATGGGCTACGCGTTGCTCAGCAATCCGACCCACGCCGCCCCGGACGCCGCACCCACCTGTCTGCTCAAGTTGACCACCGGGCTGGACTGCCCGGGCTGTGGCGGCACCCGCGCGCTCTGGTACGTGCTGCACGCCGACCTGCCGGCCGCCGCCCGGCACCACTTCCTGTTCGTCTTCGCGCTGCCGTTCCTGGCGTACCTCTTCGTGGCCTGGGCGGGAAACCAGGCGTTCGGTTGGCGGCTGCCCGAGCTGCGGATCAGCTCGAAGGTCATCGGTGGGTTCCTGGGCGTGTGGCTGGCGTTCTCGGTGCTGCGCAACCTGCCCTGGGCGCCGTTCACCTCGCTCTACGTCTGAGCGCGCCGCCGTCCGACGTCTGCCGCTCCGCGAATGCGGCGCTCGACCGGCAGGCGCTGGTCTGGCGTCCTGTGGAGCTGAACCGTTCACGACATCACGTGCCGCCTCCTCCGCCGTCATTCCATGATCGACTCGTTTTCAGGAGACCGGGCGATCCACTCGCGGCGGTTTCAGGCGGCGGGCGCCCCGCATTCGCGCCCTCGGCGCGCGTTGCACGGCGCACGCGGCCCCAAGATCGTGCTCGATCCTTGATGTAGTGGTCTCGGCCGCGCCGGATACCACTACATCCACGATCTTGCGCGATCTTGCGCATGGAAGCGGCTGACAGACCACCTGGGCGCTCGGGCGGCGCCCGTCGGCTCGGGCGGCCCATCTGCGGGGCTGATGTCGTAAACGGTTCAGCTCCAAAGGACGCCGATGGAACCGTCCGCCCCGGCCTCGACGACGATGCGCGGACCCGGCCCACACCTCGGACGTCGGAGGCCCCACCGCTGCCCGAGTGATCGAGATTGCACGGGGCGCGCCTGAGTTGGGCCGGGGGCTGCCGCGCCACTACAGTCCCAGGAATGCCGGAGATGGTGCAGCCCCAGGTCAAGTTGATCGCGTGGACCCAGTTCGCGGCCCCGGACGATGTGCCGTGGTCGACCGACGCCGAGGGTGGTCAGGCGCTCGCCGAGTTCGCCGGACGGGCCTGCTACCAGTCCTGGAAGAAGCCGAACCCGGCCACCGCCACGAACGCCGGCTACCTGGCGCACATCCTGGAGGTCGGGCATCTTTCGGTGCTGGAGCACGGGTCGGTCACCTTCTACTTCACCGGGGTGTCGCGCTCCTTCACCCACGAGCTGATCCGGCACCGGCACTTCTCGTACTCCCAGTTGTCCCAGCGGTACGTTCCCGAGCGCGACGCGGCCATGGTCGAGCCGGCGGTCATCGCCGACGACCCGGAGCTGCACAAGAAGTTCACCGAGGCCGCCGAGGCGAGCGTCCGGGCGTACACCGAGTTGTTGGAGGGCCTGGAACAGCGCTTCTCCGACGAGCCGAACCCGACGCTGCGCCGCAAGCAGGCCCGGCAGGCGGCTCGGGCGGTGCTGCCCAACGCCACCGAGACGCGGATCGTGGTCACCGGCAACTACCGGGCGTGGCGGCACTTCGTGGCGATGCGGGCCACCGAGCACGCCGACGTGGAGATCCGTGAGCTGGCCGTCGAGTGCCTGCGCCAGTTGCAGGGTGTCGCCCCCAACGTGTTCGCCGACTTCGTGATCTCCACGCTGCCGGACGGCACCGAGGTGGCGGCCAGCCCGCACGAGGCGTCCTGAGCCCTTCCCCGGCGGGCCCCGGCTGGTCGTCCGCTAGGTTGGGGGGTATGACGCACGACCACCTCGATGCCGCGGCCCGACCGGCGTCCCGCCCCTTCGGCCGGCTGATCACAGCCATGGTGACCCCGTTCACCCCCGACGGTTCCCTCGACCTCGACGGCGTCGCCCAGCTGGCGAGCCACCTGGTTGACGAGCAGGGCAACGACGCGCTGGTGGTCAACGGCACCACCGGTGAGTCGCCGACCACCACCGACGCGGAGAAGGAACAGCTGATCCGGGCCGTGGTGGAGGCTGTCGGTGACCGCGCCAAGGTGGTGGCGGGCGTCGGCACCAACGACACCCGGCACACCATCGAGCTGGCCGCAGCCGCCGAGAAGGCGGGTGCGCACGGCCTGCTGGTGGTCACCCCGTACTACAACAAGCCGCCGCAGGCGGGGTTGGTCCGGCACTTCACGGCCGTCGCCGACGCCACCGGCCTGCCGGTGATGCTGTACGACATCCCGCACCGTTCCGGTGTGCCGATCGAGACCGAGACGTTGGTCCGGCTCGCCGAGCACGGCCGGATCGTCGCGGTCAAGGACGCCAAGGGCGACCTGACCGCCACCAGCTGGGTGACCAGCCGGAGCGCCCTCGCGTTCTACAGTGGCGAGGACGCCCTCACCTTGCCGGCGCTGGCCGTCGGTTCGGTGGGCGTGGTCGGCACCTCCACGCACTTCACCGGGGCGCTGACCGCACAACTGATCGATGCGTACGACGCGGGGGACATGCCGACCGCGCTGGCGCTGCACCGGCGGCTGCTGCCGCTGTTCACCGGCATCTTCCGCACCCAGGGCACGATCCTGGTGAAGGCGGGCCTGGCAGCGCTGGACCTGCCGGCCGGCCCGGTGCGACCCCCGCTGGTGGACGCCACCAACGACGAGATCGCCCAGCTGCGCGCGGACTTCGCGGCAGCGGGCCTGGAGCTGCCCGAATGATCAAACGACACGACGGACGCCGAGTGACGGCGTCGCAGATTGAGGTGGACGCGTGACCGAGGCGCACATCGAGGCGGAGCTACCCCCGCCACTGCCGGAAGGCGGCCTGCGGATCATTCCGCTCGGCGGGCTCGGCGCCATCGGTCGGAACATGACCGTCTTCGAGTACGACGGCAAGTTGCTGATCGTCGACTGCGGGGTCCTGTTCCCCGACGTCGAACAGCCGGGTGTGGACCTGATCCTGCCCGACTTCGGCCCGATCCTGGACCGGCTGGCCGACGTCCAGGCGATCGTGCTGACGCACGGCCACGAGGACCACATCGGCGCGGTGCCCTACCTGCTCGCCCACAAGCCCGATATCCCGCTGGTCGGCTCCCAGTTCACCCTCGCCCTGGTCGAGGCGAAGCTGGCCGAGCGGCGGATCCAGCCGTACACGCTGACCGTTCGGGAGGGCGGCCGCGAGCGGCTCGGCCCGTTCGAGTGTGAGTTCTTCGCTGTCAACCACTCGATCCCGGACGCCCTCGCGGTGGCCATCCGCACCCCCGCCGGCCTGGTGCTGCACACCGGCGACTTCAAGATGGACCAGCTTCCACTGGACGGCCGGATCACCGACCTGGCCGGCTTCGCCCGGCTCGGGGCGGAGGGTGTGGACCTGCTGCTCTCCGACTCCACCAACGCGGAGATCCCCGGCTTCGTCACCCCGGAGCGGGAGATCGGGCCGGTGCTCGACTCGATCTTCGCGAAGGCCAAGGGCCGCATCATCGTGGCCTCGTTCGCCTCGCACGTGCACCGGGTGCAGCAGGTCTTCGACTCCGCCGCGGAGCACGGCCGCAAGGTCGCGCTGATCGGCCGGTCCATGGTGCGCAACATGGGCATCGCCCGGGACCTCGGCCTGCTCAACATCCCGGCCGGGCTGGTCATCAGCATCGACGAGGCGACCACGCTGCCGCCGGACCAGATCGTGCTGATGTCCACCGGTTCCCAGGGTGAGCCGATGAGCGCGCTGGGCCGGATGGCCAGCGGCGACCACCGGCACATCACCATCGCCCCCGGCGACACCGTCGTGCTGGCCTCCTCGCTGGTGCCCGGCAACGAGACCTCGGTCTACCGGGTGATCAACCGGCTCGCCCGGGCCGGTGCGGTGGTCGTGCACAAGGACGTCGCGAAGGTACACGTCTCCGGGCACGCCCCCGCCGGGGAACTGCTCTACCTGCTCAACGTGGTCCGGCCGAGCAACCTGATGCCCGTCCACGGCGAGTGGCGTCACCTGCGTGCCCACGCCCGGCTCGGCATCGAGTCCGGGGTCGCCGCCGACCGGGTGGTGATCTGCGAGGACGGCGACGTGGTCGACCTGGTCGAGGGCCGCGCCACCCTGGTCGGGCACGTGAAGAGCCGGTACGTCTACGTGGACGGCCTCGCCGTCGGTGACGTCAGCGAGTCGTTGCTCACCGAACGGCGGATCCTTGGTGACGGCGGCTTCATCGCCACCACCGTCGTCGTGGACTCGGTCACCGGCAAGGTGGTCGCCGGTCCGACGCTGTCCGCGAAGGGCTTCTCCGAGGACCCGGATGCGTTCAACCCGGTGGTCCCGCTGGTCACCGAGGCGCTCAACCGGGCTGCTGCGGACGGCATCACCGACCCGCACCAGCTCCAGCAGATCGTCCGGCGGACGGTGGGGCGGTGGGTCAACGACAAGTACCGTCGTCGCCCGATGATCGTGCCGACAGTGGTCGAGGTCTGACAGATGTGAGCGGGCCGGCCGCCGACATCCCCCGTGGATGTCGGTGACCGGCCCGCAGTCTGGTGCGGGCGCTTCGACTCAGCCCCGCGACAACCGGCGGCGCAGCACGAGCAGCCCGGCCCCGAGGGCCAGCATCACCGCGCCGACGAGGGCGTACGTGCTGCCGGAGACGCCGGTTCGAGGCAGTTGCGCCGCGTCCGGGGTGGACGAGGTCACGGTGGCGGTCGGGCTCGCGGTGGCGGTCGGGCTCGGCGTGACCGTCGGACCGGCGGGCGGCGGCGTGGTGGCGTCACCGGCACCCGATCCGCCCGAACCGTTCAGGCGTAGCGTCAGCGCGGTGTCCTTGTTCGTGTAGCGGTTGGTGGGGGCGAGCGACACCTGCACGGTCTTCGTGCCCCCGGTGACCGTCAGTCGTACGTCGAAGCTGTCGGTGACGCCGTCGCCGAGCACGTTCGGCCGCAGGATCTCGCAGCCGACGCCGACCATCCGGCCGCGGTCCGCGCACGTCGGCGAGGCCACCCGCACCCCCGCCGGGGTGGTGACGGTGAACGAGTAACCGCCGATGTCGAAGGTGCCGGTATTGGTGACCTTCACCCGCACCGTCGTCGTCCCGTTGACGACCGGGTCGGCGGTGGCCCGCAACCGCAACGAGGTGCGGTCCGGCCAGTTGATCCTGAAGTCGGAGAACTCGTCGGTGACCCCGGCGGCGTCCCGGCCGGCGACGGCGCCCCACGCCTGCACCCCGAAGACCGGCTCCGGAGCCGACGAGCCGACTGTCAGCCGGTACACCCGCTCAGCCCCGGCCGGCAGTTCCGCACCGCCGCAGAGCCAGGTACGCGGCGTGCCCCGGACCATCCGGCAGTCCTCGCCCAGGAGCAGGTCGGCGTCGACCGGGAGGCGCAGCACGAAGAAGCCATTCGCGGCGGTGCTGCCGGGGTTCCTGACAGTGACCTCCAGCGGGCCGGAGGGCGACCACGGGTCCCCGCCGAGGAAGACGATGTCGCCCCGAGCGGTGATCGTGGGTGCGGCTTCCGCACTCGGCGTGGCGATGGCGGGCGCGGCGAGGGCCGGCGCGGCGAGGGCGGGTACGAAGAGCAGTGCGGCGGCGAGGAGACCGGAGCTGAGCAGGCGGTTCATAACGACTCCCGGGGGTTTCGCGGTCGGTGATGGCCGTAGCACATCTACGCGGCGCGTCCGGTTGCGTGCTGTCGGATGTCGCACAGCCGCGCCCCGGCCTGCAACCAACTGCCCCGTCCGCGACTCAGGGGAGCGCGGCGACCGCCTCGGCATAGGCGACGCCGGTGGCGATGGCGGCGTCTACCAGCACGGTGAGCTGCGCCGGAGCGACCCCGTGGGTGAGGTCGGTGGCCACGTCACCGGCCAGCACCAACTCCTCACCGAGGTCGTGCGCGTACGCCTTGGGCAGCAGCCGGTCGTGGTTCCACGCGTTGCAGAAGGCGTACGCCTCGGCGCGGCGGGTCGCCGGCAGCCGCCGGGCGGCCATGGACCGGGCGTGCAGGACCTCGCCACGTTCGCCGGCCCGCCGGAACTGGATCACCACGGAACCCCACCGGCCGACCACAGTGTCGCCCGACTCCACCAGGTACTGGTCGCCGCGCTCGTCCAGCACCCCGATGATCATGTCGAGGGTCAGCGCCATCAGCTCGTCGGGCCGGGTCTCCTCGTCGGACCCGCCGGTGTCCGGCTCGTCGTACCCGCCCGGCTCGTCGTCGGGAGGCAGCGGGACCGGTGCCGCGAGCGGGCGCTCGGCGAGCCAGGCGGCCATCCGGCCGGAGTGGTGACCGGTGCCGTTGCGGGCGTCGAAGCTGCCGGCCAGGTCACTGGCCACCCCGACCAGCAGGGCGCCGAGTGTGGACACGTCCGGCTCGGTGGCGGGTCGTTCGCCGTACGCCCGGCGGGGCATGGTCCGTCGACCCAGACCGGCCTCCTCGGCCAGCGCGCAGACCAGTGCGCCAGCGGCGGCGAACTCCATCGCGGCGAGGTCGTCGGTGGGCCGGTCCAACCGGGGCAACTGCTCGGTCAGGATGGTCAGCCCGCGTTCCAGGTGCCCGCCGAGCGCACAGAACCGTAGGTGCGCGGCGAGGTGGGGGAACGCGGCACGTTCGCGCCGATGGCGGCGGTACGCCCGCACGTGTGCCGCCGCGGCCTGCTCCGGCTCACCCCCGTGCAGCGCGGGCAGCAGGACGGCGACCAGGTCCCGTTCGGGTTGGTCGGTGCAGGCCGCCGGGTCACCGTCGGAATCCCGTAGCTCGTCGAGCGCGGCTCGCCACTCGCCCCAGCCGGTCAGCAGCTCCGCGCGTCGGGCGGAGGCGCAGCCCGGGCAGCCGCCGGACGGACCGGGCCGTTTGCCGGACCACCGCTCGTACCAGTGGCGGGCGGTGGGCTCGTCGCCCAGGTGGTCGGCGATTCGGCAGTGCAGTTCCGCGACGGTAGGCGTGTCCGGACCGTCCACACCGACCCGGTGGGCGAGGTCGTGCAGCAGGGACCGGGTCTGGTCCAACCCGACCCGGGGGGTGCCGAGCACCGCCTCGACCGCGTACCGCTGGTAGCGCAGCAACAGCCCGGTCTCGACGTCGGTGAGCAGCCCGGGCCGGTGGTCGGCCGCGGCCCGGCACCGTCGGACCGGCTCGACCAGCCGCCACCGCTCCCCGTCGAGCAGGTACGCCTCGATCAGCGCGAACCGGGCGTCCACACCGGAGCGGACGTCCCCGGCGGCGTCGGCCCGCTCGGCGAGCCGTTCCAGGGCCACCTGCCGGGGTGGACCGTCGGGCAGGTCCCGGGCGTCGGCGAGCGCGGCCTCCAACGCCGGTAGACGACCTGGCGCGGGGCGGTCGTCCGCACCGGTGGGCGGCGTGCCGGTGCGGTTGCCGGTGAACTCGTCCCGGCCGGTCACGACGGCACCGCACCGGGCAGTCGGCGGACCGCCACGGCGAGCTGGCAGCCGGTGGTGATGCCACAGTCGAGCAGGTGGTCGAGCTGGTGCGGCGTCACCCCGCGTTCCAGGTCGGTGATCACCTCGCCGTAGACGCGGGCCCGACCGTCGTCGTCGACGTGCGTGAACGCCTTGGGCCACAGCCGGTCGTGGTTCCACGAGTTGCAGAAGGCGTACAGGGCGGGCACCTGCTCGATCCCGAACGTGGTGGTGACCATGGTGCGGACCTGGAGCAGCTCCCCGTCATCGCCGAGCAGGAGGAACCAGATCAGGTTGTCGTCGAAGCGGCCCACCAACTCGCCGTCCGCGCTCAGGCCGACGGACCGGCCGCGGGCGGCGAGCACCGCGGCGACCAGTTCGCCGCTCAGTGGACGCAGCGCACCAGGGTGCCCGGCCAGCGGATCGTCCGGATCGCTCGCGATTTCCGGCGACGCCATGAGGGCATCCCTTCTGAGTCGGATATCACGACCGGCGGTGGGGCCCGTGTTGCGACGCGCGGACACGACCCGGAAAAGCGGGGATCTGCCCGGCCTCACCGTTACCGTGACTCTATGGCGGGCCGTACCTCTCAGGCGAGCCGGCGACGCGGCGCGTCGCCGCGCGGTGGCACCAACAGTCGTGCCCGTCAACCGGCCAAGAAGACCCGGGCGCCGGTCCGGCGTCGTACCACGCCGGCCCGGCCCGGCCCGGCCGTCTACGTGGGCCGCGCGGTCGGCGCACTGTGGATGGGTCTCGCACACGGCATGGGTTGGGCGGTTCGGGCCGCCGGTCGACAGGCCGCCTCGGCCCGTGACCTCGACCCGGAGCACCGCCGCGACGGCGCCGGGCTGCTGCTGTTCGGTCTCGCCCTGCTCTCCGCCGTGGCGCTCTGGTTCTCCGGAGCCGGCCCGGTGGGCGCACGGTTGGCCGACTCGATCCGGCTGTTCCTGGGCGCGATCTCGGTGGTCGTGCCGGTGCTGCTGATGATCGGCGCGTGGCGGCTGATGCGTCAGCCGGCCGACCCGGAGCACCGGGGTCGCGGGCTGATCGGGTGGGGTTCGCTGCTGGTGTCGACCGCCGCGCTGCTCCAGATCGGTCAGGACCCGGTGGACACCGTGCAGCGGGACTACGCCGGAGGCCTGGTCGGCGCCGGTGTGGGCGGGTTGCTGGAACGGGCGGTCACCGCCTGGGTCGCCGTACCGCTGCTGGTCCTGCTGTTGCTCTTCGGCCTGCTCGTGGTCACCGCGACGCCGATCAACAAGATCCCGGAGCGGCTGGGTCTGCTCGCCGGAGGGCTGGTCGCATCCCCGGAGGCCGCCGAGGAGGCCGACGAGGAGGCGGCGCGGCCCGCGCGCAGGCGGCCGGCCAAGCGGATGCCCCCGCCGATCGACCCGGACGACTTCGAGGACCTGGACGGCGCGGACCTCCAGGAGACCATGGTGCTGCCGCGCAAGTCGCCGGCGAAGGTGCCGGCGAGCCGCAAGCCGCCGGTCGAGCCGCCGGAGCACTCGCCCGCGCCGACCCGCGCCGAGCAGCTCGCGTTGACCGGGCTGGCCGGGGACTACACCCTGCCGCCGGCCAACATGCTCAGCGCCGGCGCCGCCGCGAAGACCCGCAGCAAGGCCAACGACGAGGTGATCGCCGCGCTGACCGGCGTGTTCGACCAGTTCGACGTGGACGCCGCCGTCACCGGCTTCACCCGGGGCCCGACCGTCACCCGCTACGAGGTGGAGTTGGGTCACGGCGTCAAGGTCGAACGCATCACGCAGCTGTCCCGCAACATCGCGTACGCGGTGAAGTCGCCGGACGTGCGGATCCTCAGCCCGATCCCGGGCAAGAGCGCCGTCGGCGTGGAGATCCCGAACACCGACCCGGAGAACGTCGCCCTCGGTGACGTGCTGCGCTCCCGGGCGGCGACCAGCGACCACCACCCGATGGTGGTGGCGCTCGGCAAGGACATCGAGGGCGGCTACGTGGTGGCCAACCTCGCCAAGATGCCGCACATCCTCATCGCCGGCGCCACCGGCGCGGGCAAGTCGAGCTGCCTCAACACCCTGCTGGTGTCGATCCTCACCCGAGCCACCCCGGACGAGGTGCGGCTGCTGCTGATCGACCCGAAGCGTGTCGAGATGACCGGCTACGAGGGGATCCCACACCTGGTCACCCCGATCGTGACCAACGCGAAGAAGGCAGCCGACTCGCTGGACTGGGTGGTCCGCGAGATGGACATGCGCTACGACGACCTCGCCGCCAACGGGGTCCGGCACATCGACGACTTCAACCGGAAGGTCCGCAACGGCGAGATCAAGGCTCCGCCGGGCAGCGAACGGGAGATGCGCCCGTACCCGTACCTGCTGGTGATCGTGGACGAGCTGGCCGACCTGATGATGGTGGCCCCGCGCGACGTGGAGGACTCGGTCGTCCGGATCACCCAGCTGGCCCGGGCCGCCGGCATCCACCTGGTCCTGGCCACCCAGCGCCCCTCGGTCGACGTGGTGACCGGTCTGATCAAGGCGAACGTGCCGTCCCGGTTGGCGTTCGCCACCTCCTCGCTCGCGGACTCGCGGGTCATCCTCGACCAGCCGGGCGCGGAGAAGCTGCTCGGCCGTGGTGACGGGCTCTTCCTGCCGATGGGGGCCTCGAAGCCGGTCCGCATCCAGGGCGCCTGGGTCACCGAGCGCGAGATCGCCGACGTGGTGAAGTTCTGCAAGGACCAGCGCGAGCCGGAGTTCCGCAAGGACGTGCTGGCACCGGCACAGGACAACAAGAAGAAGATCGACGAGGACATCGGCGACGACCTCGACCTGCTGGTGCAGGCGGTGGAGCTGGTGGTCACCTCGCAGTTCGGCTCGACCTCGATGCTTCAGCGCAAGCTGCGGGTCGGTTTCGCGAAGGCCGGCCGCCTGATGGACCTGATGGAGACCCGCGGCGTGGTCGGGCCGTCCGAGGGGTCGAAGGCACGGGACGTGCTGGTCAAGCCGGACGAGCTCGACGAGGTGCTGGTCGGTCTACGCGGCGACGGGGACTGATCGGGAATCGACCCCACACGTACGACGGGCCCGCCGGTATCCGGCGGGCCCGTGACGTGGGAGGGCGATCAATTGCTGATCAGCGCGGCGAAGACCACCAGACCGAGGATCGCGGCGACGACGCTGGCCGCGGCGGCGTACCAGCCCAGCGGCTTGTCGCCGAGCACCGCGCCGACGACGCCCGCGATGACGCCGAGCACGCCGAAGATGATCGGGTTGAGCAGCAGGGCGAGGACTGCGAAGACGAAGCCCACGATGGTGAGGATGCGGGCGGCGTTGCTGCGGGGGCGGGCGGTGCTCGGCATGTCGGTCATGTCGTCCTCCAAATGAGAGCCTGTCGTGACGGATCGATCACTACCCACTGTGGGTGTTCGCCACGCATGCCGACGGCGTGCCTCAGTGGAAGATCTTCAGACCGATCACGCCCGCGACCACCAACACGAGGCAGAGGATCCGGGGCAGACTCGCCGACTCGCCGAGCGCCAGCATCCCGACCAGGGCGGTGCCGACCGCGCCGATGCCGACCCAGACCGCGTAGCCGGTGCCGACCGGGATCTCCCGGAGCGCGTACGCCAGCCCGGCCATGCTCAGGACCAGGGTCACCACGAAGATCGCGGACGGAACCAACCGGCTGAGGCCGGCGCTGCGGTCCAGGGCGACCGCCCAGGCCGTCTCCAGCATCCCCGAGATCACGAGTACGAGCCAGGCCATCGTTCACCTCACGGTAGGCGCCCGGGGCTGCCGCGCCGGGACGAGTCGAGTCTGCATCTCACGCGGGGCGTCTTGGCCTGACCGGGTACGCCCACCACTCGTCCGGAGCGGCCACGAGCATCCGGGGCCACCGCTGCCGACGCTAGCACCGGCGTCCGGGGCGGGGTGGTGACGACCACCACCACCCGTTGACCTGCACCTGACTTCAACTTGCAGGATGGCAACCATGACCCTGCTCTACGCCGACCCCGAGGTCGCCGCCGCGCTGGACGCCGCCACCACGGTCGACGCCATGCGCGCCGCCCTCCTGGCCGCGTACGAGGGACGTCTGATCGCCCCGCCCCGGACCGCCGCCGCGCTGGACGGCGGCCGGATGGTGCTCACCGCCGGGCACCTGGTCGGCGAGTGGTACGGCTTCCGCTCGTACGACACCTTCGGCCACCCGGAGGGGGAGCAGTTGGTGGTGCTGCACGACGGCCGAACCGGGGCGGTCCGGGCGGTGGCGGTGGGCGAGGAGCTGGGTTCCCGTCGTACCGGGGGGTTGGGAGGTGTCGCGATCGACGCGCTGGCCCGCCCGGACGCGGCCAGCCTCGGGGTGATCGGCTCCGGCCGGCAGGCCTGGACACAGGTGTGGGCCGCCGCCGCGGTCCGCCCGTTGCGGGAGGTGGTCGTGCACAGCCGCTCCGCCGCCCGGCGAGACGCCTTCGCCGCCCGGGTCCGCGCCGAGCTGGGTGTGTCAGCCCGCGCGGTGACCACCCCGGGATCAGCCGTGGCCGGGCGGGACGTCGTGGTGCTCGCGACCACCAGCCCGACCCCGGTGCTCCGCGCCGCCGACCTCAGCCCCGGCACGCACGTCAACGCGGTCGGCTTCAAGCAGCTCGACCGCAGCGAGTTCGGCACCGACCTGCTGGACGTCGCGGACCTGCTGGTCACCGACTCGCCGACCCAGGCGGCGGACTACCAGCCGCCGATGCTCGCGGCCACGCCCCCGTACGCCGGGCGGTTGGGTGACCTGGGCGGCATCCTGGCCGGCGTGGCCCCCGGCCGGACCACCGCGGACCAGATCTCCGTCTTCTGCTCCACCGGCCTGGCCGGGACCGAGGTCTTCCTGCTCGACGCGCTGACCCGGGTGGGCGCCACAGCACGCTGACGGCCGACCGACACCGCTGGAGGCGACCGGCAGACCTGCCCAGTGACTGAGCACACCGAAGTGGGTTGAGGCCCGGCCGCCCGCGTGCGTGGGCCACCCCGGCTGGCCCGGTACCCTCGGATGGTGTCTGCCACCGCTCCTTCTCCTTCCGACAACGCCGAGGGCCGCCGCGTCGCCCTGCTGACCCTCGGCTGTGCCCGCAACGAGGTCGACTCGGAGGAGCTGGCCGCCCGGCTGCACGCCGACGGCTGGCAGGTGAGCACCGACGGCGAGGGCGCCGACGTGGTGGTCGTCAACACCTGCGGTTTCGTGGAGAAGGCCAAGCAGGATTCCATCCAGACCCTGCTCGCCGCCGCCGGCACCGGCGCCAAGGTCGTCGCGGCCGGCTGCATGGCCGAGCGGTACGGCCGGGAGCTCGCCGACAGCCTGCCCGAGGCCCAGGCGGTGTTGAGCTTCGACGACTACCCGGACATCGCCGCCCGGCTGAACGCTGTCGTCGCCGGTGAGCAGGTCACCGCACACACCCCCCGGGACCGGCGTGAGCTGCTGCCGTTGACCCCGGTGAAGCGGCGCGACAGCGCGGTGTCGCTGCCCGGGCACGGCACCGTCACCCGCACCGCTGTCGACACCGACGAGCACACCCCGGCGCACCTGCGGCAGGTGCTGCGCCGCCGGCTGGACACCGGCCCGGTGGCCTCGCTGAAGCTCGCCAGCGGCTGCGACCGCCGGTGCGCCTTCTGTGCCATCCCGGCCTTCCGTGGGGCGTTCGTGTCGCGTACGCCGGACGAGCTGCTCGCCGAGGCGGAGTGGCTGGCCAAGACCGGCGTACGCGAGCTGGTGCTGGTCAGCGAGAACTCCACCTCGTACGGCAAGGACCTGGGTGACCCCCGCGCGCTGGAGAAGCTGCTGCCGCAGCTCGCCGCGGTGAGTGGCATCGTCCGGGTGCGGGCGAGTTACCTCCAGCCGGCCGAGACCCGCCCCGGGCTGGTCGAGGCGATCGCCAACACCCCGGGTGTGGCCGCGTACTTCGACCTGTCGTTCCAGCACTCCAGCGAGCCGGTGCTGCGCCGGATGCGGCGTTTCGGCTCCACCGACCGGTTCCTGGAGCTGTTGGCGGGTGCGCGTGCGCTGGCCCCGGACGCGGGTGCCCGGAGCAACTTCATCGTCGGCTTCCCCGGCGAGACCCGCGCCGACGTCGACGAGCTGGTGCGGTTCCTGACCGAGGCGCGGCTCGACGCGATCGGCATGTTCGACTACAGCGACGAGGACGGCACCGAGGCCGCCGGGCTGCCCGGCAAGGTCTCCGCCGCGACGATCAAGCGGCGGTACGACCGGCTCAGCGCGCTCGCCGACGAGCTGTGCTCGCAGCGGGCCGAGGACCGGCTCGGCTCGACCGTCGAGGTGCTCGTCGACTCGATCACGGACGGCGTGGTGGAGGGGCGGGCGGCGCACCAGGCGCCGGAGGTCGACGGCTCGACCACCCTGGTCGCGCCGGCCGACGGCGGGGTCGACCTGGCCGCGCTGCGTCCCGGTGATCTGGTGCGCGCAACGGTGACCGGCACCGAAGGGGTGGACCTGCTGGCCGTGCCGGATGAGATGATCTCGGCGGCGCCCGGCGCGGCACGGTGACGGCGGGCCCGAGCGGAGCGGGGGAGCCACGTGGTGCGGTGCCGGGAACGCCGCGGCAGCCCGAGCGGAGTGCCGCGGTGACCGGGGCGACGGAGTCGACGCCCGGCCCGGCGGTGGCGGCCGTGGTGCCCGTCCTCAACGCGGCCAACGCGCTGACCGCCCTGCGGCTGGTCCTCGTGCCGGTCTTCGCCGCCTCGGTGATCGTGTCCGGGATGACCCACGCGGGCTGGCGGATGGCGGCCTGCCTGATCTTCGCGGTGGCCTCGGCGACGGACCTGGTGGACGGCTGGATCGCCCGCCGCTTCGGGCTGGTCACCTCGGTCGGCAAGGTGGCCGATCCGATCGCCGACAAGGCGCTCACCGGAGCGGCCCTGGTGCTGCTCTCCTGGTACGACCAGCTGCCCTGGTGGGTGACCGCGGTGATCCTGGTCCGTGAGCTGGGCATCACGGGGCTGCGGTTCTGGGTGATCCGGCACGGCGTGATCGCCGCCAGCCGAGGCGGCAAGGTCAAGACGGCGCTCCAGATCCTCGCCATCGCCTGGTACCTCTGGCCGATGCCGGCCGCCCTCGCCGCCGTCGGCCCGTGGATCATGGCCGCCGCCGTCCTGGTCACTGTCGCCACCGGCTTCGACTACATAGCCCAGGCCCTCCGCCTCCGCCGCCCTCGCTGACCCCCGCCCCCCGTGCTCTCCGGGCCGGGCGTCCCACCCCGCCCTCTTCATTGATCATGAAGTTGTTGCCATCCGCGGCGGCGTGTCGTGGCGACAACTTCATGATCGACGCGATCGGGGCGGCAGGGTTGGGGGCCGTTGGGTGGGGAAGGACGGATTCATGCAGCGCGAGGCGAGTGGTTCGGGGCGGGCGGGGGATGGTGCGGTGGCGGACGAGGCCGCGGCGGGCAGCGCGGCGGCGGCTGTGGTGCACCGGCTGGCACAGCGGCGCGAGACCTTCGCGACTGTCGAATCGCTCACCGGCGGGTCGCTGGCCGCATCGATCGTCGACATCGCCGGGGTCAGCGGGATCTACCGGGGTGGCCTCGTGGTCTACGCCACCGAATTGAAGGGCACCCTGGCGGGCGTCCCCACCGACCTGCTGTCCGAGCGGGGCCCGGTGGACCCGGAGGTGGCGGCGGCCCTCGCCGAGGGCGGTCGCCAGCGCTGCGGCGCGGACTGGGGGGTGGCGACCACCGGTGTCGCCGGCCCCGAACCGCAGGACGGCAAGCCCGTCGGCCTGGTCTACGTCGCGGTCGCCGGCCCGAACGGTGGGGAGGTCCGCCAGCTCGACCTGGACGGCGGGCGGGACCACGTCCGAGCGGCGGCGGTGGTCGAGGCTCTGCGGCTACTCGCCGAGCGGATCCACAGCGCCGACGTCCAGGACCCCGACGCCCAGAATTCTGGCCCCGCGACCGATCACCCCGAGGCCCCAGAAGTCGACGGCCCGGAAGATGCCGCCGAGACCGCCGGGGGCACCCGGGGCAGGGCGGGGACGGCCGGTGCCGGCCACCGGTGAGCCCCGCGCCGACGAACCGACGGGCGGGGCGGGATGTCGCCCGGGCTCGCAACGGGTACGGTTGCGGGAAGGCTCCGACGTTCGGGGTCGGCGCGGTTCCACCGCGACCGGCTGCCAGCGGCGAGCGCGAGGTATCCCTCAGGGGGAGGTGCGATGATCCTGCTACGCCGGGTGATCGGTGACGCACTGCGAGCGCGCCGTCAGGGGCAGCAGCGCACGCTGCGTGAGGTCTCCACCGCCGCCAACGTCAGCCTCGGCTACCTCTCCGAGATCGAGCGGGGGCACAAGGAGCCGTCCAGCGAACTGCTCGCCGCGATCTGCGACGCCCTCGGCGCCCGCCTGTCCGAGCTGCTGCGCGAGGTGAGCGACACCGTCGCGCTCGCCGAGCAGATGCCGGGCGTGCTGGTCTCGATGCAGGAGGAGCCGGCCGACGGCGCAACGGCCGCCAAGAGCACCAGCCGGGGCGTTCGCCAGGTCACCTCCGATGGCAAGGTCGCCGTGTCGGTCCGTCAGGATTCGCCGCTCAAGGCCACGCTGCGCAGCGCGCGCGTACGCCCTACCGAGCGCGACCGGGACGTGGTCTGCGCCGCCTGACCCCATCCTTCCGGTTTGACCGTGGGCGGGTTGGCCCCAGCCGCGTAGGGTGGCCGGCAGGAGCTGCCGGTGCAGTCGACCAACGGTAAGGGTGCCTTCGCTGGCGTTCGACTGGGACGATGGAGACCGGCCGGTCGTGGTCGGCCTGGCCGACCCGACCGTGGTGGAGCGACGCGACTGAGGGGATACCGCGGAGATGGCGAACCCGTTCGTCAAGGGTTGGAACTATCTGATGGCGCTCTTCGGTGCCAAGATCGACGAGCACGCCGACCCCAAGGTGCAGATCCAGCAGGCCATCGAGGATGCCCAGCGGCAGCACCAGGCGCTGGTCCAGCAGGCCGCCGCGGTGATCGGCAACCAGCGTCAGCTGGAGATGAAGCTCTCCCGGCAGATGTCCGAGGTCGAGCGGCTGCAGGGCAACGCCCGACAGGCCCTGGTGCTGTCCGACCAGGCCCGGGCCAAGGGTGACGAGGCCGAGGCGACACGGTTCGAGCAGTCGGCGCAGACCCTGGCCACTCAGCTGGTCTCCGCCGAGCAGGCCACCGAGGACCTGAAGACCCTGCACGACCAGGCGTTGGGTGCCGCAGCCCAGGCCCGTCGGGCGGTCGAGAACAACTCGATGATCCTCCAGCAGAAGCTCGCCGAGCGCACCAAGCTGCTCAGCCAGCTGGAGCAGGCCAAGATGCAGGAGTCGGTGGCCCGTTCGCTGGAGTCGATGTCGTCGCTGACGGCGCCCACCAACACCCCGTCGCTGGACGAGGTGCGCGACCGCATCGAGCGGCGCTACGCCAACGCGATGGGTCGCGCCGAGCTGGCCGGCAACTCTGTCGAAGGCCGGATGTTGGAGATCCAGAAGGCCACCATCGATTCTGCGGGTTCCGCAAGACTGGAGCAGATCCGGTCCAGCATGGCGGGGGAGCAGCTCGGCGGCGCGTCGCAGCGACAGGCCGTGCCGCAGGCCGAGAAGGCCGGCCCGGCCAACGATCCGGCGGCCGCCGCCCGGCTGGACGAGCTGCGCGCCAGCATGGCTCGTGAGCGGGGCACCGGCGACCCGACCGCCGCCGGCTGATCGAGCGGACCGAGGGGGTCAGGGTGGCAGACGAGCGGACGCGATACTTCCGGAGGCTGGGTCGGCTGCGCCGGTCCGCCCGACGGTGGAGTGTGCTGGCCGGCGGGCTCGGCGGCGCCGCTGCGGTGCTGACCCCGTACGCCGGCCTCGGTCTGCCCGACGCGGCCTGGGCCGGCGCCGCGGGCAGTGCGGTAGCGCTCGCCGCTTGGCGTTGGATCGACGTGCGTGCCCTGGCCGCCCAGCCGGCACCCCCCGCGCTCGACCCGGCCGAGGCCGCGGCCCGGTCGCGGGCCCGGTTGGTCGCCGCCGTCGAGCGGCTGCCGGTCGGCCCTGGCGTCCTGGCCGAGGTCCGCCGGGTCCGCTCCCGGATCGCCCTGCGCGGCACCAGCGCGGGCGAGCAGTGGGCCCGCCTGGACCGGGCGGCCCTCACCCTGGCCGGGATGGCCCCCCGGCTCACCGGGCTGGCCGAGCCCGCGGTGCAGGAGGCCGCCGCCGCTGACGGTTCGTTGCGCGACCTGGCGTCGCGGGTGGCCAGTGTCGAACGAGCGCTGCGGCTGGCCCCGGCCGACGCGCGGGCACCGCTGGCCGAGGCGCACGCCGTGCTGACCGCCCAACTGGAGGGCGGGGTCGCCGCCTACGAACGGTTGGTGGTCGCCGCCGCCGGTTACCTGGCCGAGGATGCCCGCCCGGAGACCGCCCACCCGGCCGCCGACCGGCTCACCGAGGCGACCGACCTGCTGCACGGGGTTGCCGGCGCGCTCGCCGAGCTGCGCGCCGTCGGCACACCACTGCGCGCGCCCACCCGCTGAGCCGGGCCACGACCGGCGGGTCACGGTGGGGTCGTGATCAGGACCGGGCCGGTGTACGGCGAGCTGCCCACGACGTTGAACGACCGGATGCGGTAGTGGTAGGTCACGCCCCGGGCCAGCCCGGTGTTGGTGAAACCTCTACCGGTCACCGTGAAGGTGGCGACCTCCCGGTCGAACGCCGGGTCGAGGGCCCGCTGCACGATGAACCCGGACCCCTGCCCGGTGGGTGTGCTCGCCGCCCAGGCGAGGATCACCGTCGCGGTGTCCGGGCCGGGCGCGCTGGCGGTGGCGCTCACCCCGGTGGGGGTGCTTGGCGCGGGCGGTGAGGTAACCGTGGCGACCGTCGACCAGGCCGACGCGGCGCCCAGGTAGGTGGTCCGCACCCGGTAGTAGTACGTGGTGTCCGGTGCCACGGTGACGTCCAGGTGGTTGTCGGCGACCCTGATCGCCGTGGTGCCCGGGCCGCTGGTGAACGTGGGGTTCGTTGCCCGCTGCACGTCGATCCCGGTGGCGAACGAGCGGTTCGACCAGCGCAGCGCCACCCGCAGCGGCGCGGCCGGCGGAAGCGCCGCGACCAGGCCGCTCGGCGCGGCCAGGTGCACCGAGGCGGGCACCCCGTTCGACCAGGACGAGTAGCCGACGGCGTTCTCCGCCCGGATCCGGTAGTGGTACGTCACGCCGGGGGTGACAGTCGCGTCGGTGTACCGGGTGGCGGTGGCCGCGACGGTGATCGTGGTGACCTCGCCGCCGAAGGTCGCGTCGGTGGCCCGTTGCAGGAGGTGGCTGGTAGCCGGTGGACGTCCGCCGTTGCCGGTCCAGGCCAGGGCGATCGCGGGTAGCGCGGTGGCCGAGCCGGACACCGGCGTGGCCGTCAGCCCGGTCGGTGCCTTCGGCGCCACCCGCAGCACCAGTGGCCGGGTCATCCCCGCGTCGCGGTGGCCGGCGAGCTGGCTGTGCCAGCGGTACTCCCAA
Source organism: Micromonospora taraxaci (assembly GCF_007830095.1). Classification (NCBI taxonomy): domain Bacteria; kingdom Bacillati; phylum Actinomycetota; class Actinomycetes; order Micromonosporales; family Micromonosporaceae; genus Micromonospora; species Micromonospora taraxaci. Next base: position 5,904,080 of record NZ_VIWZ01000001.1, on the reverse strand, counting down.
CCCAGGTTGACCAGTTGGTTGACCACCATGGCGGGTCGCCCGTCCGCCGGGCTGACCGGGGTCGACCCGGTACGGGCCCCGGCCGGGCGACAGTGGTCGAGCAGTCGGACGCTGTCGCCCAGCTTGAACGGCAGCACCGGGGCGACCGGACGCAACGCCACCACGACGTCCTCCCGGGGGTTGACCCGGACGGTGTCCTTCCAGCCCAGCTCGTTGCCGTGCGGTGGCCGCACCGTGCCGTCCCAGCCGACCCGGTTGACCACCTGCACGTCGCAGCCACCGAAGTGCAGCGGCTCGGTCTGCCGGACGTTGCCACTGATCCGCCAGAGTTGGGTGCCGTCGCCCGGCGCGCCCACCGGCACGGCGGGGTCGGTGGCGAAGAGCACCTCGGTGACCGGGTCGGTGGGGCCCAGCGGCAGCGTCGTCGGGTTGAGCGGCCCGGCGTGCGGGTGCCCGACGCCGAGCCGGCCGGCCAGCCGGCCATGGTCCGGCTCGAACACCTGCTGCGCGGCCTTGACCGTGATCGGCAGTGTGACCGGGCCGGCGCTGCCCGTCGGGGTGAACGTCACGGTGCTGGCGTGCACCGGCACCGTCGTCTCCGACCCGGTACGCGTGCCGAACGCCGCGTCGTAGGCCGGCTGCGGCACGATCGGCGGGCGCTGGCTGGCCGCGTACGCCACTGGCAGCCGCTCGCGCAGCCGTTCCAGGTCGTACGGCTGCACCGGCGCCCCGCTCACCCGGAACTGGAGCAGGGTGCGGGTGTTCGGGCCGTACCCCGGCTCGGTGGGAGGCGGGCCACCCTCGGCGGTGCGGTCCGGCGCGTCGGTGTGCTGGTCGTAGCGGGGGTCGTAGCCGGGCAGCGGCGCCGGTGCGTCGTTGTACAGGATCAGGGTGCTGCCCGGCGGTACGGCGGAGAAGTCGACGAGCACGTCGGCCCGCTCGCCCGGGGCGAGCAGCAGGGTGTGCCCGTCGACGTTCAGCACTGTCGGGTCGAGCCGGTCGTACCGGTAACCGATCGGTCGGTTCGGGAGCACCACAGGTGCGGGCAGCAGCCCGGCCTCGTTGCCGATCTGGACGAACTCGGGCCCGGCCGCACGCGGGTCCGGCACCCCGCCGTCGCGTCCGTCGGTCGGCCAGCCGGGTGGCCGGTCCGCCGCCCGCACGGCGGGCACCATCGGCACCTCACCGGCGTCCGCGTCGGCGAGCGCGCCGTCGGCCGTCCACATCGCCTCGTCGGAGCGGGCGCGGTAGAGCTGGAGGTTCAGGTTGCGGTCCAGGCAGGCGTTGAGGATCCGGAACCGGTACGCGCGCGGTTGCACCTCCAGGTACGGGTAGGCGACGCCGTTGACGAGCGGGGTGTCGCCGTACGCCTCGGGGACCGCCGACGGGTGCGGCAGGTCGGGGCTCAGCGGTGGTTCGTCCGGCGCGTCGACCGGGTCGTGGTGGGGGTTCGGGGCCCAGCCGTCGGTGTGGACGCCGTCCGGGGTGGGCTTGTGCGACCAGGGGCCGTAGTCCCACCGGCCGGTCGGGTTGCGTCCGCCGGACCGGTACGGGTTCTGCCGGGGCTGGTACACGTGTGGGTGCCAGAGGCTGCCCCGGGCGCCCCAGCGTTCCCGGTCCCAGGTCGGGTCCTCGGCGGCGAGCTGGGTGTCGTCCGGCACGAACGTCTTGTCCTCGATCACCAGGGGGAGCTGGTCGGCCGGGAGCACCCCGTCGGCGACGAGCTGGTCCTCGGCCGGGTCGGTGAGCAGGTAGAGGGCGAGCTGCCCACCGTAGACGGTGAGCCGGGCCAGACCGGCGGTGTTGTCGTGCCACCACAGCAGCCGGCCGCTCTGGTCGTTCGGGTAGTAGAGCGTGGTGGCACCCGCGCCCGGTGCCGGCATGTCCGGCACGTGGGTCACGCCCACCCCGGTGGGGTACGGGGTGATCTCCCCGGCCGGGGTGATCCACTGCCCGGGGTTGCCGGCGCTGGTCCAGCCGGTCTGCGCTCCGGCCAGGTGCAGCACCGCCCGGTTCTGCGGATACGGCGCCGGTCCGTCCAGCGGGCCGAGACCGGCACCCGCGATCGTGTCGTCCACCGGCAGGAACAGCTCGCCGGCCCGGCCGGTGGGGAGCTGGTTGATGAACTTCACCCGGACCGGTCGGCCCCGGCGGGCGAGGATCATCGGGCCGAGGTGCCACGGCCGGTCGGGGGGCGCCACGGTGTTGTGGCCCGTCGTGTCGGTGCCCAGGTTGAGCTGCCGGTAGCCGCGCAGCCGGGTGGCCGGCAGGTCCCGGTGCAGCCGCTGCGCGTACTCCTGTAGGCCGATCTCGTAGTAGTCGCAGCCCGGATAGCTGATCGTGTCCGGCGCTGCCACCGGCAGGTGGCTGCCGAGGTCGGTGCGGCAGTGCTGGCCCGGAGCGGGTAGGGGGTCGACGAACTTGCGCAGCCCGGTGCCGGGCACCACCCGCCCGCCGGGATCACGCCTCGGGCGAGGGCTGTGGGCGAAGTTGGGCACCGGGCCGAAGTATCGCGGCACCACGGCCGGGTCCAGGCTCGGGGCCGGGGCGGTCTCCTCGGCGGTACGCGCGGCGGGCACGGACGCCGTCCGTCCGCTGGCGGTGTCGCCCGTGTCGCGGGTCGTCCGCTCGAAGAAGGTGGAGCGGAGTCTGCGGAACATCGCCATGACTCTCCCCGGGGTCGGGGCACGACGTCCGCCACCCCGACGTGGCGAACCTCGGCACTCTGCTGACGGTCGGTGAGGGTTCAACCGCAGCATGCGACTTCGGCGGCCGGATAGGAATTACCCAATCGTCCGTTTCTGGGGGAACGTCGCGCTGGTCAGCCCGGTGCGGGTGGGCCGGGGCGTTCGGGCTGGCACACCGGGCACCAGTAGGTGACCCGTTCACCCAGCTCCTCCTTGCGGATCGCGGTGCCGCAGCGGCGGCAGGGCTGGGCGCGGCGACCGTACACGTAGCTGGTCTGCCCCCGGTGCAGGGAGCCGGTGCTGCTCTGCGTCCACCGGCCACGGTTGGCGGCGAGCAGCCGCTGCGCCAGGGTCACCATGCCGGGCAGGTCCGGTACCGCGTCGACCGGCGTCCACGGCGACACGCCCCGCAGGAACAGCACCTCGCACTTGTAGAGATTGCCCACCCCGGCCAGGTTGCGCTGGTCGAGCAGCGCCTCGCCGATGGTCTGCTCCGGGTGGTCGCCGAGCCGGCGGACGGCCTCGGCCGCATCCCAGTCCGGGCCGAGCAGATCGGGGCCGAGGTGACCGACCAGCCGGTCCTCCTCGGTCGTCGGCACCAGGGCCATCTCGTGCAGGTGGTAGCCGACCGCGACGGCACCGGGGCTGCGCAGCACCACCCGGATCAGGTGTGCGGGCCGTCCGTTCCAGCGTTCCCCCGGTGCGTACGCCCGCCAGGCGCCGTCCATCCTCAGGTGCGAGTGCAGGGTCCAGGGAGCCTCGTCGGGGGCGCTGAGGCGCAGCAGCAGGTGCTTGCCCCGGCTGGCCGACTCGCGCACGGTCCAGCCGGTGAGGTCGGTGGTCGCGAGCTGCGGCACACGAAAGTCACTGCTGGTGATCCGCGCGCCGGCGAGCGCGCGGTGCAGCACGCGCGCGGTGTTCCAGACGGTGTCTCCTTCGGGCACCCTGCCATCCTCCCTCTTTCGAGCAGAATTCGCATGTGTCGCTATTTGTACTCAGGTTCCTCATGATCTCCCGACATGCGAGGGTCAAGGGGTTCTGAGGAGAATGCCCATGACGCGACCGCGTTGTCGTATCCCGTCCGTCGCCCTCGTCGCCACGTCCTCCTTCCTGCTCACCGCCGCGCTCCTACCCACCGTCGGCGGCGTTGCCGACGCCGCGACAGGCAGTCCGCTCGTCCTCGCCGCTGCCGCCCCGAGCGGCGAACGGTGGGACGCCGACCTCTCCGTCGTGGACCGCGACGACGTCAACGTCCGACGTACCGCCGCCGGGCTGCGGCTGCGCGAGACCCGGGCGACCGGACACCGTGCGCGAAGCCCGCACAGCGCCGTCGCCGAAGGGATGCTGCTGACCACCTCCCGCACCCTCGCCCGACCGGCCACCCGGGTCCGCGCCGAGATCGACGCGTCGGTCCCCGGCGGCGCGACAGTGGAGGCGCAGGTCCGCGGCTGGCGCACCCTCGGCTGGACGGAGTGGCAGGCCGCCACCGCCGGCGCGGTCTTCGACAGGTCGGTCACCCGGGTGCAGACCCGGGTGGTGCTCACCGCGACCAACGGCGGTGCCACCGCGACCGTACGCGGCGTGCGGCTCACCGCCGACGCGACAGCCGCCGTGTCCGCCGCCACACCCGGCCGCACCTACCGGGTGTACGCCACCCGCATCGGGCTGGTCGGCGAGGTGACCGCCAACGGCCGTACCGTGCAACCCCGGGACCACTTCGTGGCGCTGCCGTCGCGGCGCGGCCTGTCCCCGCTCAACACCGGCGACTACACAGTGCGGGTCTGCACGACCAACGGCGCCCGCTGCGAGTACGCGCCGGTCTGGGACGTCGGGCCCTGGAACACCCGCGACGACTACTGGAACCCGTCATCGGTACGGGAGAACTGGAAGAACCTGCCGCAGGGCCGGCCCGAGGCGCAGGCCGCGTACCAGTCCGGTTACAACGGTGGGCGGGACCAGTTCGGGCGTACCGTGCTCAACCCGGCCGGCATCGACCTCGCCGACGGCACCTTCTGGGATGGCCTCCAGCTGACCACCAACGCCTGGGTGGACGTCGCCTACCTGTGGACCGGTGGCGGACCACGGGGCGTGGTCGGTGACGGCCCGCTCAACATCCGCTCCGGGGCCGGCACCTCGTACGCCGTGCGGGGCCTCGCCGCCCGACTTGCCCACGTGCCGATCCAGTGCTACGTCACCGGACAGTCGGTGGCCGGCCCGTACCGCACCACCACCCGCTGGAACCGCCTGGCGACCGGGCAGTACGTCAGCCACGCCTACATCTCCAGCGTGTACGGCGGCAGCGTGCCGGTCTGCTGACCCGTGCCCGCCCCGTCGAGTGCTGCGTCAGGGGCGCTCGTCGGGGCGGGCCTGCCGCACCATGTCCTGGTAGCGCGGGTGGCTGGCACCGTAGACGGCGTAGTTGAGTCGGGCGTGCGACAGGCTCAGGTCGCCGTTCGGGCCACCCCGGACCGCATCGGCGTCGGCGTCGGTCTGGCCGTCGTCGGTCCAGAAACAGACCGGGCAGGTCCCCCCGCCGGTCCGTGAGGCGCAGCAGGGACAACCCACGGGAACCACTTGTTCACCCACCGGGGCAGCATTCCACAGTCGAATATCAGCGGGAAACCCGCAGGACGTCACCCGGGTCCACCCGGAGGAGGTCCACCGCCCGCCCGCCGTTGACAGCGACCGCCACCAGATCGGCCGAGTCGACGTACACCACCAGACCGTCGGCCGGGGCGTCGGCGAAGGTCCGGCCCCGCACGGCCGGTCGGGTCGGCTCCGAACCGGGCGACCCGACCCGCAGCGCCGCCGGAAGCGGGTCGAGCAGGCGCGCTGGTGCGGCCAACTGGACGTTGCCGAAATGGTCCACTGTCACCACCTCGGCGGTGAAGCCCTCGTCGTCCACTGTCAGCGTCGGCGTCGGCAGCCGGACCAGGTCCGCCGGATCGACCGGCGGCCCCGCCTCGGCCAGCGGAGCGCCGAGGGCCAGCCGGGCCGCCGCCGGTGCGAAGACGTCCCGTCCGTGGAACGTGCTGGACACCCGCCCGGCCAGCCAGCGCGGCTCGACCAGCTGCACCGCAGCGGTCACCCCGCCGAGAGCGGCGGCGGCGTCCGGCAGCAGCCCGTTGTCCGGGCCGACCAGCAACCCACCGGGGGTGGCCAGCGCGACTCCCCGGCGGGCGGTACCCACCCCCGGGTCGACCACCGCCACGTGCACACCAACGGGCAGGTGCGGCACCGTCTGCGCCAGCACCGCCGCGCCCCGACGCACGTCCGCCGGTGGCACCAGGTGGGTCACGTCGATGACCCGGACGGCCGGCGCGAGCCGGGCGATCACCCCGTGGCAGGCGGCCACGAAGCCGTCGGTGAGGCCGTAGTCGGTGGTCAGGGAGATCCAGGGCGTGGCGGACATGCCCGCAGGCTAACCCTCGACGGCGGTACGTCGTTCCAGGACCAACTCGTCGTGCAGCGGAATGCCGTCCTCGCCCACGAGGGGGATCTCCGGCTTGAGGTGGCGGGCGCGGTCCACCGCTCCCCGGTCCACGTGGACCAGTCGCATGCCGCGTCGCTGGTAGAAGCGCAGCGCCCGCAGGTTGTCGTTCGAGGTGATCAGCCACACCCGGGCGAGGCCCGCCTCGGCGGCGATCGATGTCGCCGCCGCCAGCAGGGCCGTACCGGCACCGGTGCCCGGCACGGCCGCGACGAGGCTGACGACCTCCAAGCCGTCCCCGTCGACGTGGTAAGTCAACGCACCGGCCACCACCGTGTCGCCGTCGACCGCGACCAGAGTCGGCAGCGTACGCACGTCGTGCCGGGTGTCGTGGGCGACCACGTACGGGCCACCCCACTCGCGTTCGTGCAGCGCGTCGACCGCCGCCCGCTCGGTGGGTCGCGCCGGCCGCACCTCCAACCCGTCCACGACCCGACCGCCTTCCGTCCGCGTCTGCCCGCCGGCCCTGCAGCGTACCGGCCGACGGTGGTCGACCGGTGGCTGGCGGAAACGGGACAGCGCGGCGACCGGCCGGCCCCTCGCGCCGTCCGGCGCGGTTGTGCAGACTGCGATGGTGACACTTCGGAGCGTGCCCGCCGTCGGAGCCCTGCTGGTCGTCGTCGCCGTCACCGCTGGTTGCGGCGGTGCCGACGACGCGGGCCCGTCGAGCGCGGCCCCCAGCGTCTCGTCCTTCTCCGCCCCGGCGGCCACCGGACTCCCGAGTGCGCCGACTCCCTCGGCTGCCCCGCCCAGCACCGACGGGGTCGCACCGCCGCCGACCCCAGGATCCGGCGCGCCGTCCGTCCCGCCGCAGGGGCCCACGCAGCGCCGGAAAGCCAGCCCGCCGCCGGTGGTGCTGCCGCAGCGGCCGGCCGGGGCTCCGGGCGCCACGCAGGTGGTCACCGCCTTCAAGGCAGCGGGTCTGAAGGTGCCGCACCCGAAGGACCGCTCGGTCGACTGTGGGCCGGACGGGCTGGGCCTGGGCTGTTCCGAGGTCGTCGCCACCGACGCCGTCACGGTGTACGTGTTCCCCGACGAGACCAGCGCCAGCGACATCGCGGAGACCTGGGGTGGTCAGTCGTACCGGCGTGGAGCGGTGGTGCTCAACTACCTGGCGGCGAAGACCCCGGCCGCCGACCGTCCCCGCTACGAGAAGGTCCTCGACAGCCTCGGCTGAGCGCGGTCAGCCGCGCAGGCGCAGGCCACGGGGGGTGGCCCGGAAACCGGCGGAGGTCAGCGCGTCGCGCAGCGGTGAGGAGTGCACCGCCTCGCCGTCGGCCCGCTCCACCGACATCGCACCCAATGCGCCCGAATGGACGGCGTCGGCGAGCGCCTTGCCGGCCGCGGCGAGGGCGTCCGCGTCGTCGCTGAAGGAGAGCAGCGTCCGGCCGCCGCGTTCCACGTAGAGGACGAGGTCACCGCCGACCTGCACCACCAGCGCACCGGCCTTGCGGCCGGCCCGGTGCCCGGTCGCCGGGGCGGCCCCGTCACCGGAGTCGAGCACCCGGTCCGGCCAGGGCAGCGCCGCGCCGTACGGGTTGGCGGGGTCGGTGGCGGCGAGCACGGTGGCCGGTGTGCCCCGGCCCCGCGCGCCGTCGGTGGAGTCGGCCAACGCGCGGAGCCGGTCCACCGCGCCCGGTACCGCGAACTGCGCCGCGCCCAGCCCTTCGACGAAGTAACCCCGGCGGGCCGCGCCGCGCTCCTCCAGGGCCGACAGCACCGGGTAGACCGCCGAGAAACCGCCGACCACCTGCTCGGCCATCACCGCGCCGCGGGTGACCACCCCGTGCCGTTCCAGCAGGACGTCGGCGAGCGCCGCCGCCCGTCGGGTCGGGTCGACGTCCCGCTCCGGCAGGCGCGACCACCGACCGGCGACGGTCGGCGGGCCACTCCGGGTGGGCAGTGCCACCCGACCCGGACGCCGGTAACGGGTGCGGGGCGCGGACGGCCGCGAGCGGTGTGCACCGCCGGCACCGAGCACCGCGCGCAGCGGAGCGAGGGTGTCGTTGGTGAGGTGCCCGGCCCAGACCAGGTCCCAGATCACTGTGGTCAGCGCGGCGTCGTCGGTCGAGCCGACCCGGTCGGCCAAGGCCCGGAAGAACAGCGCCTGCCCGTCGTCGAGCGCGTCGAGCACCGCGTCGTGCAGCGGGGTACGGGTCAACGCCTCGTCCGGCGGCGGAAGCAGCAGTGGAGCGACGTCCGCGTACGCGAGGGTCACCCAGCCGTCGCCCCCGGAGATCGCACCCGACCCCGCCCACAGCACCTCCCCGCTGGCGCACAGCTCGTCGAGCTGGGCGGGGGAGTAGTCGGCGACCCGACCGGGCAGCACCAGCCGCTCCAGGGCGGACGCCGGCACCGCCGCGCCCTGCAACTGCTCCACCGTCGCGGCGAGCGCCTCCACACCTCGGGCGGAGGAGCCGACCTGCTGCCAGCGGGGCAGGAACGTGGCGAGCGCCCGGGGCGGCACCGGCTCGATCTCCCGGCGCAGCGCCGCGAGTGAACGGCGGCGCAGCATCCGCAGCACCTCGGCGTCGCACCACTGCGCGCCGGCCGAGTCCGGGGTGAACTCCCCGGAGACCACCCGTCCGGTCGCGCCGAGCCGGCGCAACGCCTGCTCGACGACGAACACGCCGAGCCCGAAGCGGGCGGCACAGCTGGCCGCCGCGAACGGCCCATGGGTGCGGGCGTAGCGGGCCACCAGGTCGCCGAGCGGATCGGCCACCGGGGCGAGGTACGCCTCGGCCACCCCGACCGGCAACGCCACGCCGAGAGCGTCGCGCAGCCGGGCGGCGTCCTCGACGCCCACCCAGCGTTGCTCCCCGGCGATCCGGACCCGCAGCACCCGGCGGGTGGCCTCCAGCTCGGTCAGCCAGGCCTCGGGCACCCCCCGCTCGGTCAACTCGGCGTCGCTCAGGTCACCGAGAACCCGCAGCAGCTCGACGACGTCCTCGGCGTCGCGGGGGCGGCGTTGCTCGGTCAGCCACCGCAGCTGCCGATCCGTCTCGGTGAGCACCGCCGGGTCGAGCAGCTCGCGCAGGTCGACCCGACCGAGCAGCTCGCCGAGGAGCGTGGAGTCCAGGGCGAGCGCGGCGGCGCGACGCTCGGCGAGCGGCGCGTCGCCCTCGTAGAGGAACGCGCCGACGTAACCGAAGAGCAGCGAACGGGCGAACGGGGACGGCGCGCTGGTCTCGACCTCGACCAACCGCACCTTGCGGGTGGCCAGGTCACGCATCAGCCCGGCCAGTGCGGGCTGGTCGAAGACGTCCTGGAGGCACTCCCGGGCTGCCTCCAGAGTGACCGGGAAGTCGGCGTACTCGCGGGCGACGTCGAGCAGTTGAGCGGCCCGTTGCCGCTGCTGCCAGAGCGGTTGGCGGCGGCGCGGGTCGCGGCGGGGGAGCAGCAGCGACCGGGCGGCGCACTCCCGGAAACGGGCGGCGAAGAGCGCGGAGGTGCCGACCGACTCCTCCACGAGCTGGGCGATCTCGTCCGGCTCGAAGACCACGATGTCGGCGCCGGGCGGCTCGTCGGCGGTGTCCGGCAGTCGCACCACGATGCCGTCGTCGGAGGGCATCACCTGAGCGTCCACCCCGTACCGTTCAGCCAGCCGGCGGCCCACCGCCAGCGCCCAGGGCCCGTTGACCCGGGCACCGAGGACGCTGTGCACGGCGAGCCGCCAGTCACCCAGCTCGTCACGGAACCGCTCGACCACGATCGTCCGGTCGTCGGGCAGCGAGCGGGTGGCCTCGCGTTGATCACGGAGGTAGGCCATCAGGTTGCCGGCCGCCCACTCGTCCAGGCCGCCGTCGCGCAGCGCGGCCAGCGCCGCCTCGTCGCTCTGTCGCAGCAGGGTGCGCACCCGGGCGCCGATGGCCCGGCCCAGCTCCACCGGTCGGCCCAGCTGGTCGCCCTTCCAGAACGGCATCCGCGCCGCCTGACCGGGGGCGGGCGAGACCAGCACCCGGTCCGGGGTGATCTCCTCGATGCGCCAGGAGGAGGAGCCGAGCAGGAAGACGTCGCCGACCCGCGACTCGTAGACCATCTCCTCGTCCAGCTCACCGACGCGGGCGGCCCGCTCCGCGCCGGCCAGGAACACCCCGAACAGGCCGCGGTCGGGGATGGTGCCGCCGCTGGTCACCGCGAGTCGCTGTGCGCCGGGACGGCCGGTGAGCAGGTCGGTGGCCCGGTCCCACACCAGTCGGGGACGCAGCTCGGCGAACGCGGTGGACGGGTATCGGCCGGAGAGCATGTCCAGAACGGCGTGCAGCGCCGAGTCGGGCAGCTCGGCGAAGGGCGCGGCCCGGCGGACCAGCACGGCCAGGTCGCCGAGCTGCCACGGCTCCAGTGCCACCATCGCCACGATCTGCTGGGCCAGCACGTCCAGGGGATTGCGCGGGTAGTGCAGCTCCTCGATCGCGCCGTCGGTCATCCGCTCGGCGACCACTGCGCAGGACAGCAGGTCGCCGCGGTGCTTCGGGAAGACCACCCCACGGGAGACCGCGCCCACCTGGTGCCCGGCCCGGCCGACCCGTTGCAGACCAGCGGCCACGCTGGGTGGCGCCTCGATCTGCACCACCAGGTCGACAGCGCCCATGTCGATGCCCAGCTCCAGGCTGGAGGTGGCCACGACCGCCGGCAGCTGGCCGGACTTGAGCGCCTCCTCGATGTGCTTGCGCTCCTCCCGGGACACGCTGCCGTGGTGGGCGCGGGCGATCACCGGCGTCGCGCCGGTGGCCGCGCCGGACTGGGCCATTACCTCGGCTGGTGGCCGGTTGCGCACCGGGCCGGCGGGTCCACCCCACCGCTGCGCCCCGGACGCCGGGTCGCGGTCGCCCGCCAGGTCGTCGTCGGCCGACAACCCTTCCGGTACGCCGATAGCGCTCTCGGTCGCCTCTTCGGCGGCGAGCTCGTTGAGCCGGGCGCAGAGGCGTTCGGCGCTGCGGCGGGAGTTGGTGAAGACGATCGTCGACCGATGCTGGCCGATGAGTGTGAAGACCCGTTCCTCGACGGCCGGCCAGATCGAGGCACGTCGTGGCCCGGGGCCGCCGAGGTCGTCCTCCGGTGGCTGCTCCTGCTCGTCGAGGCGGGTCATGTCCTCCACCGGGACCTGAACGCTGACCTCGATGGTCTTCGGGGTGGCCGGCTGCACCACGTCGACCGGACGGGCGCCGCCGAGGAACTGCGCGCAGGCGTCGATCGGCCGGACGGTGGCGGAGAGGCCGATGCGTTGCGCCGGGGCGGGCAGCAGCTCGTCGAGGCGTTCGAGGGAGAGGGCGAGGTGGGCGCCACGCTTGCTGCCGGCCACCGCGTGCACCTCGTCGACGATCACCGTCTGAACGCCCCGCAGCGAGTCGCGAGCTGCGGACGTGAGCAGCAGGAACAGCGACTCGGGTGTGGTGATGAGGATGTCCGGTGGGGTGCGGGCGAAGGCTCGTCGCTCGTCCGCCGGCGTGTCGCCGGTGCGCATGCCAACGGTGATGTCGGGTGGTGCGATGCCCAGCCGGGTCGCCGCCTGCCGGATCCCGGCGAGGGGGGCGCGCAGGTTGCGTTCCACGTCGACGGCCAGCGCCTTGAGCGGGCTGACGTAGAGCACGCGGCACCGCTGGCGGGCCTCGGCCGGTGCCGGCTCGCGGGACAGCCGGTCCAGTGACCAGAGGAAGGCCGCGAGCGTCTTGCCCGAGCCGGTGGGCGCCACCACGAGGGCGTTGCGCCCGGCGGCGACGGACCGCCAGGCGCCGGTCTGGGCGGCAGTGGGCGCGGCGAAGGCCGCGTCGAACCAGGCACGGGTGGCCGGACCGAACCCGGCGAGCACCGTGCCGGCGTCTGCGTCTGCCCCGGTCACCGGTCCATCGTGCCCCGCCGGTACGACATCCACGAGCGACCCGACGCGGAATGTGCCCGACTAAGGTAAAAAGCGTGGAACGTGCGCTTAATACGTTAAGTCTCACTTAACTGCTTGCTTCTAAGGAGCAACATAAAGTAACTTCACTCGCAACGCGAACCGGGGTGAGGGGATTTGATGGCCGGCGAGCAGCGCACCGTCGAACCGGGCACCGACGTGCTGATTCGCAAGGTTGACAGCCATCTTGCCGCGCTCCGTGGCGGTCTGCACGGCCCCGAGCTGGAGCTCGCCGAACGCCTCGCCCGCTGCCTACGGGAGCTGGTCCGCTGCACCGCCCAGGCGAGCGCCGCCGATCGCGGCCAGGTCCGCGTCGCCGTCCACTACTTCGTGCTGCGTCGGGAGAGCCGTGGTCGATTGCTCTCGGTGCGGTCGCTGGCCGCGGCGGAGCGGGTCGTCGACCGGGTCGCCCGCCAACTCGGCCGCCTGGACCTGCTGGCCGAGCTTCACCGCGACTGCCCCGCCCCGGACGACACCAAGCCGCTCAACAACGCCCTCCTGTACTGACCCCCGACCCCTCCCACCGTCGGGTCGATCATGGAGTTGTGGTGGGTGACAAAGCCTCTCTTTCTCCATCGAAACGGGCACCACGGCTCCATGATCGACGCGGAGCGGGGTGGGTGGACTGCGGACGAATTCCGGCAAAACCGCCCGAAGGGCGAGGAACTGTCGTCTGATCGCTGCTAGGCGCCACCGCTGCACGGGCGTCGGCCACCTCGATCGGGAGCGCAGGTGCTGGTACTGCTCGTCCTCCACCTCGCGGCGGCTCTCGCCGCACCGCTGCTCGTCCGGTGGTGGGGTTCCAGCGCGTGCTATCCGCTGGCGCTGGCGCCGGCCGCCGCGTTCTGCTGGGCGGTGGCCCGCACCCCGGATGTCGCCGACGGCGGGGCGGTGGTCGAGACGTACCCGTGGATCCAGCAGTTGGGTCTGGACATCGCGCTACGTCTCACCACGCTGTCCTGGCTGATGACACTGCTGATCGGCGGCGTCGGCGCGCTGGTCCTGGTCTACAGCGCCCGCTACTTCAGCGCGGGCTCCGCCGGGATGGCGCAGTTCGCCGGCGTCCTGGTGGCCTTCGCCGGCGCGATGCTCGTCCTGGTCTTCGCCGACGACCTGCTGCTGCTCTACGTCGGTTGGGAGCTGACCACGATCTTCTCGTACCTGCTGATCGGGCACAGCACCGAACGGCGGTCCAGCCGGTGGGCGGCTGCGCAGGCGTTGACGGTCACCACGCTGGGTGGGCTCGCCATGCTGGTCGGGTTCATCATGCTGGGCGAGCACGCCGGCACCTACCGGTGGTCGGAGATCACCTCCCACGCACTGCCCGGCGGCGGGTACCTGGTCGGGGCCGTGCTGCTGATCCTGACCGGCGCGCTGTCCAAGTCGGCGGTACTGCCGTTCAACTCCTGGCTACCGGTCGCGATGGCGGCCCCCACGCCGGTCAGCGCGTACCTGCACGCCGCCGCGATGGTCAAGGGCGGTGTCTACCTGGTCGGGCTGCTCGCGCCGGTGCTCGCCACGGTCGGCCCGTGGCGGCCGGTGGTGCAGGTCGCTGGCGTGGCGACAATGCTCGTCGGCGGTTGGGCGGCGCTGCGGCAGACCGATCTGAAGCTGCTGCTGGCGTACGGGACGGTCAGCCAGCTCGGGCTGCTGATCGCGGTCACCGGGTCGGGCACCCCGGACGCGGCCCTGGCCGGCGCGGCGATGCTGCTGGCGCACGCGCTGTTCAAGGCGGCGCTGTTCCTGGTCGTCGGCATCATCGACCACGGCGCCGGCACCCGTGACCTGCGCGAGTTGACCGGGCTGCGACGCTGGTCCCGGCCGCTGTTCGTGGTAGCGGTGCTGGCTGCGGCGTCGATGGCCGGTGTGCCGCCGCTGGTCGGCTTCGTGTCCAAGGAGGCGGTGTTCGCGGCGTTCACCGATCAGCCGGTGCTCCTCACCGGTCTGGTCGCCGGGACGGTGCTCACCGTCGCGTACAGCGCACGCTTCCTCTGGGGCGCGTTCGCCGACCGGCCGGGCGTGGAGCCGGTCCGACCGGGACCGGTCGCCGCGTCGATGCTGGTCCCGCCGGCGGTGCTCGCCGGGGTGGGTCTGCTCGCCGGTCCGGCCGCGAGCGTGCTGGACGACCTGCTGCGTCCCTACGCCGATCTGCTCGGTGGGGTGGACGCGCACCTGGCGCTCTGGTCCGGGCCGACGCCGGCGCTCGGTCTGTCAGTGGTGGCGCTCGTCGGTGGTGGCCTGCTCTTCGCCCTGCGCGGGCCGTTCGCCCCCGTGCTGGCCCGGCTGCGCGCGCCGGTCAGCGGCAACCAGGGGTACGAGTGGACCGTGGGCCGGTTCGACCGGCTGGCCATCGAGGTCACCGGCGCGACCCAGCGTGGCTCCCTGCCGCAGTATCTGGGCATCATCCTGGTCGCCCTGGTGCTGGTGCCCGGTACGGCGATGCTCTCCGCCGGCCCGTGGCGGGCGCGGATCCCGCTCTGGGACAGCCCGCTGCAACCGGTGGTGGTCGTGGTGATCGCGGTCGCCGCGGTGCTGGCGGTGGGGGCCCGTCGCCGCCTGACCGCGATGCTGCTGGTGGGGATGACCGGCTACGGCACCGCGATGCTGTTCGTCCTGCACGGGGCGCCCGACCTGGCGCTCACCCAGTTCCTGGTGGAGACCGCGACGATCGCGGTCTTCGTGCTGGTGCTGCGTCGGCTGCCGGAGCGGTTCTCGGCCCGCCCGTTGCGCCGCACCCGCTGGATCCGTCGGGTGATCGGGGTGGCGGTGGGTGTGGTGGCCGCCGGGCTGGCCCTCACCGCCGCCGGTGCCCGCCGGGCACCGGACATCTCCGCTGCCTTCCCGGACCTGGCGGTGGTCCAGGGGTACGGCCGCAACGTGGTCAACGTGACCCTTGTCGACATTCGGGCCTGGGACACCATGGGGGAGTTGGCGGTGCTGGTGGTGGCCGCGACCGGGGTGGCCAGCCTGATTTTCGAGCGGTCCCGCACCGGGCCGCGACCGCGCCGCCCGGAGTCGGACCAGCGGCTGAGCGAGTCCGGCCGATCGGTGTGGCTGCGCGGTGGCCCCACCCTCTACGAGGAGCGCCGCTCGATCGTGCTGGAGGTGGTCATCCGGCTGATCTTCCACACCGTTGTGCTGTTCTCCCTCTTCCTGCTCTTCTCCGGGCACAACGCGCCGGGCGGTGGTTTCGCCGGCGGTCTGGTGGCGGGTCTCGCCCTGGTGGTGCGCTATCTGGCCGGTGGCCGGTACGAGCTGACCGAGGCTGCTCCGATCGGCGCCGGCCCGATCCTCGGTTTCGGGCTGGCCGTGTCGGCCGGCAGTGGGGTGGTGGCGTTGCTGGCCGGTGGCGCGGTGCTGGAGAGCGCCAAGCTCGACCAGGCCCTGCCGCTGATCGGCGACACCCACCTGGTGACGTCGCTCTTCTTCGACATCGGCGTGTACCTGGTCGTGATCGGGTTGGTGCTGGACATCCTGCGCAGCCTCGGCGCGGAGGTGGACCGGCACATCGAGGCCACCGGGGAGGCACCCGGTGGCCTGGCCGTCGACAAGGGGGACCGGCCGTGAGCGCGAGGAGTGAGCCGGTGTTGCGAGCCCCGCAGTCGCGAACAAAGGTGGCACGGTGAGCGCGAGGAGTGAGCCGGTGTTGCGAGCCCCGCAGTCGCGAACAGGGGTGGCACGGTGAGCGCGAGGAGTGAGCCGGTGTTGCGAGCCCCGCAGTCGCGAACAAAGGTGGCACGGCCATGACCGCGAGCGACGCTGGGCCGACGTTGGTGCTGGTGCTGGCCGTCGCGGTGCTGTTCGGGTGCGGGGTGATCCTGTTGTTGGAGCGCAGCCTGACCCGGATCCTGCTGGGTGTGATCCTGCTCGGCAACGGGGTGAACCTGTTGATCCTGCTGGGTGGGCGGTCGGGCGGGGCGCCGATCGTCGGCACCGGGCCGGTGGATCGGATGAGCGATCCGCTGCCGCAGGCGATGGTGTTGACCTCCATCGTGATCACCTTCGGGTTCACCGCGTTCCTGCTCGCTGTGGCGTACCGGAGTTGGTATCTCTCCGGTGACGACGAGGTGCCCGACGACCTGGAGGATCGGCAGATCATTCGCCGGGCCGGGCGCAACGAGGTGGGTGCCGTCGACCACGGCGGCGAGGGGCCGAACGGTGACCCGGAGCAGGTCGATCCGGAGCCTGCCCGTCGTCGGCTGCGGCGCGGGGACGAGGCGTGATGGGCGCGTTGGTGCCGTTGCCGGTGGTGGTGCCGCTGTTCGGTGCGGCGTTGACACTGCTGCTGGCCGGGTGGCCCCGAATTCAGCGCGCGATCAGTGTGCTCTGCCTCGGCGGCACGCTCGTGGTGGCGTTGTTGTTGCTGATCCAGGCGTACCGGCACGGGCCGGTGGTGGTGGCGGTTGGCGGTTGGCCGGCACCGGTCGGCATCGTGCTGGTCGCCGACCAGTTGGCAGCGCTGATGGTGGTGGTGTCGTCGGCGGTGACCCTCTGCGTGCTGCTGTACTCGATCGGTCAGGGTCGCAGTGAGACGAGCGAGTCCACGCCGGTGTCGATCTTCCACCCGACGTACCTGGTGCTCACCGCGGGCGTGACCAACGCGTTCCTGGCCGGTGACCTGTTCAACCTCTTCGTCGGCTTCGAGATCCTGCTGGCCGCGAGCTTCGTGCTGATCACGTTGGGCGGCACCGAGACCCGGATCCGGACCGGGTCGACGTACGTGGTGGTCAGCATCCTCTCCTCGATGATGTTCCTGACGGCGGTGGGCCTGGTGTACGCGGCCACCGGCACGCTCAACCTCGCCCAGCTCGCCCACCGCCTCGACGACCTGCCCGACGGGGTCCGGCTGGCCCTGGAGTTGACGTTGCTGCTGGCCTTCGCGATCAAGGCAGCGGTCTTCCCGTTGTCGGCCTGGCTGCCGGACAGCTACCCCACCGCGCCGGCCCCGGTCACCGCCGTCTTCGCGGGTCTGCTCACCAAGGTGGGCGTGTACGCGATCATCCGCACCGAGACGTTGCTGTTCCCCGGTGGGCAGGCGGACACGCTGCTGATGGTCGTCGCCGGGCTGACCATGGTGGTCGGCATCCTCGGTGCGGTGGCCCAGTCCGACCTGAAGCGGCTCTTCTCGTTCACCCTGGTCAGCCACATCGGTTACATGATCTTCGGGGTGGCGTTGAGCACCGCCGCCGGGCTCTCCGGCGCGATCTTCTACGTGGTGCACCACATCACCATCCAGACCACGCTGTTCCTGGTCGCCGGTCTGGTCGAGGAGCGCGCCGGCAGCACCGACCTGCGCCGGATCGGCGGGCTGGCCCGGGTGGCTCCGCTGCTCGGTGTGCTGTTCTTCGTCCCCGCCATGAACCTCGCCGGGGTGCCGCCGTTCTCCGGGTTCCTCGGCAAGCTCGGTCTGCTCCAGGCCGGGGTGGCGGCCGGTGGGCCGCTGCCCGGGGTGCTGGTGGCCGCCGGCACCGTGACCAGCCTGCTCACCCTCTACGTGGCGTCCCGGGTGTGGAACATCGCCTTTTGGCGCGCGCCCCGGCTGGCCACCGGTGAGCCCGTCGTCCAGCTGCCGAAGCTGATGGTCGGGGCCACCGTGGCCCTGGTCGCCCTCGGGCTGGCGTTGACAGTGCTGGCCGGTCCGCTCTTCGACGTCACCGCCGACGCGGCGGCCGACCTGCGCCTGCGTACCCCGTACGTGCGTGCCGTGCTCCCCGGCGGTGAGCCGTGACCGGCTCCACCGGGGCCGGCCCGGACGCCTCTGGCCCGAGGGTGTCCGGACGCGGCCGGCTCGGGCGCTGGCGGGACCAGGTGGTGGCGCTCGGGTGGTTGGTGCTGGTCTGGAACCTGCTCTGGGGGGACGTCAACTGGGCGAACCTGGTCGGCGGCCTGCTGGTGGGCGGCGCGGTGCTGGTCTTCTACCCGCTGCCGGCGGTGAGCTTCGGTGGCCGGCTGCGGCCGGGCGCGCTGCTGGTGTTCGCCGGCCGGTTCGTCGTCGAGCTGGTCACCGCGAGCCTGCACGTCGCCCGGATCGCCGTGCAGCCCGGCTACCGGCCGCGTGGGGCGATCATCGGGGTCCGGTTGCGGGTGTCCAGCGACCTGAACCTGGCGCTCACCGCGGAGGCGGTCTCGCTGGTGCCGGGCACGCTGATCCTCGAAGTGGACCGGGACGCCGGCACGCTCTACCTGCACGTGCTGGACACCCACCGGCCGGCGGACCTGGACGTGGCCCGGGAACGCACCCTCACCATCGAACGACGGATCATCCGCGCGGTGGGCTCCGCCGCCGAACTGCGCCTCGTCGAGACCGGTTCATCCGAGAAGGGAACCCGCCCGTGACCACGTTCCTGGCCGTCGTCCTCACCGCTCTGTTGTCGGTGACGGCGGTGCTCGCGCTGCTTCGCCTCTACCGCGGCCCGTCCCTGGTGGACCGGGTGATCGCCGCGGACATGCTGCTGGCCACGATGGTCGGCGCGGTGGGCGCCGAGGCGGCGGTCAACCGGCACGCCACCACACTGCCGGTGCTCGTCGTGCTCTCCCTGCTCGGTTTCGTGGGCTCGGTGTCGCTGGTCCGCTTCGCGGTCCGGGAGCAGCGGTGATCGCGACGATCGCGGACTGGCTCGGCGCGTTCTGCCTGGTGGCCGGCGCGTTGCTCGGCCTGGCCGCCGCGATCGGTGTGCTGCGCTTCCCGGACGCGCTGTCCCGGATGCACGCGGCCACCAAGCCGCAGGTGCTCGGGGTGCTCCTGTTGCTGCTGGGCATCGGGTTGCGGCTGCGGTCACCGGCGGATCTGGGCATGATCCTGCTGGTGGCGGTCTTCCAGTTGGCGACCGCGCCGGTGGCGGCCCAGATGATCGGGCGTGCCGCGTACCGGTCGGGGCGGCTCGACCGCAGTCTCCTCGACGCCGACGAGCTGGCCGACCGGTGACCTGACCCGGCCGCCCGGACCCAGCCGGCGGTGTGGTCACCAGGCCGACCGTGCCCTGGGATTAGCACACACTCCTGTTCCATCTCTAGATGTACACGTATCTATCGCATCGCCCGAACGTCTCTTGCTGCTTCGAATCGACCGCTGTGACGATGTGCGCCTCACAACGGGAGACACAAATGAAGAGACATACGCGGGCCCGGACCCGTGTCGCTGTCGCACTCGTCGGTGCGGTGACCCTCGGCCTGCTGGTCGGCGTGCCCCCCGGGCCCGCCGACGCCGCCCTGCCCGCGGGCGGGATGACGGCCGCCGCACTCAACACCGAATTCAACTCGTACGGCGACACCGGCGGCAAGTGGACGAGTGGAGACAGCACCGTCTCGATCCCGCTGCCGGACGGCCGTAACGCCTGGCTCTTCTCGGACAGCCTGATCGGCACCGTCAACGCGGACCACACTCTGCCGAAGAACACCCCGATGGTGAACAACTCCATCGTGGTGCAGGACGGATCCGACCTGGTCCAGACACTGCACGGCGGCACGGCCGCCGCACCCGCCTCGCTCGTCCGCCCGACCGACGGCAGCGCCGACAAGTACTGGGTCGGCGACGGCACTGTCGAGAGTGGCGTGCTGCGGGTGGTCTACCAGCGGATGAAGACGACGGGCACCGGTCCGCTGGACTTCGCCCAACTGGACAGCGCCGTGGTCACCTTCGACCTGCCGGCGCTCACCGTGCGGAGCATCGTGGACCGGGGCTACGGCAACAGGATCGCCTGGGGTTCAGCGGTGCTCGAGGACGGCGCGTACACCTACATCTACGGGGCCGAATCCGTCGGCCAGATGCGCTTCGCCCACGTCGCCCGGGTGCCGGCCGGCGGACTCTCCGGTGCCTGGCAGTTCTGGACCGGCAGCGGATGGTCCACGGCCCAGGGCGATTCCGCTCGGGTGCTGTCCGGCGTTGGCGCCGGTTTCGGCATGCAGAAGGTGGGCAGCAACTACGTACTGGTCACCCAGGAGAACAACCTGACCTTCTCGGCCGACTTCGTGGCCTACACCGCCAGCTCGCCCACCGGGCCCTTCGCCGGCCCGGTGCCGTTGTTCACCGCCCCGGAACCGGCCACCATCCCGGGCAGCATCGTGTACGACTCCCGTGTGCACCCGGAGTTGGCACGCGCCGGGAAGCTGTTGGTGTCGTACAACGTCAACAGTCTCGTCGCGGACGCCGTCTACGGCGACGTGAGCACCTACCGGCCCCGGTTCGTCGAGGTCGACTGGCCCCGGCCCACGCCCGATCCGGCCGCGGTGCCCGCCGCGCCCACCGCCCTGACGGCGCAGGCCGACAGTAGCGGCGCCGTCAGCCTGCGCTGGCAGGCACCCGCCGGCACGGGCCTGACGTACGAGGTCCACCAGCGGGACGTGACGGCGGGGCAGACCCACTTCGCGCGGGTCTCCACCGGGATCACCGGGAACTCCACCGAGCTGAGTGTGTTCTACGAGACCGGCCACACCTACGAGTTCCGGGTCGCGGCCCGCAACACCGCCGGGGCCGGACCGCTCTCCGCCGCCGCCACGGTGACCGTCACCATCGGAGTGCCAACGGCGCCGACCGGTCTGGTGGCGGCCGCCGCCGACGGCGGTGTCATCACGCTCAACTGGAACACCGTTCCGCACGTCTGGCGCTACGAGGTCTACCGGCGTGACGTCACCGCCGGCGAGACCGAGGCCAGCCGGCAGTGGGACTCCTCCCCGCAGGACACCACCCTCTCGATGAACGGCCTGGAGAACGGCCATCAGTACGCGTTCCAGGTGGTGGCCGTGCACGGCGGCGGCGAGTCGCCACGGTCGGTCGAGGTGACCGCGACAGCGTTCCACAGCAGACCGCCGACGCCCACCGGGCTGACCGCCGCCACCCAGACCACCGGCGACATCAAACTCCAGTGGACGCACGCCAACAGCACCGACTGGTTCTACGTCTACCAACGCGACGTGACCGCCGGCGAGACGGACTTCACCAGGCTGGAGTGGCCGGTCGACACCTGCTGCACGATGACCGCAGGCGGCCTGGCGAACGGGCACACCTACGAGTACAAGGTCACCGCCCTCGGCAAGGGCGGCGAGTCGGTGCAGTCCAACGTGGCGACGGCGACGGCGCAGCGACCCCTTCCGGCCACTCCCACCGCCCTGGCCGCGGCCGCGCAGCCGGACGGCAGCATCAAGCTCACCTGGCAGCAGTCGCAGCCGGATGTCTGGTTCCAGGTGTACCAGCGCGACGCGACCGCCGGCGAGGCGGACTTCACCAGGCTGGAGTGGCCGGTGACCGCCTGCTGCACGATGACCGCCGGCGGTCTGGTCGACGGGCACACCTACGAGTACAAGGTCAGCGCGCTCGGTGCCGCCGGTGAGTCACCGGCGTCCGCCGTCGCCTCCGCGACCGCGGACGTCGCGGCGCCCGCCGCTCCGACCAACCTGCGGGCCACGGCCGGAGACGGCCAGGCGGTGCTGACCTGGGACGGTGCTGCCGACAACTGGCACCTGGTGTACCTGCGGGACGTGACCGCCGGCGAGACGGAGTTCAGCCAGCTCGAGTTCCCGGTCACCACCTGTTGCACGATGACGGCCGGCTATCTCACCAACGGCCATCGCTACGAGTTCAAGGTGAGCGCCAACGGGTCGGGTGGGGAGAGCACAGCGAGCAACGTCGTCGCGGTGACGCCGACGGCTCCGCTGCCAGCGGCCCCCAGCGGACTGACCGCGACGGCCCAGGCCGACGGCACCATCAAGCTGGCCTGGACGGCTCCCGCCCCGGATCTGTGGTACCAGGTCTACCAGCGGGACGTGACCGCCGGGGACGCCGCTTTCACCAAGCTCGCCACCCCGGTCACCAGCTGCTGCACGATGACCGCCGGCTACCTCACCAACGGCCACTCGTACGAGTACAAGATCGCCGCGATCAACTCCGGTGGTGAGGGCCCGACCGGAAACGTGGTGTCCGCGACGAGCAGCCAGCCCCGTCCGGCCGCGCCGACCAACCTGCGCGGTCAACCGGCCGGGTCCGGCACCATCGAGTTGAACTGGGACGCCCCGGCGCCCGGCCTTCTGTACTGGGTCTACCAGCGCGATGTCACCGCTGGGCAGGCCACCTTCACCAAGTCCTCCCTGCCCAGCAGCACGACCTCGGCGACCCGGGGTTACCTGGCCGACGGCCATGTCTACGAGTTCAAGGTGACCGGTGAGAGTCAGGGCGGGGAGGGAGTCGCCTCGGCGACCGTCCGGGTCACCGCCGTGGGCGGGGTGCCGCAGGCGCCGAGTGGGCTGACGGCCACCGCCGGCGACGGCAAGGTGACCCTCAACTGGACAGCCAGCCCGACCGGCGGTTCCTGGTACCAGGTCTATCTGCGCAACGCGAGCGCCGGTCAGTCCTGGCAGAAGGTGGCCAGTCCGGTCACCACCTGCTGCACCATGACCGCCGGTTACCTCACCAACGGCGATGTCTACGAGTTCAAGGTCACCACCATCAACGGCGCCGGGGAGTCCACGCCGACGTCGGTGGCCAGCGCCAAGCCCCTGCCGCCGGTACCGGCCGCACCGTCCGGCCTCACCGCCACCTCGGGGGACGGAAAGGTCGTCTTGAACTGGACGGCGAGCCCGACCGGCGGCGTCTACTACGACGTCTACCTCCGCGACACGACCGCGGGACAGTCCTGGCAGAAGGTCGCACTGCCGGCGACCTGCTGCACGATGACCGCGGGCTACCTCACCAACGGCCACCGCTACGAGTTCAAGGTCGCGGCCAGCAACATGGCCGGTCAGTCGGCGACAAGTAACGTCGCGGCGGCGACCCCTCTCCCGCCGTTCCCCCAGGCGCCGTCCGGCCTGACCGCCAGTGCCGGCGACGGCAAGGTGACGCTGCGATGGACGGCCAGCTCCACGGCGAAGGTGTACTACCTCGTGGAGTACCGGGTCTCCGGCGCGGCGAACTGGACCCGGCTCAAGTTGCCGGTCACCCAGTGCTGCACCTTCGTGGCCGGGTACCTCGGCAACGGCACGACCTACGACTTCCGGGTACGTGCCACCAACCAGGCGGGGGACAGTTCTCCGAGCAACACCGCGTCGGCCCGGCCCATGCCGCCGTTCCCGCAGGCACCGTCCGGGCTGAGTGCGGCGGCCGGGAACGGCAAGGTGACGTTGACGTGGACCAGGAGTCCGACGCCGAACGTCTACTACCTGGTCGAATACAAGACGAGCACCTCGTCGACCTGGACCAGGGTCAAGGTGCCGATCACGTCGTGCTGCACCTTCGTCGCCGGCTACCTGGGCAACGGCACCACGTACAACTTCCGGGTGCGGGCGACGAACATGTCCGGTGACAGCACGCCGAGCAACGTCGCCTCGGCCAAACCCATGCCGCCCGTGCCCACGCGCGTGTCGTCGCTCTCCGCCAGCTCCAACGGGGTCAGCCAGGTGAACCTGAGCTGGACCAGGAGTAGCACCCCCGGTGTGTACTACTGGATGGAATACCGGACTGCCGGGGATTGGCACTGGATTCGTCTGCCACTGCCTGCCACGGGCACCTCCGCCTCCCTGAGGTACGGATTCTCGGACGGCGAGTTGCATGAGTTCCGGGTGGTCGCCTTCAACATGTCCGGGGAGAGCGCCGACTCCCCGATCGCCGAGGCGATCGTCGACCGGTCCGAGTACGCGAGGACCCGCGGCGGAAACGACCTCAACGGCAGTAACCTCGTCGCCACCCGGGTATTGGGGGGCGGAAGCTGGTGTGACCCGGGCTTCGGCTCGCGGGTGTGCTACGGCACCTCCCCGGCAGGAGATCAACCGGCAACCGTCGGAGACTACTTCTTCTACGGTGGAAGCGAGAGTTCGTACCGGGCCCGCCTGCGGTGTGAGGCGTACAAGCGGGCGAACATCCGCTTCGGCTACGGACGGACCTCTGCCGACATCAGGGGCCCGGATCTCCCACGGCACGAGGTGATCCATTCCGACGCGTACGCGCGATACCTGTCCGCGGCGAACTTCCTGGCGGACTACGGAATTCAGTCGGCCTACTCGAGACTGACGACCGGGAACCCCTACGAGGCGAACAGGTTCGAGAAAGAGGCCAATCTCTACTGGGGCGGATACTTCGTCTTCGATACGGGGCGTCGCTACGGCGGTACCTCCGAGTGCAACTGGTTGTACTGACCCCGCACCGACCAGGCAGCCGGCCCCGGACTCCGTCCGGGGCCGGCTGCCCGCATCGCGACCATCTCCCAGCGGTCCTTCAGCCGGGGCGGATAAAATGGCGGCATGATCGACTCTTCTGCCCAGGAGGGCAGCAGTAGCCAGCCGGGTCGTGCCCGGCATATTCCCGTACCGACGACCCCGGGAGCCCTGAGCGACCCGTGTTGATCGTCGTTGGTCTCCTCTTGATCGTTGTTCTCACTGCCGCCACCGGTTACTTCGTGGCGCAGGAATTCGGCTACGTCGCCGTGGACCGGGGCAAGCTGCGTCAGCTCGCCGATGACGGCGACCAGGCCGCCGCCCGGGCCCTGACCGTCACCAGCCGGCTCTCCTTCATGCTCTCCGGCGCTCAACTCGGCATCACCGTCACCGCCCTGCTGGTCGGTTACGTCGCCGAGCCGTACCTGGGTGGTGGCCTCGCCGACCTGCTCGGCGTTGCCGGCGTCAGCGAGGCGGTCAGCCTGCCGCTGTCGGTGGCGTTGGCCCTGGTCATCGCCACCATCGTGCAGATGGTGCTCGGTGAGCTGGCGCCGAAGAACCTGGCCATCGCACGGGCCGAGCAGTTGGCCCGGGCGCTGAGCCGCTCCACCCTCATCTACCTGGCCGTGGCCGGGCCGCTGATCCGGCTCTTCGACCGGGCCTCGGTCCGGCTGCTGCGCCGCATCGGCATCGAACCCATCGAGGAGCTGCCCAGTGGCGCCACCCCGGCCGACCTGGAGCAGATCATCGCCGAGTCCCGCGAGGAGGGCAGCCTGGACGCCGAGATGTCCACGCTGCTCGACCGAGGTCTGGACTTCCGCGAGCTGACCGCCGGCGAGGCCATGGTGCCCCGGGTCGACGTACACACCGTACGGGCGCACGAGCCGGTCAGCCGGGTGGTCGAGCTGCTGGACACCGGCCACTCCCGCTTCCCGGTACGCGGTGCGGAGGGCGTCGACGACCTGATCGGCGTCGTCGGCATCGCCGACGTGCTCGGCGTACCCCCGGGGGAGCGGGCGACCACCCCGGTGAGCGCGGTGGCGGGGCCGCCGCTGCTCGTACCGGAGACGTTGCCCCTGCCCACGGTGCTGGACCGCCTGCGGTCCGGTCACCGGCAGATGGCCTGCGTCGTTGACGAGTACGGCGGCTTCGCCGGCGTCATCACCCTGGAGGACATCGCCGAGGAGTTGGTCGGCCCGATCCGCGACGAGGACGACCCACCGGAGCGGGCACCCGCCCGACAGGACGACGGGTCCTGGGTGGTGCCGGCGCGCTGGCGGATCGACGAGGTCGCCGACAGCACCGGAATCGCCCTGCCCGAGGCGCCGGAGTACGACACCCTGTCCGGGTTGGTGATGCGGGAGTTGGGCCGGGTACCGGAGGTCGGTGACCGGTTGGAGATCAGCCTGCTGCCGGAGGGCGCGGACGGCGAGGTCAACGACGCGGAGCCCCGCGCGCTGGTCGAGGTGCTGGCCGTGGACCGGCACGTGGCCGACTCGGTGCGGTTGCAGCTGAGCAAACCCGAGGTGACCGCATGAGCCCCGGGATCGCGTTGTTCAGTTCGGTGATCCTGCTGGCGCTGAACGGGTTCTTCGTGGCCGCCGAGTTCGCCCTGGTGGCCAGCAAGCGGTACCGCCTGGAGCAGGCGGCGGCGAACGGCGGTCGGGCGGCACGCGCCGCGCTGGACGGCGTCCGCGAGCTGTCGCTGATGTTGGCCGGTGCGCAGCTCGGCATCACGCTGTGCACCCTGGGTCTCGGTGCGCTGGCCGAGCCGGCGATCGAGCACCTGCTCAGCCCACTGCTGCACGCTGTGGGCCTGCCGGACGCGGCCAGCCACCTGATCGCCCTGGTCTTCGCCCTCGGAGTGGTGACCTTCCTGCACCTGGTGGTGGGGGAGATGGCCCCGAAGTCGTGGGCGATCACCGACGCGGAGCGCTCGGCGACGCTGCTCGCGTTGCCGTTCCGGGCCTTCGCCCGGGTGTCGCGGCCGGTGCTGTCCGCGCTCAACGCCCTGGCCAACGCGATCCTGCGGCTGTTCGGGGTCAACCAGCAGGATCAGCTCGCCCAGGTGCACGGCCCGGACGAGCTGCGGATCCTGCTGGAGCAGTCCCGCGAGCACGGGCTGCTCGGCGCGGAGCAGCACCAGTTGCTGACCAGCATGCTGGAGTTGCAGGGCACGTCGGTGGCGCAGGTGATGGAGCCGTTCGCCACCATGGTCACCGTCCGTCGGAACGATCCGGCCGGCCGGATCGAGGAGGTCAGCCGGGACAGCGGCCGATCCCGCCTGGCGGTGCTGGACGAGCAGGGCGACGTCTGTGGCCTGGTGCACGTCCGGGAGGCGGTACGGGTGGTCACCACCGGCCGCGCCGCGACCGCCGGGGAGTTGATGACCCCCGCTTTCACCCTGCCCGCGACGTCCTCGGTCACCGAGGCCGTGGCGGCGATGCGGGCCCGGCAGTCGCAGCTCGCGTTGGTGCGCAACGGCGGCGGCCCGGCGCGACCGATCGGGTTCGTCGCCCTGGAGGACCTCCTGGAGGAGGTCATCGGGGAGTTCGACGACGAGACCGACACGGTCCCGCGCGGACGCCGCCTGCGCTGACCTGCCGACCCGGCCGCGCCGATGTGTGCGGCCGGGTCGGCGCTGCGGGCTTGAGATCACGCCGACCGGGTAGGCGCGCCGGGTGGGGCCGACGGGGCCCCTGCCGGGAGGGGCGTGCGGTGCGGCTGACGGGAGTGTCCCGGGAGTCCGGTTGGACCGGCCTGTCCGTGCAGACCACGCTCCCCAACCCGAGCACCCGGCCGGGCCTGCGCCTGCCGGGGCGGGTGACTGTCGCGGCCGGGCCGGAGGACGTGCTGGTCCGGCACATCCGGCTCGGTCTGGTCACCACAGTCGAGCCGGACGACCCGTCCGCCGCCCGACGACTCGTGCAGTTCCACCAGGTGCCGATCGCCGGTCGGTTCGTCGTGCCGGCCGGGCGGCGGAGAGCTGTCGACTTCGCCATGCCGTTGCCCTGGGAGACCCCGGTGACGACCTTCGGTGGGGTGCCGCTGCTGAGTCTGCGGATGGGTCTGCGGACCGAGGTGTCCGTCGACCCCGACCTCGACCAGGGGGCGATGGTGCCTGTCTTCGTGCACCCGCTACCCACCCAGCAGCACGTGTTCGCGGCGTTGGACACGCTCGGTTTCTCGATCCGCCAGGCGGGGTTGCAGCAGGGTGAGCTGCCCGGGGTGGAGCAGACCCTGCCTCTGCACCAGCGGTGGGGTTTCTGGGTCGGCCCGCTCTACGCCGGCCCGATCACCGAGCTGGAGGTGATCTTCGTGACGAACTCGGCCGGCCTGGAGGCGATCCTCTGGATGGATCGCCGGCTGGCGCTGGCCGGCATCACCCACCAGAGCATCAGCAGGTTCCGGATCTGGCACGAGGACGCCGGCCGGCGGGACTGGGTCGCCACCGTGGACGGCTGGCTCCGCCAGGCGATCAACCGGCACGCCGCAGCTGCCGCCCACGCCGACTGGTCCGCGCAGATCGGCGGGTCCGCCCACGTCAGCCGGCACCCCGACGAGCCGATCCGCCCGGGCTTCGGGCTGGGCGGCACCGCTGGCGGTGCAGGCGTCGGTGGTGGCGGGTCCGGCGGCGGCGACGGCACCTGACAGCCCCGCCCCGCCCTCGCCCACCCCCCCCGCCAACCCCGTCGATCATGCAGTTGTGGTGGGAGGAAAATCCTGCTTCACCCCCTTTGGGGGCACCACAAGTCCATGATCGACGCGAGGGTCAGCGCCAGCGCCGACGGGTCAGCCGGCGGTCGCGGTGGCCAGCTTGAGGCTGAAGGCCAGGAACAGGGCGGCCACGGCGGTGGTGCCGCCGGCGGCCAGGCGGCGACGTTGCCGGAACTGGGCGGCCAGGAAGGTGCCCGCGAAGATCAACGCGGTCAGGTAGAGCGCGCTGGTGACCTGCGCGATCAGGCCGAGAAGCAGGAACGACAGCGCCGGCCAGGCATAGCCGGGGTCGACGAACTGGATGAAGAACGAGATGAAGAACAGGATCGCCTTCGGGTTCAGCAGGCTGATCACCAGCGCCTTGCGGAACGGGCTGCGCATCGCCGCCGGCTCCGCGGCGTCGATGAGCCGCGGCGTGCTCGGGTCGTTGCGGTCGCGCCAGCGCCGCACGGCGCCGAGCAGCATGGTCACCCCG
This sequence comes from Micromonospora taraxaci, assembly GCF_007830095.1. Classification (NCBI taxonomy): domain Bacteria; kingdom Bacillati; phylum Actinomycetota; class Actinomycetes; order Micromonosporales; family Micromonosporaceae; genus Micromonospora; species Micromonospora taraxaci. Next base: position 5,875,677 of record NZ_VIWZ01000001.1, on the reverse strand, counting down.
ACATAACCGAGGTACGCGGCGCCGGCGTACTTGATCACCAGGAACAGCGGCGGGTACGCCTTGAGCAACGACGCCACCCCGGCAGCGGAGAGGAACATCAGCACCCCGTCGCCGACGAACACGCCACCGGCGGCCCGGTAGCCGACCGCGACGCCTCGTTTGGCCGCGGTGGAGAGCACGAAGAGTGAGTTCGGCCCGGGCAGCAGGATGATGGCCACGGTGCCCAGCACGTACGTCCAGATGTCGGTGATCCCCAGCACGCCCGCCATCATCACGCCACCGGTGCCGTGCGGCGAAGTCTTTCTCGCAGCCTGGCCTGTGCGTTCGGCCACTCGTCGACGGTCATCGCGTACTGGACGGTGTCCCGCCAGGAGCCGTCCGGGCGTTGCCGGTGCATCCGCAGGACGCCTTCCCGGGTCGCGCCGAGCCGTTCGATGGCCGCCTGGGAGCGGACGTTGCGGATGTCGGTGTGCCAGGCCACCCGCACCGCGCCCAGGTCGTCGAAGGCCCGGCCGAGCAGCAGCAGCTTCGCCTCGGTGTTGATCCCGGTACGCCACCAGGGCCGACCGAGGAAGGTGTGCCCGATCGCCACCGCCCTCCGCTCCGGGTCGATGTCGTAGTAGGACGTGCTGCCGACCACCGCCCCGGTGGCCGCGCACCGCTGCACCCAGGCCACCCGCTCACCGCGGTGCTGGGCGGCCAGGGCGGTGCCGATCACCGCGGCGGTCCCATCGGGCGCGGTAGGTGCCGCCACGCTGAGGTGCCGCCACACCTCCGCGTCCTCGGTGGCGGCGTGCAGCTCCTCGGTGTGGGCCAGGTCCAGCGGCTCCAGCCGGACGTGTTCGCCGTGCAGCGACACCGGGTCGTGCCACTGCGTGCGGGCCGTACGCAGGAACGCCGGCAGCGGTGCGGTGACGCCGGCGTCCGGCTCGGGTTGTCCGGGGGTCAACCGCAGCGGCAGCACGCCGGCCCAGTGCGGCAGGTGCAGGTCGTCCTCGTCCTCGCGGACCCCACCGCTGCGGGACCGGACGGAGACCTCGCGCAGGGGTAGCGCCAGCACGGCCGTCTCGGCCAGCTCCCGTCGGCTGGGCGGACGGGTGTCGGTGCTGCGTCCCGAGCCGACCTTCTCCACCAGCGCGGTGAGCATGGCGAGCTTCTCCCGCTCGTCGGTGACCAGTCGCGCGGTGCCGTGCGCGACGACCGAGCGGTAGTTGGCGCTGTGGTGGAACTGGGACCGGGCGTAGACCAGCCCGTCGAGCAGTGTCACCGCGACGCAGACCGGCAGCCCGTCGCCCCGGGCGGCGAGCAGTGGCCGGCTTCCGGTGGAGCCGTGCAGGTAGAGGGTGTCGCCGATGCGTACGTGCAGGGTGGGCAGCACCCGTGGCTGGCCGTCGACGGTGAACCCGAGCGCGCAGTCGTACGCCTCGTCGAGCACGGCGTGGGCGGCGGCCTCGTCGTAGCTCATCTTGTCGCGGGAGCGGTGGGGTGTGGTCCGGGCGGTGGGTGGATACATGCGCGCGCCCCTTTGTTCTAGTACAATCTCCTGTTTGTGTCAGCACGCTATCAGCTCAGTGGTACGACGGCCGTCGAGATTTCGGCCGGCATCGAGTCGGGCATCCGTACCGGCGCGCTGTCTCCGGGGGCCCCGCTGCCACCGGTTCGGGCGCTCGCCGCCGACCTGGGTGTCAGCCCCGCCACCGTCGCCCGCGCCTACCAGGAGCTGCGCCAACGTGGCCTGCTCGTCACCGCCGGACGGCACGGCACCCGGGTCCGCCCCCGCCCCCCGGTGGCCGCCCGCCGCTCCGCGCTACGCCCGCCACCACTGCCCGGGGCCCGGGACCTGTCCCGGGGTGAACCCGACCGCCGGCTGCTCCCTCCACTCGGCCCGCACCTGGCGGCGCTCGCCGCCGACAGCGGCCCGTCGGTCAGCTACTCCGACGCCGGAGTGCTGCCCGAGCTGGCCGAGGCCGCCCGCGCCCGACTGGACGCCGACGGCGTGCCCGCCGGGGAGCTGACCATCACCGGCGGCGCGCTGGACGGCATCGAGCGGCTGCTCGGCGCCCACCTGCGCCCCGGCGACGCGGTCGCGATGGAGGACCCGGGCTGGGCCAACCTGCTCGACCTGGTGGCCGCGCTGGGGCTGCGCCCGATCGGCGTACCCGTGGACGACGAGGGGCCGATGGTGGCCGGGGTGGCCGCCGCGCTCGCCGCCGGAGCGCGGGCGCTGGTGGTCACCAGCCGGGCCCAGAACCCGACCGGCTCGGCCATCTCCGCGGAGCGCGCCGAGGCGCTGCGCGCGCTGCTCGCCGGCCGGCGGGACCTGCTGCTGATCGAGGACGACCACGCCGCCGAGCTGGCCCGCGTACCCCTGCATCCGCTGGCCGGGGCGACGGCGAGCTGGGCCTTCCTGCGGTCGGTGAGCAAACCTTTCGGCCCGGACCTGCGGCTCGCGGTGCTGGCCGGCGACGAGACAACTGTGGCCCGGGTGGCCGGCCGGACGCGGGTCGGCGCCGGCTGGGTCTCCACGGTGCTGCAACGGCTGGTCCTCGCCCTCTGGAGCGATCCGGCGGTCGACGAGCTGGTGCGGCGGGCGGCGCAGAGCTACGAGCAGCGACGCGACGGGCTGCTGACCGCGCTGGCCGAGCACGGCCTGCGGGCGCACGGCCGCAGCGGCATCAACGTCTGGCTGCCGGTGGCGGACGAGACGAGCGCGGTCACCGCGTTGCGCGACGCCGGCTGGGCGGTGGCCCCCGGCGCCCTCTACCGGATCGCCGCCGCGCCCGCCGTGCGCATCACGGTCAGTTCGCTGCACACCGACGACCTCGCCCCCCTCGCCGCCGCCCTGGCCCACGCCGCCAACCCCACCCCACCCCCGGGGTTCCCCACCTGACCGGCCGCGCTCCGCCACCGTGCGCCCGGTGTCGGCGGGACCGATGGTTCGCGCAGAAAGTACGAGGTTGCGAGGATTCGGGGTGAACGGGACGGGTATGCGGGCCGCCGGAGGTGGGGACCATGGCTTCTCCCGGAGCACGCAAGGGAATCTGGATCGTGGTGGCGCTGGTGATCATCATCATCGTCATCGTGTTGATCGCTATCGCTTCCGGTGGTGACGGCGGCGGAAACGGCTACTGACGCGGTGCGACCGGCGGGCGTACCCGGCACCGGGCATCGAACGGGTATATAACAGTCGGCATGGCCGAGCAGACCGGGAACGCCCCGGGCGCCCAGCGGTTCATCCCGCCCGACGCCGACACCATCGACGCCCTGCGGACCGCCGCCGGCGGCTGTCGGGGCTGCGAGCTGTACCGGGACGCCTCACAGACGGTCTTCGGCCGAGGCGACGAGAGCGCCCGGGTGGTGCTGGTCGGCGAGCAGCCGGGCGACATGGAGGACCAGAAGGGGCTGCCCTTCGTGGGCCCCGCCGGTCGGCTGCTGCGTCGCGCCGTCGACGACGCCGGGCTGGACCCGCGTCACCTCTACCTGACGAACGCCGTGAAGCACTTCCGTTTCGAGCTGCGCGGCAAGCGGCGGATCCACCAGACCCCCGACCAGGTGCACATCACAGCCTGCCGACCCTGGCTGGTAGCCGAGTTCGCCCGGTTGCGCCCGGAGATCGTGGTGGTGCTCGGCGCGACCGCCGCCAAGGCGCTGCTCGGGCCGTCCTTCCGGGTCACCCGGCAGCGGGGCGAGTTGCTCCCCTGGCCCGCCTCGGCCCAGCACCCGGAGGACTTCCAACGGGTGCCGGTGGACAACGCCAGCGAGCGCGCCGACGCGCCGCAGGCTCGCCTGCTGGCCACCATCCACCCGTCCGCGGTGCTGCGCGCCGACGACCAGGACAAGGCGTACGAGGGTTTGGTCGCCGACCTCACCGTCGTCACCCGCGCCCTGCCCGAGTAGCCCGGCGCGAGGCTGCGGGGGCTCAGCCGTCCGTCGTGATCTTGCTGAACACGTCCTTTGCGGCGATCAGGCCGTCTCGGACCAGGTAGAGATCCACTCCGCGCAGCACGGTGCCGTCCTCCGCCTGCGGCCAGCTCCACTCGCACAGGACCCGGTCGCCGGCCGCCCGCACCGCACCGAGGGTCGGGCCGTTGCCGAGCTGGTCGGCGAAGGCGCGGCACACCGCGTCCCGCCCTCGCAGGGTTCGGGCCGGCCCGTCCCAGGCGCTCGGACTGTAGAGCACGTCCTCGGCAAGGCAGGCGGCCACCGTGGTCAGGTCGCCCCGATGCCACGCGTCGTTGAAGCGTTCGACCAACCGCGTCCCGGCATCGCCCATTGCGGCACCATAGGCGCGGTCCACGCCGGAAGCGACTCCGTTCCCGCCGCCGACGTGCTCGGCAGCGGCGGGCGAGCCGATACCTACCGGAAACGGCACTGCGCGATCCACGAAACAGCCTCTCTGCAGACTCATGCGAGTCGATCTTGTAGGGGAGGCGCGATGAGCGGTCAGACACAGTCGACGGTGAGCCGGCGTGGGTTCCTGCGGGCGGTGGGAGCCAGTGGTGGTGCCGGTGCGATGCTCGCCACGATGGGCGCGATGGGCCTCGCTCCCAGCGCGGAAGCGGCGGTCACCCCGGCATTCCGGCCGCCGGAGCGGTCCGACTTCACGCTGACCGGGCGGCCGGGTGCCAGCGTGGTCATCCTCGGGGGCGGCATCGCCGGTCTCACCGCCGCCTACGAGTTGGGCAAGGCGGGTTACCGCTGCACGATTCTCGAGGCGCGGCACCGCGTCGGCGGGCGGAACCTGACCATCCGCGGCGGCGATGTCGAAACCGACCTCGATGGACGGACGCAACGTGCGGGCTTCTCCGACGGGGTCTACTTCAACGCCGGGCCGGGCCGGATCGCGCAGTGGATGGTGACCATGGACTACTGCCGGGAACTCGGAGTGCCCGTCGAGGTCTTCACCAACCAGAACGCCGACGCCTGGATCTACAACGAGTCCGCCGGTATGACCGAGCCGGTCCGGTACCGCACTGCCAAGGCCGACGTGTACGGCTACGTCTCGGAGCTGCTGGCGAAGGCCACCGACCAGGGCGCGTTGGACGCCCAGCTCACCGCCGAGGACCGGACCCGGCTCCTGGCGTTCCTGCAGAGCTTCGGTGCGATCGGCGGACGCACCAACGGATGGGCGTACACCGGGACCAGCCGTCGGGGCTTCGCCGCCTATCCGGGCGCGGGCAACGACGTGGGCAGCCCTCTCGGTGCGCCCCCGGCGCTCTCCGACGTCTTCGCCAGCAACGTCGGCCGGTACTTCTCCTTCGAGTTCGGCTACGACCAGGCCATGCTGATGTTCCAGCCGGTCGGCGGCATGGACCAGATTCCCCGGGCCCTGGCAAAGGCGGTGGGCACGCACCGGATCCGGCTCGACGCCGAGGTGACCGGGGTGACCGACCGGGGCGGTGCCGTGGAGGTGACCTATCGGCAGGGTTCCCGGCAGGCGCAGCTCACCGCCGACTACTGCGTGGCCACGCTGCCACCGCACCTGATGGCCCGCGTACCCCACAATCTCGGCACGGCGGTGACCGCCGCCCTGGCCGACTTCCCGGTCACCGCCGCCGGCAAGATCGGTCTGGAGTACCGCAGCCGCTGGTGGGAGACCGACCAGCGGATCTACGGCGGCATCACCGAGACCGACCTGGACCTGTCGCACATCTGGTACCCGTCGCACGGCTTCCACGGCAAGCGCGGCCTGGTCGTCGGCTACTACAACACCGGTGCGAACGCCAGGGCGTACAGCGGGCTCACACCCGAGCAGCGCAGGGAGCGCGCGGTCGCCCAGGGTGTGAAGATCCATGGTGACAAGTACCGCAGCGAGCTGGTCACCTCGTACTCCCACGCCTGGGACCGGACGCGCTACATCGAGGGCGCCTGGACCTCACCTCGCTACGGCACGGCCGGTTACAACCTGTTGCTCCAGCCGGCCGGGCGGGTCTACTTCGCCGGGGACTGGCTGAGCCACGAGGTGGCCTGGCAGCACGGCGCGTTCGTGGCGGCCCGCTCGGCGGTGTCGTCGCTGCACCAGCGCGTGATGGCCGGCTGACCGACCAGGCCGACCGGGCGTATCCGTCCCGGTCCGCGCGCCCGGATCATTGGGCGGGGCGCGCGGCGGGGCGGCGGGCGGCGGGTTGGGTGCGCGAGGATGGGGCCACCCTCTTCGTAAGGAGCGCCGATGGCCACCGACCTGACCGCGTCGGGCACCGCCGCTCGCCCCGACATCGCGTCGATCCAACGCCGTACCCTGCGGCTGCTCTCCACCACCCAGATCGTCGGCGGCGTCGGCGTCACCATCGGCATCGCGGTCGGCGCGCTGCTCGCCGCGCGGATCGCCGGCACCGCGGTGGCCGGTGTGGCACAGAGCGCCGGGGTGGTCGGCGCGGCGTTGCTCGCCGTCCCGGTCACCCGGATCATGGCGCGGCACGGGCGGCGACCAGGGCTGGTGGTGGCGTACGCGGTCGGTGCCGTCGGCGGCGTGCTCGTGGTGCTGTCCGCGGTGACCCACTGGATCCCGCTGCTCTTCCTCGGCATGTTGCTCTTCGGTGGGGGCACCGCCGCGAACCTCCAGGCCCGCTACACGGCCGTGGACCTCGCCGAGCCGGCCCGACGGGGGCGGCAGCTCTCCCTGATCGTCTGGGCGACCACCATCGGTGCGGTGGCCGCACCGAACTTCGCCGCCCTGGCCGACCGGGTCACCACCGGCTGGGGGCTGCCCCCACTCGCCGGCCCGTTCGCGTTCAGCTCGGCCGCGTTCGTGCTGGCTGCCGTCGTACTCCTCGGGTTGCTCCGGCCCGACCCGCTGCTCACCGCGCGGCGGCTCGCGGCGGCCGACACGCCCGTCGTGCCGCCGACCGACGCCGCGGCGACGGCCGCAGTGGCGGAGGCGCCGGCCGCCGCGCCGGTCACGGTGCGCGCGCCGCGCGGCGCAGGGCTGCGGGCGGCCTGGTCGGTGGTACGCGCGCGACCCGCCGCCCGGCTCGGCGTCGCTGCCGTGGCGGTCGGTCACCTGGTCATGGTGGCGGTGATGGCGATGACCCCGGTCCGGCTCGGCGAGTCGCACGCCGACGCCGACGTGCTGCGCCTGGTCGGCATCGTGCTGAGCCTGCACATCGCGGGCATGTACGCGTTCTCCCCGGTGGTGGGTTGGCTCACCGACCGGCTCGGCCGGCGGGCCGTGATCCTCGGCGGGGTGGGGTTTCTGCTGGCCGCCTGCGCGGTCGCCGGCACCGCCGGACACCACACACCCCGGCTCTCGGTGGGTCTCGTCCTGCTCGGGCTGGGCTGGTCGGGGACGATGGTGGCCGGCTCGACGCTGCTGTCCGAGTCGGTGCCGGCCGGAGTGCGGCCGAGCGTCCAGGGGTTCTGCGACCTGGTCATGGGGTTGGCCGGGGCCGCTGCCGCCGTGGTCAGCGGGTTTGTCATGCAGTTCGCCGGTTATCCCGTGCTCACCCTGCTCGCGGCGGTCGCGGCGGCGCCCCTGGTGGCGCTAGCGTTGCGCCCGGTGCCGACCGGGGCACCGGACGAGGAGGGCTGATCACGTGCGGCTGACCGACTTCTGGGCGCGCTTGGAGGAGGCGTTCGGGCCCGGCTACGCGGCGAGCATCGCCCGCGACCAGGTGCTGTCCCAGCTCGACGGACGGACCATCGAGCAGGCGTTGGCGTCGGGTGAGCGGACGAACGTGGTGTGGCGGGCGGTCTGTGCCGCGTACCCCGACCGAGTGCCCGCCCGACTACGCTGAGCAGCCTTTTCATCACTTCCGCGTGTCGCTTGTCGAGTCGTACACCTGTTCGGCTATTGTCCACAGCGGGGTGCTCGTCCACAGCTCGCGGCCCGTCGGCTGGTTTTCTGTCGGACCTAGCGCCTAGCGTGTCCGCGTGACGCGAAGCTCAGCAAAGACGCCGGCGAAGGCAGGGGTGGCAACCATGGCAGCAGGGCCTGACCGGGAGAAGGCACTCGACCTTGCTCTCGCTCAGATCGACAAGCAATTCGGCAAGGGCTCGGTGATGCGGCTGGGGGAGCGGCCGGTCATCCAGACCGCCGTGATCCCGACCGGCTCCATCGCGCTCGACGTGGCGCTCGGCGTGGGCGGTCTGCCGCGTGGCCGGGTGGTCGAGGTCTACGGTCCCGAGTCCAGCGGTAAGACCACGGTGGCACTGCACGCGGTGGCCAACGCCCAGCGGGCCGGGGGCATCGCCGCCTTCATCGACGCCGAGCACGCGCTCGACCCGGAGTACGCGAAGGCCCTCGGTGTCGACACCGACGCGATGCTGGTCTCCCAGCCGGACACCGGCGAGCAGGCGCTGGAGATCGCGGACATGCTGATCCGCTCCGGCGCACTGGACATCATCGTGATCGACTCGGTGGCGGCCCTGGTGCCGCGCGCCGAGATCGAGGGCGAGATGGGCGACAGCCACGTGGGCCTCCAGGCCCGGCTGATGAGCCAGGCGCTCCGGAAGATCACCGGTGTGCTCAGCAACACCGGCACCACGGCGATCTTCATCAACCAGCTGCGGGAAAAGATCGGCGTCATGTTCGGCAGCCCGGAGACCACCACCGGTGGTCGGGCGCTGAAGTTCTACGCCTCGGTCCGGCTCGACGTGCGACGCATCGAGAGCCTCAAGGACGGCACCGACGTGGTCGGCAACCGCACCCGGGTCAAGGTCGTGAAGAACAAGGTGGCCGCGCCGTTCAAGCAGGCCGAGTTCGACATCATGTACGGCAAGGGCATCTCGCGTGAGGGCTCGCTGATCGACGTCGGCGTGGAGCAGGCGATCATCCGCAAGTCCGGAGCGTGGTACACGTACGACGGCGACCAGCTCGGTCAGGGCAAGGAGAAGGCCCGGGAGTTCCTGAAGGAAAACCCGGACGTGGCCGCCGAGATCGAGAAGAAGATCCTGGAGAAGCTCGGCGTCGGTGTCGGCGCGGGTGACGCCGCCGGTGGCCCGGAGCTGCCGCCGGTCGACTTCTGACCGGTCGCTGACCCATGGCAGGACGACGCGCCCGTACAGGGCGGGGCTGGGATGCCAGTCCGCCCCGTGCGGGCGACGCCGCTGACCCACCGCGTCCCCGCCGGGGGCGTCGGGCCGAGTCGTCGGCGGATGAACCGGCGCCCCCACCGCGCGACGAGTCCGAGGTGGCGCGGGAGATCTGCCTGCGCCAACTCGCCGTCCGGCCACGCACCCGGGCCGAGCTGGCCGGGGCGTTGGCCAAGCGGGGCATCTCGGAGCAGGTGTCGGCAGAGGTGCTCGACCGGTACGACGAGGTCGGCATCATCGATGACGCCGCGTTCGCCCGAGCGTGGGTGTCCAGTCGGCACACCGGTCGCGGGCTGGCTCGCCGTGCCCTCGCCAACGAGCTGCGCCGAAAGGGCGTCGACGGTGACGTCGCCACCGAGGCGTTGGGTGAGTTGGACGAGGAGACCGAGGCGGACACCGCCCGCGGTCTCGTGGAGCGCAAGCTGCGCACGGCTCGAGGCGAGCCCGACGCGGTCTTCCGCCGGCTGGTGGGCATGCTGGCCCGCAAGGGCTACCCGCCGGGGGTCGCGATCAGGGCGGTGAAGGATGCGCTGGCCGCGCAGAGCGCCGAGGCGGCCGAGTTCGCCGAGCAGATCGACGCCGACGCGCTCGCCGACGCCGAGGGCGACCTGGACCGCGACACCCGCGCGGTGGAGTGACCGGCCCGCGGGGCTGTCGGGCTCGACGGTGACGGCGGGCGGCGGCTCGGTGTCGACGTCATGGTTGTCACAAAGTCGGCTCTGCCCACTGTGTCGTCGTCCCTGAACAGGTACGACATGTCAATCGAGCCTGCCAGGTCGCGGTTTTTGTCACCCTGTGTCCGCAACGACATCAGCTTTGGGTGACGATTCAACTTCTCTCCGTTCGGGGGGTTTGATCATGAGTCCTTGACCAGAGCACCCCCGGAGACCTAGCCTCGCCATACAGGCTCACATTGCCCGACCATTGCAGGCTAAGCGCACAACATAGATCGCGTAACAAGACAGCATCACTTTGGCCGACTCCGCGGCCTTTGGCGGCAGCTCCGGACTGGCCGGTCCGGGACGCCGCGACAACTGCACCCGGTCGCCGACGTTGCCCGCGGGCACCGCCGGCGGAGAGAGCTACCCACGGCCAGCCGCTCCGGTCGGGCGTCCACAGCCGCAGGAGTGTGCCCCGGCACGGTCGCTGCGGTCTCGACGTTAGGGGAGGCGGCCATGGCGGGGCGGCGGCACAGGTTCACCGGTAGACCCGACGGGGTCCCGGCATGAACGCCTTCGATGTCGTGCTCCTCGCGGCCGTCCTCGTCCTCGCGGTGGTGGTGATCGGGGCCGTGCTGGTGGGCATCCGGACGATGCGCCGGATGGGTGCCGGGCCGGCTCCGGAGGATCCCGCCTTCATCGCCGAGAAGGATCGTCAGGAGCAGTCGCTCGCTGCCCTGCGGACGGCGGCCGACGAGGCGAACAGCACGATCGACGTGGCGAAGTCCGCCGCAGCGGCAGCCCGTACCGAGGCGGCGGCGGCGAAGGCGGAGGCGAAGGCGGCCCGCGCCGAGGCGCGTCGGGTGCTCGACGACGCCCGCGCCGAGGCGGACACCGTCCTGGAGCGCGCCCACAAGCAGGCCGAGGCGGATGCCGAGCAGCTGCGGACGGCAGCGCGGCGCAGCGGCGAGCGGGAGGTCGCGGTGCTGGCCGCCACCACCCGGGAGCAGGCCGCCGAGGTGGAACGCCGGGCCGCCCGGATGGACGAGCGGGAGCGGATGCACACCGAGGAGGTGGAGCGGTTCGCCGAGCGGGAGCGGCAGCTGACCGCCGCGAAGGCCGACCTCGCCGCCCGGGAGTCAGCGCTCGCCCAGCGGGACGTCGAGCTGACCGAGTCGGAGGAACTGCGCCGTCGGGAGTTGGAGCGGGTCGCCGGGCTCACCGCCGAGTCGGCCCGACTGGAGCTGGTCGAGGCGATCGAGACGTCCGCCAAGCGGGAGGCGGCACTGCTCGTACGGGACATCGAGTCCGACGCGCGCAACACCGCCGAGCAGCGGGCCCGACACATCGTGGTGGACGCGATCCAGCGGGTCGCCAGCGAGCAGACCGCGGAGAGCGTGGTCAGCGTCCTGCACCTGCCCGGTGACGAGATGAAGGGGCGGATCATCGGTCGGGAGGGGCGCAACATCCGCGCCTTCGAGTCGGTGACCGGCGTCAACCTGATCATCGACGACACCCCCGAGGCGGTGTTGCTCTCCTGCTTCGACCCGGTCCGGCGGGAGGTGGGCCGGCTGACGCTGGAGAAGCTGGTGCTCGACGGGCGGATCCACCCGCACCGGATCGAGGAGGTCTACGACCTGGCCCGGCAGGAGGTGGAGGAGCTCTGCCTCCGCGCCGCCGAGGACGCCCTGGTCGAGGTCGGCATCACCGAGATCCACCCGGAGCTGGTGACCCTGCTCGGCCGCCTGCGCTACCGCACCTCGTACGGGCAGAACGTGCTCAAGCACCTGGTCGAGACCGCCCACATCGCCGGCATCATGGCCGCCGAGCTGCGGTTGGACGTGCCCATCATCAAGCGGTCGGCGTTCCTGCACGACATCGGCAAGGCGCTCACGCACGAGGTGGAGGGCAGCCACGCCATCATCGGCGCTGATCTGGCCCGTAAGTACGGCGAGCACGAGGACGTGGTGCACGCCATCGAGGCGCACCACAACGAGGTGCCGCCGCAGACCATCGAGGCCGTCCTCACCCAGGCGTCCGACGCCTGCTCCGGCGGTCGGCCGGGCGCGCGTCGGGAGAGCCTGGAGGCGTACGTCAAGCGCCTGGAGCGGATCGAGGAGATCGCGGCCGGCAAGCTCGGCGTGGACAAGGTCTTCGCCATGCAGGCCGGCCGGGAGATCCGGGTGATGGTCAAGCCGGACGACGTCGACGACATCGGAGCGGCCGTGTTGGCCCGCGACGTGGCCAAGCAGATCGAGGAGGAGCTGACCTACCCGGGTCAGATCCGGGTCACAGTGGTCCGCGAGTCCCGGGTCACCGAGATCGCCCGCTGAGAGATAGAGATATCGGGGTGTCCCTGACGAAGGACACCCCGATATCAACGCACTCGTTTCGATCACCCGCCAGGCGACCCGGCGGCCCGTCCGGTCAGATCATCCGGGCAGAGTCCTCGCCGACGCTCTGGGCGGGCAGCACCTTTGCCGCCGTCCGTGGGGTGCGGCTCATTCGCTTCTGCAACCACCAGGCCAGGACCGACAGCGCACCGCAGATGGCGATGTAGATCGCCGCCACGATCAGGTACGTCGGCACGTACGGCAGCCCGAACGGCAACCGGCCGCCGATCTGCTTACCCACGAAGAGCAGTTCGGGGTACGTGATGATGAAGCCCAGCGCGGTGTCCTTGAGCAGCACGACGAGCTGACTGACGATCGCCGGGAGCATCGACCGCACCGCCTGCGGCAGCAGGATCAGCCGCAGCACCTGGTTCTTGCGCATGCCGACCGCGTAGGCGCCCTCGGTCTGCCCGTACGGGACGGCGTTGATGCCGGCCCGGAAGATCTCCGCGAGCACCGAGCCGTTGTAGAGCATGAGGCCGATGACCAGCGCCCACAGCTTGTCGATCGACCAGCCGTACTGCAGCGGCACGTAATAGCCGAAGAAGATCAGGATGAGCAGGGGGATCGCCCGGAACAGCTCCACGACGAAGGTCGCCGGGCTACGCAGATACCACTTGTCGCTCAGTCGGGCACTGGCGAAGAAGGCACCGAAGATCAGCGCCAGGACCGCGGCGATGCCGGCCGCCTTGAGCGTTGCCCCCAGGCCCGCGAGCAGTTCGCGTTGCACAGAGGCGTACTGGAACTGTTCCCACTTGCGTGCCTCGAACTGACCTGTGTCGGCGAACTTGTAGCCGATGAAGGCGATGAGAGCGATGATGCCGACCGTGGAGGCGACGCCCAGGATCGCGTTACGCCGCTTGGCGCGTGGCCCGGGCAGGTCGTAGAGGATCGACGCCTGGCTCAACTCGGCCACCTTCCGCTCGCGATGACCCGGCTCGTCAACTCACTCATCGGGCCACCCTCCACTTGCGCTCCAGGAACCGCTGCAACGCCACCAGCGGCAGAATCAGGATCAGGAAGCCGATGGTGATCCAGAGCAGGACGGCGAACTGTGGCTCGCCTCGCTCAGCCATGTACGCGGGGATCGCGCCGGCCTCCAGCACCGAGAAACCGGCGGCGATGGTGGTGTTCTTCAGCATCGCGATGAACACGCTCACCATCGGCGGGACCATCGCCCGCAACGCCTGCGGCAGCACGATGAGCGTGAGCACCTGACCGAAGGTCATGCCGAGCGCGCGGGCTGCCTCGGCCTGACCGGCGGCGACCGTGTTCACACCGGAGCGGATCACCTCGCACACGAAGGCGGAGGTGTAGACGGTCAGCGCGATGGTGGCGCTGGCGAAGTAGTCGATGTTGACGTCCAGCTTCGGCACCGCGAACACGAGGAACGCGAAGACCAGCGTCAGAGGGGTGTTGCGCACCAGGTTGACGTACGTGGCGCCGAACGCGCGCAGCGCCGGCACGGGGGAGACCCGCATCGCGCCGAGCAGCATGCCGAGGACGAGGCTGCCGACCGCGGCGATCAGGAAAAGTTTGACGGTGTTGGTGAACCCGTCAACGAACAGTTGCCCGTTGTCCGTCAGTACGCGGAAGAACTCGCCCATGCCTCGCTCTCAGTCCTCGGACGGACGCCGGACGGGGGCGAGCCCCGTCCGGCGTCACCACTCGTGTCGAGCCGGTTGATCAGTACCGCTCGAGGGTGGGCGGGGTGCCGGCCGACCCGGACAGGCCGAGCGTGCCGTCGTAGATCTTCTGCCAGGTGCCGTTGCCGAACGACGCCTCGATCTGGTTGTTGACGTAGTCGCGCAGCGCCTTGTCGTCCTTCGGCAGGCCGATGCCGTACTTCTCGGTGCTGAACGGCTGGCCGACCACCTTCAGCTCGCTCGGGCTCTGCGCCGCGTAGCCCTTGAGGATGGCGTCGTCGGTGGTGACGGCGTCGACCTTCTTGTCGAGCAGCTGCGAGACGCACTCCGAGTAGGTCTTGAACTCGACGATGTTGTTCGGCTCGGTCAGACCCTCGTCGCGGACCTTCTGGATCGGGGTCGAGCCGGTGGCCGAGCAGACCTTCTTGCCCTTGAGGGTGTCCTTGCCGGTGATCGACGACTCGTCCTTGCGGACCAGCAGGTCCTGGCCAGCAACGAAGTACGGGCCGGCGAAGGAGATGTCGTTCTTGCGCTTGTCGGTGATCGAGTAGGTGCCGACGTAGTAGTCGACCTCACCACCCTTGATCGCGGTCTCCCGGTTGGCCGACGCGATCTCCTTGTACTCGATCTTCGCCGGGTCGATGCCCAGCGTGCTCGCCACGTACTGGGCGATCTCGATGTCGAAGCCGCACCGCTTGCCCTGGGCGTCCTTGTAGCCGAGGTTCGGCTGGTCGAACTTGACCCCGACGGAGACCTTGCCGGCGGTCTTGATCTTCTCGAAGGTCGGGCTGCCGGCGATGGCTGCGTCGGTCTTCGGGGTGAAGGTCGCGCCGGAGCTCTTGCAGGTGTCCGACTGGGCGGCACCGGAGGCGCTGCCGCCCGCGCTCGGGGTCGGCTCACCCTCCTTGCCACACGCGGCGGCCGACAGGGCGAGGGAGGCCATCATGGCGACCGCCGCCACGCGCTTCATACGCATACTCTTCTCCTTCTTCAACGGAGCCCACCGAGGTGCGGCGCGCTCCACTACGGACGCCTAGTGCGTGAGGATTTTGGAGAGGAAGTCCTTCGCCCGGTCGCTGCGCGGGTTCTCGAAGAACTCCGCCGGGGAGGCGTCCTCGACGAGCTTGCCGTCAGCCATGAAGATGACCCGGTTGGCGGCGTGCCGCGCGAAGCCCATCTCGTGCGTGACCACGACCATCGTCATGCCGTCGCTGGCCAGTGAGGTCATCACGTCCAGCACCTCGCCGACCATCTCCGGGTCCAGGGCGCTGGTGGGCTCGTCGAAGAGCATCGCCTTGGGCTGCATGGCCAGCGCCCGGGCGATGGCCGCCCGCTGCTGCTGCCCGCCGGAGAGTTGGGCTGGGAACTTGTCCGCCTGGTTGGCGATGCCGACCCGGTCGAGCAGGGCCAGGCCGCGCTCACGGGCGGCGGCCGGCTTCTCCTTGCGGACCTTGATCGGGCCGAGGGTGACGTTCTCCAGGATGGTCTTGTGCGCGAAGAGGTTGAAGGACTGGAAGACCATCCCCACCTCGCTGCGCAGCTTCGCGAGGGGCTTGCCCTCGGCCGGCAGCGGCTGGCCGTCGAAGGTGATGGTGCCGGAGGTGATCGGCTCCAGTCGGTTGATGGTGCGGCACAGCGTCGACTTGCCGGAGCCGGACGGGCCGATCACCACGACCACCTCGCCCCGACCCACCGACAGCGAGACGTCGTCCAGCACGTGCAGCGGCCCGAACCACTTGTTGACCGCGTCCAGCACGATGAGCGGTTCGCCCGTCGTCACGTCGTCCACCGTCCCCTGTCGTCTCCCGGATCGGGGTCGGTTGACCCCCGGTGCGGCCACTGTAGGCGGCCTGATGTGGCGGAATGCAACTCAGCGGGTCACGGAGCGGTAACACCGGTCACGATCGTCGTCGCGGGTCCGATTTCGGTCACCGTCTGGGTGGCAGCGGTAGCGATCGTGGCGCGTTGTCGAGATCATGAGGGAATGACCGAACCGGTACGGCTGACTCGTTACGCCCGCGGCGGTGGTTGCGCCTGCAAGATTCCTCCGGGCGAGTTGGAGATCATGGTGGCCGGTCTCGGCCCGGCGACCGGCACCGCCGAGTTGCTGGTCGGGCTGGACCACGGCGACGACGCGGCGGTGGTACGCCTGGACGAGCGGACCGGTCTGGTCAGCACCGCCGACTTCTTCACTCCGGTGGTCGACGACGCGTACGACTGGGGTCGGATCGCCGCGGCCAACGCGCTCTCCGACGTGTACGCGATGGGCGGCACCCCGCTGGTGGCGCTCAACCTGCTCTGCTGGCCGCGCGACGTACTGCCGATGGAGTTGGCGGGCGAGGTCCTGCGCGGTGGGCAGGACGTGGCGCGGGAGGCCGGCTGCCACCTGGCGGGTGGGCACAGCGTGGACGACGACGGCCCGAAGTACGGGCTGGCGGTCACCGGCACGGTCCGGCCCGAAGAGCTGATCACCCTGGACGCCGGGCGTGCCGGCGTGCCGTTGTCGCTGACGAAGCCGCTCGGGGTGGGTGTGTTGAACACCCGGCACAAGAACACCGGTGAAAGCTTCCCGCAGGCGGTGGCGTCGATGAGTGCGCTCAACCGGGACGCCGCCCGCGCGGCGGTCGCCGCCGGCATCCGGTGCGGCACCGACGTGACCGGGTTCGGTCTGCTCGGGCACGCCTCGAAGCTGGCGCGGGCCAGTCAGCTCACGGTGGCCATCGACACGGCCCGGGTGCCGTACCTGGAGGGCGCCCGGGAGGCGTTGCGCGACGGCTACGTCAGCGGCGGCAGCCAGCGCAACCTGGCGTGGGTGACGCCGTGGACCGATTTCGGCTCTGTCGGGGCGGACGAGCGGTTGCTGCTGGCCGACGCGCAGACCTCCGGCGGCCTGCTGGTGGCCGGCGAGGTGCCCGGCGCCCCGGTGGTGGGCGAGTTGCTGCCGCGTGGCGAGCACCTGGTCGTCCTGCGCTGACCGATCCGTCACACCCCGGCAGGCGTCGGCGAGGAACGTGAGGACACGCGGCGGCGGTGGTGCGGCTGGCGCACCGTACCCGATAAACTGTCACCTTCCCGCTACTCCGAGCAATGCCGCTCAGGGAAATTTTGCCCGGAATGGTCACAGACCGGTAACTTGCGCCCGGCTGGGGTCAAATGCCCTCCACCATCGTCAGTAAGGCCCGATCCGGAGGCCGGTGGGGACGAACGCAGCGAGGAGGCGAAATGACCGAGCTGTGGAACTGGAGAATCGACGGGGCTCAACCCGTCCAGGTCTACCCGGCGCTGGCCGAGGCCATTGGTCGGGTGGTGATGCCGTTGGCGGTGGCCGATCCGGCCCGGCTGCCGGCGTACGCGGTGGTGTGCGACGTCTGGGAGGCGCCGGGCGAGTTTGCGACGGTGGTGGACATCTACGGGGTGCCCGAGCGGCTCCCCGAGCACGCCAGCATCGCCGCGCTCGCTCGACTGCTGGGCCGCAACTGCCTGTTGCGCGACGACACGCTCGACGCGGGCCGGCACCTGCTCGTGGCACCGGACGGCACGGTGCGCCCGGTGCACTTCGACGTGCGGGACACCGACGACGGTGAGGTGCTCACCCGCAAGCGGCTCTGCACGCTGGGCGACCCGGGTTGCCGGGGATGGTCGCAGTGCCACCGCTCGCGCTGGGCGCCCGACACGATCGCCCCGGCGCTCGCCGCGGCCTGACCTCGTAAGAGGTCGGGCCGGGCGATCCGGCGGTCAGTGGGACGCGGCGGCCCGCCGGTCCGGGGTGCCCGAGCCGGCACCCCGCACCACCAGCTGGTCGAGCAGGGTGCGCGTCGCCTCGGCCACGGCGGCCACCGCGGCGTCGAACGCGGCGGCGTTGTGCGCGGCGGGCGCCCGGAAGCCAGAGATCTTCCGGACGTACTGCAACGCCGCCGCCTCGACGTCCGCGTCCGTCACCTGCGGGGTGAACGGCTCACGCAGCGTCTTGATGCTCCGGCACATGTGCGCTCCTCCTCTGTCGGGTCCGGCGGTCTGCCACCCGTGGTGCCGACGACTGTACCGACGGTGACACTTGGTCGATATTTGTCTATCCTGGGCACGGACCAGAGCCTTTCGAGCCATTGTCGTCGCTCGCGCTCCCCGCGCCCCGGGCCCCCGGAGACTCATTGTGGACCACGCCCCCACCCGCTCACCCCGTCCCGACCTGGATGACCTCACCCGCAGCCTGCACACCCCGCTGGAGCGGATCGCCGTCGAGCACGCCGATCTGGTCGAGGCGGTCCGCAGACGCGTCGTCGCGGGCCAGTCCGAGGCGTCCGGCAGTGTTGCCGTCGCCGCCTTCAACTCGTCCATCTGACAGATGACCTGCCGGTGCGGTGCACCCGGAGCGGATGGATCCTGCCGGCGGATCAGCCAGTTCGTGCTGAAGGTGCACAGCCGGTGCGACCTCAGCTGCGACCACTGCTACGTCTACCAGCACGCCGACCAGACCTGGCGGGGCCGACCGGTGCGGATGGCACCGGCCACGGCCCGTTCCGCCGCACGGCGCATCGCCGAGCACGCCCGCGAGCACGGGTTGCCGACCGTGCACGTGGTGCTGCACGGGGGTGAACCGCTGCTGCTCGGTGCCGCCGGGCTGCGCGAGGTGCTGGCCGAGCTGCGCACGGCGATCAGCCCGTGGACGCGACTCGACCTGCGCATGCAGACCAACGGCGTACTGCTCGACGAGGACCTGTGCCGGCTGCTCGTCGAGTACGGCGTACGGGTCGGCGTGTCGTTCGACGGCGATCGTACGGCGAACGACAGGCACCGGGTCTTCGCCCACGGCGGCAGCAGCCACGACCACGTTCGGCGGGCCCTGGCCCTGCTCCGGCAACCGGAGTTCCGCGGCAGCTACGCCGGCATCCTGTGCACCGTCGACGTCCGCAACGACCCCGACCGGGTGTACGAGGCGTTGGTGGCCGAGAGTCCGCCCCGGGTCGACCTGCTGCTGCCACACGCCACCTGGGACGACCCGCCGCAGCGGCCCGGTGGTGCCACCCCGTACGCGGACTGGCTTCTCCGGATCCACAGCAGGTGGGTGGACGACGGGCGCCCCGGGTCTTTCCGGCTGTTCGAGGCGCTGCGGCCGGGTGGCGGCGGCACCGAGGCGTTCGGCCTCGCGCCGGCCGACGTGCTGGTCGTCGAGGCGGACGGCAGTTGGGAGCAGGTCGACTCGTTGAAGACGGCGTACCACGGCGCTGCCGACACCGGGTTCGACGTGTTCGTTCACTCGGTGGACGAGGCCGCCCGGCACCCCGGTGTCGCCATCCGCCAGGAGGGCATGGAGGGGCTTTGTGCGACGTGCCGGGCCTGCCCGGTGGTCGACCGGTGCGGTAGCGGTCTGTACGCCCACCGCTGGCGCACCGGCGCCGGCTTCGACAACCCCTCGGTCTACTGCGCCGACCTGCTCCGCCTGATCGAGGGCGTGGACGCGTATACGGAGCCCTCCCACGAGTCGCCCGTCCCCACGCCGCTCGACGACCTGTTGGACGACCTGGCGACCGGGCACGGGTCGCCGCAGACCGTCAGACGGCTCGCCGACGACCAGGTGGCCATCACCCGGATGTTGGTGACCGCCTGCCGGGAGATGTTCGGCCCCACGGCCGCCTGGGAGGTGCTCGCCGACCTCGAGGTGACGGCGCCGACGGCGGTCCGAGCGGTCCTGGAACACCCGTTCGTCCGTCCGCGGTTGGTGCGTCGTCTCGACCCGTCGACCCGATCCGGTGCCCGCGAGGCAGTCGACCCGCTGCCGGCCCTCGCCGTCGCCGCAGCCGTCCGGGCGGGCGTACCCGTCACATTGGACGTTCCGGTGCGGCCCGACGTGATCACGGTGCCCACGCTCGGCAGTCTGGTGCTGCCCGGCCTGGGGGAGAGCGCCGAGGTGACAGTCCAGCCCGGGGGTTTCCGGGTCCGGGGTGGTTCGGCGGACGGGACGGTTCACCTCGACTCGCGTGAGCCGTCAGCCGGTTGGCGACCGACACGCGACGTGCTGGTGCCCGGCGGGCGGCTGCTCATCGAGGACGACGACCCGTACCGCGACTGCTACGGCCAGTCGGTCGCGCCTGGCCTCACGGCCCCGGCGGTGCGGGCGTTGGGCCGTACCCTCGCCGAGGCCTGGAAGGTCGTGCACCGCGACGTGCCGGCACACGGCGCGGCGCTCGACGGCGGCCTGCGGGCCGTCGTGCCGCTGATGCCCGATCCGGAGCGACCCCTGCGGAGCGCGACCGCCCGGCACGCGTTCGGCGCGGTCGCCGTCACCCCACACCCCGACGCGGAGACGGTGGCGGTGTTGCTCGTGCACGAGTGGCAGCACGCGAAGCTTGGCGCGGTGCTCGACCGGTACGACCTGGTCGCGCCGGGTCAGGGCACTCTGATCCGGGTGCCGTGGCGTCCCGATCCGCGGCCACCCGAGGGCGTCCTCCAGGGGGTGTACGCCCACCTGGCCGTCACCCAGGTGTGGCGGTCGCGGGCGGAGACCGAGGGCGGGGACGCGTCGGAGCACACCGCCCGCTACCTCGCGTGGACCCGGGCCGGCGTCGACGCTCTCCTGGCCAGCCGATCGCTCACCGGCGCTGGTGAGCGGTTCGTCGAGCGGATGCGCCACGCGCTGGAGGAGACCCGTGTCGGGTCCCGATGAGCGGCCCTGGCCCACTCTGGGGCGGCCCCGCCTGGCCGACGACCTGCGGGCGCTGGGGGTCCGCCCGGGTGTGTGCCTGGTGGTGCACTGCGGCCTGCGGCAGGTGGGCCCGCTGGAGCACGGCCCGGCGACCCTCGCCGGGGCCCTGCGGGACGTCCTCGGCCCCGCTGGCACGCTGCTGGTGCCCACCCAGACCGACGGCAACTCGACGACCTCCCGGGCCCACCTGGCGGCCGTCGCCGGCATGGACGGGGCGCAGCGTGACCGCTACGAGGCGGCGCTGCCGGGCTGGGACCGCCGAACCACCCCCTCGCAGCGGATGGGCGCCCTCGCCGAGTACGTCCGCTGCGCGCCAGGCGCGGTGCGCAGCGACCACCCGCAGACCTCGTTCGCCGCGCTCGGCCCTCGGGCGCGTCAGCTCACCGACGGCCACGACCTCACCTGCCACCTGGGGGAACGGTCACCGGTGGGCAACCTGTACGCGGCCGACGGGCAGATCCTGCTGCTCGGCGCGGGCTACGAGGCGTGCAGCGCCCTGCACCTGGCCGAGTACCGGCTGCCGGTGCCGCCGCCCGAACGCGACTACCACTGCTTCCGGCTCGTCGACGGGCGTCGGGTCCGTCTCGACTTCCACGCGCTCGACCTGGACGACACCGACTTCCCCCAGGTCGGCGCCGCACTCGACGACACGCCCTTCGTCCAGCGCGGTCGGGTCGGCCGGGCCGAGGCTCGCCTGCTGCCGGCACGAGCCGCAGTGGACTTCGCCGTCGGCTGGTTCGCCGCGAACCGCCTGGCGGTGCGGCGTTGACGCGGGGACTACGCTGATGGTCCGGCCGCGTGGGGAGGGCGGAGGGGCTGCGGTGAGCACAGTGGACGCACCCTCCAGGACGCGCGCGCCACTCTTCTTCATCAGCTACTCGCGGGCGCCCATCGGCCGGGCCACCGGCAAACCCGCCGAGTACGTCTCCCGGTTCTTCGAGGACGTCTCCGTCCACGTCAGTGAGCTGGTCGGCCCGGTGACCGGTGTGGACGCCGGCTTCCTGGACACCTCCATCGCCGGTGGTGAACGCTGGAGTCCGGAGCTGCTCCAGGCCGCCGGCACCTGCCAGGTCTTCGTCCCGCTGGTGTCCAGCGCGCTGCTCGGCAGCGAGTGGTGTGGTCGCGAGTGGGACGCGTTCTCCCGCCGACGGATCGTCCCCCGGCACAGCTCCGCCTCGCCGCACGAGACGGCGATCGTGCCGGTCACCTGGTCGCCGACGAACGGCACGGCACTGCCCCGGGTGCTGCGCGACATCCAACGATTCACCCCGACCGCCATGCCGGATCCCGACATCGCGGTGCACTACCAGCGGGATGGGGTCTACGGCTTGCTGACCATGCAGTGGGAGAACGCGTACCGGGCGGTGGTCTGGCGGCTCGCACAGCGGATCGTGGCCATCCACCGGTCGTACCTGGTGGAGCCCTGGGTGCCGACGAGCGTGGACGAGCTGTGCAACCGGTTCGCCGAGGAGCGGGGATGAGCCCGCCGGCGGACCGGCGTCGACAGGCGTCGCGAGGAACGTACTTCTTCCTCAGCTACGCGCATTCGGCACCACCGCCGGGTGCCCGCGCCGACGCCGACGTCTGGGTCGGCAAGTTCTTCGCCGACCTGACCGACGAGGTGCGTCGGCAGGCGCGACCGGTGGCGGGGATGAGGATCGGTTTCTTCGACCAGCAGATCCCGCTGGGGGCAGACTGGAAGGCAGCTCTCGCCGAGGCGCTCGGCGACGCCGAGGTCTTCGTCCCGCTCTACTCGCCCGGCTACTTCAGCCGCCCCTGGGCGTTGGGGGAGCAGGAGTCCTTCCGGGCCCGGCTGGCCGCCGCCGGGTCGGCCCGGGTCGCCACCGGCCACCTCGTTCCGGTGCTGTGGATCCCGTTCCCCCCGTGGGAGGCCCATCCGGAGCTCGACGGCGCCCTGGACCTGGGCCGCGACGTCCCGGAGTACGCCGATGACGGCCTGCGCGCGTTCTGCATGCTGGCCCCGTACCGGGAGCAGTACGAGCTTCTGCTGAGTCGCCTGGCCAGCCGGATCGTGCACACCGCCGAACGGCGGCCGCTGGGCCCGTCCCGCGCCCCGGGCCTCGACGAGGTCGTCCGCCCGGGGACGACCGACCCGGACTTCGTCGTCGCCGTGCTGGCACCGACCCGGGACCATCTGCCGACCGATCGCGACCCCACCGGCTACGCGGCCAGCGGCCGACTCTGGCGGCCGTACGGGCGTCGCCAGGAGCTGCCCGCCGCCGAGTACGCAGCCAGCACCGCCGAGCGACTCGGGCTGTCGGCCCGTACGGCCGACTTCGCGCAGGCCGCCGGGCTGCTCGGTCGCCGGCCCGCCGTGCTGCTGGTCGACCCGTGGATCGCTGCGGCGCCGGACGCGGCCGAAGTCCTTGCCCGCATGCTGCACGGCCTGCGGGAGTGGGTCGTTCCGCTGGTGGTCACTGACGACGACGACACCCAGGACGCCAGCCGGTGGGCGACCGAGGTCACGCAACTGCTGCACGACGCCGGTCTGCCCCAGGTCAAGCGCGCGTGCACGGTGCCGGAGTTCGTCGACCTGATGCCGGCGCTGGTCACCGAGGCCCGCCGACAGTTCCTCAAGTACGGCCCGGTGGTCCCCTTCGAACCACCGCCGGAGCCGGTGCCGAGCCTGCGTGACGGCCTGTCCGCCGCCGGCCCGGCCGCTCCCACCGACCCCGCGTCCCCGCCTGATGACCCGGCCCCATTGCGTCCCCACGGAGATAACCGATGAACAACGATCGCGAAGGCCAGGTCGTCACCTTCTACTCGTTCAAGGGTGGGACGGGCCGGACGATGGCGCTGGCCAACGTGGCCTGGATCCTGGCGGCCAGCGGCCGGCGGGTGCTGGTGGCCGACTGGGACCTCGAGTCGCCCGGACTGCACCGCTTCTTCCACCCGTTCCTCGACGCCGAGGCGATCCAGGGCACCAGCGGTGTGATCGACATGATCCGCGACTACGAGTGGGAGACCACCCGGGTCGACGACCGACCGGACCGCTGGATGGAGCAGTTCGCCCGGGTCGGCCGACACGCGTTCTCGCTGCGCTGGAACTTCCCGAACGGCGGTGGCCTCGACTTCCTCTCCGCGGGCCGGCAGAACAGTGACTACGCGGTCTCGGTGAGCGGACTGGACTGGGACAACTTCTACAACCGGCTGGGCGGCGCGCAGTTCTTCGAGGCGCTGCGCGCGGACATGAAGCGTCAGTACGACTTCACCCTGATCGACAGCCGGACGGGGTTGAGCGACGTCGCCGACATCTGCACCCTGCACCTGCCGGACACCCTGGTCGACTGCTTCACGCTCAGTGACCAGGGCATCGACGGCGCGGCGAGGGTGGCGCACTCGGTACGGGACCGCTACCGGCGGCGCGACATCCGGGTCCTGCCGGTCCCGATGCGGGTCGACCAGGCCGAGAAGGAGCGGGCCGAGGCGGGACGCCTGCTGGCCATGCGCCGGTTCGCCGGGTTGCCGGCCGGCATGACCGAGGCCGAGCGGCGGCGGTACTGGGCGGCGGTCGAGGTCCCGTACCGGCCGTTCTACGCGTACGAGGAGACCCTTGCCACGTTCGGTGACCCGCCCGGCTCGCCGACGTCACTGCTGGCCGCGTTCGAGACGTTGACCGGGATCCTCACCGACGGCGCGGTGACCGCGCTGCCGGTGATGGACGAGTCGGTACGGGAGCGGGGCAAGGCCCGTTTCCGCCGGCGCACCGAGGCGATCGACGACCAGATCGTGCTTCGCTGTGCCCCGGAGGACGCCATCTGGGCCGAGTGGCTGGAACGGGTGCTCAGCTCGGCCGGGCTGCGGGTGGTGGATCCCACGACCGCCGTCGGGTCGGCCGGCACGCCGGCGCCACGAACGTTGACTGTGGTGTCACCGGCCTACGTGGCGACGCCGTCCGGCGGTCTGCCCGATCGCGACACGAGCACCGGTTCCACGGCGCTCGCGGTGTACGTCGCCGACCTGCGTCCGCTGACGGAATTCCCCTCCCAGAGTTCCACCAACCTGGTCAACGTGAGCGCGGCGACTGCCGTGGAGCGGGTGCTGCGGCTGGTCGGTCGACCGGTGCCGTCGTCGGCGGACGGGCCGGCGGGTGGAAGCGCCCGGTTCCCCGGCGCCGAGCCGCTGATCTTCAACGCCCCGAACCGGAACGCCCGGTTCACCGGCCGGGAGGACGACCTGGCCCGGTTGCGCTCGCAACTGCAGAGCGGGGGGAGCGCGGTGGTGCTGCCGGTCGCCCTGCAGGGGATGGGCGGCGTCGGCAAGACGCAGGTGGCGTTGGAATACGTGCACCGGTTCAAGGCCGCGTACGACGTGGTCTGGTGGATCGTGGCGGACCCGCCGCAATTCGTCGACACTGCCCTCGCCGACCTCGCGAGTCGCCTCGGCATCCTCGCCGGGCCCACCCTGCCCGACACGGTCCGGTCCGTGCTGCAGGTGCTCGGCCGGGGCGAACCGTACGAGCGGTGGCTGGTCGTGCTCGACAACGCCGAGGAACTCGACCAGATTGAGCCCTTCCTGCCGCAGGGCCCCGGGCACGTCCTGCTGACCTCCCGCAACCGCGCCTGGGGTGACCGGGCGAATCCGATCCAGGTGGACGTCTTCGACCGCACCGAGAGCGTCGCGCACCTCGCCCAGCGGGTGCCCACGATCAGCGCCGAGGAGGCCGACCGGGTGGCCGAGGCGCTCGGCGACCTGCCGATCGCGGTGGCCGCGGCGGGTGCCTGGCTCGCCGACACCGGCACGTCGGTCGGCGACTACCTGCGGCAGATCGAGCGGCACGGCCCGAGCGCCCTCTCCGTCGAGGCCACCTGGGACCTGTCGCTGAACCGGCTGCTCGACCAGGCGCCTGCCGCGTACCGGCTGTTGCAGCTCTGCTCGGTGCTGGCACCGGAAATCTCGCTGGAACTCATCTACAGCGACGAGATGGCGGCGGCCCTCGTGCCGTTCGACCCGTCGGTGTCGGAGCGGCTCGTGCGCGGTGCCCTGGTCCAGCAGATCAACCGGCTGGCGCTGCTCAAACTCGACGTCCAGGGCGGCCGGGTCCAGGTGCACCGGTTGTTGCAGGCGGTGGTCCGCGACCGGATGACCGAGGACGAGATCGACGCCGCCCGGCACCAGGTGCACCTGGTGCTCGCCGCGTCCCGGCCTCGCGGCGACGTGGACGACCCGACCACCTGGGCCCGGCTGCGCATGCTCTGGCCGCACCTGGAGGTGTCCGAGGCGCTGACCTGCCCGGACGAATCGGTCGGCCAACTTCTGATCGATCGGGTTCGCTATCTGTGGCTGCGGGGCGGTCTGGACCAGGCCCTCGGGTTCAGCGGGGAGGTCAACGAGATCTGGGCCGCGCGGCTCGGCGACATTCGGGACGAGACAGAGCCGACGGTGCTGGGTCGGCACCTGCTGCACCTGCGGTTCAACCGGGCGAACATCCTGCGCAGCCTGGGCCGGTTCGAGGAGGCCCGGGATCTGGACGAGGTGGTGTTGGCCCAGCAACGCCGGTTGTTGGGCGCGACGCACCCGCACACGCTGATGACCGCCGGCAGCCTCGGCGGTGACCTGCGCGCGCTCGGCCGCTACGCCGAGGCGCTGGAACAGGACCGGTCCACCTACGCCTCCTGGCTCCAGAGGTTCGGCGAGGACTACCCCCGGACGTTGAGCGCCGCCAACAACCTCGCCGTCTCGTACCGCCTCGTCGGTGACTACCGGGCGGCCCGCCGGTGGGACGAGGAGGCGCACCAGCGGCGCCGGCTGGTGCTCGGTCCCACCCATCCCAACACCCTGGTGTCCGCCGTGCGCCTGGGCAGTGACCTGCGGGAGGCCGGCGAGTACGAGAGGTCGGCGACCCTGCTGCGGACCGTGTACGAGACGTACTGCGAGGTACTCGGGCCGGACGACGGCCAGAGTCTGGCCGCCCAGGTCAACCTGGCGGTGTCACTGCGCAGCGCGGGCCGGGGTGCCGAGGCCGCGCCGATGTTCGAGACCGCCTACCGGGAGCTCGACGAACGTTTCGGCCCGGACAACCCGGACACTGTGGCGTGCCGGTCGAGCCGTGCGGCGAACCTGCTGGCCGTCGGCGACGGCGCCCGGGCGCTGACCGAGATGACCGCTGTCCGGCAGTCCTACGAGGAGCAACTGCACCTCGGTTCGGAGCACCCGCACACCTTGGCGACGCTGAGCAACATCTCCGCCGCCGAGCGCGCGGTCGGGCGCAGGTCGGATGCGCGCGCGTCGGCCGCCCAGGCGTCCGGCGAGTTGCGGAAGGTCCTCGGCCCCGACCACCCGCACACCCTCGCGGCGGAGGTGAACCACGCGGTGTGCCTCGCCGAGGAGGGGGAGTGGGAGTTGGCCCGGGACCGCCTGCGGGAGACCGCCGGTCGTCTGGCCGCGGTGATCGGCGCGGAGCACCCGGACACACTCCGTTGCCTCGGTGATCTCGCCCTGGTGTCGCGGCGGGTCGGTGGCGAGGCGGCGGGCGAGGACGTCGGCGACGTGGCGGACCGGCTGGCCGAGGTGATCGGCCTGGAGCACCCGACCGTGCAGACCCTGCGGGAGCGGCGGTTCGTGGTCCGGGTGATCGACCCGCACACGATCTGACCGGGCTGGTCCGGTGGCCGGGTCGGGTTGCCGGCCCGGCCTGCCGGTCAGAGCCGCGGGCTGGTCGCCAGGTCCGGTCGGGCCAACCAGCTCAGGGTCTGCGGAAGGATCTCCACCGCCCCGAAGTGCGCGGCTCCGGGCTGCACCTGGACTTCGGCGCGGGAGATCCGCGAGGCGAGCCAGTGGGAGTGCTCCACGGGGGAGAAGCGGTCCTGCTCGCCGTGCCAGAGCCGGACCTCCGCACGGATGGCTCCCAGGTCGAACCCCCAGCCACGGCGGATCGCCAGTACGTCGTCGATCCAGCCCTCGGGGCCGTGCCGCAGCGCCTCGGCGTACATGTCGGTCAGGAGCCGGCGGATCGCGACATCGTCGACGACCCGGATGTCCTCGTCCGGCAACTGGGGGCGGAGGAACTCCAGCAGCGTCATCGGGTCCCGCCGGGCCTCCTCGGCGCGCACCTTCAGGTTGAGGGTCAGCTCGGCCAGGTCCTCGTCGGCCTGCCCGTAGTCCTCCACGTTCGATTCCGCCATGCCGGCGTACCAGTCCAGGTCGGGTGCGCCGGCCGGGGCGAGCCCCACCAGCACGGCGGCCCGGGTGACCCGGTCGGGCAGCAGCGCCGCGCAGGCCAGGGCATGTGGGCCGCCACCGGATCGACCCACGACCGCGAACCGTTCGATGCCGAGGTGGTCGGCGATCGCCGCCACGTCGGCCGCCGCGTCGGCCACCCGCCGACCCTCGTGCCGGTCGGAGTCGCCGTAACCGGGCCGGTCGTAGCAGACGAGGTGCACGCCGAGGCGGTAGACGACGATGCCCCGCGGACGGGGGCCACTGCGGCTGCCCGGGGTGCCGTGCAGCAGGAAGACCGCGGGCCCGTCCGGGGAGCCGGAGGTCTCCACCGCGAGGTGCCGCCCGTCCGGGGTGGTGACGGTGCGCTGTGCCGCATCTTGTCGCGTCACGGTTGGCCTCCCGCGGGTCGTCATGTGCTCCCCCGTGAACGGAGCCGCGCATCGTCGGCGCCGAGTGCAAAGCCCCCGAAATCGCCCAGAACACATTCTTGTTGTGCAGCGTACTGCCCGTCGTGGATGCCCGCTATGGGCCGCCGGGTCAATGCCGGTGGGTAGGGGCCGCCGAACGGGCCGCTACCCTGGTAGCCCGAGGGGAAGGGGCACCAAGAGGGTGGCTAGGACCTACAACGTCGTGACGTACGGCTGCCAGATGAACGTGCACGATTCTGAGCGCATCTCCGGGCTGCTCGAACAGGCCGGCTACGTGCGCGCGGTGCCCACCGACGACACCCCGGACATCGTCGTGTTCAACACCTGCGCGGTGCGGGAGAACGCGGACAACCGGCTCTACGGCAACCTCGGTCGCCTACGCCCGGTGAAGGACAAGCACCCCGGGATGCAGATCGCGGTCGGCGGCTGCCTGGCCCAGAAGGACCGGGGCGAGATCGTCCGCAAGGCGCCCTGGGTCGACGTGGTCTTCGGCACCCACAACATCGGCGCGCTCCCGGTGCTGCTGGAGCGGGCCCGGCACAACGCCGCCGCCGAGGTGGAAATCCTCGAATCCCTCGACGTCTTCCCCTCCACGCTGCCCACCCGCCGCGAGTCCACGTACGCCGGTTGGGTGTCGATCTCGGTGGGGTGCAACAACACCTGCACCTTCTGCATCGTGCCGGCGCTGCGCGGCAAGGAGAAGGACCGGCGGCCCGGCGACATCCTCTCCGAGGTGCGCGCTCTGGTCGACGAGGGTGTGCTGGAGGTGACGCTGCTCGGCCAGAACGTCAATTCCTACGGCGTCGAGTTCGGCGACCGGTACGCGTTCGGCAAGTTGCTGCGTGCCTGTGGCGACATCGACGGGCTGGAGCGGGTGCGGTTCACCAGCCCCCACCCGAAGGACTTCACCGACGACGTGATCGCCGCGATGGCCGAGACGCCGAACGTCTGCCACTCGCTGCACATGCCGTTGCAGTCCGGCTCGGACGACGTGCTGAAGGCGATGCGCCGGTCCTACCGCTCCGAGCGTTACCTGGGGATCATCGAGAAGGTGCGGGCGGCGATGCCGGACGCGGCGATCACCACCGACATCATCGTTGGCTTCCCCGGCGAGACCGAGGCCGACTTCCAGCGCACCCTGGACGTGGTCCGCGAGGCGCGGTTCTCCTCGGCCTTCACCTTCCAGTACTCGAAGCGGCCCGGCACCCCCGCCGCGACGATGGACGACCAGTTGCCCAAGCAGGTCGTGCAGGAGCGCTACGAGCGACTGGTCGCGACCGTCGAGGAGATCACCTGGGCGGAGAACAAGCGCCTGGTGGGCGAGACCGTCGAGGTGCTGGTCGCGGTCGGCGAGGGCCGCAAGGACGAGCGCACCGGCCGGATGTCCGGTCGGGCCCGCGACGGGCGGCTGGTGCACTTCGCGACCGAGGGCCCCGGCGGGGAAGCGCTCGCCGGCCAGATCCGCCCGGGCGACATCGTGCACACCACCGTCACGTACGCGGCACCGCACCACCTGAACGCCGACGGGACGCTGGTGGCACACCGCCGTACCCGGGCCGGCGACGCGGCCGAGGCGGGGCGCTCCCCGCGTACCCCCGGTGTGTTGCTCGGTCTGCCGACGATCGGCGCACCGCCGGTCGCGCCCGCGCCCACCGCCGGCTGCGCCACCCACTGACCGCACGGAAGGGCCCCTCGTCGAGGGGCCCTTCCTCGGTCAGACGGTGATCCGGCCGGCGCCCGCGCCAGCCGTCACGATGGACTTGACGTTGCTCGCGGTGTCCAGCTGGTAGGAGTACGGGATGGTGGCCACGCTGCCGCCGGCCTGGCCGGTGGGCGAGTTGACGAAGTGGTTGTTGCGGGCGACCAGGCTGCCGGGCCCGGAGTCGCCCTCACCACGGT
Organism: Micromonospora taraxaci; assembly: GCF_007830095.1. Taxonomy (NCBI): domain Bacteria; kingdom Bacillati; phylum Actinomycetota; class Actinomycetes; order Micromonosporales; family Micromonosporaceae; genus Micromonospora; species Micromonospora taraxaci. The sequence goes on along the minus strand of NZ_VIWZ01000001.1, from coordinate 5,845,740 downwards.
GGTACGGGTCGTCGACGTTCTCGAAGTAGTTGCCCTCGACGAGCACACCCGCGTTCTCGGTGGACGCGACGCCGTAGCCGCCGTTGGCCCGGTAGTAGTTGTTGTACACGTGCACCGGGTTGCCGAAGCGCACCCGGGGGTTGCGCTGGTTGCTGCCGTCGAACCAGTTGTGGTGGTAGCTCACCCGCAGATGGCCGACGTCCTGGCTGGCGTTGTCGTCGCTGTGGCCGAGCAGCATGGTCTTGTCGTGGCTGAAGACCCGGTTCCACGAGACGGTGATGAAGTCCGATCCGCGCTTGATGTCGACGGCGCCGTCGTACCCGTTGCTGAAGCTGTTGTGGTCGATCCAGATGTTGGTGGCCGACTCCTGGACGTTGATCGCGTCGTCGTCCCAGTTGCGGAAGGTCAGGTTGCGGATGATCACGTTGCGGTCACCGTTGATGTTGAAGCCGCAGCCGACGATGGTCGCCCCGTAGTTGCCGATGATGGTCTTGTTGGACCGGACCCGCAGCATCCCCGAGCAGGTGATGGTCCCGGTCACCCGGATCACCGCGGCGCCTGTCGCGTTGAGTGCGCTGGTCAGGCCCGAGGCGTTGCTGACGGTGGTGGTGCCGGCGTTGCCTCCGCCGGTGGTGCCGCCGTTCTGGGTGGCCCAGCCGACCAGGTTCGACGGCTGCTGGCCGGGCGGGGGAGTGCTCGATGGTGGCGGGGTGGTCGGCGGTGGGGTGCTGGGCGGCGGAGTGGTCGGCGTGGTGCTGCCGGTGCAGGCGACGTTGTTCAGGGTGAAGCTGGTCGGAGCCGGGTTGCTGGAGTTGTTCCAGCTCGCGTTGAAGCCGAACGAGGCGGTGCCGTTGGTCGCCAGGTTGCCGTTGTAGTCGACGTTCGTCGCGGAGACCTGGCTGCCGCTCTGTGAGACGGTAGCGCCCCACGCCTGGCTGGTCTGCTGCCCGGCCCCGTACGACCAGCGCAGCGTCCACCCGGAGACCGGGTCGCCGAGGTTGGTGACTGTGACGTTGCCGGTGAACCCGCCCGGCCACTGGCTGGCGACCGTGTAGGCCACCTGGCATCCGGCGGCCGCCTGGGCGGACACGGAGGTCAGCAGACCGGCGGTGACCAGGGTCGCGGTGGCTGCGGCGGTGGTGGCGATCAGCGTCGTTCGACGCCGTCCTGTGCGCATGCTGCTCCCTTTCGATGAGGCGGACGGACCGTCGCGTCGCCCATGCCCGTGGGCGGCGAGGTCGGCCGGGACCGGTGGTCCTCGGGCCCGCCAGTGCAGGTTCGTGAAGGAAAGCGGCTCCCGCGCTTGCGCCCGCCGACAGTGAGGCAAGCGCTTTCCCGATGAAAGCATAGAAGGCCATGCATGTAAATGGTCGGGACGGCCGATGCGTCGCGCACCGGCCGTCCCGACAGCTCAGCAGCTCGCGCCGCCGAGTTTCACAGTGCCCGGTGCGCTGGCCGTGCCGTTGGCGGTGAAGCCGACGGTGACCGACCCGCCCGCCGGCAGGGACGGCGCGTGACTCGGAGCGGCGGCGGTGACCGTCGTTCCGGACTGCGTGACGGTGGCGTTCCAACCACTGCCCAGCGTCACCCCGGACGGCCACGTCCAGGTGACCGACCACGGGTTCACCGCGGCCGATCCCGTGTTCTTCACTGTCACCTCGCCCTGGAAGCCACCCTGCCAGGCGTTGACCTGCCGATAGGTGGCCGTGCAGGCACCGGGCGGCGGGTTCGTCGGCCCGCCGGTCGTCGGTGGGGTGCCGCCGCCGGTCGGCGGGATCAGGTACGGCTGGAGGATCGCCTGCTTGGTGGTGTTGACGTTCGTCCAGTCGTCCAACGCGATCCCACCGGTGTCACCCGAGTTCGGGTTCCACGACCAGTAGGTGAAGGACATCCCGGTCACCCCGGTGCCGGTGTACGCCATCAGCCTCTCCAGCCACACCCGGTCCTTCGGGTCGGCCAGGGTGCTGCCGAACTCGCCCATCATGATCGGCGCGATGTTCTGCTTGTACAGGTAACCCCAGTACTTGTCCCAGATGGCCGGCATGTTCGCCGGGTAGTCCGGGGCGTCGAACCAGGTCTGCCGGTACACCGAGGTGGCGTACTCGTGCGGCGAGTAGACCAGCCGGTTCGGCACACTCAGTCGGACCGGGAACTGGCCGGCCTTCGACAGGTTGCCACCCCACCAACCGCAGTCCTCGTCGTTACTGGTGTCGCCGTCCCAGACGTTGGAGAGGCCGCCGCTCGGGCAGCTCACCCCCTCCACGAAGATCAACCAGTTGGGCTGGACACCGAGGATGGCGTTACCGGCCCGCTCGGCGGCGAGCCGCCAGTCCCGGGTGGTGTCACCACACCCCCAGCACGCGCCGGTGGCCGCCGGGTTGGTGCCCTCGGCGTGCGGCTCGTTGTGCAGGTCCGCGCCGATCACCGTGGGGTTGCCCGCATACCGCTGGGCGAGCATCTTCCAGTCGTTGATCCAGGTCGCCTCGGAGACCGTCGACGTGTACCACAACGGCGACTGCCCGGCCGACGTCGGCCGGTGCCGGTCCAGGATGATCCGCATACCCTTGCTGCCGGCGTAGTCGATCACCTTGTCCAGGATCTGCAACGGCGACAGCCCGACCAGATCCGGGTTGACGAAGTCGTTGACCCCGCTGGCGGTCGCGCCGGCCTTCAGCGCGTCGTTCGAGTACGGCACCCGCAACGTGTTGTAACCCAACCGCGCCATCGTGTCGAGCTGCCCCCGCCACGGGTTGTTCGACCACAGCCCGTGGAAGGTCTTGTTGTCGGTCTCCATACCGAACCAGTTGATACCGGTCAACCGGACCGTGGCACCGGTGCTGTCCACGATCTGGTTACCGTTGGTGTGCAGGTAACCGGTGCCGGTGCCAGCGGCCACGGCCGGACTGCTGTTGACGGCGGCGGCGAGGAACACGCCGGCCGCGACGGTGGCGAGCGCGGTGACCGCACCGCCGAAAGCCTGAGGACGGAACATTCGAGCTCCAATTCGGAGGCCGAGCGTCACCGGTCTGGGACGCCCGGCGGGCGGCCGTCCGCACGTCACGCTCCCTCAGGGGTACGCGGACAGTGCGCGACGGCCCATGTCACGCGGACGTGTCACTCGCGGAAGCTCACCGGCGACCCACGACAGCGGTTGTTCCGCCCTCGTCGCCCTCGTCCCGGTGGCCCTACCTGGTTCCGTGGCTCATTCTGATCACCCCACGTCAATGCGTCAACCAGCCCCGCCAGCCCACACCAACGCCCGTCGCACCGCCGCCCACCCCGCCTCCGAGCGCCCACCCCCATGATCGCGCTCGATCCTTGATGTAGTGGCCTGAGAAGCGTCCGGAAGCCACTACATCCAGGATCGAGCGCGACCTTGGTTTGACGCAGGCGCCTGAAACCCCTCCCGGCCGGTCCAGGACGCTCGTCGTCGCCAAGATCCGCGCAACATCAGGGATGTTGCTGCCTGCCGCGCCTCGGAGGCAGCAACATCCGGGAAGTTGTGCGGATCTTGGGCGCGGCGCGGCGCGGCGCGGCGCGGCGGCGCGGGGCGGCGCGGGGCGGGGCGAACGGGGACGGCCTGGATACGTGGGAGCCCCCGGTCCCCGTGAGGGGGCCGGGGGCTCCGGAAGACGTCAGCTCAGCCAGCCTGCTCGGCGAGTTGGAGGAACTGCCGCTTGGAGGCGAGCGCCTGCTCGGCTTCCTTGATCCGGCGTGCGTCCCCGGCGCTCTGCGCCCGAGCCAGCCGGTCCTCGGCTTCCGCCACCTGTGCCCGCATCTGGGCGAGCAGCGGGTTGTCCTCCTTGGTGGTGCGGCGCCACGCCGAGTCCATCACGTCGCGGACCTTGTCGTCGATGACGCGCAGTCGGCGCTCCAGCCCGGCCGCCGCCTCGCGGGGGACCCGGCCGGCTTCGTGCCACTGCGCCTGGATCTCGCGCAGCTTGGCCTGGGCGCCCTTCGGGTCGGCGTCGATGTCCAACGCCTCGGCCTCGGCGAGCAGGGCCTGCTTGCGCTCCAGGTTGCCGCGCTGCTCGTTGTCCCGGGCGGAGAAGACCTCACTGCGCCGGCTGAAGAAGGCGTCCTGCGCACCCCGGAATCGTTCCCAGAGCTTCTGCTCGGCCTCCTTGGAGGCGCGCGGCGCGGCCTTCCACTGGGTCATCAGGTCCTTGAGCTGGTTGGCGGTGGCGGCCCAGTCGGTGGATTCCTGGAGCTTCTCCGCCTGGGCGACCAGCTCCTCCTTGGCGGTCTGCGCCTGCTTGCGCTGCGAGTCCAGAGAGGCGAAGTGGGCGCCACGACGTCGGGTGAAGCCGTCCCGGGCGGCGGCGAACCGCTTCCATAGCTCACCGTCGGCCTTCTTGTCGACCCCACGGATGGTCTTCCACTCGTCGAGGATCTCCTTGAGCCGGTCGCCGGCGGTCTTCCAGCCGGTGGACTCGGCGGCGAGCTTCTCGGCCTCCTCGACCAGCGCGGTCTTGCGGGCCAGGGCTTCGCCGCGAGCGGCGTCCCGGGCGGCGCGCGCCTCGCCGGCCTTCTCCTCGGCGAGGGTCGCCAGCTTGTCCAGACGAGCGGTCAGGGCGTCGATGTCGCCGACCACGTTGGCCTCGGGCAGCGTGGTGCGGATCCGCCGGATCGTGGTCAGCGAGTGCCCGGCATCCGCCGCACCCGACTTGAGCCGTGCTTCGGTCAGGTCCACCTCGGTGACCAGATCGGCGAAGCGGCGCGCGAAGTGTGCCAGGCCTTCCTCCGGCGCACCCGCCTGCCAGGATCCGACCACCCGCTCGCCCTCGGTGGTCTTGACGTACACGGTGCCGTCCGCGTCCACCCGTCCGAAGGCAGTCCAGTCGCTCATGTGCCCATCCTCGTTCTCCCGGCGTCGAGGGAACGAACCCCCGTCGCCGCCACGGCGCAGCCAAGTTGCTTCCGGCATTGTCACAGGTCTCACCCGGTCCGCGTCGAGCGCCTATCGCCGACCGTGACCATACGGTGTCCTAGGGGCCGAATGACCGGATCGGCGCGGAGACGCACCGGGGATTCCCGCTACGGTGAACGGGTGCCACTGGTCGCCGCCGCTGTCTGTCCGCATCCGCCCCTGCTCGTGCCCGAGGTGGCCGGCTCCGCGGCCCCCGAGTTGGACGACCTTCGGGCGGCCTGCGACACCGCCGTACGCCGGTTGCTGGCCGCCGGTCCGGACAGCGTGGTGCTGCTCGGGACCGGGCCGGTGACCGGTCCGATCCGCACTCCGGCCACCGGTTCTCTACAGCCCTGGGGTGTCGACCTGGACGTGCCGTTGGCTCCCGGTCAGCCCGACCGGGGTGCGGTGCTGCCGTTGAGCCTGACCATCGGCGCGTGGCTGCTGACCCGCCACGAGACGCCGCCGCCAGCCAGCACAGTGCCGACCAGCACGCCGCCGGTCGGCACACCGTCGGCGAGCGCAACCTCGAGCAGCGCACCGCCGGTCGGCGCACCGCCGACCAGCACGCCGACGGTCACCGCAGTGCAGGTGGCCGCCGACGCGGGCCCGGCCGAGCTGGCGGTGCTCGCCGACGAGGTCGCCGCCACCGGTGAACGGGTGGCGTTGCTGGTACTCGGGGACGGGTCGGCGTGCCGGGGAGTGACGTCACCCGGGTACGACGACCCACGCGCCCTCCCGTACGACCAGGGGGTTGCGGCGGCGCTGGCCGACGCGGACCTGGACGTCCTGCTCGACCTGGACCCGGTGGTGTCCGCGGAGCTGAAGGCCGCCGGTCGTGCGCCCTGGCAGGTGCTGGCTGGCGCGGCCCGGGCGGCTGGCGGCGGGTGGCGCGGTGAGCTGTTGCACCATGCGGCTCCCTATGGGGTCGCCTACTTCGTGGCGTCCTGGGAGCGGGTGTGACCAGCGGTACGGTCGTCGCGGTGGTTGGCCCGACCGCGGCGGGTAAGTCGGCGTTGAGCATCGCGTTGGCGCACGCCCTGGGCGGGGAGGTGGTGAACGCCGACTCGATGCAGCTCTACCGGGGCATGGACATCGGCACCGCCAAGCTGACAGTCGCCGAGCGGGACGGGGTGCCGCATCACCTCCTGGACATCTGGGAGGTCACCGAGCCGGCGAGTGTCGCGGAGTACCAGCGGTTGGCCCGCGCGGCGGTCGACGACATCCTGGCCCGGGGGCGGGTGCCGCTGCTGGTCGGTGGGTCGGGGCTGTACGTGCGGGCGGTGCTGGAGCGGTTCGAGTTCCCCGGCACCGACGCGGTGCTGCGGGAGCGGCTGGAACGAGAGTTGGCGGAGGTCGGCCCGGCGCCGCTGTACGCGCGGCTGCGTGCCGCCGACCCGGCCGCCGCCGAGGGCATCCTGCCCGGCAACGGCCGGCGGATCGTGCGGGCCCTGGAGGTGATCGAGCTCACCGGAGCGCCGTTCACGGCCTCGCTGCCGCAGCCCACGCCGTACTACCCGTCGGTGCAGCTCGGCGTCGACCTGGACACCGGGCTGTTGGACGAGCGGATCGCGCTGCGGGTCGACCGGATGTGGGCCGACGGCCTGGTGCCGGAGACCCGTGAGCTGGTCGGGCGCGGGTTGCCGGAGGGGCGGACGGCGAGTCGGGCGCTCGGCTACCAGCAGGTGTTGCGGATGCTCGCCGGTGAGCTGACCGAGTCGCAGGCGCACGACGAGACGGTTCGGGCGACCCGGCGCTTCGTCCGCCGGCAGCGGTCCTGGTTCCGGCGGGATCCGCGGATCCACTGGTTGGACTCGGCGACGCCGGACCTGATCGGGGCCGCCCTGCGCCTGGTGCCGGCCGCTGCGCGATGATGGGTGCGTGGAGTTCACCAAGGGCCACGGCACCGGCAACGACTTCGTCCTCCTTCCCGACCCGGACGGTCAGCTCGACCTGACCCCGGAGCTGGTCGCGGCGCTCTGTGACCGGCGGAGGGGCATCGGCGCGGACGGCGTGCTGCGGGTGGTCCGCGCGGCCAAACACCCGGACGGTGCCGGGTTGGCCGGCGAGGCCGAGTGGTTCATGGACTACTGGAACGCCGACGGTTCGTTCGCCGAGATGTGCGGCAACGGCGCCCGGGTCTTCGTGCGGTACCTGCTGGACACCGGCTTGGCGACGCCCGCCGGCGCGGCGTTGCCGGTGGCGACCCGGGCCGGCGTCGTGCGCGCGCTGGTCGAGGGCGACGCCGTGTCCGTCGAGATGCGCCGCCCCCGGGTGTACGACGAGTCGACCGCCACCCTCGGCGAACTGACCCTGACCGGCACTGCCGTGGACATCGGTAACCCGCACCTGGTCTGTGTCCTGCCCGCCGGTGTGGAGTTGTCCGCGCTGGATCTGACGAAGGCTCCCGGGTACGACCCGGAGGTCTTCCCGAGCGGGGTGAACGTGGAGTTCATCGTGGCGGGCGACCCGGTCGACGCCACCGACGGGCACACGCTGATGCGGGTGTACGAGCGAGGCAGCGCCGAGACCCTGTCCTGCGGCACCGGCGCCTGCGCGGTGGGCGCGGTGGCCCTGCGCGACGCCGGCCGGGACACCGGTGTGGTGGCGGTGGACGTCCCCGGCGGCCGCCTGACGGTCACCGTGACGGCCGACTCCTGCTGGCTCTCCGGACCCGCCGTCCTGGTAGCGACCGGCGAGATCGACCCCTCCACCCTCCGCCCCTGAGGGGCCGCCCGCGTCGATCATGAAGTTATTGCCAGCCAGCTCGGCGTGTCGTGGCAATAACTTCATGATCGACGGAGGGGGTGGGGCCTACGGGGTCGCGCTGGCGGTGGCGGCGATCTCCGGGAGGTCTGCCGGGCCCGGGTCGGCGGCCGGCAGCGGGCTGGGGTTGTGCGCGGCGGCGCGGACGGCGGCGGCGACGGCCGGTGCGACCCGGGAGTCGAAGACGCTCGGCACGATCACCGTCGGGTTGATCTTTTCTTCGCCCACCACGTCGGCGATGGCCTGGGCGGCCGCGATCGCCATCTCCTCGGTGAACTCCTCGGCGTGCGCGTCCAGCATGCCGCGGAACACCCCGGGGAAGGCGAGCACGTTGTTGATCTGGTTCGGCTGGTCCGAACGGCCGGTGGCGACCACCGCGGCGTGCTTGCGCGCCTCCCGCGGGTCGACCTCCGGGTCCGGGTTGGCGAGGGCGAAGACGATCGAGTCCTTCGCCATCTGGGCGATGTCGTCGCCGGTGAGCAGGTTCGGCGCGCTCACACCGATGAACACGTCGGCACCCCGGATCGCACCCGGCAGGTCACCCGAGTAGTTCTCCTTGTTGGTGTTCTCCGCCAGCCACTGCCACGCCGAGTTGAGCCCGGTCAGCCCACGGTGCAGGGCGCCCTGCCGGTCGTACGCGATGATGTCGCCGACGCCCTGGCGCAGCAGCAGCTTCATGATCGCGGTGCCGGCGGCGCCGGCACCGGAGACGACCACCCGCACGTCCTTGAGCTCCTTGCCCACGACCCGCAGCGCGTTGGTCAGCGCGGCCAGCACGCAGATCGCGGTGCCGTGCTGGTCGTCATGGAAGACCGGGATGTCCAGCGCCTCGCGCAGCCGGGCCTCGATCTCGAAGCAGCGCGGCGCGGCGATGTCCTCCAGGTTGATCCCGCCGTAGGCCGGCGCGATCGCCTTGACGATCTGCACGATCTCGTCGGTGTCCTGGGTGTCCAGCACCACCGGCCAGGCGTCCACCCCGCCGAAGCGCTTGAACAGCGCCGCCTTGCCCTCCATCACCGGCAGCGACGCGGCCGGGCCCAGGTTGCCCAGACCCAACACCGCGGAACCGTCACTGACCACCGCGACGGTGTTCCGCTTGATGGTCAGCCGCCGGGCGTCCGCCGGGTTCTCGGCGATCGCCATGCAGACCCGGGCAACCCCCGGGGTGTACGCCCGGGACAGCTCGTCGCGGTTGCGCAGCGCGACCTTCGACGTCACCTCGATCTTGCCGCCCAGGTGCAGGAGGAACGTGCGGTCCGACACCTTGCGCACGTCAACGCCGTCCAGCGCGGTCAGCGCCTCGACGACCTGGTCGGCGTGACCGGCGTCGGCGGTGTCGCAGGTCAGGTCGACGATCACGTTGGTCGGGTCGGAGTCCACCACGTCCAGCGCCGTGACGATCGCCCCGGCCTCGCCGACGGAGGTGGTGAGCCGGCCGATCGAGGAGGCGTCCGCGGTTACGGCGATCCGGATGGTGATCGAAAATCCGGCGCTGGGCAGTCGGGTGATGGCCACGGGATCCCTCCGTCACGGCTGTGCGGCCGTTCGGCCGCCGCCCGCATTTCTACCGGGTTGTCGACCCCGACCAGCATTCGGCCCCACTTTTGGCGACCTTCACCATGGGCATATAGCAGGTGCGTTCGGCGTTGTGTCATGTCAGGATTACGTTCTACTTATCAAAACGGACAGGAGAACCGCTTGCGGAACCAGGAGAGCTTCGTCCCCGTCGAGGACGAGTTCGACGACGTCACCACCGGCGAGCTGGACCTGTCGGAGCGGCAGTCTCTCCGGCGCGTCCCAGGCCTCTCTACCGAGCTCAGCGACGTCACCGAGGTGGAATACCGCCAGCTGCGGCTGGAGCGGGTGGTCCTGGTGGGTGTCTGGACCGACGGCACGGTGACCGACGCAGAAAACTCCCTGACCGAGCTTGCCGCGCTGGCGGAGACCGCCGGTTCGCAGGTGCTCGAAGGGCTCATCCAGCGCCGCACCCGGCCCGACCCGGCCACCTACATCGGCCGCGGCAAGGTCGACGACCTCAGCGCGGTGGTGCTGGCCAGCGGCGCCGACACTGTCATCTGCGACGGTGAGCTGTCGCCGTCGCAGCTGCGCAACCTGGAGCAGCGCACCAAGGTCAAGGTTGTCGACCGGACGGCGCTGATCCTCGACATCTTCGCCCAGCACGCCAAGAGCAAGGAAGGTAAGGCGCAGGTCGAGCTGGCCCAGCTCGAATACCTGCTGCCCCGGCTGCGTGGTTGGGGTGAGACGCTCTCCCGGCAGACGGGTGGTTCCGGCCGGGGTGGCGGCGCCGGTGGCGGTGTGGGTGTGCGTGGTCCCGGTGAGACCAAGCTGGAGACCGACCGGCGGCGTATCCGCCACCGCATCTCCCGACTGCGGCGCGAGATCAAGAGCATGCGCACGGTACGCGTCACCAAGCGCGCCCGACGCACGCGCAACTCGGTCCCTGCCGTGGCCATCGCGGGTTACACGAACGCCGGCAAGTCCAGCCTGCTCAACCGGCTGACCGGTGCGGGTGTGCTGGTGGAGAACGCGCTGTTCGCGACGTTGGACCCGACCACCCGCAAGGCCACCGCCTCGGACGGGCGGCTCTACACCCTCTCCGACACCGTCGGCTTCGTCCGGCACCTGCCGCACCAGATCGTCGAGGCGTTCCGCTCGACGCTCGAGGAGGTCGCGGAGGCGGATCTGGTGGTGCACGTCGTCGACGGCACCCACCCGGATCCGGAGGAGCAGGTCCGGGCGGTTCACGCGGTGCTCGCCGAGGTCAGCGCCGACCGGCTCCCCGAGCTGTTGGTGGTCAACAAGACCGACGCGGCCGACGAGGACACCCTGCTGCGGCTCAAGCGGCTCTGGCCGGACGCGATCTTCGTGTCCGCGCACTCGGGTCGGGGCATCGACGGGCTGCGCGCGGCGATCGAGGAGCGGCTGCCCCGCCCGGCCGTGGAGGTCCGGGCCGTGCTTCCGTACGACCGGGGCGACCTGGTGGCACGGGTGCACCGCACGGGTGACGTGCTCAGCACGTCGCACCTGCCGGAGGGCACGCTGCTGCACGTCCGGGTCGGCGCGGAGCTGGCTGCGGAGCTGGCGCCCTTCGAGGTCCAGCGGGAGAGTCAGGTGGCCGGCGTCCGGTCCTGAGCGACCACGGCGTCATCCACCGGAAACGCGCGGCATGCGACACTGACCGAATGCGCCGCGTTGTTTCCTCGGTCACGGTTGCCCTCGGCCTGCTCGGGGCAACCGTGGCGCTCTCCGGAGTCGCAGTGGCGGCTCCCGCCCCCGGGTTGTCCGCTGCCGCTCCCGGGCAGAAGCGGTGCACGATCACCGACGAGCGCCTGCGGGAGCTGTCCGGGCTGGTCGCGACCAAGAGTGGCTACATCGTCGTCAACGACGGCACCGAGAACGTGGCACGTAAGCGGGTCTTCTTCCTCGACAGCAAGTGCAAGATCTCGAAGGAGCCGGTCCGCTACTCGGGGCAGGGCCCGGCCGACACCGAGGACCTCGCTCTCTCCAAGGACGGCAACACCCTCTGGATCGCCGACATCGGCGACAACGCGGACTCGAAGACCCGCCGCACACGCATCGCGCTCTGGTCGATGCCGGTCAGCGGCAACAAGCAACCGACGTTGCACCGGCTCGCCTATCCCGAGGCGAAACCGCACGACGCCGAGGCCCTGCTCATCGGCGACGACGGCAAGCCGCTGATCATCACGAAGGTGACCAGCGGCAAGGCCGAGATCTACACCCCCGCGACGGCTCTGAAGAGCGGCGACACCGAGCCGGTGCCGATGCGCAAGGCCGGCGAGATCACCCTGCCGAAGACGCAGACGGAGAACCCGCTCAACACGTTCGGCCGGATCGCCATCACCGGCGCGGCCCGGTCGCCGGACGGTTCCCGGGTGGTTCTGCGCACGTACGCGGACGCATTCGAGTTCGACGTGAGCGGCGGCGACATCGTCGGCGCGCTCAGCACCGGCAAGCCCCGGGTGACGGCGTTGGCCGACCCGTTCGGCGAGGCCATCAGCTACTCCCCGGACGGGAAGTCGTTCCTCACGGTCTCCGACGCCACCCGGTTCGGCGAAGACGAGCCCCTCGACATCCTCAGCTACACACCGTCCAGCTCGACAGCGGTGCCACAGGCACCGGGCGGCGGGGCTGCTGCCAAGCCGGCCGCCTCGAAGTCCTGGACGGACGGGCTGAGCTTCGACGACATCACGTACCTGGTCGGCGCGGTCGGGTTGCTCGGTCTTCTGCTGGTCGCCGCCGGCATCGTCGGCATCGTCCGGGCCCGTAACCGGCCGCCGGCTGACGACTCCGACTCGTCGGACCCGGATGGTGAGCCGCTCGACCCGCGCGGCGGCCGGTCCGCCGATGATCCCCGAGCATCTGCCGACCGTAAGGGCGGTGTCTACGGTGGTGGCGCAGCGGCGGGCGGTGCGGTCTACGGCGGTGCACCGGGTCGCGGCGGTGCCCCGGGTCGTGGCGGCCCGGCTCCGGCAGGCGGTGCCCCGGGTCGCGGCGGCCCGGCTCCGGCAGGTGGTGCGGTGTACGGAGGTGCCCGCCCGGCAGCGGCCGATGGTGGCTACGGCGGGGCGCGGTCAGGTGGCGGCAACGGCGTCTACGGCGGCGGACGGCCTCCGGCCGGTGGCGGCGGTCGACCGCAGGGCACCGGGGGCCGCCCTCAGGGCGCTGGTGGTGGCGGTCGTCCGCAGGGTGCCAGTGGAGGGGGTCGTCCGCAGGGCGCTGGTGGCGGCGGTCGCCCCCAGGGTGCCGGCGGTGGCGGTCGCGCACAGGGTGGCGGTGGTCGCCCGCAGGGCGGCGGCGGTCGGCCTAGCGGCGGGGTGTACGGCGACGGTGGCGGCCAGCCCGGCACCGGCCGTGCGGAGCCGCCCCGGCGTGGCGGCCAGGAGCCCGACCAGCGGGGTCAGCGGCCCGGCCGTCGGCGGGACGACGACGCGCCTGTCGATCCGTACGGGCCGTATCCCGGGGGCGGTCGCGGCTATCGGGGCGACCGCTACTGAAGGCTCAGCTGGTGCCCAACCGCCCCTGACCGACGAATGCGGGTGGGCACCACCACGTGCGCCCACCCGCCGGTGCGTCAGATCCGGCGGAGCACCGCCACGACCCGGCCCATGATGGTGGCGTCGTCACCGGGGATGGGGTCGAAAGCCGGGTTCTGCGGCATCAGCCAGACATGCCCGTCGCGTCGACGGTAGGTCTTCACTGTCGCCTCGCCGTCGAGCATGGCGGCCACGATCTCGCCGGAGTCGGCGGTCGGCTGTTGCCGGACGACGACCCAGTCGCCGTCGCAGATCGCCGCGTCGAGCATCGAGTCACCCTTGACCTGGAGCATGAAGACCTCGCCCTCGCCCACCAGCTCGCGCGGGAGCGGGAAGATGTCCTCCACGGCCTGCTCGGCGAGGATGGGGCCACCGGCGGCGATCCGGCCGAGCATCGGCACGTACGCCGGGGTCGGCCGCTGTGCCCGGGACAACTCGTCGTCGATCGCCTCGCTGGGAGCGCGAACGTCGACCGCGCGCGGCCGGTTGGGGTCGCGACGCAGGAAGCCCTTCTTCTCCAGCTCCTTGAGCTGGTAGGCGACGCTGGACGGCGACACCAGGCCGACGGCCTCGCCGATCTCACGGACGCTCGGCGGGTAGCCGTGCCGCTCGACCCAGGTGCGGATGAACTCCAGGATGCGACGCTGGCGTGCGGTCAGGTCGACAGTCGCCGGGTCGGGGAAGGCGCTGACCACCGGGGTGACCGGGCGCACGGCGGGCTGACCCGTCCGGCTGCGCGCGGCGCTGCGGCGTCGGGTGGCCGGCGGGCCCGCCTCGGTGATCTGCTGCGGGCTCTTCGGCCGGCTGGCCCGGTCCTCGGTCACGTCCGTCCTCCCTGGTCGGCGCTGGGTGCCTCGTCGGCTCGTGGTGCGTGCGGGGTGCCACGTTGTTCATGACCGTATAGGTGAGATCAGTCATTTTCAAACATCTGTACGACCTCTCACCGGCGTGTCGGGGTGAAAAACCACTCCGGTCGTACGGATGTTCTGATAAATGGTACGTCAGGTAGCACTGGTGTTCGATGCTCGGCCGTTTTCCCGGTGGGTCTGGCCTGCTGGCCGGTAACTCGGGAGAGCGCTCGGCGTTGGGTCTTCGGGCGCGCTGATGGTCGCGGATGACCGGATGGTCCGTGACGCGCCGGACACGCGGGTCAACTTGACCCGGCCTCCCCAGCGACATACGGTCGACCCCTAGATGTAGTAGTGACACGGGCGTAAGTTGCCCACAGGTTGGGTCCGACTACCGACCGCACTCCCGTAAGGTCGAGCACGGCGGGCGTCGTCCGAGGACGGCACCGTCGCGGCGAGCCGTGTCCGGGGGTGCCCGGTGTGGGCGCAGTTGATCATTTTTTGGAGGTGGGCGATGCGGTGTCCGTACTGCCGGCACGCTGACTCCCGAGTGGTCGACTCACGGGAGGCCGACGACGGCCAACTCATTCGACGGCGGCGGTCCTGCCCGGAGTGTGGCAAGCGGTTCACCACCGTCGAGGAGGCGGTCCTCGCGGTCGTCAAGCGCAGCGGGGTGACCGAGCCGTTCAGCCGCACGAAGATCATCGGCGGGGTGCGCAAGGCGTGCCAGGGCCGGCCGGTCGACGACGACTCGCTCGCGCTGCTCGCGCAGCGGGTGGAGGAGTCCGTCCGGGCCAAGGGGGCCGCCGAGATCCCCAGCCACGAGGTGGGCCTGGCGATCCTGGGCCCGTTGCGCGACCTGGACGAGATCGCCTACCTGCGGTTCGCCAGTGTCTACCGCTCCTTCGACTCGCTCGCCGACTTCGAGCGCGAGATCGAGACGTTGCGGGCCGCGGCGCGGGCCCGGGAGCAGGGCCGGGCCGACGCGGTCGAGGCCGCCGGCCGTACCAGCTGAATCTTCACTGTTTTTCGAGCGATTGGGACGCGCGGTGGGTGACCGCGCAGACGAGGGGGGCGACGGCGTGACAACTAGCCGTTCACGGAACAAGGCAGGCGCGGGGCTGAAGATCGAGCGGGTGTGGACGACCGAGGGGGTCCACCCGTACGACGAGGTCAGCTGGGAGCGCCGCGACGTCGTGATGACGAACTGGCGGGACGGCTCGATCAACTTCGAGCAGCGGGGGGTCGAGTTCCCGGAGTCGTGGAGCGTCAACGCGGCCAACATCGTCACCACCAAGTACTTCCGGGGAGCGGTGGGGACCCCGGAGCGGGAGTGGTCGCTCAAGCAGTTGATCGACCGGGTGGTCACCACCTACCGCACCGCGGGTGAGGAGTACGGCTACTTCGCGAGCCCGGCCGACGCCGAGATCTTCGCGCACGAGCTGACCTGGATGCTGCTGAACCAGGTGTTCAGCTTCAACTCGCCGGTCTGGTTCAACGTTGGTACGCCGTCGCCGCAGCAGGTCAGCGCCTGCTTCATCCTGGCCGTCGACGACTCGATGGACTCCATCCTCGACTGGTACAAGGAGGAGGGGCTGATCTTCAAGGGCGGCTCCGGCTCCGGCGTCAACCTGTCGCGGATCCGCTCGTCGAAGGAGCTGCTCTCCTCCGGTGGCACCGCCTCCGGCCCGGTCAGCTTCATGCGCGGCGCGGACGCCTCGGCCGGCACCATCAAGTCCGGTGGCGCGACCCGTCGGGCGGCCAAGATGGTCATCATCGACGTCGACCACCCGGACATTGAGGAGTTCGTGGTCACGAAGGCGCGCGAGGAGGACAAGATCCGCGCGCTGCGTGACGCCGGGTTCGACATGGACCTGGGCGGCTCCGACATCGTCAGCGTGCAGTACCAGAACGCCAACAACTCGGTCCGGGTCTCCGACGAGTTCATGTCGGCGGTCGAGAACGGCAAGGGCTTCGACCTGCGTGGCCGACTGGACGGCTCGGTGATCGACACCGTCGACGCCAAGAAGCTGTTCCGGACGATCTCGCAGGCCGCCTGGGAGTGCGCCGACCCGGGTCTGCAGTACGACGACACGATCAACGACTGGCACACCTGCCCGGAGACCGGGCGGATCACCGCGTCGAACCCGTGCTCGGAGTACCTGCACCTGGACAACTCCTCGTGCAACCTGGCCTCGCTCAACCTGATGAAGTTCCTCCGCGCCGACGGTGGCTTCGAGGTGGAGAAGTTCGTCAAGTCCGTCGAGTTCGTCATCACCGCGATGGACATCTCGATCTGCTTCGCGGACTTCCCGACCGAGAAGATCGGTGAGACGTCCCGCGCCTACCGGCAGCTCGGCATCGGCTACGCCAACCTGGGCGCCCTGCTGATGGCCTCCGGCCTGCCCTACGACTCGGAGCAGGGCCGCTCGGTCGCCGCCTCGATCACGTCCCTGATGACCGGCACCGCGTACCGCCGCTCGGCCGAGCTGGCCGGCGTCGTCGGCCCGTACGACGGCTACGCCCGCAACGCCGAGCCGCACAAGCGGGTCATGCGCAAGCACGCCGCGGCCAACGACGAGATCAAGCCGACCAGCCCGGTGGCCACCGCGATCGTCCGCGAGGCGACCAAGCAGTGGACCCAGGGCAACAAGATCGGTGACAAGTTCGGTTGGCGTAACGCGCAGGCGAGCGTCCTCGCCCCGACCGGCACCATCGGCTTCATGATGGACTGCGACACGACCGGCGTGGAGCCGGACCTGGCGCTCGTCAAGTTCAAGAAGCTGGTCGGCGGCGGTTCGATGCAGATCGTCAACCAGACGGTGCCGCGCGCCCTGCGCAGCCTCGGTTACCCCGAGGAGCAGGTCGAGGCGATCGTCGAGCACATCGCCGACCACGGCCACGTGGTGGACGCCCCCGGCCTCAAGCCGGAGCACTACCCGGTCTTCGACTGCGCGATGGGGGAGCGGACGATCGCTCCGATGGGTCACGTGCGGATGATGGCGGCCATCCAGCCGTTCGTCTCCGGCGCCATCTCCAAGACGGTCAACATGCCGGAGGCGGCCACCGTCGAGGATGTCGAGAAGATCTACTTCGAGGGCTGGAAGCTCGGCCTCAAGGCACTGGCGATCTACCGGGACAACTGCAAGGTCGGCCAGCCGCTCTCGGTGGCGAAGTCCAACAAGGCCACCGATTCGGCTGCCGCCACCGTGGCTGCCGAGCCGGCCTCCGTGGAGAAGGTCATCGAGTACCGGCCGGTGCGTAAGCGCCTGCCGAAGAAGCGCCCGTCCGAGACGGTCAGCTTCTCCGTCGGCGGTGCCGAGGGCTACCTCACCGCGTCGTCCTACCCGGACGACGGGCTCGGCGAGGTCTTCCTGAAGATGTCCAAGCAGGGCTCGACCCTGGCCGGCGTGATGGACGCCTTCTCGGTGGCCATCAGCATCGGCCTCCAGTACGGCGTCCCGCTGGAAACGTTCGTCAGCAAGTTCACCAACATGCGCTTCGAGCCGGCCGGTATGACCGACGACCCGGACGTGCGGATGGCCGCCTCGGTGATGGACTACATCTTCCGTCGCCTGGCACTGGACTTCCTGCCGTACGAGCGTCGCGCCGAGCTGGGCATCTTCACCGCTTCGGAGCGGGCCGCCCAGCTGCGGGCCGAGGCCGACGCGGAAGCCGCTGCGGCGGTGGGCGCGGAGCTCACCGTGATGGCGTCCTCGGCGCCCGTGGAGACCCCGGCCAAGCCGGAGGCCGTCGCGCAGCCGGCCCAGGAGATGGCCGACGTGGCCGCCGCCAAGCCGGCACCGAGCGTGGGTTCCAGCACCGAGTTGCTGGAGGCCGTTATCGGCAAGGCCGCCGACGCACCGCTCTGCTTCACCTGCGGTACGAAGATGCGCCCCGCCGGTAGCTGCTACGTCTGCGAGGGCTGCGGCTCCACCAGCGGCTGCAGCTGACGTACGCGCAACACGGCGCTGCCCCGGTCTCCCTCGTGGAGGTCGGGGCAGCGCCGTTTCCGGATAGCGGTCCTACCGGTGTTGCCATGATCAAGTGATGAGAAGTAGGTCAGAGATGGCCCTTCGACCTACTTTTCATCACTTGATCATGTAAGTCTGTCGGTGCTCGGCTCAGGCATGCGACCACGGCACGTCGCCGTAGGCGCGCTGCACGGCGACCGAGGACTGCTGCACCGGCGCTTCCTGGGCTGGGTCCGGTAAGTCTCATCCGGCGGGGCGAGAGCGGTTCCACTACAGCGACAACTCGCACAAGTGGATCGCGCCCGATCCGGACTACGACCAGGAAGCCTGGGACGAGATGGTTCGGCAGCACCAACGCCAGCACGTGGAGGAGATCTCCCGGCGCAGGGAGCCGCGCCAATGAACCGCGATGTCGCCGGGGCGGTGGAAGTCGTCGCAGCATCTGACGGAAACCGCCTTGCCCTTGAGTGGCTGGCCCCGCAGGATGTCGACATGATCAAAAGAATCGAACCCGCCGTCACCTGGTGACGCTCCCCGAAGCGTGGGTGCTGGGTGCCGGGCCTTTCCGTGAGATCGGTCAGCCCCGCGTCACCGCCACCTCTCCCAACGGTGATCTGATCGCGGTCGGTGGTGGTCTTGGCTCGGCGCAATGGCACGGCCGCACCGCCTCCCGCGGCTCCGGGTCGCATCCGCTGGCGGTGTACCGGACCGACGACCTCACCTGCATCCACCAGGTCACATCGCGCTGGCCGGCCCAGAGTGTCGCCTTCCATCCGACCCTGCCTCTGGTGGCGTTCGGCACAGGCTCGTACGACGGCGGGTGGTCCTACGAGGGCGAGTTGCTCCTGCTGGACCTGACAACTGGTAACGCCGTCTCGTTGCTGGAACATCCCCGCCAGGTACGACAGATCACATGGCGAAGCCCGGAGACGCTCGACCTGGTGCTGGCCATTCCGTGTGACGCGGACGAGCAGCGGTTCGGTACGACCTCCCTGGCGTGTTCCATCAGCCGCGATGACTGGGACCGAGCCGCCGTCGGCATGTTGCGGATGCCCTACGGGGAAAAAGCAGTCCCGGAGCAACCTCCGACCGATACGGCTGCGGCAGTCGCTGCCGTCTCGCACCTCTGCCGGCAGCGCGGCCAGGTGTGGGCAGCACGCCGGGGCGTGTGGGCGGTCGAAGGGCTCGCGGATGGCCGGATCCTCACCACGCTGGAGGGTGTCGGTCTTGAATGTTGGTCAGGGACAACTGGGCAGTTGCTCTGGCAGGTGCCGGTCGATGGCACGGGCTGTCAGATCCGGGTGCTGCCGGGCGGTCGAACAGCCCTGGTGTTGACGCAGGCGCCGCGCCGGTACCGGGAGGGGCGGTGGATCCGAGACCCGAGCGTTGTGCTGGAGATCGACCTGGACGACGGCGCAGTCCGGAAAACCCACAAATCGTCCTGTCCCGCAGTATTGGTCAGCAGGACCGATGGCTCATGGGCCCTTCGCGACACCGACCATGACAGGCGCAGCAGGACAGCCGGAGAAGTCACTTTCGGGCCGCCCGCTGACAGTGCGACCACCATCCAACTCGGCCGATACGATCTCTTCAATCACTTCTTCGACATCAGGTACGCACCGGAGCTGCTGTTTCTGCAGGGCCGGAGGGGTGAGCCCTGGCGCGGCAAATGGGTGGTCGCCGTCGACGCGCCGACGGGCCGGGTCCGGCGGCTCTTCCCGCTGGAATGGGACGCGCCGCGAGGCCGTCACCTGTTCGGCGGCAGCGGTGCGTACCTGGACGACACAGCCGGACCGGCGCTCGTTCACAGCGGCGCGGTTCACGACCGCGCGGGACTGCTGCCGGGAAACGCCTTCGTGCTCCGCCGCAGGTATCCGACCGGTGAGCCGCAATGGATCTTCACCGCCGATCGCGAGGCAACCGCCCTGGACGCCGACGACACCTTCGTCTACGTCGTGTTCAACTCAGGAGAGCTGATCGTCCTGAAGGCCGAGGACGGCGTTGTGCACGTCCGACAGGAGCTACGGATCGCAGGTCGCCCTGTCGTTCCGCTCTCGCTGGCCCGGGTAGGTGCCGGCCGCCTGGCGATCGGCACCCTCGATGGCCAGGTGCTTGTGGTTCCCGTCGATGCGCCGGCGTGAGCGGCCGTGCGGCAACGAGCGGAACATCACTGCTCAGCATCAAGTGATCTCGGCGATTGGGCTACTGCCTGGCGCGTTCGGCGGCGCGTACGGCGTTGCGGAACAGCATCGCGACGGTGGTCGGACCGACCCCGCCGACCCGGGGGATGATCGCGCCGGCGACCTCGGCGCACGCTTCGTCCACGTCCGGCAGGAGCCGCCATCCGTCGTAGCGGACGCCGGCGCCGATGACGACGGCGCCGGGCTTGACGTGCTCAGGCTGAACGATCCCGGGTACGCCGGCGGCGGCGACGAGGATGTCGGCGCGGCGGGTGTAGCGGGCCCAGTCGGGCACGACGGACTCAGTCGGTCGGCAGGAGCGGGCGCATGAACGTCCGCTCGTACCGCACGACACAACCCGAGTCGTCGCGGATGCGGTCAGCCGCGACGAACTCCGGGTCGGTGCCGAACCGTGCGCGGTAACGCTCGTAGGCTGCCAGGCTTTCGAAGCTGAACAGCGCCTCGGCCTTGTCGCTGGCACCCTCGGCGGGCAGGAAGTAGCCATGGTGCACCCCGCCGTGCCTGCCCACGAGCCGCATCCATGCGCGGGCGAAGTCTTCGAACGCCGCGATCTGCGCGGGATCGATCGTGTAGTGCACGACGCACGTGATCATGACCCCACCATACGGGCCGGTCGCACGGTCAGGGTTGGGTAAACAACGGCCCGTAGTTCGACCGGAACATCTGCTCGCCGAGGCGGCGCATCACCAGGTCGCGCAGCGCGGGCGGAAGCCCGGTGGCCTTGTCCCGACGGTGCGTCTGGCTGAGCACCCAGTTCGTCCGCGGGCGTCGCCGCGCCTCGTAACCCCGTAACGCCTCGGCGACGGAGTCGGCGGCGGTCAACGACGACGCGAGCACGACCGCGTCCTCCAGGGCCATGGCCGCGCCCTGGGCCATGTTCGGTGAGGTGGCGTGGGCGGCGTCGCCGATCAGCAGCACCGGCCCTCGGGACCAGGAGTCGAGCACGACCTCCTGGTTCGGGCCGGCGTGCAGGGTGCTGTCGTCGTGGTCGAGGGCCTTGAGCATGATGGTCGCCGGTTCGGTGAACGACGCGGCCACGTCGTCGCGCCAGCCCGGCCGGTCGGCCACCGGGCCGTCGTTGTAGTAGCA
This sequence comes from Micromonospora taraxaci, assembly GCF_007830095.1. Taxonomy (NCBI): domain Bacteria; kingdom Bacillati; phylum Actinomycetota; class Actinomycetes; order Micromonosporales; family Micromonosporaceae; genus Micromonospora; species Micromonospora taraxaci. The sequence continues at coordinate 5,824,878 of NZ_VIWZ01000001.1, read as the reverse complement.
GTACGTCTGCTCGGCGCTGATCGGGATCGTCAGGAACTGCCGTCCGCGCCCCAACTGCACCGACCAGAACGGCTCGTCGTCGATCCGGGGAGCCACCCAGCGGTACGCGTACTGGCCCAGGTTGCGGGCCGCCTGACCGTCGAAGGCGAGCCGGCGCACCGTCGAGTTCACCCCGTCCGCGCCGATCACCAGGTCGTACCGTCCGGTGCTGCCGTCACTGAACTCGACGGCGACCCGGGCGCCCTCCTGGGAGAGGGCGATCGGGTGGTGTCCCCAGCGGATCGGGGCGTCTCCGACGCCGGCCAACAGGGCCCGGTGCAGCTGGGCCCGGGGCAGCGACACGCACGGGCCGACGCCCTGCCACAGCGCGGTCACGTCGATGTCGAAGAGGCGGCGCCCGCGCTGGTTCGCGCTGCGCTGCCGGGTGATCTCCACGGCGACGTCGGCGATCGGCTCCCGCAGACCGAGGACGTCGAGCATGCGGGTCGCGTTGCCGGTGAGGTAGATGCCGGTGCCGGAGTCGGTCGGCCCGGGCGCCCGCTCGGCCACGTCGACAGTGGCGCCCCACTCGCGCAACGCGGCGACAGTTGCCAGCCCGGCGATGCCCCCGCCGACGATGAGTACCCGGACATCGTTACCCCGCACGACACGTTCCTCCCCGTTGCTCAGGCCGGCTGAGCTGCTGCTCAACGGTCCGGCCGCCGGAGAACTCTACGAGGCGGGTGAGCCGGTGCACGGCACGGGGCGGGTTCAGGACGTAGCGGCCGGGAAACCCTCGGCCAGGGCGGTGACGGTGTGCTCGATCCGTGCGTGCGCCTCCGCATCGATTCCGTCGATGAGGGCGACGCGGTGCAGCACGCCTACGACGGCCAGAGCCAGTGCCTCGGTGTCGACGCCCGCAGGCAGTCGTCCGAGCCGTCGTTCGGCGTCCAGGTAGTCGACGGCGGCGCGTTCGAGGCTCTGCAGCGCGGCGCTGCCGGTGCCCAACACCGCCTCGACGTCCGCAGCCAACGCGGGCCGGCAGGCCATCAGCCGGGTGACGCCCCGCAGGGTGATCAGCGGGGTCGCGAGCATCGTCTCGCTGAGGTTTTCGGCGATTGTGCCGGTGCCGGCGCGGGCGGAAAGGCCAGCCGCGGTACCGGCGATCTGGAAGCTCCGATCGACGGCGTAACCCACCAGGAAGTCGTCGAAGTTCGCGAAGTGGGCGAAGAGCAGCCCGGTGGCGACGCCGGCCTCGCCGGTCACGGCTCGGCTGGTGAGTTGGCCGGGGCCTGCGGTGGCGATCAAGCGCTCGGCGGCGGCGAAGAGGTGCTGCCGGGGTTCAGCGATGGGAACTCCGCGTGGCATGCCACGAGTCTAGGCGGGTTGTGCAGGGATGAGCACATGCTCATAATGTTTGAGCAAATGCTCATTCTGGTTCTTGGGGGTTCGGATGAAACGAGCGGTGATCGTCGGCGCGGGCATAGCCGGTCTCGCCACGGCCCTACGGCTGGCCAGGGACGGGTGGCACCCACTCGTCGTCGAGCGGTCTCCGACCCGGCGCAGCGGTGGTTACCTGGTCAACCTGCTCGCGACCGGCTACGACGCGGCCGAAGGGCTCGGGCTGGTTCCGGCGCTGTCCGACCGCGCGTTGGGTCCGTTCACCACAGTGCTGGTCAGAGCGGACGGTCGGCCGAAACTCACGGTGCCCGCCGCCGTCGCCGAGGCCGCGCTGGGTCCCCGGACCATGACGGTGTTCCGCGGTGACCTTGAAACCGCACTCTACGAAGCGGTACGCGATCGGGTCGAGATCCGCTTCGGCACTACCGTGTCCACTATCGATTCCACCGACGACCGGGTGCGGATCAGCCTCAGCGACGGCACCACCGAGGATGCCGACCTGCTCGTCGGCGCCGACGGCGTCCACTCCGCGACCCGGACGGCGACTGTAGGCCCCGACCACCGGGTCGACCTGCCGTACGTGGTGGCGGCGTTCCCGCTGGCGCATCCGGTGACGGGCGTGCCCGAATCGTCGGCGACGACCTTCATCGGCCCCGGTCGCACCGCGGCGATCGTCAACCTCGGGCCCGGCCGATCGTCGGCCTTCTTCACCTACCGATGCGCGGACCCGGCCCGCGAGCTGGAACGCGGACCGGTGGACGCCCTCCGCGCGACGTTCGGAGACCTGGCTGGGGGAGCGCCCGAGGCGATCCGCCACCTCCAGACCGATCCGGCCGGCGCGTACTTCGACCGGGTCAGCCAGGTAGACAGTCCACGGTGGAGCGCCGGTCGCACCGTACTGCTCGGCGACGCGGCCTGGTGTGTCACCCTCTTCGCCGGACACGGCGCGGCGTTGGCGCTCGCCGGCGCCGACCAGCTCGGCACCGCCCTGCGACGGCACGGCGACGATGTCCCGTCCGCTCTGGCGGACTGGGAGACCGGCCTACGCCCGGAGGTGGTCAAGCGGCAGGCACTCGCCCGCCGCGGCATGTACCAGTACGCGCCACCGAGCCGGTTCCACGTCTGGATGAACGACCTCACGATTCGAGCAGTCACCCTCCCCGGCGTCCGAGGTGTCGTCCGGCGCGGCATCGAACGGCAGAACCGTTGACCAGCAAGCGAATCGGGCGGCAGGCTCAGCCGGTCGGGAGCTGCCATCATTGAGCCGTGACGATCAGCGAGCAGTACGTCGACTTCGCCGTGCGGGAGGCGCGCGGTACGTCGCCTGTGTACGAACGACTGTCGCAGGCTGTTGCCCACGACGAGTCCCTGCTCGATCTGCTGGACGGGCTTCCGCCGGCCAAGCGGCAGCCGAACCTGTTGTTCAGCGTCGTCCGCTGGCTCGGCGGCCCGGTCGGCGACCCAGCCGCGTTCCACGACTACGTGCTGACGCACTGGCCCGCCGTCAAGGCGGAGCTGCTCACCCGGGCCACCCAGACGAACGAGACCGGCCGGTGCGCGGTGCTGCTACCGGTGCTCGCCGCGCTGCCACAGCCCCTTGCCCTGCTGGAGGTCGGCGCGTCCGCCGGGCTCTGCCTCTACCCCGACAGGTACGCGTACCGCTACGGGGAGCACCAGGTCGGTGCCGGTGAGCCGGTCCTGGAGTGCGCGGCCAGCGGGTTGGTGCCGCCGGCAGGCGTACCCCGGGTGGTGTGGCGGGCCGGCCTCGACCTGAACCCGCTCGACGTGACCGACCCCGACGACGTGTCGTGGCTCGATGCGTTGATCTGGCCGGAGCACGCGCACCGGCGGGCCCGGCTGCGCGCCGCGGCGGCGGTAGCCGCGGCCGATCCGCCGCTGCTGGTCCGTGGTGATCTGGTGGACGACCTGCCGGCGCTGGCGGCCCGCGCGCCGGCCGACGCGACGCTCGTGGTCTTCCACACATCAGTGCTGTACCAGGTGCCGCCACCGCGGCGGGACGCGTTCGTCCGGCTGGTCGGTGAGCTGCCCGGCCACTGGATCGCGAGCGAGGCGCCGGAGGTGCTGCGGTACGACGGGTTGCCCGACCCGCCGACCGACGCGCTGCACAACGTCCTCGCCCTGGACGGCCGGCCGTTGGCCTGGACCAGAGGCCATGGCCAGGCGATGACCTGGTTCGGCTGAGGTCACCGAGCCGCTGATTCGACGGTCAGCTCAACGAGCCGGCTCAGGCGTCCGGTGGCGCAGGGCCCGGATGAACCAGTCCACCGCCGGCGCCGTCGCATCGCCTGTCGACCAGCCGTTGAGCACCGCCAACAGGTCGAGGTAGCGGTCCCGGCGGGGATCATTGGCCAAAACCAGCCGGTCGAGCAACCGCCGACGCAGGTCTGCCTCATCGGAGTGATCGTGCAGGCTCGCGTACCGGCTGGTGACCGTCGCTACCACCGGATCGGCATCCGGGCTGGTCGGGTCGAGACCCGCCGCGAGGGCGGGGGCCACCGCGTCCCGGACCACCGCGACGGCGTCCGGGCGGGGCAGCCCAGGAACGTCGTGGTCGGCGGCGTGCTGCCGAACCAGCCGCCGCATCCGGGCCCGGAACTCCGGTTCCCGGCACAGCTCGGCCAACTCCAGCCACGCCTCGACCTGCTCGGTGCTGGGGTCGTCGGGCAGTTCCGGCGTCATCGAGACGATCACACCCGGGTACCCGGGCACGTCGTCCAGGTCGGCGAAGACGCTGCCCAGGAAGTCGTCCACCAGTCGCCCCCGTTCACGCGTGGTGAGCTTGGCCAACCGGTGCAGGTCATCAACCTCGGACGGGCCCGACCCGCGCCTCGCCGCGACGGTGAGCACCGCCTGGCGCAGCCGCAGCACCCTGATCTGCACTGCCAACGCCTCGGCGTGCGCGGCGGCCACCTCGTGCAGGGGCACCTCGTGGTCCACCACCCGCCTGATGGTGGCCAGGTCCAAGCCCAGGTCACGCAGCGTCCGGACCAGCTCGAGCCGAGCAACCGCCTCGGCGTCGAACAGGCGGTAGCCAGCCGGGCTCCGGCCAGTCGGCGGGACGATCCCGCTGTCGGCGTAGTACCTGATGGTCTTGACGCTCAGGCCGGTCCGCCGGGCCAGGTCGCCGATCGTGTACCGCGTCTCCCCGCTCATGCCCCCACCCTGCTGTCTCCCTCCGCTGGAGACTCAACCCCACCCCAGCGGCAGGTGGACATCGAAGGTGGGTCGCGCAACCGGTTCCGGACAGGGCATAGTGGCCCGCGGCGTCATCGAACGGTGTTGCCTGCGCTTGCCGAAGGTGGTGGGAAGTGACGACGCGCTCACATGCCCGGTGGACCCGAGCGGCCGCATCGATCACGCTGACCGTGGGGACGATCGCTGTGTCGGCGGCACCCGCGGCGGCCGCACCGGAGACTGTCCGCATCCTGAGCGTGTCGGCGGAGCACGTGAAGCCCGCCGAGACGGTACGCGTGCGGTACACCGTCACCAACAACGGAAGTAGGGCCGAAACGGCCATCGTGGTGGTCGGCGGCGGCTTGCGCTGCACCTCCGGATGCCGGGTCGAGCCGAAGCTCGGGCCGGGCCGGAGCCAGACCTTCGATACGACGCTCGTCGCCCCCGACGCTCGCCCGGGTGAGATCACTGGCCTCAACATCTCGATCGGCGTGCGGCTCGCCGGGCAGAACAGCTATGACCACAGGATGGTCTACGTCCACGGCCCGGGTGCGCCCTCGCCCGGCGGGGACAAGCCGGCTTCCGGGGTGAAGGGGGTCTCCGGTCGGGTCCGCGATGCGGGCGGAAAGGCAATCAGCGGCGTCGCCCTGACCATCCAGGACAGCGCCGGCCACGAATACCGGACGACCAGTAGCCGCACCGGCCAGTTCTCGATCACGGCGAGCGCCGCTAAGACGATCGCGGCGGGTCCCATCACCGTCCGCGCATCCAAGGACGGCTACGGCAACGCCCGCACGACAGTACGAGGGGCCGCCGGTGACGTCGCGACAGTGGGGTTGACCCTGACTGCGGTGGCAGCGCCCACCACGGCGTCGGCGTCACCCGCCGAGGAGGCAGAACCTGTCGCCGCGGCGGACGAGGGCACCGCCGAGGCAGCGCCGCCCAGCCTCAAGGCCGTCAGCGACGAGGGAGGCAGTTCGGTGCCGTTCCTCCTGGGCGGCTTGCTGGTCGCCGTCGGCCTGGGCGCGCTCGCACTGGTGGTGATGCGCCTGAGGAACACACCGGGCGCGGTGGCGGCGACGGATGTTCCCTCGACGCCCCAGCCGTGGGCGCCGGCCGGGGGGAGCATGACCGACGCTCCGACCGCGGTACTGCGCGTCGTGCCGGAGGGCGGGTACCCGGGCTCGTACGGCGCGCACCCGCAGGGTGGTGTCGACCAGAACGGCTACCGAGGCTGACCGTCGCCCTACCCGCCGTGTTCGCTCCGGTGCCGGCCCCTCCCTAGACTGCGGCGGTGACCGGAGAGCGGAAACCCCTGGCCGGCCGGCCGCTCACCGAGCCGCACCCGTCCCGGCTGTCGCCGGAGCACCCCGACCGGGCCCGGATCCTCGCCGCGCACGACGCCGCGCTCGCCGCCGGCGAGGCCGGTTACCTCGACCCGGCGAGCGGGTTGTTCGTGCTCAGCGCCGGATTCCTGGCCCGTCGAGGCACGTGCTGCGGGCGGGGTTGCCGACACTGCCCGTACGTGGACGATCCACCGTCCGGATAGGCGTGCACGAGGACTTCCGCCCGACCCGGACACCCCGTACGGTTTCCGACGGACATCCGGCGGGCGCCTACCGCCGTTGGTCGGCGAGAGGGTGGAACGTGCGCGGGCTGATCGTGGTCGCCGGGATGGCGGGGCTGCTGGTGAGCGGGTGCGCCGCCGAGGCCGAGCCGGTGGCGGTGCCGCCGCCGGTGCCGATCGCGGTCGAGGTGGCGGCCGCCTCCTCGGGTGGGGCCTGCCGACTGCTGGACTTCGCGGTGATCGAACAGCTGTTCAAGGTGCGCTTCGACGTGGCCGCGGCCAGCGAACAGGGCGACACGTACACCTGCGTGGTCCGGGCGGCGGGCCCGGCCCTGCCGGACCTGACGTTGAGTGTGTCCAAGACCACGATCGACAAGGCCACCTTCGCCGCGGAGGTGGTGCCCGACAAGGCGGCGAAGGTCACCGGGCTGGGCCAGCAGGCGTACCGGCGTACCCTCGCTGCCGCGAGCGGGCGCGGACCGGTCGCCGAGGTGGGCTGGCTGGCCGCCGACGGGCGCTTGGCCACGGTGAGCTGGACCTCGGCCCGGGGCAGCGAACGCTCGGTGGTGGAGAAACTGACCGGCGACCTCACCACACTGGCGAAGAAGGTGAACACCCGGGCGTTGTGACGCCCGGGTGTTCGCTTGGTCAGTTGGCGGCGACGAAGACCCGCGAGGCGACCTCGCGGGGCAGCCGCACCCGGTCCCCGGAGCGGTCGATGGACACCCCGTCGCGCTCCTGCGCCACGGTCACCGTCGCGCCGGGGTCGACACCGGCGGCGTGCAGTTGACGCAGCACGTCACCGTCGGTCTGCACGCTCTCGCAGATCCGGCGGACGACGACCGGCCCGGAGAGGCCCGGGAAGGCCAGGTTGCGCTCACCCTCGGCGACCTCGGTGGCTTCCGCCTCCGGTGAGCCCAGCTCTTCCAGACCCGGGATCGGATTGCCGTACGGGGAGCGGGTCGGCCGGTTGAGCAGGTCGTAGACCCGCTTCTCCACGGCGTCGCTCATCACGTGCTCCCAGCGGCAGGCCTCCTCGTGGGCCTCCTCGTAGGGCATCCCGATGACGTTGACCAGCAGCAGCTCGGCGAGGCGGTGCTTGCGCATCACGGACACGGCGGTGCCGCGACCCAGTGCGGTGAGGGTGAGGTGTCGGTCACCTTCGACGGTGAGCAGGCCGTCGCGCTCCATCCGGGCGACGGTCTGGCTCACTGTGGGACCGCTCTGCCGTAGCCGCTCGGCGATGCGGGCACGCAGCGGCGGCACCCCCTCCTCTTCGAGTTCGAGGATGGTGCGCAGGTACATTTCGGTCGTGTCGACCAGGTCGTGAGACTTCATAACGTCAGCGGCCCTCCGATGCACGATGTTACCTCGGTGAACGACTGACGACCGCCGCCGAACCGCGTGCCGTCGACACGGATGGTGTTTGATGGTCGCCATGTCCGGTCCCCAGGAGCCGTTGGTCGAGGTCGACCGGCTCGCCGCCGCGCTCGACGACGTCGATCCGCCCACCCTGCTCGATGTTCGCTGGCGGCTCGTCGGCGCGCCCGGCCGTGACGACTACCTCGCCGGTCACCTGCCCGGCGCGGTCTTCGTCGACCTGGACACCGCGCTCTGCGGCGCGCCGGGTGCCGGAGGTCGGCACCCGCTGCCCGACCCGGCGGCGTTGCAGGCCGCGCTCCGGGCTGCCGGCGTCCGTGCCGATCACCCCGTGGTGGTGTACGACGGCGGCGACGGCATGGCCGCCGCGCGGGCCTGGTGGACGTTGCGCTGGGCGGGGCACCGGTCGGTGCGTGTGCTGCACGGCGGCTACCCGGCCTGGGTCGCCGCCGGTCTGCCCGTCTCCACCGACGCGCAGTCCCCGACCACCGGCGACGTCGTGGTGCGGCCCGGTGGGCTTCCGGTCCTCGACGCGGGGCAGGCCGCCGCCCTGGCCGCCGTGGACGACGCCGTGCTGCTCGACGTACGGACTGCTCCCCGCTACCGGGGCGAGGTGGAGCCGATCGACCCGGTCGCCGGGCACGTGCCGGGCGCGGTCAACCTGCCCGCCGGCGAGTACGTCGGCCCGGACGGGCGCTTCCCGGCCGCCGACGTGTTGAGCGAGCGGTTCGCTGCCGCCGGGGTGACCGAGGCGGGTGCCGTCGGGGCGTACTGCGGCTCCGGAGTGACCGCCGCGCAGGCGGTGCTGGCGCTGCACCTGGCGGGCCGCACGGACGCGGCGCTCTACGTTGGATCGTGGAGCAACTGGGTGGTCGATCCGGTCCGTCCGGTCGCCGTCGGGGAGACACCTGGCCGTTGACCAGCGCGTGCGGTGGGCCGGCGGCGGTCCCCGTGCGACGATGGGCTCATGTCCGACGACACGGTGGTGGTGTGGGACGAGTCGCTGCTCGCCTACGACATGGGTGACCATCCGCTCGACCCGGTCCGGGTGGAGTTGACGTTCGCGCTCGCCCGCGAGCTGGGCGTCCTGGACCGTCCCGGGGTGCGCATGGTCAAGCCGGAGATCGCCGACGACTCGGTGCTCACCCGGGTGCACGACAGTGCCTACCTGGCCGCGGTGCGGGCCGCGCCCCGTGACCCGCTCTTCGCCGGTTACGGGCTGGGCACCTCGGACAACCCGGTGTTCGAGGGGATGCACGAGTCCAGCGCGTTGATCGCCGGGGCGACGGTTGCCGCCGCCGAGGCGGTCTGGCGCGGGGACGCGCGGCGAGCGGTGAACGTGGCCGGCGGCCTGCACCACGCGATGCCCGCCCGGGCCTCCGGCTTCTGTGTCTACAACGACCCCGCGGTGGCCATCGCCCGCCTGCTCGACCTGGGTGCCGAGCGGATCGCGTACGTGGATGTCGACGTGCACCACGGCGACGGGGTGCAGCAGATCTTCTGGGACGACCCGAGGGTGCTGACGGTCAGCCTGCACGAGACTCCGCTGGCGCTCTTCCCGGGCACCGGCTTCCCGGACGAGACGGGTGGGCCGGGCGCGCAGGGCACCGCCGTCAACATGCCGCTGCCACCGGGTGTCGACGACAGCGGCTGGCAGCGGGCCTTCCACGCGATCGTGCCATCGGTGTTGCGTGCGTTCCGGCCGCAGGTGCTGGTCAGCCAGTGCGGCGCGGACGGGCACCGACTGGACCCGCTCGCCGACCTGAACCTGACGGTGGACGGGCAGCGGGCAACCTACCTGGCAATGCGGGCACTCGCCGACGAGCTGTGCGACGGTCGTTGGGTGGCCACCGGCGGCGGTGGGTACGCGCTGGTCGAGGTGGTGCCCCGGGCCTGGAGCCACCTGCTGGCCGTGGCCACCGGAGCCCCGATCGATCCGGCCACGCTCACCCCGCCCGGGTGGCGGGACCTGGTCGCCTCCCGCCGTCTGGGCCGGGAGGTGCCGTTGCGGATGACCGACGACGCCGACCCGTCGTACGAGCCGTGGCAGCCGACCGGTGAGCCCAACGCGGTGGACCGGGCGATCGCGGCCACCCGCAAGACGGTCTTCCCGTTGCTCGGGCTCGACCCGCACGATCCGCGGGACTGAGCCGGGCCGTTCCGGTGACGACCGTGGACCAGCCGGTGGACGTGCTGCTCAGCGACGGCAGCACCGTCCAGTTGCGACCGATCGACCCGGCCGACGCGCCGGGCATCGTGGCGATGCACAGTCGCTTCTCCGAGCGCACCCGCTACCTGCGCTACTTCTCGCCGTACCCGCGCATCCCGGAACGGGATCTGATCCGTTTCGTCACCGTCGACCACCGCGACCGGGAGGCGTTCGTGGTGTTGGCCGCCGGGCAGATCGTCGCGGTCGGCCGGTACGAGCGGCTGGGCCCGCAGGCCCCGGAGGCGGAGGTGGCCTTCGTCGTGGAGGACGCCTACCAGGGCCGGGGCATCGGCTCGGTGCTGATGGAGCACCTGGCCGACGCGGCCCGCCGCAACGACATCATGAGCTTCGTCGCCGAGGTGTTACCTGCCAACGGGACGATGCTGCGCGTCTTCGCCGACTTCGGCTACCAGGTCCAGCGCGAGTACGCCGACGGCGTGGTGCACCTGAGCTTTCCGATCGCGCCCACCGAGGCGACCCTCGAAGTGCAACGCGGCCGGGAGCACCGCACCGAGGCCCGCTCGATCGCCCGGCTGCTCGCCCCACGGGGCATCGCCGTCTACGGCGCCAGCGCCACCGGTCAGGGTGTCGGCGCGGCGGTGCTCGGGCACCTGCGGGACGGCGGCTTCACCGGCTCGGTGGTGCCCGTGCACCCGAGCGCGTCGACAGTGGCGGGCCTGCCCGCGTACCCCTCGGCTGTCGACGCCGGCACACCGGTGGACCTGGCGGTGGTGGCGGTGCCCCCGGAGGCGGCGACCGCTGTGGTCGCCGACGCGGCCACGGCGGGGGCGCACGGCCTGGTGGTCATCTCGGCCGGCTTCGCCGAGGCCGGGGCGGAGGGCGCGGCCACGCAACGGGCGCTGGTCCGCGCGGCACACGCCGCCGGCATGCGGGTGATCGGCCCGAACTGCCTGGGCGTGGCCAACACCGATCCGACGGTACGCCTCAACGCCACCCTCTCCCCGGCACTGCCGCCGGCCGGACGGGTGGGCATCTTCAGCCAGTCCGGCGCGTTCGGGGTGGCGTTGCTCGCCGAGGCGGACCGGCGTGGCCTCGGGCTGTCCAGTTTCGTGTCGGCCGGTAACCGGGCCGACGTCTCCGGCAACGACCTCCTCCAGTACTGGCAGGACGACCCCGGCACCGACGTGATCATGTTGTACCTGGAGACCTTCGGTAACCCGCGCAAGTTCGCCCGGCTGGCCCGGCGGATCGGTCGCGCCAAACCGGTCGTCGCGCTCGCCTCGCCGGCCCGCCCGGTCGGGGTCGGTGACACCGCCGGGCCGGACGAGGTGGCGGTGGCCGCCCTCTTCGCCCAGTCCGGGGTGATCCGGGTGGACACCGTGCCGGAGCTGCTCGACGTGGGTGTGCTGCTGGCCAACCAGCCGCTGCCGGCCGGCGGTCGGGTCGGCGTGGTCGGCAACTCCTCGGCCCTGACCGGCCTCGCCGCCACCGCCTGCGTCGGGCAGGGCCTCACCGTGGCCGACGGCTATCCCCGCGACGTCGGGCCGAGCGCCGGTGCCACCGAGTTCGCCGCCGCTCTCGCTGAGACGGCCGGCGACGAGCGGGTGGACGCCCTGGTGGTGGTCTTCGCCCCGCCGCTGCCCGGGCAACTGACCGCTGTGGACGCCGACGTGACCGCCGCGCTACCGGCCGCTCTGGCACTGGGCAAGCCGACCGTGGCGACGTTCCTGGTCGGACGGCTGCCACCGGGCGTGCCCGCGTACGGCGGCGTGGAGGAGGCGGTACGCGCCCTCGCCCGGGTGCACCGGTACGCCGAGTGGTTACGCCGTCCGCCCGGCATCGCGCCCGAGCTGCCCGACGTCGACCGGGCCGCCGCCCAGGCCGCGCTCCGCGCCGACGGCGCCGACCCGGGCGCGCTGCTGGCCGCGTACGGCATCGAGGTGGTGGCCTCGGTGACTGTCGACTCGGCCGACGCGGCGGTCGACGCGGCGGCGCGGCTGGGCTTCCCGGTGGCGCTCAAGGCGGCCGCCCCCGGGCTGCGGCACCGGCTCGACCTCGGCGCGGTCCGCCTCGACCTGCCCGACGAGCCGACGCTGCGTCGCGCGTACGCCGAGCTGGCGGCGACCTTCGGAGCGGAGGCGCTGGTCCAGCCGATGGTGCCGCCCGGCGTGGCCTGCGTGGTGGAGTTGGTGGAGGATCCGGCGTTCGGGCCGGTGGTCGGCTTCGGCCTCGGTGGGGTCGCCACCGAGTTGCTGGGCGATCGGGCCTGGCGGGCGGTGCCGCTGACCGACACCGACGCCGCCGAACTGGTCGACGAGCCCCGGGCGGCGCCGTTGCTGCGCGGACACCGGGGTGCCGCACCGGTCGACCGGGCCGCCCTGGCGGACCTGCTGCTGCGGGTGGGTCAGCTCGCCGACGAGCAGCCCCGGGTGCGTTCGTTGACCCTCAACCCGGTGCTGGCCCGTCCGGGCGGCATCTCCGTCCTGCACGCCCAGGTGCGGGTGGGTGGCGTCGCCGCCCGCCCGGACACCGGCCCCCGCCGCCTCTGAACGCGGCCGGTCAGGCCCGGCTGGAGATCTGTTGGACGGCCCAGGAGTTGCCGTCCGGGTCACTGAAGAAGACGAAGCCGACGTTGTCGAGCGGGTGCGGTACGGGTCGCGGGTTGACGCCCAGCACCTGGACGTCGCTGACCTGCACGCCACGGTCGACCAACTCCGCGTGGGCCTGCTCGATGTCGGGCACCACCAGTTGCAGGCCCTTGAGCGAGCCCGGTGGCATCTCCGGGACGGCACCCTTACCGATCACGATCGAGCAGCCGGAGCCGGGCGGAGTGAACTGGACGATGCGCGCCTCGTCGCTGATCACCGTGTCGTGATCGACGGTGAAGCCGAGCTGGTCGGCGTAGAACGCCTTGGCCCGGTCCAGGTCGGTGACCGGCACGATCACCACTTCCAAGGTCCAGTTCATCGTTGCTCTCCTCCTGTCGTCGTTGTCGATCGCAGCAGCTCGGCGAGGCGCGTGAAGCTCTGCCCGACGCCCCGGGTCATCGGGTAGCGCAGCACGACGTCCCGGCCCGCCGGGGTGGCGTAGCGCAGCGTGGTGGTGACCGTCGTCCGGCCGGCCAGTTCGCTGAACTCGTGGCTCACCAGCGTCTCGCCCGGGTAGGACTGGTCGTCGAACAGTTCGGTGCAGACCAGCCGGTGCGGTGGCTCGATCTGCCGGTAGGCCCCAGCCTGGACCATCCGCGTGCCCTCCGGGCCCCGCGACACGAACCGCCACCGCCCGCCGACCCGCAGGTCGACGTCGCACTCCACAAGGCTCCAGCCGCGCGCGCCGTACCACCGCATCAGCAGTTCGGGTTGGGTGAAGGCGGCGAACACCAGCCGCGCCGGTGCCTCGAACAGTCGGCTCAACACGATCTCCCGATCACCCGGAGTGTGGACGACGAGCGGGTCGTCGATGCCACTCACCCGCGCGACCCGTCCGGGTGGGAGTGTCGACCGGCGGTGTCGGTCTGGTTGACGGCCTGGATCTCGTCGAGCAGCGCGTCGAGGCGCTGATAGCTCTCCGCCCAGTAGCCGCGGTAGTCGGCGAGCCACGCTGTCGCCTCCCGCAGCGGGCGGGCCTCCAAGCGGCAGGGGCGACGCTGGGCGTCCCGCCCCCGGCTGACGAGGCCGGCGCGTTCCAGCACCTTGAGGTGCTTGGAGATGGCCGGTTGACTCATCGCGAAGGGTTCTGCCAGCTCCGTCACGCTCGCCTCCCCGGCTGCGAGCCGCGCGAGGATGGCCCGTCGGGTCGGGTCGGCCAGCGCCGCGAACGTCGCATCCAGCAGTTCGGTGCTCGCCACGTATAACCTCCTGGTTGTATAACCATGTGGTTTCTATCGTGGATCGACGTCACGGTCAAGAACCCTGGCAGCATGAAAGGCCCCAGCGAACCGCCAGGGCCTTCCATGGGAACCGGATGCGTCAGCAGGCGTACGCCTCCAGGCGCTGGGCCCGCTCCGGTGCGCGCAGCTTCAGCAGCGTCACCTTCTCGATCTGCCGGATCCGCTCCCGGGACAGCCCGAACTCGCGGCCGACCTCGTCCAGCGTGCGCTGCCGGCCGTCGTCAAGACCGAACCGGAGCCGGATGACCGCCTGCTCGCGCTGGGACAGGGTGGCCAGCACGACGCTGACCTCGTTGCGCAGCTCACCCTGGGCGGCGGCGTCACCCGGCTCGGTACGCGGGTCCACCGAGGCCACGAAGTCACCGAGGGCGCTCTCGCCGTCGTCGCCGACAGCCTGGTCCAGGCTGACCGGCTCCCGGTCGTAGGAGATCAGCTCGATGACCTGGATCTCGGGGATCTCCAGGGCCCGGGCGACCTCGGCGACAGTGGGTTCGCGGCCCAGCGTCACCGCCAGCTCGCGGCGGGCACGGACCATCCGGTTGACCTGCTCGACCATGTGCACCGGGATGCGGATGGTGCGGGCCTGGTCGGCCATCGCGCGGGTGATCGCCTGGCGGATCCACCACGTCGCGTACGTGGAGAACTTGTAGCCCTTGGCGTAGTCGAACTTCTCCACCGCGCGGATCAGACCCAGGTTGCCCTCCTGGATGAGGTCCAGGAACGCCATGCCGCGACCGGTGTAGCGCTTGGCGATGCTGACGACCAGCCGCAGGTTCGCCTCCAACAGGTGGTCCTTCGCGGCGCGGCCCTCCGCGACGATCAGCTCCAGGTCGGCCCGCAGCTCGGCGGAGACCGGGGTGCAGGTCGCGAGCTTCTCGTCGGCGAACAACCCGGCCTCGATGCGCCGGGCCAGGTCGACCTCCTGCGCGGCGGTCAGCAGCTTCGTCCGACCGATCCCGTTGAGGTACGCCCGGACCAGGTCGGTGGAGATGCCACGCTCGTCGGTGGCGTCCAGGTCGGTGAGGACCTCGGAGGTCCCGTCGGGGTCGGTCGTGGTGGCCGGACGCGTCCGGTGTTCCGTCATCTGCAGGACCATCTCTGTCTCTCCCCGTTTCCACGTCTGTGCCGTGTCTCCGGCCCAGCGGTGCCGGTGTGAGACACAGCTTGGCGGGCGGGGCGTAAAACGGGAGTGAGGCGATCGGGCACCCGACAGGAATTGGGTCGGGTCGCTGGTGCGGTGTGTCGTCCGGGTGTGCGGTTGCCCGCCCCGGTTACGTTGCGGACGGTCGGCCAGCTCGGGTCGGCGAGGACGAGAATTGGAGGACGGCGTGGTCTTCAAGCGGCTCATGAAGGCGATGGGCGTCGGCGGCCCGTCGGTGGAGACGGTGCTGGCCAACCCGAACTGCCGCCCGGGTGGCCAGTTGGAGGGGCGCATCCAGGTGGTCGGCGGCGACCATCAGGTCGACATCGACCAGGTGAGCCTCGGCCTGGTCACCCGGGTCGAGGTGGAGAGTGGCGACAACGACTACGACACCACCCAGGAGTTCCACCGCCAGCAGATCACCGGCGCGTTCCGGCTGGAGCCGGGGCAACGCCACGACATCCCGTTCCGCTTCGCCGTGCCCTGGGAGACACCGGTCACCGAGCTGTACGGGCAGCACCTGCACGGCATGACGATGGGTCTGCGTACCGAGTTGGAGGTCGCCCGCGCCGTCGACAAGGGTGACCTGGACGCCGTGTCGGTGCATCCACTGCCCGCGCAGGAGCGACTGCTGGACGCGTTGCTGCGACTGGGCTTCCGGTTCGCCCGCGCTGATGTGGAACGTGGGCACATCTACGGCGTACGACAGACGTTGCCGTTCTACCAGGAGATCGAGTTCAACCCGGCGCCGCAGTACGCCCGCTCGATCAACCAGTTGGAGGTCACCTTCGTTGCCGACGCGCAGCAGATGCAGGTGGTCCTGGAGGTCGACAAGCGCGGCGGCGTCTTCAGCGAGGGCCGGGATGCCTTCGGCCGCTTCACGGTGGACCACGCCACCGCCGACCGCACCGACTGGACCGCCGAACTCGACAACTGGCTCCGCCAGTCCCTGTCCCGCCGAGGCCTCTTCTCGTAACCCAACCCACCCGGCGGGGGAGGAGGGCTGGGGTTAGAGGTCTAGGAGGAGGGTTTGGGGGCCTACGTTGACGCTTTCCACGAGCATGTGGGCGCGGAAGCGGCCGGTCTCGACAGGTGCTCCGCGCTCGCGCAGGGCGTCGACCACAGCGGTCACCAGTGGTTCGGCCAGCTCGGCGGGGGCGGCCGCCGTCCAGCTTGGACGGCGCCCCTTGCGGGCGTCGCCGTAGAGGGTGAACTGACTGACCACCAGGATCGGCGCGCCGGTGTCGGCGGCGGACCGCTCGCCGTCCAGGATGCGCAGCTCGTGCACCTTGCGGGCCATCGTCTGAGCGGTCTGATCGGTATCGGTGTGGGTCACCCCGAGCAGCACGAGCAGGCCGTTCTCGATCGCGCCGACCACCTCGTCGTCCACTGTCACGCTGGCCCGCCCGACGGTCTGCACCACGGCCCGCATCAGGCGGGCACCCGCTCGATGAAGCCGCGCTCCACCAGGTGCGCCACGATCGGGCCGGCGGCCTCAGCCATCTCGTCGGGCTCGACGTCGTGTGCGGCGGCGAGCAGGGCGAGCTGGTCGCGCAGGGGCAACCGGCCGTCGGCGCCACCGACCAGCGCCAGCACCAGCGGGTCGATCTCCTCGGTCCAGCGCAGGCCGTTCGGCATCGCGAGGACCTGCCGGTCCACCCCCCAACCCTCATCGCCCATGGTGGCCTCCTGCCGCAGCTGGAGGCCCTCGGCGGCCCGGTAGCGCTCGGCGAGCAGCGCCTCGGTGTCGCGTACCCGGAGAAAGTCCTGGCGGTCGAACCAGGCCGCGATCTGGTCGCCCAGCGGTGGCTGCACCCGCTGGCGCAGGTCCTCCACCCGGACCACCGGGTCGGCGTGACCGCCCCGGCGCAGCGAGACGATGCCGAAGCCGATCCCCTCCACCTTGTGCGCGTCGAACCAGTCCAGCCAGGCGGCCATCCGCTGCGGGTCGGCGGTCTCGCCCACGTCGGTGAGCCACAGGTCGACGTACGCCATGGGGTCGGCCACCTCACGCTGGATGACCCAGGCGTCCAGGCCGGTCCCGGCGAACCAGCCGGCCACCCGCTCGTCCCACTCCTCACCGGCGACGTGCACCCAGTTCGCCAGGTACTGCATGGTGCCGCCCTCGGTGAGCAGATCCGGGGCGGCGGCGGCCAGCTCGGCGCCGATCGCGTCACCGACCCGGCCGGAGTCGCGGTAGACGTGCGTGGTCGTACCCGGGCCGACCACGAACGGCGGGTTGCTCACCACCAGATCGAAGCGCCGGCCCGCGACCGGGGCGACCAGGTCGCCGCGCAGCAGCTCCCAGTCCTGACCGTTGAGGGCGGCGGTGGTCGCGGCGAAGCGCAGGGCCCGCTCGGAGAGGTCGGTGGCGGTCACCGAGGCGGCATGGGTGGCCAGGTGCAGGGCCTGGACGCCGGAGCCGGTCCCCAGGTCCAGCGCGGTGCCGACCGGCCGGCGCATGGTGGCGCCGATCAGGGTGTGGGTCGCCCCGCCGATGCCGAGCACGTGCTCGGCGTGCAACGGGCGACCCGGGCGGGCGCTGGACGGCACGTCGGCGAGCACCCACCAGTCGTCCCCGTACGGTTCCAGGTCGACGCCGGCACGCAGGCCGTCGCCGTACCGCTCGACCAGCCCGCCGGCCAGCGCCTCCTCCAGGCTCAGCGGCGTCAGCGCGGCGGCCACCGCGGCCTCCGACTCGGTCTGGTCGCAGATGAACACCCGGATCAGGGTGCCGAGCGGGTCGCCGTCCTCGGTGGCGCGCAACGCGGCGCGATAGTCGTTGCGGGCGACCGCGGCGGTTGCCTGCGCGCCCAGCCTCTCGGCGATGCCGTGGCTGGTGAACCCGGTCCGGGCCAGCGCGGTCCGCAGCGCGTCGACACCGGCGGGGGAGAGCAGCATGTCGTGTTCGTCCACGCAGCCATCCTGCCTTCCGCCGCGACGTCGGGCGCGGCCACCCGCCGGATCGAACCCGGAGCGTCGGTGGTCGTCCGCAACAGGCGGCCGGGCAGGATGGAGCCATGACGCTCGTACTCCCCATCGACCCCGAGGCCAACCGGTTGCTGGAGCGCAGCCCGCTGGCCCTGCTCCTCGGCATGGTCCTCGACCAGCAGGTGCCGATGGAGAAGGCGTTCTCCTCGCCGTACGTGCTGACCCAGCGGCTCGGTCATGACCTGGACGCGGCGGAGCTGGCCGGGTACGACCCGGAGGCTCTCGTCGCGCTCTTCGCCCAGCCGCCCGCGTTGCACCGGTTCCCGAAGGCGATGGCGGCCCGGGTGCAGGAGGTCTGCCGGGTGCTGGTGGAGCGCTACGACGGTGACGCGGCGTTGCTCTGGTCCGACGTCGCCGACGGGCCGGAGCTGCTGCGCCGGGTTTCCGGGCTGCCCGGCTTCGGTAAGCAGAAGGCGCAGATCTTCGTGGCCCTGCTCGGCAAGCGGTTCGGGGTGACCCCGCAGGACTGGCGACAGGCTGCCGGCGGCTACGGCGATCCGGGCGCGTACCGGTCCGTGGCCGACGTCACCGACGTCGATTCGCTGCGCCAGGTGCGGGAGTACAAGCAGCAGATGAAGGCCGCGGCCAAGGCTGCGGGGGGATAGATCAGGCGGCGGTGGGGTGCGCCAGGGAGGCCAGCGCGCGCCGGACGTCGGCGAGCGAGACTGTCGCCGAGTCGTCCAGGTCGGCCAGGCCGGCCTCGATCCACTGGCGCATCAGGGTGGTGACCCCGATGCCTCGGGCGTCGGCGGCGGAGCGCACCCGCTCGTAGGTCTCCAGCGGCAGCCGGACCGACCTGCTGACCATCGGCACGTCGGTGTCGGGGGTGGGAAGGTCCACCGCCGGGCTCTCGTCGATCAGCTCGGCGATCCGGTCGTCGCCGCTGTGGAACTGCTTGGTCGCGTCGTTCCGGTGCATCGTCACGGCCTCCTCATCGGCGAGATCTCCGCACGGCCTCGTCGTAGCGCTTGGACTCGGCGTCGCTCAGCTCACGAGCGGAGAGGATGTCCCAGTCGTTGTCGGTGCCATCGGCCTCGGCGAGCAGCACCGCCAGTCGGCGGCCCCGACGGGCGGCGGCGTAGACCACCATCACGTCGTCGCCCAGATGGCGGATGACCCGTCGGGCGCTGTGCAGCGCCTCCCAGACTTCCCCGGGCGTGACGTCGTAGACCCTCAGGTTGGCCAACGCCTCGTCGGTGAAGCTGAACCTGCTGCCCACGCTGGCGAGCGTACCACGCACGTAACACGTGGCGTGATGACTCGAAGTTCGCTGATCACGGCCTCGCGGTGACAGGATGAGGGGTAATCCCCTCGTAGGAGGTCCATGGTGAAGCGTCAGGCGTACCAGCCGATTCTCATCACCGACGCCTCGCGCAGCCAGGACGATCAGCTCAACAGTCGCCAGCGCCGCTATGTCCTGATGATGGGCATCCGGGTGCTGTGCATCATCGTCGGCGCGATCCTGGTCGGTGCGAACGCCCCACTGCTCTGGCTCTGGCTGCCGCTGTGCGGCCTCGGCATGGTGCTCATCCCCTGGCTGGCCGTGCTGCTGGCCAATGACAGGCCGCCCAAGGAGGAGCACCGGCTCGCCAACCGGTTCCACCCCCGCCGGCAGGACGACACGCCGCCGATGAGCCTCACCGCCGAGGAACGCCCGCACAAGGTCATCGACGCCGAACCCTGACCCGCGAACGGGCCAGGGTTCGTAACCGTCAGGGCTGCGGACGTGCGCCGGCGGTGGAGACGGCCATCGCCCCCAGGTCGGTGGCGCGGCTCAGCGCCGCGGCCGGGGTGGCACCCGCGAGCCACGCGGTGAGCAGGCCAGCCGCGAAGGCGTCGCCGGCCCCCGTGACATCCACCACCGCCGTCCGGCGGGCTGAAGCCACGTGGACCGCCCCGGTGCGGTCCACCCAGACCGCGCCGGCCGCCCCGCGCTTGACCACCACCCGCCGGGCCGTCGCCGACAACACCCGCCCCTGCGCCGCCGGGTCCAGCCCGCCGGCCAGCGCCGTCGCCTCGTCCGCGTTGACCAGCAGCAGGTCGATGTCGCGTACCCAACTCAGGAACACCGCCGCGCCGACCCGCCGCAGCGGCGCCGCGGACGCCGCGTCGACGCTGATGGTGAGCCCACGCTCGCGCGCCGCGGCCAACGCCCGCAGCCCCGCGCCGCGCGACCCGGCGTCCAGCAGGGTGTACGCGGACAGGTGCAGATGCCCGGCGTCGGGCGCCCCAGCGACGGCCCGCTCGACGTGCGCGCCGCTCAGCCGCAGGTTCGCGCCCCGCTGGCTGACCATGGTCCGCTCGTCGTCGGCCGCCAACACGATCACCGTGCCGGTGGGTACGCCCTCGATCCGCTCGACCGCGCAGTCGACGCCCGCCCGGGTCAGTTCGGCCACCCGGTCCCGCCCCGCGTCGTCGTCACCGACCGCGCCGACGAGCGTGACGTCCACCCGTTGTGCGGCGACCCAGGCAGCGGTGTTGGCCGCCTGACCGCCACCGCCGAGACTGATCTCCGCCCCGGTGTCCGAGCCGGCCGCGAGGGGCCCGGACAGCACGGCGACCACGTCGGTGATCACGTCGCCGACGACGACCACCCGGGCCGGTCGCGTCACGCCGGGGCGGTGGTGCTGCGGGCCGCCGCGGCGACCGCGATCCGCGCGGCCAGGTCGGCGTTACGCAGGATGATCCGGACGTTCACCGCCAGGCTCGCACCCTCGGTGGCCGAGTGGAAGTGCGCCAGCAGGTACGGCGTGACGGCCTTCCCGGTGATGCCGTCCCGATCCAGCAGGGCCAGGCCCTCGGCGAGAGTCCGGTCGTGCAGCTCCGGGTCGAGCTGCTCGTCGACCGGCAGCGGGTTGGCGACGAGCAGTCCGCCGGTGTGCACGGCGTGCTCGTCCCGGGCGGCCAGCACGGCGGCGACCTGCTCCGGCGAGTCCACCGACCAGTCCAGGTCGAAACCGGCGTCGGTGAGGTAGAAACCGGGGAACCGGCGCGTGCGGTAACCGACCACGGCGACGCCGAGGGTCTCCAGGCGCTCCAGCGTCGCGCCCACGTCGAGGATCGACTTGACTCCGGCGCAGACCACAGCGATCGGGGTCTGGGCCAGGGTGGTCAGGTCCGCCGACTCGTCGAAGGTGTGCGCTGCCTCCCGGTGCACCCCACCCAGCCCGCCGGTGGCGAACACCCCGATCCCGGCCGCGGCGGCCACCGCGCTGGTCGCTGCCACTGTCGTCGCGCCGTCCGCGCCTGTCGCCGCCGCCACCGCGAGGTCGCGGACCGAGAGCTTGGTCACTCCGTCGACGGTGGCGAGGCGGGTCAGCTGCGCGTCGTCGAGGCCGACCACCACCTCGCCGCGGATCATCCCGATCGTGGCCGGAACGGCCCCGGCGTCCCGAACCGCCTGCTCGATCTCCCTGGCCACCCGCAGGTTCTCCGGCCGGGGCAGGCCGTGCGAGACGATGGTGCTCTCCAGGGCGACGACGGGTCGGGCGTCGCGGAGGGCTTCGGCGACCTCGGTGCCGTAGCTGATGCGAAATTCAGTCACATTGGCACCGTACGGGGTCGGGTGTCCGCCGGCCTCAAGTGGACCCGGCCGTCATGACCTGCCAAACTTGTCGGTCGGAGGTGCAGACGTGAGCACAGAGGTTCTCGAGCGTCCGGAGCTGAAGGACGCCGACACCGGTCCTGAGATGTTCCACTACGTCCGCAAGGAGAAGATCGCCGAGAGTGCCGTCATGGGCACCTTCGTCGTCGCGCTCTGCGGCGAGACGTTCCCGGTCACCAAGGCGGCCAAGCCGGGTTCGCCGGTCTGCCCCAAGTGCAAGGAGATCTACGACTCGTACCGCTCGTGAACGCGGGCCGGCATCCCGGCCCGCGACGTAGCCTGCGGCGGTGACCACCTCCACCGCCCTGCTCCTCGCCGACCTGACCGGGGTGGCGGTCTTCGCCGCGTCGGGTGCCTCGGCGGCGGTGGCGAAGCGACTGGACCTCTTCGGCGTCGCCTTCGTCGGCTTCGTGGCCGCCCTCGGCGGTGGGATCCTGCGGGACCTGGTCATCGATGAGGTCCCGCCGCTGGCCTTCGCCGACTGGCGGTACGCGGCCACCGCCGCGATCACCGCGCTCGCCGTCTTCTGGCTGCACCCCCAACTGGCCCGACTGCGCACCGTAGTCCTGGTGCTGGACGCGGCCGGTCTGGCGCTGTTCACCGTCACCGGCACGCTCAAGGCGCTCGACGCCCAGGTGCCGGCAGTCGGCGCCTGCCTGATCGGCATGCTCACCGCGATCGGCGGCGGGCTCGGCCGCGACCTGCTCACCGCCGAGATCCCGGTGGTGCTGCGCCGGGAGATCTACGCGGTGGCCGCGCTGGCCGGCTCGATCCTGGTGGTGGTCCTGTACGCCACCGACCAGACCGGGCCGGTGCCGCTCACCGCCGCCGCCGTCCTGGTGTTCGGGCTACGCCTGATCGCACTACGACGACGGTGGTCCGCCCCGGTGGCGACGCTGCGCCCGCCACGCACCGGTGACCCTGAGTGGTGAGGCCCCTTCCGCCGGGGTGACAGATGTGACCAGCGTGGCGTCGCCTGGGACGTCGGGCCGGCGCTGGTTATGCTGAGTCGGCCTTCGCGGCAGCTTCTGCGCGGAGGCGTTTTCATGGGCGGCGGTCACCGTGGCCCTCGCCCCGGATCCGCCGTCGTGCGGTCGGAGAGGAGCTTCGCGTGGCAGCCCGGACGCCGGTGCTCGAGACGTTCCCGGCGCTGCGCGCCTGGCAGCGTAAGGCCCTGGTCGAATACCTGCGCCGGCGTACCGAGGACTTCACCGCGGTCGCCACCCCCGGCGCCGGTAAGACCACCTTCGCCCTGCGGATCGCGGCCGAACTGCTCGGTGACGGCACCGTCGAGGCGGTCACCGTTGTCGCGCCGACCGAGCACCTGAAGAACCAGTGGGCCGAAGCCGCGGCCCGGGTGGGCATCCAGCTCGACGCGGCGTTCCGCAACGCCGACGTGCACTCCGCGGCCGACTTCCACGGGGCGGTGGTCACCTACGCGCAGGTGGGAATGGCCCCGCAGGTGCACCGGCGGCGCACCATGACCCGACGCACCCTGGTCATCCTCGACGAGATCCACCACGCGGGTGACTCCCGATCCTGGGGCGACGGGGTCAAGAACGCCTTCGAACCCGCCGTACGCCGGCTGATGCTCACCGGCACCCCGTTCCGCTCCGACGACAACCCGATCCCGTTCGTCAGCTACGAACGGGGCGGGGACGGGCTGCTGCGCTCCCGCGCCGACTCGGTGTACGGCTACTCCGACGCCCTCCGCGACGGCGTGGTCCGGCCCGTGCTCTTCCTGGCGTACTCCGGGGAGACCCGCTGGCGAACCAACGCGGGGGAGGAACTGGCCGCCCGCCTCGGTGAACCCATGACGCAGGATCTGGTGGCGCAGGCCTGGCGCACCGCCCTGGACCCTGCCGGCGACTGGATGCCGCAGGTCCTGCGGGCCGCCGACGCCCGACTCACCGTGCTGCGCAACGCCGGCATGGCCGACGCCGGCGGGCTGATCATCGCCACCGACCAACAGACCGCCCGCTCGTACGCCAAGCTGATCGAGCAGGTGACGGGCGAGAAGGCCGCCGTGGTGCTCTCCGACGACCAGGGCGCTTCCGCGCGGATCGCGACCTTCGCGGCGTCCGACCAGCGGTGGTTGGTCGCGGTGCGGATGGTGTCCGAAGGGGTCGACATCCCGAGACTTGCGGTCGGGGTCTACGCCACAAGTGCCAGCACGCCGCTCTACTTCGCCCAGGCGATCGGCCGGTTCGTCCGGGCCCGCCGGCCCGGGGAGACCGCGTCGGTGTTCCTGCCCAGCGTGCCGCACCTGCTCGGGCTGGCCAGCGAGATGGAGACCGAGCGGGATCACGTACTCGGCAAACCAAAAGAATCCGATGGCTTCGACGACGACCTGCTGGAACGAGCGCAGCGCGACGACCAGGCCAGCGGCGAGTTGGAGAAGCGCTTTGCCGCGCTCTCGGCCACCGCCGAGCTGGACCAGGTGATCTTCGACGGCGCGTCGTTCGGCACCGCGGCGCAGGCCGGCACCCCCGAGGAAGAGGAATACCTCGGCCTGCCCGGTCTGCTCACCGCCGATCAGGTGTCGCTGCTGCTGACCAAGCGGCAAGCCGCACAACTCGCCGCCCAGCGCCGCCGTACCGCCGACGGGCCCGCTCAGCCGGCCGCTGCGCCCACCGCAGCGCCGCCGGCACCCATGAGCGCCGCCCAGCGCCGCGTGGCGCTACGGCGCCAACTGAACGCTCTGGTGGCGGCCCGGCACCACCGCACCGGCCAGCCGCACGGCAAGATCCATGCCGAGTTGCGCCGCCTCTGCGGCGGCCCGCCCAGCGCCCAGGCCACCATCGAGCAACTCGAGGAACGCATCGCCACCGTTCAGACCCTCTAGACCCACCGACACCATCCGCCCCCCGCCCGACGCGCCCGCTCGCCTCTGCGCCCCGGGCCCGGGCCAAGATCGTGCTCGAACATGGTTGTCGTGGTGTCGGCGCGCCTGTGAGGCCACTACTTCCTGGTTCAAGCGCGACCTTCGGCGCGGAGCGCTCAAGATCCGCACAACGTCGGTGATGTTGCTGCCTCGGAGACCCGGGAGGCAGCAACATCCGGGAAAGTGCGCGGATTTTGGCGGACGTTCCGGCCCCGTGACCCGGGCGTGTGCGGAGTGCCCCGGCACCGAGCACGCCGGGGCGAAGGGTTCGGGTCTGGGCACGGAAAAGCCGGCCGGAGACACCCTCGGGGTGCCTCCGGCCGGCTATGTCGGTTTGCGGATTTAGTTCGCCATCAGATCGGCGCCACGCCAGCTGAAATCGGGCTCCGTCGCGAACCGCTCGGTGATCTTCACGAGATCCTCCGCGTACTTGTTCGCATGGTGCCCGCAGAACACCAGCTCGCTCCCACCCGCCAGAGTGATCCGGAGCTTCCCGGCAGCATTGCAGCGGTCGCACCGTTCATCGGCGGCTGGGGGCGCCACCGTCTCGGGCGGCGGCGTGAGGGTCGGGGTCATCGCCTTCCTCCTCTGGTCGTCACCGATGAACAATCTCTTCGGTCGTTGCTCACCTATCGTGCAACACCCTTACTAGGCACTGCCTTCCCTGTGTGCCCGCGGGGGACCGAGGTCACACCTGGCAGGGACAGTGTGCCGTGCACCCAGGGTGCCACGTCAACGATCACATTCGTGCATCCGGACGATCACCATCTGGTGTTGCACACCAGGTGGTCAAAACGACACGTTCGGTTGACGAAACCCGGTCAGTCCAGGTAATCCCTGAGGACCTGCGAGCGGGACGGGTGGCGCAGCTTGGACATCGTCTTGGACTCGATCTGCCGGATCCGCTCCCGGGTCACCCCGTAGACCTGGCCGATCTCGTCCAACGTCCGTGGCTGGCCGTCGGTCAGGCCGAAGCGCAGACGTACCACACCCGCCTCACGCTCGGAGAGCGTCTGCAGCACCTGCTGGAGCTGGTCCTGCAGGAGCGAGAACGAGACCGCGTCCACCGCGACCACGGCCTCGGAGTCCTCGATGAAGTCACCGAGCTGGCTGTCGCCCTCGTCACCGATGGTCTGGTCCAGCGAGATGGGCTCCCGGGCGTACTGCTGGATCTCCAGCACCTTCTCCGGTGTGATGTCCATCTCCTTGGCCAGCTCCTCCGGAGTGGGCTCACGGCCCAGGTCCTGGAGCAACTCGCGCTGTATGCGGCCGAGCTTGTTGATGACCTCGACCATGTGCACCGGGATGCGGATGGTGCGGGCCTGGTCGGCCATCGCGCGGGTGATCGCCTGCCGGATCCACCAGGTCGCGTACGTGGAGAACTTGTAGCCCTTGGTGTAGTCGAACTTCTCCACCGCGCGGATCAGACCGAGGTTGCCCTCCTGGATGAGGTCCAGGAACGCCATGCCGCGACCCGTGTACCTCTTCGCGAGGGACACCACCAGTCGGAGGTTCGCCTCCAGGAGGTGGTTCTTGGCCCGCTCGCCGTCGCGGGAGATCCAGCCCAGGTCACGGACCATGTCCCGGACGAGCTTCTCCTCGCCCTCGTCGGCGGCCCGCAGTCGCTCGGCGGCGTAGAGCCCGGCCTCGATCCGCTTGGCCAGCTCCACCTCCTGCTCGGCGTTGAGCAGCGGAACCTTGCCGATCTGCTTCAGGTACGCACGGACCGAGTCGGCGGAGGCGGTGAGCTCGGCGTCTCGCCGGGCCTGCTTGAGGGCCTCGGACTCCTCGTCGTCCCATTCGAAGTC
The DNA here is from genome assembly GCF_007830095.1 of Micromonospora taraxaci. Lineage (NCBI taxonomy): Bacteria > Bacillati > Actinomycetota > Actinomycetes > Micromonosporales > Micromonosporaceae > Micromonospora > Micromonospora taraxaci. The sequence goes on along the minus strand of NZ_VIWZ01000001.1, from coordinate 5,798,869 downwards.
GTTGTCGGTCGCCGAAGCGGCCGCGTCGGTCTCGGCAGCCTGGGTCAGCTCGGCCGGCTCCTCGACCACCACGTCCTCGATGGCCGCGGCCAGCTCCTCCGGGTCGATCTCGCCCTCGGCGCCCTCACCCTTGGCCTTGGTGCCGGCCTTGGCGCCAGCGGCGGCGACCGTCGCCTTGGTGGCCCGGGTCGACTTGGTGGCCTTCGCCGCGGCAGCGCCGTCGGCGGGGGTGCCGGTGGCCTTGCGTGCGGCCACCTTGCGTGGGGCCGGCGCGGACGGCGTGTCGTCGGAGGCGGGCGCCTGCTTCGGGGCGGGCGCGGCGGCCTTCTTGGTGGTCTTGGCGGTGGTGGCCCGGGATGCCGGCGTGGTCGAGCGGGCCGCGGCGACGCGGCGGCGGGTGCTCGCCGAGCCGTCGACCACCACTGTCACCCCCGCCTCGGAGAGTGCCCGCAGAATCTTCTTGGCCTGGGCCGGAGTCACCTCGGCGGACTCGACGGTGCGCGCGAGCTGGGCCGACGTGAGCTGACCGCCGGCGCTCTGCGCGTGGGCGATCAGGGTGTCGGTGAGCGAGCGAACGTCGGCGCCGGTCTGGCGGGGTTCTGTCACGAATGACCTTCCGGAGGCGAAGAGCGGGCACGGCCGGGTTGTCCGGCACAGCGAGGGGCAACCGGGCCGGGCGATGTGGTTGAGGGACCCTCGTGTCTCGGGCCGGCCGGTGGTCGGCGGTCCGTGGCGCGTGGGCAGGGGTGAATTGTAACGCCGTCTGCGGCGATCATCCTGCGCCGCACTGCGTAACGGCAGTAGGACCGCCGATTCGGCGCTGATGTGGACTTTGTAAGGATGATACTCGCGCGGGGCCCCGAACGCCCCGGTCGTGCGGGAAGGGGACGTTGGGATGGACCGTTCGGCGCCGTCACCTCGGGAACTTCTGGCGGTCGCGCTCGGCGTCGCCCGGGACGCGGCGGCCACCGCGTACCGGATGCGGGTCGAGGGTGTTTCCGTGGCGGCGACCAAGAGCACCGTCACCGACGTGGTCACCGCGGCCGACCGGGCGGTCGAGCGGCAGGTGCTGGACGCGTTGCGGGAGTTGCGACCCGACGACGCGGTGCTCGGCGAGGAATACGGTACCCGCGACACCGGGCCGGTCGCCCCGGGCGGGGTGCGATGGATCGTCGATCCGATCGACGGGACCGTCAACTACCTCTACGGGCTGCCGCACAGCGCGGTGTCGTTGGCGGCCGAGGTGGACGGGGTGGTGGTCGCCGGGGTGGTGCGCAACGTGCACACCGGCGAGGAGTGGACAGCCACGGTCGGGGGCGGGGCCTGGCGCGACGGTGTCCGGTTGCGTTGCTCCGGCGAGGTCGATCTGGGGCAGGCGCTGGTCGGCACCGGCTTCGGATACGACGCCGGTCGTCGCGCGCACCAGGGCCAGGTGGTCGCCGGGCTGATCGCTCACGTACGGGACATCCGCCGGTTGGGTGCCGCCGCCCTGGACCTGTGTCTGGTCGCGGAGGGCCGGCTCGACGCGTACTTCGAAAAGGGCCTCGCGGCCTGGGACCTGGCGGCGGGCGGGCTGGTGGCCGCGGAGGCGGGGGTGCGGGTCGGCGGCCTGTCCGGTGCGCCGCCGGGGCCGGACCTGGTCGTCGCGGCCCCGCCGGCGCTCTTCGGGCCGCTGCACGACCGGCTCGCGAAGCTGGACGCCGCAGGTGGCCCCTGACCGGCTGGTCAGACCGGCCCGGCCGTCACTTGGCGACCGGGGAGGGGCAGGAGCCCTTGGGTGCGCGGGGCGCGCCGATGTCGCCCAGGGACTGGTTGACCTCGGTCGTGGTGGCGAGCTGCTGGAAGCCGCTGCCCAGCACCACGTCCACGGTGTCGTCGGTGCGCTTCGGGTCGTAGCCCGGCACGGCGTTGTTCAGGAAGTACGCCTGGAGCAGGTGCGCGGAGCCGACACCCTTCGGGCCGTACCGCAGCACCGCCACGTCGTCGATCCCCTTGCGTTCGTTGCCGACCTTCTTGACCTGGAACTTGCGGTTGCGGAAGTCGTCCGCGACGGTGCCGGCCCGGCCGGGCTCGTCGGTCGCGTTGAACACGTTGATCTTGACGTCCTTGGGCTCGTGCAGAGTCACGTCGGCCAGCGGCCAACCCTCCGGGCAGCCCTCGGCCGTGCCGGCCTTCCCCTGGGTGTCCCGGATGATCGCGGTCACCACGAATGCCAGAGCCAGCACCCCCAGCAGGCCGACGACGACGAGTGCTCGCACCCGCGCAAAACTCATCTGAGCACTCCCGGGACCTCAGGTGGATGACGGCGGCCGGCAGCGATCGGACTGGCCGCCGGCCGTCGAATACGCCGCTGAGGTTAACGGTTGTCCGGCCGTCGCGTGGAAACAGCCCGACATGCCGGCGCGCCGACCGCGAACCGGGTACTACTACCCCTATCTTCGTGTCGCCTGAATCACATTGGGAACAACTTCGCGTGCGGGGGCGTACATCTCAGCCGCAAGGGCGGTATACATGCCTCGCCCAAGGGGGGGGTAAGGTTCCGCGCTCGCAGGGGAGTCGCCCCAGCGAGCTCGACCCGTTCGGTCCTCGGGTCGGGTGCCCGACACAAGTGGTGGCCGGCCAGCGGAACCGAAACAGCGTCGTCCGGCGTTACAACCGGAAGCGACAACATCGATATGGGAGAGTGAAACCGATGGCCACCGACTACGACGCCCCGCGTCGCGACGAGGTCGACCTCGGCGAGGACAGCCTGGAAGAGCTCAAGGCACGGCGCGTCGACTCACAGTCGGGCGCGGTGGACGTCGACGAGGCCGAGGTCGCCGAGAGCTTCGAGCTGCCTGGTGCCGATCTGGCCGACGAGGAGCTCACGGTCAAGGTGCTTCCGATGCAGCAGGACGAGTTCCGGTGCGCCCGCTGCTTCCTGGTCCACCACCGTAGCCAGCTGGCAGTCGAGCGAAACGGCGAGTTGATCTGCCGCGAGTGCGTCTGACAATCACGACATCGGCGGCGGCCTCCTGAACGGGGCCGCCGCTGCCGGTGTAGGCATGCGCCACCGGTGGGTACCTGCTTGACTCGTAACGGGTACCCACAGCACCGGGAGGTCCGATGAGCGATCGAGGCGGCACCACCGACGGCAGCGCGGGCGACCTCGGTGCCGGCGGCGCGGACGACCTCGGTGCCACCGTCGCGGCGTTGACCGCGGACGACATCGCACCGGCCCGACGCCGTCAACTGCTGACCCGGATGGTCGGGCAGGCCCGCGCGCGGGGCATCTCCGACCTGTTCAAGCCGCGTGCCGCCGTACGCTGGATGGTCGACACCGTCGCCGAGATCGCCCCGCACGTCCCGGTACGCGACCTGGACACCCTGCGTCGGCATTTTCCCGGTCTGGACGACGCGGCCCTGGCCGACCGGCTCGTCCGTAACGCGTCCCGGACCACCGCTGCGATCGGCGCGGCCGGAGGGGGAGTCGCCGCCGTCGAGTGGACTGTCGCACCGACCCTGCTCTCCGCGCCGGTGCTGCTCGCCGCCGAGACCGTCGCCGTGGTGGCGGTGGAGCTGAAACTGGTCGGCGAGCTGCACGAGATCCACGGGGTGGCGCTGCCGGACGCCGGCAGCCAGCGGGCGGTCGCCCTGGTGCACTCCTGGGCCACCCAGCGGGGGGTCAACCCGATGGTGCCCGGCGTCGGAGTGGGCGCGGTGCTCGGCACCGCGGCGCGCAAGGAGCTGCGGGAGATGCTGCTGCGACGGTTCGGGCGCAACCTGACCACACTCGGGCCGTTCCTGACCGGCGCGGCGGTGGCGAGCTTCCTCAACCGGCGGGCCACCCAGCAGATGGCCGAGCAGCTTCAGGTGGACCTGCGGCGGCGGGGCATCGCCCGGCCCGCGCCACCGACTGCCCTGCCGGGCCCACCGACGGGCACCTGAGCGGGTCGGGTCAGCCCTGCTCGTTGGCCGGGCCGGAGAACGCCAGCGCGTCCCGCGCGGCCAGCACGGCCTCGGCCAGCTCGACGGGATGCCGCGTGCTCACCACCCAGAACGGGGTCGGGTCGGCCGGGTCGTCGAGCACCACCTGCACGGCGCCGCCGATCCACGGGCGCTGCACCACGAACGCGAGCGGGTCCGCGCCGACCCCGAGCACCTCACGACGGCCGGCCACGTCCAGCGGCACCACGTCGGCCACGAAGCGGACCGGCAGGCGGGCGTCGTCCACCCGCAGCTCGGAGCCGACGACCGCGACCCGGATCCGGCCCAGCCACCACAACCCGACCGCGGTGAGTGGCAGCAGCACGGCGAACGGCAGCCAGGAGCGGACGCCGGGGGCGCCCATCCAGATCTCGACGGCCAGCAGCGCGGCGGCCACCAGCCCGGCCAGCCACAGCCACCAGGGCAGGTCCAGCCGTTCGGTGTACGCCGTGCGGGCGTCGACCGGCGGCTGATCGGCGGACGGAGAGGGCGACATGCTCACTCCTGCGAGGGTACGGCGCACGGCGGCTCGACGAACCGGCAGGATGGCAGGGTCACCCCGAGAACCGGACGGAAGAGGGGACCCGTGACCGACGTCGTACCCGTGCCCGTGCAGCTGCTCGACTCCGAGCTGCCGCTGCCCACGTACGCCCACCCCGGCGACGCCGGGGCCGACCTGGTGGCGGCCGCGGACGTGGAGCTGCCACCCGGCGGCCGCGCCCTGGTGCCCACCGGTGTGGCCATCGCGTTGCCGGAGGGGTACGTGGGTCTGGTCCACCCCCGTTCCGGTTTGGCGGCCAGGCTCGGCGTGACGGTGCTCAACGCGCCCGGTACGGTCGACGCCGGCTACCGGGGTGAGATTCTGGTCAACCTGATCAACCATGATCGGGATGTGCCGGCGAAGATCTCCCGCGGCGACCGGATCGCACAGCTCGTGATCCAACAGGTCGCGCGGGCGCGGTTCGAGCCGGTGGTCGAGCTGCCCGCATCCCGGCGTGGCACCGGCGGGCACGGTTCCACCGGCGGGCACGCTGGGCTGGTGCCGTCGCCGACGGGCCAGGACCGGGTCGAGCGGCGGCCGGACGAGCCGGGCCGCGGGCAGACGGAAGAGATGGCAGGGTGAGTGTGAACAGCGGAGGGTGGGCGCAGTGATCTTCTCCCGAAAGCGGGCCGATGCCGAGCGGCAGACCCGTGACGAGCGGGCCACCCAGGTCCCGGACCAGGGCGATGCGGCGCCGTCGTTGGAGCGCGGCCCGTACGACATCTCCGAGAGCTACGACGATGTGCAGCGGCTCGATCTGGGCAGCCTGCACATCCCGGCGATCGCCGACGTCGAGGTGCGGGTGCAGGCCGACCCGCAGGGCGTGATCCAGCAGGTCGTGCTGGTGCACGGCGACAACGCCCTCCAGTTGGGCGTGTTCGCCGCCCCCCGGTCCGAGGGGATCTGGGACGAGGTGCGCGAGGAGATCCGCCAGTCGCTGCTGCGCGACGGCGCGAGCGCGCAGGAGGTCGACGGCGAGTACGGCCCGGAGCTGCACGCCCAGGTGCGTACCCCGGACGGCCCGACGAACCTGCGATTCGTCGGCGTCGACGGGCCGCGCTGGATGGTCCGCGGCGTGTTCCAGGGCCCGGTGGCCACCGACCCGGCCCTGGCCGGGCCGCTCGTGGAGTGCCTCGACGGCCTGGTGGTCGACCGTGGCCAGGAGGCGAAGCCGGTCCGCGAGCCGCTGCCGCTGCGCCTGCCCCGGGAGGTCGCCGACCAGGCCGCCGACCAGGCGGGCGACGCTGTCGCCGAGCCGCGCCAGGTCTGACCCCGCGCCCACCGGCACGCCGGAACCGGCCTCGTCGGCGTACGCTGGCGGCACGGTTCCGGCGCCGCCGGTGCCGGCCGGGGACGGCGAGCGTGGAGAGGGTGACGCGGAGGTCATGATGACCGACGAGGGCAGGGTGTCGCTGCGGCGACTTCTGCAACGGTTCACCGCCAGCGAAGCCGAGATCGACGCCCAGGAGCTGCGTCGGGAGAGCGCCGAGTGCGGCGGCATCCCGGCCCAGATGTGCTCCCGGGGCCAGTTGGTGTCGGTCGCCGGCCGGCTGCGCACCGTGGTCTACACGCCGCGCACCAATCTGCCCACCCTCGAAGCCGACCTGTACGACGGCACCGACGTGGTGACCCTGGTCTGGTTGGGCCGACGGCACATCGCCGGGATCGAGCCGGGTCGGCACCTGACCGCCCGTGGTCGGGTGGCCGTCCGCGACGACCGCAAGGTCATCTACAACCCCTACTACGAGCTGGACTCGCCGAAGTGACGGCGCTGCGGACGGAAGGCCGGCGATGACGACGGGACAGGACCGGGCGGCGCAGCCGGAGATCGACCCGCAGGACGAGCCGCTGCCGACGATCGCCGAGCAGATGGCCGACCAGCTCGGCGGCTGGCGGGGCCTGGTCGAGTCGAGCATCCCGGTCGTGGTCTTCGTCCTCGCCAACATCATCGGCGAGTTGCGGCCTGCGGTGATCGCCTCGGTCTCCGTCGCGCTGCTGATCGCCGGGGTGCGGCTGGCCCAGCGTCGGCCGATCCGGCACGCCGTCAACGGTCTGTTCGGCGTCGGCGTGGGCGCGGCCATCGCCTGGCGCACCGGCGACGAGCGTGACTTCTACCTTCCCGGCATCCTGTACGGCATCGGGTACGGCATCGCCCTGTTGATCTCGGCGGCGATCCGGCAGCCCCTGGTCGGCTGGATCTGGTCGGTGCTGGTCGCGAAGGGCCGCTCGGAGTGGCGGGCCGACCCGAAGCTGGTGCGCACCTTCACCCAGCTCACCGTGCTGTGGGGGGTGGTCTGGCTGGCCAAGGTGGGCGTGCAGGCCGGGCTCTACCTGGCCCACCAGGACACCGCGCTGGGCGTGGCCCGGCTGGCGCTGGGCTACCCGCCGTACGCGCTGCTGCTGCTGATCACGGTCTGGACGGTCCGCCGGGTCACCCGGGAGGCTCCGCCGACCCCGGTGCCCGGCGCCTGAGCGCGGCGGGGCAGCCGGGGACGGCTGCCTGTCGGGTCAGCGGGAGCTGCGGGTCCGTTCGACGCTGTCCGGCCCGAGGATCACCACGCGGACCTGGTCCTCCACCTCGGCGGTGCAGACGAAGATCAGTTCGTCGCCGGCCTCGATCGGGTCGTCCGGGCTGGGCACCAGGACCCGCTTACCGCGCAGGATCGCCACCAGTGCGGCGTCGCGGGGCAGTGGCACGGCGTGGATGGGCTGACCGACGTACGGCGCGGTCGGCGGCAGAGTGATCTCGACCAGGTTGGCCTCACCCTGGCGGAAGGTCATCAGCCGGACCAGGTCGCCGACGGTCACCGCCTCCTCGACCAGCGCGGCCATCACCCGCGGCTTGCTCACCGCGACGTCGACGCCCCACTGCTCGGTGAACAGCCACTCGTTCTCGGCCCGGTTGACCCGGGCGACCACGCGGGGCACCGCGAACTCGGTCTTGGCCAACAACGACAGCACCAGGTTGGTCTTGTCGTCGCCGGTCGCCGCGACCACCACGTCGCAGCCCGCGACGTTGGCCTCCTCCAGGCTCGCCACCTCGCACGCGTCGGCAAGGACCCACTCGGCGGCCGGCACCCGGTCCGGGCGCAGCATCTTGGGTTGGCGTTCGATCAGCATCACCTGGTGGCCGTTGTCGATCAGCTCCTGGGCGATCGAGCGGCCCACGTTGCCCGCGCCCGCGATGGCGACCCGCATGGCTCAGTGCCCCCCTTCCGGCGGCGCCGCCGCCACCGACGTGACCGTCGCCACGATGTCATCGCTGACCAGCATGAACACCTGGTCACCCTCCTGCACGACGGTGGAGCCGGTGGGCAGCGTGCCGATGCCGAAGCGGATCAGGTAGGCCACCCGGGCGCCGGCCGCGTCCTCCAGGTTGCGCACCGACCGGCCGATCCAGTCCTTGTGCACCGGCACCTCGACGATCGACACCGTGCTGGTGGGGTCACGGAAGATCTCCACGTTGCCCTCCGGCACCAGGTGCCGGAGCATCCGGTCGGCCGTCCAGCGCACCGTCGCGACGGTGGGAATGCCCAGCCGCTCGTAGACCTGCGCACGGCGCTGGTCGTAGATGCGGGCGGCGACCCGGGACACGCCGAACGTCTCGCGCGCCAACCGGGCCGAGATGATGTTGGAGTTGTCGCCGCTGGACACGGCCGCGAAGGCGTCCGCGCGCTCGATGCCGGCCTGTCGGAGCACCTCGCCGTCGAAGCCCGCCCCGGTCACCGTGATCCCGGCGAAGTCGGGGCCGAGCCGGCGGAAGGCGTCGGCGTCCTGGTCGATCACCGCCACCGAGTGCCCTCGGGACTCCAGGCTGTGGGCGAGGGTCGACCCGACCCGGCCACATCCCATGATCACGACGTGCACGCTGTCCCTCCCAAGGTGCGTACCGCCCCCGCTGCCGGTGGCCCTCCGAGTGCGAGCCTGCCACGTTCCGGTGGGGAGCGGGGACCGACCGTACCCCGTCGTCGCGGGCAGCGGTGATCGCCCACCCCCGCGTTCCCGCCGTGGTGGTCGTACTCTTGGCGTTCGTGGCCAGTCCCACCTCGCTGGTGAAGCGACTTCTCCTCGGTCGACCGTTCAGGTCCGACCGGCTCCAGCACACCCTCCTGCCGAAGCGCATCGCGCTGCCCGTGTTCGCCTCCGACGCGCTGTCCAGCGTCGCGTACGCGCCCGACGAGATCCTGCTGACCCTCTCCATCGCCGGGGCCTCCGCGTACGTGTTCTCGCCATGGATCGCCCTTGCGGTGGTCGTGGTGATGCTCACCGTGGTGGCGAGCTACCGGCAGAACGTCCACGCCTACCCCTCCGGTGGCGGCGACTACGAGGTGGCCACTGTCAACCTTGGCCCGAAGTTCGGCGTCGGGGTGGCCAGCGCGCTGCTTGTCGACTACGTGCTCACGGTGGCGGTGTCGGTCTCCTCCGGGGTGGCCAACCTCGGCTCGGTGGTGCCGTTCGTGGCGACCCACAAGGTCCTGATCGCGGTGAGCGCGGTGGTGCTGTTGACCGCTGTCAACCTGCGCGGTCTGCGCGAGTCGGGCACCGCGTTCGCCATCCCCACCTACGGCTTCGTGATCGTGATGGGTGGGATGCTGTTCACCGGGCTGTTCCGGGTGTTCGTGCTGGGCGACGAGCTCCGCGCGCCGAGCGCCGACCTGGTGATCCAGGCCGAGCACAGCGTGACCGGTTTCGCGCTCGTCTTCCTGCTGCTGCGGACGTTCAGCTCGGGTGCCGCCGCGCTCACCGGTGTGGAGGCGATCTCCAACGGAGTGCCGGCGTTCAAGGCGCCGAAGAGCCGCAACGCCGCGACCACCCTGCTGCTGCTCGGCACCATCTCGGTGAGCATGCTGGTCGGGATCATCTGGCTGGCCCGGCTGACCCACCTGCAGTTCGTCGAGGACCCGGGTCTCCAGATCATCTCCGGCCCCGACGGGTACGTGCAGAAGACGGTCACCACCCAGCTCGGCGAGACGGTCTTCGGCTCCGGCTCGATCCTGCTCTACGTGGTGGCCGGAATGACCGCCCTGATCCTCTTCCTGGCCGCGAACACCGCGTTCAACGGGTTCCCGGTGCTCGGCTCGATCCTCGCCCAGGACCGTTACCTGCCCCGCCAGTTCCACACCCGGGGCGACCGGCTGGCCTTCTCCAACGGCATCAGCTTCCTCGCCCTCTTCGCGATCGTGCTGATCGTCGGCTTCCAGGCCGAGGTGACGAAGCTGATCCAGCTCTACATCGTCGGGGTCTTCGTCTCGTTCACCGTCTCCCAGGCCGGCATGATCCGGCACTGGAACCGGCGTCTGCGTACCGAGCGGGACCCGGAGGCGCGCCGCCGGATGTATCGCTCCCGGGCGATCAACACCTTCGGCGCGGGTCTGACCGGTACGGTGCTGGTGATCGTCCTGATCACGAAGTTCCTGCTCGGAGCGTGGATCGCGATCGCCGCGATGGCGGTGATCTACGTGCTGATGCTCGCCATCCGCCGGCACTACGACCGGATCGCCGTCGAGCTGACCCCGCCGGACGAGGGCCGGGCCGTGCTGCCCGCCCGCAACCACGCGATCGTGCTGGTCAGCAAGCTGCACCAGCCGACGCTGCGGGCGATCGCCTACGCCCGGGCCACCCGGCCGGACACGCTGACCGCCGTCACCGTGAACGTGGACGAGAACGACACCCGGGACCTGCAGGCCGACTGGGAGCGGCGGGAGATGGCCATCCCGCTCACCGTGATCGACTCGCCGTACCGGGAGATCACCCGGCCGATCCTGGACTTCGTGGCCTCCACCCGCCGTAAGTCACCCCGGGACGTGGTCACCGTCTTCATCCCCGAGTACGTGGTCGGCCGCTGGTGGGAGAACCTGCTGCACAACCAGAGCGCACTGCGCCTCAAGGGCCGGCTGCTCTTCGAGCCGGGGGTGATGGTGGTCAGTGTGCCGTGGCAGCTGGCGTCGACGGCGAGCAAGAACCTGGACCGGCTCGACGCCACGCTGTCGCGGACACCGGCACGCGGGCCACGCGGCACGGTGCCGCCGGTCTCCGACCCGCCGCCGGTCTCGGCGGCGCCGGTCTCCGCCCCGCCCGGCGAGGGCGGCCCGGCGGGCGGCGGAACGGGAGGCAGTGGCCGTGACTGAGCCCAGCGAGCGTGGACTGGCCGAGGCGGAGCGGGTCGAGCTGACCGTCGACGCGGTCGCCCCCGGCGGGCACTGCGTGGCCCGGGTGGACGGGCAGGTGGTCTTCGTCCGGCACGCGCTGCCCGGTGAACGGGTGATCGCCGAGGTGACCGAGGTGCACCGCGGGTTCGTCCGGGCCGATGCGGTGACAGTGCTGGACCCCTCACCGGATCGGGTCGAGCCGCCCTGCCCGTACGCGAAACCGGGTGCCTGTGGTGGCTGCGACCTGCAACACGTCGCCCCGGACGCGCAACTGGCCTGGAAGACCGCCGTGGTGCGCGAACAGTTGGTCCGCCTCGGCGGGCTGACCGACGTCGAGCTGGACCGGCTCGACGTCCGGGTCCAGGCGTTGCCCGGCGGGCTGCTCGGCTGGCGCTCCCGGGTCCGCTACGCCGTGGACGCCGCGGACCGGGCCGGTCTGCTCAAGCACCGTTCGCACGAGGTGGTGCCCATCGACCGCTGCCGGATCGCCCACCCGGCCATCCAGCAGTTGCCGGTGCTCACCCCGACCGGCGCGCGCTGGTCGGCCGCCGAGGCGGTGGAGACCGTCGCCAGCACCGGCGGCGACGTGACCGTCACGGAGATCCGTGCGGGCGTACCCGCCCCGGTGAGCGGGCCGGCCGAGGTCCGCGAGGTGGCCGCCGGACGGGACTGGACGCTGCCCGCGTCCGCGTTCTGGCAGGTGCACCCGGCCGCGGCGAGCACCCTCTCCACCGCGGTGCTGGACCTGCTGGACCCGCAGCCGGGCGAGATCGCGTGGGACCTGTACGGCGGCGCGGGGCTGTTCGCCGCCGGGTTGGCCGAGCGGGTCGGTGCGACCGGCCGGGTGACACTGGTCGAGGCGGCGGGGCAGGGTGTCGCCGCAGCCCGGGAGAACCTCGCCGACCTGCCCGCCGTCGAGGTCGTGTCGGCCCGGGTGGAGACCGCGCTGGCCCGTCGGCGGATCACCGGCCCGGTCGACGTGGTGGTGCTCGACCCGCCGCGCTCCGGGGCCGGCGCCCCGGTGGTCCGCGCCCTGGCCGCCGCCGGCCCGCGCGCGATCGCGTACGTGGCCTGCGACCCGGCGGCGTTCGCCAGGGACGTGCGTACCTTCGCAGGGTTGGGCTGGCGGTTGGCCGCGTTGCGGGGCTTCGACCTGTTCCCGATGACGCAGCACGTCGAGCAGGTGGGGTTGCTGCTCCCGCCGACCGCCTGACTAGCCTGGCCCGATGAAGATCGTCGGGTTGATGTCCGGGACGTCGTACGACGGGGTGGACGTCGTCGCGGCGGAGTTCGAGGTCGAGGGGGACACCCTCTGGCTGCGGCCGTTGGGGCACCGTGGCCTGGACTACGACGAGGAGTTGCGCGCCGAGATCGCGGCGCTGCTGCCCCCGGCGACCACGACCGTCGAGGCGGTCTGCCGGCTCGACAACCGCCTCGGCGAGGTGTTCGCCGACGCGGCGGCGGTCGGCCTGGAACTGGCCGGTGGGCGGGCCGACGCGGTGGTCTCACCCGGTCAGACGGTGTTCCACTGGGTCGCCGACGGGGTGGCCCTGGGCACTCTGCAACTGGGCGCGGTGGCCCGGGTGGCCGCCCGGGTCGGCGTACCCGTGCTCAGTGATCTGCGCTCGGCGGACATCGCCGTCGGCGGGCAGGGCGCGCCGCTGGTGCCGGCCTTCGACGCGTTGCTGCTCGACGCCGCCGCCGGGCCGCGCGCGGCGCTGAACCTCGGCGGCATCGCCAACCTCACAGTGGTCGCCCCGGGCGCTCCGGTCCTCGGGTACGACGTGGGCCCCGCCAACGCCCTGCTGGACGCTGCCGCCCGGCGTTTCCTCGGCCAACCGTGCGACGTCGACGGCGCGCGGGCCGCGGCCGGTCGGGTGCACCCCGGGTTGCTCGCCGCGCTGCTGGCCGAGCCGTACTACGCGGCGGCGCCGCCCAAGTCCACCGGCAAGGAGCTGTTCCACGCCGGCTACCTGGACCGGCACCTCACCGCGCTCGGTACGCCCGTGCCGGTGGACGACCTGCTGGCCACGCTGACCGAACTGACCGCACGGGTGGTGGCCGCCGAGTGCGACAGGCACGGCGTGGCCGAGGTGATCGCCGCCGGCGGTGGTGTGCGCAACCCCACCCTGCTGCGGCGGCTCGCCGCCCTCGGCGAGGGCCGGTGGCAGCTGCGCGGCACCGACGAGTTGGGCGTACCCGCGCAGGCCAAGGAGGCGTACGCCTTCGCGCTGCTGGGTTGGCTGTCCTGGCACGGGCTGCCCGGGTCGATCCCGTCGGTGACCGGTGCCACCCGGGGTGCGGTGCTCGGGTCGTGGACACCCGCCGGGCCGGCGTACCCGGGCCGCCCGACCGAGCCGCCCCGGCGGCTGCGGATCCGGCCCTGATCAGGCGCTCAGCTCGCGGCCGCGGGTGCGCCGGGCTCGGCCCGGGCTGCGGAGTACCACAGGGCCGATAGACTCTCCGGTCATGAGTGTTGAAGAGGACACGGCCAACCACGGCCGGCTGCTCGGGACGGTACGCGGTCCGCAGGACGTCAAGCGGATGTCCGGCGAGGAGCTGGACGTCCTCGCGGCCGAGATCCGGGACTTCCTGATCGCCAAGGTCTCCCGCACCGGTGGGCACGTCGGGCCCAACCTCGGTGTGGTCGAGCTGACGCTGGCCATGCACCGCGTCTTCGACTCGCCCCGGGACCGGCTCCTGTTCGACACCGGCCACCAGGCGTACGTGCACAAGATCCTCACCGGGCGTCAGGCCGGCTTCGACAAGCTCCGCCAGCGCGGTGGCCTCTCCGGCTACCCCAGCCAGGCCGAGAGTGAGCACGACCTCATCGAGAACTCGCACGCCTCCACCGCGCTCTCCTACGCCGACGGCCTGGCCAAGGCGTACGCCCTGCGGGGTGAGCAGCGCAGCGTCGTGGCCGTGGTCGGCGACGGCGCGCTCACCGGCGGCATGTGCTGGGAGGCGCTGAACAACATCGCCACCGCCGGCAACTCGCTGGTGATCGTGGTCAACGACAACGGCCGTTCCTACTCGCCCACCATCGGCGGGCTGGCCGACCACCTCTCCTCGCTGCGGCTCAACCCGGGCTACGAGAAGGTGCTCGACACGGTCAAGGACGCGCTCGGCTCCACCCCGCTGGTCGGCAAGCCGATGTACGAGGTGCTGCACGCGGTCAAGAAGGGCATCAAGGACGCCGTCGCGCCGCAGGCCATGTTCGAGGACCTCGGCATCAAGTACGTCGGCCCCGTGGACGGGCACGACGTGGCGGCGGTCGAGGCGGCGCTGCGCGCGGCGAAGAACTTCGGCGGCCCGGTGATCGTGCACGCGGTCACCCGCAAGGGCTACGGCTACCGTCCGGCCGAGGAGGACGACGCGGACTGCCTGCACGGCCCGAGCAGCGCCTTCGACGTCGAGACCGGCGCCCTGCTGGCCGCGCCGTCGGTGAAGTGGACGCACGTCTTCGCCGACGAGCTGCTGGCCATCGCCGACGAGCGCCCGGACGTGGTGGGCATCACCGCCGCCATGGCCGAGCCGACCGGCATCGCGAAGCTGGCCCGCAAGTACCCCGAGCGGGTGTACGACGTGGGCATCGCCGAGCAGCACGCCGCCACCTCGGCGGCCGGGCTGGCGCTCGGTGGTCTGCACCCCGTGGTCGCGGTCTACGCCACCTTCCTCAACCGCGCGTTCGACCAGGTCCTGCTGGACGTGGCGATGCACAAGCTGCCGGTGACCTTCGTGCTGGACCGGGCCGGCATCACCGGCCCGGACGGTCCCAGCCACTACGGCATCTGGGACATGTCGGTCTTCGGGGTGGTGCCCGGTCTGCGGATCGCCGCCCCCCGCGACGCCGCCACGCTGCGGGAGGAGCTGCGCGAGGCGATGGCCGTCGACAACGGCCCCACAGTGCTGCGCTTCCCGACCGGTTCGGTCGCCGCGGACCTTCCGGCGCTGCGCCGGGTCGGCACCGTCGACGTGCTGGCCGAGTCGGCGCGTACCGACGTGCTGCTGGTCGCCGTCGGCTCGTTCGGCCAGCTGGGCATGGAGGTGGCCGCCCGGGTCGCCGAGCAGGGCTACGGAGTCACCGTCGTCGACCCGCGCTGGGTGCGTCCGGTCCCGGCGGAGCTGGTTGACCTGGCCGCCCGGCACCGGCTCGTGGTCAGCGTGGAGGACGGCGTGCGGGTCGGCGGGGTGGGCGACGCGCTCGCCCAGGCGATGCGCGACGCCGACGTCCGGGTGCCGCTCAAGGACCTGGGCGTACCGGCCGACTGGCACCCGCACGGCACGCGGGCGCAGATCCTCGCCGACCTGGGCCTGACCGCCCAGGACGTGGCCCGCGACGTCACCGGTTGGATCTCCGGCCTGGACGCCACGCCGGACCGCCTCACGCCGAGCGACGCGGCCGCGCAGAACTGACCCGACAACGACGGCGGGCGCCCCCTCCCGGGGACGCCCGCCGTCGCGTTGTGCGGGTCGGGGTGGGTCAGTTGGCTGGTTCTATTGAGCGGTAGTGGGTCTTGTCGGTGTTGGCGAGGCTGTAGGTCTGGGAACGGGACGGGCTGGGGACGACCGCCAGACCGGGTCGTTCGACCAGCAGGGGAGTCCCCGGCGGCACGGACAGGGAGCTGTCCCGGGTGGGCCGCCAACTGAGCACCACCAGCGGTTGACCGGGTACCGGCAGTTGGTACGCCTGCAACGGGGTGGCCCGGTCGGCGGGCGAGACGACGGGGGCGCCTCCGTCGGCCGGCCGGTAGACCACCGCGGTCATCGCGCCGGCGTCGGTGTCCCAGCTGAGCTGCTGCAACTCGGCCGCCTCGCCACCTCCGAGGGCGACCTCGCCGAGCGAGCGGACGGTGAGCTTCGCCATCGGCCAGGACGTCGGCACCGAACGCGGCGCGTCCCGGTCGCCGATCCGGCGGGGGATGCTGCCGAACGGACCCCGGTCGCCGGCCAGCACGCAGGTGTCCAGGCCGGTGAGTGCCCGCCGTCCCGTGCCCGACTCGTCGCGGACCAGCGGATAGCGCGGATCGACGGTGCCGGTGCCCAGGTCGAGCAGCCGGTCCGCGGCCCGCCCCCGAGGCAGCGACTCGGTGGTGCGCAGGGTCGCTGTCACCCCGACCGCCGTGCACGACGGCACGTCCACCGGCGCGCTGAGGCCGTCCGTGACGGTCAACGTCCGATCCTGTGGCCCGACCAGCGTCTGCACCCGGGCGGAGACCAGGTAGCGCCGGCCGGCGGCGGTCTGCACGGGCAGCACGTCGGAGTAGACGAGGTAACCCGGGTCGGTGTACTCGGTGGCGCGGGTCACCGCGTAGCGGTCGCCGTCGCGGGTGAGTTGCAGCAGCCAGGAGGCGCTCTCGCCGGGCACGTCGGCGGCGACGAGAGCCACCGGGGCGCCGTCGACCCGACCGGAGAAGAGGATGCCGGACGAGGGCAGGTGCGCCCGGTCGTCGTCCGGTGAGCGCCAGTCGCGGACGGCCCGGGTGACAGCTGTCGTCGCCGTGGCGTCAGTCGACAGGTCGCCCCGGGGCGGCCACACGGCCAACGACCCGTCCAGGCTGTCGTACCCGACCCGCAGGTCCTGCGACTTCCTCTCGGCCACAGGACCGCAGGCCGTGCTGGCCAGCAGTGCGCTGAGCAGGACGGGGAGCGCCCTGCCGTACCGACGGCCTGGAGTCACCTGGCCCGCCCCCGATCGCCTCACCGTCGCTGTCGGAAAGCGCCATAGTACGAGATGTCCGACGCGAGGCCCCAGTTGCCCGCCGCTGCACTCACCACATTGGACCACACCGGGGCTTTAGTGCGTTTTCGTTGCTCCGGTAGACTCCGCCGACTGTGACGCCTGCCGAGTCCCGCGCCCTGTCCGCGCCGCACCCGGAGGCCGCAGCCGGCCCCGACGAACTGGTGAGCTATCGCACACCGGTCGGCATCCTCGCCGGCCCCGCCGCCCTGACCGGAAGGTCCACCGCCCCGGCCGACTCCCAGGGCACTGCCGGCGGCGCACCCGTCGCCCCAGCCGAGGCCGCCGCACCGGCCCCCACCAAGACGCCCATCGAGCCGGACGTGCCGGACATGCCGGTCGAGCCGGAAGAGCCGGTCGAGCCGGCTCAGGACGCGGCACCGGTCGAGCCCGAGACGGCTGCCGACGACGCGGAGGCGGCACCGACCAGGCGGTGGTGGCATCGTCTTCCCCGGCGGAGGCAGCACCTCGCGGTGGGCGGGTTGTTCCTGCTCGCCGCACTCTGGGTCACCAGCCGGATCTGGCTGGACCCGTCCGGTCGGGTGGCCTCGCTCTACACCGGTGACCCGGCCCAGGTGCAGTTCTTCCTCGCCCACTCGGTACGCGTGGTGCTGCACGGCGAGTACCCGTTCTACACCGAGCAGTTCAACTATCCGGACGGCGTCAACCTGATGGCCAACACGGCCGTGCTGGCGCTGGGCATTCCGATGGTCCCGGTGACGCTGCTCTTCGGGCCGGCGGTCTCCTTTGTGGTGCTGGTGACGCTCGGCCTCGCCGGCACCGCGATGGCCTGGTACCTCATGCTCTCCCGCCACCTGGTGCGTACCCCGCTCGCGGCGGCGGTGGGCGGCTGGTTCTGCGGTTTCTCGCCCGCGATGCTGTCGCACGCGAGTTGGCACCCGAACATCATCAGCCAGTTCCTGCTGCCGTTCATCGTCTGGCGCGTGCTGGTCCTCACCCGGTCCCGTCGGCCGATCCGGGACGGGGCGTTGCTCGCCCTGCTGGTCACCGCGCAGGCGTTCATCAACGAGGAGATCCTGCTCTTCACGGCCCTGGCCTGCGGGGTGTTCCTGCTGGCGGTGCTCGCTCAGGAGCCGGCCCGCTGGCGGGCGGCGTGGCGACCGCTCGGCGCCGGCGTGGTGACCTGCGCGCTGCTGGCCGGGGCGCTGCTGGCGTATCCGCTGTACGTGCAGTTCGCCGGGCCGATGGCGTACCACGGGCTCAGCGACGCGGTGCGGGACTACGGCAACGACATCGCCGCGTTCTTCGCCCAGGGCTCGCCCACCCTCGGCGGCAACCAGCGGGCCAACATCAACCTGGCGCCGAACTACTCCGAGGAGAACGCCTTCTTCGGCTGGAGCCTGTCCCTGATCGCCATCGGCATCGTGGTCTGGCTGCGCCGGGAGTTGATCGTGCGGGCGCTCGCGGCGACCGGCGTGTTCTTCGCCGTGCTCTCCCTCGGCGAGCGGGTCTCCTGGTGGGACCGGGAGTTGTTCACCGGGCCGTGGCAGTGGCTGGTCCACCTGCCCCTGCTGGACGCGGTGGTGCCCACCCGGTTCGGTCTGATCACCAGCGTGGTGATCGGGTTGCTGCTCGCGCTCGCCGTCGAGCGGGCCTGGGCGCTGCGCCCGGCCGAGCGGAGAACCGTACGGACGCTCACCGCCGCCGGCCTGGCGTTCGCGCTGCTGCCGATCGCTCCGATGCCGCTGCGGATGGTCTCCCGACCGCCGGTGCCGGACTTCATCACTGCCGACCGCTGGCGGGCGTACGTCGGGCCGGACCAGACGCTGGTGCCGATCCCGGTGCCCAGCATGGGCAACACGCACGGCATGCGCTGGGCGGCGGCCACGAACCTCGACTTCAAGATCCCCGGCGGTTACTTCCTCGCCCCCCGCAACGGCAACACCGGTGACGCGGGCCGGTTCGGCGGTCGACCCAGCGGTGTGGGTCAGATGCTGGAGGAGGTGGCGACCACCGGGCGTACGCCGAAGCTCGACGACCGGCAGCGCCGCCGCTTCAGCGACGAACTGCGCCACTGGCGGGCCGCGATCCTGGTGCTCCCGGTCCGTCAGCAGAACTCCGAACCGCTGCGACGTGCCGTCGAGGACCTGGTCGGCCCCGGCCGCCAGGAGTTGGACGTCTGGGTGTGGGACGTCCGGGCGCTGACCGACCGTTCGGTCTGATGACCACCGGGACGACGTCCCCGACCACGTCGCCCCCGCCGACGGTCCGCCCCTCCCGTGCGGGCCGGCTCCGGGACCTGCTGGTGGTGGCCGGTTACCTGGCCCTGGCGGTCGTGCTGACCAGCGCCCAGTGGGGGCACCCGTGGCGGCTGTTCCACCAGGCGGGCGACCAGATCCTCTTCGAGTGGATGCTGGCCCACGCGGCGCACGCCGTCGTCGACGGGCATAACCCGCTCTTCAGTGCCGGGTTGAACGCCCCCGACGGGGTGAACCTGATGGCGAACACCTCGGTGCTCGGTCTGGGTGTCCCGTTGACCCCGGTGACTCTGCTCTTCGGCTCGCAGGTCGCGTTCTGCGTGGCGGTCGTCTGCTGCCTCGCCGGCACGGCCGCGGCCTGGTACGCGTTGCTGCGCCGCCGCCTGGTCACCACCCGGTCCGCAGCCGCGGTCGGTGGCCTGATCTGCGGTTTCGCTCCGGGCATGATCGCCCAGGCGGGCGCGCACCTGCACATCGCCGCGCAGTTCCTGGTGCCCGCGATCCTCGCCCTGGTGTTCCGGCCCGCCCCGGAGGCGGCGCACCGACTCGCCGGAGTGTGGCGACCCGGAGTGGTCCTCGGGCTGCTGCTCGTCTGGCAGGTCTTCATCGGCGAGGAGGCGCTGGTCTTCCTGGCGCTCGCGGCCGGCGTGTTCGCGCTCGGCTACGCGCTCGCCGACCGGGTGGCCGCCCGGCGGCTCGCGCCGGCCCTGTTCGGCCGGCTGGCGGTGGCTGCCGGGGTGGCGGGCGTGCTGCTCGCGTACCCCCTGTGGTTCCAGTTCTATGGCCCGCAGCACTACGCCGGGATGGCGTTCGCCGCGCATGCGTTCCAGTTGGACGCCGCGTCGTTCACCGCGTCGGCACGGCAGACCGTCCTCGGTGACGACTGGTTGCCGGGGTTGCTCTCGCCGAACCCGACCGAGGAGAACTCCTTCTTCGGCCCCGGCTTGCTGGTGCTCGCCGTGGTGATCGTGGTCTGGCTGTGGCGGCGGCCGTTGGTCCGCGCTCTGGCCGGCTGTGGGCTGGTGTTCGCGCTGCTCTCCCTCGGCGTCGAGGTGCGGGTCGACGGCACCGCCACCGGTATCCCCGGGCCGTACCGCCTGGTCGCTGGGCTGCCCCTGCTCGACCTCGCGGTGCCGGCCCGGTTCGCGCTGGTCTGCGTACCGGTGCTGGGGGTGCTGGTGGCGCTCTCCGTGGACCGGGTGTGGGCGGCGCGCAAGCTGTCGGCCGTCGCCGGGGTGCCGGTGCGGTTGCTGTGGGCCGGAGCGGTGGCCGCCGCGTTGCTGCCGCTGGTGCCGACGCCGATCCGGGTGGTACCGGTCATGCCGGTGCCGGGGTTCGTCGCGGACGGCGGGTGGCGGCCCCTGGTGCCGCCGGGCCGGACGGTGGTCGCCGTACCCCCGGTCACCGGTGCGGCGCGCAGCCCGGTGATGCTCTGGTCCGCCCGCACCGGCCTGGCGTTCAGCGCGCCGGGCGGCTACTTCATCGGTCCGAGCGGCCCGGACGACCCGGCCGCCCGCTGGGGCGCGCCGGACCGCCCCACGTCCGTGCTGCTGCGGCGGGTGGCGGAGACCGGTGCGGTGCCGGTGCTGACCGACGCCGACCGCCGCAGCGCGGTCGAGGACCTGCGGCACTGGCGGGCCGCCGTGGTGGTGCTCGGCCCGTTGACGAACGGCGACCCGGTCCGTCGCACCGTCGACGACCTGCTCGGCCCGGGCCGCCCGGTGGACGGCGGTTGGGTGTGGGACGTCCGGGACCAGGTCGGCTGATCAGCCCACCAGGGCGCGGACGTCCCAGACCCAGACGTCGTCGACGCGCTGCGGCGGCCCGATCAGACCGGTGACCAGCTCGCGTAGCACCGCCTCGTCGGGGTGCGCACCGAGCACCACCACTGACGCCCGCCAGAACCGCAGGTCCTCGACGGCTTGACGGCGGTTCTCGTCGGTGAGCGCCGGGACGGCGTCCTTGTCCATCGTGGAGTAGATGAGCGTGCTGGTGGGCCGGTTCGGCGCGCCGAAGACGCCTTCGCCGACCTCGTTCGGGCCGATGAAGTAGCCGCCCGGGATGGGGAACTCCTGCCCGGTCAGCGCGCTCCAGCGCAACGTCGGAAGGCCGTGAACGTTGCTCGGGATCGGCACCGGCACCAGGGTCCGGCCCGCCGGCACGTACGGCCGCCAGCCACCCGCGGTGATGAAGTGCGGTGGCGGGTCGATCTGCTGGGCGGGCAGCGGCCGGGGGAAGAGCGGCAGCACGGCGAGGGCGACCGCCGCGTACCCCACCGGGCGCAGCCAGCGACGACGCGCCGCGACGGGCGCGGGATCGTCCGTCGCCGCCGGCTCGTCGGCGACCGCCGGGGCCGCGTCGCCCGTGCGCTGCGCCGGCACCCGCGGCTGGTCGACCACCGGCCGTCCCTGGCGGTGCGCGGCGTCCCAGGCGAGCGCGAGGAGTACGCCCACCGCGGCGCCCACCACCAGCGTCAACCGGGTCGGCATCATCATCTCGACCAGCGGAAGGTCGTCCGACACGTACGACCACGGGCCAAGCACGCCCGTCTCCACGCCGTTGAACCGGACCCGTGGCCCGATCGAGGCCACGGTGAAGACGACGATCAGCACCGCGGCGATCCGCGCGGGAAGTGAGCGGCGGACGAGCAGCACGAGGGCGACCACCGAGAGCAGCACCAGCGGCCAGCCGAACCAGGTGTTCTGCTCGGTCAGCCCGATCGTCTTCTCCACCGCCGGGTCGCCGGCCCAGGTGTCGCGGGCGAAGGTGACGAAGGCGACCAGGTCCTCACCCCAGTTGTGGAAGACGCCACCCTGTAGGCCCCGGTAGGACTGGGGGCCGTTGAACTGGAACCAGATCGGGTACGCCGCGAGCGCCAGGGCCAGTCCGCCGGCGACGCCGAGCCCGGCCAGGAACGTGCCGGCGGCGGCCCGGGTGGCGGCCGGGCGCTGCACGGCGTACGCCAGCACGATGACCAGGCAGGCCAGGGCGGTGAGGAGCAGCATCTCCTCGTTGATGAAGATCTGGTACGTCACCAGCGCGCCGAGCACGAGCCCGTTGCGCCGCCACCGACCCGGCTCACCGAGGCGCAGCACCCGCACCACGATCAGCGGCAGCAGGAAGTTGGACACGAAGTTGGGTTGGCCGTTGGCGTGGTGGATGATTCCCGGCGCGAAGCCGAGGAACGCGCCGCCGACGAAGGCCGCCGCGCGCGAGCGCACCAGGTGGCGGGAGAGCATCCAGTAGCCGGTGCCGGCGGTGGCGGCCAGCGCCCCACCCAGGTAGAGCGCGTACATCACCTGGGGGCCGAGCAACATGGTCAGCGGGGCCAGCGGCAGGGTCACCCCGAGCAGCGAGGTGTTGGCGATCATGTTCACCCCGTCCGGGGCGTTCTGCCGGGCCGTGAACAGCGGGTTCTCCAGGTGCCGCACCGAGTACGCGCCGTGCGCGAACAGCCATTCGAACCAGCTGTGGTCGGTGGGCAGGTGCGAGGAGACCCGGCCGTTGATGTCACCCCAGTAGTTGAGGCAGACGAATATGCCCAGCAGCACATAGGCTCCGAGGGCCAACAGGTCGGCTCGGGCCGGGCGGCGTCGAGGCCGTCGAGTCGACTCGGCCTCGGCCGGGTCGGCGTCGGTCAGGGAATTCAGCGAAGGGTCTACCACCGGCACGGCCACGACGGGCCATCGTACAGGCGCGGTTCCGTCGCTTTTGCCGGCCCGGTGCACCCACGGCCGGTTTGCCGGACGGTGACCCATCGGTGACGGAAGGACGATCGTTGTCGATCATCGAGCTGGGCGAGGTTCGGGACGAGCCCGCGTCGACGCCTGTGGCTCGTCGACCGCGCGCCGCCGGTCGACCGCTGCGCAGCGCGGCGGTGCTGGTCCTCGCCCTGGTGATGCTGAGCGCTGCGACACCGCAGCCGCGGCGGGCGGTGAGCGTGGTGCCGGCGTCGCCGACGTCCACTGCCTACCTCGGCGGGGACAGCGTCTTCGTGGTCGACCCGCCGGCACCCGAGGGCGACCGGTACCTGACCGCGTACGCCCAGCCGTCCCCGACCCGCACCGGTGTGCGCCGACGGTGGCAGGCCCCGCTGGCCCGCCTCGGTGACTACCTCGACGTCCGGGTCGAGCAGGGGCTGGTGTTGGCGATGGCGGTCAACGCTCCGGGCCGGGTGTTCCAGACGATCGCCTTCGACATCGGTTCGGGCGAGCAACGCTGGCAGCTTCCCGGGGCGCCCCAACCGACCGCCGACGACGGCCTGCTGCTGACCGACGTCCGGGACGACGGGTCGGGCGCGCTGAACCGGATCGAGCCCGACACCGGCCGTGTGCTCTGGTCCGTGCCGATCCCCGCGGCCGCCAACCACTCCTACCACCTCCAGGAAGGCCTGGTCGACAGGTTCGTGCTGCTCCTGGCGACCGGCGAGGTGCAGGTGCACGACGCCGGCACGGGCCGCCTGCTTCGCAGCGTCGACACGCTGCCCGGTGACCGGGAGGCGTACCAGCGGGCACAGGTCGTCGACGACCTGGTGCTGGTCGTCCCACCCGGCAGCACCCGGCTGGTGGGCTACGGGCTGACCGAGCTGGAGCCACTGTGGACGGCCGAGGTGCTGTTGATCTCCTACGTGGTCAGCTGCGCCGGTCTGCTCTGCGCGGTACCGCAGACCGGTGGCCTCCAGGTGCTCGATCCGGCCACCGGCGTCGTACGGTGGTCGGACTCCGGTCCGGACATCCTGGCGGACGTTCGGCAGGGTCAGCTGCTGATGGCCAAGCCCGGCCGAGGGTACGAGGTGTGGGATGCGGCGACCGGTCAGGTGCGCACCGGGTTGGGTGAGTGGGCTCTGATGCAGGTGCTCGGGCCGGGCACCCCCCTGGTCGGGGTGCGGCCGGGTGACGACGGGCGGGTGGTCGTCGCCGAGCTGGATCTCGTCGCCCGCCGGTCGCGGATCGTCGACGTGTTGCCGGCCATCGCCGGCAGCTGCCAGGCGTCCCTGCCGATGCTGCTCTGTCAGCGTCTCGACGGCACCACCGCGCTGTGGCGGTTGACCCGGTGAGCGACTCGGTGATCGACCTCGGTGTGCTGCGGCACGGCCCGGACCCGGACCCGTTGCCCCGCCCACCCCGCGCAGACGGTCGGCAATTGCGTGCCGCGCTGCTCGCGCTGCTTGCGCTGCTCACGCTCGCCGCCGCCGGCGCACCGCCGCCCCGGCGGGCCGTGGTGACGCTACCGGTGCGGTCCGGGGCCGACGTGCTCGTCGACGGCGACCTCGCCGTGGTCATCGAGCCGACCAGCACGTCCAATCCGCAACAGCGACGACTGGCGGCGTATCGGCTGCCCGGCGGCGAGCCGGTCTGGCAGCTGCCACTGTCGGCGGAGGCCCGGTACTGGGGGATCTTCCCGCTGGGTGAGCTGCTGATCCTCACCGGGTACGAGATCGGCCCGCAGGGCCGGGACACGACGACAATCGCGCTGGACCGGGCGACCGGTGCGTACCGGTGGCAGCAACCGGGGAGCGCCAACCGACTGGTCGACGGCAACCTGCTGCTGCGCTCCGGCGGCGAGAGCGAGCCGAGCGTCCTGCGGGTGGTCGACCCCTGCTGCGGCACCGTGCGCTGGCAGTTGCCCGCCACCACAGCCGGAATCAGCCCGCGCGAGACCGAGCGTGGGGTGGATCGGCTGATCCTCAGCCCGACGGACGGGCCGGTCGAGGTACGCGACGCGACCACCGGAATCGTGCTGGCCCGTGCCGACCTGCTACCAGCTGACGGTGGGCGATTCGGGCTGGAGGTGTTGGACGACCTCCTGCTGGTCATCGACCGAGGCTCGGGCACTGTCACCGCGTACGGCCTGGACCAGCTCGACCGGCGCTGGATCCGCCCGAACGTGACCGTCGACTTCGCGCTGGACTGCGGCCTCGTCCTGTGTCTGCGCACCGGTTCCAACGCGTTGCAGGCGCTCGACCCGGCCACCGGCGAGGTGCGCTGGCGCAGCAGTCGCTGGGGGTGGGCGTGGGCGACCGGGGATCGGCTGCTGGCCAACGTGCTGGGCGGCGGGGACTCGCCCGAGCATTTCGTTGCGCTCGACGCGCTCACCGGTCAGGAGGTGGCCGACCTGGGCCGGTGGGACCTGTACCAACTGCGCCAGGGCGGCCTGCTGATCGGCACCCGTAAGCATCCCGACGGCGGGGTGCTCGTCGGCGAGCTGGACGTCCTGGCCGGGGAGGTACGCGTCCTCGACGTGATGCGCGATGCCACCGGGGAGTGTCAGGTGATCGACCGTCGCCTGCTGTGCGTGAACCCCGACGGCACGTACCGGCTGTGGCAGTTGCCCGACTGACTACCAGTTCGCCTGGGCGGGCGGCGGGGGCAGCGGCACCGACGGGGGCCGCAGCACGTACGCCACGCCGCCGCTGCCGCGCTGCCAGACCGCCTCGAACCGCTGCCGGGGCACGGTACGGCGGACCGCGTCGTCGTCCGGGGCGTACGGGTCGTTGAGCACCGGGTCGCCGTCGGCGGTGAAGCCGACCAGGACCATGAGGTGCCCCCGGGTGTCGTAGGCAAGCCCGGGCACCTCGTCGGCGCGGAACGCGGCGGACACGATCAGCGGGATGCCGGCCGCGACGAACGCCTCCGCCTCGGCCAGGGACCGGAGCCGGGTGACGAACGCGTCCACCCCGAACCGACCGGCGTAGGCGGTGTTGAACGGCCAGTTGCCGGCCCCGGCGTACGCGTGGTCGTAGCAGTGCCGGGCGGCGTGCACCACCACCGGGCGCGGGCCGGGCGGCTCCACCCAGGCGTAGTGCTCCTCCGTCGGCCCGAGACCCCAGTAGGCGAGCACCATTGAGGTGCAGGTGGGGCTGCACCAGGAGTCGCCGCCCCCGCCCCACTGCGGGTACTGGCCGGCGTGCAGCCGCTGCGAGTAACGGGGGACCTCCAGCACCCGCCCGCGGGCAGCGGACGAGGCGGGCGCTGGCGCGTCGGTCGGGCCGGTCAGTGCGGGGCCGGTGGCGACAGCGCCGAAACTGCGCAGCACCGGGCCGCTCGGGCTGCCGGTCGGTTGGCACACTGTCACCCGCGCCTGCCAGCCGGTGACCGTCGCCCCGTTCACGATCAGGGTGTCGGTGTCGACAGCGGCGTCGCCGTCGCGCTGCCCGGGTACCGAGGTGCGTTGTACCGCCCGGTCGTCGGCCGCCCAGCGGGCCAGCTGGTACCAGCCGGTGGCGGGGGCGTCGTCGTGCCAGCCGCGCAGCTCGACCTCGATCCAGCAGCCGTCGGGGGTGTCGGCGGTCCAGGACGGCACCACCTCGGCGACGGCGAAGCCCACCGGCACCGGAGGCGACGTCCAGGTGCGCCGCCCGTCGACACCGCCCTCGTCGCTGTCGAACGCGCCGTCGGCCGGCAGGTGGAAACCCCGGTAGGCGATGTCCCGCCGGGTGGGTGGTGCCGCGATGGTCATTCCAGGTCCGTCCGTCGCTCGGTGCCGCCGGACAGCATCGCGTACGCCGACCGGGCCCGCAACGCCGACCGGCGCGGGCGGCGAGGGACGATGGTTGCCGGCCGGCACTAGGTTGTCGGTGGTCAGCAGCGAGGAGGCCGGGATGCGGGTACTGGTGGTCGAGGACGAGCGCAACCTCGCCGACGCGATCGCGCGCGGGTTGCGCAAGCGGGGGATGGCCGTCGACGTGGCGTACGACGGCGACGCCGGCCACGAGGCGGCGTTCGTAACGCGGTACGACGTGGTGGTGCTCGACCGTGACCTGCCGGGCGTGCACGGTGACCAGATCTGCGCCGACCTGGCCGCCTCCGGCGCGCTGACCCGGGTGCTGATGCTCACCGCGAGTGGCACCGTGGCCGACCGGGTGGAGGGGTTGCAGCTCGGCGCTGACGACTACCTGCCCAAACCGTTCGCCTTTGACGAGTTGGTCGCCCGGGTGCAGGCGTTGGGCCGACGGGCCACCCCGGCCGCCCCGCCGGTGCTCGAACTGGCCGACCTGGTGCTCGACCCGGCCCGTCGGGTGGCCACCCGCGCCGGCGTGCCTGTCGACCTCACCAACAAGGAGTTCGGGGTGCTCAGCGAGCTGCTCAAGGCTCGCGGCGCGGTGGTCTCCAGCGAGGAGCTGCTGGAACGGGTGTGGGACGCCAACACCGACCCGTTCACCACGATCGTCCGGGTCACCGTGATGACGCTGCGCAAGAAGCTCGGGGACCCGCCGCTGATTGAGACGGTGGTCGGCGCGGGTTACCGCACCGCCGAGGTGAGCGCATGAGCCGCCGGTTGCGGCCCACCCTGCGGTTGCGGCTGACACTGCTCAACGGGGTGCTGCTGATCGGCGCGGGGGCGATCCTGGTGCTGCTGGCGTGGCTGCTGGTCCGGGACGCGCTGCGCCCCACCGACGAGCTGCTGCCCGGCACCGTCGTGCTGCTCGCCGACGGCGAGTCGATGGACGCCGCCCAGTGGCAGCGGCAACTGGTCGACGCCGCCTCCGGGGAGCTGCTGGCGAAGGGGCTGGTCGCGCTGTTGGCGGTGAGCGTCGTCGGGGTGGCCGGCGCGTACGCCGTGGCCGGTCGGGCGCTGCGCCCGTTGCACCAGGTCACCGCGACCGCGCAGCGGCTCGGTGAGGCGACACTGGACCAGCGGATCGGCTACTCGGGCGCCGACGACGAGGTGGCCGAGCTGGCCAAGACGTTCGACGCCATGTTGGACCGGATCGCGTCCGCCTTCGAGGCGCAGAAACGTTTCGTGGCGAACGCCTCGCATGAGCTGCGTACCCCGCTCGCCGTGATGCGGACCGAGATCGACGTGACGCTCAGCGACGACGACGCGGACGCCGCCGAGTACCGTCGGATGGCGACAGTGGTCCGGGACGCCTCGGAACGCGCCAACGGCCTGGTGGACGCGTTGCTGGTGCTGGCCCGCAGCGAGGCGCAGGCCGGGCGGCAACTGGGTCGGCGGACCGAGTGTGACCTCGCCGCCGGCACTGTCAACGCCTTGTCGGCGATGCGCCGCGAGGTGGAACGGATCGGCCTGCGGGTGCAGACGTCACTGGAGTCCGCGCCGGTCGTCGGTGATCCGGGGTTGCTCGACCGGCTGGCCGGGAACCTCATCGAGAACGCGGTCCGCTACAACCACCTGCACGGCCGGCTGTGGGTGCGTACCGGCACCGACGGCGTCCGGTCCTGGTTGGTGGTGGGCAACACGGGTTTCGAGGTGGACCAGGCCGACGTGCCGGGGCTGTTCGAGCCGTTCCGGCGCGGTGGCCGGGAACGCACCGGCGCCCGCGGCTCCGGGCTGGGTCTGTCCATCGTCCGGGCGGTCTGCACGGCGCACGGCGGGACGGTACGGGTGATCGCGCAGCCCGGGGGTGGTCTGGAGGTGACCGTCACTCTGCCGTCGGCGGACGCCCCGGCGGTGTCCGGGCCGGTGTCGACAGCCAGCTGAACGGGATTGCGTGCGGCGTTCTGCCGATGGCAAGATCACCGGGTCAGCTCGGTGAGTGAAGGGGGGTGCGTCGATGTCCACCAGTCAGGGCTCCGCACCCCGGGTATTCGCAGGCTGACCCCGGGCGGCGGAGCGTCCCCATCCGACCATGGAGGGACCACCCGTGTATCCACGGATCCGCACCATCAGTTTCGACTGCCACGACACGTACACCCTGGCCGGCTTCTGGTCGGCGGTGCTCGCCGAGTGCCGCTTGCTCCGCAGCGCCGGGGAACGTGTCGCCACCACCACTGTGGAGGACCAACCGTGAGTTCGATCATTCACAACATCAGCATCGACTGCCACGACACGTACGCCCTCGCCGGCTTCTGGGCACAGGTCTTCGACTGCCCCCGGCAGCCCGACGACTTCCCCGGCGACCCGGAGGCGATGCTCCTGCCGCCGGGTGGTCCGGAGGTGCTGTTCATCGCGGTGCCCGAGGGCAAGACGGTGAAGAACCGGCTGCACCTCGACCTGCAACCCGCCGACCGTACCCGGGCCGAGGAGGTCGAGCGGCTGCTCGGCATCGGCGCGACCCTCGTCGCCGACCAGGTCAGCCCGACCGGCAGCGGGTGGGTGGTGCTCGCCGACCCGGAGGGCAACGAGTTCTGCGTACTCGGTAACAAGGCTGAGCGCGCGGCGGCAGCGGCGGCGCGGGCCGCGGCGCAGGGCAACGAACCGGCCTGATCGTCGGCACGAGGCCCCGGCCACCTTCGGGTGGTCGGGGCCTCGGTCGTCGACGGTCAGGAGCGCTGCTCGACCTGGCCCCGGATCGTGACGAACTCGGCCTTCGTCTGGTCGGCGGTCTTGAAGTAGATGACCACCATGCCCAGGCTGCCCCGGTCGGCCCACACGCAGACCCCCAGGGGCACGCTCTCGGCCTTGCCGTCGCCGCACTTCGCGTCACCGCCGAGCGGACCAGGATCGACGGTCGCCAGGTTGGTCAGCGTCAGCTCGGTGGAGAGCCCGTTGATCGCGTCGTCCAGCTCCTTCTTCGGGTCCGTCATCAGGCCGGACGCGCCAACGATCATCACGAGGTCCTGCTTGGCCGGGTCGCCGTAGAAGGCGCCGACGGTGCTGGTCTCGTTCTGCACATCCGCCTTCATCTCGGTGACCATCTGGTCGGCGGCCGCCTGCAGGTCCGGCTCCGTGATCTTCGGCCGGCCGGCGAGGGTGGCCGGCGCGACCAGCCGGGTCTTGGTGGCGTCGACGACGTCGCCCACGTCGTCCTTGACCGTGAACCAGATGGCCGCCGCGCCGCCGAGGCAGACCACCAGCAGCACGGCCAGCACGATCAGGACGATCTTGCCGACGTTCGACTTCTTCTTCGCCGGCGGCGGGCCCGCGAACTGGTGGGGATCGCCGTACGGCTGACCCGGCTGTGCGGGCGGGAACCCCTGCTGCTGCGGGGGCGGCCAACCACCGGGCTGCTGCGGCTGGCCCGGCTGGCCGGGCTGCTGCGGCTGGCCCGGCTGGCCGGGCTGCTGCGGCGGGTTGGAGGAATCGTGCGGCGGGCCGTAGGGACTGGCCGGCGGCTGGGACATTCAGTCAGCTCCAAGATGGGGGTGCAAAGCGCGTGATCCTAACCCGCTGAGAAGCCCGGCGTTGTCCCTGCTGAAAGCACCTCCAGCCGTGATTGATCACAAACGGTCGCGGTGGCCGGGCCGCCCACGAGGGACGGTCCGACCACCGCGACCGGTGGTACTGCGATCGGTCAGGCCGGCAGGCTCGCCGCCCCGCGCGGCAGGAACCGCTGACCGGTGACTCGCTCGGACGTGCCGGTCCGGTCCAGGTACGGCGTGACACCACCCAGGTGGAACGGCCAACCGGCGCCGAGGATCATGCACAGGTCGATGTCCTGCGCCTCGGCGACCACACCCTCGTCCAGCATCAGCCGGATCTCCTGCGCGAGCGCGTCCAGCGCGTTCTGTCGTACCTGCTCGGCGGTCAACGGCTGGTCACCGACGACGAGCAGCTTGGCCACCTCGTCGTTGACCTGGTCGTCGACCACGATCGGCTGCCCCGAGTCGGCGATCCGCTTGAGGTTCTCGCTGACCCCGAACCGGTCCGGGTACGCGGCGTGCAGCGTGCCGCCCACGTGGTACGCGACGGCCGGCCCGACCAGTTGGAGCAGGGCGAGCGGGCGCATCGGCAGACCCAGCGGGTCCAGGGCGCTGTTCGCCACGTCCAGCGGCGTGCCCTGGTCGACGGCGGCGAAGACGGTGCCCAGGAACCGGGTGAGCAGGCGGTTCACCACGAACGCCGGGGCGTCCTTCACCAGCACGCTCGACTTCTTGAGCTGCTTGCCTACCGCGAACGCGGTCGCGAGCGTGACGTCGTCGGTGCGCTCACCCCGGACGATCTCCAACAGCGGCAGCACCGCCACCGGGTTGAAGAAGTGGAAGCCGACCACCCGCTCCGGGTGCTCCAGTTCGGCGGCCATCTCGGTGATCGACAGCGAACTGGTGTTGGTGGCGAGCACCGCCTCCGGGGAGACGATCTTCTCCAGTTCGGCCCAGACCTGCTTCTTGACGCCCAGGTCCTCGAAGACCGCCTCGATGACGAAGTCGGCGTCCGCGAAGGCGGTCTTGTCGACCGAGCCGCTGACCAGCCCGTACAGCTTGGCGGCGGTGCCCTTGTCCATCCGGCCCTTGGTGACGGCCTTCTCGATCTGGGTGTGCACGTAGCCGACGCCCTTGTCCACCCGGGACTGGTCGAGGTCGGTCATCACCACCGGCACCTGGAGGCGGCGGGCGAACAGCAGCGCCAACTGGCTGGCCATCAGGCCTGCGCCGACGATGCCGACCTTGGTGATCGTGCGGGCGAGGCCCTTGTCCGGGGCGCCGGCCGGCCGCTTGGCCCGCCGCTGCACCAGGTCGAACGCGTACAGGCCGCTGCGCAGCTCCTCGGAGAAGACCAGGTCCGCGAGGGCCTCGTCCTCGGCGGCGGTGCCGGTCGCGAAGTCCGCGTCCTTCGCCGTCTCCAGCAGGTCCAGAGCCTTGTACGCGGCCGGGACCGCGCCGTGCAACCGCTGGTTGAGGGTCTCGCGGGCGAAGTAGAGCACGCCCGCCCACATGTCCTTGTCGACCTCGGGCCGGGTCACCGTGACCTGACCCCGGACCACCCCGGCGGCCCATTCGAGGGACCGCTCCAGGAAGTCGGCCGGCTCCAGCAGCACGTCCGCGATGCCCAGCTCGGCGGCCTGCTTCGGCTTGAGCATCTTGTTCTGCATCAGCGGGTTCTGGATGATCACCTGAGTGGCGGCGGGGATGCCGATCAGGTTCGGCAGCAGCTGCGTGCCGCCCCAGCCCGGCACCAGACCGAGGGAGACCTCGGGCAGCGCCAGGGCCGCGGCCCCACCGGAGAGCGTCCGGTAGTGGCAGTGCAGGGCCAACTCCAGGCCGCCGCCCATCGCCGCGCCGTTGACGAACGCGAACGTGGGCACGGTGCTGTCCTTGAGTCGGGCGAAGACCCGGTGGCCGAGCCGGCCGATCTCCAGCGCCTGTGCCCGGTCGGCCAGCTGCGGCAGACCGACGATGTCCGCGCCCACACAGAAGATGTACGGCTTGCCGGTCACCGCGATGAACGCCGGGTCGGCGGCGAGCGCGGCGGTGATCGCCTCGTCGAGGCTGGCCAACCCGCCGGGGCCGAAGGTGTTCGGCTTGGTGTGGTCGAAGCCGTTGTCCAGGGTGATCAGGGCAGCGGGCCGGTCCAGGCCGGGCACGTTCACCTGGCGCAGCAGCGCACGGGTGACGACCTCGTTCGGTGCCTTCACTTGTCGCCACCTTCCCAGTTCGGGTTCTCCCAGATGACAGTGCCGCCCATGCCGATGCCGATGCACATCGCAGTGAGGCCGTAGCGGACCTCGGGGTGCTCGGCGAACTGGCGGGCCAACTGCGTCATCAGCCGCACGCCGGACGAGGCGAGGGGGTGACCGATGGCGATCGCGCCGCCCCACGGGTTGACCCGCGCGTCATCGTCGGCGATGCCGAAATGGTCGAGGAACGCGAGCACCTGCACGGCGAACGCCTCGTTCAGCTCGAACAGGCCGATGTCGTCGATGGTGAGCCCGGCGAGGCGGAGCGCCTTCTCGGTGGACGGGATCGGGCCGACACCCATCACCTCCGGCTCCACCCCGACGAACCCGAACGACACCAGCCGCATGGCGATCGGCAGCCCCAGCTCGCGGGCGGTGGCCTCGTCGGCGAGCAGGCTCGCGGTGGCGCCGTCGTTCAGGCCGGCGGCGTTGCCCGCGGTCACCTTGCCGTGCGGGCGGAACGGGGTCTTGAGGGTGCCGAGCTTCTCCAGCGAGGTGTCCCGCGGGGCCTCGTCCACGGTGGCCAGGCCCCAGCCGCCCTCCGCGTCGCGGATCGACATCGGCACCAGGTCGTCCTGGAGCTTGCCGTTGGCGTACGCCTTGGCGGTCTTCTGCTGCGAGGCGAGCGCGAACGCGTCGGTGCGTGCCTTGGTGATGTGCGGGACCAGGTCGTGCAGGTTCTCCGCGGTGGCGCCCATGACCAGCGCGGACGGGTCGACCAGCTTCTCCGCGACGATGCGCGGGTTGGGGTCGACGCCCTCGCCCATCGGGTGACGGCCCATGTGCTCGACGCCGCCGGCGATGGCGACGTCGTACGCGCCCATCGCGATGCCGCTGGCCACAGTGGTGACCGCTGTCATCGCGCCGGCGCACATCCGGTCGATGGCGAAGCCGGGAACGGTCTTGGGCAGGCCGGCCAGCAGCGCGGCGGTGCGGCCGATGGTGAGGCCCTGGTCGCCGATCTGGGTGGTGGCCGCGACGGCGACCTCCTCGACGCGCTCCGGGGGCAGCTGCGGGTTGCGTCGCAGCAGCTCACGGATGCAGCGGATCACCAGGTCGTCGGCGCGGGTGTTGGCGTACATGCCACCCGCCTTGCCGAACGGGGTACGGACGCCGTCGACGAAGACGACATCCCGAACTTCACGGGGCACTTGAGCCTCCTTCTCGACCACCATTCGGCCCGCGCCGCTGGGCGGCGGTCCGGACTGAACGAGGGTCGGCCAACACGGGCATGTTCCCCCGAATGCTACTCGCCAGTAACCAACCCGTCCCGACCCCCCGCTGTGGCCCACCCCACACCGTGACCCCTGGGAGCCCGCACCCCCTAGGGAGTGGGGTCCAGGGCCTCGGTCAGGTCACGGATGAGGAGACCGATCTGCCACTCCCGGGCGTTGAGACCGCGCAGGGTCTCCGCGACCGACTCCTCGGTCACCACCTCGGGTGGGGTCCAGGCCAACCGGCGAACCGAATCCGGCGTGATCAGGTTTTCCGGCGGCAGGTTGTGCTCGCCGGCGATGCGGATGACCACCTCCCGGCACCGGGCCAGCCGGCCGGCGGCCACCGGGTCCCGCTCGGCCCAGCGGTGCGGTGGGGGCGGGCCCTCGACAGTGGGGGAGACCGGCAGCGAATCCTCCGCGAGCTGCCGGGCGTCGTCGAGAGCGGCGAGCCAGGTGCGGGCCAGCCGCCGCACCGACCGCCCGCCGAAACCGGGCAGGGTCAGCAGGGTCTTCTCGTCCTTCGGGTCCAACTCCGCTGCGGCGATGATCGCCGAGTCGGGCAACACCCGACCGGGGGCGGCATCCCGCCGGGCCGCGATCTGGTCCCGGGCGTACCACATCGAGCGCACCCGGGCCTGGGCCCGCGCCCCGCGCAGCCGGTGGATGCCGGACGTGCGCCGCCACGGCTCCGCGCGCACCCGCGGCGGGCGTGCCCCGGTGCGGACCAGCGCGGCGAACTCCTCCGCGGCCCAGGCCGACTTGCCCTGCCGGGTCAACTCGGCGTCGAGCGCGTCGCGCAGGTCGGTGAGCAGCTCCACGTCGAGAGCGGCGTACGTCAACCACGACTCGGGCAGCGGCCGGCTCGACCAGTCGGCGGCCGAATGGTGCTTCTCCAGCGTGAACCCGAGCAACTGCTCGGTGAGCGCCGCCAGCCCGACCCGCTCGAAACCGGCCAGCCGGGCAGCCAGCTCGGTGTCGAACAGCCGGCGTGGGCGCAGCCCCACCTCGGCCAGGCAGGGCAGGTCCTGGCTGGCCGCGTGGAGCACCCACTCGGCCTCGCCGATAGCGGCGTCCAGCGTGCTGAGGTCCGGCAGCGGCAGCGGGTCGATCAGCGCGGTGCCCGCACCGGCGCGGCGGAGCTGCACCAGGTACGCGCGTTGGCTGTAGCGGTAACCGGAGGCCCGCTCGGCGTCCAGGGCGACCGGGCCGGTGCCGCCTGCGAAGCGGGCCACCACCTCGGCGAGCTCGGCCGGGGCGGCCACTGGTTCGGGAGTGCCGTCACGCGGGGCGGTCAGCGGAACGGGCCCACCGTCGGCCGGGTTGGCGCCCTCGCCCACCAGCTGCGGCTGGGCCGACGGCGGGTGCTCGGGTGCGTTTCCCGGAAGGTCTTCGGCGGGCCGACGGCGCAGGGGTGGTTCGTCGGTCACCTGCCAACCCTAGTGCGCGTGGAGATCGAGCGGGTGCAGCCGGTCCGGCGTGTGTCGATCACGTGTCCAGAGGATGTCCGAGCGCACCCGTTCCGGTGCAGTCGATCATGCAGTTGTGGTGTCCGACAAAAGCCGCGCCGAGGAGCAATCCACCCACCACAACTCCATGATCGACCCCTCGAAGGGGTGGGGGGTGGGGTCAGGCCGCGCCGGCGGGGCGGCGGTCGGACAGGGCTGTCACACCGGGTGGGGGGAGGCCGGCCGTGTCGGCGAGGAGCGCGCACCAGCCGAGCAGGTGTGCGGTGAGGTCGTCGTTGACCGGCGTCCAGGAGGCGCGGATCTCGATGTCACCGACGGTCGGTGGGCCGGCGAGGTCGCCGAACCGGGTCGACATGGTCTGCGTGACGGTGCCGCCGATCGCCCGGTGGCCGGCGTCCTGGGCGTCCAACGCGTCGGTCAGCCACGTCCAGCCGACCCCGGGCAGCAGCGGGTCGGCGGCCAGGTCGACCTCCAACTCGGCGGTCACGTAGGTGACCAACCGCAGGGTGCCCTGCCACGCCTCGTGCCCGGCCGGGTCGTGCAGCAGGATCAGCCGCCCGGTCGCGACCTCGTCGCCGTCGCGCAGCACTGTCGCGGCGAGCGCGAACGCGTACGGGGCGAGTCGTTGGGGCGCCCCGACCTCCTCAAGAGTGATCTCCGGGCGGGGCGTCGCCGATCGCAGCCCGGCGACCGCGCGGGCGAACGCTTCCGGGAGCGCGATCGGGGGGGCCATGTCGGCAGCCTATGCCGCCGTCCGTCGCCCGCTTCGACGGCGCGCCGACGCTCATGAAGGGCACCGGGGGTAAGGAACGGTGCCCTTCCTCTCACCCCCACCCGGTTTCCGGTGGTGGGCGTGGCACGATTGCGGCGATGACCACGGACACCACGGGCACTGTCGCCCGAGACGGAGAATCCCGCCCCGGCGGACCGGCCGACTCGCCCTTCATCAGGGCCTGCCGACGCCGACCCGGGCCGCACACCCCGGTCTGGTTCATGCGCCAGGCCGGCCGCTCCCTGCCGGAGTACCGGGAGATCCGGGCGACCGTGCCGATGCTGGAGTCGTGCCGCCGTCCGGACCTGGTCACCGAGATCACCCTCCAGCCGGTGCGTCGGCACGGCGTGGACGCGGCCATCCTGTTCAGCGACATCGTGGTGCCGGTGGCCGCGGCGGGGGTCGACCTGGACATCGTGCCGGGCACCGGCCCGGTCGTCGCCGAGCCGATCCGCACCGCCGCCGACGTGCAGCGGATCCGCCTGATCACCCGCGAGGACGTGTCGTACGTCGACGAGGCCGTCCGGCAGTTGGTGGCCGAGCTGGGCGACACCCCGCTGATCGGTTTCGCCGGCGCGCCGTTCACCCTGGCCAGCTACCTGGTCGAGGGCGGTCCGTCGCGGACCCACGCGAAGACCAAGGCCCTGATGTACGGCAACCCGGAGCTGTGGCACGCGCTCTGCGGCCGGCTGGCCGAGGTGACACTGGCCTTCCTGCGGGTGCAGATCGACGCGGGCGTGTCGGCCGTGCAGCTCTTCGACTCGTGGGCGGGCGCGCTCTCCGAGGCTGACTACCGCCGTTTCGTGCTGCCGCACTCGACCGCCGTGCTGAGCGGGCTCGCCAACGCCGGGGTGCCCCGGATCCACTTCGGGGTGGGCACCGCCGAGTTGCTCGGCGCGATGGGCGAGGCCGGCGCGGACGTGGTCGGCGTCGACTGGCGTACCCCGCTGGACGTGGCCACCGGTCGGATCGGCCCGGACAAGGCGGTGCAGGGCAACCTGGACCCGACAGTGCTGCTCGCGCCGTGGCCGGTGGTCGAGGCCGAGGTGCGTCGGATCCTGGAGCAGGGCAGGGCGGCCCCCGGGCACGTGTTCAACCTCGGCCACGGGGTGCTGCCGGAGACCGACCCGGAGGTGCTGACCCGGGTGGTCGCGCTGGTGCACGAGGTGTCCAGCCGCCGGGCCGACCAGGGCTGACCGGCGATGCGGCGGCCCTGGCGGGTGGCGGTGGTCGGCGGCGGGATCGCCGGGCTGGCCGCCGCGGTCCGCCTGCGCGACGGCGCGCCGGCCGACACCGAGATCACTCTGTACGAGCAGTCCGGCGCGTTGGGCGGCAAGCTGCGTACCGGTGAGGTGGCCGGCCAGCCGGTGGAGTTCGGCGCGGAGTCGTTCCTGATGCGCGACCCGATGGGCGCCGAGAGCGCGGCGGTGGCCCTGATCCGCCGGCTCGGGCTGGCCGAGAAGATCGTGCACCCCACCGTGGGGCAGGCCGCGCTCGTGGTCGACGGGGGGCTGCGCCCCATCCCGGGCGGCACGCTGGTGGGCGTACCCGGGGATCTGGATCGGGTGACCACTGTCGCCCGCCCGCTCGCGGACGCCGACACCGACGGTGGTCGGCCGCTGATCGGGCCCGACGCGGACGTGTCGGTGGGTGCGCTGGTCCGGTCCCGCTTCGGCGACGAGGTGGTCGAGCGGCTGGTCGACCCGATGCTCGGCGGTGTGTACGCGGGCCGCGCCGACGACCTGTCCCTGGTCACCACGATGCCGGCGCTGGCTCGCACGGCCCGGGTGGAGCACACCCTGACCGGCGCGGTCCGGGCCGCCCAAGCCGCTGCGCCACGGGCACCCGGCACTCCCGTCTTCGGCACCCTGGTCGGTGGGCTGAGCAGCCTGGTCGAGGCAGCGGCGGCAGCCAGCGGCGCGACGATCCGGCGCGACGCGGCGGTGCGCGAGGTGACCCCGGCCGGCTCCGGCTGGCGGCTCACCGTCGGCCCGACCCGCGACCCTGCGCTGGTCGACGTGGACGCCGTGGTGTTGGCGGTGCCGGCCCGGCCGGCGGCGCGGTTGCTCGCCGGCCCGGCCCCGGAGGCCGCCGCAGCCGTCGGGGAACTGGACTACGCGAGCGTCGCGTTGGTGACCCTGGCGGTGCCGCAGCCCCGACTGCCCGAGCTGTCCGGCTTCCTGGTGCCCAGCACCGAGGGCCTGCTGACCAAGGCCGCCACGTTCTTCACCACCAAGTGGGGGCACCTGCGCCGGCCGGACGGTATGGCGTTGCTGCGCGCCTCGGTCGGCCGGTACGGCGAGGAGGCGCACCTGCAACGCCCCGACGCGGACCTCGCGGCCACCGTGCACCGGGAGTTGTCGGCGGTGCTCGGCACCCCGCTGCCCGCCCCGGTCGACGGACACGTGCAGCGGTGGGGCGGGGCGCTGCCCCAGTACGCCCCGGGGCACGCCGGCCGGGTCGGCGCCGCACGCGCGGCGTTGCGGGCCGCGTACCCCACAGTGGTCCTCGCGGGCGCCGGTTACGACGGCGTCGGCATCCCGGTCTGCGTCCGCTCCGGCGAGACCGCGGCCGAGGAGATCATCACAGCACTGGGAGGATCGGCGAGATGACCGAGCAGACCAACGCGGCCCGGTTGCGGGAGCTGAACGACAGCATCCGCTACACCATGTGGTCGGTGTTCCGGGCCAACAGCCCTCTGCCGTCGCTGCGGGACAACGTCACCGGCGAGGTCGTCGCCCTCTTCGACGAGCTGGCCGGCAAGGACGTGGTGGTCCGGGGCGTGTACGACCTCTCCGGTCTGCGCGCCGACGCGGACGTGCTGATCTGGTGGCACTCGGCGTCCAGCGACGCGTTGCAGGACGCGTACCTGCGGTTCCGTCGCACCACTCTGGGTCGGGCGATGACCCCGGTCTGGTCGCAGATGGCGTTGCACCGGCCGGCGGAGTTCAACAAGAGCCACATCCCGGCGTTCCTGGCCGGCGAGGAGGCCCGCCCCTACATCTGCGTGTACCCGTTCGTCCGCTCGTACGAGTGGTACCTGCTGCCCGACGCCGAGCGGCGCGAGATGCTCGCCGAGCACGGGAAGATGGCCCGGGGCTATCCCGACGTACGGGCCAACACGGTGGCCTCGTTCGCGCTGGGCGACTACGAGTGGATGCTCGCCTTCGAGGCCGACGAGCTGCACCGGATCGTGGACCTGATGCGGGACCTGCGCGCGTCCTCCGCCCGCAGGCACGTCCGGGAAGAGGTCCCGTTCTACACGGGCCGCCGCCGCTCGGTGGCGGAGATCGTCAACTGCCTGGTCTGAGTCCCGCCGTCCGGCGCCGCACCCCCGCCCGGGTGCGGCGCCGGCCGGGGATCAACTGGTCGTCGTGCAGGTGACCAGCGGAACCGGGTTGCTGCCGTTCCACGAGCCGAGGAACCCGAAGGTGGTGCTCGCTCCGGCGGCAAGGCTGCCGTTGTGGTTGACGTTGCGTGCCGTTACCTGCGTGCCGCTGGTGCTGACGGTGGCGTTCCAGGACGAGGTGACCTGTTGGCCGTTGCCGTAGTTCCAGCTCACCGACCAGCCTCGGGTCGGTGAACCACCAGCGGTCACCTTCACCTCACCCTGGAAGCCGCCGGACCACTGGCCGGTGACCTGGTAGGTAGCCGTGCACGCCCCGGCCGGCGGCGTCGTCGGGGGCGGGGTGGTGGGTGGGGGAGTCGTGGGCGGTGGGGTGGTCGGCGGCGGAGTGGTCGGCGGCGGAGTGCTCGTTCCCCCGCCGAAGTCGACGTCGCTGCACAGGTAGTACGACTGGTCGAAGTGGCTGGCCTGCCAGACGGTGTAGACGATGTGCCGTCCGGTGCGTCCGGGCGCGCTGACCGGGATCTGGATCGAGACGCCGCCGGTGTCCTTGTCCCACTGGGAGGCCGGGGTGTTGCCGATCTGGCCGGCCAGCTCCAGGTTGCCCCAGCCGAGCGGCTGGGTCGCCGCGTTGAAGCCCTGCTTGGTCACGTACACCCGGATGTAGTCGGCGCCGTGGCTGGCCTGGTCGAAGAAGCGGAGCCGGAAGTTGTTCGACACCGCTGTGGTCTTCCAGGCGCCGACGGTGTCCAGCGAGTTGTAGCGAGGGCTCTGGGTGCGGCCGCCGCTGCAGAGCTGGCCGTCGGGAACGGCGCCCTGGTGGTTGCCGCCCACACCCTCACGGAACAGGCCGTTCCAGTTCCACATGGCGGCCGGGTCGGCCTGCCAGGCCTGCCAGCACATCGGGTCCTCGGTGGCCATCCGAGGGTTCTGGAAGTCGCCACCCCAGCGCTGCCAGCAGCTGTAGTTGCGCGAGGCCGGGTCGACGACCGAGCCGTGCGCGGAGGCGGGCTGGGCCACGATCGTGGTCAGCGCTGTGGTCAACAGGAGCACGGCGGCCGTCGCGACGGCGAACAACCAGAACACGCGTCGTGATCGGATGAAAGTGGACATGGAGCCCCCGGGGGGATGAGGTCGGACGACGACACCCGGACCGACGGGAGTTGCCCACTCCCGTGCCTACTCGCTGGCTCCTGCGATGGCTCTACCCGGCACCATGCCAGCTCGATCGTCAGGCGTCAATGGCACCACGCCGCATCGGCGTGTGCGGGATGCCGTCCTCGACGTACTCCGGGCCGCTGACCGCGAAGCCGTGCCGACGGTAGAACCCGACCAGGTGTGACTGGGCATCCAGCACGCTGGGCCGGTCGCCCACCACCTCCAGGGCCGCGGTCATCAGCCGGCCGGCGTGCCCACCGCCACGCGCCTCCGGCGCCACCACCACCCGACCGATCCGGGCGGTGCCGTCCGGGTCGGCCAGGATCCGCAGGTACGCCAGCGGCGCGCCGCCGTCGGTCAGCCAGAGATGCCGCGTGCCCGGCTCGACGTCGCGACCGTCGAGTTCCGGGTACGGGCAGTTCTGTTCGACCACGAACACGTCGATGCGCAGCTTGAGCAGGTCGTGGAAGGTGTGGGTGTCCAGGTCGGCGAAGGAGGACGCCCGGACTTTGGTGGTCTGCGAGGGCATCCGACGATCCTAGGCCGCCTCACCTGGTGCCCGCCCGAGGTGCCAGGTAGGTGGCGGCCACGGCGCTGAGTAGCACGACGCCGCCGACGACCACCGGAAGCGGCAGCGGCTCGTGCAGCAGTGCCACCGCCAGCACCGCGGCGGTGAGCGGTTCGAGCAGGGTCAGTACGGCGGCCACGCTTCCCGGGGTGGTGCGCAGCCCGGCGTTGAACAACGCGTACGCCACCGCTGTGGTGATCACGCCGAGGTGCAGCAGCAGCGCCACGGTGTCGAGGCGTACCGGCACGCCGATCCCGGATACCAGGGCGAACGGCGCCAGGGTGAGCGCGCCGACCGCTGTGGAGATGGTGGTCAGCGTCATCGGTGTGGTGTGCTGCGACGCGTGTCGGCTGATCAGGGTGGTCACCGCGTACCCGAGGCCGGAGCCGGCCGCCGCGAGCAGGCCGAGCAGCGGGGCGGGTGCCGAGGCGCTGGGGTCCGCTGTGGCGGTGGTAATCAGCACGAGACCGGTGACGGCCGCGACCAGCGTGCCGAGGCGCACCGGGCCGGGGATCTGGCGGGCGCGTGCCGACTCCCAGGCGGCGGCGAGCACCGGGGCCACGCCCAGGCTGACGACGGTGGCCACGCTGACGCCGGCCCACGCCACGGCGGCGAAGTAGAGCGCCTGGTACAGGCCGAGGCCGACGCCGGTGAGGAGCAGCGGTACGGGTGCCGCGCGCAGGGCGGCCAGGATCGTGCGGAGTCGACCGGCGGTGCACGCCAGGAGGACGAGCGCGGCGATCGCGAGGCGGTGGAATCCGATGCTCACCGGGCTGAGTCCGGTGCTGTCGCGCAGGAGTTGCACCGCCACACCGGTGGTGCCCCACAGCACTCCGGTGACGGTGATCTGGATCAGGCCGGTGCGGGCCTGGTCGACGACCGGCGCCGGGGCGGCCGGGCGCGCGGTTCGGGAAAGGGACACGAGGGCGCTCCGAGGGTGAGCCGTTGACGGGACGACGTCGACGGAGCGCGTACGGCGGGACGGCCGACGGGGTCAGTCACCCGGTCGGCGAGAGCGCGGCGCTCCGTTCAGGAGCGCGGCGGGGGGAGGACGCCCAGCAGTGGCCGCATGGCGACGACCGTACCGCAGGAGGGCGGCCGGGCCGGGCGGAGCGTTGGCGCGGTCAGGCCGGGCGTGCCCCGACGGCGTCGCGGATCTCGGCACCGACCTCGCCCTCGACGGCGCGGGCGCAGTGGCCGCAGCAGAAGAAGCGGCCGTTGACCTCGACGCCGTGCCCGACGATCTTGATTTGGCAGTGCTCGCAGATCGGTGCCAGCCGGTGGATCGCGCACTCGAACGAGTCGAAGGTGTGCACGTCGCCGCTGACGGTGCGCACCTCGAACGCCATCCAGTAGTCGTTGCCGCAGACCTCGCAGGTTGCCACGAGAAACCCCCATATCAGGACATGTGCCTACAGGTTGCTCTCGATCCGGCACGTTGTGTGGCGGATTGTCGATGTTCGGGCCGGTAGGCGGCGTGTCGGTCCCGGCGTGTTGTCCGTTATGCCGGGTGAACCGCCGCGACCCCCGGAGGATCACATGATCAAGCGCAACAAACTCTTCGGCAATCAGACCCGGGTGACCTTCTGCCTGCCCCGGGACGCCCCGCCCGGCCCGGTGAGCGTCGTCGGTTGCTTCAACGGCTGGGAGCCGGGCCGGCACGAACTGGTGGCCCGCCGCGACGGCACTCGGACGGTGACCGTGAAGTTGTCGCCGGGGGAGTACCGGTTCCGCTATCTCGGCACCGGTGGCGTCTGGCTGGACGACGAGTCGGCCGACCAGGTCGACGATCGGGGCAGCCTGCTGCGCCTCTGACGAAGAAAACTGCCACCATCGATGGATTTATCGATGGGAGTCTTTACTGTTAACAATGTTTAAATTACCTTGAGGGCACCCACCGGACCCCGGAGAAGGAGCTGCCCCCATGCGTCGAAGAATCACCGTCCCGCTGGTGGCGGCAGGTGCTGTCGCCGCCACCCTCACCGTCGCCGCCCCCGCGCAGGCCCACGGCTACGTCTCCGCCCCGCCGAGCCGGCAGGCGCTCTGCGCGCAGGGCCGGGTCCCCGACTGCGGGCAGATCAAGTACGAGCCGCAGAGCGTCGAAGGCCCCAAGGGTCTGCGCAGCTGCAACGCCGGAATCTCCCACTTCGCCGTCCTCAACGACGACAGTCGGGGCTGGCCGGCCACCTCGGTCGGCAGCTCGCTGACCTTCACCTGGGTGAACACCGCCCGGCACGCCACCGCCAACTGGGAGTACTGGATCGGCAACACCCGCGTCGGCGTGGTGAACGGCAACGGCCAGCAGCCGGGTGCCACCGTCTCGCACAACGTCAACCTCGGTGGCTTCTCCGGTCGGCAGAAGATCCTCGCGGTGTGGAACATCTCCGACACGGCGAACGCCTTCTACTCCTGCATCGACGTGCAGATCGGCGGTGGAGGCTCGAACCCGACCCCCACGCCGACCCCGACGGCCACCCCACGACCCACCCCGACCCCCACGCCGACGACTCCGCCCGCACAGGGCGGCACCTGGGCGAGCGGCCGGGCGTACCAGGTCGGCGACCAGGTCACCTACGGCGGAGCCACCTACCGCTGCCGGCAGGCGCACACCGCGATCCCCGGCTGGGAGCCGCCGAACGTGCCGGCGCTCTGGCAGCAGGTCTGACCGTGCGGGTGCGGCCCCTCGGGTCGCACCCGTCGCCGCCCCCCGCGTGAACGGAGCACCGGCATGCCCCGTACCCCTCTGGTGGCAGT
This sequence comes from Micromonospora taraxaci, assembly GCF_007830095.1. NCBI lineage: Bacteria > Bacillati > Actinomycetota > Actinomycetes > Micromonosporales > Micromonosporaceae > Micromonospora > Micromonospora taraxaci. The sequence goes on along the minus strand of NZ_VIWZ01000001.1, from coordinate 5,755,676 downwards.
GCTCGCGGCCCTGCTGCTCACCAGCGCCTGCGCCGGGTCACCCGACCCGGGCGGGCCGCAACCGGCCCCCGCGCCCCCGGCCGGCTCCACGGCCGTGGGTTCGGCCTCCGTGGGTTCGGCCTCCGTGGGTTCGGCCTCCGTGGGTGAGCTGAGCGGCATCGACGTGGTGTTCCTCAGCACGATGGTCGGGCACAGCGAACGCACCCTGCAGATCGTGCGGTCGTCCCGGGACCGGGTGCGCGACGACGCGCTGCGCACCCTGGCCGCCGCCATCGAGGCCACCGAGGTCGACGAACTGGTCGCCATGCGGGGCTGGTTGCCCACCACCGGGCCGGGCGCCAGCGCGGCCGCGCACCACCACGAGGGGCATGGCGACGACGCGGCGCTCGACCGGCTGCGCAACGCGCCCGCCCCGGACGTCGACCGGGTGCTGCGCGAGGTGCTCGCCGACCACCAGCGGTCGGCCGCCGACCTGGCCCGGGCCCAGGTCGGCGTCGGCCGCAACGAGCGGGTCCGCGACCTGGCCCGGCGGATCGAGCAGTCCCGGACCGCCGAGGTCGAGCTACTCGGGGGTACGCCCTGAGTGGCTCATCGGCTCCGTGGTCAGCTCAGCGGGGTTCGAGGCGGACCGAGATGGAGTTGACGCAGTGCCGGGTGTCCTTCGGGGTGAAGCCCTCACCGTGGAAGACGTGCCCGAGGTGACTGTCGCAGCGGGCGCACCGGATCTCCGTACGCGCCATGCCGAGGCTGCGGTCCTCGATCTCCTTGACCCGGCCCGGGATAGCGTCGTCGAAGCTCGGCCATCCGCAGTGCGAGTCGAACTTGGTGTCGCTGGAGAACAGCTCCAGACCGCAGGCGCGACAGTGGTAGACCCCCTGGGTCTTCGTGTCCACGTACTCGCCGACCCAGGGGCGTTCGGTGCCGTGCTCCCGCAGGACGTGGAACTCCTCGGGGGTCAGTCGGACCCGCCACTCGTCCTCGGTGCGGGGCAGCTCGTTGTCATCAAGACTCACCCGTCAACGGTACGTCGAACGTCGGGGGCGTGGCATATGGTCGCGAGATGGCGGGCACCAAGGCGGCGGTCACCGAGGTCGAGGTGGCCGGGCACAGCGTACGGCTGAGCAGTCCGGACCGGGTGATCTTCCCCGAGCGGGGGTTCACCAAGGCGGACGTCTTCCACTACTACCTCGCGGTCGGCGACGGCATCATGCGCGCCCTGCGGGACAGGCCCACAACGCTGCAACGCTTCCCCGAGGGCATCGGTGGTGAGGCGTTCTTCCAGAAGCGGGTGCCCACCCGGGGGGTGCCACCATGGGTCACCACGGCGGAGATCACCTTTCCGAGCGGTCGGAACGCGGCCGAGCTGTGCCCGGCCGACCTGGCGCACGTGGCCTGGGCGGCGCAGATGGGCACCATCGTCTTCCACCCCTGGCCGGTGCGCGCCACCGACGCCGACCGGCCCGACGAACTGCGCATCGACCTCGACCCGCAGCCCGGCACCGACTTCGCCGACGCGGCGCGGGCCGCCGGTGAGCTCCGGGCGCTCCTCGACGAGCTGGGCGTCACCGGTTGGCCGAAGACCTCCGGCGGTCGGGGCGTGCACGTCTACCTGCGCATCCAGCCCCGCTGGACGTTCACCGAGGTGCGTCGGGCCACCATCGCGCTCGCCCGGGAGGTGGAACGCCGCCACCCCGACCTGGTCACCACCGCCTGGTGGAAGGAGGAGCGCGGCCGCCGGGTCTTCATCGACTTCAACCAGATGGCCCGGGACCGCACGATCGCCTGCGCGTACTCGCTGCGGGCCAACGCGCGGGCCACCGTCTCCACCCCGGTCACCTGGGACGAACTGCCCACCGTCGACCCGGACGACTTCGACCTGCGCAGCGTCCCGGCCCGGCTCGCCGAGCGCGGCGACCCGCACGCCGGCATCGACGACACCCCGTGGGACATCACCCCGCTGCTCGAATGGGCCGAACGCGACGCCGCCGCCGGCCAAGGCGACCTGCCGTACCCGCCGGACCACCCGAAAATGCCCGGCGAGCCGAAGAGGGTGCAGCCCAGCCGCGCCAAGCGCACCCCCGACGGTCCCTGAACGACCTTCCGCGTTCACGGGTACGGCTGGGCGATCACCAGTCACCGGAACGTCCCGGATCCGATGGCCGATCTGGTGCAGGGAAAGGTCTGGCGGACGTCGGACGTCGGACGTCGAGACGCGGGCTCGGGAGCACCGCCCAGAGCGGGCGGGTGATTGACAATCTTCCAGGGGTGGCTCGCCCTGCTGCGGCGGTGCTGGCCGATCACTCGTCAGGCGACGCGCGCACAGTTCGCCCGCCGGCCCCGCTCCGCCTCCCGCTGAGGTCCGCGCCGGACCCCGATGCCACGCCCAAGATTCGGGCAACTTCCCGGATGTTGCTGCCTCCGATGCGTAGGAGGCAGCAACATCGCTGATGTTGTGCAGATCTTGGCGGTGTGTGCTCTCGGTGGGGGGTGGTCGCTTCGGTTTCTGGTTTTGCGCGGCCGAAAGTTGTCGTACACCTGTTCTAGAATTTGCCTGTGATTGATGAGTTGGCGCGGGCGGATCGGGCGGTGGCGAGCTGCGCCGACGCCGCTGCCTGGGTCCTCTCCGAGCACGATCTGATCGCGGCGCTCGACGCCACCCACCGGTTGCAGCAGCGGCTGGCGGCGGTGCAGTTGGCGGTCGTCCGGGAGTTGGACGGGCGGGGCACCGCAATCGCGCAGGGCGCGTCCTCGACGACGGTGTGGCTGCGTCATCGCCTGCGGCTCGACGTCGCCGCCGCCCGTCGGCTGGTCGGGCTCGCGGCCTCGGTCGACGTCGCCCCACCCGCGGTGCGGGAGGCATTGGCGGGCGGGGCGGTCAGCGTGGAGCAGGCTCGGGTCATCGCCGACACGGCCGCCACGGTGACGGCCTCGGCGGGCGCCGAGGTGGCCGACAAGGCGGTTGGCGTGCTGGTCGAGTGGGCGGCGCAGTTCGACCCGTCGTTGCTGCGTCGGATGGGCACCCGGATTCTCGACCACGTCGCGCCCGACCTTGCCGACGCCGCCGCTGCCGCGGCCCTGGCCGCTGAGGCCGCCCGCGCGACCCGTGACCGGCACCTCACCATTTCTGAGCAGACCGACGGTCGGCTGCGGCTCAGCGGCACCCTCGACGCCGAGGCCGCCGCGTTGGTGCGCGCCGCCATCGACCCGCTGAGCGCACCCGCCGGCCCCGACGACACCCGCTGCGCCGGGCAGCGCCGCCACGACGCTCTCGCCGACGTGTGCCGCCTCGCCCTACGCACCGGCGACCTGCCCGACAGTGGCGGTGACCCCGCCCAGATCGTCGTCACGACCAGCTACGACGGGCTGACCCGACAGCTCTCCGCCGGCGCGCTCGACATCGGCCTGCGACTCACCCCCGACACCGTGCGCCGACTGGCCTGCGACGCCACCATCCTGCCCGCCGTCCTCGGCGGCGCAGGCCAGGTCCTCGACGTGGGTCGACAACGCCGGCTCATCACCGGCGCGCTGCGTCGTGCCCTGGTGCTGCGCGACGGCGGATGCGCGTTCCCCGGCTGTGACCGGCCGCCACGCTGGTGCGCCGCCCACCACATCCGCCACTGGGCCGACGGCGGGCCGACCAGCCTCGACAACGCCGTGCTGCTCTGCGGCCACCACCACCGACACGTCCACCGGGGCGAGTGGACGGTGCGGCTCGGCGACGACGACCATCCGGAGTTCATCCCGCCCGCCTGGCTCGACCCCGAGCAACTGCCGCGCCGCAACCACTACCACCGGCGGACGTAGCTCACGTCGTGGCCCCGGCCTTCGCGATCGTTTCGGTGTCCCGCCTTTCGGCGGCCAGCAGCGACCAGACCTCTACGTCGTGTCGCTCGCCGCCGAGCGGGAAGGCCTGCCGCAGAACGTCGTCACGGTGTTCGCGGTGATCGATGCTGTTGACTCCCTCGATACCCTGCGGGGGTCGGTCGGGGAGAGGTCGCTGATGCTCAAGGACGTCACGTCGGTACGTGTGGTCGCCTACTTCCCGTGTCAGCTCTCCGCCGAGACCGGCTCCCAGCCTGACGCGCCGGCCGGCTGGCGCGTCACCGACGGGCTCACCGACCTCGCGTTGCAGCCCTACGGCCAACGGCTCCTCGACGAGCTGCTCGGCAGCATGCCTCGGCCGACCATGGAGATCAGCGGTGGCCCGGAGATCCTGCGGGCAGCCGGCGAGGAGGTCGAACCCTCTCTGCTGCCCACGACGGCCTCTGGCGCGTGGCAGGTGCTCTCTGCCCGGGTCAGCCTCTGGAACGTCGACTGCGGTCTCCTGTGCATCACCTACCAACTGCCGGACGGCATCGTCAGTGGCACCGGGGACGTGGTCGACGAGGTGGCCCCGCCGGTGCAGCGGATGGTGCCCGCGGTGACCCGGCTCCTGCGCGCCATCCTGCCGGCGGCGGTCGGTGAGGACGAGGTGTTCGTGCTCTGGGCCAACACCACCTTCGCCGTCCGAGTGGACCCGGACTGCGATCCGGCGCGGCGGCGCGCCATCGCCGAGGCATTCACCCCGGACGGTGTGGACTGCACGCCCGACGGAGCCCGGGGTGGCGTGCTGCGGGTCGGCTCGCACACCACAGCGGTGGTCAACGACTTCGGGTCGCGTCCGGCCCTGCTGTTGGCGCGGTTGACCGGGGTGCACCACGTCTGCTGGGCTGCGGCCCTGCGCTACGACGCGGTGCTCTCGGCCGAGCTGTCCCAGATCGACCCGGGGCGCGCGGACCTGTCGATGAGTGCTCTCGAAGACCAGGCCAAGCGCATCCTGCGCGGTTACCACCGCATCCGCCTGTTCCGGCTCGGCTATTCGTCGGTGGAGGCGCACCTCGACGCGGCCGGCGGCACCGTCTGGAACGCGCTGGAGCAGCAGTGGAAGTTCCGGCTCGTCCTCACCACGTTGGACGAGCGGCTCGACTTCGTCCGAACGCTGCACCAGCAACTGGTCGGTCGTCTCCAGGACCGTCGTTCCCGCCTGCTCAACGAACTGGTGCTGGGTTTCACCTTCCTCAACATCTTCGCCATCGTGCTCGCCGCACTGACGTTCGTGGCACTGCCGAGCCTCGACGTGGGACTCCTGGCCTCGGTGATCGGGATGGTGATGCTGCTGGTGAACCTGACCGCGTACCTCGCCTTCCGGCGGCAGATCAACGACCCGGGTCGGAACCCGAGGGCGTCGGCCCGCCCGTGACCGGCTGCCGGCATGAAGAGGGTGCGGTACGCCCTGTCACTGCGTCGCCAGGCGGTAGACGATCGCGCCCGAGAAGAGCGCGAACAGTGCGAGCGCCATCCACCAGTCGGGGAATCGGCTGCGAGAGCGGGGTGAGCCTTCGGCGGTCTGCCGCTCGTCGGCGATCGTGCCGAGACGGTCGACCAGGTTCTGACCTCTCGATCCTCGGGTGCCCAGCAGCGAGTCGGCCAGACCCCACGCATGGTCAGGTGCGCGCTTCCGGCCCCGGCCAATGTGGATCATCTCGTACTAGTGTCTGCCGTATGGCTTTGCGACCGGACGAGTTCTACGACCACGCGCTCGCTGCTGCCGACGGCGAACACCGTCTTCCGTTGGCACGCATGACGGGTTGGGACATCAGCCCGTTCGACCCGGACGGACTTCGGGTGGCGCCGTTGCGGCCGCCGGTGCTCCCGGAGCCGGACCGGCACGGCGAGGACCCGTCGGACTGCGATGCCTGCCGCAACCGGAATGAGGGGATCTGGTTCAACGAGCGCTGGCGGCTGATCCGGATCAAGGGCGTCGGCGTACCGCTGGTGCTCATGCTGATGCCGCTCGAACACCACGACATGGAGGATCTGCCCGACGAGTTGGCCGCCGAACTGGGGTTGTTGAGCACCCGGATCGCGCGCCACGTGCAGGCGCTGCCGCACATCTCGCGGGCCCACGTCTACCGCTTCGGGGACGGCGGAGCACACCTGCACATCTGGTTCTTCGCCCGGCCGGAGGGGCAGGCCCAGTTGTTCGGGTCGTGGCTGGTCGTCTGGGACGACCTGCTGCCGGAGTACCCGGCGGACGTGGCCGACGCCGATGCCGACGTCGTGGCGGACGCGTTGGTCGAGTCCCACGGTGGCCACCGGCTGTCGGACCCGGGGGATAGCCTGCCGGCATGACGAGCGCCGAGCTGGCTGAGTTGGTCGTGGCGGATGCCGACGGGTTGCGCACCTGGTTGTCGGCCAACCACACCTCGTCGCCCGGGGTCTGGCTGGCCCTGACCAAGAAGGGCGGCACGGTCACGACGCTGACCTGGCAGCAGGCGGTCGACGAGGGCCTGTGCTTCGGCTGGATCGACGGGCAGGCCCGCAAACGGGACGAGGGGTCCTCGTGGATCCGGTTCACCCCGCGCCGGCCGCGCAGTTCCTGGTCGCAACGCAACGTGGCGAACGTGGCCCGGCTGGAGGAGTCGGGGCGGATGATGCCGGCGGGGCGTGCCGCGGTGGAGGCGGCGAAGGCGGATGGTCGGTGGGCGGCGGCCTACGCCCCTCCGTCGGAGGCCGAGGTGCCGGCCGACCTCCTCGCCGCCATCGCCGCCGAGCCCGCCGCGCAGGCGATGCTCGACGTGCTCACCAAGGCCAACCGGTTCGCCCTCATCCACCGCCTCAACGCGGTGAAGCGGGTGGAGACCCGCGAGCGGAAGATCGTCGAGTTCGTCGCCATGCTGGCCCGGCACGAGACGTTCTACCCGCAGAAGGCGAGACCGTTGCCGGCGGATGACGTCGTCGCGCCAGGGAGGGCCAGCGACCGGACCGATTGACTTTCGATAGGTAACGAGCGAAACTCGATGCATGGTTACAGAGCATCGAGCGGTAGCCGCTCTCAGAGTCTTTCTCGTGGTGCTGTTCGGGGTCCTGGTCGTGTTCCAGACCCTCTCGCTGCCCGGTCAGTTCGCGTACATGGCCGAACAGTCGCCGGAGGACGCGCACCTGCGCTGGCCGGCGACCGCCGTGACGGTGTTCTGGGTGCTGTGCGTCCAGGTGGTCATCGTCGCGACGTGGCAGTTGCTCAGCCTGGTCAAGAACGACCGCATCTTCACCGAGGCGTCGCTGAAGTGGGTGGACGCCATCGTCTGGGCGATCGCCGCCGCCTGGGTGGTGCTCGTGGGGGTCTTCCTCTGGGTCGGCTTCAACGCGGACGACCCGGGAGTGCCGCTCCTGCTGTTCCTCCTGACGGTGGGCGTCACCGTGCTGGGGCTTCTCATGGTGGTGATGCGTGCGCTGCTGCGGCAGGCCACCACGCTGCGCAGCGACATGGAAGCGGTGATCTGATGCCCATCGTCGTCCGCATCGACGTCGAGCTGGCCAAGCGCAAGATGAGCGTCGGAGAGTTCGCCGAGCGCGTCGGGCTCACGCCGGCCAACGTGGCGGTGCTCAAGAACGGCCGCGCCAAGGCGGTCCGCTTCAGCACCCTGGAGGCGATGTGTCGGGTGCTCGACTGCCAGCCCGGAGACCTGCTCGAATGGGTGGAGGAGGAAACCCCATGAGGTACGCCCTGATCGTTGCCGCAGTCCTCGGGGTGGCGCTCGGCATCGCCGCCGTCGTGCTCGGAGGGGCCGACGACTCCCCGGGCCTACAGCTCATCGGCGTCGTGCTGGTGAGTGTTCGGCATCCGCAACCTTCGACGCGGCAGCTAGCCGCCCGGCTTCGGCCGACCCTCCCGTAGTAACGATCAAGTAACGGGCGCGAACCTTTCCCGGTAGGTCGCCTGTCTTGATGGTCGTCGGCCCGCCAGGGCCAGGGGAGGCGTCGGATGAAGCTGGTGTGGAGGCGGGCCCGCGAGGCGCGAGGGCTGTTGGTCGCGGCGGTGATCGCCGCCCTCGTCGCCGTCGCGTTGGTCACCGGGCTGTCTGACTACAACCGGCGGGCGGTGGACGCCGGGCAGCGAGCTCTGGTCGCCGCCTCGCCGGCCGAGGAGCGCGGGCTCCTGGTCAGTGGGTCCGGTGGACGTGACGCGGCGGAGTTCGCCAACCGGGACAAGGCGGTCCGCGCGGAGTTCGCCGACGGGCTGGCGGGTGCCCCGGTCACCGTCGCCGCCGGCCGGTACGGCACCGGCCGGGAGCTGACCGGCGACCTCGGGCAGGTTCCCCGTCCGGACGACGAGCCGGTCTTCGCGAACCTGGCCACGCTCGAGGACCTCGCCGGCCACGCGGAGTTGACCGCCGGAGCCTGGCCCCGCCCCGGCGCGAACCCCGTCGAGGTGAGCCTGCCGGAGCGGGTCGCCGGCACGCTGGGCCTCACCGTCGGCGAACGCATCCCGGTGCGTGACCGGGCCACCGAACGGCGCGGTGAGCTGGTGCTCGCCGGCACCTGGCGGCCCCGCGACCCGACCGACGCGTACTGGCTGCTGGCCCCCGGGGTCGGAGCGGGCAGCGCCGGTTCCGGCACCTCGTACGGGCCGTTCACGCTCGACCCGGCTGACTTCGTCACTACGTTCCCGGGCTCGGTGTCGGCGTCCTGGCTGGCCCAACCGGACCTCGGCGGCGTCGACACCGCCGACCTGCCCGCCGTGCGGAAGGCCCTGACCGAGGCGACCACCGCGGTGCCCGAGGCAGCTCAGCTCGGCAGCTCCGGGCAGGCGGCGACGAAGATGGAGACGCTGCTGGACCGGATCGGCCGCGCCGATCTGGTGGGTCGTTCCTCGCTGGCCACCCCGCTGTTGCTGATCCTGGTGCTCGGTGGGTACGCGCTGGTGCTGGTCGCAGCCCTCCTGCACGAGGACCGCCGCCCGCAGACCGCGCTGCTGCGGGCCCGCGGCGCCGCCCGCCGGCAGTTGGCCGGCCTGGCCGCCCGGGAGGCGACCCTGGTGGTCGCCCCGGCCGCCGTGCTCGGTCCGCTGATCGCCGGTGAGGCGCTGCGGTACATCCGACCCGGCGGGTCGGCGTCCCTCTACACCGCTGGCGGCAACAGCACACTGGTCTGGGCGGCAGCGGCGGCCACCGCAGCCGGCTGCCTGGTCGCCATGGTCCTCCCGACGCTGCGCGGCGCCGGCACGTACGTCGCCGACATGGCGGCCCGATCCCGGCCGAACCGGTCGGCGAGCGTCCAACGCGCGAGCGTCGACCTGGTGCTCGTGGCGCTCGCCGTACTCGCCTGGGTGCAGCTCCGCCGGTACGCCTCGCCGCTGGCCGGCTCGGGTGGCCAGCTCGGGCTCGACCCGCTGCTGGTCGCCGCCCCGACGCTCGGCGTACTGGCCGGTGCCGTGCTGGCGCTGCGGGTGCTCCCGCCGCTCACCCGGTTCGCGGAGCGCTTCGTCGACCGACGCCCCTGGACGGCCACCATGTTCGGCATGTGGCAGGCCGGTCGGCGTCCGCACGCCGGCCCGGTCCTGCTGCTCGCCCTCGCCGTCGGCGGCAGCACCCTGGCCTGGTCGCTGATCAGCACCGGCGAGCGGTCCCAGGTCGAGCAGGCCGGATACACGGTCGGCGCCGACGTCCGGATTACCGAACGGGCCGGCGTCGCCCCGCCGAACAGGGCCGCTCAGCTCGCCACGCTGCCGAGCGTGGACCGGGTGCTGCCGGCGTGGCGGGACGAGGTGCGGGTCGGTCGGCAGAACGTGCCGGCGACCGTGATCGGTGTCGACCCGGCCAACGCACCCGGGACCGTGCGCCTCGCCGACCGCCTCGCCGACGGGCCGGCCTCGGAGCAGTACCAGCGGATGGTCGGCGCGCGGGCAGCAGCCGGGGGCGTCGAGCTACCCGAAGGCACCCGCACGATCACCGGCACGGTCCGTACGCCGGTGGGTAACGCGTACGAACCGCACCAGATCTCGGTGGCGCTGCTGGTCACCAGCACGGAGGGCCTCGCCTTCCGGCTGCCGGCGGTTGCCGCCCCCAGCGACGGGCGGGCCACCCGCTTCACGGTCCAGCTACCCGACGTGGGGGGAGCGCGGCTCCGGGTGGCCGGGTTCGAAGCCGACGGCGGGCGGGTGGCCGGCGACTCGTACGGGTTGCAGGTGAGCGATCTGAAGGTGGTCGACGCGGCCGGTACGGCTCGCCCTGCCGACCTCACCGGTGAGTGGGCGACGACCTGGGCCCGCGGACCGCGCCTACCGGTGACGGTGAGCGGCAGCGGATTCGTGACCACCCGCCCGGCGGAACGGCAGCCGGAGTGGGGGCGCATGGACCAGGAGTCGACCCGGTTCGTTGTCGTGCCGGCCCCGAAGGCGGCCGTACCGGTGCTGATGACCCCTCAGGTACGCGAGGCGCTGAGCCTGCGCGTCGGCGACACCGTCGACCTCACGCTCTCCGGGGCGACGTTGCCGGTGCACCTGGTCGGTGAGCTGAGCGCCGTGCCGACCACCACCGCGGCCGGCGTGCTGCTGGACCTGCCCGCGGCGGTCGACACGCTGATCCGTACCGACGGGACGGTGCGACCGGTGCCGGAATGGTGGATCGGGGCCACCGACCCGACGGCCGTCGCCCGGGCGGCCAGCGAACTGCCGGGCGTCACAGTGCTCAACCGGGAGGCGGTCATGGAGGCGGCCGCCGACGACCCGTACTGGCAGGGTTCGCGTACCGGGATGCTCGCCGCTGCGCTCGGCGCGGTGCTGCTCGCCCTCGTCGGCCTGATGGTGGACGTGTGGGCCACCGCCCGTCGGCGGCTCGGCGAGTTCGCGGTACTGCACACCCTCGGCGCGACGCCCCGGCTGATGGCCCGGGCGCTGCTGGCCGAACAGACCTTCCTTGCCGGCATCGGCGTGGGAGTCGGGTTGCTCCTCGGTGCCGCGGTCGGCGCGACCATGGCTCCACTGGTCATCCTCACCCCGGCCGCCGGCCGACCGATTCCCCCGGCGACGTTCGTGTTGCCCTGGGTTCCGATCGGTCTGACCGCGGTCGGTCTGCTGCTGGCGGCGCTCGCCTTCAGCGCGTTCATCGCCACCGGCATCCGTCAGCGGGTGGCGGCGGTGCAGCTGCGAATCGGGGGAGAACGATGAGCGTCGGCGCGGCCGTCCGGCGGGTCCGGACGTACGGCGGGCAGTTCCTGCTCCTGGCGGTGCTGACCCTGGTGGTCACGCTGCTGATCAGCGGGGTGCCCCGACTGGTCAACCGGCTCGCCGAACAGGGGTTGCGAGCGCAGTTGGTCAGCGAACCGGCTGCCCGCCGGGACCTGTCGTACACCACCGGGGTGGTCGACGCACCCCCCACGGCGACGGTCATGGGCAACGCCCGGGAACGGTTCGACGCCCTGGCCGCGACGATGCCGTCGCAAATTCGCTCGGCCGTGGCCGAGCGGTGGTACAACGCGGACATCACGCCGGCCCGAGTGGTCGGACCGGACCTCAAGGCCCGCAACCTGCTGGTCGACCTGGGCCTACGGACCCAGCCCGACATCCAGAACGCCAGCACACTCGTCGACGGGGCGTGGCCGAGCGAGACGTACGTGCCGGACCGGCCCATCGAGGTGGCGCTCGACGTCGACGTGGCCCGCAAGCTCAACCTGCGGTCCGGCAGCCAACTGCGCATCGGCAACGCCGACGACAAGGGTCGGCTCATCGACGGCGTTCCGCTGGTGGTGGCCGGGCTGTTCCGCCCGGTCGACCGTGCGAACGGCATCTGGGACGGGCTGCCACAGCTGCTGCAGATCATCGAACCGGTCGGGGACGGCCAGCCGTTCACCATCGTCGGCGTTGTCGCACAGTCGACCCTCAACAAGCGGGCCGCCGAGGGCTGGCCGGTCCAGTCGAACTGGCGGTACCGACTGGGTGTCGACCAGATCGACGCACAGAACCTGGACCAGATGATCGACGGTCTGCAGCAGATGCAGCGCGAGAAGCCGGCGGACCTCACGTTGACCCAGGGCGTCGACGTCCCGTTGCGCGCGTTCGCCGCCCAGATCAACGCCGCCCGGACCCTGCTCGCGGTGATCGCGGCCGGCGTACTGGCCACCTTGGCGGGACTGATCGTGCTCGCCGCCAGCCTCGCCATCCGTCGGCGTCGCTCCGAGTTCGTGCTGCTGCGTGCCCGTGGCGGCGCGGCCACCGCCGGAGCCCGCCGCAGCCTCGCCGAATCGGTGCTGGTGGTGCCCATCGCCGCCGCGCTGGGCTGGTGGCTGGGCACCCTGTTCCCCGGTGCCCCGGACCCAACCACGCCGTACGTCATCGCGGCGACAGTGCTCGTCACGCTCGCACTGCCGCTGGCGACGTTGGCCGTACCGGCCGGCGGGGCGTCCCGACGGGACCTGATCCGGGTACGCCCGTCGGCCCGTCGGCTCACCGTCGAGGTCTCCCTGCTGGTGCTGGCCGGGCTCGCCGCGGTGCTGCTGCGCCGACGTGGCCTCACCCTGGGTGAGGTGGACCCGCTGCTGGTGTCGGTGCCGGTGCTGCTCGCGATCGCCGCCGCGGTGCTCGCGCTGCGGGCGTACCCCTGGCCGTTGTTGCTGGTCAGCCGGCTTGCCGCGCGGACCAGGGGCAGCGTCGCCTTCCTCGGCACCGCGCGAGCCGGGCGCGCGGCGGTCGCCGCCCCGCTGGTCGTCGTGGTGCTGGCGATCGGCACCGCCGCGTTCTGCGCGGTCGTCGCCGCCGGAGTCGACGCGAGCCGGGACCGGGCCGCCGAGCGGCTCGTGCCGGCCGACGCGGTGATCCGCGGCGAGCGCTTCGCCCCCGACACGATCGACGAGATGGGTCGCCTGCCCGGGGTCCGGGCCGTCACCCGGGTCGTGTACCAGGAGGACGAGCGGCTGGCATCCGACGAGGTCGGCACCGACGCGCGGCTCGCCCAGACGGACGTGCTGCTGGTCGACGGTTCGGGACTGGACACTGTGGCCCGCGAATCCGATGTGGACCTGTCCGTGCCGGACGCGGTGCGCACCGCTCGGCCCGGCCCGGGGCCGCTGCCCGCGATCGTCTCACCGGCGGTCGCCGCCGACCTGGCCAAGGCCGGGCTGGGCGATTCCGCCTTCATCTCGGTGCAGGGGCAACGGTACGAGTTCCGGGTGGCCGGCACCGAGGACGATTTCCCGCTGGTGTCGGAGAACGCCGATCGTTTCGTGATCCTGCCCTGGCAGGCACTCCCGACGCGGACCACCACACCCGCGCCGTCCAGCCTGCTGATCGCCGGCGACTCGCTGGACGCGGAGGCGCTGCGCCGGGCCGGCGACCAGGGGCAGGAGCGCTATCAGCGCAACGGTGCCTTCAGCGGTCGGGACCGGCTGATCGGGGTCACCGTCGACACCCGGGCGGACGTCCGCCGGGATCTCGGTGACGGCGGGGCGAACGGCGTGTTGGCGTTCGGGTTCGTGGCCGGCGCCGTCGGCGGCAGTGTGCTCGGGCTGCTCGCCATCGCGTTCACGGTGCTGGCCGGGGCGCGCGCCCGGGGTCAGGTGCTGTCCCGGCTGCGGACCCTCGGCCTGTCCCGCCGACAGTGGCGAGGGCTGCTGCTGGTCGAGTTGGCCCCGCTGGTCGCGGTGTCGGTGCTGACCGGTGCGCTGGTCGGCGCGGTGCTGCCCCTGTTGCTCAACCCGGTGCTCGGCCTGTCCGCGTTCACCAGTGGTGTGCCAGTTCAGGTGGCCTTCGAGCCCAGCCTGGTCGCCGCGGTGCTCGCGCTCGGGGCGATCGCCCTCGGCTTCGCGGTCGCCGTCGAGGCTTTGAACAACCGCCGGTTGCGCCTCGGAGAGGTGCTTCGGCTCGGAGAGGAGAGCTGAGATGACCGCTACCGCCCAGACTCCACTGGTGCCGGACCTGGCCGCCCTGCAACAGCGGGCCGCGCAACGCGCCGCCGAGCGGGCCGGCGGGCAGGACCGACTGCGTGGCCACATCGTCTGTGACGGCCTGGTGCGCATCTTCAAGACCGAGGGGGTGGAGGTGGTCGCCCTGCAAGGGCTCGACCTGGTCATCGACCGGGGTGAGCTGGTGGCGATCGTCGGTGCGTCCGGCTCGGGCAAGTCGACCCTGCTGAACATCCTTTCCGGTCTGGACACGCCGACCGCCGGCATCGCCCGGGTGGCCGACTACGACCTGCTCTCGCTGTCCGCCAAGCGGCGGCTGAGCTACCGGCGGGAGCTGGTCGGGTTCGTCTGGCAGCAGACCGGTCGCAACCTGCTGCCGTACCTCAACGCGCGGGAGAACGTGGAGCTGCCGATGGAGCTGGCCGGCAAACTGGGCCGGAAGGCCCGCCGGCAGCGGGCTGACGAACTGCTCGACATGGTCGGCGTGGGCTACTGCGCCGACCGGCGGCCGGGTCAGCTCAGCGGCGGCGAACAGCAGCGGGTCGCGGTGGCGGTGGCAGTGGCCAACGACCCGGAGGTGCTCTTCGCCGACGAGCCGACCGGCGAGTTGGACGAGGCGACCGGCGCGGACGTCTTCGGGGCGCTGCGCACCATCAACGCCGAGCTGGGCGTGACCATCGTGGTCGTCACCCACGACCACGCCGTGGCCACGCAGGTCCGTCGGACCGTCGCGATCCGCGACGGCCGGACCGCCTCCGAGGTACGCCGGACCGCTCGGATCGGCGCGGACGGCAACACCGAGCTGGTCAGCGAGGAGTACGCGGTGCTGGACCGCAACGGCCGGATGCAGCTACCGGCTGCGTTCGTCGACGCGCTCTCGCTGAAGGAACGGGTTCGGCTCGACCTGGAGCCGGACCATGTGCAGGTACGGCCCGGTGACCGGGCTTCGGACGAGCGGGGGGCACGGGCATGAGCCGTCGGGACGTGGTGATGACCGGCGCTGGCGGTTTCGGTGGTGTGCCCTCGGAGCACCCCGGCGAGGTGGTCCGGGTCAGTGGGGTGAGCCGGACCTTCGGCCGGGGCGAACGTGCCGTGCACGCGGTGCGGGACGTCTCGTTCACGGCCAACCGTGGCGAGCTGGTCGCCGTCCGGGGCCGGTCCGGCGCCGGCAAGACCACCCTGCTGAACATGGTCGGCGGGCTGGACCGGCCGGACAGCGGTCAGGTGGTGGTGGCCGGGCACGACGTCACCTCGGCCGGTGAGGCGGAGCTGCTGCGGCTGCGCCGCGGCACTGTCGGGTTCGTGTTCCAGACCTTCGGGCTGGTGCCGATCCTCTCGGCCGCCGAGAACGTGGGCGTGCCGCTGCGACTCGCGCAGGTGCCGGCCGCCGAGCGGGAGGAGCGCGTCGCGGTGCTGCTGGAGCTGGTCGGTCTGGGCGGACACGCGGCGCAACGCCCATACGAACTGTCCGGCGGGCAGCAGCAGCGGGTCGCGGTGGCCCGCGCGTTGGCCAACGAGCCGGACCTGCTCATCGCCGACGAGCCCACCGGTCAGCTCGACTCGGAGACCGGCCGGTCCATCATGGACCTGCTGCGCGCGGTGGTACACGCCCGTGGCATGACGGCGCTGGTCGCCACGCACGATCCGGCCCTGATCGACCTGGCCGACCGGGTGCTGGTTCTGCGCGACGGCCGCCTGGTCGACGGCTGACGGACGGCGCTGGCTGACGGCGGCGGTGTCTGCTGAGGGCGGCGGTGCTGGCTGGTGGCGGCGGTGCTGGCTGGTGGCGGCAGTGCCGACTGAAAGCCGCTGCGCCGGGCTGTCGGCTGGTCGGGCCGGCGAGCGCGCTGACAGGCGCATGATGTCCGCGCTCGCTGTGGAGCTGATGTCGTGAACGAATCGCGGTCGGTGAATCGTTTACGGCATCAGCTCCACAGTGTCCGTGCGAGGGTGCTGCCCTGGGGCCAGCATCGGTGCCGACTCCATCCGGTCAGACCTGGTCGCCCTCAAGCTGGTCTCCCCGGAGATGGTCGCCTCCAAGCTGTGTGGCCGGTTGCCGGTTGTCGGGGAGCGAGCCGGCGAGCGGGATCAGCAGGCAACCCACCAGAGCCAGCAGGGTGCCGGCGCCCGGACCGGTCGACAGCAGCGTCTCGTCGGCGTAGGGCTCGTCGGCCAGGAACAGCCAGAAGACCCCGGTGAGGCTGCCGCAGGCCAGCACGTTGGAGACCAGCATTCCCAGGCTGGCCTGCCGCCACGCCCACCGATGCCGACCACTGTTAACGAGCGACAGCACCGCGAACACGGTGGAGAGGCCCGCGAGCGGGAGTACCGGGATCAGCAGGGACGTGCCGGGGGTGTGATCCGTGCCGCTCGGGTAGACGGAACGCCAGGCGGGCAACGAGAAGGCGCAGGCGACCAGGAGGACACCGACAGCCAGGAGCGCCCCGGCCGCCCGCCGCCGTGTGCGCGTCCGCGCGGTGCCGGGCGACGTCGGCGCGCTCATGGGCCGACACTAATGCCGGCTCTGGTCAGAGAGCGAGCTTCATGCCCTCGTGACTGGCTACGAAGCCCAGGCCCAGGTAGAAGCGGTGCGCGTCCGCGCGGGTCTTGTCGGTGGTGAGCTGCACCAGGGCGCAGCCGCGCTGCCGGGCCTGGTCGATCGCCCACGCCATCAGGTCCCGGCCCAACCCTTGGCCGCGACGGTCGGAGCGGATCCGGACCGACTCGATCAGTGACCGCTCGCTGCCGTGCCGGCCGAGGCCCGGGATGTAGGTGATCTGCAGGCAGCCGACCAGTTCACCGTGCTGTTCGGCCACGATGAGCTGGTTGCGCGGGTCCGCGGTGATGTCGGCGAACGCCTTCTTGTAGGCCTCGTCGACAGCGGTGAAGTCGCGGGCCTTGCCCAGGACGTCGTCGGCGAGCAGGGCGATGACGGCGGGCAGGTCAGCCCGGACCGCCTCCCGGTAGGTCACGTCGGTCATGCGGTGAGCCTGGCACAGCGAACCTGACCGATGGGTCTGCGCCACTTGCGGTCGACGGGCAGCATGGGGCGGCATGGAGCTAGTGCTGCTGCCGTTCCGCTGGACATACCGGGCGTTGGTGTGGTTCGCCAACTCGCCCCGCACGCTGATCACCTCGTACCTGCTGATGATCGTGGTGGCCGGGGTGATCTACGGGGAGGTCGAGCAGCGCAGCCCGGCCGACGCGGTCTGGTGGGCGGTGGTCACCGCCTCGACCGTCGGGTACGGCGACATCTCCCCGACGACCTGGGCAGGCCGTACGCTGGCCGCGCTACTCATCTCGACCATGGTTCTGCTGGTTATTCCGCTGATCACCGCACACTTCGCGAGTCGGCTCATCGTCGACGACAACGCGTTCGAGCATGAGGAGCAGGAGCAGCTCAAGGCCGACGTGCGCCAGATGCGGGCGCTGCTGGAGGAGTTGGCCGCCCGGCAGGGGATCGAGGTGCCTCCGTTGCCGCCGGCCCAGCCGGTCAGCGGGCCGGGCAGCGTAGGCCCTCGCGGGGGACGGTCAGGTCGAGCAGGTACGCGTCGACCGCGTTGGTGATGCAGGAGGTCTGCGGGTAGGCGGTGTGCCCCTCGCCCTCCCAGGTGAGCACCCGGCCGACGCCCAGCATCGACGCCAGGCGCGGGGTCTGCTCGTAGGGCGTCGCCGGGTCTCCGGTGGTGCCGACCACCACGATCGGCGGTGCGCCGTTCGCCTTGCCGGTCGGGTACGGGTCACGCCCGCCCGGCCACTCGACGCAGCTCAGCATGCCCACCGCGAGAGCCGGCCCGAACAGCGGATATTTTCCACGCCACTCCGACTGCAACTGCCGGATCTGCTCCCGGCTCGGCTTCTCCGTCTCGTCGGCGCAGTTGATGGCCAGGTTGGCGTCGAACAGGTTCGAGTAGTGGCCGTCGTCCTCCCGGCCGGCGTACGAGTCGGCGAGCCGGAACACGTCCTTCGGGTCGCCCTCGCCCAGCCGGTCGATCGCCTGGGCCAGCTCCTGCCAGCCGGACTCGGTGTAGAGCGACGAGATGACCGCGTAGAACACCCAACCGGCGGTGGCCTCCCGGCCGTCGCTTCCGCGTACCGGAGAGACTTTGGCCTTGTCGATGGCCGAGGTCACCGCGGCGCGCGCGTCCGGCGCGACCGGGCAGCGGCCGGCGTTCGCCGCGCACCAGCGGGTGAAGTTGGTGAAGGCCCGTTCGAAGCCGCGGGCCTGGCTCTCCGAACCCTCCACCAGCCGCTGCTGCGGGTCGACCGCGCCGTCGAGCACCAGCGCCCGCACCCGCTGCGGATAGAGCTGGGCGTACGTGGCGCCGAGCAGGGTGCCGTACGAGTAACCGAGGTAGGTGAGCTTGTCGTCGCCCACTGCGGCACGCACCGCGTCCATGTCGCGGGCGGCCTGCTCGGTGCCGTACAGCGGCAACTGGTCGCCGTACCGGTCGCCGCAGCCGCGCCCGATCCGCTGACTCAAACCGACGAAGTCGTCGAACGCCGTCTGGCTGGACGGGTCCGGGTCGAAGCCGAAGCTGGCGTCCAGGTCGGCGTCGGAGATGCACTTCACCGGGCTGGACCGGGAAACCCCACGCGGGTCGAAGCCGACGATGTCGAAGCGGTCGGTGATCGAGGTGGGCAGCCCGCCGAACTGGGTGCCGAAGGACAGGTAGACGGCGGTGTCGACCCCGGACCCGCCCGGGCCGCCCGGGTTGACCACCAACGAGCCGACCCGGTCGCGCTGCTTGGTGGACCGGGCGCGCAGCAGGGCGATCTCGAAGGTCTGCCCGGCACCCGGGCCGGCCGTCGCCCCGGCGCCGGTGCCCCAGTCGCGCGGCACCGCGATCCTTGCGCACTCGTAGCGCATGTCCGGAGCACCACGCCCGACCAGCTCCTCGGGCACCTCCGGGCAGGGCCGCCAGGTCGGCGTGCTGCCGGTCGGCGCGGCTTCGCCCTGCGCCTCGGTGCGCGGGGCGAACGCCGGCAGAGTGCAGCCGGCGGTGAGGAGCGCGGCGACGACGAAGGCGGCAAGGGTGCGCCGGGCCCGGCGACGGGACGCCATCCGAGAGCGGTCGGCGGTGCGGGTCACGTGATCCTCCGAGGTCGGGTCGACGGCCAGGCTACGCCGCGCCGGTGGCGGCCTGGTCCACGGTGGCCGTCGGATCGCCGCGCAGCACCTGGTCCACATCGAAGCGGATCGGGCGGTCGAGCTGGTCGTAGCGGCAGGATCGGGGATCGCGGTCCGGGCGCCAGCGGACGAACTGGGCGGTGTGCCGGAACCGCTCGCCCTCCATCGCGTCGTAGCCCACCTCGACCACCAGCTCCGGGCGCACCGGCTCCCACTCCAGGTTCTTCGTGCCGGTCCACCTGCTCACGCCACCCGGGATGCGTTGGCCGCGTTCGTGATCGCCGTGCACCCACGGGTGCTCGCCGCCGATGTCCCGGTAGGGCGCCAACTCGTCGAGCAACTCGGCCCGGCGAGCCATGCTGAACGACGCGCTGACCCCCACGTGGTGCAGGACCCCGGAGTCGTCGTAGAGGCCGAGCAGCAGCGAGCCCACCACCGGGCCGGACTTGTGCCAGCGGAAACCGGCCACCACGGCGTCGGCGGTGCGGGCGTGCTTGACCTTGAACATGAGCCGTTTGCCCGGCTCGTACGGCAGGTCGGCCGGCTTGACGATCAACCCGTCCAGCCCGGCGCCCTCGAAGACGTCGAACCACCGACGGGCAGTGTCCGGATCGGTGGTGACCTGGGTGACGTGCACCGGCGGCCGCACCCCGGCCAGCGCCTCGACCAACCGCTCCCGGCGGCGCGGGTAGGGTTGGTCGAGCAGGGCCTCGTCACCGATCGCCAACAGGTCGAACGCCACGAAGTCGGCCGGAGTGGTCTCGGCCAGCATCTTGACGCGGGACGCGGCCGGGTGCACGCGCTGGGCGAGCAGCTCGAAATCCAGTCGGGGCTGACCGCTCGGCCCGTCGCGGCGGATCACGATCAGCTCACCGTCGACAGCGCACCGCTCGGGCAGCTGCCGTCGGGCCTGCTCGACGACCTCGGGGAAGTAACGGGTCATCGACTTGCCGCCCCGGCTGGCCAGCTCGACCTCGTCGCCGTCGCGGAACACGATGCACCGGAAACCGTCCCACTTGGGCTCGTAGGTCACCCCGGGCGTGGTGGGCAGCTTGGGAACGCTCTTGGCCAGCATCGGCTCGACCGGAGGGTTGATCGGCAGGTCCACGGCGACCAGTCAATCAGACGGTACCGACAGCCGTGAGGCAGATCACCGTGGGTCGCGGGGTGGCGTGTCCGCCGCTGCGCCTCCTCGTCCTGACCGACCGAATCGAATAACCGCAGGTCAGAGCTACTTTCGCGAGGTGTCCGAGTGGGTTTGTGACTGCTGTGGGCGGTGGCGGGTGAGCGTCGAGCTGATCCGGGGCCGCTACCGCTACCGGCTGACCCGCCGTTACCCGGAGCGGTTCGGCGGCGGGCGCAACGTGCTCGGCGAGGTCGGTTCGGTGCCGGAGCTGGAGGAACTGCTGCGTCGGCGTACCCCGTTGAGCCTGGCCGACCTGCGCGAAGCCGCCTGATCTCACCCGCCAGCGGTCAGACGGCCCGGAGGATGACCGACCACCCGGCGGATTCCGGCGTCACGATCCACCCGGCAGCCTCGTCTGCATGCGTGGCGGACGCCGGACGGCGCCGCCGGGGAGGGGACGCGATGCGGTTCGAGGCCGATACGGAGATCGACGCCGACGTCGAACAGGTCTGGGCGGTGCTCGTCGACGTGCCACGCTGGCCGGAGTGGACGGCCTCGGTGTCCCGCGCCGAGCGTGGCGAGCCGGGACCGCTCGCCGTCGGCGCGACCGCACGACTGACGCAGCCGAAGCTGCGGCCGGCGGTGTGGCGGGTCACCGAGCTGACCGAGCGGCAGGGGTTCGTCTGGGTCTCCGACACGGCGGGCGTGCGGACCACGGCGGAGCACCGATTGGTGCCGCTGCCCGGCGGGCGCACCCGCGTCGAACTTGCCTTCGACCAGTCCGGGCTGCTGGCCGGCCTGATCGGCTGGCTGTACGGCGGGATGCTCCGCCGCTACGTGCGGATGGAGGCCGACGGGCTCAGGCGTCGGAGCGAGCAGGGCTGACCGCCGGCTTCTCCAGCACGGCCAACGGGACACCGTTCGGGTCCGGCCGGTGTGCCACGATCCGGTAGCCGTGCCGCTGGTACAGCCGCAGGTTTCGGGCGCTGTCCGCGCCGGTGAACAGGGTGAACCAGGCCACCTGCGCGGCGCACGCCTCCTCGATCGCCGTGAGCAGCCGGGCGCCGACACCCCGACCCTGCTGGTCCGGGGCAACCGAGAGACGCCCCACGTGCGCGGTGTCCTCGACCAGGTGGGCCCGCACCGAGCCGACCAGCCGGTGCCCCCGCCGGGCGGCGAGGACGACGTCCGGGCCGGTCAACACCGCCACCACCTCGTCCAACGTCTCGGTCAACGGCGGCAGGAACGGGTCCGCGTAGTGCTGCGCCTCGGTCAGGTACGCGGCCCGCTGCACGGTGAGGATCTCACCGGCGTCCGCGACACCGGCCCTGTCGATGATCGCCTCGACGCTCATCGACGTAGCACACCACAACCGCCGTCAGCGCCGACCGGCGGCCCGGCCACGCCGACCGTACGCTGGCGGTGTCCGGTCGAGGTCGAGGGGGAGTGGTGGCCGAGCTGACGTACCCGCAGGTGGGGGCGACCCGGCACGGGCCACTGCCCGGCGGCTACCACCACCTGCGCCACCGGTCCCCGTTGCCGGCCGGCTGCTTCGAGACCGCGGCGGAGGCGGTGCTGAGCTGGCGGCTGCATCGCGCCGCCGGCGTCCGGATGCGTACCGACGCCCCGCGAGCCACCGAGGGAGTGCTGGTGACCGCCGGTCTGGGCCTCGGCCCGGCCCGCCTCTGGGGGGCGTGCCAGGTGGTCTGGAGCGAGGACTCGGCCACGCTCGCCGGCTTCGGCTACGGCACACTGCCCGGACACCCGGAGCGGGGCGAGGAGGCGTTCGTGGTCGGCCGCGAGGACGACGGCGCGGTCTGGTTCGAGGTACGCGCGTTCAGCGTGCCGGACCGCTGGTTCACCCGTGCCGGGGGTCCGGCGGTCCGGTTCGTGCAGCACACGTACGCGTGGTGGCTCGGCCGTACCCTGCGCCGACTCTGCTCGGGCCGCTGACGCACCACGCCGGGACGCCCGCCGTTCGCGTCAGTAGCGGGCGAACGAGCGGATCGGGGCACGGGGGCCGTACTTCGGGGCCTGGATGCCGGCGGCCTCCAGCAGCAGACACACCCGGCCCCGGTGGCCCCGGAACGGCTCCAGCAGGGCCACCATCCGGGCGTCGTCGCCCCTCGGTTCGCCGGCGAGCGCCCAAGCGACAGTGTTCGGGATGTGGAAGTCGCCGACGCTCACCGCGTCCGGATCCCCGTACGCGATCCGGACCACCTCGGCGGCCGTCCACGGCCCGATGCCCGGGATGGCGGTCAGCCGACGGGTGGCGTCGGCGGCGTCGGCGCTGCGCTCCAACCGGTCGGCGAGCGCTGCGGCGCGCCGCAGCGTGTCCGCCCGGCGCTGCTCGACTCCGAACGGGTGGAACACCCAGTACGGGGTGGCGGCCACCGCGGCGGCCTCGGGTGGCAGGAGCAGCGGCTGCAACGGACCCGGTGCCGGTTCCCGGAAGTGCCGCACGGTCGCCGAGTACGCCCGGTACGCCTCCTTGCCGGTGACCTTCTGCTCGAAGATCGCGCGCAGCAGCCGGGGGAAGACCTGCCCGGTCGTCGGCATCCGTAGCCCTCGGTGCTCGCGGGCCAGCCGGGCGACCAGGGGATGTGCCGCGGCCAGTTCGGCGAAGCCGGTCAGGTCGTCACGAAGCCCGGCGATCGCGTCGGCGCGGTCCAGCACGTGCTCGGCGCCCGGCCCGTAGGCCTCCGCCAGCAACTCGCCACCGGCGGACCGCAGGGCGAGGGTCGCCGGGCCGTCCGGGGTGCGGGTGGCCCACCAGAAGGTGCCGGCGGCGACACGGGCGCACGGGTCGTACGGGCTGAACGTGAGCGCACGGACCGAGGCCGCCAGCCGGTATCCGACCGGGGGATGAAACACCCTGGTCGCGGCGGGTTCGGTAGCGGTCACCCGCCCACTCTGCCACGTGCCGGACGGGACGTCGGCACCACCGGTGTGCCGACGTCCCGCGTACGACCGGTGGTCGGCCGCGCCCTCCCCGGCGACGACCGACCACCGTGACTCGTGGTGTGGGTTCTAGTACGAGTAGCCCGAACCCCCGGAGTCGCTCGCGCCGCTGTCCGACGGCGGGGCGACCGGCTTCGGCGTGGAGGTGGGCAGGCAGCTCAGGTTCTTCTTGCCGTCCGGCTGGACCACGAACCAGGTGCCACCGACGGCCTGGCCCTTCCACTGGCCGGGCTTCTTGTCACCGATGTAGCGGTACACGGGCCACCCACCGATGGTCAGCTGCCGGGTGCCGTCCTGGCGGGTCACGCTGCTGACCTTGTCGTCGGAGACGCCGGTGAGCTGCGGGTTGCCATCGGTCAGCGCCGGGGGCCACACCTCGGCGCACTTGTCGACGCAGTTCGACGACGGCGGGTCGGCGGTGTCCTTGTCGAAGCGGTAGAGGATCCAGCCGTCCTCGTCGGTGACCACCTTGCCCATCCGGGCGACGCTCTTGCCGGTCAACTTCTCGGTCAGTTCGACGTTCGCGGGCGGCGCGTCGGCGGCCGGCGCCTCCGCGGACGCCGAGGCCTCCGGTACGACCGACGCGGTGGGCTCGGCCGCGGCGACGGCGACCGGCTCGACCGCGCTTGAGTTCGCGGGGTCGTAACCTGCGGGAGCGCAGGCCGTAAGTGCGACCATCGCGCTCGCGACGATGACGGACCGCTTCATCTGTGCCACGTGCCCTCCTCATTCTTGGCAGTTCACCCATAGGTACGGGATCTGGGCTGTCAAGGTTGAAGAAGTAACAGTGGTCAATTTCACGTTCTTTGATTGAACCGAATCGGGTGGAAATCCGTACGCCCCTGCACGGCGATCTTCCCACAACGACAGATCGGCACCGGTCATTGTGATAATGACCGGTGCCGATACGGTACGCGAGACTACATGGGCACGGTGACCAGCGGACTCGCCACACCGTTGGCGTCGACCGACTGCACCTGGAGTTGCTTGATGTCAGCCACCACAGCAGACGTCGAGGCGCTCAACTCAAGACCCTGCGGGCGGGCATTGGTGCCGTAGCCACCATCCGGAACCGACCAGGTCGAAATCACCTCGGGGTCGGCGTTCTTGCGCACCACCACCAGCCGGCAGACACGCGGGCCGGGCAACTTCCGCAGGCTGAAATTGATCCGGGTGCCGTAGTCCCGCTTCACCAGGAACACGGTGGTCTGGACACCAGTCGTCGGGTCGGTCGCGTCGACCTGGTCACCCTCCTCCTCGGTGCCACCCACACCCGGCCCACTCGGCGGAGCCGTCGGCCCACCCGTCTGCGGGTCGCTCGGAGCACTCGGCGTCGAATCGGCGAGCACCCCCGGCGCCGGATCGTTGCCCGTCACGCTGACGAACCCGTACCCGGTCAGACCGCCGAAGACCACCACCGCGGCGGCGGTCGCCAACATCTGACGGAACCGGGTACGCCGACGGTCAGCCCGGACCGCGCCCAACGTCCGGTTCAACAGCGCCGGGTCGGTGGCGGTCTGCTCCATCGCCATCATCGTCTCGCCGTCGATGTCGGAGAGCAGCCCCACCACCGGAACCATCGTCTCCAACTCCGCCGCGCACGCCCAGCAGGTAGCGAGATGCTCCTCGAACCGCTCGGTGTCCTGCTCGTCGAGCACGCCGAGCGCGTACGCCGCGACGTCCATGTGGTCCGGCCGGCTCATTCTGTCACCCCCCGCTCCTGCAGAGCCGTACGCAGCGCGCGCAGCGCGTAGTAGACCCTCGACTTGGCCGTGCCGAGCGGCAGCCCCAACTCCTCGGCGGCCTCCGGCACCGTCCGCCCCCGGAAGTACGTCGAGATCAGGATCTCCCGGTGCGACTGACTGAGCGTACGCAGGGCGTCCGCCACCGTCATCGTGCGTAGCACCCGGTCGGTGCTGTCCGCCTCGGCGAACGCGGTGAGGTCCCGGTCGTACGTCTCCGGCGGCCGGGCCTCCTGGCTGCGGTGCTCGTCGATGGCGATCCGTCGGGCCACCGTGACGAGCCACGGTCGCAACGAGCCCTGCCCCTGGGTGCCCAGGCGGTGCGCGTTGCGCCAGGCCCGCAGCAGCGTCTCCTGGACGATGTCCTCCGCGCGCTGCCGGTCCCCCCCGGTGAGACGCATGACGAACATCAGTAGTGGACCAGCGTGCTCCGCGTAGAGCAGCTTGATCAGTTGGTCGGAATGGCTGGCCTCGGTTGTCGTCGCCTGATGGCGTCCGGGCGCCGGTCGCGGCGTCACCGGACCATTCTGGCGAGACGTCGCGCGCGCGTCGACCCCCCGGGCAGACGAGGTCGGCCGCGACGAGGACCGCGCCGACAACCAGTCAGCGCGTACCGCGTCGCCATGCCAGCCGGCCGCCACCGCATGCATGCAGACCTCCGGGGGTTTCCGTCACCAACGTCGGCCCACGAGGCGGGCCGCCCGGTGGTACGCACCGCCGCCCCGAACGGATCAACGAACCGCGGAAAAAAATTCTGCGTCGCTGCCGGAGCGCACAGTCAGTGCGCGGCGGACGGTCAGCGGCGTACCGAGAACAGCCCCGGCGGAGGGGGATCGGACCCTGTGGCGTCGGCGTCCCGGACGACCTGCGCACCGCCGGCGAAGCGCTCCAACTCGTCGCCGGCCACCACCCGACCCGGGAACCAGTCGCCGGCAGCGCGCCGGGTCAGCTCCGGCACCGGCGGTGTGGTCCGCCCGGCGACCAGCACCAGGTTCCCGTACCGGCGGCCACGCAGCACCGCCGCGTCCCCCACCAGACATGCCTGCGGCAGCACCGAGCGGACCGTGGCGACCTGCCCGCGCGCGTGCCGCAGCGGCGGACCGTCGGCCAGATTCGCCAGATACCAACCCGCGGGGCGGAGCACCCGGGCCACCTCCGCCGCGTACTCCACCGACGTGAGATGAGCCGGGGTACGCGCACCGGCGAACACGTCGGCGACCACCACGTCGAAGCTGGCATCCCGGGTGGAGGCCAGCACGGCCCGGGCGTCCTGCACCCGGACCCGCAGCCGCGCGTCGGACGGCCACGGCAACGCCCGGCGCACCAACTCCACCAATGCACCGTCCACCTCGGACACCCGCTGGGTCGATCCGGGCCGGGTGGCGGACACGTACCGGGGCAGGGTCAGGGCCCCGCCACCCAGGTGCAGCACCCGCAACGGCTCACCGGCCGGCGCGATCAGATCCACTGCGGCGGCGAGCCGCCGGACGTACTCGAACTCCAGATGGGTGGGATCGGTCAGGTCCACATGCGACTGCGGCGCGCCGTCCAGCAGCAGCGTCCACGAACCCGCCCGGTCCGGGTCCGGAACGAGTTCCGCCTGCCCGGTGTCCACCTGCTCGACCACCCGGTCAGCCGCCCGTTTACGTCCCATCGCGACAGGTGCCCGTCTACCGCGCCGCGCGGGCCGCGGCGGTCAACGCGCGGTGCAGCAGCCGGGAGTCGCCGAGCAGGGCACGCAACCGTCGTTCCAGACCGGCGATCGGGATCAGGTTCTGTGGAGCCCGCGGATCCTTGTACGGCGTGGAGGCGAAACGCGGCAGGGTGACCAGCGACAGATCGGCCAGCTCGATCGCCGCCTCGACGGGCAGGTCGGCCGAGCACTCCACCCGGACGATGCCCGCCCACGGCGCGCCGATCGCCACCGGCAGCCGCAAATACCACGACCAACCACCCCAGGCGGTGCCGAGCCGGAACACCGGCGAGCGCTCACCCGACGCCAGCCCGACCACCACCGCCGTCAGCCGCGCATCGAGGTACTGGCTGTGCTGGGTCTTGATGTAGCCCAACGTGCGCGGCAACTGCCGGCGACTCCGCAACGGGCCGTCCACCACCAGCAGGTCACCGTCGACCCGGGCGGCGTCGGACACGGCCACCTCCAACGCCGTCAGCGGACCCTGCACCGCCGCCGGCAACTTCCCCAGCTCACCGGTGCCACCCACCCGGTGCACCGGATAGCGGATCGCACCCGCCACCACGTCCTGCGCCGACGGGCTCGCCGTGAACAGACCCCGACCGACCCGGGTGCCGGCCAGCTGCGCCGCCCCCCGGCCCAGGTCGCACCGCACCACCCCGGCCGCGTACGAGGCGGCCAGCCCGGGGAACGACAGGCCGTCCGCCTCCGCCGTCCAGATGCTCGCGTCGATCCGGCGAACCCCGTCGACCAGCAGCACCACGTCGGGCGCGCGGACCCCCTGGCGTACCCCGATCGCCCGCCAGTCCACAGCGGGCAGCTCCGCGTCCGCGTCGACCTGCGCGCTGCTCGGCGCGGCAGGCCCGGCGGCGGACGCCTCGAACGACGCCCCGTACGCCGGATCCCACGAGTCGACGAAGAACGCGGCGTCGCCCCGCACGCTCACCGGCCCGTCCGTTCGATCCGCGACGAACGCGCGTCCTTACGCACCTCGAAGCGGACCGGAATCCGCTCGGCCAGCGCCGGCACGTGGGTGACCACACCGACCATCCGGTCGCCCCGCGCGGCCAGGTTCTCCAGGGTGGCGGCCACCGTGTCCAGGGTGGCCGCGTCGAGCGTGCCGAAGCCCTCGTCCAGGACGATCGACTCCAGACTCGCCGCCGTTGTCGACATCCCGGCGAGCTGCTCGGAGAGCGCCAACGCCAACGCCAACGACGCCTGGAACGTCTCACCGCCGGACAGGGTGCGCACGCCCCGGCGCAACCCCGCGTCGTGGTGGTCGACCACGAGGAACTCGCCCTTGTCGTGCACCAGCTCGTACTGGCCGGACGACAGCTCCCGCAGGATCCCCGACGCGCCGTCGACGAGCAGGTCCAACGCCTCCGCCAGCAACCAGCGCTCGAAGTTGTTGGCCCGCAGGTGCCCGGCCAGCGCACGGGCCACCTGCGCCTCCCGCTCGTGCACGGACCGCTGCTCGCGCAGCGCCCCGGCCTGCTCGCGCCGCTCGCGCAGCCGTCGCCGGTCGGCGTCGGCCCGCTCCACAGCGACCGTCGCGGCGTGCACCGGATCGTCACCGACCGGCACGTCGACGGCCGCGAACCGGTCGGCGATGTCGCGCTGCACGGCGCCGGCCACCGCCTCGGCCTCGGTCACCGCCAACGCCCGACCGGCCCGGTCGGCGCGGCGGCGGTCCGCCTCGGTGGTCGCCCATCCCGTCAACGCGGCCCACGCGGCGGCAACGTCCTCCCGATCGGTCGCCGGCGGGCCGAACCGGGCCAACCCGTCTCGGGAGGTGTCGAAGGCCCGCCACGCCGCCCGCAACCGCTCCTCGGCGGCGTCCACCCCCGCCCGCGCCTGACGCGCGGCCTCACGGCCGGACCGAACCGCTGTCGCCGCCTCCTCCAACGCGCCCCGCAACCTGGCGTGCTCGGCCAACACCCGGCGCAACACGGCCGGCTCCGCCGCGCCGTCGAGCTGACCGTCCAGCTCGGCCAACCGGGCGTCCACCTGCTCCTGCCGGGCCCGCGCCTGCACCAGCAGCCGCTCCAGGTCACGCGCCGCCGCGTCGCGCTGCTGCACCGTCGCCTGCGCCGCCTTGGTCGCGGCCCGCGCCGCCTTGCCCGCCGCCGTCGCGGCCGCCACCGCCGAGTCGGCCGGCACGTCCGGCACCCGCGTCACCGGCTGCTCGCAGACCGGGCAGGGCGCGCCGGCATGCAGGTGCACCCGCAAGCTGACCGCCAGGTCGGTGGCCTTGGCCTCCTCGTGCGCCCGGAACGCCGCCTCCAACTCGGCGTCGGCCCGCTCGGACGCCACGCGGGCCTCGGCCAGCGCGGCCACCGCCGTGGCATGCTCGTCGTTCGCCGCGCCCACCGCCGCGCGGACCGTGTCCGCCTCGCCGGACAACCGGTCCCGATCGTCGTACGCCCGCAGGAGCAGCCGCGCCGCGCTCTCGTCGCCGGCACCGGCCAGCTCCCCGCGCAGCTTCTCCTCCCGCTCCTCCGCCAACGACACAGCGGTCGCCGCGGCCTCGGCCTCCGCCCGCGCCGCGGTGACCGCGCGCGCCACCTCGGCCACCCCGCCCGGCGCGCGCACCCCGGTCAGCACCCGCAACTCGTCGTCGAGGGCGGTCAGCGCCGCCGCCGCCTCCCGCGCGGCGGCCCGAGCCGCCGTCAGCTCCGGCACCGCCGCCGTCACCGCCGCCGCCAGCCCCGCCATCCGCTCGACCCGCGCATCGGCCTCGGCCAACGCCTCGTCGTCCACGCCGGTGAGCCCGGCGAGCACCTGGTCGACCGCGTCGAGTTTGGCGTCCGCCTGCGTGGCCCGCGCCGTCGCCCGCTTCTGCACGTCCTCGTAGACGCCCAGGCCCAGCAGGTTGACCAGGATCTGCTGCCGCGTCGCCGGCTTCGCGTGCAGGAAATCGGCGAACTGCCCCTGCGGCAGCACCACGCAGCTGGTGAACTGCTCGTACGGCAGCCCCACCGCGTCCAGCACCGCCTGCTCCATCTCGGCGGGGGTGCCCGCCACCACCTCACCGAGGTCGTCCGGGCTCAGACCGGTGTCCAGTTTGGTGACGTCGAAGCCCGCCGGCATCAACTGCAACCCGGCGTTCGCGGTCTTGACGTTGCCCCGGCCGTCCCGGCGGACCACCCGGGTCGCGACGTAGCGGGCCCCACCGGACTCGAAGACCAACCGCACCCGCGCCTCGGTCGCCGACGGCGCGAGGGCGTTGGCCAACCCCCGTGCGCCACCCCAGCGGGGCACCATGCCGTAGAGCGCGAAGCAGATCGCGTCCAGCACCGTGGACTTGCCCGAACCGGTCGGGCCGATCAGGGCGAAGAAGTCGGCGTCCGTGAAGTCGACTGTCGTCTCGTCCCGGAAGACCGTGAAGCCGGCCATGTCCAAGCGCATCGGACGCATCAGTGCTCGACCTCCTCGAAGAGCTCGTCGAAGAGTTCCTGGACCCCCTCGTCGGCGTGACCCCGACTGTCCAGATAGTCGGCGAACAACTCCCGGGGCGAACGCCCCGACCGCTGTGCGATGCGGGCGCCGCTGCCCGGCGCGGCCAACAGCTCCGGGTCGATCCGGATCTCCAACGCCCGGGGCAGCAACTCCTGCACCTCCTCGCGCAGGCCGGCGCGGGGTTGCTCCCGCACGTACACCCGCAGCCAGGCGTCCGGCGCCTCGATCTCGGCGAGCTGGGCCAGGGTGCCCCGCACCGTCCGCAGCGCGCTCGCCGCCGTCACCGGCACCTCCCGCACCCGGGCGGCCGTGCTGGCCGTCACCTCGACGATCGTCACCGACGGGACGTTCTCCTGCTCGCCGAAGTCGACAGCCAGAGGGCTGCCGCTGTAGCGCACCGGGCAGGGGCCGATCACCCGCTGCGCCCGGTGCAGGTGGCCCAACGCCACGTAGTGCGCTGTCGCCGGGAAGACGGTGGCCGGCACGGCGTAGCCCAGCACCGTGTGCGCGTCGCGTTCGCCGCCGCCGGTGGACGCGCCCGTCACCGTCAGGTGCGCGGTGACCAGGTGCACCCGGTCCGGTTCGGTGAAACCCTCGGTCAGTCGCCCCAGCACCCGGCCCAGGTGGTCGGCGTACGTCTGGTTGGTCTCCGCCGCGGTCAGCTCGTACATCTCCAGCGCGCGCACCGCGTACCGCTGGGACAGGAACGGCAGCGCGGCCAGCCGCCACCGCTCGCCGCCGGCGGTGGTGCCATCGATGACGTGCTCATCCGGGTTTTCCCGCACCCCGCCGCGCAGCGTGATGCCGGCGGCCTCGGCCCACGGGCGGAGCGCGTCCAACGCGGGCCCGTTGTCGTGGTTGCCACCGATCGCCACCACGTCCGCGCCGGTGCGGCGCAGCGCCGTCAACGCCCGGGTGACCAGCCGGGTCGCCTCCGAGGTGGGCGCGGCGGTGTCGTAGAGGTCACCGGCGACGATCACCAGATCCGGCTGCTCGGCACGGGCGATATCGATCACCCCGGCCAGCACCGCCTTGTGCTCCTCGGCCCGGGACTGCCCCTTGAGCACCTTTCCCACGTGCCAGTCGGAGGTGTGCAGGATCTTCATGGCTGTTGCCGGCCCCTACCTAGAACGGGATGTCGTCGTCGGAGCTGCCACCGCCGGAGCCCACCACGGCGAACGGGTCGGCGGACTGGGTGATCGAGCGCAGCGTCTCCGATGGCGCCCGACCCGCCTCGGAAACCCGGGTGGCCCAGGCCGGGAACGGAAACTCCAGACAGAGCGGCACCGGGATGTCCGGCTGGTTGACGAACATGGTGCCCGGCTTGGCCAGCAGCGCCCGCTGGCGCTGGGCGGGCGGGAGGAAACCGTACTCCGGGCGGGACGCCTCGGCCGGGTCGAGCCGGCCGACCACCCGGATCGCCGAGTTCGTGACGATCCGCCGTTCCACCTCGCTCGCCGTCTGCTGCGCGCCGATCAGGATCACCCCGAGCGAGCGGCCCCGCTCGGCGATGTCGAGCAGCACCTCCTTGATGGGGGAGGAGCCCTCCCGGGGGGCGTACTTGTTGAGCTCGTCGAGGACGACGAAGAGCAGCGGCTTCGCGGTGCCGGCCTTCTCCTTGCGCTCGAACTCGCTCTTCAGCGTCACACCGACCACGAACCGCTGCGCCCGGTCCGGAAGGTTGTGCAGGTCGACCACTGTGACCTGCGCGGACTCGCTGGTGTTGATCGAGTGCGGGCGGCGGGTCGCCAGGTCGCCACGGATCAGCCGGGCGAGGTCCTTCTTACTGCCGATCAGCCGCCGGGCGAACGCGTTGACGGTGCCCAGACCGACAGCGCTGCCCGCCCAGTCGGAGCGGGTCTCGTCGTCGTTGAGCTGGTCGACGATGTGGTCCACCAGATCGCCGTAGGAGCCGAGCCGGACCCCGTCGATGCTCACCCCGCCGTCGGCCGGCTGGGCGTAACGGGCCAGGTGGGCCGCCACCGAGTGCACCACCATCGTGTACTGCTGGCGTTCGTCGTCGGCGTCGGCGAAGACGTACGGCAGCAGGCGGTCGGTGCAGAACTCGGCGAGCGTCCAGTAGAAGCTGTCGACCCCGGTGAGCCGGCTGCTCACGTCGGGAGTGCCCGACGAGTCGCCGGGACGCGGCGGGGCGTACACCCGCACGTCGGGGAACGCGCCGGCGCTCAGCCCCAGCTTCGCGTACGCGGCGCGGGTGGGCTCGTCCAGGCGGGTGTTGGGGTGGTCGAGGAAGAGCAGGTCCTCGCCCTTGACGTTGAAGATCAGCGCCTTGGCGTTGACCGCGTCGCCACCCAGCACCCCGGAGCGGAACACCGAGTAGAGCAGGAAGGTGGCGAAGCTGGTCTTGGTGGCGACACCGGAGATGCCGGAGATGGAGACGTGCGCGCCCCGGCTGCCGTCCAGGAAGTCGGCGTTGAGGTAGACCGGGACGCCGTCGCGGCCCATCCCCATCGGGATGCGCCGCTCCATCCGGTCGAAGTGCAGCGCGCGCGCCCGGGCGTCGCCCTCGGCCCGGTGCACCACCGCGCCCGGGGTCGGCGGAACGTACAGCTCCGGGTCGACGCGCGTGGTGGTGACCTCGGCCGCCTCCTGCACCTGCGCGGGCAGCGTGCCGTCGGCGATGGCGAACACGTCCGAGTCGAACTGGGCGCCCTCGTGCCGGGCGCGGACCTGGGTGACCACCCCGGCGATGGTGACCGGCTCCCGGTCCGGCAGCTCCCGGCGGGTGACCACCACGTCGTCGAGCTGGAGGTAGCTGCCGGGCGCCACGGCCGTCCAGAACTGCAGCGGGGTGGCGTCGGCGGTGCCCAGCACCCGCCCGACCGCCTCGCCAGGGCTGTCGAGGTCGGCTTCGGTCATCGGGCGACTCGGGTCGCTCGGGCAGCACGGTCGGGAAGCATGCTGTGCATCCTGCCCGAGGAGTACGACAGGTCGCCACGCGACGCGGCGGACGACACCATGCGCCGTCACACTCATGACGCTGGGTGCTCGACCGGACGCGCGTGGTGGAAGGGAATCAAGTCGGCGAGCCACGCGCGGAGAGCAGCGCCCGGACGCCCAGTCTGCGCACCGGTTGAGTCGGCGCGTCTTGTCCGATACCTGCTTCGGATTCGGCCGGACCCTCATGGTCCGATCGGCCGTCAGTTCGGGTGATGCCTCGCAGTGGGATGCCCGATTCGCCAGCCATCGCAGGACGATCGTCGCGCTGTGTTGGATCGCTGCCCTGGGGGCTCTGACCGTCATCGTCACCGTGCTTCCCGATTCGACACTCTTCGCCCCGCTGCCGTTCCGGTAGCCGTCGTCGTGGGTCAGTTGCCGCTCCGAGCAACTGGCCCACGGCTCGAGAGTTCGAGGGCAATCGCTGACCGCCGGGACTCAACTTCCCAGGCGGCGATCGCGTTACTTAGGTATGGAGCACGTATGAATGACGACTTCGGCACTTTCGTCGCGACGAGCGGCCCTCGACTGCTCCGCTTCGCCGTTCTGATCACCGGGCAGCGGGCCGATGCCGAGGATCTGCTGCAGGAGGTGTTGGAGCAGGCATACCCCCGCTGGCGGGCGGTCCGGCAGCGGCAGCCGGAAGCCTATCTGCGCCGTGCCATGACCAACCGGCTGGCCAGCCGATGGCGCTCACCGTGGAACCGACGTCGGGTGGCGCACCTGCCGGATGCGGCGGCGCAGCAGGACGAGATGGCTCGGGTCGATGACCGGGAGGTGCTTCTGGCGGCGATGCGGGAGCTTCCGCCGCGGATGCGGGCCGTTGTGGTGTTGCGGTACTGGCTGGGTCTCTCCGAGGCGGAGGTAGCCGCCGAATTGGACTGTTCCACGGGCTCGGTGAAGAGCCAGGCTTCCCGCGGTCTGCACCGCTTGCGAGCTCGACTGGAAGCTGCCGGTGTCACCCCACTCGACCTCGACCTTGCGGAGGACAACCATGCGTGATCACGAGGTGGCTGACCTGCTCGACCGCGCTGTCGCGACTGTCGAACTGCCGTCCGGTCTCGCCGGACGGGTCGTTGCCGGAAGCCGGGCGCGTCGACGCCGACGTCTGCTGGCGGTCGGTGCGGTGGCGGTGGTGGCCGCTGCGGGGGCACTGCTGCTTCCGCAGGTGGACCCGCTCGGCCGCGATGGCGGCAGCGACGTCGGGGGCGCCGAGCCCGGCGCGGCTGCCGACGTCCCGACCGGGATCCTCGGTCCCGACGGTCGAGCGGTGACAGAGACGCAGATTGTCGCTGTCGGTCGGGCCGGGTCGGAGACGCTTGTACTGGTCAACCGGGAGCCGCACGCCGAGGAGCGGGCCGTCGGGGGGAAAGCGGCCGAGGTGTGGGTCGCCCCGGACGGGGGCGGTGCGCGACGGTTGCACGACTACCTCTCGTACGATCTCGCGTGCATCGACGGTGACGCGGTCTGTGCAGCTGTCCGGTCCACTGGCAGCGGGCTGGGCGTGGCCGTGGCCCGGCGCTCAGGTGGCCGGCTCTACGTGCTGGTCCAGGCACCGCAGGGGCGTACCGTCGAGGTCGTGGCCGATGGCGTGCCGCACTCGCTCGGCCCGGCCCCGCGCGGCGCGGTGACGGAGGTGGTCGCCATCGAGCCGTACGACGAGGTGCAGGTCTGGGCGAGCACTGCGGACGGCCAGCGCTACCGGATCCCGTGGGCTCCCGGCGCGGTCCTGAACGACTGAGCCCTCCGCACACGGGACCGCCTGCCGCAGCCCTCGCCGACCCGAGCGCCGCAGCCTGTGCGGGCGCGGTGGGCGGGTGGTGTCGATGTCAGTCGCCCTTTGACGAGCGGTCCTACCGGCGGGCGTGGCGCAGCATGAGGACGCCGTCGTCGGCGGCGAGCACGTGGCGCAGCGGCAGGTGTCGGGGCGGGGCGGTGTCGCCGGCGGTGATCCGGCCCGGTCCGGGGCCCGCGAGCAGGGGGGAGACGGTCAGGCACAACTCGTCCACGAGGTCGGCGGCGGTGAGCGCGCCGAACAGGTGCGGGCCGCCCTCGCAGAGCAGTTGGGTGAGCCGGCGCCCGTGCAGCGCGGCAAGGCCGGCGGCCAGGTCGACCCGGTCGGTGCCGCAGCGCAGCAGATCGGCGACGTCGGTGAGGCCGGGCGGCGGGTCGGCGTCGGCGTGGGTGAGGACGATCGGGCGGGTCGGCGCGTCGGCGAAGGCGGCCTGCGCCGGGTCCAGGTCGAGGGAGCCGGAGACGACCACGAGCGTCGGGTACTCCGCCAGCCCGTTGGCCCGACGCCAGGCGCGGCGGGCCTCGTTCAGACGGACCGCCCGGTACGCCTCGTGGCGAAGCGTGCCGGCGGCGACCACCAGCGCGTCGCAGACCATCCGCAGCAGGCCGAACACCCGCTTGTCCGGCTCCCCGGAGAGCCCGGCGGAGTAGCCGTCCACGGTGACGGCGCCGTCCAGGCTGGAGACGAAGTTGACCCGCAGTCGGGGCTGGTCGGAGCGGCCGTAGAGGGCGGTCAACGCGGCGTTGTCGAGCGGCTGTGCCGACGGCTCGGGCCAGAGCCGTCGGATCGGAATTCCGACCGTCATTCGCCGGCCGGACCAGTGACCGGAGGGGTCGGTTCGGCGGTACGGTGCTGACAGTCGCACCAGTTCCGGCCCGGGCAGTCGTCGTGTCGCCGGGCCCGGCACGCGCGGCAGATCATGCTCGCAGCCTAAGCCGCGGGAGGACAGGACAGCATGCCGCGTCAGATCTTCCAGCTGAAGATGTCCCTGGCCAGCATCCGCCCACCGGTGTGGCGGCGGGTCCTCGTGCCGGCCGGTTACACGCTGGACCGGCTGCACCGGGTGGTGCAGCACGCAATGGGGTGGCGGGACTGCCACCTGCACTCGTTCGAGATCGACGCCGTGCAGTACGGCGAGCCCGACCCGGACGGCGAGTTGGGGCTGCACGACGAGTTGGACGCGCGGTTGGACGCGGTGCTCGGTAAGGGCAGCCGGTTCTCCTACACGTACGACTTCGGCGACTGGTGGGAGCATGACCTGGTCGTGGAAGACGCGCTGACCGTCGACCCCGAGGAGCGGTACCCGGTCTGTCTGGCCGGCGAGCGGGCCTGCCCGCCGGAGGGCATCGGTGGGCCGCTGGGTTACCGCGCGCTTCTGGTGGCCATGGACGACCAGGCCGCGCCGGCCGATCTCGCCGACCCGCGGCTGGCGTTGCTGCGCGACTGGGCGGGCGCCAGCTTCGACCCGTCCCGCTTCGATCCCGACCGGGCGACCACCCTCCTCCGCCGCTTCTGCTGATCACGCCCTCGCGCCGCCCGCCCTGTCGATCAAGAGATTTGCGTCAGCGGCACGGCGATTTCTGACCGAAATCTCTTGATCACCATGGGTTGAAGAGGTGGTCAGGGTGGGTGTGGGCTGGGACGGAAGGGGCTGTCGGGGCGTGCGGTAACGATCTGGGAACGCTCCCATCGCCCTATTGACACTCCCGTTACCCGACGGCAATCTCATGGGAGCGCTCCCGAGGTGGCATGGGTCACTCACGCATCCCCGGCCTGGCGCGATGAAACACCCCCCACCACAACCACCCAGCCTCACCACCGGAAAGAGGGGTCAGCGCATGAGTGTCACCACGCGGCGTACCCGCCTGGCGGCCGCTGCCCTGGCCGCGATCACCGCAATCGGCGGTCTCGCGGCCTGCGGCAAGGACGACGACAAGCCGGCTGCCGGCGAGAAGCCGACCAAGTTGGTCGTCGACACCTTCAGCGAGTTCGGCTACGACGAGCTCGTCAAGCAGTACGAGAAGGACACCGGCATCAAGGTCGAGCTGCGCAAGACCGCACAGCTCAGCGAGTACCGGCCGAAGCTGGTCCGCTACCTGGCGACCGGCAAGGGCGCGGCGGACGTCACCGCTCTGGAAGAGGGCATCCTCAACGAGTTCAAGACCAACCCGCGTAACTGGGTTGACCTCAACCCGCTGATCGCCGACCACTCCAAGGAATACCTGCCCTGGAAGTGGGAGCTGGGCAAGTCGCAGGACGGCCGGCTGGTCGGCCTGCCGACCGACGTCGGCAGCCTCGCCGTCTGCTACCGCAAGGACCTGTTCCAGGCGGCCGGCCTGCCCACCGAGCGCGACCAGGTGTCGGCGCTCTGGCCGGACTGGAAGGGCTTCCACGACGCCGGCCTGAAGTACAAGCAGGGCAGCGGCGGCAAGGCGTTCGTCGACTCGATCACCGCCGTCTCCAACGGTGTCATGTTCCAGGGCAACGGTGATCTGTTCTACGACAAGGAGAACAACATCATCGCGGACACCAGCCCCGCGGTGAAGAACGCCTGGGACACCGCCACCTCGATGGTGGACATCTCCGCCAAGACGTCCACCTGGTCGCCGGAGTGGTCGGGTGGCTTCAAGCAGGGCACCTTCGCTGTCACCTTCTGCCCGTCCTGGATGCTCGGCATCGTGTCGGACAACTCCGGTCCGGCGAACAAGGGCAAGTGGGATGTCGCGGCCGTGCCGGGTGGCGGCGGCAACTGGGGTGGCTCGTGGCTCGCGGTTCCGGAGCAGAGCAAGTACCCGAAGGAGGCGGCGAAGCTCGCCGAGTACCTCACCAACGCGAAGAGCCAGGTGGACGCCTTCAAGCTCAAGGGCCCGCTGCCCACCAACCTGGAAGCGCTGAAGAACGAGGCGTTCCTCAGCTACACCAACGAGTACTTCAGCAACGCGCCGACCGGCAAGATCTTCGGTGAGAGCGTCGCCAAGATCCAGCCGACCCACCTGGGTCCGAAGCACCAGGCGGTGAAGGAGAACGCGTTCGAGCCGGCACTGCGGGCGTTCGAGAACGGGCAGGCCGACAAGGCGAAGGCCTGGGAGCAGTTCACGAAGGACGCCAAGACTCAGGGTGCCTTCTGAGTGATTCCCTGCCGGTGGCGTTCGGGGTTTCCCGGACGCCACCGGCCGGTCCCCTCCGCGTAGCGCCCTGCGCGAGGGCCCCCGGGCCTCGCCGGAAAAGGAATTTCGCATGAGCCTGTCGGCCACGACGGCACCGCCGTCGCCAGCAGCACCGCCCTCTCCCGACGTCTCTTCCCGACGTAACCGGGGAAGGTTACTCAACCGCCTCGACGTCAAGTACTCGCCGTACCTCTACATCGCACCGTTCTTCCTGATCTTCGGTGTGTTCGGGCTGTACCCGATGCTGCGTACCGCCTGGATGTCGCTGCACGACTGGGACATGATCGGCGACCACTCGTTCATCGGCTTCGACAACTACACCCGGCTGGTGTCGGACGAGTACTTCTGGAACGCGCTGGTCAACACGTTCGGCATCTTCGCCCTGTCGACCATCCCGCAGCTGTTGCTCGCCCTCTTCCTGGCGAATCTGCTCAACCGGACCTTCCTGCGCGCCAAGACCTTCTTCCGGATGGCCATCTTCGTGCCGAACGTGGTGTCGGTGGCCGCTGTCGCGATCGTCTTCGGGATGCTGTTCCAGCGGGAGTTCGGCCTGTTCAACTGGCTGCTTAGCCTCGTTGGTGTCGACGCGGTCGACTGGGACTCGCAGCGGTGGAGTTCCTGGACCGCCATCTCCACGATGGTCAACTGGCGGTGGACCGGGTACAACACCCTGATCCTGCTCGCCGGGATGCAGGCCATCCCGAAGGACCTCTACGAGGCCGCGGAGATCGACGGCGCGAGCCCGTGGCGGCAGTTCTGGCAGATCACCCTGCCCATGCTCAAGCCCACCTTCATCTTCGTGGTCATCCTGTCCACGATCGGCGGCATGCAGCTCTTCACCGAGCCGCTGCTCTTCGGTAACGGCAACATCCTCGGCGGCGACCAGCGGGAGTTCCAGACGCTGGCTATGTACATGTACGAGATGGGAATCGAAAACCTGAGCACCGCCGGCTACGGAGCCGCGGTCGCCTGGGCGATCTTCATGATCATCGTCCTGGTGTCGCTGTTCAACTTCCTACTCGTCCGCCGCTCGGCGAAGTGAGGAGAGATCGATGATCTCGGCTTCCCAGCGCCTGTGGCGCACCAGCCCACTGACCTACGTGGCGCTCGTCCTGGCGGCGCTGCTGTCCATCTACCCGTTCTACTACATGCTGGTGATCGGCACCCGCAGTCTGGACAACATCAACGACGTGCCGCCACCGGTAACCCCCGGCGGAGCGTTCGGTGACAACTTCGGGCGGGTGCTCGACAACGACGCCGCCAACTTCCTCACCGGCATGATGAACTCGATCATCGTCTCCTCGGTGGTCACCGTGTCGGTGGTGCTCACCGGTTCGCTGGCCGGGTTCGCCTTCGCCAAACTGCGGTTCAAGGGCAGCAACGCACTCCTGCTGATGATCATCATCACCATGATGATCCCGACCCAGATGGGGCTCATCCCGCTCTGGAGCATGATGCAGGACCTGGGGTGGTACGACACCCTCTACGCGGTCACCGTGCCGTTCCTGGTCAGCGCCTTCGGCGTGTTCATGATGCGGCAGTACGCCAGCCAGGCGATCTCCGACGAGCTGATCGAGGCCGGTCGGGTCGACGGCGCCAGCACGTTCCGGATCTACTGGAACATCGTGCTGCCCGCGCTGCGTCCCGCCGCCGGTGTCCTCGGTCTGCTGACCTTCATGGAGACCTGGAACTCGTTCATCTGGCCGTACGCCGTCCTCACCCCGGAGAACCCGACCCTGCAGGTCTCGCTCTCCTTCCTCTCGTACGCCTACTACACCGACTACTCCCAGGTGTTCGCCGCCACGGCGATCGGCACCATCCCCCTGGTCATCGTGTTTCTCGTGTTCGGCCGCCAGATCATCGGCGGGATCATGGAAGGTGCCGTCAAGTCGTGAGCAACCCCGCCAGCCCGCCCTCCGTCGACGTCCTCGACGAGCGCCCCGGGCTGACCTTCCCACCCGGATTCCTGTGGGGAGCCGCGACCGCGGCATACCAGATCGAGGGGGCGGCGGCCGAGGACGGCCGCACCCCGTCGATCTGGGACACCTTCAGCCACACCGACGGTCGCGTCGTCGCCGGGCACACCGGCGACGTCGCGTGCGACCACTACCACCGGCTCGGCGGCGACGTCGCGTTGATGGCCGAGCTGGGCCTCAAGTCGTACCGTTTCTCGGTTTCCTGGTCCCGGGTGCAGCCCGGCGGCGTCGGCGCGGCCAACCCGCAGGGGTTGGACTTCTACCGGCGACTCGTCGACGAGCTGCTGGCCAACGGCATCGAGCCGTGGCTGACCCTCTACCACTGGGACCTGCCGCAGCCGCTGGAGGACGCCGGCGGCTGGCCGGCCCGGGACACCGCGGCCCGCTTCGCCGACTACACCACCCTGGTGGCCGATGCGCTCGGTGACCGGGTGCGCTACTGGACCACGCTGAACGAGCCGTGGTGCTCGGCGTTCCTCGGCTACGGGTCCGGCGTACACGCGCCGGGCCGCACCGACGGGGCGGACGCGGTTCGCGCCGGGCACCACCTGATGCTCGGTCACGGCCTGGCCGTGCAGGCGTTGCGGGCGGCCCGACCGGGCGCCGAGGTGGGCGTGACCGTCAACCTCTACCCGGTCGATCCGGCCACCGACGCCCCCGCCGACGTGGACGCGGCGCGGCGCATCGACGGGCTGGCCAACCGGTTCTTCCTGGACCCGCTGCTGCGCGGGTCGTACCCGGAGGACCTGGTGGCCGACCTCGCCACTGTGACGGACTTCGACCACGTGCGGGACGGCGACCTGGCGACCATCTCCGCGCCGCTGGACCTGGTCGGGGTCAACTACTACAGCCGGCACGTCGTCGCCGCGGCGGTCGAGGGCGACCCGGTCGACCCGTCCCCGTCGTGCTGGCCGGGCAGCGAGGACGTCCGGTTCGTCACCCGGGGCGTCCCGGTCACCGACATGGGCTGGGAGATCGACGCCCCGGGCCTGCGCGAGACCCTGCGTCGGGTGCACGGCTACACCGACCTGCCGCTGTACGTCACCGAGAACGGCTCCGCGTTCGTCGACTCGGTGGTCGACGGGGAGGTCGACGACGTCGACCGGCTGGCCTACTTTGACGCGCACCTGCGCGCCGCGCACGAAGCGATCGACGACGGGGTGCCCCTGCGGGGATACTTCGCCTGGTCGTTGATGGATAATTTCGAGTGGGCCTGGGGTTACACGAAGCGGTTCGGCATGATCCACGTCGACTACGACAGCCAGGTTCGCATCCCCAAGTCCAGCGCCAAGTGGTACGCCTCGGTGATCCGGCGCAACGGTCTGGCCGCACAATAGGCTCGGGCCAGCCATCAGGACGGGTCCCGGCGTCCACCTCACGCAGGTGGCGCCGGGTCCGCCCGCCGTCGGAGGAGCACACCATGACAACGCAGCGCACCCGGTCGCTCGGGCGCCCGACCCTCGACGCGGTCGCGGCGCGTGCCGGCGTCGGCCGGGGCACGGTCTCCCGCGTCGTCAACGGCTCGCCCCAGGTCAGCCCGGAGGCCCGGGCCGCGGTCCAACAGGCCATCGCCGAGCTGGGGTACGTGCCGAACCGGGCCGCCCGTGCGCTCGTCACCCAGCGCACCGACTCCGTCGCGCTGGTGGTGTCCGAGTCCGGCGAGCGGGTTTTCACCGAACCGTTCTTCGCCTCGATCGTGCGGGGGATCAGCTCCGGGCTGCTGGAGACGCCGATGCAGCTCTGGCTGGCCATGGCGCAGTCGCCGGTGGAGCGGGAGCGGGTCGAGCACCACCTGACCAACCAGCACGTCGACGGCGTACTGCTGCTGTCGCTGCACGACTCCGACCCGCTGCCGACGTTGCTGGAGGAGCGTGGGCTGCCCGCCGTGCTCGGTGGTCGGCCCGCCCGGATGCTGCAACCGGGCGCACAACCGGCGTGGTTCGTCGACGTGGACAACGTTGGCGGGGCCCGGCAGGCGGTCGAGTACCTGACCGGGCTGGGGCGCCGGCGGATCGCCACCATCGCCGGACCGCAGGACATGGGTGCCGGCCTGGCCCGTCTGGCCGGCTACACCGAGGCGGTCAAGGCCACCGGGGTCGGGGTCAACCCCGACCTGATCGCGTACGGCGACTTCAGCGAGGGCAGCGGCACGGCCTGCATGCGCCGGCTGTTGGACGCCTGCCCGGACCTGGACGCGGTCTTCGTGGCGTCCGACCTCATGGCGTTCGGCGCGCTGCGGACCCTGCGCGAGGCCGGCCGGCGCGTGCCCGAGGACGTCGCGGTGATCGGCTTCGACGACGCGACGATCGCCCTCCAGTCGGACCCGCCGCTGACCACTGTCTTCCAGCCGGTGGAGGAGATGGGCCGGCAGATGGCACGCCTGCTGGTCGCCCGAATCCGCGGCGAGGAGCTACCCACCTCGCACATCCTCCTGGACACCCAGCTGGTCTACCGAGCCTCCGCCTGACCCCCCACCCCCCGGCCCGGCGGGTGGGGGTCGGTCAGGGGGTCCAGCGGCGGAGTTCGCGCTTGGCCAGGGAGTTGCGGTGGACCTCGTCGGGGCCGTCGGCCAGGCGCAGGGTTCGGGTCTGCGCCCAGAGGGCGGCCAGTGGGGTGTCCTGGCTGACGCCGGCGCCGCCGTACCCCTGGATGGCCTTGTCGATGACCCACTCCGCCATCGCCGGGGTGCCGATCTTGATGGCCTGGATCTCGGTGTGTGCGCCCTTGTTGCCGACGGTGTCCATCAGCCAGGCCGTCTTGAGCACCAGCAACCGGGCCTGCTCGATGCGGACCCGCGACTCGGCGATCCACTCCCGGACAACGCCCTGCTCGGCGAGCGGACGGCCGAACGCGATCCGCTCGTTGGCCCGGCGGCAGAGCAATTCCAAGGCCCGCTCAGCCATTCCGATCAACCGCATGCAGTGGTGGATCCGGCCCGGACCGAGCCGGGCCTGGGCGATGGCGAAGCCGGTGCCCTCGGCGCCGATCAGGTTCTCCGCCGGCACCCGGACGTCGGTGAAGTCGATCTCGGCGTGCCCGCCGTGGGAGCCGTCGGTGTAGCCGAAGACGGTCATGCCCCGGCGCACTGTCACGCCGGGCGTGTCCCGGGGGACCAGCACCATGCTCTGCTGACGGTGCCGGTCGGCCGACGGGTCGGTCTTGCCCATCACGATGAAGATCTCGCAGCGCGGGTCCATCGCGCCGGACGACCACCACTTGCGCCCGT
Source organism: Micromonospora taraxaci (assembly GCF_007830095.1). Classification (NCBI taxonomy): domain Bacteria; kingdom Bacillati; phylum Actinomycetota; class Actinomycetes; order Micromonosporales; family Micromonosporaceae; genus Micromonospora; species Micromonospora taraxaci. Next base: position 5,712,726 of record NZ_VIWZ01000001.1, on the reverse strand, counting down.
TGATCACGTACTCGTCGCCGTCACGGGTGATCCGGGTGGCGATGTTGGTGGCGTCGGAGGATGCGACGTCCGGCTCCGTCATGCAGAACGCGGACCGGATCTCGCCCTCCAGCAGGGGCATGAGCCAACGCTGCCGCTGCGCCTCCGAGCCGAACTCGGCCAGCAGCTCCATGTTGCCGGTGTCTGGTGCCGCGCAGTTGACCGCCTCCGGCGCCAGGTGCGGGCTGCGCCCGGTCAGTTCGGCGAGCGGAGCGTACTGGAGGTTGGTCAGGCCGGCGCCGTAGCGCGGATCGGGCAGGAACAGGTTCCACAGACCGCGCTTGCGGGCCTCCGCCTTCAGCTCCGCCAACACCGGGGTACGCGACCACGGGTCACCAGCGGCCACCTGCTCGGCGTGCACGGCCTCGGCCGGGTAGACGTGCTCGGTCAGGAACCGGGTCAGCTCGTCGCGCAGCTCTTCGGTCCGGCTGTCGTATGAGAAGTCCATCACCGCTCCCTGGCGGCGGTCAGCCCGTGCGCGACCAGCGGTGCCACCATCTCGCCGATCCGGTCGAAGCCCTCGCCGAGCGTCTGCCCGAGCGCGTGCCGGTAGTGGATGCCCTCACAGATGACCGCGAGCTTGAAACAGCCCAGCGCCACGTGCCAGTGCAGTGGCCCGACGTCCACGTCGCTGCGCCCGGCGTACCTGTCGATCAGCTCGGCGCCGGTGGGGAAGCCGGCGCGCGGGCCGAGCCCGTCGGCGACCGGGTTGCCCGCCGCGGTGTCGCTGTCGCCCAGCACGTCCCAGTACGTCAACAGCAGCCCGAGGTCGGCGAGGGGGTCGCCGAGGGTCGCCATCTCCCAGTCGAGCACCGCGTGCACGGCCACCGGGTCGGCCGAGGCGAGGAGATTGTCCAGCCGGTAGTCGCCGTGCACGATCCGGCCGGCGTTCGCGCCTTCCGGGGCGGTCGCCGCGAGCAGGTCACGCAGCTCGTCGATGCCGGGCAGTGGGCGGCTGCGCGAACGGTCGAGCTGCCCGGCCCAGCGGCGAACCTGCCGAGCCAGGTAGCCCTCCGGCCGGCCGAAGTCGCTCAGCCCGACACGTGACGGTTCGACGCTGTGCAGCGCGGCGAGAGTGTCCATCATCGCCATGGCGAGGGCCCGACGGCGCTCGTCGCCCAGCGGGTCGGTCTGCGCGCGGGTGCGGAACACCTCGCCGGGCATCCGTTCCATCAGGTAGAACGGCGCGCCGATCACCTCCGGGTCGGTGCAGAGCAGCAGCGCGCCCGGGACCGGCACCTCGGTCGACGCCAGCGCCGAGATGACCCGGAACTCGCGGGCCATGTCGTGCGCGGTCGCCAGCACGTGCCCCAGCGGGGGACGGCGGAGCACGACCTCGCGGTCGCCGACGCGCAGCAGGTAGGTCAGGTTGGACTTGCCGCCCGCGATCAGGTGCGCCCGCGGCGGCCCGACGGCCAGCTCGGGGCGGTGCTCCGCGAGATAGTCGCCGAGGCGGTCCAGGGCCAGCCCGGCGGGGGAGGTGGAAACGGCCTCCGGCCGCGACGCATCGAGGGCCGGATCGCTCATCCGACTAGTTGATGGCAGCCCGCTCACGTTGTCAAGGTCAGATTTTGCCCTCGGGACATGGCCCTGCAACAGGGACGAAATGGTCATCTACCAGGCTGTGACCAGCCTGCCGGCCGCGTTTGGGCCGGCCCGCCGAGCGGAGGGACAGACATGTTGCTGCGAGTTCGGGTCACCCTGCCGGACCGTCCGGGCACGCTCGGCCAGGTCGCCCGCACGCTGGGCGTCTCCGGCGCGGACATCGTCCAGGTGGTGGTTCTCGAACGTCTCGGCGGGCGCGCGGTGGACGACTTCACAGTGGTCTGGCCGGGCGCGGCCCGGGTGGAGCGGCTGCTGGCCGGCCTGGCGGCGATTCCGGGGGTGCGGGTGGACGGTGTGTGGCGGGCGATCGGCGCGCCCACCACCACCGGCCAGGACGCGGAGCTGCTGGCGCAGGTCGCGGCCAACCCGGCCGACGGGCTCGCCACCCTCGTCGATGCGGTGCCCGGGCTGCTGGCAGCCGACTGGGCCGTCGCCGCCGTGGTGCCTGTCGACTGGGCCTCGCGGACCGGAGGTGGCGGGGCGACAGTGGGTCACGCGAGCTGGCGTACCCCGGTGCCGCTGCGGTTGCCGGAGGTGACCCCGCTGCGCGGCCGGTCGATGACCACGCCCGACGGCACCCACCACGCGATCGCGCCGTTCGGCCGGGCGGGCCTGGTGCTGGTCGTGGCCCGCGAACACACCGAGACCCTCTCCGCCGCCGCGTTCCACAGCACCGAGGTGGACCGGCTCAGCCAGCTCGTTCGGGCCAGCACGGTGATCCTCGGTGACCGGCTCGACCTGGTCGGCGCACCACCGGTGGTCGCCGGCCCCTGAACGGCCCGAGGAGTTCCCGGCTCGACACCGCCGAGCAACCGGGCGGCAACAGGCGGGGGTGAGGCTCTTACCGGGGAAGGGAGCCAACCATGACGTTGTGGCGGATCCGAGCGACAGTGGACGACCGGCCGGGTTACCTGTCGGTGCTCACGGCCAGCCTCGCGCTGCGCGGGGTCAACATCCTCACCGTGCAGGTGCAGCCCACCGAACAGGGCGCGGTGGACGACTTCCTGGTCGACGCGCCGGACACACTCGACGAGGCCGAGCTGGTCGCCGCCGTCGAGCGGGGCCGGGGCCGGGACTGCTGGGTGGCGCGCAGCGAGGCGCGTGGCCTGGCCGATCAGCCCACCCGGGTGCTCGGGCTGGCCAACCGGCTGGTGCGTGACCCGGACGCGACCGGCGAGGCGCTGCGGGCGCTGCTCGGTGCCGACTCGGTCAGCTGGCGGCCGGCGTCGGTCGGCGTCGATCGGGGGATCGCCGGCGCGAGCATGGCGTTGGCGGACCCGGCGGGCGGCTCGTTCGCGCTCCGCCGGGCCGCGCCCGCGTTCACCCCGGCGGAGTACGCCCGGGCGCAGGCCCTGGTCGAGTTGGCCGCCACCGTGGTCCGTCGGGCCGCCGAGCAGGTCACTCTGGTGCTGCCCGACGGTGCCGAGGTGGCCGTGCGACCGGCCTGCGCCGACGACCTGCCCGGCGTACGGGAGCTGCACGAGTTGTGTTCACCGCGCAGCCGGCACCGGCGATACCTGGGTGGGGCGGCGCTGCCGCGGCCGGATCGGCTGCGTCGGCTGCTGGAGCCGAGTCGAGGGCTGACGCTGATCGCCAGCACCACCGCCACCGACGGCATCGCCGAGTCGGTGGTCGCCATGGCGAACCTGCTCGGCGAGGGCGACGAGGCCGAGGCGGCGCTGCTGGTGCGCGACGACTGGCAGCGGCGCGGTCTCGGTACGGCGTTGCTGCGCCGGCTGGTCAAGCACGCCGACGAGGCCGGGTACGCCGCGCTGGTGCTGCACGTCCAGGCCGAGAACGCCCCGATGCTGCGTACCCTGCGCCGGCTGGGGCGGCCGGACACGACCGAGCGCGACGGCGCGTTGCTCACGGTGACCGTCCCGCTCACCCCGCAGAGGAAGGGCTCCCTGCTGACGCCGAGGGTGTAGCAGGGGCCCTTCCGCGCCTCCCGTCAGGTAGCGGGGTAGCTGCTGTAGTCGGGGAAGTTGCCGTAGAGACGACCGCTGCCGCCGACGGTGACGGCCTGGACGAGGAGGTCCCCGCCGACGAACGCGCCCTTCCAGGAGGCGCCCCGACCGCCGAACGGTTCGTCCCGGTCACCGCGTGAGCGCGGCTTGTTGATGCCCACCTTGAAGGCCTGCAGGTCCACGGCGAGCTTGGCGGCCTCCTCGGTGTCGTCGCAGGCCAGCGACGCGACCAGCGCGCCGTTGGAGGCGTTCATCGCGGCCAGCAGTTCGTCGGTGGTGTCCACCACGACGATCGTGTCGACCGGCCCGAACGGCTCGGCGTGCATCAACCGGGACCGGCCGGGCGGGGCGAGCAGCACCGATGGTGCCACGTACGCCGAGGTGTCCTGCCCGGGCAGGAACGGCGCGCCGGTGAGCTTGCCCCGGTGCAGGGGCACCGCGCCGCCGCGTACCGCCTCGTCGACCTTGCGGTGCAGTTCGTCGGCCTTGGCCGCGCTGATGAGTGGCCCGAAGTCCAGCTCGGGCAGCGGGTCGCCGGCCGCCCAGTCGTCGCCGACGGCGAGCGGGTGGCCGAATCGGACCGAGCGGACGACCGGCAGGTACATGTCGAGGAACTCGTCGACGAGGTCGCGCTGCACGACGAAGCGGGGGTACGCGGTGCAGCGCTGCTTGCCGTACTCGAAGCCCTTCCTGAGGTGGGCGGCGAGCACGTCCCACTGGGAGAAGTTCCAGATGCCCCAGGCGTTGAGGCCCTCCTGCTCGATGAAGTGTCGCTTGTCGCTGTCAAGCAGCGCGGCGGCGACCTTGCCGCCGTTGGACCGGCCGCCGACGAAGGCGACGGCACCGATCTCGGGCGCCCGGACCAGCACCTCGGACAGTTCCTCGCCACCGCCGCTGACGAGGGTGGCGGGCAGACCGGCGCGGCGCATCAACGCGTGCGCGACGGTCAGACAGACCGCGCCGCCCTGGGACGGGGTCTTGGCGATGACGGCGTTGCCGGCCAGCAGCTGCACCAGCTCGGCGTGCACCAGGACGCTCATCGGGTAGTTCCACGACGCGATGTTGCTGACCGGGCCCGGCAGCGGCTCGCGGCCGTCGGCGAGCATCCGGTCGATCTCGTCCGCGTACCAGCGGACGCCGTCGAGCGCCCGGTCCACGTCGGCGCAGGCCAGCCGCCAGGGCTTGCCGATCTCCCAGACCAGCAGCATGGCGAGCAGGTCGCGGTGGGCGGTGAGTGATTCCAGCGCCTCGCCGACGCGGGCCTTACGGTCGGCGAGCGGGGTCCGGGCCCACGCCCGGTGCGCGGCGGCGGCGTGGGAGACCGCGGCGCGGGCGGTGTCGGCGTCGAGTCGGGGCAGGTTGATGACGACCGTGTTGTCCACCGGGGTGCGGACCGGGGCGGGCTGGCCGTCCGCCCGCCATTCGCCCTCGATCAGGTTGTGCAGAGTGGTGACACCGTCCACCTCGGCGCCGAACGCCTCCGGTGTGGCGGCCACCGCGCGGGCCAGGACCTCGGACCAGGCGGTGCCGTCGGCGAGTCGTAATGCCATCGCTTCTCCTCAGGGTCGACCGGGAACGGCGGCGTCGATGGCACCGCTGATGGTCGTACTGTCTCGCGCGAAGTAGCAGGTCGGCAACGGTGTGTCCCCTTTTCTGGGGTCGCCGGCCCGGGTGCCTGGGGGAGTCCGAGACCGCCTCGTGGACCGCGGGCGTCGACGTGCTGGCTCTTCACAACACGGCAGCCGACAGCTAGATTGACGCTCATCTGTGGGAGCGCTCCCGAGCGCGTCCCGGCTCCACCACCACCGCCGCCGGGCACCCGTTGCACCCCGAAGCCGTCCCGCCTCGGTCGGGCTGCCCGGCGGCGCCACCGACAGGAGTCCGCGATGTCCTACCCGGAACGGATCCGCCGGCGGTCTGCTGCGCAGCCGGTGCGAGATCAGCCCTGGCCGCGGCGGCTACTGGCCGCCGGGGTGGCCCTGCTCACCGGTCTGTCCCTCGTGGTCACCGGGCCGACGTCGTCGCCGGCCTCGGCCGCGCCCGCTACCTACAACTACGCCGAGGCGTTGCAGAAGTCGCTGCTCTTCTACGAGGCGCAGCAGTCCGGCCGGTTGCCGGACTGGAACCGGGTCTCCTGGCGCGGCGACAGCGCGCTCACCGACGGCGCCGGCGCGGGCCTGGATCTCACCGGCGGTTGGTACGACGCCGGTGACCACGTCAAGTTCGGCTTCCCGATGGCGTTCAGCGCCACCATGCTCGCCTGGGGAGCGGTGGAGTACCGCAGCGGCTACGCCTCCTCCGGCCAACTGCCGCACCTGCTCAACAACCTGCGCTTCGTCAACGACTACTTCATCAAGGCGCACCCGTCAGCCAACGTCCTCTACGGGCAGGTCGGCAAGGGCGACGACGACCACAAGTGGTGGGGCCCGGCCGAGGTGATGCCGATGGCGCGGCCCGCGTACAAGATCGATGCGAGCTGTGGCGGCGCGGACCTGGCGGGTGAGACGGCCGCGGCGATGGCCGCCTCCTCGATGGTGTTCCGACCCACCGACGCGACCTACGCGGACAAGCTGCTCGGCCACGCCCGGCAGCTGTACACGTTCGCCGACACGGTGCGGAAGTCGTACCACGAGTGCATCACCGACGCGACGAGCTTCTACCGGTCGTGGAGCGGCTGGCAGGACGAGCTGGTGTGGGCCGCGATCTGGCTGCACCGGGCCACCGGCGAGGCCAGCTACCTGGCCAAGGCCGAGAGCGAGTACGACAAGCTCGGCACCGAGAACCAGACCACCACCCGCTCCTACAAGTGGACGATCGCCTGGGACAACAAGCAGTTCGGCGCGTACGTGCTGCTGGCCAACCTGACCGGCAAGCAGAAGTACGTCGACGACGCCAACCGCTGGCTGGACTACTGGACGGTCGGCGTCAACGGGCAGCGGGTGCCGTACTCGCCCGGCGGGATGGCGGTGCTCGACTCCTGGGGCGCGCTGCGCTACGCCGCCAACACCTCGTTCGCCGCGCTGGTCTACAGCGACAAGACCACCGACACGACCCGCAAGGCGCGCTACCACGACTTCGCCGTCCGGCAGATCAACTACGCGCTCGGCGACAACCCGCGCAACTCCAGCTACGTGATCGGGTTCGGGGCGAACCCACCGAAGAACCCGCACCACCGCACCGCGCACGGCTCCTGGTGGGACAGTCAGACCGTGCCCGTGGAGACCCGGCACACCCTCTACGGCGCGCTGGTCGGCGGCCCGTCCTCGGCCAACGACGCGTACAGCGACAGCCGGTCGGACTACGTGATGAACGAGGTCGCCACCGACTACAACGCCGGCTTCACCTCCGCGCTGGTCCGGCTGACCTCCGAGTACGGGGGCACGCCGCTGGCGAACTTCCCGGTCGCCGAGACGCCGGACATCGACGAGCTGACAGTGGAGACCACCGTGGCGCAGGCCGAGCCGCGGGCCACCGGGCTCAAGGTGATGGTCTACAACAAGTCGGCGTTCCCGGCCCGCGCGCTCACCGACGGGAAGTTCCGGTACTACTTCCGCCCCGACGGCACCGGCACGGTCCAGGTCACCGCCGGGTACACCCAGGGCTGCCCGTCGCCGACCACCGCCAAGCAGTACAGCGGGGACATCTGGTACGTCGAGGTGGACTGCACCGGGTACACCATCGCCCCGGCCGGGCAGTCGCAGCACCGGATGGAGGTGCAGTTCAAGGTCGGCGTGCCGGAGGGCGGCACCTGGGACCCGACGAACGACCCGTCGTACCAGGCCACGGCCGGACCCAACCGCAAGGTGCCGCTGTACTCCGGCACCACCCGCGTCTGGGGCGAGGAGCCGGGGCCGGTCGTGCCGGACACCACCGCGCCGACCGTCCCGGGCACCCCGGTGGCGTCCGCCCTCGGGCCCCGCACCGTCACCCTGAACTGGACACCGTCGACCGACAGCGGCGGCAGCGGCCTGGCCGGCTACGACGTCCGCGAGGTCCAGGTCAACAGCGACACGGTCCTGGTCCGGCCGGTCACCGGCACGACGTTGACCATCACGACGCTGCTGCCAGCGACGTCGTACGAGTTCACCGTCGTGGCCCGCGACGGCGCCGGCAACACGTCGGCCGCCTCGCCGAAGCTCACCGTGACCACGCCGCCGGCCGGCACCGCCGACACCACAGCGCCGACCACGCCCGGCACGCCTGTCGCGTCGGCGGTCACTGCCACCGGCCTGACCCTGGCCTGGACCCCGTCGACCGACAACGTGGGCGTCACCGGGTACCGGGTCTACCGCGAGGCCGGTGGCACCGACGTGCTGGTCGGCTCGCCGACCGGCACCACCCAGGCGGTGTCCGGGCTGACCGCCTCCACGGCGTACCAGTTCTACGTGGTGGCCGTGGACGCGGCCGGCAACACCTCCGCGGCGTCCGCGCCGGTCGCGGTGACCACCGCGGCCCCGCCGGTCGGTGGGGCCTGCTCGGTGGGGTACGCCACGACCGACTGGAACACCGGCTTCACCGCCAACGTGACGATCACCAACACCGGCACCACGGCGATCAACGGCTGGACCCTGCGGTTCAGCTTCGCAGGCGGGCAGACCGTCAGTCAGGGCTGGTCGGCGGCGGTCAGTCAGAGCGGCGCGGCGGTCACCGCCACGAACCTGTCCTACAACGGCACGCTCGCGCCCGGAGCGTCGGTGAGCTTCGGCTTCAACGGCGCGCACAGCGGCACCAACCCGAAACCGACGGCCTTCACAGTGAACAACGCCACCTGCACCATCGTCTGACCCCATCACCGACAGTGCTGCCTCCTGTGTTCGGAGGCAGCACTGTCGGTGATGTTGTGCGGATCTCGCCTGTCGAGCGGGATAACCGCCCGGGATTCCGGGCAAGCCAGCCGTGTGGGGGAGTTGCTGACCGTGGGGCACGGCACGGCCGACCGGGTGCGGCTGGGTGAGCTGCTGACCGCGGGCGGGGTGGCGCTGCTGGTCGACGTGCGGCGGTACCCGGCCAGCCGCACCAACCCCGACGTCCGCCGCGAGGAACTCGAACGATGGCTGCCCGAGTACGGGATCGACTACCGCTGGGAGCCGCGCCTCGGCGGACGCCGGCACGTCCCGGCCGGAGAACCCGAGCCGGACACCTGGTGGAAGGTCGAGGCGTTCCGGGCGTACGCCGCGTACACCCGCACGTCGGAATTCGACACGGCGCTGACCGAGGTGCTGGCCGACGCGGCAGGGCGGACCACGGCGGTCATGTGCAGCGAGAGCCTCTGGTGGCGCTGCCACCGCCGGCTCATCGCCGACGTCGCGGCACTCGGTCGCGGAACACCTGTGGCGCACCTCATGCCGGACGGGCGGCTCAGCCCCCACCAACCCGCCGAAGGCGCCCGCCGACTGCCCGACGGGCACCTGTGCTGGGACGGTTGAAGCGCCCGCTCACTCCACCAGGTCGTCGGCGAGCAGATCCATCAGCAGACCGTCGTGCCACCGCCCGTCCTCGCCGCGCTCGTATCGGCGCAGCACCCCCACCGGACGGAAACCCGCCTTGGCGTACGCGCGGATCGCGGCGCTGTTCGCCGCCGCCGGGTCGATGGTGAAGCGGTGATGGCCGTACTCGTCGATGAGGTGCCGGGCCAGGGTGCGGATCGCGTCCACGCCCAGACCGGCGCCGCGTACCGCCGGGTCGAGGAAGACGTCCAGGCTGGCGTGGCGGTAGTCCGGGTCGGCCTCGGCGTACCACTGGATCGCGCCGACCACCTGGCCGTCGTGCTCGATCGCGTACACGTGCAGGTCGTCGTCGCCGAGGTCGGCGCGGACGGCACCGGTCAGGTCGTCGCTGCCGCGCCACCACCGGCGCACCTCAGGGTCGGCCCGGATCGCCGCGAGGGCCTGCACGTCCGCTTCCGTCGCCGGTCGCAGGGTCACCGCCCGCCCACGCAGCATCGGCGTCAGCCCCGCACTTCGCCGTGCTCGACGCAGATCGCCGACCAGCCCACCGGCAGCACCTGGACCTTCATCCGACGCCGGCACCGGGGGCAGAACCGGGGCGGCTCCAACTGACGAGCCGTGGCGCAGGCCGGGTGGGCGGCCGTCGCCGGCTCACCGCACCTGTCGCACCACAGCCCGGTCGTCGTCATCGTCGTCACAGCGTGGCGGAGAGGGCCTTGACCGGCATCTTCAGCTCGTCCAGCAACTCCAGGTCGGCGGTCGCCGGTCGACCCAGCGTGGTCAGGTAGTTGCCGACGATGACCGCGTTGATGCCACCGAGCAGACCGTCGCGGGTGCCCAGGTCACCGAGGGTGATCTCCCGGCCGCCCGCGTACCGCAGGATGGTGCGCGGCATGGCCAGCCGGAACGCGGCGATGGCCCGCAGCGCGTCCTTGCCCTCCACCACCGGCCGGTCACCGAGCGGAGTGCCGGGGCGCGGGTTGAGGAAGTTGAGCGGCACCTCGTGCGGGTTGAGTTCGGCGAGCTGCGCGGCGAACTCGGCCCGCTGCTCGACGGTCTCGCCGAGGCCGAGGATCCCGCCGCAGCACACCTCCATGCCGGAGTCGCGGACCATCCGCAGCGTCTCCCAGCGCTCCTCCCAGGAGTGCGTGGTGACCACGTTGGGGAAGTACGACTTGCAGGTTTCCAGGTTGTGGTTGTAGCGGTGCACGCCCATGTCGACCAGGTCGTCGACCTGCTCCTTGGTGAGCATGCCCAGCGACGCGGCGACCTGGATGTCGACAGCCGCCTTGATGGCCGCGACGCCCTCGCGCATCTGCTTCATGAGCCGGGCGTCCGGACCGCGGACCGCCGCGACGATGCAGAACTCGGTCGCCCCGGTCGCGGCGGTCTGCTTCGCCGCCTCGACCAGCGACGGGATGTCCAGCCACACCGAGCGCACCGGGGAGGTGAACAGGCCGGACTGGGAACAGAAGTGGCAGTCCTCCGGGCAGCCGCCGGTCTTCAGCGAGACGATCCCCTCGACCTCGACCTCCGGGCCGCACCAGCGCATGCGCACGTCGTGAGCGAGCTGCAGGGCGGCGGGAAGGTGCTCGTCGGGCAGGTTCAACACGGCAAGGATGCCGGCCTGGTCGAGGCCGACACCGTCACCGAGGACCTGGGTCCGGGCCTGGTCGAGGATCTCTGGCATGGCTCGTACCCTACAAGGCGGCCCGATCAGCCGGAATGACCTGGCAGCCCCTATACCTGCCGGCGAGTGGGATCCGTCGGGCGTCGGCGGCGGGTGGTAATTTCGCCCGGCGGGTGTCGGGCTGACCGGCACGGACGGCGGTGAAGGGGTGACGTGGCGGACTGGCTGGCGGCGCTCGACCGCCGCGCGGATCTGCGGGCGAAGGCTGGGCTGACCCGGCGACTGCAACCGCGTCCCGCCGCCGACGGGATGACCGATCTGGCCGGTAACGACTACCTCGGCCTGGCCACCCACCCGGAGGTCACCGCCGCAGCCACGGCTGCGCTGTCGGCGTACGGGCTGGGGGCGACCGGGTCGCGCCTGGTGCGGGGTTCCACCGACGCGCACGAGGCGTTGGAGACCGAGCTGGCGCAGTGGCTGGGCACCGACCGCGCTCTCGTGTTCTCGTCCGGCTACCTGGCGAACCTGGGTGCGCTGCGGGCGCTCGTCCAACCTCGGACGCTGCTCGTCTCGGACGCCCACAACCACGCGTCCCTGATCGACGGCTGCCGGATCTCCGGTGCGGAGACGGTGGTCACCCCGCACGCCGACGTGGACGCGGTGGCCGCCGCGCTCGCCGCCGCCCCGGGGCGCCCGGCGGTGGTGGTGACCGAGTCGGTGTTCTCGGTCGACGGTGACCTCGCCCCGCTGACCCGGCTGCACGCCGTGGCCCGCCGTCACGGCGCGCTGCTGCTGGTCGACGACGCGCACGCGCTGGGCGTGACAGGTCCGGCCGGCGCCGGTGGGGTGGCGGCGGCGGAGCTGGCCGGTGAGCCGGACGTGGTGGTCACCGCCACCCTGTCCAAGGCGCTCGGCGGCGCGGGTGGCGTGGTGGCCGGCCCGGCCGAGTTCGTCCGGCACCTGGTCGAGACGGGGCGTACGTTCATCTTCGACACGGCCCTGCCCCCGGCTGTCGCCGCCGGTGTGCACGCCGCGCTGCGGCTGACCCGGGTCGGCGACGACCTGCGCGTGGAGCTGGCCGACCGGGTGGCGTTGGCGGTCGGTCGACTGCGGTCGGCGGGGTTGACCGTCTCCGCGCCGGACGCGGCGGTGATCTCGGTGACGGCTCCCGGCCCGGACGCGGCGACCGCCTGGGCCGCCGACTGCCGGGACCAGGGTGTCGCGGTGGGTTGCTTCCGGCCGCCGTCCACCCCGGACAGCCGGTCCCGCCTGCGACTCACGGTCAGCGCCGGGGTGCCGCGGGCGGCGTTCGAGCGGGCCCTGGAGGTCATCGTGGACTGTGCGCCCGTGAGCGCGAGGAGTGAGCCGGGTTTGCGAGCCCCGCAGTCGCGAACAGCGGTGACACAGTGAGCGCGAGGAGTGAGCCGGGTTTGCGAGCCCCGCAGTCGCGAACAAAGGTTGCGCAGTGACCGGGTGGGAGGGGCCGGTTCTGGTCACCGGGACCGACACCGAGGTCGGCAAGACCGTGGTGACGGCGACGATCGCGGCCGCCGCGCAGGCTGCCGGGTTGCGGGTGGCGGTGGTCAAACCGGGTCAGACCGGTACGGCGGGTGGTGAGCCGAGCGACGTGGACGCGGTCAACCGGCTGGCCGCCCCACTGACCGGGCGGACCCTGGCCAGTTATCCCGATCCGCTGGCTCCGTTGGCTGCCGCCCGGGTCGCCGATCTACCGCCGTTGGAGCTGTACACGGCGGTGGACGCGGTGCGTGACGAGGTCGACAAGCACGACCTGGTGTTGGTCGAGGGCGCGGGTGGGCTGCTCGTGCCGATGGGGCTGCGTCCGTCGGGGGAGCCGTGGACGATGGCCGATCTGGCGGTGTCGCTGGGCGCGCCGGCGGTGGTGGTCGCCCGTGCCGGGTTGGGCACGCTCAATCACACGGCGCTGACCCTGGAGGCGCTGGACCGGCGTGCCGTGCCGGCCGGTGTGGTGATCGGCGCCTGGCCGGCGCGGCCGGAGCTGGTGCACTGGACGAATCTCACCGATCTGGTGCCGAACCTGCTCGGCGCGGTGCCCGACGGCGCCGGCGCGATGGACCCGGGGGTGTTCCGGCGGTCCGCCCCGGGTTGGCTCACCCCGGCGCTGCACGGTGTGCTCGACGACTGGCGGGTCTGGGCCGAGGAGAGCGGCTGAACACCTGACTTTCGTCAGTGTCCGCGCAGGTCGGGCGTGGGTAGCCTGACCGCCGTGCGGATCCTCGACTCCTCGTCGCCGGGCCGGCTGGACCGGCGGCGTCGCCTGTTGTCGGACGTGCTGCTCTGGGCGGTGGTCGCCGCCCCGGTCGGGTACGCCGGCTTCAGCCCGCCCTACGCGCCGTACGCGGTGCCGCTGGTCGTCGGCAAGTTGGTGATGCTCGGCGCGGCGGTGGTGGCGAGTCGACGTCAGCCGTTGCTCGCCCCCGTGCTGGTGGTTCTGGGTTCGGTGGTCGACGGCAACTTCGCGTTCGCGATTCCGGTCTTCAGCTACCTCGCCGGGCGGCGCACCGCGTCGGTGGGGCCGGCGGCCGGTGTCTTCGTGCTGATCGTGGGCGGCGGCACGGCGCTCAACCTGGGGCTGCTCGGCACCGGCGCCGCCACCTGGTTCCTGCTCGCCTCGGTGCTGCTCTTCGCCGCTGTGTTCCCCTGGTTGGTCGGCCGGTACCGGCGTCAGCAGCAGGAGTTGGCGGACGCCGGTCGGCGGCACGTTGAGGCGTCGACCCGTGAGCAGCGCGGCGCCGCCGAACGGATCCGGCTCCGCGAGCGGGCCCGGATCGCCGGGGAGATGCACGATTCGCTCGGTCACGACCTCAGCCTGATCGCGTTGCGTGCCGCCGCCCTGGAGGTCGCTGCCGACCTCGACGACCGGCACCGGGCGGCGGCGGGGGAGTTGCGGGCCAGCGTCTCCGCCGCCACCGAGCGCCTGCACGAGATCATCGGTGTGCTCCGTGAGGAGGGGGGCGCGTCGGTGCGGCCGAGCGGGGAGACCGTCGCCGAGCTGGTCGAGGGTGCCCGGGAGGCCGGCATGGCGGTACGGATGGAGGCAGCCCCGGGGGCTGCGGAGCTACCGGCGATGACCGGTCACGCCGCCCACCGGATCGTGCGGGAGGCGTTGACCAACGCTGCCCGGTACGCGCCCGGCGCTCCGGTCGAGGTGTCGGTGACCCGCGTGGGCGACCGGGTGGAGGTGGCCGTCGTCAACGACGCCCCGCCGGCGGGGCCGTTGCCCGCTCCGCCGTCGCAGGGCAGCGGGTTGCTCGCCCTCGCCGAGCGGGTTCGTCTCGCCGGTGGAACGCTGCACGCCGGCCCCCGTACCGACGGTGGTTTCGCCCTGCGGGCGGCGTTGCCGGTCACCGGGCCGGTGGAGACCGCCGCTGGGACGGGGCTGGCGGCACCGTCCGACGCGGCGCAGCCCGACGCGGTGGTGGAGCCCGATCCGTCGGAGCGGCCGGTGGACGCGGAGCGGCGGCTGCACGACGCCCGCCGACGGGTGCGGCGCAGTCTGCTGGTGGCTCTGGTGGCACCGGTCGGGTTCGCCCTGGTGCTTTCGCTCGTCTACTACCCGGTGGCGACGGCGGGCACGGTGCTGGACCGGGCCACCTTCGACCAGATGCGCCTCGGTACGGCCCGGTCGGAGCTGGCCGGCCTGCCCCGCCGGCAGTTGGAACGCCCGACGACCGCCGACCGGGACGGCTGCGAGTACTACACCGACGGCAACTTCCCCCTCGCGCAGCCGACCTGGCGGCTCTGTTTCACCGACGGCCGGTTGGCCAGCAAGGAGTGGATCGCGTAGTGAACAGCGACACGGCCGGCGCGAAGCGGGTCCGGGTGGTCCTGGCCGACGACGAGGCGATGATCCGCGCCGGTGTCCGGGCCATCCTCGCCACCGATCCCGGTATCGAGGTGGTCGCCGAGGCGGGCGACGGGCACGAGGCGGTGGAACTGGTCCGCGCGCACCGACCCCGGGTCGCGTTGCTGGACATCCGGATGCCCCGGCTGGACGGTCTGGCGGCGGCCGCCGAGATCCGTCGGGTCGTGCCGGACACCGCGACGATCATGCTGACCACGTTCGGCGAGGACGACCACGTGGCGCGGGCGCTCGGGCACGGCGCGAGCGGGTTTTTGCTCAAGGCCGGCGACCCGCGTGAGTTGATCTCCGGGGTGCACGCGGTCGCGGACGGTGGCGCGTACCTGTCGCCGACCGTGGCCCGCCGGGTGATCGAGCTGGGCGCCGGGCGGTTGGCCCGCCGACCCGTGGCGCGCGACCGTACCGCCGGGTTGACCGAGCGGGAACGGGAGGTGCTGGCCCTGGTGGGGGCGGGGTTGTCCAACGCCGAGATCGCCCGCCGGCTGCACCTGGTGGAGGGCACCGTGAAGAGCTACCTGACCAGCATCTTCACCCGGTTGGACGTGCGCAACCGGGTGCAGGCGGCGATCCTCGCGTACGAGGCCGGGCTGGTCGACGGCTGAGCGAGGGCCGGGCAGCCCTCGCTCAGCCGCGGTCGTCACGCGTCGCGACGGCGCAGGGCGACCCGGCCCAGCAGGAGCGCGGCGCTCGCCCACCCGGCGAGCAGGAGCAACCCGACCAGCCGTGGGTACGGAGCCGCGTCGCCGGACATGAAGTGACCGCCGGCCACGCCGGGGAACACGTCGGCGATCCGGGTCAGCACGTCGATGTCCGGCTCCTGGAGGGACCGCGGCACGATCATCAGGGTCGCCAGGAGCACGGTGATCGTCAGGACCGCGCTCCGCAGCGCGGCGCCGAGGCCCAGCGCGAGCACGCCCACCAGCGCCAGGTAGACCGCCACCGCGGCGATGTCGCCGATCGTCTCGGCGGCCGGGGCGCTGCCCCACTCGCCGAGCACCGGCCAGGCGACCAGGGCGCCGACGCCGCCGAGCAGCAGACCGAGGGCGAAGGTGACAGCTCCGGCGACCACTGCCTTGCCCAGCAGTACGCGGCCACGCGACGGGGTGCACTGCAACGCGGTCCGGATGGTGCCGCTGGTGAACTCGGAGGTGATCGCCAGCAGGCCGAGCGCCAGCACCACGTACTGGGTCATCTCGACCGAGTCGATCAGCACACTGCCGACGGTGACGACACCGGCGTTGTCGGCCGGATCGTCGTTGGTGTTGCCGTTGGCGACGTAGATGGCCAGTTGGCCGGCGCCCGCTGCCGTCACCAACAGCCCGGCCAGAGCCGTCCACCAGGTGCTCCGCACCGAGGAGAGCTTGGTCCACTCGGCGGCCACGATGCCACCACGGGTACTGGTGCTCATCGCGCGCCACCTCCGGTCGGTCCGCCCGCGTACTCGACGCTGTCGGCGGTGAGTTCCATGAACGCCTCTTCCAGTGACGCGCCGTGCGGGCTCAGCTCGTGCAGTCGTACCCCCAGTTCGTGGGCCAGGTCCCCGACCCGGTCCACTGTCGCGCCGGTGACGGTCAGCTCGTTGCGGTCGGCGGCCGTGACTGTCGCGCCGGTAGCGGTGAGGCGCGCGGCGAGGGCGGCCAGGCCGTCCCGGTGCGGGCTGCGGACCCGCACCGCGACCGCACTGCCGGCGATCACCTCGTCGGTCGGCGCGTCGGCGAGCAGCCGTCCCCGACCGATCACCACGAGCTGGTCGGCGGTGAGCTGCATCTCGCTCATCAGGTGGCTGGAGACGAAGACCGTCCGTCCCTCGTCCGCCAGCGAGCGCATCAGGTGACGTACCCAGCGCACCCCGTCCGGGTCGAGGCCGTTCACCGGCTCGTCGAACATCAGCACCGGTGGGTCGCCGAGCAGCGCGCCGGCGATGCCGAGCCGCTGGCCCATGCCGAGGGAGAGGGTCCGCCCCGGCTTGCGGGCGGCCCGCGCGTCCAGGCCGACGGTGTCCAGCACCTCGTCCACCCGGCGGGTGGGGATGCCGTTGCTGCGGGCCATGGCCAGCAGGTGTGCCCGGCCGGAGCGGGTCGGGTGGATGGCCCGGGCGTCGAGCAGTGCCCCCACCTCGTGCAGCGGCCGGCGCAACTCCCGGTACGCGCGCCCACCGACCAGGGCCTGCCCGGCGGTGGGGCGGTCCAGCCCGAGGATCATCCGCATGGTGGTGGACTTGCCGGCGCCGTTGGGGCCGAGGAACCCGGTGACCCGGCCGGGCGCGATGTCGACTGTCAACGCGTCGACAGCGACTGTCGCGCCGAAGCGTTTCGTCAACCCACGTAATGTGATCATGTGTTGACGCTAGGCGAGCGACCCACTGCCGCACCGCGCCCGAACGGCACCTCCCGACCCTGACTTTCGTCATGCCCCGGCGGGCTCAGAGCACGTAGTCCTCCAGCAGCGCCGGGGTGAGCCCGGCACGGTGGATCGCCTTCAGCGCAGCGAGGAGGTCGTCCATAAGCGCCGGCCGGAAGTGCATGAGCAGCACGTCACCGGGTTGCACCACCTTCTCCGGGGTCTGGTAGCGCACCTTCCCCTCGTGGACGGTCTCGGTCCAGTGCAGGACCGCCTTCGCGCCGCAGTCGTGGGCGGCCTTCAACGTGGTGCTGTCGTGTTCGCCGAACGGTGGGCGGAACAGTGTCGCCCGCTTGCCGAACAGTGCCTCCAGCTTGTCCGCCGCCCCGCAGATCTCCCGCTTCTGGTAGTCGTACGACCGGCCGGCCAGCGAGTTGTGGGTGATGGTGTGGTTCTCGACGACCCCGCCCGCGACCTGGATCTGCCGGAAGTACTCGGGGTACTCCTCCGCCGCCGGTGAGTTCAGGAACATGGTGACCGGTATGCGCGCCCGCCAGACGAAGTCGGCCACCTCGCTCGGGCGGGCCAGGCCGCCGTCGTCGATGGTGATGAACGCGACCTTCTGGTCGGTCGGCAGGCGGTGCCAGAACGGGGCCGCGCCGGTCGTGGGCAGCGGCACCGGTTGCGGCGGCGGCGCCTCGGGGAAGGTCGGCACCTGGGACAGGTACCAGTCCAGGCTACCGGGAGCGGGCTTCGCCGTCGCGGACGGAGAGGTGGACGGCGAGGCCGACGGCGCGAACGGCGAGGCCGACGGCGCCGGCTGGTGCGCGCTGATCCGTCGGGCGTGCAGTGTCGGACCGGCTGTGCAGCCACTCAGCACCAGCAGGGCCAGAAGCGTTACGGCGGCGAGGCTCCGACGAGCAGGGGTCGCTGACACGCCCGGAAACCTACCGAAGCGATGTGAGGATCCGGTCAGGCCGGTACGACCGGCGAGCGCCGGACGACGAAGGCGTCGGGCATCCGGAAGGTGAGATTGTCCGGGCACCAGGGCGGACGGACCACCCGCACCCCGTCCAGCAGCCGAGCGGCCTCGGCCACCACCACTGCCGCCTCCATGCGGGCCAGCACGTCGCCGACGCAGCGGTGCGCGCCCGCCCCGAACGCCAGGTGCCGGCGTGACCCGCGCTGGCCCGGGCGGAACTCGTCGGGCGACTCCACGACCGCGGGGTCCCGGCCGGCGCGGCCCAACCACAGCACGAGGCTGCTGCCGGCCGGCACCGGCGTCCCGCCCAGGGTGCTGTCCGTCGCCGCCACCCGCCGCCAGGTGACGATGGGCGGTTCCAGCCGCAGCCCCTCCTCCACGACGTCGGCGACGGCGACCTCGCCGCTGCGCAGACCGGCCCGTACCGCCGGCTCGCCGGCCAGCCGGTGCAGCAGCAGGGTGAGGAACTGGGAGGTGGTCTCCTGCCCGGCGACCAGCAGGAAGAAGAGCGCGCCGACCACCACGTCCGGCGGGTGCCCGGCCGCGCGCAACTCGGCTGCCAGGCCGCCGCCGGTGGCAGCGAAGTCCCGCAGTACGTGGTGGAACCGGCCCACCTCGGCGGCGAGCGCCACCTGCCGGTCGGTGTCCAGCGGTGCCCAGAACAACTCCAGCGCGGTACGGGCGAACTCCTTGACCGCGCCGACCGGGGCGTCCGGCAACTCCACCAGCCGCGCCAGCACCAGCAGCGGCAGGTCGGCGGCGAGGTCCGCGTACAGGTCGACCGACTCGTCGGCGTCGAGCGCGGCGGAGAGCCGGGCGACCCGGTCCCGCACCAGCGCGGTGAGCCACTGCCGTTGCGCGGCGACCCGGGAGGGGTGCAACGCGTCCGCGACGATCGCCCGGATCTGCGGATGGCTGACACCCGAATTGTTGGCGAGGGTCGGCGGTAGCCGGAACCGGTGCCCGGCGAGCACCCGCAGAGCGGTCACCGGCATCGGCGTCACCGCGTCCAGCGCGTTGTCCGGCAGATAGGTGACCGGGTCGGCGAGGACCTGACGGACCAACGCGTGTCGGGTGACGACCAGGTGGGTGCCGCCGACGTGGTCCGGCACCCGGGCCACGTCCGGCCACGCGGGGTCGGTCACCTGCGCCCAGCTGCGGAACAGCACCCGGACACGCTAGCCGGAGGCCCCCGGCAGCCCGGCCCGCAGTCGCCAGACGGTGGTGCGCTTCACCCGGACGCTCTCCAACGCCTCCGGCACCGGCACGTCGTACACGGCCAGCTCGTCGAAGCGGTCCCGGGGCAGGAACGCCCGGTCGGGGTCGCCGACGAGCACCGGTGCGCCGGCCCGGGTGGCGCGGAGCAGGAACCGCAGGAACCGGCGAGCCATCGCGTCGCTGTAGAAGACGTCGCCGGCCAGCACCACCTCGGCGTCCCCGGCGTCACCGTCGAGGATGTCGCCGAACTCGGCGTCGACGCGTACCCCGTTGGCCTCGGCGTTGAGGGCGACCGCCGCGACCGCCAGGTCGTCGACCTCGACGGCCCGAACGGACGCGGCTCCGGCGCGGGCGGCGGCGATGGCCACCAGGCCGGAGCCGGAGGCGAGGTCGAGCACCCGGCGGCCGGCGACCAGCTCCGGGTGGTCGGTCACGTAGCGGGCGAGCGCCTGCCCGCCGGCCCAGGCGAACGCCCAGAACGGCGGCGGCCGGTCGGTGGAGAACTCGCCCTCGGTCAGCTCCCACAGCCCGATCGGCTCGTCCGCCTGGTGCAGTCGCACCTCGGGGACGAACGCGACAGGGGTGAGCCGGGCATGCAGCCGGACGAACGTGCTGGAGAGCTCGGACACGTCACCGATTGTCCCAGCGGCCCGACTCCGGGCGTGTCGCGGGGGAGTGGTGACCGGTTCACCACGGTCGGTGAAAACCCCTCCCGTCCTTACCGGCCGGTGCGAACACACCCGTCTGGTCGGCCCCTCGCGCTGCTCCTAGCGTTGCCCAGTGGAGACGACCGAACGGAGGGCGGCGGTGGTGACGGTGTGGCGGTACGCGGTGCGGGTCGGGGTGGTGCTGGCCTGTCTGAGCGGGGTGGGGCTGGCACTGGCCGCTCCGGCGCAGGCGGCGTTCACCACCGAACTGAGTGGGCTGCCGGCCCGGTTCACCGCCGGCGAGCAGGTGCGTACGGTGTCCGCCGTCGTCTCCCGCACGGATCGGCGCGGAGGCTGCGTGAAGGTGCGCTGGTCGATGGTGCTGAGCGTGCAGGGCCTCCGACTCGACCAGGTCAAGATGGACCGGGTGGAGGAGGCCGGCGACTTTCCCCTGGAGATCCGGACCGAGGGCGACGTCGCCCGGCTGACCGACCGGCAGCTCGACCCGGGCACCCTCTGCCCGGGCCGCACGGTCACCGCCCGCTACCGGGTGGCCTTCGCCGAGGACGTCACCCAGGGACGGGTCACCCTCGCCGCCGAGGCGTACGACGCCAACTCGCGCCTGCTGGCCCGGCAGACCGCCACCCGTTCGGTGGTGGCCGCGGGTGGCACCCCGACCAGCAAGCCGACGCCGAGCGTCACCCCGCCGGAGCCCACCGACCCGCCGAGCGAGCCGGCCGAGGAGGAGACCACGTCCGGGGAGGAACCGGCCGCCGACTACCCGGCCGACGCCGCACCGCCGGCCGCCGGCCGCCCGGTGTCGCAGTCCGGCGGGTTCGGTGCGGTGCAGGCCGCCTTCCTGCTCGGCGCGCTGCTGCTCTTCCTCGGCATGGGGTTGCTGCTGCGGCTGCGGCAGCTGACCCGGGCTTCGGGCGACGGTGCCGACGAGGCCGACGGCCCGCCGGTGGACCGGCGGTGGGAACGCCCCACCGTCGACAGGTGGCGACCGGCCCGCCGCTGAACGAGGACGGTGGGGGCCGGCTGCCGCCGGCCCCCACCGTGTCACTTCGAGAACGCCTGGAACTCGGCGATCCTGACCTGGGCACGGGCCGGGCTGGCGGTCGCGCAGTCCGTCGTCGTGGCCGGGTCGGCGTCCTGCTCGCCCGCGTACTGCGGACCGCCGGTGCACTGGCTGGCCAGCACCTCCAGCCGCAGGTGCGTGGCGACCGTCGTGGGCACCGCGAACGTCCGCAGGTTGATGTCCCGGACGTACGCCCGGTACGCCCCGCCGGGGAACGCGTCGCCCGCGCTGGTGTAGATGCGCTTCCACCGCGCCGGGTCCGCGCAGTCGGTGGTCGTCGCGTCGCAGGCGGACACCGTGAACGAGCGCAGCGCGCTGAGCGCGTTCTGGCTGCCGGTGTCGGCGTCGCCGGTGATCGCCGGGCGCAGCATCGCGCTGACGTTCACCCGCTTGACCGTCTGCGGGCCGTCGCCCGGCAACGCCACGGTGAGCTGCCGGCCGGCCACCCCGTCCAGCGAGGCCCAGTTCGTCGCCTCGGTGTCGTCGCCGATCCGGTCCAGGTTGACCCCGTCACCGGTGATCGTCGCCCCGGACGCGGTGGACGCCAGGTTGCGGCTCATCCGCAGGTCGACGTAGCCCTGCTTGCCGGCCGTGGCGACCACGCTGAGCCGCTGGTGCCCGAAGCCGGGGGCGACGGCGAGCAGGTCGTACGTGCCGGCCACCATGTCCACGGTGTCCGGGATCGGCGTGGCCGGGTCGGTGTCCGCGATCGGCGTGGCCCGAGCCTCGTACGCCCCGACGTACACCCGGATCGGCGCGTCGGCGCTGTCCCCGCGCGGGCGCAGGGTGAGCGTCGCGTTGCCGCCGCGCGGTGAGGCGAAGCTCGGCGTCGGGTCGGTGTCGCCGGCGCCGTTGGTGGCGGCGTCCCGGCCCATCCCGGAGCGGGCGAACTCGGCCCAGATCAGGTCCTGGTTGGCGCCGCCGAAGCGGAGCAGGTCGGCGGTGAGCATGTTGTCCCGCATGTCGAGCATGCTGACCTGGCTGGCGGCCTGGAGCAGGAACGAGTCGAAGACCAGCTGCGACCAGCGCCGGTTGCCCGGGCACTGGTCGGCGGCGACCTTCCCCTGTGCGCAGTCGAGCTGACGCTGCGGGGTGCCGAGGCCGTACCGCTTCACCAGCGCGGAGCGGACCCGGAAGTTCGTGGCGCCCCAGATCTCCCCGTCGGCGTGCACGGCCGGTCCGCCGGTGTTGTAGCCGATGTCGGAGTAGTTCAGCGGGCTGCGGCTGAGGTCGTGGTTGCGGATGCCGCTGACCAGGTTGCCGGTGACGTAGCCGCCGGTGACGAAGGGCGTCTCGCCGGGCGCGCGCAGCCCGTGCTGGAAGAGGTACTCGGCGGCGAGCAGGTCGCCCCACGACTCACCCATCGCCCCGCCCTGGTGGCCGCTGATGCCGCTGTCCGGGCCGGCGATCATCCGGTTGGTGATCGCGTGGGTGTACTCGTGGCCGATCACCGTCATGTCGTAGTCGCCGTCCACGCACGGCGGGTACGGCCCGCCCGCCTGCGGCTGCCACAGGTACATGTTGGTGGTCGGCGGCAGCCCGTCGCGCGGGGTGCCCTGGTTGGCGTTGTTGCGGTTGCCGGTCAACGCGCCCTGCTGGGCGCGGCCCTGCTCGGCGTCACCGCCCAGCCCGGACGGGGTGAGGTTGACCGCCTGGAGGTTCCACGCCGACTCGGTGAAGCCCAACTGGTACGACCAGTCGTGCATCCGATTGTGCATGGCGAACAGGTTGGCGATCGAGGCGTCCGCGTCGTTGCGTTGGGCGGAGGTGAAGACCTCGGGGTTGCACTTCGCCTGGTGCCACTGGTCGGTGAACGGGTACTCGTAGCGGCGTTCCGGGCTGGTGGGGGCCGGGACGACCGGGGTGTTCGCGCCCCAGGAGAGCACCGTGTTGGCCGAGTTGCCACGCGAGGTGTACGTCGGCGTGCCGGTTGCCGCGTCGACGTCCCACGGCTGGCCGGTGGCCGGGTCGCGGGAGGCTGCCACGCAGCCGGGCACCGGGTCGCCGCACCAGCGCACCCGGGGGTCCTGCCCCGGGCCGAGGTCGCGGGGCGGGGTGGCCGGGAAGACCGCCCAGCTCGGGTTGTCCGAGTCGTAGTCGACGAGATCCTCGCGGACCAGCACCTGCCCGGTGTTGCCGTCCACGTAGGTGGTGAACGCGGCGGGGTGCTCGGTGTCCGCGCCGATCATGGTGACCTCGTACGCGGCCCGTGGCCCGTCCACCGGGGTGGGTACGGCCACTGCCCGGATGGTGTGGCTGGCCACCGCGTCGGCGGTCAGCCTGGCGTCGGCGAGCGCGGCCGCGTACGCCTGCTCGGCGGTACGGGTGGCCGGGGCGGGGATGCCGCCGGTGCGGGCCAGCGAGGAGCTGACCGAGAGCACGGTGCCGCCCGCGACCGCGAGCGTGACGAGCCCGTCCGGTCCGGCCGGCAGGTCGCCGAAGCGTTGCCGGAGGGTGACCACGGCACCGCTGCCGATCGGCCGGACCAGCACGCGGTCCATGGCGGCCACCGAGGCGGCGTCCAGCCCGAACAGGTCGCGGTTGGCGGTCAGATAGGCGCGGGCGGCGGCCTCCGGGTCGGCGGGCAGCCCGGTGGCCAGAGCTGTGCGACCGGGGCCGAGCGCCTGCGGGGTGCCGAGCCGGTTCCAGCGGACGTCGGGGTCGGCGGCGCGGGCCAGGCCGCGCTGGCGGGCGTCGGGTGCCGCCGTACCGGTGCGGTTGTCGGCGTCGGCGGGCTCGTGGCCCTCGGCGAATGGTCCGGACGTGCGCTCGGCGGACGCCGCGTTGCCGGTGGGGGCCGCGGTGCTCACGCCGGTGGGGAGCAGCGCGGCGACCGTCGCCGTCGTCGCCAGGACGGCGATGAGCCGGCGTCGGCGCCGGCTCATCGGGGGTGACCACTCCGGTTGTGGCACGGGACCTCCTCGTGGGAGCGGGATGGCCGGCGGTCGCCGGCCGTGGATGCGCGGTGACGCATGCACACCTGTGGATATCAGTCGATCGTGGTGGCGGCAAGGTCCGGGGACGTCGACATGTCGCGGGATCGCGGAAAGACGAAGCCGCCCTCGGGGTGTCCCGGGGCGGTCGCGACGATCGGTGTGGGGAGGTGGGGCCGGTGGTCGGCCGGCTACGGGTGCGGCGTGGTCAGTCGGTCGGCGCCCAGTCGGGGTCGCGGCCGAAGGCGGCCAGGAGGTGGTCCTGTTCGTCGGCGTCGTCGGGCACCCGTACCCCGGTGTGGACCAGGTTGTTGCGCCGGTAGTCGTCGATCTGCCCGGCGAACCACTGGGCGGCCACGTGCACCGCGTCCGGATCGAGCCGAGGCTGGGCGCCGATCGCCACGGCCACGTCCCACCCGTGGATCAGGTGCTCGGCGAGGAGTTGCCGGAGGTATTCCGCGGCCGGGGTCTCGCCACTGGAGAGGTGCACGGTGCGGTCGATCGTGCCGGGGTGGGTGGCGGCGATCTCGGCCTGCGCGGCGGCCTCCCGTGCGGTCGATATCGGGTCGGTGCCGAGTTGGTCGCCGTCGAGTCGGTCGCCGACCTCCTCGATGGTCCGGCCGGCGAGCAGCGGGACGCTCCACCGGGCCTCGGTGACCACGTGGTTGACGAGCGTGCGGACGTCCCAGTCCGAGCAGGGTGTCGGGTCGGACCACTGGCCGGGCTCGACCTGGTCCACCCGGTCGACGAACTCGGCCAGGCTCCGGCGGTACGCCTCCAGCAGATCCATGCTGCCGATTGTTCCGGTCGGCGGGGCGGGGCGAGCCGTTTTGCCCGGCCTGGTCGGGGATTGGTGCTGGCTGCCCGGGTCAGTCCAGGTCGGCGGGGTCCAGGCCGAGCTCCCGGGCGGTGACCAGCCGGACCCACTCGCCGAACTGCCGGCGGGAGATCACCCGGTCGTGCACGGCCAGTTGGACGGCGAGGCCGTCCATGACCGCGCTGATCCGCCAGGCGGCTCCGTCCGGGTCGGCGCACTGGAAGGTGCCGTCGGCCACTCCGGTGGAGATCACCTCGGCGAGGTCCTGACGCCAGCGCAGGTCGAGTCGGCGGGAGACCTTCTCCAACTCCGGGGCGCGCAGCGACTCGGACCAGCCGTCTATCCACATCGACCAGGAGGTTGCCCGCCCGGCCGGGGTGTAGAGCTTGAGGATCTTGCGGAGCTTGGTCAGCGGCGGGGCCGAGGAGCGGGTCACCGCGTCCAGTCGGGCCAGATCCTGCTCGACCGCGTACGCGAAGGCCTGCGCGAGCAACCGTTCCTTGGTGGCGAAGTGGTAGAAGACCAGGGCCTGGCTCACGCCTGCCGCGTTCGCCACGTCCGCCGTTCGGGTGTTGGCCAGACCGCGCTCCACGATCACGTCGCAGGCGGTGCGCAGCAGGGCATCCAGGCGGATTTCGGCCGCACGTCTCGTCACGACCGTTACCGTAGCCCATCCGAGTGAACACGAACAGTTACCGCCGCCTGCTGAGCGGCGCTGTGTCAGTCGGAAGCCGGACACTTTCCCGGGGTGCCGTCGGTCGTTCTGTAGGGGAGCATTCACCGAGGTCTGCCGCCCGAAAGCAGTGTGCGGACGGTTCCGCCGGTCGATCTGCGACACGGTGATGACGATCGTTGCCTGGTGGTGTCGGAGTGTGACTGCCACCAGCAGGCCGAGGCGCCAGACCATCCTCCTAGGAAGCCTGCGGGGGGTGGCGGTGATCTCGTCCACCGAGGGCCAGACGCGCCGAGACGACCCCGAGTTGGCAGTCGTTCACCGGCTCGGCTAAAGTTCTCATCCGTCACCCGGGAACGTCCGGGGGCGTGCGGACGTAGCGCAGCTGGTAGCGCATCACCTTGCCAAGGTGAGGGTCGCGGGTTCGAATCCCGTCGTCCGCTCGGAGCTGCCGCCACGCATGACGGGGGCAACCTCGGTGGGGTGGCCGAGAGGCGAGGCAACGGCCTGCAAAGCCGTGTACGCGGGTTCAAATCCCGTCCCCACCTCGGCAACAAGCACGGGCGATTGGCGCAGTGGGAGCGCGCTTCCTTGACACGGAAGAGGTCACTGGTTCAAACCCAGTATCGCCCACCACAGGAAACGGCTCGTCACTGAAAACCCGGTGACGAGCCGTTTCGCATGTGGCGCCGACAGTCAGTCCACGCTGAGCCGGTAGCCGATCCCGCGTACGGTCTGCACACCCACTGTGGCGTCGGCGCTGCGCAGCTTGCGCCGCAACCGCTTGACGGCCGAGTGCAGGACGGACGAGTCGCCGAGGTAGGCGCACCCCCAGACCGACTCGAAGAGCTTCTCGTACGTCCAGACTCCGACCGGCGTGCTGGCGAGTTGGGTGAGCAGACGGTGTTCGAGCCGGGTCAGGGCCAGCGGCTGCCCCTGCCACGTCACCAGGTGGTCGAGAGGGTCGATCTCCAGGTCGCCGAGGGTGATCCGGCCGGAGGTGGGGGTCGGGGCCGTCGCGAAAGCGGCGACGGCGGCCGCAGGGGTGGCGGCAACGGTGGGTTCGGTCGCAGGGCCGACGACCGGGGCCGGTCCGCCGATCGCGGGCGGACCGATCATCGCCTGCAACGCGGCGAGGTCGGTGCAGATCACCAGGGTGCCGAGCCCGTCCAGTCGCCGCACCATCCGTTCGCGTACCGACACGTCGGCCGTCACGCAGAACACGAGGGACACGCCATCGATCACTGTTGTACCTCCCCAGGTGCCAGTGAAAGACAACGCTGTCTGAACCCCATAGTCAATGGTTTCCGGCCGGTAGCCATCGTGATCGACTCGGATCCGCCGACGTCGGGCCTTCCCGGCGCGGTCGGCGCGTACGGCTCAGAACGTCAACACGCGGAACTCGCCCGCCGGCCGGAAACCGAGGCGGCGGTAGACCGACTCACCGATCGGCGAGGAGGTGAGCGCGGCGGTGCGGGCACCCCGCTCACTGGCCAGGCGCAGTGCCGCCCTGGTCATCGCCGCGCCGATTCCCCTGCGCCGCTGCTCGGGCTGCGTACCCACGAAGTAGAGCGTGACCAGGCCGTGGCTGAGCCAGGCGACGGCGGTGCCGACGACACGGCCGTCGTCCAGCCGACCGGCCAGTCTGATCACCGTGCCGTCACCGGAGAACGCCTTCTCCCGCTCGATCGTCGCCGCCACGCCGTCCGTCGGGATCCCGGACACCCGGGCGTAGGCCCTGACGAACGCGGCGAGGTCGGTGGTCTCGGCGATGTGCAGGCCGGCCGGAGCCGGTTCGTCCGCCGCCTCGTCGATCACCGCTGTCATGATCGGCAGGCGGGCGAACTCGACAGCCCCGAGGGAGACCAGGCCGTCGGCCGTGCCGGGGTCGCTGTCCGGGCCGACCCACCACACCCGGGGTACGCCGTGCAGGCGCTGCCGGGCCTCCAGGAGCGCGTCCTGCGGTGTGCGCCCGGTCACGCGCAGCACGCCGTTGAGGGTCGGGTGCGGCACGTCGCTGCGGTAGGTCGCCAGGTCCGGACCTCCGACCGGGCCGATGTTCCAACCGAGCAGGTACGCCCGGTGCGCGGCCAGCACCGTGTCCAGGGACTCCATGATCTGGATCGTAACGCGGTGTCGGGCACCCCCTCGACCAGCCAAAACGGCCGTGACCGGCAGTACTTTGTCGATCGTTCCAGATCGCGGGTAGCGTTCAGCCATGGCACGTACCCGTGAGTTCGACCTCGACGCCGCCGTCGACGCCGCCATGGACGTGTTCCGGAGCAAGGGCTACGAGGGCACCTCGATGCGCGACCTGTCGGAGGCGACCGGCCTGGGCAGCGGTTCGATCTACGCCGCGTTCGGCAGCAAGGACGGGCTCTACCTCGCGGTGCTGGACCTGTACCGGCAGCGGTACGCCGCGCCGATGGTCGATCTGCTGCGCTCCGGCAACGACGCGCGAGCGGTCATCCGGGAGGTGTTCGTCGGCACTGTGGACGACATCGCCGGCGACGGCCGGCACCTCTCCTGTCTCATCGTCGGCGCGTCGATGGAACGGGCCCACCAGGACGTACGGGTCGCCGATCGGCTCCGCTCGACCACCCAGTCCCTGGAAGCGGCGCTCTACGACCTGCTGGCCGAGGCGCAGTTGCGGGGCCAGATCACGTCCGACCGCAGCGCCACCGACCTGGCCGGCTTCCTGGTGACCAACCTTCAGGGCCTGCGGGTGATGGGTGCCATCAACCCGGACCGGGCGGCGCTGACGCGCTACGCCGAGGTCGCGCTCACCTGCCTGGACTGACCACCGGACACGGTGGTCGGCTGTTACCCGAATGAGGAGTCGAGCATGAGAGCGGTCGGACTGTTGCGCTACGGCGGGCCCGAGGTGCTGCGGGTGGTCGACCTTCCGACGCCGCACGCCGGCCCGGGGGAGGTCCGTGTCCGGGTACGCGCCGCGGCGGTCAACCCGGCGGACACCCAGATCCGGGCCGGTATGTTGCCGGTGCCACTGCGCGGCAGCGACCCGCTGCTGCCCGGTCACGACATCGCCGGCACCATCGACGAGGTGGGCTCCGGCACCAGTGGCGCACTCGCCCCGGGCGACCCGGTGATGGCCATGGTCAATCCGAGCCGGGAGGCCGGCGGCGGGTACGCCGAGTGGGTCGTGCTCCCGGAGGCCTGGGTGGTGCCCGCTCCGGCGGGCGTGTCACCCGCCGAGGCGGCCACTCTGCCGTTGAACGGATTGACCGCCCTGCACGCCCTGGATCAGTTGCGACTGGAGCCCGGCAGCACCCTCGCGGTGACCGGGGCGGCCGGTGCCGTCGGCGGCTATGCGGTTCAGCTCGCCAAGGCCGCCGGTCACCGGGTGCTGGCCGACGCGGCGCAGGGTGACGTCGACCTGGTCGCCGCGCTCGGCGCCGACGTGACGGTGATCCGAGGGCCGGGCGTCGCCGACCGCCTCCGGGAGCACGCCCCGGACGGGGTGGACGCCGCTGTCGACGCCGCGTTGCTCGGTGGCGCGCTGCTGCCCGCGGTGCGCGAGGGTGGTGCCGTCGCACTGCTGCGCGGCGGGCCCGACCCGGTGCTGCGGGCGCAGGCCGACCAGCGGAAGATCGACATGGTGTCGGCGTTCGTGTACGAGTACGAGGGGCGCCGCGACAAGCTCGACCTGCTTCGGCGACTCGCCGAGGAGGGTGCGCTGACCCTGCGGGTCGCCGGCCGGTTTCCGCCGCAGGAGGCGGCCCGCGCGCACCAACTCCTGGAAGCCGGAGGGGTACGCGGCCGGTTGGTCATCGAGTTCTGATTCCGCCGCCGGCACCACCGGAGCGCGGTGGTCCACTCACCGGCTGCGACGCCTCCCGGCGTCTGCTGCGGCGCGGGGTCGCCGGTGCGACAGGCCGGCCGCCTTCGACGAAGGCGGCCGGCCTGGAATCACGTTGGTCTGGCGGCTCCGCCAGCGGTAGAGCTGGCCGGGTCACAGCGGCGGGGCGATGTCCCGCCGCTCCTCGACCTGGCGGTACTCCACCGGCTGCTCGGTGGTCGTGACCACCTGGCGACGCCGACCCCAGATCAGGGTGGTCATGATCAGGCCGAGCACGCCGGCTCCCATCAGGATCCAACCGACCACGTCGAGGTTGATGCCGCCGACGCTCGCGTCCAGCGCGAAAGTGAGGATCGCGCCGAGCGCGATCAGGAAGATGCTGGTGCCGATACCCACGACAGCCTCCTTAAGGGGGTGTGGTGCGCTGTCGAGCCCTTCAATACCCCGGTGGCGACCAGCGCAATCGCCGGCCGCCCAGGGTGCCGCGCAAAGCGATCTTGGCATCGGGTAGAGTTCACCTGTCGCCGGCGGTTGTCGGGGACGTGCGGACGTAGCGCAGCTGGTAGCGCATCACCTTGCCAAGGTGAGGGTCGCGGGTTCGAATCCCGTCGTCCGCTCGCGATCTGCCCCATCGGGGCCTGACTGCCGGGTTCGGCGGTCGCCACGGGCGATTGGCGCAGTGGGAGCGCGCTTCCTTGACACGGAAGAGGTCACTGGTTCAAACCCAGTATCGCCCACCATCCATACGCAGATCAGCTGGCCCGTTACCGGACATCCGGTAACGGGCTTCGCCGTTCCGGCAGCCTGTCACTCGCCGGCGCGGAGAACCTCGCTCAGCCGGTCGCGTCGCCGCAACGCCGACTCGACAGGTACGACAGTGGTGGCCGCCGCCAGCAGCACCACGCTCACCAGGCCCAGCAGCCACCACGGCAGGACCGCCGTCGGGTCGGCGCCCTGGCCGGTGAGCAGCCGCAGGTCGAGCGGGCCGAGCGTCAGATGTGCGAGCAGGGCCGCGAGCAGCGGACCGCACACCGCGGCGACCACTACCGGTGGCAGCACCTCTCCGGCGGCGACCCAACGGGCGTCGCGTGGTCGCAGGCCGAGGGTCCGCAGCCGGGTCAGGGTCTGCCACCGCTGCGCAGCCCCTGCGGCGGCGGCGAGCGTGAGGCCGAGCAGCCCCAGCGCCAGCAGCACCGCGGCGGCCGTCCACGCCAGCCGGAGGAGCCCCGCGGTCAGTGGAGCCACTCGCTGCGCCCGCAGGACGTCCGCGCGCAGTACGACGTCGGCGGCGACGCCGCTGTTCGACACGGCCTGCGCCGCGCCGGGGCCGGTCACCCAGACGGTGTTCGGAACGGCGGGCAGCCCGGCGTCGGCGAGGGCCGTGGCGTCCACGATGACGACGTCGGCGGCACCGCCGACGGAGGGAGCGGTGCCGACCGCAGCGAGACGGATCGTCGGTGCGCCGTCGCGGGGTAGCTGCAGCCGCGTGCCGGTCCGCAGAGCGCCGTCGCCCGATCGGACCAGCGCCGGGACGTCCCCGGCGCCAGGACCAGGTGCCGTGAGCCGGGCCAGCGCCGGCGCGTCCGGCAGCGGAGTGGTGGCCAGCAGGCGCTGGAACGCGGCCGTGTCCACGATGACCAGTCGTGGGGTGAGCAGTGTCGATTCGCTGAAGAGGCGTGCGGAGTCGGTCACCTGCGCGACGACGACCTGCCCCACCCCGGGTGCGGCGGCGATGCGCTCGGCCAGCGCGGGCGTGGCGGCCTCGGCGTCGGCGCCGACGTCGAGGCGGGCGTCGGCGCCGACGGTGCTCCACGCGCCGTCGCCCAGACCTCGGGTGACGGTGGTGCCGAGGATGAGCGCGAACGACGCGAGCGCCGTGGTGCTGACCAGCACCAGGAGCGGCAGCGCGCGTCCGGCCGTCGTGGCCGCCTGGGCGGCACCGAACACGGCCAGCGGGCGGCGCGAGCGCAGGGCCCGTCGGAGCGCGAACCGCGTCCCGAGGGGCAGCAGTCGGAGCAGGAGGAGCGCGCCGACGAGCGCGCCCAGCGCGAGGGCGCTGATCGGCAGGATCAGGTCGCCGGTCAGCTCGCCGGTGTCGTCGTCGGAGGCGACGGGCAGGAGCCCGCGTTGGTGCAGTGTGACGAAGGCGGCGACCGCGGCGATCAGGACAGCGGCTTCGACGGCGGCGCGGCGCAGTTGGCCGGTGGCCCGGATCCAGCGTCGAGCGGCCGGGTTGGCGGGTTGACGTCGGTCGCGGCTGGCACGGGCGGCGGCGAGGGTGCCGAACGCCGGCCCGGCGACGGCACCCGCCAGGACCACGGGAACGGCCCAGGCCCAGGAGACGCCCGGAACGGCGGCGCGGGCGAGCGCGAG
The DNA here is from genome assembly GCF_007830095.1 of Micromonospora taraxaci. NCBI lineage: Bacteria > Bacillati > Actinomycetota > Actinomycetes > Micromonosporales > Micromonosporaceae > Micromonospora > Micromonospora taraxaci. The sequence goes on along the minus strand of NZ_VIWZ01000001.1, from coordinate 5,681,253 downwards.
CCCGACGGCGGCGGCCGACAGGGACACCACGGTGGACTCGACGATCAGTTCCGCGCCGACGTCGGGTATCGCCGCCCCACGCTGCCGGGCGACGCTCAGCGCCGGGGTACGGCGGCGGACCAGCAGATCGGCGGCGAGCAGCAGGACCAGTACCGTGGCGGTCAGCACCCCGGCGAGCAGGACGGCGGCCTGTGCGGAGGCGGCGCTGATCTGCGTACGGGCGTCGCGCAGCGCGGTGTCGAGCTGCGATTCCCACCTCAGGGACTGGTCGCGGTCGCTCGATGCGCCGGAGGTGGCCTTGAGCTTGACCACCTGGCTGGCGAGCGCGGCGGTGGCGTCCCAGGTGAGCGCGCCGGGAACGGGTGCGAAGTGGACGGTGCGCCGCAGTTGGTCCTCGTCCACGGCGAGCCGGGCGTCCGGTAACGACTCGCGGGACAGCAGGCCGCCGAAGCGGGTGATCCCCACGCCGTCGACGCCGGGCGTCGGGCGCAGGAGCGCCGGGGCGAGTCGCCAGGCCGGGTCGTCGCTGTCCGCGGGTCGGTAGATCCCGCTGATCCGGACGTCCGTGTCGCGCCCCTGGCCGTCCTTGACCGGGATGCGATCGCCGGGGCCGAGGTCGAGCGCGGCGGCGTCCGCCTCGGAGAGACCGACCTGCACCGGCCAGGGCGGTCCGTCGTAGGGGGTCTCCACGTATTCGTCGGCGACGGCGGGGCCGGGCGCGCCGCCGGCGATCCAGGCCACGTCCGGGCCGTCGAGGTCACCGGCCAGGTAGGTGAACTGGAAGGTCCGCGGCACGGTGCCGTCGGTGATGTTGAGGATCGGACCGTTGACGACGGTGACGGGCGGGAGCAGCGCGGCGTCCAGGTCGGGCCCGAGCGCGGACGTCACCCGGGCGCGGAAGTCGTCGACGCCCTCGGCGAGGCGGGGCATCCGGACCCGTCCGCCGGTCGGCCCGTCGTCGCGTTCCCAGTCGGCGTGCGCGAGGACGTTCGCGTCGGGGCCGGCGCGGCGGACCGTGTCCTGCACGGCGTCGTCGGCGGCGGCGCGGAGCAGCGCCGGTGCTGCTCCGGAGAGCAGCGCGACGGTCGCGATGACGGCGGCGGTGAGCAGCAGCGGTCCGGCGTCGGTACGGCCACGGCCACGGATGCTGGGCCAGTGCAGCGCCGGCAGTCGGCGGGTCAGCCACCGGCGGGTCAGCAATCGTTTCACGGTGCCACCCGCAGGTGTGCGGCGTCGGCCCGGCGGACCTGGACGGTGACCACGACGGCGACCGCCAGCATGCATCCGGCCAGCAGTACGGCGAGCAGCGCGGCCTCGGCCGGCCACGGCCAGTGTGGATGAGCGGCCGGGACGGGCGCGGCGCCGGTGTCGGAGCGCACCAGCAGGGGAGCGACGACGCCGGTGGCGAGCGCGCCGACGGCCGCGCCCGCCGCGAGCAGGGGCAACAGGACACCGGCGTGCTGGCCGAGCAGAACGGCCCGGATGCCGCGCCGGGACATTCCCAGGCCGCGCAGCCGCGCCACCTCGACGGCGCGGACCTGGAGGTCACAGGTGACGTGCAGGACGACGCCGGCGAGCAGCAGCAGGGCCGCGGCCGGGACGATGAGCCGCAGCGCGGCCGGCAACCCAGCCTGGAGCGGACCACCGATGAGGCGGGCGGTCTCCGCTTCGCGGGTCGCGACGGTCCCCAGGTGCAGGTCGGCGGCCCGTTCGGTGGCACCGGGCCCGGCCGGGTGACCGACCCACCAGGCATCGACCGGGAACGTCAGGTCGCCGGTGACGACGCGTGCGCGGGACAGCGTGTCCAGGTCGGCGAGGACGGCGACGGCGCCGGGGGCGGACGGCACGGTCGGCACGACCTCGGCGACGACGACCGGGACGGGCGTGATGCCGACTGTGACGCTGAGCCGGCTGCCCCGGTCGGCACCGACCTCGCTGGCAAAGCGCTCGGAGACCGCGACGGGCACCCGGCCGGGGTCCGGGAAGGCGGTGGCGACGAGGGTCCGGGCGGCGTCCTCGGCACCGCCGAGGTCGACTGTCGCGGCCATCCGCAGCGTCGTTCCCGTTGGCGTGGCGGACACCAGGGCGGTCGGGTCGGTCACCTTGCCCGGGACCGGCGGCGCGGACGTGGCGGTCCAGTCCGATCCGTCGGTGGACTCCGCCGCCGATCCGGCGGGCGGCACGGTGAGCGTGACGGCCATGGCGACGCGTCCGCCGACCGGTTCGGCGGTGACCGGCAGAGCGACCGCGACGAGGCGCAGCCCGTCAGCCGTCGCGCAGGCGGGCAGTCGGACCTCCCGGCCGTCGAGCGGTACGGCGGGACCGGTACAGGACGTGCGGAGGCCGATGGCGTCCTGCAGCAGCAGCCGGGGCGTCACGGCGAGCGGGGTGCCGCCGGTGGTGGTCCCGCTCAGGACGAGCGGGGCGCCGGTCGGGATGGCGAGGCCGGTGACCCGGGTGCGTGGGGCCAACGCGGCGCCCACGTCCGCCCAGCCGCTGTCGCTGTCCAGCCGTCCGCGCAGCAGCGCGTCGGCGCGGGTGGTGTCGACGGCGACCAGGCGTGGCGCGTTGCCGGCGGTGCCGAGCCACTGACCGACTGAGGTACCACGGCTGAGGACCGGACTCACCACCCCCGCGGTGGCCGCGCTGACGACCGCGCCGTCTCCGGCCACCGGTGTCGTGGTGAGGGTGAGGGCGAGGTCGGTGCCGACGGAGACCGCGGCCTGGTCGCGCTGCGACTGGTGCCAGGTGGTGTCGAAGGCGAGGCCGAAGGTTCCGGCCGCGCAGGCCAGCCCGACGAGCAGCCCGGCGGCGACCGCCTGGGGACGGCGGGCGGCCTCGGCGACAGCCAGTGGAAGCGCCAGCCCGCGGGCGCGGTACGCCAGCCGGTCGACGCCACGCAGGGCGGGCAACACCACCCGGAGAGCCAGGGCGGCGCCTGCGGTGAGCAGCAGCGCCGGCGCGAGCACCCGCACCGCGTCGGCGCGTGGGCTGGCGGCGGTGGGCTGCGCGTACAGCTGCCACCATCCGACGGCGGCGAACACCGCGAGCATCAGGTCGGCGCCGGACCGGGCCAGCAGTTCGCGGCGGGTGCGCCGGTCGCCGGCCGCCGGGACGGGCCGGATCGCCAGGACGGTGAGGACGGCGGCGAGTACCAGCGCGCCGCCGGCGACCGCGAGGACCTGGGCGCCGATGATGGCCGGCCGGGCGGTCAGGCCGACGCCGTCCAACGGCGGTAGGTGGGTCAGGCCGGCGTGCAGGGCCGACGAGGCCGGTATCGCGAGCGCGGCGGCGACGACGGCGACGAGTCCGGCCTCGAGTGTCGCGGTGGCGGCGAGCTGGCGACGACTGGTGCCCAGGGCGGACCGCAGGGCGGTCTCGTCGGAGCGTAGGCCAGCGGTCAGTCGGCCGGCGAGGACGAGTGCCGTAGCGGCCAGCACACCGCCGAGGACGGCGACGGCGAGCACGACGGCGGCGGTAACACGCCGTTGGTCGTCGGCGGCCCGTAGGGTCAGCGGCAGCTCGGAGGAGACACGGGCGAGCTGGACGCGGTCGCCGAGGGTGCCGGCCAGCCGGCGGTCGGCACTCTGGACGGCCCCGGCCACGGCCTCCAGGTCGCGGCGGTTGTTGTGGGACAGGTCCGGATGGGCGGTGACCTCCATCCGGTCGACGGTGGCACCCGTGGTGACCAGGTCGGCGAGGTCGACGAGGAACGGGCCGTAAGCGTTGACCGGCTGCATGAACCGGCCGTCCCGGTAGCCGATGGCCGAGCCGGCCGCGGCCAGCGGGTCGCGGTCCCAGCCGCGCCCCGGCAGCGGGCGTACGACACCGACGACTGTCACGTCGAGGGCCGGGACGGGCGGGTGGGCCAGCTCGGCGCCGAGTCGCACCCGGCGACCGGGGGTGAGGTCGAGCAGCTGGGCGGTGGACTCCAGCAGCACCGCGTCGCCCGGCTGTCGTGGCCAGTGCCCGGTGACCAGCTCGGCTCGGGTCGGCAGATCGTCCAGCCCGGACAGGTACGCCTGGGCCCCGACGGTGGTGCCCGGGGCGAGCGTGGGCGGTAGCGCTCGCAGCACCGTCGACGCCCGCGCGGTCGTCGTCACCGGGAGCGGTGCGAGCGCGGAGGTCACTGCGGTGCGGGTGTCGGCGGCGACGGAGGACACGTCCGGGCCCTCGACAGTGCCGGTGTAGACGGTCACGTCGACGGCGGCGGGGGCGGCGCGGGCCATGGCGACCTGCAGCGCCCGCTCGGCGGTGCGGGTGACCAGCAGGGTGCAGGTGCCCAGCAGTGTCGCGCCGATCGTGACGACCCCGAGGAGCGCGGCCAGCAACGGCCACTGCGCGCGGGCGCGCCGGCTGACCAGCCTCAGCATCGTCGCGTCACCTGACGTCCGGCACGGGCTGGTACGACTGCCCGGCGGCCTGTTCGTCGAGGTGCCCGTCGTGGATGCGGATCACCCGGTCGGCCAGGGCCATCATCACCGCGTCGTGCGTCGACACCAGGACGGTGACGCCTTCGGACTCCACTATGCCGCGCAGCAGGGCCATCACCGACAGGCCCGTCTCGGCGTCCAGTTGCCCGGTGGGCTCGTCGGCGAGCAGTAGGCGGGGCGAGGCGGCCAGCGCGCGGGCGATCGCCACCCGCTGCTGCTGGCCGCCGGACAGCTCGGCCGGACGCTGCCCGGCGTGGTCGGCCAGGCCGACCAGCTCCAGCAGCAACTCGACCCGCCGCTCGCGATCGGCCGGGGCGACACGGGCCAGCCGCAGCGGGGCGGCGACGTTCTCCGCGGCCGACAGCACCGGGATCAACCCGAAGCTCTGGAAGACGTACGACAGCTTCTCGCGCCGCAGTCGGGACAGGCCGTCCTCGTCGAGCGCGGTGACGTCGGTGCCGTTGACGTGCACGGTGCCGGCGTCCGGGCGGTCCAGGCCGCCGATGACGTTGAGCAGGGTGGTCTTGCCCGAGCCGGACCGGCCGACGAGCGCCACCATGGAACCGGCGGCCACGTCGAACGACACGCCGCGCAGGGCGTGGACGACGGTCGGCCCGGTCTGGAAGCGCCGGTGTACGCCGCGCACGCGCAGCAGCGGTTCGCTGCTCATTCGCCGTTTCCCGAATCGGGGCGGATCGTGATGTGGTCGGGTTCCAGGGCCAGCCGGACCCGTCGGGTCAGCGCCAGCGCCTGGCGGAACTCGCGGGGCACCTGGACCCGCCCGGCCCGGTCCATCACGGCGTACTCCTCGGCGATCGTGTGTGTGTCGCCCGCCGCGTCGGTGGTGGTGCGGCGCAGCACCTCGCTGCTGGTGCGTCCGTCCCGGATCGCGATGGTCCGTTCGACCTGGCCGCTGACCTCGGGGTCGTGGGTCACCACGACGACGGTGACGCCGTACCGTCGGTTGACGTCCCGCAGCACGCCGAAGACCTCCGCGGACGTGGCGGCGTCCAGCTCGCCGGTCGGCTCGTCGGCGAGCAGGACCTGCGGCTGGTTGGCCAGTGCCACCGCTATCGCTACCCGCATCTGCTGCCCCCCGGAGAGCTGCCCGGGACGCCGATCGGCGCAGTCGGCGACACCGAGGCTGTCCAGCAGGTCCGCCGCGCGTTCCCGGCGCTCCTCCTTCGCGGTGCGCGCCGCCGCCATCGGCAGGTCCACCATCTCCCGTGCGGTCAGGTAGGGGATCAGGTTGCTCGCCGTCTGCTGCCGTACGAACCCGACGGTGTGCCGCCGGTAGTCCACCCGGTCCGCGCGGGACATCGTCAGCAGATTCCACTTGTCGACCCGGACCCGCCCGGCGGTGGGGGCGTCGATGCCGGCCAGGATGGACAGCAGCGTCGACTTGCCCGACCCGGAGGCACCGACGACGGCTACCAGCTCACCGCTCTCCACGGCGAGGTCCAGCCCCTGCAATGCCTGCACCTCGATCGAACCGGTCTGGTAGATCCGCACCAGGTTCTCGCAGACGATGAGCGCGTCCCGGCCGAACTCGGGTGCCCGCGCGGATGGCTGTGGCAGGGACAGCGGGGTGCTGGTCATTCCCTTCTCCGTCCTCGTGCCGACGTCGAGCCACCACATGCGCCGAGCGCCTCGATTGCCCGTCCTGACGCAGATTGAAGCAGCTTCGCAATCGGCGGCTTCGTTGACCATGCCCCTGGGCGGCTATCCTGCATCCTGGGCTGAGGCCTGCGGTTCTGCCACGGGCAGATCCGCTACCGGTGAAACGGGGTGCCGCCCGCCGACCCGTGCCGGCAGGGTGGCGTGCATGAGACTGCTGGTGCTGGGCGGAACGGGCTTTGTCGGCGGAGCCACGGTCACCGAGGGCGTACGCCGTGGTTGGTCGGTGACGGTGTTCAACCGCGGGCTGCACGGGGTGGTGCCTCCTGGCGTACACCGGTTGCGGGGTGACCGCACCGCGCCGGACGGCCTGGCGGCGCTGGCCGGCGGTGACTGGGACCTGGTGGTGGACACCTGGGACGGTGCGCCGCGCGCCGCCCGCGACGCCGCCCGTGTCCTCGCCCATTCGGTGGGCCACTACGTGTACGTGTCCAGCGGTTCGGTCTACCGCGACCCGTCGGCGCACGGGCTCGACGAGGACTCCCCGGTGGTGGACGCCGACGCGGACTCTGTCGACGGCGACTATCCGCAGCTCAAGGCCGGTGCCGAACGTGCCGTGCGAGAGGTGTTCGGCGACCGGGCGCTGATCGCCAGGGCCGGTCTGATCCTGGGTCCGGGGGAGGACGTCGGCCGGCTGCCGTGGTGGCTGCGGCGCGTCGAGCGCGGCGGTGACGTGCTCGCGCCCGGGCCGGCCGGCCTGTCGGTGCAGTACGTCGACGTCCGCGATCTGGCGGGGTGGATGCTCGACGCGGGCGCCCGGCGGCTGGGCGGCACTGTCAACGCGGTCGGTCGTCGCGAGCAGACCACGATGGGTGAGCTCCTCGACGCGTGCGTGGCCGTCACCGGTGCTGATGCCCTGCTGCGCTGGACCGATCCGGCCCGGATCGTCGCCGCCGGTGTGCAGCCGTGGAGCGACCTGCCGATCTGGATGCCGACCGGCCACCCGTACCGGGGGCTGTTGGAGCAGGACGTGACCCGCGCCCACGCCGCCGGGTTGACCTGCCGGCCGGTGGCCGAGACCGTCGCCGACACCTGGCAGTGGCTGCGCGAGGTCGGTGCCGTTCCGCCGCGCGCCGGGCGACCGCATCGCAGCTCGATCGGGTTGGACCCGACCCGGGAGGCGGCGGTGCTCGCCGCCTGACCGCGTCGGTCGCGGCTCAGGCCGGCACCGCCGGCAGGTCGAGCACCTCGTTCACGTCGCGCCGGGGGGTCGGTCGGCCCGGCTGGCCGTACCCGATCCGCAGCACCATCTGTGGCGTGCCGAACCGCCCCAACGACAGCCGCAGCTGCTCCCGTGCCGTCGGCACTTCGATCGGTTGGGAGAGCATCGACACGCTGAGCCCGGCGTCGGTGGCGACGAGCAGCAACCGTTGCAGGGCCTGGCCGGCGATCACCTGGTCCACTGCCGTGTTGCCGAACGAGCCGAGCACTCCGACGAGGGGCTCCGGCTCGAAGTCACGCCCCGCGGCGCGGTCGCGCCCACCGAATCCGCGCGTCGGTAGGACGTCCTGCGGCTCGCCCTGCGGACCCCCGGCCGAGGCGGGTACGCCGTCCGGCGCCGGCTCCCGACGCAACCACCGCTCGCTCTCCGCCCGGTACGCCGGGTCCCGCTCCAGCACCCGGTGTGCGCTGCGGGCGATCTCGCCGAACGCGGCGACCGCGCTCACCCCGATCAGCAACTCCAACCAGCACTGCTCGGCACGAGCGGCCTCGCCGAGGCGCCACCGGACGTCGGCCGGCACCCGGTCCGGCCAGAACGGCAGCCGGTTGCTGAACCGGCGGGGGATGGCCGCGTACAGGCTCTGCTCGGCCAGGGACGGACGACGCGGGGTGTCCGGCACCAGCCGGGCCAGCAGGTCCGGTTCGGCCGGGTCGGGGCGCAGTCGGACCCGGGCCGGGATTGCGGCGACCGCCAGCGCCATCCGCAGGTTGAACAGCGCCGCGCCGCAGGCGATCCGGACACCCCAGCCGCTCGGGTCGGTCGCCGGCAGCCGTCGGGTCGGGTCGGCGAGCACCTCGATGCCGCCGTCGCGCAGCCGCAGCCGCCACGGCTGGGTGTTGTGCAACGACGGCGCCCGGACCGCGTCCACGGCGGCGGCCCGTAGCTGGGCTTCGGTGTAGCCGATGTCCATGGCGGTGCTCCTTTCCCGGCGCGCCGGCGGCTGACGGTGCCGTTGCGGCTGGCGTACCTCCACGTTGCGCCGTCGGGTCGGCCGGGGAGCAGGGCCGGACGTCCCGACCGGTCGGGCCCGACCGCCCCCGAACGTCGGCTCGACCCGGTCGGGACCTTCGGCCCGTGCGGCGCGATGGGGTACGGGGGTAGAAACGAAGGATGATCCGCGTCTTCCTCCTCGACGACCACGAGGTCGTCCGCCGTGGCCTGGCCGACCTGCTGCAGAGCGGCGGCGACATCGAGGTGGTCGGCGAGTCCGGCTCCGCGCAGGAGGCGGTGCGCCTCATCCCGGCGTTACGGCCCGACGTGGCGATCCTCGACGCGCGGCTGCCCGACGGCAACGGCATCGACGTGTGCCGTGACGTCCGCGCCGTCGACTCGTCCATCAGGGGCCTGATCCTCACCTCGTACGAGGACGACGAGGCGCTGTTCGCGGCGATCATGGCAGGCGCCGCCGGATACGTGCTCAAGCAGATCCGGGGCACCGACCTGGTCGACGCGGTGCGGCGGGTGGCGGGCGGGCAGTCGCTGCTCGACCCGGCGATCACCGCTCGGGTGTTGGAGCGCATCCGCAACGGGGTCGAGCAGCCGCGCGAGCTGAGGTCACTCACCGAGCAGGAGCGCCGGATCCTGGAGTACGTGGCGGAAGGGCTCACCAACCGGGAGATCGCGGCCAAGATGTTCCTGGCGGAAAAGACGGTGAAGAACTACATGTCCAGCGTGCTGGCCAAACTGGGCCTGGAGCGCCGCACCCAGGCCGCCGTCCTGGCCACTCGCCTGCTCGGCAAGACCCCCTGACCCGGGCCGCTCAGTCGCCCAGCGGCACGGACCAGCTCACCTCGGCGCCGTGCGGCTCGACCGGGCGGATGGTGAAGGTGCCGCCGTGCCCCTCGGCGCGTTCACGCAGGTTGACCAACCCACCCCGGGCGGCGGCCGGGTCACAGCCCACCCCGTCGTCGGTGACCGTCACGCTCACCCGCCCGGCGTCGACGCGTACGGCGACGGCCACCCGGGTGGCCTGCGCGTGGCGGACCGTGTTGGACAACGCCTCGCGCAGCACCGCGGTGAGATCCGGGCGGATGGCGTCCGGCACGGCGCTGTCCACCGGGCCGGTCACCTCCAGGTGCGGTGTGAAGCCCAACGACTCGGCGGCCAGCTCGATCGCCTCACGGATCTCGGTACGCAGCGCGGCGCTCATCGGCGTCCGCAGCTCGAAGATGGTCCGGCGGATGTCCCGGATCGTGGCGTCCAGATCGTCGACGGCCGTGTTGATCCGCTTGGCCACCTCCGGTCGCCCCATCATCGGCGCGGCGCTCTGCAGTTGCAGGCCGGTGGCGAAGAGCCGCTGGATCACCACGTCGTGCAGGTCACGGGCGATCCGCTCGCGGTCCTCCAGGACCACCAGCAACTCCCGTTCCTCCTGACCGCGCGCCCGTTCCATGGCCAGCGCCGCCTGACCGGCGAAGCTGCCCAGCAGGGCCACGTCGTCCTCGCTGCTGACACCGCCGCGATCCGTGCGGTGTGCCACGACCAGAACGCCGTGCAGCGTCTCGGCGGTCGCCAGCGGTGAGATCACCGCCGGCCCGGTGCGCAGCAGAGCCGGCCACGGCGCGGCGTGCGCCAGGTCGTCCACCCGGTCGTGGCGGCCCTCGGCGACCGCCGCGCCGAAGCTGGTGTCGGCCACCGGCAGGACCGTGCCGACCAGTGCCTGGGCCTGCGCGTCGGCACCGTCGACCACCTCGACGGTGAACTGCGCGAGGTCGGCGTCGTAGAGCAGCACCAGCGCCAGCTCGGCCTCGGCGACCTCCCGGGCTCGGCGGGCGACAAGTGCCAACGCGTCGGTACGGCGTACCTCGCCGAGCAGCACCGAGGTGATCTCGGCGGTGGCCGCGAGCCACCGTTCCCGCCGGTGCGCCAGCGCGTAGAGGCGGGCGTTCTCGATGGCCACGCCAGCGGCGGCGGCGAGCGCGACGACGATCTCCTCGTCGTCGTCGGTGAACTGCGCTCCGCCCTGCTTCTCGGCCAGGTAGAGGTTGCCGAACACCTGGTCGCGGATGCGCACCGGCACGCCCAGGAAGCTGTGCATCGGCGGGTGGTTGGCGGGGAAACCGTAGGAGCGGGGGTGCTTGGTGATGTCCGGCATCCGCAGCGGTCGCGGCTCGTCGATGAGCAGACCGAGCACTCCCCGCCCGTGTGGCAGGTCGCCGATCTTCGCGTGCTGCTCCGGGGTGATGCCGTGCACGATGAAGTCGTGCAGCAGCCGGTCCGGGCCGAGGATGCCCAGGGCGCCGTACCGGGCCCCGACCAGGTCGCAGGCGGACCCGACGATGCGTTGCAGGGTGGTCCGCAGGTCGAGGTTGCTGCCGATGCCGACCACCGCGTCGAGCAGGGCACGCAGCCGCTCCCGGCTGGTGACGACGTCACCGACCCGCTCCAGCATCTCCTGGAGCAACTCGTCGAGGTGGACCCGGGACAGTGGGCTCAAGCCGAGCGACGGGGTCGCCGAAGGGTCCTGACGAGGCGGCGGCACGCTGCTGGTCACCGGGGGATGGTAGCGCCGGTGACCTCGCCGGCAGAGCCCCTCAGCGGACGGCGGAGGTGTCGACCACCTGCGCGGTGGTCAGCCGCGGCGTGTGCGGTGGCCCCGCGTGTGCGGGGTCCGCGATGCCCAACCGGAGCACCAGGTACGGGAAGCCGATCCCGGAGAGCAGCTGACGCAGGGTCTGCCGGGTGCCCGGCACCTCCACCACCGCGCTGAGCGGCACCACCGACACGCCGAGGCGGGTGGCGGTGAGCCATCCGGCGGACAGGGCCTCGCCCGCGCGCAGCCAACTGTCCGGTACGTCCTCGTCGCCGTGCAGCATCGCGTACGCCGCCGCCTGGTCGTGCCCGGGGCCGATGGGCAGGCTGCCGGGGCGGCCGAAGTCGCGGCCCGGCACCGTGGTCTGCGCGGGCTGCTCGGGCAGCACCTCCGCCGTCAGCCCGGTGCCGGCCTCGGCCCGGTTCGTCCAGTACGCCAGCTCGGCGCGCAACTCCGGATCTTCCGCCTCGACCGTGTCGGCGTGCCCGGCGGTGGCGGCCAGCTCCAGCACCTGGTCGCGGTCGAGGATCTGCAACCGGCCGCCCTCGCCGGTCACCGCGCGGGTGATCTGTTCGATCGCGGAGGTCGGCACCGGCTCGTCGCTGACCGGCCGCCGGTCGGTGTGCCGCACCTGCATGCACTGCACGAGGCGCATGGCGTCCGGGTCGGCCGGGACGCGGCTGAGGTCGGTCAGCCGGGCCAGCAGCTCACCGTCGTCCGGGTCAGGCCGCCGTTCCACCACGGCGCGCCATCCCTGCGCGGCCAGCGCCACGCGGGCGTGGTGCAGGGCGGTGCCGCAGCTGACCGCGAGCAGCCGGCCCTCCGGGTCGGAGGCGGCGAGCTGCCGGTCGGCGACGGAGCGAAGTTCCAGCGCATCGGGCAGCACCCGCCAGCGCCACGGCTGGGTGTTGTGCACCGAGGGGGCGTGGCCGGCGGTGGCGGCGGCCTCCGCCAGCGCGGTGGCCGGCTGGCTCTCCTGACTCATGGTCACGACCTTTCCGTCTCTACTCATCGTGCCTCACGATGCGGTGCCGCGCGGTGGGTTGCCGTTCCATCCTGGCGGCATCGGGCGTGGTGAGGCAGGGGCCGTAGGTCCCGTCGCACCGGGTCGTCCCGCCCGCCCAGCCCGACCTCACCCCACCGAGCCACCAGCCCCGGGCCACCAGCCCGCACCCGGCCGCCGGGCGAATCGGGCGGTGTCGGGTCGATGCGACGCTGTGGGCTGCGACGATGCGCAGATGGCAGCGGAGTCGACCGAGTGCGTCGACCAGCAGCCGGCGCGCAGCCGCGTCCGGCGGTGGTGGGCGTGGACGCCGCTGCTCGGGCTCGGCGTCGCGGTACTCGCCGGTGCCGCGCTGCGGGTCGCCGGGCAGCGGGACACGGCCGAGGTGATCTGGGCGGCCGTCACGGTGGCCGCGCTGCTCCCCGCCGCGTGGTCGATGCTGCGCTCGTTGTGGCACCGGCACTTCGGCGTCGACGTGATCGCCGTGCTGGCCCTGGCTGGCGCGCTCGCGGTCGGGGAGTACCTGGCCGGGGCGGTGATCGCGGTGATGCTGGCGACCGGACGCTCGCTGGAGGCGTACGCGCAGCGCCGCGCCACCCGGGACCTGCGGGCGCTGCTGGCCCGGGCCCCGCGTACCGCCCGCCGACGCGGCCCGGGAGGCGCGATCGAGGTGGTGCCGCTGGATCGGGTGGAGGCGGCGGACCGGCTGCTCGTGGGGCCCGGCGACGTGGTGCCGGTCGACGGGACCGTCGACGAGGCGGCCACCCTGGACGAGTCGGTGGTGACCGGCGAGTCGCGGCTGGTCCAGCGGGCGGCCGGGGAGTCGGTGGCAAGCGGCGTGGTGAACGCGGGGGCCGCGTTCGGGATGCGGGCGGTGCGGAACGCGGCGCAGAGCACGTACGCCGGCATCGTGCGGCTGGCCGAGGAGGCGACCGCGCACAAGGCCCCGATGGTCCGGCTGGCCGACCGGTACGCCGCCGCGTTCGTGCCGTTCACGCTGGTCCTGGCCGGGCTGGCGTGGCTGCTCTCCGGTGACGTGGTCCGGGCGGTCGCGGTGCTGGTGGTGGCCACCCCGTGCCCGCTGCTGCTGGCCACCCCGATCGCCATCGTCTCCGGGCTGTCCCGGGTGGCCCGGCGTGGTGTGCTGGTCCGCGACGGCGGCTCGCTGGAACTGCTCGGCCGGGCCCGAACCCTGCTGGTGGACAAGACCGGCACGCTCACCGCCGGCCACCCGCGTGCCGCCGAGACGGTCGTCGCGCCGGGCGGCGACCGGGACGAGGTGCTGCGGCTGGCGGCCTCGGTGGAACAGCTCTCCCCGCACGTGCTGGCCGCCGCGCTGGTCCGGCAGGCCCGGGAGCGCGGGCTGGCGCTGACCGAGCCGACCGACGTGACCGAGGAGCCGGGCCGAGGGGTCAGCGGCCGGGTGGACGGCCGGTTGGTCCGTGTCGGTCAGTTCACGGGCGAGCTGCCGGAGTGGGCGGACCGGGCGCGGGCCCGCACCGAGCTGGCCGGCTGGTCGGCGGTGTGGGTCAGTGACGACGGCGGGGTGCTCGGCGCGATCCTGCTGGAGGACCCGGTACGCCCCGACGCCCGCCGGACCGTGCGCCGGCTGCGAGCGGCGGGGCTGCGGCGGATCGTGCTGGTCACCGGCGACCGTCCGGCAACCGCCGCGCAGGTCGCCGCGACCGTCGGCGTGGACGACGTCCTGGCCCGCTGCACACCGCAGGAGAAGGTGGCCCGGGTTAAGGAGGAGGCCGCCCGGGCGGTCACCGTGATGGTCGGCGACGGGGTGAACGACGCGCCGGCGCTGGCCGAGGCGCACGTGGGTGTGGCGATGGGTGCCACCGGGGCGACCGCCTCGGCGGATGTGGCGGACGCGGTGCTCACCGTGGACCGCCTGGACCGGCTCGCCGACGCTGTGGAGATCGCCCGGTACGCCCGTCGGATCGCCGTGCAGAGCGCCACCGTCGGAATGGGGCTGGCCGTGCTGGCGATGCTCGTGGCGGCGGCTGGTCGGCTCCCCCCGGTGGCCGGCGCGTTCCTTCAGGAGGGCATCGACGTGCTGGTCATCCTCAACGCGTTGCGGGCCCTGCGGGGTGGACTGCGCCGCCGCGAGGTCGCACCGCGTACCCGGGAACTGCTCGCCCGCGCCGCCCGGGAACACCAGGCGGTACGCGGTGTGCTGGCCGGGCTGCGCGACACCGCCGACCTGGTCGCCACCGAACCGGCCTCGCCGAGGTGCCTGCCGGCGGTACGCGAGACGCACCGCCGGCTGACCGAGCAGGTGCTTCCGCACGAGGCCGCCGAGGATCGAGAGCTCTACCCCGCGCTGGCCGAGCCGCTGGGCAGCGGCGAGGCGACGTCCACGATGAGCCGCGCGCACGTGGAGATCCGCCGCCAGGTCGACCTGCTCGGCGTCCAACTGGGGCAGACCGACGATGGGCGGCTTCGTCCGGACCAGGTTCCCGACCTGCTCGCGAGCCTCTACGGGCTGGACGCCGTGCTCCGCCTGCACCTGGCGCAGGAAGAGGAGGAGTTCTTCACCCTCGACCCGACCGAGCCGGTGCCCGAGCGCCGCTGACCCCGGTGCCGCACGCGGGCGGCCCCGGGTGTGCCTCAGCGTTCCCGGACCACAGCGACCGGGCAGTGGGAGTGCTGGATCAACTGCTGGCTCACCGAGCCGAGCAGCATTCCGGCCAACCCGCCCCGGCCCCGACTGCCGACCACCACCAGCCGCGCGTCGCGGCTCGCCTCGATCAGCATCGACGCCGGGCTGCCCCCGACGAGGTCGACGGTGATGTCCAGCTCGGGAAACGTCCGCCTCCACGGCTCCAGCGCCGCCTCGACGGACGCCCGCTCGTCGGGGACCCCGGCCGCCCCGCCGGGGCCGGGTGTCCAGGCGTGCAGCACGCGCAGGGGCACCTGCCGTTGCGCGGCCCGTTCGGCCGCGAAACCGAGCGCCACCAGCGACGCGTCCGAGCCGTCCACGCCGACCGCCACCGGGCCGACCGGCCCGCCGGCCGTCCCGTCCCGAACCACCACGACCGGGCAGTGTGCGTGCGCCGCCACCGACACCGCCGTCGACCCGGCCAGCAGACCACCGAAGCCACCGTGCCCCCGACTGCCGAGCACCAGCAGGCTCGCCTCCGCTGAGCGCTCCTGCAACACCAGGGCAGGCGGCCCGTCGTACACCTCGCCGGTGACCGTCAGGCCGGGGTTCGCTGTGGCGGCGTCGCCCGCCGTGGTGCGGACCAGGTCGTCGACCTGCCGGCGAGCGGTGTCGTCCGGCCAGACCCCGGGTGCCACACCCGGACCGACCCAGCCGGCGACTGTCAACCACTCGAAGACGTACGCCAGCCGCACCGGTTGGCCGCTGTGCCGACCTTCCTCCAGCGCCCAGTCGAGGGCCACCGACGCGTCGGTGGAGCCGTCGTAGCCGACCAGGATCTCCGCGTCGCGCACGTCGTCCTCCTTCAGGGGTTGGTCGGGTCGGTTTCGCGGACCCAGCGCCACTCGGCGACCTGGGGGTCGTCCTCGCCGTACTGGCGGGTGTAGTCGCGGGCCGCCTGCCGGGCGTCGGCCATCTGCTGGCGCAGGTGCGCGGCGCGGGCGGCCAGGCCCGGCACCCGGTCGATGACGTCGATGACCAGGTGGAAGCGGTCCAGGTCGTTGAGCATCACCATGTCGAACGGGGTGGTGGTGGTGCCCTCCTCCTTGTAGCCGCGCACGTGCAGGTTCTCGTGGTTGGTGCGGCGGTAGGTGAGTCGGTGGATCAGCCACGGGTAGCCGTGGTACGCGAAGATGACCGGCCGGTCCGCGGTGAAGATGGTGTCGAACTCCTTGTCGGTCAGGCCGTGCGGGTGCTCGGTGTCCGGTTGGAGTCGCATCAGGTCGACCACGTTGACCAGTCGCACCTTCAGCTCCGGGAGGTGCTGGCGCAGCAGCTCGACGGCGGCCAGAGCCTCCAGGGTGGGCACGTCCCCGCAGCAGGCGAGCACCACGTCCGGCTCGCTGCCGCCGTCGTTGCTGGCCCACTCCCAGATGCCGAGGCCGCGTCGGGTGTGCTGGATCGCCTCGGTCATCGTCAGCCAGTTCGGCGCGGGCTGCTTACCGGCGACGACCACGTTGATGTAGTGCCGGCTGCGCAGGCAGTGGTCCATCGTCGCGAGCAGGGTGTTGGCGTCCGGCGGCAGGTAGACCCGTACCACTTCGGCTTTCTTGTTGACCACGTGGTCGATGAAGCCCGGGTCCTGGTGGGAGAACCCGTTGTGGTCCTGACGCCACACGTGGCTGGACAGCAGGTAGTTCAGCGAGGCGAGCGGCTGCCGCCAGGGGATGGCCCGGGTCACCTTCAGCCACTTGGCGTGCTGGTTGAGCATCGAGTCGACGATGTGGATGAACGCCTCGTAGCTGGTGAACACGCCGTGCCGGCCGGTGAGCAGGTAGCCCTCCAACCAGCCCTGGCACAGGTGCTCGGAGAGCACCTCCATGACCCGGCCGTCGGGGGAGAGATGGTCGTCGCCGGGCACCGTGGCGGCCACCCACGCACGGTCGGTCACCTCGAACGCGGCACCCAGCCGGTTGGAGGCGACCTCGTCCGGGCCGAACAGCCGGAACGTCTGCGGGTTGGCGCTGATGACGTCACGGATCCACGGCCCGAGCGCACCGGTGGCACCGGCCATCGGCTGACCCGGCTCGGGGACCTCCACCGCGTAGTCGCGGAAGTCCGGCAGGGTCAGGTCGCGCAGCACCACGCCGCCGTTGGTGACCGGGTTGGCGCTCATCCGCCGGTCCCCGCGCGGCGGCAGGGTCCGCACCTCGTCGACCGGTGCGCCGGTCGCGTCGAACAACTCCTCCGGTCGGTAGCTGCGCAGCCACCGCTCCAGCTCGGCCAGGTGGGCGGGGTTGTCGCGGACGCCCGACAGCGGCACCTGGTGGGCGTGGAAGGTGCCTTCGACCTGGGCGCCGTCGACCTCGCGTGGGCCGGTCCAACCCTTCGGCGTCCGCAGGACGATCATCGGCCAGCGGGGGCGTTCGACGACGCCCTGCGAGCGGGCTCGCCGCTGGATCTCGGCGATCTCGTCCAGCGCGCGGTCCATCGTCGCGGCGAGGATGCGGTGCACCTGGGCGGGGTCGTCACCGGCCACCACGTACGGCTGGTAGCCCGACCCGCGCAGGAGGTCGAGCAGGTCGGCCTCGGGGATCCGGGCCAACACGGTCGGGTTGGCGATCTTGTAACCGTTGAGGTGCAGGATGGGCAGCACCGCGCCGTCGCGCGCCGGGTTGAGGAACACGTTGGAGAGCCAACTTCCGGCCAGCGGCCCGGTCTCCGCCTCACCGTCGCCGATCACGCAGGCCACCACCAGGTCCGGGTGGTCGAACGCGGCGCCGTAGGCGTGGCTCAACGCGTACCCCAGCTCGCCGCCCTCGTGGATCGAACCCGGCACGTCCGCCGCGACGTGGCTGGGGATGCCGCCCGGGAAGGAGAACTGGCGGAACAGCCGGGACATCCCGGCCTCGTCGCGCGCCACGTCGTGGTACCGCTCCGACCAGGTGCCCTCCAACCAGGTGTTGGCCACGATCGCCGGGCCGCCGTGGCCGGGGCCGGTGACCAGCATGGCGTTCAGGTCGCGCGCCACGATCACCCGGTTGAGGTGGGCGTAGATCAGGTTGAGCCCGGGGCTCGTGCCCCAGTGCCCGAGCAGCCGGGGCTTGATGTCGTCGGCGGTCAGCGGCTCGCGCAGCAGCGGGTTGTCGAGCAGGTAGATCTGCCCGACGGTCAGGTAGTTCGCCGCTCGCCAGTAGGCGTCCAGCCGGCGCAGCTCCTCGTCGGTCAGAACGCGGTGTGTGTCGAGAGCGGTATCCATGATGCTGCCTCTCGCGGGTAGGGGGCTTCCGGGCTTCAGCCTCGCCGCTGCGGACGCCCCGGGTTCAGGGCCGTTGGTCCCGCTTCGGGTGGGCGTCGGGCCCGGTCAGCGGCTTCTCGGCCAGGCCACGAACGACGACGACCGGTGCCGGTGAGTGGTAGAGCAGGGACTGGGCGACAGCGCCCAACATGGCTCGGCCCGGTTCGTCGCCACGGGCGGCGACGAGCACCACCTGTGCCGACCGGGATGCCTCGATCAGGACCTCGGCGGGATCACCCCGGACGACACGGCACTCGACGGGCACCGAGCCGTGGCTGCCGACGTGCTGGGTCAGCGCCTCGTTGAGCTGTTCGGCGACCGCGTCGGTGTCCTCGTCGTGCTCCACCGCGCGCAGCGCCACCAGCCGGCCGTCCCGGCGGGCCGCACACTGCAGGGCCCATTGCAGCGCGAGGTGCGAGCTGGGCGAGCCGTCCACCCCGACCAGCACCGGGCCCTGCGGCGGTGGCTCGCGGCGTACCACGAGCAGGGGGCAGCCGGCCCGGGCGGCCAACTGCACGGCGGGGGTCTCGGCCGGTACGCACTGACCGCTGCCGGCCATCCCGCTGTCGCCGACGGCCAGCAGGAAGGCCGTCTCCGACCGGCGGATCAGGGTGGGCAGCATGGCGCTCTCGACGATCTCGCTGCGGACGGTGAGCTCCGGCTCGGTCTGGTGGGCGAGCTGGGCCGCCGTGGTGATCAGCTTTTCGGCCTCGTCGCGGGGTGCGGCGACGGTGTCGGCGGCGAAGGCCGCGTGCCAGTCGAAGGTGTGCAGCAGGTGCAGTGGCCGGTGGTGTCCGGCGGCTTCCTGCGCGGCCTGTTCGACGACCGGGAGGTCGAGTGTCGACCCGAGGCCGACCAGCACCGCCGCGTCGGCGGGTACGGCCATCCGATATCACCTCCCGGGCGTCGCGCCCGGCACGACCACGCTGTCCCTGACCGAGGGTAGTCGGGCGAGCACGGTGGCGGGGTGGATCGGCCGGCACCGCGGTCGCGTCAACTGGGGTTGACACGAGTTGCGCTGTCAACGTATGTTGACGGCATGAGTCAGGCGACAGAACTCGCGGCGGCAGCCGGCAGCACCGACCCCCGGGTCGGGCTGCGTGCCGTCCGCGCGCTACGCCGGCTGCTCGAGCGGCTCGAGGTGGTCCAGGTGGACAACGCCCGACGACAGGGCTGGTCCTGGCAGGAGATCGCCGACGCGCTCGAGGTCAGCCGGCAGGCGGTCCACAAGAAGCACGCCGGGCGACCGGCGGTCAACTCATCCTGGGAGGCGTGATGTTCGAACGGTTCACCGACCGGGCGCGCGACGTGGTGCGGCGGGCACTGGAGGAGGCACGGGTCGAGGGTCAACGGCCGGTGGGCACAGAACACCTGCTGCTCGCCCTCCTCGCCGACGACGCGGGCCTGGCCAGCCGGGTGCTCGCCGACGCCGGTGTGCGCGCCGACGACCTGCGTGAACGCGTACGCCGGCACACCACCACCGGTGGCGTCGGCCTCGGCGACGCCGACGCGGCGGCCCTGCGGGAGATCGGCATCGACCTGGCCGCGATCGTGGCCCGCATCGAGCAGTCCTTCGGCCCGGACGCGCTACGCGAGGCAGTGCCGGCGCCGCGCCGCCGCTGGGGGCGCAAGCGGTACCTCGGCGGCCCCTTCTCGCCCCGGTCCAAGAAGGTGCTGGAGCTGTCCCTGCGGGAGGCGCTGCGTCTGCGTCACAAGCACATCGGCACCGAGCACATCCTGCTCGGGGTTCTCCGGGAGGGGCACGGGCTGGGCGCGCTGGTGCTCACCGAGTCCGGGATCAACCTCGATGATCTGCGCCGTCGGGTGGAGGTCGCGCTCCGGGCGGCGGCCTGACGGGTGAGCGCGCGTTGAAACCTGTCTGTGGTGCTTCCGACGCCGCCGGGTCGCCGGGTCGCTGAAGCCGTCCGGTTGCTGCACACTGGCGCCGTGGATGCTGGACACGACAGGCGGCCCTCGGGCGGCGACGGCGGGCTGCGCTCCGCCGTGGTGGTCAACCCGGTGAAGGTCGACGATCTCGACGAGCTGCGCCGGACCGTCGACGACGCCCTCGCCGCGGCCGGCTGGCCCGCGCCGCAGTGGTACGAGACCACCCCCGACGACCCTGGCCGGGGCCAGACCGAACAGGCCGTCAAGGACGGCGTCGACCTGGTCTTCGCCTGCGGAGGCGACGGCACCGTGATGTCCTGTGTCAGCGCGCTGGTGGGCACCGACGTGGCCCTGGCCGTGCTGCCCCAGGGCACCGGCAACCTGCTCGCCGCCAACCTGGGCCTCTCCACCGACCTGGCCGCCGGGTTGCAGGTCGCCGTCGAGCGGGGCCGACGACTGCTCGACGTCGGCGCCGTCGAGGACAAGTACTTCACAGTGATGGCGGGCATGGGCTTCGACGCCCAGATGCTCGAAGCCACCAACGAGACCACAAAGGCCCGCATCGGCTGGCCCGCGTACGTGATGGGCGCCGCCCGCCACCTGCGGGACCGGCCGATGCGGGTGCAGATCCGCATCGACGACCGCCCACCGGTACGCCGCCGGGCCCGCTCGGTCCTGATCGCCAATGTCGGCCGACTCCAGGGCGGCGTCACACTGCTCACCGAGGCCGAGCCGGACGATGGTTGGCTCGACGTCGCAGTGCTCACCCCGCACAACCTGCGGCACTGGCTCGCGCTCGGCTGGGCGGTGGTCCGCCGCCGCGGTGAGGTGCCCCGGATGGAGGTCTTCCGCGGCAAACGCGTGGTGATCATCAGCAACCGGGCCCAGCCGCGTGAGCTGGACGGCGACCTCATCTCCCCGGGCCGGCAGCTCCGGGCGGAGATCCGACCGGAGTCGCTCTGGCTCTGCGTCCCCCAGCCCGAGGACGCACCTGACCTGGCCGTCGACGCGCAGGGCGCCGGGAAGCGGGGCGAGCAGCTGATCGAGGAAGCGCGCCGTGAGTAGCACCAAGATCGTGCCGGAGACCCGGCTGATGGCCGACGAGGAGCTGTCCGCCGACGACGCCTGGCACACACTGCGCCGGCAGGGCGGCTGGCACCTGCTGCGCGACGCGTTCATCAGGTTCCGCTACGGCGACGGCTTCAGCCACTCCCGGGCCTTCGCGCTGCAACTCTGTCTCGCCGTGGTGCCGTTCCTGATCGCCCTCACCGGGCTGATCAGCGAGCTGGGCGTCGAGGAGGGCGGCCGGGTCGTCGCCGACACCGTGCTGGCGCTCACCCCCGGTCAGAGCGCGGAGGTCGTCGGCGACCTGCTCGGCGAGGGCGAACGCGTCGAGGACGCCGGCGAGCTGGCACTGACCCTCGGTCTGCTCACCGGCCTGTTCGCGCTGACCACCACGATGGCCCAGATCGAGCGGGGCGCCAACCGCATCTATGGCGTCGAACGGGACCGCCCGGCGCTGCGCAAGTACCTCCGCGCCGCCGTGCTGGCCGTCACCGCCGGCCTGCCCGCCCTCGCCGGCTTCCTGATCCTGGTCGGCGGCGGCGCGATGGGCCGCTCGGTGCGAGAGCACTACGAGTGGGGCGCGCTCGCCAACGTCATCTGGGACGTGGTCCGCTTCCCCCTCAGCCTCGGGCTGACCGTCCTCGCCGTGGCCGTGCTGTTCCGGCACGCCCCGCGTCGCAACCAGCCCGGCCTGTCCTGGCTGTTCTTCGGCGCCGGCATCGCCACGGCCCTGTGGTGGCTGGCCAGCCTGCTGCTCGCCGCGTACGTGCGGTTCAGTGACGGTTTCGGGCAGACCTACGGCGCGTTGACCGGCATGATGGCGCTGCTGCTCTGGGCCAACCTGACGGGCATGGCGCTCTTCGGCGGGCTGGCGTTCGCCGCCCAACTGGAGGCGCTGCGCATCGGTGTCCAGGAGCCGGCCCAACCGGACCTGTGGGAGCCCGACACCGACCGGGCCGAACTGCTCGACACCGGGGACATGACAGCCCTGTAGCGACGCCTCGCGTGTACGCGTGACGCGGATCGGGTAAAGCGCCTCGCCAGAGCCGACAAGGGAGGTGCGGGGTGACCGCGGTCAAAGAGGTGGCACGGCGCCCGCTCGGGCATTTCGCCGAACGGAGCATCGCCGGCCTGGTGGCCGTCACCGGCGCCGGGGTGGCCTTCGGGCTGCTGTTGATGCTCGTGCGGGTGCGGTGGAGCCCCCTGCAGGATGCCGACCACGCCGCCGCCGAGTGGTTCAACGGGCTCGTCGCCCCACATCACGCGCTCGTCACCGTCCTCCAGGCGGTGACCGACCTGGGTGGCCGACCGATCCTCATCTGGTTGGTCACCATCGCCGTGGTCGGGCTGCTGATCCGGCGCCAGCCTCGCCTCGCCGTCTACCTGATCATCACCGGGGTCGGTGGCCTGATCCTGGACCCGTCCCTGAAGACGTTGGTCGGCCGGCTCCGCCCGATCGTGGACGTGCCGATCGCCAGCGCCCCCGGCAACAGCTTCCCGAGCGGGCACGCGCTCGGCTCGTTCGTCGCGTACGGGGCACTGCTGCTGGTGTTCCTGCCGGCCATGGCGCCCCGCTGGCGTAAGCCGGCGATCGTCGGCGTCGGCGTGCTGGTGGCACTGATCGGTCTGACCCGGATCGCGCTGGGCGTGCACTTCGTCTCGGACGTGCTGGGCGGTTGGCTGCTCGGCGCGGCCTGGCTGGGCGTCACCGCGTACGCCTTCCGGCTGTGGCGTCGCGAGCGCGGGCGACCGGTGCCGCCGCTCACCGAGGGCCTGGAGCCGGAGGCGGGGCACGACATCGCGCCCGCCCCGGCCGAGGAGCACGTGCTGGCCCACCCCCGCTCCGCGGTGGCTGAGCTGCTGGTCGGCTGGGTGCTCGTGTTCGGTGCGCTCTACGGCTTCGGCACCTACGTCAGCTACCACGCCAAGGGCACCTTCTTCGACACGCTCGACACCGACGTGCCGCGCTGGTTCGCCGAGCGGCACACCGACACGTTGACCGAGGTGAGCTGGTGGTGGAGCAAGTTCGGTGACACCCACGCGATCCTGCTGATCTCGTTGGTGTTCTGTCCGCTGGTGCTGGCGGTGTGGCGGCGCTGGAGGCCGGTGCTGTTCGTGGTGTTGGCGATGGTCGGTGAGCTGACCCTGTTCCTCGCGTCGGCCCGAGCCGTCGACCGGCCCCGCCCGGCGGTGGAGAACCTCGACGGGCAGATGCCCACCTCGTCGTTCCCGTCCGGGCACATCGCCGCCACGATCTGCGTCTGGCTGGCGATCACCCTCATCGTGTTCCCGCGTACCGACAGGTGGTGGCGTTGGACCTTCGTGGGGTTGGCAGTGCTCATGCCGGTCGGCGTGGCCACCTCCCGGATGTACCGGGGCATGCACCACCCGACCGACTTCATGGGCGCGATCCTGCTGTCCGCGCTCTGGATCGGGCTGCTCTACCTCGTGATCCGTCCCAACGCCGACCTGAAGGAGGGCAACCAGCCGGCCATCGAGTCGGAGGACGTGGACACCCTCGACGACGAGCTGGCGCGGGCCGGCCGGGCGGACTGAGCGTCGCCGTGCTGCGGGTGATGACCTGGAACATCCGCACCGGCGGTCGGGACCGTGGCGGCTCCGACCGGCTGGACCGGGTGGTCCAGGTCATCGAGGAGCAGGCACCGGATGTGCTGGCCCTCCAGGAACTGCGCGGCTTCGACCGCGACGGGCTGATGGGAGCCGTGGCGGATCGGGTGGGGATGACACCACACCTGGCCCGGTCCTGCTTCGGGCAGCCGGTCGCGGTCCTGGTCCGTCCGCCGTACCGGGTCGTCGACACGGGGACCCTGCGCCGGCCGTTCCACCACGCCGCCGCCCGCGTCGTGGTGGACACCGCCGCCGGCCCGTTGACCGTCTTCGGCACCCACCTCTATCCGTACTCCGGCGGGCGACGGCGGATGGAGGTCGACTGGCTGGCCGCCGCGATGCGACGCAGCCGAGGGCCGCTGACACTGCTCACCGGTGACCTCAACTCGCTCGACCCGACCGTCGACCACAGCGCGCGCCTGGCCGACATGCCCACCCTCTACCGGCGGCGGCACCTGCGTCGGGGCGGTGGCGCGGTGGACACCCGGGCGATCGCCCGGCTGCTCGCCGCCGACCTGGTCGACCTGTGGCCGGCGTGCAACGTCGGGGCGCCGGAGGCCGACGGCCACACCGTTCCCACCGGGTTCGGCGGTGCCGAGTTCGCCGGGATGCGCCTGGACTATCTGCTGGGCACCCGTGCCCTGGCGGAGCGGGTGCGCGACTGCCGGGTGATCCGCGGCGGAGCGGCGGACACGGCCTCCGACCACTATCCACTCCTGGCCACCGTCGACCTGTGACCGGAAGGGGCCCCCGCGCGTGGCGCGGCACGGCTACCGTGCCCACCGTGACCGACCGCCCCACCGTCCGGCCGCCGCTTCCCGGGCCACCGACTGATCGTCCGGCCG
The DNA here is from genome assembly GCF_007830095.1 of Micromonospora taraxaci. NCBI lineage: Bacteria > Bacillati > Actinomycetota > Actinomycetes > Micromonosporales > Micromonosporaceae > Micromonospora > Micromonospora taraxaci. Next base: position 5,657,055 of record NZ_VIWZ01000001.1, on the reverse strand, counting down.
CGCCGACGGTGACGCTCGCCGCCCGAGCCCCGTCGGCCGTGCACACGGCCGAGCCGGCCACCGTCGCGTTTCCGCTCGTCGCGGCCGTCGCGCGCGGTGTCGCGCTGGTCTTCGTGCTGCCGGTACGCCTGCTCTGGGAGCTGATCGCGGCTACCGGCCGGCTGCTGTACCGGCACCTGCTCAGCCCCACCGGTCGGTTCCTGCGCGACTGGCTGGTGGCACCGCTGGTCTGGGCCCTGCACCGGCTGCTGTGGCGTCCGCTGGTCTGGTGCGCCCACAACCTGGTCTGGCTCCCGCTGACCTGGGTGGCCCGCAACCTCCTCTGGTTGCCACTGGTGTGGCTCGGCCGGGGTGTCGCGTGGGTGGCGCGCACTCTCGTCTGGTCGCCGCTGGTGTGGCTGGCCCTGGGCGTCGCGTGGGTTGCCCGGACTCTCGTCTGGTCGCCGCTGGTGTGGCTGGCGTACGCCCTCGCCTGGGTGGCCCGCACGGTGGTCTGGTCGCCGCTGGTGTGGTTGGCCCGCCGAGGGCTGCGCCCGCCTCTCCTGGCTCTGGGTCGCGTGCTGGTCTGGCTCACCGAGCATCTGGTCCTGCGGCCGCTGCGATGGGTGGGCGCGGCGCTCACCCCCGCCGGCCGCCTGTTGTGGCGCGGCGTCGGCATGCTCGCCGGGGCGTTGGGCGCCGGGCTCGCCGGGCTCGTACGCGGAATCTGTTGGGTCGTCGTGGGGTTCGGCCGGTTGGTCGTCGTGGTGGTGGTCGGTGCGTGGCGTACCGCCGGTTGGGTGCTGCGGCTGGTCTACCGACTGGTCCTGCGCCCGATCGGCCACGGGTTGCGCTGGTTGTGGCGGCACACGGTGCGTCCGCTGCTGTCGGGCGTCCGTTGGGTCTGGTCGGTGACGGTCGTGCCGGTGGCGCGCGGCCTGCGAGCGGTCTGGCGGGCAACCGTCACGCCGGCGGCCCGCTGGACCCGCCGCGCGGTGCTCGACCCGGCCCGCATGGCCTCCCGGGAGGTGCTCACCGCTCTGGGGCTGCGTCGCTGACCGCGCCTTACAGCACCAGGTTGACCAGGACGGTCAGCACTACCGAGGCCACGATCGAGAAGAGGATCATCAAGAGGCAGCCGATGCCACCACCGAGTGGGCGGATCTCCGTGTTACCGAAACGCATGAGGTTCACCTGTCCGTGAGTGCGGATGTGGGGCGAGGAGTTGGCGGATCGCGTCCGCGACCGCCGTCGGAGCGGTAGTGACCACGTTGTGCGCGGCACCGGGTACGACAGTCAGGGTGGCGTCCGGCACGAGCCGGGTCGCCTGGTCGCGCCACCGCGCCGGCGCCACCGGGTCTCGACCGCCGCTCAGCACGAGGGTCGGTGCGGTGATCCGCACGAGGTCCGCCTCGATCGCGTTGTGCACCGAGTGCGACAACGTCGCGAAGACCCGCCAGGGCCGGGCGTCCCAGATGTCGCGGACCAGGATCGGCGCCTGCAACGGTGCCTCGCGCAGGGTGTCCACCAGCCACCTGCCGAACAGGGCCCGCCGGGTTCGGGCCACCGGGTCACTGGTCGGCCCGGCCAGCACCAGCGCGCGTACCGCACCCGGGTGGTTCGCGGCGACCGCGGCGGCGACCTCCGCGCCGAACGAGTGCCCCACCAGGCAGACCGGCGGCAGGTGGTACGCGTCCAGCCAGGCGGCCAGGTGGTCGGCGTGCCGGGCCACGTCGTACGCGCCCCGGGGGTGTTCGGTCAGCCCGAAGCCGGGCAGGTCCGGCGCGTACACCGGGTTGGTGGTGGCGAGCGCGACGGCCAGCGGGGTGAGATAGCGGTGCGAGACGGCCAGGCCGTGCACCAGCACCACTGGCATCGCCCCGGTCGCCGGGTCGGCACCGCGCCGGGTGTGGGTGCGCAGTCCGTCGACGAGCCGCCAGTCGCTGGTCAGCCCGGCGGCCGGCCGGGGGGCGGCCAGGGCGAGCCGAAGCTCGCCCAGCCCGAACCGCCCACCTGTCGTCGGGTGGCTCACAGCTCGCGCAGCCGGGGCAGCAGCTGATCCTGCGCCCAGTCCAGGAACATCGGCTGGCTCTCCCCACCGACCTGGATGATCGCCACGTGGGTGAAGCCCGCGTCGACGAACGTGCGGAACGCCTCGACGTGCACGTCCACGTCCGGGCCGCAGGAGATGCCCTCGGCGACGTCCTCCTCCCGGACGAACTGGGTGGCGGCGGCGAACGACTCCGGGCCGGGCAGGTCGGCGTTGACCTTCCACCCCATCCCGAACCAGCGGAACTGGTCGTGCACGATCTTGCGGCACTCCGCCTCGTCGGGGCCGTAGCAGATGGCCACCTGCCCGTAGCGGGGCTGGCCGGCACCCCCGGCGTCGTCGTACATCTCGATGATGTGCCGGTCCGGTTCGGTGGAGATGATGCCGCTGCCGTACTCGGCCGCCAGCGTCGCGGACTGCCGGCCGGACGCCGCGATGGCCATCGGCACCGGCCGCTCCGGCCGGTCCCAGACGTAGGCGTCGGGCACGTCGAAGTGGTTGCCGGAGAACGTCAGTGTCTCGCCGTTGAGCAGCGGCCGGATGATCTGCAATGCCTCCTCGAACATCTCGTGTCGCTGCTGCACGTGGGGCCAGCTACCGACGACGTGCTCGTTGAGGTTTTCGCCCGCCCCGAGGCCCAGGGTGAATCGGCCGTCCGAGAGCGCCCCGATCGTGCTGGCCTTCTGCGCCACGACGGCCGGGTGGTAGCGGCGGATCGGGCAGGTCACGAACGACATCAGCTGCGCGCGGGAGGTGGCGTGGGCGACCGCGCCGAGCACCGACCAGGCGTACGGCGAGTGGCCCTGGGAGTCCAGCCAGGGGTAGTAGTGGTCGGACATCACGAGTTGGTCGAAGCCGGCCGCTTCGGCTCGGATGGCGTGGTCCACCAGTTGTTTGGGACCGGCCTGCTCGCTCATCAGGGTGTAGCCGACGCTGACCATCCTGGTTTCCCCTCTCCACCGACGGATCGTTCCCGGGATACCCAGGTCGGTAGCCGTCAACCCTCCCGTCCGGTTCGGCTCCGGCGATGCTTGACGGATCGCGGCGACCTGCCTACCGTCGCTCTTAACCGGTTAAGAGCCGGATGTGGCGCACATCCTGTGGTGGGGATGATCGCCCCGTGACGGCCTGCGCCTGCGTGGGCCGTTGCGGCTGTCCGGGCCCAGAGCCTGTCTACTGAACCGGTTGCGACGGCCTATCCATCGCCCTACGCTGATGCGTGCGCTCCGGGAGCCGGGCGCGGCTGCCGGGCTGCAGCCGCCTTCCCCTGTCTCGTCCCACCCCTGTCGGGCACCGGGGGTTCTCCCTGAGGAAGGCCATGAAGACTCGACTCTCTGCCGTCGGCGCGGCGCTGCTCGCGTTGCTCGTCGCCGTGCTGGCGTTCGGCCAGCCGGCGCACGCGGCGGCCGGCTTCTCCGTCGCGGGCGGCAAGCTGTACGACGCCAACGGCACCGAATTCGTCATGCGTGGCGTCAACCACGCGCACACCTGGTATCCACAGCAGACCAGCTCGTTCGCCGACGTCAAGGCGCTCGGGGCGAACACCGTGCGGGTGGTGCTGTCCAGCGGCGACCGGTGGACCCGCAACACCAACGCCGACGTCGCGAACGTCATCTCACTGTGCAGGGCCAACCGGCTGATCTGCGTGCTGGAGGTGCACGACACCACCGGGTACGGCGAGCAGAGCGGCGCCATCACCCTCGCCCGCGCCGTCGACTACTGGCTCGGTCTCGCCGACGTGCTCGTCGGCCAGGAGCGGTACGTCATCGTCAACATCGGCAACGAGCCGTACGGCAACCAGAACTACGCGTCCTGGGCCACCGACAACGCCAACGCGATCAAGCGCCTGCGTACCGGCGGGCTGACCCACACCATCATGGTGGACGCGCCCAACTGGGGGCAGGACTGGTCGTTCACCATGCGGGACAACGCCGCGTCGGTCTTCGCCGCGGACCCGGCCCGCAACACCGTCTTCTCGATCCACATGTACGGGGTGTTCGACACCGCCGCCGAGATCAGCGACTACCTGGGCCGTTTCCGATCGGCGGGGCTGCCCATCGTGGTCGGTGAGTTCGGCTTCAACCACTCCGACGGGGACCCGGACGAGGACGCCATCCTCGCGTACACCCAAGCCAACGGGATCGGCTGGTTGGGCTGGTCGTGGAGCGGCAACGGCGGCGGCGTGGAGTATCTCGACCTGGCCACCTCCTTCAACCCTGCCAACCTGACCACCTGGGGTCAGCGGCTCTTCAACGGCGTCAACGGCATCCGGCAGACCGCCCGGGAGGCCAGCGTCTTCGGCGGCACCCCGCCGCCGACCACGCCTCCGCCCACCACCCCGCCGCCCACCACGCCTCCGCCGACCACGCCTCCGCCGACGGGTGGCTGCTCGGCGACCTACACGGTGACCAACCAGTGGCAGGGCGGCTTCCAGGGTGAGGTCCGGGTGACCGCCGGCACCGCCGCGATCACGGGTTGGACCACCCGGTGGACGTACGCCAACGGCCAGAGCGTCACCCAGGCCTGGAACGCGACGCTGACCAGCAGCGGAGCCACGGTGACCGCGCGCAACGCGGACTACAACGGCCGACTGGCCGCCGGTGCGAGCACCAGCTTCGGTTTCATCGGCGGCTGGACCGGCAGCAACGCCCCACCTGCGGTGAGCTGCACCGCCAGCTGAGCAGGAAGAGTGATGGTGGCCGGGCCCGCGCGGGCCCGGCCACTCCGACCCCGCGCGGGGACCGTCGGTTCGGTCAGTGCTCCCCGGACAGGTTCACGATGACCACCCCGGCGATGATCAGCGCAATGCCGGTGAGCTTGGCCAGCCCGACCCGCTCGTCCAGGAACACCGCTCCGATCGCCACGATGGCTGCGGTGCCCAGACCCGACCAGAGGGCGTACGCGACGCCGACCGGGATCTCCTTGACCGCCTGCGCCAGCAGCAGGAACGCCAGCACGTAACCGGTCAGGCAACCCACCGTCGGCCAGAGCCGGCTGAACCCCGCGGTGCTCTTGAGCAGGCTGGTCGCCAGCACCTCGGCGAGGATGGCGATCCCCAGCAGCACGTACGCCATGCGGTCCCCAGTCCTGAATGCTCGACGGCGGATGTCGGTGGTCAGGTTATCGCCGGCGTCCGCCGTCGCTCGACATCCAACCGGCACCGTCGTCGCGTGGCCCCGTTGCGGCGGCCGGCGGACGACCCCGGCACATGCCACTCGGCCCCTTTGGAGCTGATGTCGCAAACGATTCAGCCGCGCATGCCCCTCATGACGTGATTCCCTGCCCGCCTGCCCGCCTGCCCGCCTGCCCGCCTGCCCGCCTGCCCGCCTGCCCGGCTGTTGCCCGCGCGCCGGCTGCTTACCTGGCCGGCTGCCCCCTGCTCCTTGCCCGGCTGGCTGCGGTGATCGGGTTCGTTGGTTGAGCGCGATATTCATGCGGCGGGCGAATCGTTTACGACATCAGCTCCATAGGCAGTCCGGGACGCCATGTTCGTCTCGCTGCCGACCGCGCCAGCCGCGCTGCCGCGCCGACCGCACCCACCGCGCCGACCGCGCCGACCGCACCCATCGCGCCGACCGCGCCGACCGCGCCGACCGCACCCACCGCGCCGACCGCACCCACCGCGCCGACCGCGCCGACCGCACCCACCGCGCCGACCGCACCCATCGCGCCGACCGCACCGACCATGCCGTGGGTCAGTCCTCGGGTTGCACCGGCGAGGGTTCGGCGGCGAGCCGGGCCGCTCGCATGGTGAGGTAACGCTGCTCGGGCAGGCTGTTCGTGCGCGCGGCGGCGGCCCGGTAGTCGACGATCGCCCGATCCCGGTCGCCGGCCATCTCGTGCAGGTGTGCGCGGGCGGCGGGCAGTCGGTGGTGTCCGGCGAGCTGGGGGTCGTCGGCCAGCGCGTCGACGGCCGCGAGACCGGCTGCCGGCCCGTGCACCATGGCGGTCGCCACTGCCCGGTTGAGCGCCACCACGGGGCTGCCGGCGAGTCGTTCCAGCACCTTGTAGAGCGCCAGGATCTGCGGCCAGTCGGTCGCCTCGGTGCTCGGCGCCTCGTCGTGCAGCGCGGCGATGGCGGCCTGCACCTGGTACGGGCCGACCGGCCCACGCGGCAGCGCCCGGGTGACCAGCGCGACGCCCTCGGCGATCGCCGCCGCGTCCCAGCGGCTGCGGTCCTGGTCGGACAGGGAGATCAGTTCGCCCGAAGGCCCGGTCCGCGCCGGGCCGCGCGCCTCGGTGAGGAGCATCAACGCCAGCAGCCCGGCCGACTCGCTGTCGTCGGGCAGCAGCGTGTGCAGCGCGCGGGTGAGCCGGATCGCCTCAGCCGCGAGGTCGACGCGGCGCAGGTCCGGGCCGGTGGTGCTGGTGTGCCCCTCGGTGAAGATCAGATAGAGCACCTGCCGGACGGCCGTCAACCGGTCGGCGCGCTCGGCCGGCTCGGGCATCCGGAACGGCAGCCCGGACGCGCGGATCCGCTGCTTGGCCCGGCTGATCCGCTGCGCCATGGTCGCCTCGGGCACCAGGAACGCGCGGGCGATCTCGGCGGTGCTGAGACCGCCGACGGCGCGCAGGGTCAGCGCCACCGCTGACGTCGGGGCGAGCGCAGGATGGCAGCAGAGCATCAGCAGGACCAGGGTGTCGTCCCGCTCGGCGGTCAACTCCTCGTCCGCGGCCGGCGCGTGCCGCTGGTCGTCCGGGTCCCGCCGGGCAACCAGGTCCTCCCGGCGGCGTCGGGCCTGCTCACCGCGGACCAGCTCGATCATCCGGCGGTAGCCGACCTGGATCAGCCAGCCGCGTGGGTTGCCCGGCAGCCCCTCGGCCGGCCACTGGGTAGCGGCGGCCAGCAGTGCCTCCTGCACCGCGTCCTCGGCGGTGGCGAAGTCACCGAAGCGGCGGGCGAGCACGCCGAGGACCTGCGGCGCGAGGTCGCGCAGCAGGTCCTCGACGCGGGAATCGGTGGTCAGCGCTCACAGCTCCTGTGGTGGCGCGGACATCACCGGGTGCACCTCGATCGGCATGTTCAGCGGACGGCCACCCGGGCCGGGCGCGGTGGAGATGTGCGCGGCCAGCTCCACCGCCCGCTGCGGGCTGTCGCAGTCGACGATCCAGAACCCGGCGAGGAACTCCTTCGTCTCGGCGAACGGCCCCTCGGTGACGACCGGCGCACCGCACTCACCGGCGCGGACGATCCGGGCCTGCTGCGGACCGCCGAGACCCTGCCCGTCGACCCACTCCCCGGCGGCGGTGAGCTTCTCGTTGACCTCGCCCATGAACGCGATGTGCGCCTGGACCTCCGCCGGGGTCCAGGTGTCGATGCCCGGGAAGTCGGTCCCCGCGGCGCTGAACTGCATCAGCAGCATGTACTTCATCGTCTCGCTCCTCACACCTGCGCACCACCCTCGGTGCTCTCACCCTGAGGTAGAAGCAGACGGCACCGTTCTCGACACCCCGACCAAAGATCTTTCTAACCGGCCTCGACGACCTCCAGCACCAGGCTCTGCTCCGGGTGCAGCGCGGGCATCTGCAACCCCACCCGGGCCAACGCCGCTCCGGTCAGGACGACACCGTCCGCCAACCAGGCCAGCGTGGACCGGTCGATGGTCGCGGGCAACGGCACGTCCGTCACCGGCCGCACCCGGTAACGGCGCTCCGGGTCCAGGCCGGGCAGCCGGACCGCGCCGGGGGACGGCGTGGCGGAGGTGGCCAGCCGCGCCACCGCGTACACCCCCTGGGTCTTGTCACCGCCGACCACGCCGTGTGCCCAGACGGCCGGGTCCGGGTGGTCGACCCGGACCACCCGGCCGGCGTGCAGCAGCGGGCGCAGCCGTTTGTGCAGTGCGACCCAGGCGGCCAGTTCGGTCTGCTCGGCGGCGCTGATCGAGGCGATGTCCCACTCGATGCCGTGGTGGCCGAAGAGCGCGGTGGCGGCCCGGAAGCCGAGGTCGTGCACCCGGTTGGTGGTGTGCGAGCGCTGCGGGCCGATGTGTGTGCCGACGAGTTCCGGCGGCAGTAGCAGCCCGGTCCAGCGTTGGATGCTGAGCCGCTCCAGGGCGTCGTTGCAGTCGCTGGCCCAGACCCGGTCGGTGCGGGCCAGGATGGCCAGGTCCACCCGGGCCCCGCCGGACGAGCAGCTCTCGATCTCCACGCTGGGATGACGGCTGCGCAGCTGGTCGAAGAGCCGGTACACCGCCAGGGTCTGCCCGTGCACACCGGGCCGGCCGTGGTGCCCGGCCTCGGTGAGGTCCCGGTTCTGGTCCCACTTGAGGTAGCTGATGCCGGGGTGTTCGGTGAGCAGGGCGTCGAGACGTTCCAGCACATAGGCGTACGCCTCGGGGCGGCCCAGGTCGAGCACCTGCTGGTTGCGCCACGCCGGAGGCAGCCGCTCCGGTACGGCCAACAGCCAGTCCGGGTGCGCGCGGAACAGGTCGGAGTCGGGGTTGACCATCTCCGGCTCCACCCAGAGACCGAACTGAAGGCCCTGGCCGGTCACGTGGTCGATGAGCGGTTGCAGACCATCGGGCCAGACACCCTCGTCGACGTACCAGTCGCCGAGGCCGGCGGTGTCGTCGCGCCGACCGCGGAACCAGCCGTCGTCGAGCACGAACCGCTCCACGCCGATCTGCGCGGCCCGGTCGGCGAGGGTCCGCAGCCGGTCCAGGTCGTGGTCGAAGTAGACCGCCTCCCAGACGTTGAGGGTCACCGGGCGGGGGGAGCGCGGGTGTCCGGGTCGGGCCCGCAGGTGCGAGTGGAGTACGTCGCTGAGCCCGTCCAGCCCGACGTCGGACCAGACGGCGTAGAGCAGGGGAGTCTCGTACGACTCGCCGGGGCCGAGCCGGATCTCACCGGGGGCCAGCAGCTCGCCGCCTCCGAGGGTCGACTCGCCGGTGGGCCGGCGCTCGGCGACTGTGACGTGGTCGCCGCTCCACGCGGTGTGCACCGCCCACACCTCGCCGTGGCCGAAGCCGAACCCGGCGGTGCCGGCCACCAGCAGCAGCGTGGCGTCGTGCCCGGTCCGCCCGTGTCGACCCTCACGGACCCAGGCGCCCTGCTGCCACGGGTGCCGTTGCGGGGACCGTTCCCGGCACCAGCGGCCGGTGAGGTCGAGCAGTTCGGTGGCGACCGGGGGCACCGGCAGCACGGGGGTCAGCTCCCGCAGCTCGTACGCGCTGTCGCCGTCGTTGTGCAGCCGGTGCCGAACGGTCAGCAGGCCGTACGGGTCGAGCGTGATCTCGATGGTCAGGGTCAGCCCGGCGGCGGGGTCCGCCGCCCGCACCGTCACCCGGGCCGCACCGTCGGCGGGCTGGTCGACGTCCAGGTCGTCGAGGCGGAACGCGGTGGACCAGTCCCGTCCGTCGCGGTGCCCGGCCAGACCCGGGCGACCGCCCCAGCCGGCGCTCGCCTCCGGCAGCAGGGACAGCACGGGCGGCTCGTCGAAGCTGCTCGGCACCACCGGCGGCACTGTCGCGTCGGTGAGCTGGTGCAGGCCGTCGTCGTCGAGGTCGCCGACGTCGCCACCCCAGTGCACGACCCGGGGCAGCCCCGGGCCGCGCGCGTCGAGCACCAGGCTGGTCCGCGCGCGGCGCAGGTGCAGGATCGTCATCCCTTTGAGGCTCCCAAGGTCAGGCCCCGAACGAAGTGTCGCTGGAGCATGAAGAAGATCACGAGCGTGGGGATCGCGACGAGGACGCTGCCCGCCGAGACCAGGTTGTTGTCGGTGAAGAACTCGCCGCGCAGGTTGTTCAGCGAGCTGGTCACCGGGAACTTGTCGCCGGTGCGCATCAGGACGGTGGCCCAGAAGAACTCGTTGTAGATCCAGGTCACCTCCAGCGTTGCCAGCGCGGCCAGGGCGGGTCGGCACAGCGGCATGGTGACCTGCCAGTACTGCCGCCAGATGCTCGCCCCGTCGACCATCGCCGCCTCGTACAGGTCGCGGGGGAGCGCCTTCATGTAGTTGCTGAGCACGAAGACGCAGAACCCGCACTGGAAGGCGACGTTGATCAGGATCAGGCCCCAGTAGCTGTCGTAGAGCAACTCGGAGTCGCTCATGAACTCCGGCAGCGGCACCTCGGTGAACAACCGGAACAGCGGGATGAGCAACGCCTGTTGGGGCAGCAGGTTCGCCGCGGTGAACACCCCGAGCAGGACGATGTTGAGCTTCCAACTGAAGCGGGCGATCACGAACGCCACGCAGGACGCGAGGAAGAGGGTCAGCAGCACCGCAGGCACTGTGATGTACAGCGAGTTGAGGAAGTGCTGGCCGAACTCCGCCGTCCGCCAGGCGGTGACGTAGTTGTCGAAGGTCCAGCCGCCGAACGACACGTAACCGTTGGCGGCGGTGTAGTCGTACGAGCGCAGTGAGGTCAGCACCGCCCAGGCGATCGGGAAGAGCCAGGCCAGCGAGACGGCGATGAGGAAACCGTGCAGCAGCAGCCGCTGCGGGGTCAGCTTGCGCCGACGTACAGGAGTGTCGACGCTCATTCCCGGTTCTCCCTCATCACGGTAGCGAGGTAGACGGTGATGAAGACCAGCGATACGACCAGCATGATCGTCGCCAGTGCCGAGCCGAACCCGATCCGGCTCGCCTCACCCACCACGTTCTGGGTGACCAGCGCGGAGAGCAGCTCCAACCCGTTGCGGCCCTTGTTGACCACCCAGACCAGGTCGAACGCGCGCAGCGACTCGATCACGGTCACCACCAGCACGATGATGTTGATCGGCCGCAGCACCGGGAAGACCACCCGGAAGAAGGTGCGGGTCTCGGAGGCGCCGTCGACCGCCGCGGCTTCCCGCAGCGAAGGGTCGACGCCCTTCAGCCCGGCCAGGTAGAGCAGCATGATGTACCCGACGTGCCGCCAGCCGGAGGCGACCAGGACCGCCCAGATGTTGACGTTCGAGTCGCCGTACCAGTCGACGTTGCTGTTGAACGCAGCGTTGATCAGGCCCTGGTCGCGGGAGTACAGCAGCTGCCAGACGAAGCCGATCAGCGCCAGCGAGAGCACCACCGGCAGGTAGAGCGCGGTCTGGTAGAAGCGACTGCCGCGCAGTTCCTTGTCGAGCAGGACGGCCAGGAACATGCCGAAGGGCGTGGCGACCACGAACAGCGCCGCCAACCAGAGCAGGTTGTTCTGGACCGCCGGCACGAACGGCGGGTAGATGTTCACCACGTCGTCGTAGTTGCGCGCGCCGACGAACTCGATCTCGTTGAGTGGGCCGATGCCGTCCCAGTTGGTGCCGGACAGCAGCACGGTGGCTGCCGCCGGTAGCCAGACGAAGCCGGTGACGAGTAGCAGCGGCACGAGCACCATCAGCGTGATGACCACGCGGTCGGTGCGGGACAGGAGCCGTAGCCGCCGGCGGCGACCACCCGTGGGGGTGGTCGTCGCCGGCGGCGGCACGGCGCGATCCGCTTGGATCAGGGGCTGGTCGGACACGATGTCCTCCCCTTTCCGCCGTCAGTCAGTGAAGATCGACTTCTTCTGGTTCTCGATGGACGAGGTGAGCCCGTTGATGTCCTTCGGGTTCTTGATGAACTGCTGGATCGCCGGAATGATCACCGTGGAGGCGAAGTCCGGCCGGGTGTCCCGGTCGAGGAACTGGGCGATCTCGGTGGCCGACCCGACCAGCTCGGCTGCCTTCTTCTGCAGCGCGGTGTAGCCGCCGACGTTCGCGCCGCTGTTGGCGACGAGGATGGCCGGGTCGTTCTTCAACGTGATGTCCGCGGACTCCTTGCCGCCGAAGTACTCCAGCAGCTTGCGCGCGTTGTCCTCGTTCTTCGGCTTGCGGGCCATCATGTAGCCGTCGATCGGGGCGTCCAGCGCCTTGGCGCCGATCGACGGGTCGATCTCCGGGAAGGTGAAGAAGTCGAGGTCGTCCTGCTCCTCGTTGCTGAACTGCTGGCCGACGAAGAGGCCGAGCAGGTACATGCCGCTCTTCTTCTGCTGCAACGACTGGGCGGCTTCCTGCCAGGTGCGCCCGAGGCTGTCCGGCTGGTGCAGCGGGAGCAGGCCGGCCCAGGTGTCGAAGACCTTCTTGACCTTGTCGGAGGTCCAGGCCTCCTTGCCAGCCATCAGGTCGATGTGGAACTGGTAGCCGTTGATCCGCAGGTTGAGGATGTCGAAGGTGCCCATCGCCGGCCAGCCGTCCTTGTCGGCGAAGGCGATCGGGATCAGCCCGTCCTTCTTCATCTGCGCACCGAGGTTGGTGAAGTCGGTGATGGTCTTCGGCACCTGGTAGCCGTACTGCTGCCAGACCGACTTGCGGTAGAAGACCGCCCACGGGTAGTACGTCGCCGGGACGAAGTACTGCTTGCCGTCGTCGCCGGTGGACGCCTTCTTGAACGCGTCGGAGTAGCCGGAGAGCTTGCTCCACACGTCGCTGATGTCGCTGGCCAGGCCCTTCTGGGCGAAGAAGCGCATCCGGTAGCCGGCGAACCAGGTGAACACGTCGTCCGGCTTGCCCTGGAGGTAGTTGTTGATGTTCTCCTGGAACGTGTTGTGGTCGACCGTGTTGATTCCAACCTGGACCCCGGACGAGGTCTTGAACCCGTCGGTGACCTTGACCAGGACGTCCTTGGGCTTCGGGTCGGACTGGTTCGAGCCCAGCGACACGTCCTTCGAGGACCCGCCGGAGCCGGAGTCGTCGCCGCAGCCGGCGAGCAGACCGGTGCCGAGCAGCGCTCCCGTGCCGGCCGCGCCGGCCAGCAGCGAGCGTCGGTTGATGCCGGCGACGGAGGGCGGTACGAGCCGAGCCAGGTACTCGGCCTGGGATTGGGGACGGGACATCTGTGCCTCCTGCGGATGAAGAGGTGCTAGTCCAAGGGCCATCAGGGGGTGGTGAAGGCGAATGCGTCGTCGCGATCACACATCGGGATCCACCGAGAATCCACATTGGCGAACACGAACGGCCATTGGGGCATCAAGCTACCCGCCCGCAGGCCACTGTCAAGAGGGGTGTTCGCCTCTGATAACCCAGTCGTGACATGGCCGTTACGAGGTAAACGTTGGAAAGAAAGTCGATGTTGGAACCTGTTGACTTGCGTGCTCCACCCGGTGCACCCTCAGCTGTCATGCGGCGATGGCAGGGTGACGGCATCTATTTCGGCGGCGACTACAACCCCGAGCAGTGGCCCGAGCAGACCTGGTCGGAAGACGTCGAGTTGATGCGCCGGGCCGGCGTCAACCTGGTCTCCGTCGGCATCTTCTCCTGGGCGCTGTTGGAACCCACGCCGGGCCGGTTCGAGTTCGGTTGGCTGGACCGGGTGCTGGACCTGCTGCACGACGGCGGCATCCAGGTCGACCTGGCCACCGCCACCGCCAGCCCGCCGCCCTGGCTGGCCCGCGCACACCCGGAGACGCTGCCCCGCCGCGCCGACGGCGCGATCCTCTGGCCGGGTGGCCGACAGGCGTACTGCCCCAGCTCCCCGGTCTTCCGGGAGCGGTCGCTGGAGTTGGTACGGGCGGTCGCCGGCCGGTACGCCGAGCACCCCGCCGTGGTGATGTGGCACGTCTCCAACGAGCTGGGCTGCCACAACGTGCACTGCTACTGCGACGTCAGCGCCGAGGCGTTCCGCGGTTGGCTGCGGGAGCGCTACGGCGACCTGGGCCGGCTCAACGACGCCTGGGGCACCGCGTTCTGGAGCCAGCGCTACGGCGACTGGGCCGAGATCAACCCTCCGCGCACCGCCCCGACCTTCGCCAACCCCACGCAGCAGTTGGATTTCCTGCGCTTCTCCTCCGACGAACAGCGCGCCCAACTGCGCGCCGAACGCGAGGTGCTGAGGACACTGGTCCGCCAGCCGGTCACGACCAACTTCATGATCGGCCTGGGCGTGAAGCACATGGACTACCACTCCTGGGCGCACGACGTGGACCTGGTGTCCAACGACCACTACCTGAACGCGGCCGACCCGCAGGGGCACCTCGGGCTGGCGCTCGCCGCCGACCACACGCGGGGCGTCGCCGACGGCGAGCCGTGGTTGCTCATGGAGCACTCCACCAGCGCCGTCAACTGGCAGCCGCGCAACGTGGCCAAGCTGCCCGGCCAACTGCGCCGCAACAGCCTGGCCCACGTCGCCCGTGGCGCGGACGGGGTGCTGTTCTTCCAGTGGCGCGCCTCCCGGGCCGGCGCCGAGAAGTTCCACTCCGCGCTGGTGCCGCACGCCGGGCCGGACACCAAGGTGTTCCGCGAGGTCTGTCGGCTCGGCGCGGACCTCAAGGCCCTCGCCGAGGTACGCGGCAGTCGGGTGGACGCCGACGTGGCGATCCTGTTCGACTGGGAGGCATGGTGGGGGGTCGAGTTGGATTCGCACCCCAGCGTCGACGTGACCTACGCCGACCGACTCAACGCCCTGTACGGCGCACTGTGGCGGGCCGGCGTGACCGCCGACATCGTGCACCCGTCGACCGACCTCAGCGGCTACCGGCTGGTCCTGGCACCGACCCTCTACCTGGTCCGGGACGCCGACGTCGAGGCCCTGCGCCGCTACGTCGAGGGCGGCGGGATCGCGGCCGTCACCTACTTCAGCGGCATCGTGGACGCCAACGACCACATCCGGCTGGGCGGCTACCCCGGCGCGTTCCGGGAACTGCTCGGCGTACGGACCGAGGAGTTCTTCCCGCTGCGCGAGGGCGAGCAGGTCCGACTGGACGACGGGAGCACCGCCGACGTGTGGACCGAATGGCTGCACACCGAGGGCGCGGAGGTGCTGGCGTCGTACACCGATGGGCCCTTGCCGGGTGTGCCGGCGCTGACCCGGCACCCGGTGGGCGACGGTGCCGCCTGGTACGTCGGCACCCGCCTGGACGAGCCGGCCACCGACCGGCTGGTCGCCCGGCTCGTCGACGAGGCCGGCGTCCGACCGGCCGCGCCGGCGCCGACGGGTGTGGAAGTGGTACGCCGACGCGACGGCGAGCGCACCTGGCTGTTCGTTCTCAACCACACCGACGCGGAGGTACGGCTCCCGGCGACCGGCGTCGAGTTGTTGACCGGCACACCGTGTGCCGGTGAGCTGACGGTGCCGGCCGGTGAGGTGGCAGTCGTCCGAGAGGACCGGGCCGATACCTCCGCTGTGAAGGAGGTTCCCTGAGTTGCTCGCCCAGCAGCGGCAGACCGCCATCCTCGATCTGATCCGCCAACGCGGTGGTGTGCGGGTGAGTCAGCTCGTCAGCCGGTTCGGCGTTTCCGACATGACCATCCGACGCGACCTCGAGGTGCTGGCCGAGCGCGGCCTGGTGGACAAGGTGCACGGCGGCGCGACGCTCGCCGGGCCGGGTTCCGCCGAGGAGCCCGGCTTCGCGGCCAAGTCGATCCGGCAGCAGGCGGAGAAGCGTGCCATCGCCGAGCGGGCCGCGCGGATGGTGGAGCCGGGGATGGCCATCGCGCTCTCCGCCGGCACCACCACCGCCGCGCTGGCGACGCTGCTCTCCGACGTACGCGGACTGACCGTGGTGACCAACTCGATCCCGGTGGCCGACGCGCTCTACCAGAACCCGCGCGCCGATCAGACAGTCGTGTTGACCGGCGGCATCCGCACCCCGTCGGACGCGTTGACCGGGCCGGTCGCCGAGGCGGCGATCAGCGCGCTCAACGTCGACCTGCTCTTCCTCGGCGTGCACGGCCTCAGCCCGCGCACCGGGTTCACCACCCCGAACCTGCTGGAGGCCGGGGTCAACCGATGCCTGATCGGTGCCGCCCGCAGGCTCGTGGTGCTCGCCGACCACACCAAGTGGGAGACCATCGGGATCGCCACCATCGCCCCACTCGAAGCCGCCGATGTCCTGATCGCCGACGCCGGGCTGCCGGCCGAGGCCCGCACCACGATCGGCGAACAGGTCGGCGAACTGGTCGTCGTGGAGGTCGATTAGCCGCCCGACGTTGGGGCCTTGATCGACTCGGTCCGGCCTGAGCCACGCACGGTTGATCGACTCCATGTCGCCGATGTGGCGGTATCCCGCGCGACGGATACCGCCACATCGGCGATCTGGCGCGCGACCGGCGGCGACCTCGCTGAAGGCGTGGCTCAGAGCATGAACAGCAGTGTCTGGTGTTCCACGTCCAGGAACACCACCCGTCCGCCAGACGACGGGAGCGTCTCGTCGTAGGCCTGGCTGTGCAGCCACCGGGACTCGGCCGGGAGGAACGGTACGAGGCCCGGCCAGGCGTCCGCAGGCGTGCGCGAGTGCAGCAACTCAGCCGGCTTGTCGGCGGAGAACGGCACGAACTCGAACTGCTCGGCCAACGTGCGTGCGTCCTGCGGGCGCAGGACGGCAACGCCCTGGTACTCCCAGTCGGTCGGGCCCGGAACCAGGGAACACGGGTTGCCCAGGGCGCGCGCCTGCCAGTGGATCTCCGAATACTCACCGATATGCGGGAGGTCCTCCGGCGACCCCCAGCGGCTGACGCGGACCTTCGCCTCGTCGGCCTGTCGTTGCTCCTGGCATCCGCGCGTCTCGACCACCACTGCCGTGACGCAGCCGACCACCGCCAGCAGCACGACCACCGCACCGAGCACGGCCGCGCGTCGCCGTCTCCCCGTCTTCATCGTCCACGAGGGTAGATGTTGATCTAGGGATCGTCGACAGGCGAGCAGGCGTCGTCGTGGTCGGCCCGCCGCGCGCACCGGCGGCGGTCGGGCATGACCCGGTCGCAGAACACCCAATGTCGTACGTGCTGCGCGTCCTCGGCCGAGACGGTGCTGCCGCCGACGTCGACCTGCGGCATCGAGGCCAGCGCGCGAGCAAGCGTCCGGGCCAGGCTCAAGGCCCCGGCCAGGTCGGCGACCACCACCGGCAGATGAATCACGTACCGGGGCGTCGGCTCCGCCGTTTCGGTGTACGCCTCGACGGCAAAACGTGGCAGCGGCGTGAAGAGCCCGCTGTACTGGTGCTCCCAACCCGGGCTCATGCCTGACGCCGCTCGGACCAGGCGCTCTGCCAGTCGCGCAGCGCCCGCTTGATCCGCGCGTTCTCCTCGCTGAGCCGGGCGACATCGTGGTGCAGCGTCGCCAGTTCCAACGCGACGCGGTGCAGGAACCGCCGTACCTCCCGGGGGTCGAGACCCCGGCGGCCGAAGCCGACGGTGGAGAACTGCCGGTCGCGCACCTGACTCGGGTGCAGTCGCGCCAGCCGCGTGCCGTCGTAGAGCGTGCCTCGGGTCATTCGTCACCTCGCGCGTCGTGAATCGGCGGGCGGGTCAGGGTCGCGGGAGCGCCCTTTCCCGTGGTAGTTATTCGTCAAGTCGGTTCGGAGCCGGGATGGATCCCGACGCTCCAGTTGAGACCCGACGAGAGCCGGTATGCGACTGCCACTCGCGAAGCCGTCTCTCGTCACCTTCTCGGCTGTTGGCACAGCCGCGGTTGCCGTGTTAGCACCGGTTTCCCCGGGGGCCGGCGATCACCCTCACCCGCAGGCCACGTTTCCAGTGGCTTCGGCATTGGTGCAACGACACCAACAAAGTTCGTCATGAGGGTTCGCGAGGAGAGGGAAACTATGCCCGCCAGACGTGAGGCGATCGTTCAGACACTGCGCGCACAGTGGCTCGGTCAGCAGATGCGACAGCTGCGAGAGCGACGCGGCATCACCCTCAAGCAGGCAGCGGAGTTCTTGGAGCGCGACTTCTCGTCCATCGCTCGGTGGGAGCGCGCCGAATGGCCGTTTCGGCGTGGAGTCGTGGTGTCCCTCCTCGATCTGTACGGCGAGCACGACGGGCGTGAGCGGAACCGCTTCATCCAGCTCGCCGAGGACGCCTGGCGGACCGACCGGTGGGACGACGACTATGACGAGTTGGTGGATGCCTCTTTCATCGACTTTCCCTGGCTGGAGACGCGAGCTGAGCAGATTTCTTCCTGGGATGCCTTTCTCATGCCGGGCCTGTTGCAGACGCCTGGCTATGCAGAGGCAGTGATCCGCAACGCCGAGGGGGAGCAGGCGACAGATTTCTCAGTCGCCAAGTGGCTGCAACTGAGGCTTGATCGCCAACGTGTGCTGAGCCGAGAGCCTGCCGTCCGTGTTGCCGCGATCATCGACGAAAGCGTTCTTCGCCGACCGGTGGGCCGTCCTGCCGTGATGCGCGCGCAACTCCAACACCTGGGTGGCCTGATCCAAAGACCCAACATCGACCTTCGCGTGTTGCGGTCGAAGGTTGGCCTGCACGCCGGCCTGGATGGCTCCTTCGTCCTCTTCCGGATGCCCAAGCCTTATCCGGAGGTCGCCTATGCCGAGACTCTGGGCGGGCGCCGCTTCATGGAATCTCCGAAGTCGAAACGCTACGCCCTTGCGTACCATCGGCTCCGAGATGTTGCGCTCGACCAGCGCGAAACGGCCGTGCTGATCTCCAAGATCACGGAGGAACTGCCATGAGCGAGGCTTTGCCGGCGGTGGCCTGGCACATCAGCACGCGAAGCAACAGCAACGGCGGTAGCTGCGTCGAGGCGGGGCCAGTGCTGGATGGGTCTGGTCGGGTGGCGGTACGCGACAGCAAGGATCGCGCGGCGGCCACACTCGTCTACAGCGCCGATCGATGGACCGCGTTCGTCGTCGGGGTGAAGGACGGCGCATTCGCCCGCACCCACCCCTGATCGACTCGGCTTCCTGGAAACCGGGGTGTCCTGGTCGCTCGGACACCGCGGTTTCCAGGAACCCGAGTTGATCACGGCGAAAACGGCCCAGCCGTCGATCACCTGGTGTGGCACCATCCGGCGGTGAAGTCGCACGAGGTGGCGGAGTTGTTCGACCAGGCGGTGCAGCGGCTGCGTGGCGTCGTCGAGTCGGGCGACTCCGACGACGGCGCCACCCCGGCCTGCGCCGCGCCGCCGTCGGGCGACTCCGACGACGGGTCCGACCTGATTCGCCGCGCCGCCGACTCGGGCGCGGAGGCCGTCGGGCTGGCTGTCGGCAAACTCTCGGATCCCGACCGTGTGGTTCGCGCGGCGGCCTGCGACCTGCTTGGCGCGACGAGCAGCCTGCACATGGACGTACGCGAAGAGGTCGCGACCGCCCTGATCCGGTTGGCGGCGCATGAGTCCGACCCCGAGGTGCACTGGTCGATCGCGCGCGCACTCGGCGACACCTTCGACGCCCGAGCCCTGCCGACCCTGGTGGCCCTCGCGGGCAGCCCGGACTCTGACGTGCGTTTCCAGGTCGCGGTGGCGGTGCCGGCGGTGCTCGACGATCCGCCGGTGGCGGCCGGCGAGGCGGTGTTGATCGACCTGTGCACCGACTCCGATCCGCAGGTCCGGGAGTGGGCCACGTTCGGCCTGGGTTTCGTGAGCACCGCCGATGGGGGAGCCGTCCGGCAGGCGCTGTGGGACCGTACCCAGGACACCCGCCCGGCGGTACGCGCGGAGGGCGCGCGGGGTTTGGCGCGGCGGCGGGACCCCCGGGCTCTTCCCCTGGTACGCGACCTGCTCGTCCAGGACGAGGTCCACACGCTCACCTTCCGGGCCGCCGCGTACCTGGGCGACCCGTCGCTGTTGCCACTGCTGGACGGCTTCGATCCCGGCGTGGACGCTGTCGCCGAGGCGCTGCGCGAGTGCGACCCACTGCTGCGCGCCCAGCGTGACGAGTCGGCGTGGTTGCTTCTGGAGGCCGTGCACAGGCGTCGACCCGACCTGGAGGTCGCGGTCTTCGGTGAGCGGTGCGACCTCGGCCTCTACCTCGACGTCACCGACGGAGCGGACCTGTCCGGCCACTGGTGGGTCGACGGGTTGCTCAGGCGAGCCGGGAACGACCCCGAGCGTGCGGCCGACCTGGTGATCGCGGACGTCACCCCGGCGTGAGCCGTGCCCGACGATGATCCACTCCATTTCGCCGATGTGGCGGTGTCCCGTGCGACGGATACCGCCACATCGGCGATCCGGCGCGCGAGGCCCCGCGCGGCGGAAGGCCCCGCGCGGCGCGGGGCTCAGCGCTGGCGCGGGGCTCAGCGCTGGCGCGCGAGGCCCGCCCCGCGCACTTCACAGCCATCTCACAGGGGTTCTGGATAGGGTGCGCGGTGAGTGAACGTCCGACTCCATCCTGGATCGGTCGGCTGTCGCACAGGAGTTCCGATGGTCTTCAAGAAGATGTTGAGCGCGTTCGGCGTGGGCGGTCCCAGCGTGGACACCGTGCTGACCAACCCCAACACCCGGCCCGGCCTGACCCTCGACGGGCAGGTCAACCTCGTCGGTGGCGATGCCGAGGCAGCCATCGAGCAGGTGGTGATCGGCCTGGTCACCCGGGTCGAGGTCGAAGGACACGACGCCGAGTACGCGGGCACCATGGAGTTCCACCGGATGGTGGTCAGCGGCCCGCTCCAGCTCGCCCCGAAGCAGCAGCTGTCGATCCCGTTCCAGCTGCCGATTCCGTGGGAGACCCCGATCACCGACGTGTACGGGCAGCGCCTGCACGGCATGACGATGGGTCTGCGGACCGAGCTGGCCATCGCCCGCGCTGTCGACAAGGGCGACCTGGACCACGTGGCGGTGCACCCGCTGCCGGTGCACGAGCGGATCCTGGAGGCGTTTCAGCGCCTCGGTTTCCGGTTCAAGAGCGCCGACCTGGAGCGCGGTCACATTCGGGGCGTGCAGCAGACGCTGCCGTTCTACCAGGAGATCGAGTTCTTCGCCTCCCCCCAGTACGCGAACACGATCCGTGAGGTCGAGCTGACCTTCGTGACCAGCCAGTACGGCGTCGAGGTCATCCTGGAGTGCGACAAGCGTGGCGGCTTCCTCAGCGCCGGACACGACGCGTTCGGCCGTTACCAGGTGTCGCACGCCGACGTCGACCGGGTCGACTGGGCGCAGGTCGTCGACGGTTGGCTGCGCGAGACCACGTCCCGCTACGGCAGCCTCCGCTCGCAGTACGGCCCGAGTCACGGTCACGGCCACGGCCGGGGCGGCATGGGCATGGGCGGCATGGTGGCCGGCGCGGCCCTCGGCGTCGCGGGCGGCATGATCGCCGGCGAGATGATCGAGGACGCGTTCGAGGGCGACTTCGGCGACTTCGGCGGCGACGAGTAGTCGGTCCACATACGACGACAGTGGCCTCCGGGAGAGTCTCCCGGAGGCCACTGTGAGCTGCGGACCGGTTAGTGCCGGGCCTTACGCTCCTCGCTGCTGCGGTGATTGCTGCCGGCCTTGGCCAGGCCTCGGCTACCGAGGTAGCCCAGCGTCAGCAGGGTGATCAGGAACCAGGCGTTGTCAGCCCGGAAGATGTCCACGCCAGCCGAGTTCTGCCCGACGACCTGCGACGCGCCCAGTACGGCGGCCACCGCGATCAGGTAGATCCAGAACTCGGTGGTCTTGAACGCCTGCTTGGTCTCCGTACCGGGTGCCTGCATGTCGTTGCGGCGCCCGTCATGCATCACCGGCATCTGCTGGGTCTGCATGTCCCGCATCTGAGCGGGATTCTGCGGGTCGTTCATGGGCCGGTTCATCGGCCGGGTGGAAGCAGCCTGCGTGCTCATCTGGTCCTCCTCAGGATGCGATGAGTCGTACCTGCATTCCCTCGCCCCGCTACCGCGTTTCGGCCACGGCACGGTTCGCTTTCGTGGCGGGGACAACCCCCGACTACCCGAGGCCCGGGAGCAGGTAACACCGATCGCCGGCCGGAAAAATCCGGCCGGCGATCGGGTGTCGAGCGGGTCAGCGCAGGCCGTTGCGGATGGCCACGCTCACCAACAGGTCCGGGTCGTCGGTGATGATGCCGTCGACGCCGAGGTCGATGACCCGCTGCATCACCGTGGCGTCATCCACGGTGTACGGGATCACCTTCAGGTCGTCCCGCGTCTGAAGGGTCCGGACGTCCGGTCCGTGGAAGTATGCCGGGTTCTCCCGCAGGTACCAGTCCGCCGAGGCGACGGTGCCCTGCTTCGGGTCGTGCACCTGCCAGTTGGCCGACACCGTGCCGGCGCCGGCGGCCCGGGTCAGCTTGCCCAGGTCCTGGTACTTCCACCAGTCCAGCCCACCGGTCCACGGGCTCTTCACCGACGGGTCGCCGTACGCGGCCTGCAACGAGCACTCGTCGGCGACTGTCGCGCACTCGGCCGGCCCGTACTGCCAGACCAGCGCGACAGTGCCGATCCGCCGGTCGAGCTGGCGGGCGTAGGTGATGGTGCGCCAGTCGAACGACTGGATGGTGGCCCGGTTGGTGAAGCCGGCGCGCTGGATCGCGTCGACCAGCTTGCGGGTGAAGCTGCGGTACGGCTCGGTGTCGTCCACCACCGGGCTGATCTTCGTCTCGATGTTCATCCCGATGTCACTGCGGCCACTGGCCTTCACCAGGGCGAAAACCTCGTCCAAGGTCGGGATCCGGGCACCCGGTGCGGGCACCTGCGCGGGCAGTTCCGGCAGCGTCTTCGTGCCGCAGTCGACGGTCTTGAGCTGGGCGAGGGTCAGTTCGTGCACCGGCTTGCCCACGTACGGGAACATGCGGTCACCGCGGCGCACCGGCTTGGTGTCGACGCAGTGCGACCCGTTGACAGTGCGGTCGTGCAGCACCACGAGCTTGCCGTCGGCGGTCACACCGGTGTCCAGTTCCAGCGTCGAGATGGCCCGGTTGGACAGCGCGTTCGCGAACGCCGGCAGGGTGTTCTCCGGCCGGGTGGCCCGACCGCCCCGGTGCGCCTGGATGTCGAACGGCGACGCGTACGCCTTCGGCAGCCGGTAGCCGCGCTGCGCCAGCAGGCCGCGCAGCCGGTCCGGGTAGTCGGTGATGATGCCGTCCACGCCGTCGTCGATGAGCTTGGCCATGGTCGGCACGTCGTCGACGGTCCACGGGATCACCTTGATCCCGTAGCGGTGCGCCTGGGCGACCATCTCCTTGGTGACGTACGGCTGGTAGCCGGGGTCGGTCACCGTGCCGTTCTGCGGCATGCCGTGCACGGGCGAGAAGGCGCTGGCGCCGAAGCTACGGATCGCCGTGATCGGGTCGCCGCCGAAGTCGTCGATGTCCAGCCCGCCCAGCCACGGCGAGGCACCGGGCTTGCCGGTCTGGAGGAAGTCGTAGTTGGTCAGGGCGACCAGCGGCAGCTTCGGCTCGACCTGACGCATGCGCATCAGCGCGCCCCAGTCGAAGCTCTGAATGGTGACCTGCTTGAGCAGCCCGGCGGCGCGGATCTCGGCCGCGGTGACCCGGACGAACTGCTCGCGGGGCGCGGTCTCGGTGGGCGCTCCGGCCTCGACCTTGGTCTCGACGTTGAGCTTCACGTCCTTCGCCCGGTAGCGGTTGACCAGCGCGAAGACCTCACGCAGCAACGGCATCCGGGCGCCCGGGGCGGCGACCTGCCCCGGCTTGTCCGCGAGGGTCTTCGACCCGCAGTCCAACGTGCGCACCTGGGCGAGGGTGAGCGTGTTGATGTACTTCCCGACGTACGGGAACTCCGCGTCGCCGGCCGTCACCGCTGTGGTGTCGACGCACTTGGCGCCGCTGATCTTCCGGTCGTGGGTGACGACGGCCTGACCGTCCTCGGTGATCTGCACGTCCAGTTCGAGGGTGGTCACCCCGAGCTGGAGGGCGTTGCCGAAGGAGGCGAGGGTGTTCTCCACCCGCAGCCCGAGGCCGCCCCGGTGGGCCTGCACGTCGAATGTCCGGTCCGGTCGCGGCTTCGCCTGGGCGGGCACCGCGAGCCCGGTCGTCACCGTCGCGGCCACCAGGGCCGCGACGGCGGTACGGCGTACTGTGCGCACGCTGTCATCCCCTCCTGCCGGCGGGCATCTCCCACCGGTCGCCGGACAGCATGGACATCTCGCGCGGCGGGAAGGCGGCCAGTGGACGGCGTACCGGTGAACCGCCGTGGACGACCCTTGCCGGTCGCGCCGGGTTTGGCCGGCCGGTGGCCGGGCACGCAGTCAGTTCCACAGCTTCTGCGAGGTGATGGACGTGCGTGAGGACGACATGCGGCAGAACGCCGCCCGCGAGGCCGAGGACCGGATCGCCGGCGGTGTGTACGGCAAGGGCGCCCTCGACGAGGTGACAGTGCCCCGCACCGATGTGGAGAGCCAGATCCAGCGCGACGACCCACTCGACCCGGCGCAGGAACGGATCGACCCGCAGGTGCTGCGCGACGGCGGCCCGGTCGGCGGTCAGGGCGCGGTGACCACCACCGGTGGCACCGCCGGGCCGGCGAGCGTACGCCGGGTGGCCCGCCAGCCCGAGCGGCACCCGGGCAAGGTGGCCCCGACGACCACCGGCGATGCCACCACAGGTGGCCTGAGCACGCCGAGGGGCGGCGGCACCAGCGACCAGTCCACGTCGGCGACCGGCCCGGCGAAGTCCATCCAGGACCGGTCCCCGGACTGACCGGTCGGGCTGCCCCCGTCGACGGACCCGTCGACGGGGGCAGCGCGTACCCGGTCAGTTGGGGCGAAGGACGCCCAGGCGTTGGGTGGCGCGGGTCAGGGCCACGTACAGGTCGCTGCGGCCCCGGGGTGACTCGGCCACCATCCTGTCCGGGTCGACGACCAGCACCGAGTCGAACTCCAGCCCCTTGGCCTGCGCGACGGTCAACACCACCACCCGGCTCTCCAACTCCGGATGCTCGCCGACGGCGGCCTCCGGCAGGGCGGCGGTGACGGCCGAGCCCAACTCGCCCACCCGTCCGGCCGGCACGAGCACGCCGAGCCGACCGTCGGTCAGCCCGGCGGCCTCGCGGGTGGCTTCGGCGACCAGTTCGGCCGCCAACTGCTCGTCGGGCACCGTCCGGTCCCACGGGGGTACGCCGCTCTCGCGCACCGAGCGCGGCGGACGCAGCGCCGGGTCGATCTCGGCCAACACGTCGGCGGCGACCGCCATGATCTCGGCGGGCGTGCGGTAGCTGACGGTCAACTCGGTCAACCGCCACCGCTGCGCGACGTACGGGGCGAGGGCGTCCGCCCAGGAGGGCGTACCGCTGAGCGCGCCGGTCTGCGCGACGTCGCCGACGATCGTCATCGACCGGCTGGGGCAGCGTCGCATCAGCAACCGCCAGGCCATCGGCGACAGCTCCTGCGCCTCGTCCACGATCACGTGGCCGAACGCCCAGGTCCGGTCGGCGGCGGCCCGCTGCGCGGTGGTCAGACGGTCGGCCTCCTCCTGCCGCTCCAGCAGCCGGTCGGCGTCGATCAGGTCGGTCACGCCG
This sequence comes from Micromonospora taraxaci, assembly GCF_007830095.1. NCBI lineage: Bacteria > Bacillati > Actinomycetota > Actinomycetes > Micromonosporales > Micromonosporaceae > Micromonospora > Micromonospora taraxaci. Next base: position 5,631,932 of record NZ_VIWZ01000001.1, on the reverse strand, counting down.
AGGATCTCACCGCCCTCGGCCTCGTCCTCGACGTCGATCGACCGGGAACCCCGGGCGATCTCCAGCACACCCTCGGCGTACTCCCGTTCCATCATGCGGATGCGGTCCCGCCGGGCGGCGGCGGCCCGTTCGTCCTCGCCGAGCAGCTCGGCGGCCTCGTCCAGCAGCGGTACGTCGGCCGGCGTCCAGCCACCCGGCTCGCGCCGCAGCAGCGCGCGCTCGTCGTCGGTCAGCATCGGCGCGGCGGCGGCGATCCGGTCCGGGTCGGCGTACAAATCGGCGAGCAGCCGCTGCGGGGTCAGCACCGGCCACAGCCGGTCGAGCGCGGCCTGGATCTCCGACTCCTCCCGCAGCTCCCGCCGGATCTCGGCCCGGTCCGCCTCGTCGAGGAGGTTGTCCCCGCCCAACGGGTCGGCGCCGATCCGTTCAGCCACCTGCTCGGCGAGCGCGTGCACGATCTCCACGTCGAACAGCGCACGGGCCAGGTTGTGCGGCCGGTCGGTCCGGCGTACCCGGTCCCGGGCGGTACGCACCGTCTCCGGGTCCAGGGTCAGCGTCTCCCGCTCGACCTCGATCTCCAGCGGCTCGTCCGGCACCCACTGCCGGTCCCGCACGGCCAGCGCCAGCACCTCGGCCAGCACCGCCCGGCCCTTCAGCGCGGCCGTCTCGGCGGGCTCGGCGCGTTGGGCGCTCACACCCGGAAAGAGATCACCCTGGGTACGCAGCAGCACGCCCGTCTCGGCCAGCGTCGGCAGCACCTGGGAGATGTAGCGCAGGAAGGTCGCGTTCGGGCCGACCAGCAGCACACCCCGGCTGGAGAGTTCCCGGCGGTGCGTGTAGAGCAGGTACGCCGCCCGGTGCAGCGCGACGGCGGTCTTGCCGGTGCCCGGCCCACCCTGGACGACCATCACGCCGGGCAGTTCCGCGCGGATGATCTCGTCCTGTTCGGCCTGGATGGTCTCGACGATGTCGCGCATCCGGCCGGTGCGACCCGCGTTGAGCGCGGCGAGCAGTGAAGCCTCACCGGTCAGCTCCTCGTGGCCACCGGGGGAGGCGGTATCGATGTCGAGCACCTCGTCGTTGATCCCGGTCACCTTGCGCTGCCGGGTGCGCAGGTGCCGGCGTCGGCGTACGCCCTGCGGGTTGGCGGCGGTGGCGAGGTAGAACGGGCGGGCGGCGGGTGCCCGCCAGTCCATCAGCAGCGGGTCGTAGTCGCCACTGGTGTCGAAAATGCCGATCCTGCCGATGTAGTGGCGGGAGTCGTCGTCACCGTCGAGACGGCCGAAGCACAGCCCGTTCTCCACGGCGGAGAACTGTTCGACCTGATCGGCGTACATCGCTACCGAGCTGTCGCGCTGCGAGCGGTCCTGGAGGGTCCCGCCGGTGTTGCGCAGCTCGGCGGTGAGCCGGTCGGCGGCCTGCTCACGCAACCCGTCCAGCCGGTCGTAGAGCATCGAGACGTACTCCTGCTCGCGACCGATCTCGTCGTCGAGCGGCAATTCGCCGGAACCGCCGGAGTGCCTTGACAAGCCGTCTCCCTAAAGATTAGAATCCTTTGCAGGAACGGCTTTTAGCCGTTCTTTTTTGTGCCCTCGAACTGTTGAAGATAGCGCGTCCCGCCGGTTCTCACCAAGCCGGTCGGGCTGGCGCGCCGGCGATCGCGAGGTGGCGGCGGATGATCCTGCGGACCGGTCAACGGGTGGTCTTCATCGGCGACAGCATCACCGATTGTGGTCGACGCGACAACGCCGCGCCCTATGGAAGCGGCTATGTCAGCCTCGTGCGTGCCCTGGTCGACGCACGGCACCCCGAGCTGCGGCTGGAATGGGTCAACCGGGGTGTGAACGGCGACACCGTACGGGACCTGGCCGCCCGCTGGGATGACGACGCCATCGCCGAACGCCCCGACTGGCTCGCGGTGCTGATCGGCATCAACGACATCTGGCGGCGCTACACCGACCGGCCGGACCAGGCCGTCGCCATCGACGAGTACGAAGGCACCCTGCGCGACCTGCTGCGTCGGGCGGTTGCCGCCACCGGCTGCCGGTTGGTCCTCGGCGACCCGTTCCTCATCGAGGCCGACCGCAACGACCCGCAGCGCGCCGACACCGACCGGTACGCGGCGGTGGTGGCCAGGCTGGCCGCCGAGTTCGACGCGGTGCACGTGGCCAACCAGGCGGCGTTCGACCGGGTGTTGGCGGTGAGCCCGGCGAAGCGCTGGGCCGACGACCGCGTACACCCTCACCTGCCCGGCCACGCGGTCCTCGCCGACGCCTACCTCGACGCCCTCGGCGCGACCACCGCCTCCTGACCCGGGCAGCGGAACGCCGGGCCGACCGTCAGGTCGACCCGGCGTTGACACCGCAGGATCAGCTGCGGGCGGCCTCGTACAGCCGCTCCGGAGTGACAGCGCCGGCGAGCACCCGGCCGTCGTCGGTGAGCAGCACGCTGAACAGCTTGCTGGTGAGGAGCCGGCCGCTGCCCCAGTCCCCGTTGACGGCTGTCAGCCCGCCGAGGAACTTCGAGACGTCCACGTCCGGCACCGAGCCAGCGGCCGGCGCCGCCGGCTTCGCCGGGGCCTTCCCATCCGCGAGTGACCCGTCGAGGCGGGCGACCAGCACTGTCGTCCAGCCGGAGCCCACCGCGCGGACCTTCGGGTCGCCCGCCGGGTCGGCGTGACCGGGCTTGCCGGCCGTCGGCGGTACGGCGTGACCCGGCTTGCCGGCGGTCGGCGCCTCGGCCTTCTCCTCGGTGACCGTCACGCCGGGCGGCGGGTTGAAGGTGAACTGGTCGGCGTCCGGGCGACGGTAGTCGACCTCGGTGAAGGCCACCTCGAACGCCGGCCGGTCACTGCCCTTCGCGAGCACCTCGAAGCGCAGCGGCACGTGCCGCTTGGCGTCGATGGCGATCCGCAACTGGTGCACCAGTGATGCCCGGTCCCGCGGTTGGAGCACCAACTCGTACGCGTTTTGGCCGGCGACGGTGGCCGACCGGCCGACGCTGACCTCGGTGCTCGGGTCGACCGCTCCCAACGCCAGGTCGGCGGCCTGCTGCGGGGTTGCCGGGAGGTTGGCTGCCGCCTCGGGAGCCGGTTTCCCGGCCCCGACGTCCCCGCCCAGGGTGCGGTGGGTGGCGGTGTTGGTGCGGCTCTGCCAGGTCCACAGGTCCCGGCCGTTGCGGATCACGTCCTGTTCGCCCAGGGTGTCCAGCAGTGCGACCCGCTGCTGATCCGGGCCGGAGTACCAGACCCGCAGGGTGTGCGTGCCGGTCAGCATGGTGGTCAGCTCGTTGCCGGGGACCAGACCGACGAGGGGCGGCAGGCCGAGGTCGGCGCGCTGCACGACGGTCCCGGACAATCCCTCCAGCCGGGAGGTCTGCAGGTCGACCAGGAGTTGGGCCGCGGTGCGTGGTGGCAGGCTCGGCTCGGCTTCGGCGGCGAACGTACCGACCGCCGCGCCACCGCCGATGACGGCGACGGCTGCGGTGGCCGGGACCAGCCAACGAAGGACGGGACGGCTCCTCAGGACGGACATGGTGACACCTCCTGCGTACATCCTGCCCTCTTGGTCCTGTGAGCGTGCTGAGGAAGCCGGACCGTCACGATTGACCCGGGTGGCACTCTTGGGTGGTGCGCTTGCTGGTGGTGGAGGACGAGGCCCGGTTGGCGGCCGCCCTGCAACGTGGCCTGCAGGCCGAGGGGTTCGCGGTGGACGTGGCGGGGACCGGCCCGGCCGGCCTGGACGCGGCCCGGCACGGCGGCTACGACGCGATGATCCTCGACGTGATGTTGCCCGGCCTTTCCGGCTACGAGCTGGTCCGACGGCTGCGGGCGGAGCAGCACTGGTTGCCGGTGCTGATGCTCTCCGCCAAGGACGGTGAGTACGACCAGGCCGACGGCCTCGACTGCGGCGCCGACGACTACCTGACCAAACCCTTCTCGTACGTGGTGCTGCTGGCCCGGCTGCGGGCGCTGCTGCGTCGGGGCGCGCCGGAACGTCCGACGGTGCTGGCCGTCGGTGACCTGCGACTGGACCCGGCCCGTCGACAGGTGACCCGGGCCGACGCCGAAGTGGCCCTGACCGGGCGGGAGTTCGCGCTGCTGGACTACCTGATGCGCCGACCCGGCCAGGTCGTGTCCAAGACCGAGTTGCTGGACCACGTCTGGGACGCGAGCGTGGAGACCGCGCCGAACGCCGTCGAGGTGTACATCGGCTACCTGCGCCGCAAGCTCGGCCGCGATCGGCTGGAGACGATCCGGGGTGCCGGCTACCGGCTGGCGACGTGACCGCGGACGGCCCGGCGGGTGGCCGCCGGGCGGGGAACCGCTGGATGCCGGTGCTCGGTCTGCGGGGCCGTCTCATGGCGCTCGGAGTGCTCGGCCTCACGGTCGGGCTCGCCCTGGGCGGGGTGGTGCTGCTCGGCGCGCTCGGCTTCGTGCTCCAGCGAACTGTCGACACCGAGGCGTTCCGGACCGCCGACGCGGTTGCCCTGCTCGCCGCCGAGGACGCGCTACCCGACCCGCTGCCGGTGGCCGGCGGTCAGGTGCGTGTCCAGGTCGTCGACGCGCAGGGGCGCATCAGGGCCGCCTCGATCGACGCCGACCGGCTGGTGCCGATGGTGCGCCCGGAACGGCTGGACCACGACCGTCGGCAGCGACTGGAGGTGCCGGCGGAGCGGGTCGGGCTGGCCGGTCCGGTCCGGGTGGTCGCCGTACCCGTCGGCACCGCGGCGGACCCGCTCACCGTGCTGGTCGCCCGCTCGATGGCCGACGTGCGGCACAGCACCCACGTGGTCCGGACCATCCTGTTGGTGGCGTTCCCACTGCTGGTTGCGGTGCTGGCCGCGGTGGCCTGGCGGGTGGTCGGCGCGACTCTGCGGCCGGTCGAGGCGCTGCGCCGAGGCGCGGAGGAGATCACCGGACGGGCCGGCGCCGGCCGGTTGCCGGTGCCCGCCTCCGCCGACGAGATCCACCGGTTGGCGGTCACCCTCAACGGCATGCTGGACCGGCTGGAATCCGCCCGGATCCGTCAGCGGGCGTTCGTCTCCGACGCCGCACACGAGCTGCGCAGTCCGTTGACCAACATCCGGACCGAGTTGGAGGTGGCCGAGCGCCTCGCCGACCGGACGGACTGGACGGCGGTGACCGCCAACCTGCTCGCCGACACCGACCGGTTGAGCCGGCTGGTCGACGACCTCCTGCTGCTGGCCCGCCTGGACGAAGCGCCTCCGAGCCGAGGGGTCGGCCCGGTGGAGCTGGGCGTGCTGCTGGCCGAGGTCGCCGCTCGCTATCCGTCGCCACCGGTCCGGGTGGAGTCGCCGCCCGGCCCGCTGTGGACGACCGGCAACGCCGACGAGCTGCGTCGTGTGCTGGCCAACCTGGTCGACAACGCGGTCCGGCACGCGGACAGCGCTGTCGTGCTCGCGACCGAGGCGACCTCGACGGCGGGGCCGGTGGTCGGGCCGGGCGTCGGGGCGTACCACCTGGTGACGGTGACCGACGACGGGCCGGGGATCCCGGTCGCGGACCGGGAGCGGGTCTTCGATCGGTTCACCCGCCTGGACGACGGACGGGCCCGCGACGACGGGGGCGCTGGCCTGGGGCTGGCCATCGTCCGGGAGTTGGTGCGACGTGCGGGCGGCAGCATCGCCCTGACCGACGGGCCCGAGCAGCGTGGGCTGCGGGTGCGCCTGTTGCTGCCGGCGATAGCCACCGAGAACAGCCGTGGGCCACATTCGGACGGGCCGTGACGACATTGACAGTCCGTGACGGCGGCGGCCCCCCCATCCACCCACCGACGACCCTTTGCTGTGCACCCACGGATGCGACAGCTACGTAGTGTGATGCTCGCTGCGCGTGTGCCGCAATGCCCGTCGCGACGTTTCACCTGATCAGGCCTGGTGGTGCGTATTGGTAAGCACAGCAAAGGCGGGTTGAGGCGTGCGATGGGGTGCGCTGGATGCTACTGGGTGTGACCGCGTGTTCGTCGGCAGGCGCGCCACGCTGAGTGAGGGCGGCAGGGTGTGGTCGCAGGGCGCAGCTGGCAGGGCGTCGCTGGCAGGGCCGGCTGGTGGCGGCTCGGCGGCCGGGTCGGAGGCGGCCGGGTCGGCGGCGGGCGGGCGGCGGCGGGCGGTCGGCGGCCGCCGGTAAGTGCGGCGGGGTCAGCGGCGGCGGGTGCAGACCTGCTCGGAGCTCGCGACGGTATCGGTGGACCAAACGACCGCCACGGTGAAGCAGTAGTCGTTGGTGCGGTTGAGCGCGTAGATCACGTAGTTGGTGGTGCCGGCGGGCAGGGTCGCGAAGACGTTGCGGTCCTGGCCGGTGCGGCCACCCGCGATGACCACCGGGCCTTCGCTGCCGGCGGGGTACGTCCAGTTCAGGACGATGCTGTCCCGGCTGTCGCGCAACGTCACAGTGCCGGGTGGACTGCCGATCGGTGCCGCGGCGGCGCCTGACGTGGGCGGGGTGACGGTCGGGGCGGGTGCGGTGCTGGCCGGTGGAGCGGCGGTGGGGGAGCCGGTGGCCGGCGGCGGGCTCGGCTCGTCGTCGCCACCGACCCGGGCCACCCCGGCGATCACCGCAGCCGCGCCGAGCAGCACCACGACCACGCCGGCCACCAACACCGGCACCAGCCGGTTGCGCTGCGTCGACGGCGCGCGGTGCACCGGCACCGGGAGCAGCCGGGACGGCGTGTACGGCTCCAGTGGCGCGTACGGGTCGGCTGGCGCGGGCGGTCGGCGCAGCCGGTACACCCCGGACTGCTCCTCGGTGCCGCCGGCCAGCCCGACCACCGACGGGGGCACCGGGGCGTCCGTGGGGTACGGCGTGGGCTCGTTCGCCGGCTCCGGTGGCCACTCCGCCGACCCGAAGGGTTCGTCAGCTGGTGTTCGGGGGTTCGGCACGGCCCCGCCGGCCGCCACCGTCGCGGCGTGGTGTGGCGGAGGCGTTGGCGGATGACCGGACTCGGCCGGGCCGTCGTCGTGGGGTGGGACGCGGGCGGCCGGCACGATCGGAGTGTCCCGGGCGGTCGGTGGGTTGTCGGTGCACACGTGGTCGGGATTGGCCGCAGCGCGGGCCAGGGCCGCCACCTGCGCCGCCAGCGGGTCATCGGCCGGGAGGTGCTGCCGGCACAGCTCGCGGGCCAGCGCCAGGTTGTCGTGTGCCTCGGTGAACTGCCCGCAGTCACGCTGCATCGCCCCGAGCCGCGCCAGCATCTTGATGCCGCTGGGATGCCCGTCGCCGTACACCTCGCGGTGCAGTTCCCAGGCGTCCTGGAGCCGGTCACGGGCCACCGTGCACTGGCCGCGCGCGTACTCCACGGTGGCCAGGTCGGCGTGCGCGGCGAGCACCCGCAGGGATTCGGGGCCGTCCTGTGCGGTCAGCTCGATGATGACTTCCTGGTAGAGCCGGGCAGCTCGGGAGTGGCTGCCGACCCGGTGCAGCACGGCCGCCAGGGTCGCCGCGGCGGCCACCGTGCGCGGGTCGGAGCGGCCGTGCAGCCGGGTCGTGGCCGCGTACGCGAAGGCGGCCCAGCCCCGGGCGGCGTGCGGCTCACCGAGGGCGACCAACACCCGCGCCTGGAGGCTGGCGGCCTCGGCCAGCTCGGTGGTGGCGTTGGCCGGGCGGGGGTCGGCGTCGGTGAGCGCGTCGGAGAGGAGCTGCTGCGCGCCGGCCAGATCGCCAGCCGACACGAGGTCGTGCGCCTGATCAGTCAGTTCACCGAAGCCGGAAGACACGCCCCATCGTGCTCATCCGACGACGGTAAGTACAAGACCCGCGCCGGTGTCGATTGGTCAGGATCCGGTCAGGTGCTCGGCCAATGTCTCGCTGATTCGCCGCAGTTGGTCCACCTGGGCGGGGCTCAACGCGTCGAACAGGTGTCGGCGTACCCCCTCGACGTGGCCAGGGGCGGCGGCCGCGAGGGTGGCGAAACCCTCGTCGGTGAGCATCGCGATCTGCCCGCGCCGGTCGGTGGGGCAGTCCTCCCGGCGCACCCAGCCGGCGGTCTCCAGTCGGGCCACGGCGTGCGAGAGCCGGCTGCGTGACGACCCGGCGGCCTGGGCCAGCTCGCTCATCCGTAGTTGCCGACCGGGCGCTTCGGAGAGTCGGACCAGGATCTCGTAGTAGGCGTGCGGCATGCCCGCGTCACGTTGCAGCTCTCGGTCGAGAGTGTCCATCAGCGCCCGCGACGCGGTGAGGTACGCGCGCCACGTGCGCTGCTCGTCGGGGTCCAGCCAGCGCGTCATGACCGCCATCATACCCCCGATAGTTGAACGCTCAACAAAACCGCGCTAGCATCGGGTCATGGGTATTCACCGGCTCAACCACGCGGTCCTCTACGTCAGTGACCTCGCCCGCAGCGTCGCGTTCTACCGCGACGTGCTGGGCTTCCGTGCGGTGGCGATGACCCCGGACGGCTTCCGCGGCGCCACCTTCCTCCAGGCGCCCGACTCCACCAACGACCACGACCTCGGCCTGTTCGAGATCGGGGCCGGCGCCGGGCGGTCCACCGCCGGCCGGTCCACCGTCGGCCTCTACCACCTCGCCTGGGAGGTGGACACCCTCGACGAGCTGGCCGCCACCGCCGAGCGGCTCGCCGCCGCCGGCGCACTGGTCGGCACATCCGACCACGGCACCACCAAGAGCCTCTACGGCAAGGACCCGGACGGTCTGGAGTTCGAGATCGTCTGGCTGATCCCCGCCGACCTGCTCGACGACAGCGCCCTCGCTGCCCGCAAGCAGATCACCCGGCTCGACCTGGACGCCGAGCGGCAGCGCTACGGCGGGCAGACCAAGGGTGGGGTGGGGATCTCCGTCCCGGCGTGATCGGTCGTGAGGTAGAACGGACCGATGTCGACCGACCGCACCACTGACTTCCTCCGCGAGCTGCTGGTCCGCCAGCTGACGACCTGGCTGCCCGCGGCCCTGCACCGCTCCCGGCGGGCGACCGTCGCGATCGCGGGCACGGACGCGGGCAGCGCGGAGGCGGCGCTGCGGCTGGTCGCCGCGCACGGTGACCAGGTGCGCGGCCGACAGGTGACAGTGCTGGTGCTGGCCGACAGCGCGGCCCTGCCGGCCCGACTCGGCCCGATCGAGGCGGAGTTGCCCGCCGAGGTCACCGTGCACCTGCTCACCGGTGACCCTTACCGGCTTCCGGTCGCGGTGAAGGCCGCCGGGGCGGCCGGGGCCCCGCTGTTTTCGTTCGTGGAGCTGCCCGGCGCGGTGACGCCGAAGCTCCTCGCCGCCGCGGCCAACGGCCGGGCCGGGGAGCTGCTGCTGCACACCGGTGACAGCGCTCGCGACGCGCTCGTCTCCGCCGGCTTCCCCCTGGTCGCCGAGGTGGCACCGGTGCTGCCCGACGGCGAAGCCGCCGGTGTGATCGCGTTCGGCAGCCGCTCCGACCGGAGCCTGGAGGCCGTCCGCGACGCGCTCTGGGCGGTCGGCGCGGATCTCGACGTGCGCTACCGCGACCCGCAGGACCCGATGGGCGTCACTGTCGGTGTGGTCGGCGATCCCGAACTCGAACCGCTGGCCCGCGAGCTGTTGGAAGAGCTGCGCCGGGGCGGTTCACGGCCGGTCACCGAGCTGCGGCGGCACACGCTCACCGCCACCGTCTACCGTGCCGCCGACGCCAACCGGGCACTCACGGGTCTGCTCGACGCGGGCGACGTACGCCGTGACCGCGAGGCGGGCAGGCTGGCCGGCGACGAGATCATCACGCTGGCGCGCTGAGCGCGACGCCAGCCCGGTCCAGACGCCGAGCGGGGTGCCGGTGAATCACCGGCACCCCGCTCGACTCCCGGGATGCTACGACCGGGCCTTGTCCTGCTTCCACGACAGCGGACCCGGCAGGTCGACCCGGTGCGCCCGCGCCTTGGAGTTCCAGGACCAGCGCCCGATCTTGATGCTCCACGAGGAGAAGCCGTTCTCGGTGAAGTTCAGGATGATCGGTCCGTACTTCTTGCGCTTGCGAAACATGAGGCCCATCGGAGGTCTCCCCTCGTCACCGTTCCCTGCCGTGTCGAGATTGAACATTCCCGGACCGGCGACCTTTGAAACCCTCTCGCTGTCCGTCCTGGACAGTGCCGGCCACACACTCGCAATCCCTATCCAACAGATAGGTGTTTCGGTGCGGTAAACGCTGTTGAAGGCGCTTCGCAACATCGGCGGCGATCCAAGTCTCATCTTCTGGAAGGGCGTTGACCGCTCGGTCTCGGCCCCGGCAGCATGAGGTCATGTCGCAGCGGGATGAGCTTCTCCTCACCGCTCGTGTGCACGTCGACCTGGTCCGGCACGCGAGCGCGCTCTGTTGAGCTGACCGGTCCATCCGGCTCGGTTCCAGCGCCGCACTCCCACCGCCCGCCCGCTCAACGCGGAGCAGCGTGCCTTCGCGCCCTCATCCGGGCGTCCTCGTTGCCATCGTGGACAGATCAGGAGACTCCTCATGTCCCCACCCCGTCGCGCGATCCTGCGCGCCCTCGCCACCGTCACCACGCTGACCCTGCTCACCGGCGCGACCGGCTGCGGTGGTGACGCCACGGCCGGCGGCAAGCAGACCACGGAGCTGCGCTACCAGGGCTCCGTCGGTCAGGTCACGCTGCCCGAACTCGCCGCCGACCTCGGCTACCTCGGCGACGTCACGCTCAACTGGATCGGCAACGTCACCGGCGGCCCGCAGGACATCCAGGCCACCGCCACCGGACAGAGCGACTTCGGCGGCGCGTTCAACGGCGCCATCGTCAAACTCGCCGCCGCCAACGCGCCGATCACCGCCGTGGTCAGCTACTACGGTTCCGACGCGCAGACCTTCCAGGGCTACTACGTGCTGGACGACAGCCCGATCCGCAATCCTCGCGACCTGATCGGCAGGAAGGTCGGCATGAACACCCTCGGCGCGCACGCCGAGGCCGTGCTCAAGACCTGGCTGGCCCGGGGTGGCCTGAGCCCCGCCGAGGTCAAGCAGGTCGAGTTGGTCGCCCTGCCCCCGGTCAACACCGAACAATCGCTGCGGCAGAAGCAGATCGACGTCGCGGTGCTCGGCGGGGTGATCCGGGACAAGGCGGTGGCCGGCGGCGGCATCCGCACCATCTTCACCGACTACGCGCTGCTCGGCGCGTTCAGCGGCGGCACATACGTCTTCCGCGACGACTTCGTCAAACGCAACCCGGAGACCGTCAAGGCGTTCGTCACCGGTGTCGGCAAGGCCATCGAGTGGGCCCGCACCCAACCCCGGGAGACGGTGGTCGCCCGGATGCGGGACATCATCGGCAAGCGGGGCCGCAACGAGGACCCGTCGCTCGTCGCGTACTGGAAGAGCAGCGGCGTCGCCGGCCGGGGTGGCGTGATCAGCGAGCAGGAGTTCGGCACCTGGATCGACTGGCTCGCCGCCGAGGGCGAGCTCAGGGGCGACCGGCCCAAGCCCGCCGACATCTACACCAACCGGTTCAACCCCTTCGTGGACGGGGGCGGCGCGTGACCACCGACAAGATCCTTTTCGACCGCGTGAGCAAGACCTTCGGAGTCCGCGCCACCCGGCGTGGCGGCGCCGGCGCGGTCACCGCGCTGGACCAGGTGACCCTCGGGGTACGCCCCGGCGAGTTCCTGGTCGTCGTCGGCCCCAGCGGCTGCGGCAAGTCCACCCTGCTCGACCTGCTGGGCGGGCTCACCCAGCCCACCTCGGGGCAGGTCCTCGTCGACGGTCGGCCCGTCACCGGCCCCGGGCTGGACCGGGGCATCGTCTTCCAGCAGTACGCGTTGCTGCCCTGGCGTACCGCAGCCGGCAACGTCGCGTTCGGACTGGAGGCCAAGGGCGTGCCCCGGGCCGAGCGGCAGGCCCTGATCGAACACCACCTGGACCTGGTCGGCCTGCGCGGCTTCGCCGACCGCTACCCGCACGAGTTGTCCGGCGGGATGAAACAGCGGGTCGCCATCGCCCGCAGCCTCGCGTACGACCCGGACGTGCTGTTGATGGACGAGCCGTTCGCCGCCCTGGACGCGCAGACCCGTGACTCGTTGCAGGACGAGTTGGTGCGGATCTGGGCCCGCACCGGCAAGACCGTCGTCTTCATCACCCACGGCATCGACGAGGCTGTCTACCTCGGTCAGCGGGTGGCGGTGCTGACCTCCCGACCGGGACGGCTCAAACAGGTCATCGACATCGACCTCGGTGACCGGGACGCGGTCGAGGACGTCCGCTCCACCGACGCGTTCCGGCACCACCGGCACCAGATCTGGACCCTGCTGCGCGACGAGGTGCGGGCCGCCCAGGCGGCCGAGGGCACCGGCGTACGCCACACCGAGGAGGCCCGCGTTGGTTGACATCGCCGAACGTCCCGCCCGACTGGTGAGCGCGGCCCCCGTACCCGACCATGTCGTTCCTGGGCGGGCGGGCCGGTTGCTCGGCGTCGGCGCGAAGGTGCTGCACCGCAGCGTCGCGATCGCCGCGCTCGCCGCGATCTGGGAGGGGGCACCCCGGCTGGGGCTGGTGGACCGGGTCTTCCTGCCCCCGCTGTCCGAGGTGCTGGTGGCCTGGTGGGAGTTGCTGCGCAGCGGGCAGCTCGCCGAGCACGTCGGGGCGAGCCTCACCCGGTCCCTGGCCGGGCTCGGCCTGGCGGTGCTCACCGCCATCCCGCTCGGGCTGCTGATCGGCTGGTACCGGCCGCTCGCGGAGCTGCTCAGCCCGCTGCTGGAGGTGTTCCGCAACACCGCCGCCTTGGCCCTGCTGCCGGTGTTCGTGCTCATCCTCGGGCTGGGGGAGACCTCGAAGATCGCCCTGGTGCTGTACGCGTGCTCCTGGCCGATCCTGCTGAACACCATCGCCGGGGTGAAGGGCGTCGACCCGCTGCTGATCCGGTCGGCCCGCTCGATGGGGCTGAACCACCTGCGGTTGTTCCAGAAGGTGATCCTGCCGGCGGCGGTGCCGACCATCTTCACCGGCGTACGACTGGCCGGGGCGTACTCGATCCTCGTGCTCGTCGCGGCCGAGATGGTCGGCGCGAAGGCCGGCCTGGGCTACCTCATCAACTACGCGCAGTACAACTTCGCCATCGCCGACATGTACTCCGGGATCATCACGATCTCCGCGATCGGCCTGGTCGTCAACCAACTCCTCGTCGCCCTCGAACGTCGCTTCTCCACGTGGCGCGTCGACGTCTCCGCCGGATAGGACGGACACCAATGACCCGTACCCTGCACCTCAACGCGTTTCTGATGGGCGTCGGCCACCACGAGGCCGCCTGGCGGCACCCCCGCACCGATCCACGGCGGGTCACCGACGTGCGGCACTTCCAGGAGCTGGCCCGCATCGCCGAACGCGGCACCCTCGACTCGCTGTTCCTCGCCGACGGGTTGTCGGTCGGGCCGAACCCCCGACACAACATCCAGGCCGTCTTCGAACCGTTGACGCTGCTCGCGTCGCTCGCCGCGGTGACCGAGCACGTCGGTCTCATCGCCACGGTCTCCACCACCTACAACGAGCCGTTCCACACCGCCCGCAAGTTCGCGTCGCTGGACCATCTCAGCGGCGGCCGGGTCGGCTGGAACATCGTCACCTCAGCCCAGGAACGGGAGGCGGTCAACTTCAACCGGGACACCCACCCCGCGCACGCCGACCGGTACCGGCGGGCCGCCGAGTTCGTCGACGTCGCGATCAAGCTCTGGGACAGCTGGGAGGACGACGCTCTGGTCTTCGACACCACGGCCGGGGTGTTCGCCGACACCGACCGGGTGCACGAGGTGGCCCATCGAGGGCCGGAGTTCCAGGTCCGCGGCCCGCTGAACATCCCCCGCGGGCCGCAGGGTCGACCGCTGCTGGTGCAGGCCGGCTCGTCACCGGACGGCATCGCCTTCGCCGCCCGCTACGCCGAGGCGGTCTTCACCGCCCAGCAGACCCTCGCCGACGGGCAGGGCTTCTACGCGGAGCTGCGCCGGCAGGTCACCGCCGCTGGCCGGAACCCGGACCTGGTGAAGGTCCTGCCCGGCATCGCACCGGTCATCGGCGGCACCGAGGCCGAGGCGCGGGCGCTGGCCGCCGAGTTGGAGGAGCTGATCGTCCCCGACTACGCCCTCGCCCAGCTCTCCGGGATCCTCGGCGTCGACCTCACCGGCCTGCCGTTGGACGGGCCGCTGCCGGAGCTGCCCGACACCGACAGTGTGCAGGCCCACCAGAGCCGCTACCAGCTCGTCACCGACCTGGCCCGCCGGGAGCGGCTCACCATCCGCCAGCTGATCGGCCGGCTCGGCGGCGGCCGGGGCCACCGGGTGGTCGCCGGCACCCCCGAGCAGATCGCCGACCAGATCGAGCTGTGGTTCACCAAGGGCGCCGCCGACGGGTTCAACATCATGCCGCCGCACCTGCCCGGCGGGCTCGCCGACTTCGTCGACCACGTGGTGCCGGTGCTGCGCGCCCGCGGCCTGTTCCGCACCGAGTACACCGGCCGGACGCTGCGCGAGCACTACGGCCTGCCCCGGCCGGTCAGCGCGTACGCGGCGTCGACACTGGTGTCGGCATGACCACCGTGGAGCATCCCGGGACAGGCGTGGCCGAGCCGCGAGCGCTGCGCGCGCCGGACCTGCTCGCGTTGGACCGGGCCGCCCAGGATCTGCTGTTCCGGGAGGCCCGAACAGCAGACACGTTCACCGACGAGCCGGTCACCGACGCGCAGGTCGCGGCGATCCACGACCTCATCCGGTACGGGCCGACCGCGTACAACGGTCAGCCGCTGCGCGTGCTGCTGCTGCGCTCGCCGGAGTCCCGGGCCCGGCTGCTGCCGTACCTGTCCAGCGGCAACCGGGCCAAGACGGCCAGCGCCCCGCTGACCGCGATCCTCGCCGCCGACGTGGACTTCCACCAGCGGCTGTCGGAGCTCTATCCGTACCGCCCGCAGGCCCGGGACTGGCTCGCGGACCGGGCGGCGCGCGTCGAGCAGGCCCGATTCAACGCGACCCTGCAGATCGGCTACCTGATCGTCGGGGTCCGCGCGGCGGGGCTGGCCGCCGGCCCGATGGCCGGGTTCGATGCCACCGGTGTGACAGGGGAGTTCTTTCCCGACGGGCGGCACGAGGCGATGCTGATCATGAACGTGGGCCGTTCCGGCCCGGACCCGTCAGGTGACCGGCTGCCCCGGCTCAGCACCCCGGAGGTGGTACGGACGTTGTGACGCGACGGTCAACGAGGCTCCCACGCGTCGGGCATCGCGGTGAGCTTGCGGACGTGGGCGGGCAGTCGACCGCTGACGATCTCGGCGAGGCTCACCTCGTCGACGACCCGCCGCACGGCGGCACGCACCGCCACCCACAGGCCGGGCAGGTTCTCCGCCGAGCCCTCGTAGCGGGTCTCCTCGGGGCGCAGCCCGCGTACCCCGGCCAACGGCCCCTCCACCGCGCGCAGCACCGCGCCGACGGTCACCTCGCGCGGCGGACGGGCCAGGGTGTAGCCGCCCTCGGCGCCGCGCTGGGCACGCACGATGCCGGCCCGGCGCAGGTCCGCCAGGACCGCCTCCAGGAACTTGCGGGGCATGTCCTGCTCCGCCGCGATGGCCTGGGTGGACAGCAGCGAGGGGTACGCGGTGGCGAGGCTCAGCGCTGCCCGTACCGCGTAGTCGCCGCGCGCGGAGATCTGCACAGTGCCATCATGCCCGGCCGGTGTCGCCCGTCGGTGCGCTGGGCGACCCGCGTCGCGTGGCGTGGCCGCCGTTCGTCGTGCCGACGGCGCGGAACCTGCCGCCGTTGGCGCCGCTGGGCTCGGCCGGAGGCCGGGGCCGGACCACCCGGGCGGCGGGCTGATCCCTGGCGGCGCGGAACGCGCCGGGGCTGACCCCGACCTCCCGGGTGAAGAAGCGGCCGAAGTTCGTGGGTTCGGAGAAGCCGAGGTGCCGACCGATCTGGGCGATCGGCTGGTCGGTCGCGGCGAGTAGCCGGCCGGCCTGCAACGCGACCCGCTCGTCGATGACCTGCTTGGCGCTGCGACCTGTGACGGCCAGGCAGGCCCGGGTCAGGGTCCGCACCGAGCAGCGGAGGCTGGCCGCGTAGTCCTCCACCCGCCGGGTGTGCGGGTAGCCGTGCTCCACCTCCCGCCGGAACCTGTGGAACGTCTCGTCCTCGGGTCGGGGCGTCGACCGGTCGGCGTTCGCCAGGGCCAGCCGCAGCAGCAGCACGGCCAGTTGGTGACGGAGCAGCGCGCGGGCGGTGAGGCTGTCGGGGTGTCGTTGACAGTCCACAGCCAGTTGGCTCACCTCGCTGATCACCGCGTCCTCGTCCTCACCGGCCAACTGCCGCCAGGTCACCGGTGTGTCCAGTTCGACGCCGAAACCGCGCAACGCCTCGGGTGCCCACGCGACCACTGTGGCGTCGAACTGCCGGCCGGCGCAGCGCAGCACCTGGCCGGCGCGGACCCGCAGCAGCGTGCCGGGCCGACAGGGGAGCAGGTGGAAGTCGAGTTCGGCGTCGCCGTGCCCACGCGTGGTGAGGATCAGCAGTTCCCGTTCGACGATCACCGGTCGACGCCAGCCCGGGGAACCGGAGAGGTCGGCCAGCGCGAACGTGGCAATCTCGTCGGGCACGGGTGACGCCGTTCCGATCGATGACGCGGGGGCGGGATCGGTGGAGACCATCGCCTGCGACGGTAGCCCGAACCGCAGGTCATCGCATCCCGGTCGGTCTGCGCGCCGGAGTCAACGCGTCGGCGCGGGCTTGTCGTGGTCCCGTGACCGGGCTACGTTACCCGGCGGTAGCGCTGTTTGGTCCGACGGTCCGGCCGACGCACCGTCGGTCGACCGACCGGCCGGCGGCCCCGCCGACACGCGATGGGATGGGCATGACTCAACTGTTCTCGGTCGAAGGCAAGACGGTCCTGGTCACCGGCGGGTCGCGGGGGATCGGCCTGATGATCGCCCAGGGCTTCGTCCGTGCCGGCGCGCACGTCGTCATCTCGTCCCGCAAGGCCGACGTGTGCGAGGCGGTCGCCAAGGAACTCTCCGCCGAGGGTCGCTGCGAGGCCATCCCCGCCGACCTGAGCGACGACACCGGCGCCGAGACGCTCGCCGCCGCCGTGCGTGAACGCTTCGACCGGCTCGACGTGCTGGTCAACAACGCGGGTGCCACCTGGGGTGCGCCGCTGGAGAACTACCCGGAGGCCGCGTTCGACAAGCTCTGGGCGGTCAACGTCAAGGCCGTCTTCCGGCTCACCACCGCGCTGCTGCCGGCGCTCCGCGCCGCCGCCAACGCCGACGACCCGGCCCGCGTGATCAACATCGGGTCGATCGACGGCATCCGGGTGCCGTGGATGGAGGTGTACGCGTACTCGGCCACCAAGGCCGCCGTACACATGCTCACCCGCAGCCTGGCCCACCAACTGGCCGGCGAGCAGATCACCGTCAACGCGATCGCGCCCGGCCCGTTCGAGAGCAAGATGATGGCGTTCGCGCTCGACGACCCGGAGAGCCGGGCCGCCATCGAGCAGCAGGTGCCGCTGGGCCGCATCGGCCGCCCGGAGGACATGGCCGGCGCCGCCATCTACCTCGCCTCGCGCGCCGGCGCGTACCTCACCGGCGCGGTCATTCCCGTCGACGGAGGCATCACCACGCACGGCTGAGCACCGGCTGGCCCGGGTGAGGCTGTCCGCGTACCCCCAGGTGTGCCAGGGCCGCGCGGACTCGGCAGATCCGCGCGGCCCCGGGTTGGCCGGTGTTGCTCTTTCGGGCGGTCAGCGACCGGCGAGCAGCCGGGTCACCGCCGTGTCGACGTCCAGGTGCTCGGCCTCACGGCCGCGCGGGACGACGACGTACGTCCGTCGAAGGAAACGCACCAGGACGCTGCGCGGCACCTCGAAGAGGGCGTTGCCGTCCGGTGACGAGAGGGCCAGCGCGACGAAATCGCCGCGCGGTGTGGCCCAGGGCCAGACCCGCACATCCCCGATGCCGGCCGGCTCGTCCAGGCCGGTGACCAGAAGTTCGCGAGCGAACGACCAACTCACCGCCTCGCCCCCGGCCGATTCGGCATGGAACAGGACATGGACCGCATACGGGTCAGCAGGGTCGTAACGCAGACTGGCACGCACCGGCAAGGCGGTGGCGTCAGGCGCGACGAGCCTTAGCGACGTCTCGACCTCTACGGTCGTCGGTCGGATGACACTCATGGACGTTCTCCCCCCGGCACCGCTGCGGAACGCGCGTGTCCCGCTTTTCCCATACTCAGGTGCTACTCCTGGCTACGCTCCGCCATACGCTGACTTCACCCAGTGGTGGGAAGGGGGACGGAAAGGCCGCGTGAATGTGAGGATTCATGTAGGATTTCCGGTTCTGCCCAGTGCGTGATCCCGCCCGGCATCGGGTGGCTCAGTCGTCGACTTACTCCGGTAACGTCCAGTCGGGCGTTGCAGTGACGGGCCCGAGCGACACTGGGGGGTGAAATGGTGGCGAAGCGATCCTCAGTGGATCCGGCGACAGCGCCCGGCCCGCCGAACGTCGCGGTCCGAGTAGCCGAAAAGCGGGGGTACGAAGTGCCGATGGAACAGCCCGAACGGGCCGATCGGCCGGGGCTCGATGCCGGCCGTGCCGGTGGGATCCTCGTCGTCGCGGACCGGCCGCGCCGACCACGCTGGCGTGAACGGATCTCGATGACCCTCGACCTCATCCGAGCCAACCCCACCGGCCGCATCGCACTCAAGATCTTCATTGCGATCGCCGGGGCGCTCGTGGTGACCATCGGCATCGCCCTCATCCCGCTACCCGGGCCGGGCTGGCTGCTGGTCATCGCCGGGCTGGGCATCTGGGCCGTCGAATACCACTGGGCGCGCCGGCTGCTCGGCTTCACCCGCCGACACGTCCACGGCTGGACGCAGTGGGTGACGCGACAGTCACTCGGCGTGCGAATCGTGCTCGGCTCCGTCGGCCTCGTCTTCGTCGCCACAGTGGTCTGGCTGTCCCTCAAGTACAGCCTCGGCATCGACGTGATCGCCGAGGCGATGCACTACCTCGCGACGCACTGACCCCGGATTTCCGGTCCGGTTCCACGATCGGGTAGAGTCAGTGTCGCTGAGGGCGATTAGCTCAGTGGGAGAGCGCTTCGTTCACACCGAAGAGGTCGCTGGTTCGATACCAGCATCGCCCACTCTCAGTTTTCGCAGGTCAGAAGCCCGTTACCGGAGTGGTCGGTAACGGGCTTCGCCGTATGTGCGGCTTGCATTGGGAGCAGATTGGGGGCGGCTGCGAAGGTCATGATCAGCTGCCGATCAACGAACCTCGTCCTACACCGTCCATGGATCAGCGGGTGGAACCGCCCAATGAGGAGGACGGGGCGGGCGATTGACGCCATGACGTTCTGGTTGCCGCTGGCGTGCACCCGCGGGCATTCCCCAGCCGCTCGGCTTGGCGAAGTAGGTTCGCGCCGGTGCGGCATCAACGTGCCGTTGACGCCGATCACGGTGTCGGTGACGCTCGCGGCGGTCACCGCCACCGCGATGGTTGCGCGGATCCCTTGCTCATGCCGACTCACCGGCCTGGCTGCGGGTGCGGGTCGTCGAGCACGTCGGCCGCCCGGTGGCGCACATGACGGACGGCACGAGGCTGTGTCCAAGGACACATTGATGTTTGTGCATGCAGGTCACACTGATTCGATCTCTCTCGGTAGCCCTTCGCGCACTTGCTGTTCATGAAATAGCATAGATGTATAACGATTCCTTCGGTAGCTTCACCTCTCGATGGCAGCCGTCGCCGAGCGGCATGAAGACGGCTTCGAGAGCGCCGGAAACGGTTGCTGAACAGGGGGAGTCAGCCGGATGGATTCGTCAACCACAATCCGTTGTCCGAGAAGCCTGAGACGCCTGGGGGCCGCCGCACTGGCTGCGGCCGTCGCAACAATCGCCTTACTCACCGCCCCCGCCGGCGCTCCCGCCGGTGCGGACCCCTCGCCGGCCCGGATCAGCGGCTCCGATCTGAGCACCAGCAGTGCGCCTGCCCCGGTGCGGCTGCCGGGTGACAAAGCGGTGCGCAACTACACGCCCGCACAGTTGAAGTCGTTCGAGCGCACCGGCGGAGACCCCGAGGTGTTGGCGTACTGGACGCCGGAACGGATGAAGGCAGCCAGGTCGCTGGATGCCCCCGGAGATGCGGAATGGGTCGAGAACAAGGCCCGAGCCGTGGCCAGCAAGGCGGCCGAGGTCGCGGCGAAGCCGGTGGCCGCTCGGATCTCGCAGAGTGTGACCAACGCGCCGCCGCCGGTGACGAACTTCTCGATCACCAACGGCAAGTTGTTCATCGGTGGCTACGAAAGTGGCTCGTGGTGCTCGGCGTCAGCGATCAACACGTCGTCCAAGCGGGTGCTGATCACCGCCGGTCACTGTGTCCATGACGGACAAGGCGGCACCTGGCTGCAGAACCTCGTCTTCGTGCCGGGATACAACGCCTTCAACGCCGACCACGACCCGGTCGGCCGCTTCCAGGCGTACTGGCTGCGGACCTTCAACGAGTGGATCAACAACAGCAACCTCAACCGGGACGTCGGCTTCGTGACCACCTACTCCGGCGGCGACTGGAACACGACAGTCGTCAACACCATCGGTGGGCACGGCCTGGTCTACAACGGTGGCACCGAGTTCGACACGTCGATCTTCGGATATCCGAGCAACCGTGACGGCGGCAACGTCATGTGGGCTTGCTGGGGCACTGCCACCGACAACAGCATCTTGGACAACAGGTCCAAGATAACCTGCAACTTCGGAGGTGGCTCCTCGGGCGGACCGTGGACCTGGAATTACGACAACGCCAGCGGACTCGGGTCGGTCCGCTCGGTCATGTCCACCGTGAACAGCGAGGGCGTCAACAAGGGGCCATACTTCGACCAGGCTGTCGTCGACGCGATGAATGCCGCCAACGCTGATTGGTAAGTTGAGTCGATGAGAATGCGGCCACCACTTCCACTGGCTGTCTGGCTGCTGGCTGTGGTGGCCGCACTGAGCGCCTGTGGCTCCGCAGCCGAGCCCGGCAGCGACACGTCGGGCGTCCGAGCGCCGACCGGACCGACACGGCCGAAAGCGTTGCCGACCCGGAGTGACCTGATCGACGCGCAGGTTGTTCAGTGGCGCGACTGGCGCAGTGTCGACGATCGAACCATCGAGGTCACCGTGACGGCCGGACCGGCCGACTGTTACGGCGCCGACCCGGAAGTGACAGAGAGTGAAACGGTGGTGCGCCTCCGGATCCGCGTCGGACTGCTACCCGAGGCGGCCGGCAAGGAATGCCCGGCAATCGCCAAGGAGACGGTGGTCCCGGTGCGACTCACCTCCGCCCTGGGCAACCGCACGGTCGAGCCTCTGAGCTGAGCGCGGGTGTGCCGCTCATCGGTCACGAATCCGCCTTCGAGGCGGGCCTGGCCCTCATCCTCGGCGGTCTCGTCGCCCGAGTGTCGACCACAGGCCGCTGACCGTTGACCGAGTAAAAGGAGCGGGAACGGTCTGCCGGGCCACGGTTCGTCGCGGTAGGGCGGGGTACACCGCCGCCAGTGGCGAGGGGCCCCGGCTGGGTCACCCGGCTTTGCCGCCGAAAATGCTCCGGGAGGGGCCGATGTCGGGTGCATCAGCGCGGTCGAGCGGGCCGGAGATGTCCGACGACGTGGTGGAGCTGCGTGTACACGGGGCTGCCAACACAAGCGCTGGCCAGGTTTTGGAGGTTTCGGAGGTAGAGCAGGTCGCCGGCGACCGCAGCGGGGGTTTTTACCGGCCCCGCCGCCACTGTTCGTGCAGCAGCGGCGAACGGGTGACGGTGGAGGCGTACCGCTGGGCTGATCTGCCCTCCGGAACCGTGGTCCGAACACTCTCGCTGGTGTTCCTACTGCCGTTCATGCTGGCCAACCTGGCGATTTGGATGCGACCGGCGAACCCTGGCTCGGATGCGATAGTCAGATCCCTGTGCCGGTTACTAGCGCTCACAATCACCGCGCTGTATGTGCTCGCCTTTGCCGGCGTCGCGTTGGACCTGGTCGCGTGGAAGTGCATGGGCTCGGCACACTGCCTGGCCGGGCGCACCTGGTTGTCCTGGTTGGGTGGGCAACCAGTGGGCCTGCGCCTCGCGGTGCTCGCGGTGGTTCCGGCCATCGCCATCGGCCTGCTCTGGCGGGCCAGCACGCGACCAGGGAAAATGTTCGACGCGTTCCGCGCTCCCGCGGACGAGGTCTCCGAGCATCGACTCAGCGGGATCGGCCAATGGGACGCCGGGCCACTGGTGGGTCGGCTGCGCTCGATTCACGTCGCGGCGGCGTTCGCGACACTGGACGTCACTCTGCTCGCCGCCCGCGCCGCAACCGGTGCCTCGGCGAGCACCATCGCGCTGGCCGTGGCCGCCGGGACCGTGCTGACCACCTGCGTGGTCCTGCTCTGCGTACCCCCGTTGATCGACCGGGCTGCCTCGAATCAGCGACTGGACCGAATCACCCGCACGGCGCGGACGGTCGCCGTGGCCCTGACCGTTGTGGTGACAGTCCACGTCCTGGCTAGCCCCGCGCCGTGGCATGAGGGGGGCGGATTACCCGGCTACGGCGCCATTCTCACCTCGCTGTTCGTCTCGCAGACGATTCTGCTGGCCATCCTCGGGGCTGTGTTGCTCTGGGGCCGGGACCGGCGGCGGGACGCCATCCCGCTGCTCGGGCTGGGCGCACTAGTGATCGCGGCCAGCGCGGTCAGTCTGGCGGTGGCGGTGTCCGGCGAGCTGGTCTACCGGGTGGCGGATTTCCTGGACCGCGACGCCCCGACCGGAGAGGGCTTGGCCTCCGGTCTGCCACCGGCACTCACCTGGGCGATCTTCGGGTTTTTCCGGACAGTGCTGTTCACGCTGGTAGTAGCCGTTCCGGTAATCCTCATCTCCCGACGCCGCCGACTCCGTGCCGCGGCGGCGGTCGTAGCCTGCGACTACCCGGGCCGCCCGCCCGGAGCAGCGCCCCGACTGCGGCAGGTGCAGAAGGCGATAGCCAGGGCTCGTTTCACGGAGAGACTGATCCCCTTGGCGGTGGTCTACGCCTGTTTGGCCGGGGTCGGTACGGCCACCACCACCCTCGGTCTGCTGGAGTTACTCCCGAACGAATCTGTGCAGCGGTACGCACGGCTGCCCGGCGATCTGATCACCTTCTCCATCGCGTTCGGGAGCTGGGGGATCGCCGCGATCATCCTCGGTCTGATCATCGGCGGAATCTTCGCCTACCGGACAGTCGAATTCAGGCGCCACGTTGGTGTCCTGTGGGACCTGGGCACGTTCTGGCCCCGGGCCGCCCACCCGTTCGCACCACCCTGCTACGCAGAACGAGCCGTGCCGGAGCTGACCCGACGAATCACGTACCTGGTCGGACGCGGCAACCTCGTGCTGCTCACCGCACACAGCCACGGTTCGGTCCTGGCCGCCGCGACAGTGCTCCAGTTACCGCCCCAGGTCAGCAGCGGAGTCGCTCTCCTCACCCATGGGTCACCACTGAGCCGCCTCTACGCGCGACTGTTCCCCGCCTTCGTCGACGACGAGGTGCTGCACGAGATCGGTGCTCGCGTCGGGTGGCGGTGGGTGAACCTGTGGCGCGACACCGACTCGATTGGCGGCTGGATATTCAGCGCCCACCGGAGAGCCGCGCCGGTCACCGCCGGCCAGCCCGCGGCAACAGTGGACCGCCGGCTCCGAGATCCCGCCGATGTGGTGCCGCTGCCTGGCGACAGTGTTCCGCCACCGATTCAGGGACACCGCCCATCTGGATCGGACCGGCGGTACGCCGAGGCCGCCCGCGAGTTGATCGAGCGCCTTCGCCAGCCGATGGGCTCACGGCCGCGCCCGGGCGACCCGCCGACCGGCCATTGACCGACCCGGGGGGGGGGGGGGGGGGGGGTGACGCGGGCGCGCCCGATGTACGTGAGCTCCCTCGGCGAGGTGGGCGCCCCCCGGTTCACAGGGTGGCGAATCCCTTTCGCCAAGAGGGATGGGCCGGTACCCAGCCGACGTGTGTGCGGGCGAACTGGTTGCTCGCTCCCCGCGCCCAGCCGTGCCGCTCGCCCGCCGTCACCGGAGGTGCTGGGACGCCGGCCGCCGCGCAGAACGCGGGCACCCACTGCGAGGCGGCGGCGGGCTCGTCGTCGCAGACGTTGACGACGCCGGCCGGCCACTCCAGTGCCGCGGCCGCGGCAGCGACGGCGTCGTCGACATGCAGCAGGCTGCTCACGTCCGCGTCGGCGGGGACCCTGCCGGCGGCGGCGAACTGGGCCATCAGACCGTCGCGGGCGTACCAGGTGTCAGGGCCGTAGAGGGTGCCGTACCTCAGCACGACCCACTCGGGCACCTCCCGGACGGCGGATTCGAGCGCGGCGACACCGGCCACACTGGTCTGTCGCGGCTCTTCGGCGCCGAGGTCGAGCGGGGTCTCTTCGGTCGCGGGATCGGCGCCCGGCTCGTACGCCCAGGCGATGCTCTGAGCCACGATCCGGCGTACCCCGGCAGCGAGCGCCGCGTCGACCAGATTGCGGGTCCCGTCCCGACGCAGCCGCGCATTGGCGGCGAGGTCGCCCGTGCTCAGACTGGTCAGCTGGTGCATCACGACGTCCGGCCGGGCGTCGCGAACCGCTGCCACCACCGCGTCGCGGTCGAGCACGTCGACAGCGAGCGGGCCGTTGCGGGCCAACCCGATGACCTCATGCCCCTGGGCGGTCAGGAGCGGTTCGAGCCGGCGGCCAATGACGCCGGTCGAACCGGCGAGAACGATACGCATGACTGTGCTTCTCCGTCAGTTCGGCCGGAATGTGCGGCGGTCTTTGCGCTGTTCGAGCTCCTCAGGGCTCACCAGCACCAGCATTTCCCGGCCGGGCGCGCACACCATGACGACCAGGAATTTGCTCACCCGATCGGGCAGGTTGTTGGCGGACCGGTAGTGGATGACGTCGCCGCCAGGCTCCCAGAACGCCTCGCCAGCCTTGATCACCCGTTCGGGCTCGCCCTCCAACTCGAAGATCATCTCGCCCTCGAGCATGTAGCCGAAGACCGGTCCGGAGTGCCGGTGTGGTGGCGTGCCCGGGTCGCCCGGTGGCAGTTCGATCGTCGCTGTCATTACATGCGAGCCCTGGGGCAGTTCCGGCGGCATCGCCGTGCCCAGCAGCACGACCTCGTTGTTCCCGATGTTCATTGTCTGCATGGATCGAACGTATCTCTGACCGGACCAACGGGATGGACCAGTTAGGGAGCAGCCTGTTGGACCAGTTGGCAAAGTCCGGACAGTGCCTCCTGCCACGCATGAGCCGGTGGCGCCGCGTACCCGAGGACCAGGGCCGCCGCCTGCCGCTCATCCACCGGATCGTGCCAGTAGGCGTTGCTGTGCAGGCCGATCAGGTGCAGCCCTCGGCGGCGACCGGCCTGAATCAGCCAGCGCTCCTGTGCCGCGGACGCCAGCGGCAGCAGTGCGTGCATGCCGGCCGCGATGCCCTCCAGTGGGGTCTGCGTCACCTCGGCCAGGCGGCTGGCCAGCTCGGTCCGGCGGCGCCGGTAGGTCAGGCGCATGCGGCGGATGTGCCGGTCGTAGTCGCCGTGCGCGAGCAGGTCGGCCATGGCCAGCTGGTCGATCGCGGAGACGGCGGCACCGGCCTCCAGGATCGTCGTCGTCAGTTCGCGACGCAGAGGCTCGGGCACGACGAACCAGCCCAGGCGGATGCCCGGCGCCAGCGACTTGCTCGTGCTGCCGGCGTACACGATTCGCTCTGGCGCTAACGCCTGCATGGCGCCCACCGGCCGCTGGTCGTAGCGGAACTCGCCGTCGTAGTCGTCCTCGATCAGGATCGCGTCGCGCTCCCGTGCCCAGGCGATGAGCCGGTAGCGGTGGCCGGGAGCGAGAACCACGCCGGTCGGGTGCTGGTGCGCCGGGGTGAGCAGCGCGGCCTGACCCGCCGCGTCGTCGGGGTTGGCGCCGCCTGCGCCGACAGTGAGCGGGGTAACCGTCAGGCCCGCGGCGCGAAGCACCATGCGGTGCGGGGCCAGACCGGGGTTCTCGGTGGCGATGGCGCGTACGCCGCGGCGGTGCAGCGTTCGCGCCAGCAGGGAGAGACCCTGGGTGAAGCCCGCCGTGATCACCACCGCGTCCGGGTCGCAGAGAACTCCACGGGTGCGCGCGAGATAACCGGCCACCGCCATCCGCAACTCCGGCAGCCCCGTCGGCTCGGGGTAGTCCAGCGTGCCGCGGGAAGCCGTTGTCAGCGCCCGGCGGACACTGTCCGCCCAAGCCGTTCGAGGGAACGAACCGAGATCGGGAATGCCCGGCCGCAACTCGATCATCGGGCCGGGCGTGGGCGACGGCCGCGGTTGCCCGCGCGAGACGGGCGGGTCATGGAGCACGTCCGCGACCCGGGTGCCCGAGCCGGGTGCCGCCACCAGCCACCCTTCCGCCACCAACTGCGCGTACGCCTGCACCACAGTGCCCCGGGCCAAGCCCAGGTCTGCGGCTAGGCTCCGGCTCCCCGGTAGACGCGACCCGGCCCGCAGCCGGCCGGTCCGAATGCTCTCCCGTAACGCGCTTTCCAGCGAACGACCCGGGAAACCCGCACCCCGATCGAACTCCAGATGTAGGTCAAGCGACTTCGCCACGAAGCAACGATCTCACCGTCCTACTCGATGGTGCGTTCGGTCAGCGCTGGAACTGGGTTAGTTTCTGTGGGTTGAGGATGATGAACAGTCGTTCGATTCCGGCGGGGGATGCCTCGATGGTGACCAACGCAATCGCTGTTCCGCGCCGTGAGGCGAGGAGCGCGGCCTGGCCGTTGGATTCGACGATCTCCAGTGAGACACCGTCGCCGAACTTCCGCATCAGTCCCAGGACGTAACGCGCGACGTTGTCACGTCCGACGATGGGCACCTGGGCCGCCCGCACGAAGCCGCCGCCGTCGGCGTAGGAGGTGGCTGTTTCGGCGAGCAGTTCCTCAAGCCGGGTCAGCTCACCGGAGCGGGCGGCGGCAAGAATGGCCCGCAGCAGTCGATCGTGGTCAGCGCGCGCGACCCGAACGCGCCGCTGCTGGACCAGGTGCGTGCGGGCGCGTCGACCGAGTTGCCGTGCGTACGCCTCGCTGACGTCGAGCACCTCCCCGATGCGCCGAAACGGGTAGTCGAACGCCTCGCGCAGCACGTACACCGCTCGCTCGGTCGGGGTGAGCCGTTCCAACAGGAGCAGCACGGCGAGTTCGAGTGACTCGGTGCGTTCGGCCTGCAGCGTTGGGTCGGCGGCGGTGTCGACGGGCTCGGGTAGCCACGGTCCGGGATACAGCTCGCGTCGGGCGTGAGCCGAGGTCGCAGCGTTCAGAGCGAGCCGGGAAGTCGTCGTTACCAGGAACCCGACAGGGTCCCGTACCTGGCTGCGATCGGTCTGTTGCCACCGAAGCCAGGCCTCCTGCACGACGTCCTCGGCCTCTGCGACACTTCCGAGCATCCGGTAGGCGATGCCGAAGAGCCGCGGACGGACCGCGCCGAACACCTCCAACGCACCGACCAGCGCCCCATCTGTCCCTTGCCCCACCATGACCGCCCGCCTCGTCGCTTCTGTCCCTGAACATGCAGGTGAGCTCGAACCGAATCCGCTGTTGCCGCTGCCGTTGGGCACCAGCGCAGACGGATACCCCTGCGGCGCCGGACTACAGCATCGGCGCATCGCGCCAGTTACCCCACCGCTGAGGCGTAGGGTCCGCGACACGGGGGCGGCCCGCTGGATCAGCGGTGGGGCCACCGGCTCGGGGCGGCGACGATTCGAGCAGACCGACACAGACCCGAACGAGCGTGCCGACGAGCCAGGTGAAAGGGTTGTCGATGCGATCCCTTTGGTCCTCCGGCATCGTGTACCAACCGGTATACGTCTCTCTCACCGCCTGTTCGGCGGCGCCGACCGAACCGACCAGGTGAAATGCGAGGTTCTTGAGGAGGCGTCGTTCGGCCACGACGACGCAGAACGCACTGGGTAGAGCGTTCGACCGGAATTGCCGGCGATTTTCGGACATCATCGTTCTCCAGTGGTCGACGGCCCGGCTCAGCGCACGGCCCGAGCCGGGGCAGAACCCCGCCGGACCGCTCCGCGGTCACGCAGCACCGTCAGCAGGATGATCAGCAGGCCGGCGAGCGCCACGGCCGCGTTTGCGGTGGTGAGGAGGATCGCCTCGCCTACGGTTGCCCCCACCATGTTCGTCAGGTGGTAGAAGAAGTGCGGCAACGCGAAGACCGAATAGGCGCCAGCGGCCGGGATGACGAAATGGGCCTTGGGTTTGACCGCCGCGATGCCCAACAGCAGGGCGATCGCCAATGATGCCGTGCCGAAGTCCCGCGCGTAGTGCTCGCTGAACGGTGGCGTGAGATCCACC
Source organism: Micromonospora taraxaci (assembly GCF_007830095.1). Taxonomy (NCBI): domain Bacteria; kingdom Bacillati; phylum Actinomycetota; class Actinomycetes; order Micromonosporales; family Micromonosporaceae; genus Micromonospora; species Micromonospora taraxaci. Next base: position 5,603,595 of record NZ_VIWZ01000001.1, on the reverse strand, counting down.
GTCGGGAAGTTCGCGTAGAAGCTGGCCGGCCAGATCGCGTTCCACGCCCCGACCACGAAGTTGTCGACGAACAAGATCGCCAGCGCGATACGGATGCTGAAGGTCATGGATCGGTACTCCTTGCGCTCTGCCGGCTCGGCGTCCAGGTGTCGCCCGCGATGCGCCAGCCGATGTAGCTGCAGACCCTGGATGCCCGCCGTGGTGGACGAGTTTCACCAGTACGGACCAGGCGCGGCTCCGATTCGTGACAGCTGGCTCAGCGGCCAGCTCCGCTGTCACGAATCGGAGGGCCGCTCGGTCCAGTTCGCAGATGCCCCAGTGGTTGGCAACGGAGGAGGCACGCCATGAAGAAGGACGCTCCGGCGCGCGTGACCGGCGACTCAGACAACCGCCGGCTGCCTCGCGCTCGTCGTGCCGGTGCGGCGCTCGCGACAGCGCCCGCCCGGGTCGAGGTGGTGTTCGCCGCCGAGATCACGTCCGGCAGCACGGTCACGATCAGGGACCACACGGGGAAGGACCGGGTACGCGGTCGGCCCGAGGGCTTCACCCATTAGGGCCTCCCGCCCAGTTTGAACCCCGTGAGAAGTGTCGGAGAGGTAGAACCACAGTGACATCACAGCGGTTGACATCCCATTCAACCCGCCGCCCGGGCCGGGCGACGCACCCCAGCGGCGTTACGGCGGACGCGAATCGGGAGGCAGTTCAGTGCGCATCGCGGTAGCCGGCGGGACCGGCTGGGTCGGACGTCTCGTCGTCGACGCCGTACGGGCTGCCGGCCACGAGCCGGTCACACTCGCCCGCTCCACAGGCGTGGACCTGATCAGTGGTTCCGGGTTGGACCAGGCGCTGACGGCCATACCGGTCGTGATCGACGTCAGCAACGTGTCGACGATCAACCGGAGGAGATCGGAAGAATTCTTCGGCACGGCGACAGATAACCTGCTCGCCGCGGGCCAGCGCGCCGGGGTGCGGCACCACGTCGCGCTGTCGGTTGTCGGCGTCGACCGGGTGAACTGGGGTTACTACGCGGGCAAGCGACGCCAGGAGAGGCTCGTCCTGGACGGTACCGTCCCCGCGACGGTGCTTCGCTCGACGCAGTTCTACGAGTTGGCCGCGCAGATGCTCGCCTCCATTCCCGGCCCGGTCGCAGTGGTGCCCCAGATGCGCATCCAGCCGATCGCAGCCCACGAAGTCGCTCGCTGTCTCGTCGACCTAGCCCTGGCAGACCCGGCCGGCCGCGCACCCGACATCGCCGGCCCGCAACAGCTGCGCATGTCGGACATGGCCCGCCGTCTGTTGCGTAGCCGCGGAAGTCACCGCGTTGTCCTGCCCGTCCGCCTTCCGGGAGCGACCGGTCGAGCCATGGCCGGAGACGGGCTGCTGCCCACCGCCCCGGGTCCCCGGGGCAACCAGACCTTCGACCAGTGGCTGGGCAGCCCGGCAGCGCAAAAGACCACCGGTCGAACCCGATGAACGTAGGCCAGTCACCCGTCCCCGCCGCACCACACGCAGCGTCATCAGACGGGCGGGGGTCTGGGCTGACCGTGCTGATCCGGATCGCCCTGGCGGTCCTCTTCGCCGACGAACTCGTCGTCGGGTTCTGGAACCAGGTCTTTCCCGAGAGCTTCTACAACAACTTCCCGACCGTCGCCCTTACTCCGCCGCTCAGCGAGCACTACGCGCGGGACTTCGGCGGCGCCACCCTCGGCCTGGCCGTCGTCCTCGGCATAGCGCTCGTCGCACCACGAGCCGCATTCGCCATCCCCGCAGCGGCGGCATTCTCCACCTTCGCCATCCCGCACTTCTTCTTCCACCTGACCCACCTCGGCCACGCCAGCCTCGGCGAGGCAGTGTTTCTCACGACGGCCAATGCCGTCGTCGCACTGCTCGGCCTTCTCGTCATCGCCCTGACGCTGGTCCGAGACGCCAGACATCGCCGGCATCCGGGCGACACCGCCAGCGGGTGATGGACTGATAGCAGTGCCGGCTGGACGTCCCGGGTCGCGCCGATCCTCGGTGTCCTCTCGTACCTGGCGTACCAGCAGAGCGCGCCATGAGCTGTCCCGAGTTGTTGTCGAACGACGGCTACATCAGCCGGGATCTGGCTTTGTCTAGAGAACGGCGTGATGCTCGACCGGGTGTCCGACTGACTCGTCGTACTCCGTGAGAGCGATGCGGTGATGGCCGTCAGTGGGGTGCACGGTTACGTCGACAGTGCTTCCGTCTTCAAACCGCAGCACGAAGACGGGATCGAGATCGCACAGGAATGCGGACCCCTCGCGCTCATCGTCGTCGTCGCTCAACAGCCGGCCATGCGCGGCCCAACCGGTGCCAGCAGTGACGATCACGACGAACACTTCCTCGCTAACGAGCAACGTGATGGGGTTCGCCCACCAGTCCAGCCAGCAGCGGCCCTCGAAGCGATCCATTCCGTCATCCTTGCAGGCATCGCCAGGGCCTTCTGCGGTGTCGAGTCTCAGGACCTGCGTGACAGGCCGGTTCAAGACCACCGTTGACGCTCCAGCTAGGCGCTCTTGGTTGTCCCTTGTCTTCGGCTACTGGTGCTCAGTCCCAGAAGTTGAACAGCAGTTCCCCGGCTGTGGTCGGCTTCCAGTAGGTGATCTGGTCGTGCTCGTACGGGGTGAGGGCGCGCAGGTCGACCTGTGACAGGGGGGTTTGTAGCTGTGCGGCGGTGAGGGCCTGGGCGTCGGTCAGGGTGGTCAGGGCGGCGGCGAGGCCGGGGCTGTCGAGGAACGTCACCGTGACATCGCTGTTGGTGCGGGGGCGGGCGAAAGCGATGAACGGCAGGGTGGTGTGCCGCACCACTGCGATGCGGTGATGGGCGTCGCCGATATCGACCGTGTGGAAGTTCGGCGTGACGCCGGCGACGGTGGCGCCGATGGTGCGGGCGGCGTGGTGACAAACGGCGGTGAAGGCCCTGACGTCCGCTTGGCTGCCGGGTCGCGGGTTGAAGCCGGTCGCGCCGGGCGGCAGTTTCATGGTCGGGCTCCGTGGTCGTCGCGGTCGGTGCAGGCTATCCGACGCTTTTGCCGTGGATCAGGCTTGCGAACGTTGAACCGGGCGATGGGCTTGATGGTCGTGCGAGGAACTTCGTGAGGAGTTGGCCGCCGTCGTGGACGCGGACGGTGATGTCGACGTCTTCGACGATGTGGTTCCTTCGGGACGAAGCGGTGGCGTCGTCGCTCCGGTGTCCGTCCTCGCCTGATCGATCGAGGCGACCACCAGGCATCTGTGCTTCGATGCGCTCGTGACTCGTTCAAGGTTGGTTCGGTGGGCGACCCCTGGAAGGACAGAGTAGGTTCTGCTTCTACTCGCCGCGTTCGCTGGCTGGCTGGTGTGGAAGGCGGGTGCACCCAAGGGGGCGGGTTTGGTCCTGGCGCTCGGCGTCGCCCTGCTGGTCCGTTCGATGCGGCAACGAGGGCACATCGAACGCGCTCTCGTCCGGTGGCTCTACCGTCGCGAGGGACCGTCCGCGTCTTGATGTGCATTGCGTGCCCGTCTCGTGCCCGCCGGGGCGGGCAACAAGGGGCAACCCGCGTAGGTTCAAGGGCGATTTCACCAGAGCCCGTAGCCGGGACATGGGTGAGACCGCCGAAGGGCTGCATAGATCAATACAGTTCCGACGCTGGCAGGGTCACGGCAGACTGTCGGTGGACCGGTGGCAGAGCTTGGTGATTGCAGCGCTGAAGTGCGGGGTGCCGCGCACACGCGGCGGCGCGAAGGCGTGTGGGGCCACTGGTGTGCCATGCCCCACCGGGGGTTCGAATCCCCTCCGGTCCGTTCGTGGTCTCCCGGCCGGGGGATTCGTGCTGGCAGCGCAACGGCTTCGGCGCCACAGGTCAGCAACCCCGTTGGTCCCCTGGGGCCGACAGTTCACACTGCCGCAGGCCGTACGGACATGCGAATCGGCGGTGACCCTCAGGGTGAGGGTCACCGCCGATTACGTGGTCGAACCGATCAGGCGGCCGAGCAGGCGGTGTCCAGTTCCTTGATGGCGGCTTCGAGGGCCTTCTTGCTGGGCTTGGCGTCGGCGGACTTGTTGTACGCGTCGCTCAGGGCCATCATCTCGTTCTGGATCTTTTCGGAGGCGGCGGTGACTGCCTCGTTGGCGGCCATGGAGTGCGCCAGGATCGCGACCGAGCCGGCGGCCCACTGGGCACTGACCGCGAAGTGGCCGGCCGGCGGGCCGATCTTCTCGGCCTTGGCGATCTTAGTCGCGTTGTCCTTGATGTCCTTCTTGATGTCAGCGCAGGCCTTCACTGTGGCCGCGTCGCTGGCTGCGGTGCTGGCTGCGGTGCTAGCCGCAGTGCTGGTCGGGGCGGCGCTCGAGGCCGCCGGGGACGGCGAGGTTGCGGTGCCCTCAGATTCGGGCTGCGGATCGCAGCCGGACATTGCGATCGCCGCCGCAACGGCCAAGCCAGTCAGGACGAGTCGAGTTCGGTTCATCGATGTTTCCCCCGTGATCTTCATGTTCGGCGCACGCTATCAGCGTTGGTCGAACGGGTGGGGTCAGTTATTGGGGCCGACGAGCACCGAACCCGGGGTCTGGAGCTGGATGCGGGGCGCGCCGTCACTGTGGACGCCGGGTGCCGCGCGGTGCTCGCAGGTGCCGATCCGCGGGCGGCGGAGATTGGTCCGCGTTGGGTACGTCCGCGACCGGACCCGCTCCTGTCAGGGGTAGCCCACGCGATACCGGTCGGTCTACACGGCCGTGGCGACCAACTCCTGTTCGCGAAGGAGGATCCGTACCACTCCTACGAGATGGACGAGTACTGCGAGACCAGCCCAATGCAACGAAGGCTTCCGCAACATTGTGGCTGTGCGGTGTCGGAAATCGGAGCCGCACAGTCACCGGTAGGGCACTTCCGGTGGTGACGTCGGCATGCTTCGGTGAACACATCGCCACCGCACGTCACTGGGAGTAGAGATGACCCGGATCGCTCGGAACAGATTCTTGGTCGTTCTGACCGCTGGCGCTCTCACCGCAACGCTGGGCCTGCCCGGCGTCGCCACGGCCGAGCCGAAGCACCGGACCCTCCCGGTCTGTGCGCTACGACCACTGCCCCTGCCGGCTGACATGAATGGTCGAGCTTTGGCGGTCGACCCGACTGGTCGGTTCATCGCCGGTACCGGCTACCGAATCGATGACGACGACTGGCAGCCGCTACTGCTGCTCTGGGCCGGAACGCCAGGCCGGCCTGGGCATGAGGTGCGGACCGAACCTCGCCTCACTGTCGTCGCCATAGGAGGAGGGCTGCAGGTCGAGGACATAAACCGGTACGGCGTTGCCGTCGGCAATGCCTTCGTCGACAACGTCAACCGCCCCTGGCGCTACCGCAACGGGCGCGTGGAGTGGTTACCCGTTCCGCCAGTGGTCTCCAACACTTGGGCGACGGGTATCAACTCGCGCGGCGACATCGTCGGCCGGGGCGCCGTTGAGCAGACCGAGACGTCCCTGCCGCTGCTCTGGCCCGCCGACCGGCCGGGCACCGTCGAGGTGATCGATGCCCCCTCCGACGCTAGCGCGACGGAGATCCTCGACGACGGCACTATCATCGGCACCGCCGGCAACTCCGGCTGGGTACGCCATCCCGACGCAAGGACCGACCGGCTCACCGCCCCCGGCGCTCGGTGGTCGGGGATTTCCGCGGCCCGGGGCAACTGGGCAGTTGGCCTCATCGGCACCGGCAGTGAGGACGAGGACCGCACCCTGGTGCGCTGGGATCTGCGGACTGGCGTGGCGGCCGCCGTGAACCCCGCGCTGGTGTCAACGCAGGACGTCAACAGTCGAGGCACAGTGCTCGGCGACCGAGCCGTCGAACACGGCGACCGGCTCGTCGCCTAGGTGGCGCCATCCCCGGTGTCCGCGACCCCTTCGGCTGGGCAATCGCCGATAACGGCCTCGTCGTGGGCTCCATCAACGGCTCACGCCTGCGCCCAGCACGCTGGATCAACTGTTGAAGAGGCGGCGGGTCCTCAAGCACCGGCAGCCACGGAGGCGGCTCCAGTAACCGCCGGCTCTACAGTCATGCACGGCACACGACGGCGTCGATCGGCGCTCAACTGCACCCACCCCTACCTACGGCTTCACGTTTCGGGCGAAGGGCATCACTCGCTGTCGGCAGGCTGCATCGCACCTTGCCGGACGGGGAGATGTCCGGCTCTGTTGTTACCTTGCCGTCCGTGAACGATCAACTGACGTGGATCGACCGAATCATCGATGTGACCGGATGGCACCAGGAAATCGAGGATGGCGCGGGCTGGGAGCAGGTCGAGGCAGAGATTGGCGTTGCGTTCCCGTCGGACTTCAAGGACCTGTGCAGACGCTTCGTCCCAGGATCGTTCTACGCATACCTGCAGCTGCTCCGGTCGACTCGCGAACGTGAGCCCGGGGACCTCCTTCGAATGTGGGCCTACTGTCGGAGTGAGTCGTTCGCGGCGGTGTACGCCCCTTATGGGATCTACGGATCCGACAAGGGATCAGGGCTGATCCAGTGGGGCGCCGACCAGGTCGAGGGGCGGTACTACTGGCTGGCGGACCGCACGGTGGAGCCCGAGCGATGGCCTGTGGCTGCTCAGAAGGGCGGCGGCGACCCGTGGCACCTGTTCGACATGTCGACGACGGAGTTCATCTACCGGATGATCGCGGACCCGGAGTTCGAGCCGTTCACGGTGGCTGACCGATCGCGGCGGGCGTTCTACCTGCCGCATGGGCAGACGATCTCCAGTGCTGCGGAGTGGGATGCTCTGACGAACCCAAGCCGCGACAGCTAGAGAGTCTGGTCGACAACCCCTGATGTGCCGCCTGTGTCGCTAGCTTGGCTCTTCGACGTCGCCAACACGGGAGTGCACATGCCCAACGTGGCCCTCATCGCGGGGCCGGTAGTCGAACTGGCCTCCGCTGCGTCGGCTCTGGCAGCCACCACCGGCCTACAGGTCGTCAGCGCAGGCAACGTCTTCCGCGAACACGTGCACCAGCAGACTCCGCTGGGCGAAGAGGCGAACGGCCATATGCAGGCCGGACATCTTGTCCCGGATGAGTTGATGGTCAAGGCCGTCGCCGAAGCCCTGGCCCACGTCGACGGCGGCTGGGTGCTGTACGGCTTCCCTCGCAAGATCCGTCAGGCCGAACTGCTGACGCAGAGCGGTCACGTCCCCGACACAGTGATCGAACTCGTCCTGACTGAGGACCAACTTCGCCTGGCCGTTCACCGCCGGGTGGAACGACGGATAGAACTCGACTCCCAGCAAGCTGGGCGACGCGAGGAACTCCTGCTGATGTACACGCATTCACAGGAGAACCACCATGAGCAGATCGAGCCGCTGCGCGCCTACTACCGCACCCATGGCCTGTTGCAAACCGTCAGCGGGTTCGGCAACTTTGACGACGTGGCAGCCAGACTGATTCCAGTCGCCTCCGATGGCCAACGCCGCCCGTGAGATCGGGCAGGTAGGGCAGTCCGAACCGCGTGACGCTTCAGCGGAAGGCGGCGATGTTGCGCGTTGCCCAGGCGGCGAAGGGGCGTGGTGGTCGACCCAGGACCTCGGCAACGTCTGGGCTGATCCGCTGTTCAGAGTTGGTGGGCGTACCGAGGATCGCCAGCGTGCCCTCGACCACCGGTGGGGGCATGAACAGCAGCATCTGCTCGCGGGCTTCGTCGGGTGTCTGGTTCACGAAGCCGATCGGCTCGCCGAGCGCGGCGGCGAGGTCGGCGACCCGTTCGCGTGGCGTGCTCAGGGCCGGGCCGGTCAGTTCGTAGGTGCGGCCGTCGTGCGAGCGGTCGAGCAGGGCGGCGGCCGCCACTTCGGCGATGTCGGCCGGGTCGACCACGGGCAGGCCGACGTCGCCGAACGGCGCGGACACCATCCGCGAGCCCCGGATGGGGTCGGCCCAGGCAAAGGCGTTGGAGGCGAAGCCGCCGGGGCGCAGGATCGTCCAGCCGAGGCCGGATCGGCGGACGAGGTCCTCGATGGCGTGCAGGGGCGCGTGTGACGGCGAGTCCGGCCGTGTGACGACCGCCTGCGAGGACTGAAGCACGATGCGCTTCACGCCACAGGCTGCGGCGACCCGCAGGATCTCGCGCATGTCGAGATGGGCTCCGGCGCCCTCCACGAGCAGGTACAGCGCCTCGGCGTCGGTGAGCGCCGGGCTCAGGCTCTCCGGCCGTTCGAGGTCCGCGCGGTGGTGGCGGATCCCGTCTGGCAGGGCGATCGGGCGTCGTCCCCGGGATACCGCCGTCACAGCGGAACCCGAGGCCGCGAGAAGTGACGAGAGCGTACTGCCGACATTTCCGGTGGCTCCTACCACGACAAACATCTCTGTGTCTCCAGTTCGACCGCGTCGTTCGCGCGGTTGAAGGAGACGCTAGTGGCGCCGATATAGTAGGTACCTAGAGGATAGTAATGCGTTTGTGACGGAGGGCACGTGCAGCAATCGACGGATCCCGAGCTGGCGTGCCCGGTCGCGCCGGTCGTCGACATCGTGTTCAGCCGGTGGACCACACCGATCCTGTGGGCCTTGCACGAATACGGTCGGCAGCGCTTTGTGGAGCTGGAGCGCCGACTGACCAGCATCACGCCCAAGGTGCTCACGCAGCGGCTCCGCCAACTCGAACGCGACGGACTCGTGACGCGCACCTACCACGCCGAGGTGCCCCCTCGAGTCGAGTACGAGATCACCGAATTGGGTGCCAGCCTCGGCCCGCTCTTCGCGCACCTGGCCACGTGGGCCGACGCCAGCCTCGGAGAGGTGGAACGAGCGCGGCGTGCATACGACGCTGGGCGATGAAGCCGCGCCGACCTGTTCGGGACCTGCGGCAACGCCATCATGGTGCCGCCAGCCGACGCGTCAGCGGTCATCCCGGTTTCCTACCGAGATCGGTTCGGGAGGGTCAGGTGTAGCGGCCATGCTGAGAAGGGCGCGTTCGGCAGCCCGGCACAGTCTTCGGGCACCGGCTCCAGCACCGTGGGTGTGAGGACGTTGACGTCTTCCCAGAGCCGGGCCAGGTGGTAGTCGACGAAGGGATGCCTGCGCACCTGCCGGGGGCGGCGCAGCAGCTCCTGCCCGCCTGCTTCGAGCCAGTACCAGCCGTCGGTGAGCCCGAACCAGTGGAGCGTCGGCCGGTCACCACCCCATGGCGACACCTCGTCCAGTGGGTACAGCTCGAACCGGAACCTGATCATCGAGGCAGTGTCCCGGTGACCTCCGGGCTGGCGTTGACGTTGGCGACCATCGGGGACGGCAGCGGGTAGGCGTGTTCGACAGGCAGGTGAGCCGCTGCCTGCTGTTCGTCGCCGCTACGCAGAAGGTCCCGGACGCGGTGCACGGTGGGGGTGATGTCCGTGACGGTCACCGTCCAGTCGTCGACGTACCGATCGACTGCCTCGCCGGACAACCCGACCTGCAACGACCGGTACGGCAGTGCCTTGAGATGCAGCGATCGTTCCGGATCCCACTGGACCCGTACGGGGCTGGTCTTCAGTTGCCGTGACCAGGTCGCCTTGTCGCCGTGCAGGTCTCGGTCGTAGTGGCTCAGGCAGCCTCGCGCCAGCGCCCACTCGAATCCCTCCCGCGTGATGTCGATGGACAGCACACGCTCCTGCCCTGGCTTGGTGGCCCAGCCGCAGCGGTACATCATCCACAGGAACGACGGTTTGATCCACGTCATCCGGTCCCGCTTGAAGGGGGCCACGAGACGGTTGGCTGCCACCGCCGGCAACGCGATCCGCGCAGGGTACGCCTGGTAGACGGTGATGGTGTCGGCCGAGTATCGGCCGCGGACCTGGCGGGTGGGTACGGACACAGCTTGATCGTCACCGATCGGGACTCGACTGCTCAACCGTGATTCCGCGTCGCCAGGCTCTAGGCTTCCGACGTGGCGGCGCTGATTGAGATCGTGTCTGTCATCGGCGCTGCTCCGACCGTGGTGTTCGACCTGGAACGTGATGTGGATGTTCATGCCGCGTCGCTGCACGGTAGCCAGGAGACGGCCACTACCAGCACAGGTCGGCGCCGACTCGCGCTCGGGGACGAGGTCACTTTCCGCGCTCGGCATCTCGGTCTGCGCTGGCGCATGACCAGCCGTATCACCGTCTACGAACGCCCGTACCGCTTCGTCGACGAGCAGACACAGGGGCCCTTCAGCGCCCTCCGTCACGAACACCTCTTTCGAGACGTCGATAGCGGGACGCAGATGATCGACCGACTGACCGTCACCGCACCTCTGGGGCCGTTGGGAGCGGTGGTGACCCGCACGCTCGTCGCGCCGTATCTGCGACGGCTGCTCAAGCAGCGGGCAGCCCACATCAAGCACGTGGCGGAGGCCCCATGCGGTCGGCCCAATCGATGAGTCGTGCGGTGCGAAGTGCAAGCATCGCACTCAGCGCTAGATCTCCAGCCGGAGCCCGGCCCACCGCTCGCGCCATCCCTTGGCCTTGACGCGGCGCTCGACCGTTGCGCGCCCGGCTGCGTTGTCGAAGGCCGGTGAGGGGCGGACCACCATTCCCACCAGGTCAGTCAGGCCGTGGCAGGCCACCAGGCGAACCGAGTCGCCCCGCAGGGTCACCGCGACGCAGGTCGCCGTTTCGGGCCAACGCGATATCGCGTCCAGGGTGGACGTGTAGGGCTCCTCGCCGTTGCGCAGGTGCATCCGGGCCTGGTTGCGAATCTCCCACGGCATCTCGGGCAGGGCCATTGCTGCTCGGGCTTCGGCGCGGGCGTCCTCGCCTGGGTCGAGCCTCGCCGGGTCGAAGTAGGCGACATCCACGTCGCGCTCCGGCGAGACCGGGAGGTTGCTGATGGCGTCCCAGACGCGGTTGCGTACGAAGCCGGCACCGATCCACCAGTCCGGTAGCCCAAGGCTGGCCGCAGCCCGAAGGACTCTCATCGCTGCGGGGTCTGACTCGACCACGCCCACAACGTCCCGCGCGCTCATGACCATCTTCGTCCCTTCGAGACACGCGTCAGCCGCGGAGCAACTGCTTCTCAGGCGCCTCGGCGACCTGGCGGGCCACGCGTACGAAGGCCGCCACCGCGGGTGAGCGTGACTCGGCTGGCCAGGCCACCTTCAGCGTCACCGGATCGAGTTCCGGCACGGGGCGGAAGGCGGTGCCCGGCCGGGAGTACCGCCGAGCCACCCATTCCGGCAGGAACCACACGGCGGTGCCCACCTCGACCAGGTTGAAGATCTGCGCGAGGTCCAGCGGCCGCCGGTTGCCCACCATGCGGGCCGCCTCGGCCGGTGACCCGTCCGGGAGCCGACGACCGGCCAGGTCGGCCAGTCGGATGGTCGTCCGCGCGGCCAGCGGGTCGGCGGCCGGCAGCGCCACCACGCTCGGCCCGGTCAGCAACAGCTCGCTGTCCAGCCCGTCCTCGTCTTCGAGCGCCGGGATCAGCGCCACGTCGGCACGCCCGTCGCGCAGCGCCGGCACCTGCTCGCCGCGTCCGCCGAGCAGCAGCTCGACCGGCATGACGTCGTACGCCTCCAGGATCAGCGGCAGCAGCCCGCCGTCGTAGTCGGCCTTGAGCGCCAGCCGCAGGGCCGGCGTCTCCTGCCCGGCCCGGCGGGCCCGGCGCTGGGCCGCGCCGATCGCGTCCAGCGCCACCTTGGCGTCGGCCAGCAGGGTCTCGCCGGCCGGGGTCAACGCCACCTGCCGCGTGGTGCGGATCAGAAGCTGGACGCCGAGCTGCCGTTCCAGGTTGCGGATGGCACGCGACAGCGGCGGCTGGGCCATGCCGAGCCGATCGGCGGCCCGCCCGAAGTGCCGCTCCTCGGCGACCGCCACGAAGTAGCGGAGCTGCCGCGTCTCCAGATCACTCATATCGCCACGGTATCAATCCAGAGGGAGACGGTCTTTCCGCTCTGCGGCAGATCCGCGTTGACTGGCTACGTCAGTTTCCCCACCGAACAGGGATGAAAGCCATGATTGTGGTAACCGCTCCGACCGGCAACATCGGCGGCCGTCTGGTCCAGGATCTGCTCGACGTCGGCGCGCCCGTGCGGGTGGTGGCCCGTGACCCCGCGCGGCTGGCGCCGGGCGTCGTCGAGAAGGTCGAGGTCGTCCGGGGTTCGCACGGCGACCCGGCAGTCGCGGCCGAGGCGTTCGCCGGTGCCGCCGCCGTCTTCTGGCTGGTGCTGGCCGACCCGCTGTCGACAAGCCTTGACGAGGCGTACTCCGGCTTCACCCGCCCGGTGCTCGACGCGCTGGCCGCCGTCCCGCGCGTGGTCGGCATCTCGGCGCTGGGCCGCGGCACGCCGTTTGCCGGGCAGGCCGGGCACGTCACCGCGACGCTCGCGATGGACGACCTGGTCGCCGCGACCGGCGTGCCGTACCGGGCCCTGACCATGCCGTCCTTCATGGACAACGTGCTGTGGCAGCTCGCCCCGATCACCCGGCAGGGCGTCCTGTACGGCCCCACCGCGCCGGACCTGTCGGCGCCCACTGTCGCCGCCAGGGACATCGCCGCGACGGCCGCCCGCCTACTGCGCGACGACACGTGGACCGGCTTCGAGGAGGTGCCCGTTCTCGGTCCGGAGGACCTCACCCAGAACGAGATGGCCGCCGTCATCGCCGACGTACTCGGCCGTCCCGTCCGCTACCAGCAGGTCCCCGGGGAGGCCTACAAGGAGGACATGCTGCGGGCCGGCCGCTCCGAGGCCATCGCGCAGGGCTTGCTCGACATGGCCGTGGCCAAGAACGAGGGCCTGGACAACGGCGTGGCCCGTACCCCTGAGTGGAGTACGCCGACCACCTTCCGCCAGTGGTGCCTCGACGTGCTGAAGCCCGCCGCCGACGCCTGACAGGTCGGCTGCCGGCCTGTCAGGCGTCGCAGCGCGGCCTGACAAACAATCGTCGGCGCGTAGCTGGTCTTCAGTGCCACCCACTGCGTACCTCGGATGACGCCGTAGGGCCCGCGCTCGACCTCGCCCGGGTGGCGGGTCGCTCCGAGCGCGGGCCGAGGGCACCCACCCCGGCGGTCATCTCCTCCGTCGGTATCGGGCCGGTCCTGACGTTCGTTCGCGCGTCAGGAGCGACCGCGCGCGGACCGCCGCGTGATGCAGCCACGGGCGGGGCCAGCGATGCTCTCGCCCCAACGGCGGCCGACGACCCGAGGATCTGCCGGAGTGGCCCCTCACGAGGATTGGGTGCGCATGCTGGCCCGAAAAGCTGGCGGCGTAGGCGACCAAGGGCCTGGTGTGGACGAGTTCGCCGTCGGTCGTGACGCGGAACGGCCGGTCGTCGATGCCGGAATCGCAGTGGACGCAGCCGAGTGCGAGCAGCGGGAGCCCTGTGCGCCCGGCGGGCCAGGGAAGCGCGGTATGAGGACGCGTAGACATGATCTCTCCAAAGACCTGACGGAAGGCATGGGAACGAACCGACGGCGACGTCGGCAACCCAGGCGCGGGGAACGTGTCAGGTCTAGAGAGCAGGCGGTGTCACGCGGGGTGAGGTCCTCTCGTGAATGCGTCGGAGGTGGATACCTTGTTGCACGGTAGGCCGGAACGGATCGGCGAGGCCATCCATTTTGGTGCGGTGGTGAGGCAATCGTGCGGGGAAATCGGCGAAACGTCGGCATTGGCGCGTGGTGAACGACGGGTATCCCAGATGGTGGTCGTGCGCCGATCATTGCCCGGAGATTGATATGAGTCATTCTCACCTCCGGGTGGATCGCCCGGGCGCGGAGGGCGAGACGTCGGCACCGTAGCCGGGCGATACCGAACGGCCCTGCTCCGCGTCCCCCGGAGGATCGCCATGCCCCGTACCGCTCTCCGTAACCGGCTCGCGGCGTTCACCGCCGCCACAGTGACCGCGAGCGTCCTGACGGTGATCCCGCCGTCACCCGCGCTGGCCGCCACCACGTTCGCCGCCAACGACTACTGCCTCGGCCAGTGCGCCGACATCCTGCCCCCCGGGCAGAACGGCAACGCCACGCTTGTCGCCATCCTGGCGCACCAGGCGCTCGGCACCCGCCCGGCGCACTCCAGCGACCAGCTCGACGAGTACGCGAACCTGGTCTACAACTACGCCGGGCTGACCGACGAGCAGATCGCCCACTTCTACAACGACGCCTCGTTCGGCGTCCCGGCCGCCCAGGTGGAGAGCACCGTCTCGCCGCGCGCGGACGTCACCATCGTGCGGGACAAGGCCACCGGCGTCCCACACATCACCGGCACCACCCGCGGTGGCACGATGTTCGGCGCCGGTTACGCCGGAGCCCAGGACCGGCTCTGGGTGATGGACCTGCTGCGACACGTCGGTCGCGGCAACGTCACCTCGTTCGCCGGCGGCGCACCGGGCAACCGTGAGCTGGAGCAGAGCGTCTGGGCCAACTCGCCGTACACCGAGGCGGACCTCCAGGCCCAGGTGGAGGCACTGCGCACCAAGGGCGCGCGGGGCCAGCAGCTCTACACCGACGTGGTCGACTACATCGCCGGCATCAACGCCTACATCGACAAGTCGATCGCCGAGGACAACTACCCGGGCGAGTACGTGCTCGCCGGCGCCGGCAAGCCGAAGCACTTCACCATGACCGACCTGATCGCCACCGCCGGCGTGATCGGCGGCCTCTTCGGCGGGGGCGGCGGCAGCGAAATCCAGTCCGCCCTGGTCCGGGTCGCCGCCCGAGCCAAGTACGGCACCACCGAGGGCGACCGGGTCTGGCAGGCGTTCCGCTCGCAGAACGACCCGGAGACCGTGCTCACCCTGCACGACGGGCAGAGCTTCCCGTACGGGGCGACGCCACCGGGTGCGACCAGCGCGGTGCTCCCCGACGCCGGGACGGTGGTCGCCGAGCCCCTCGCCTACGACCAGACCGGCGGGGCAGCCTCCCGAGCCGGGGCCAGCGCCGCCACGAAGGAGCTGCTCGGCGGCCTGTCCAACCTTCGCGCGCACGGCATGTCCAACGCCGTGGTGGTCTCCGGGCGGCACACCACCACCGGCAACCCGGTCGCCGTGTTCGGCCCGCAGACCGGCTACTTCGCCCCGCAACTGCTCATGCTCCAGGAGTTGCAGGGGCCCGGGATCAGCGCGCGCGGCGCGGCGTTCGCCGGGTTGAACCTCTACGTGCTGCTCGGCCGGGGTCAGGACTACGCGTGGAGCGCCACGTCCGCCTCGCAGGACCTCACCGACACGTACGCGGTGCCGCTGTGCACCACCGACGGCAGCGCCCCGACGCTGCGCACCAACCGCTACCTCTACCGCGGGCAGTGCCTCGCCATGGAGGCGCTGGAGCAGCGCAACTCCTGGTCCCCGACGATTGCCGACTCCACCCCGGCCGGGTCGTACACGCTGCGTGCGTTGCGCACCAAGTACGGCTTGGTGGCCTATCGGGGCCTGGTGAACGGGCAGCCGACAGCGTTCACCAAGCTGCGCTCCACCTACCGGCACGAGGCGGACTCAGCGATCGGCTTCCAGGCGTTCAACGACCCGTCGGCGATGGGCAGCGCGGCGGCCTTCCAGGGGTCCGCGGCCAGCGTCGGGTACGCGTTCAACTGGTTCTACGTCAACTCGACCGAGGCGGCGTACTACAACTCCGGCTCGAACCCGGTCCGTCCGGCCACCGCCGACCCGAACCTGCCCACGAAGGCCGAGGCGGCGTACGAGTGGTCCGGCTGGAACCCGGACACCAACGACGCCACCTACACCCCGGCGTCGGCGCATCCGCAGTCGGTCAACCAGGACTACTACGTCAGCTGGAACAACAAGCAGGCGCGGGACTTCGGGGCTGCCGACGGCAACTTCAGCTTCGGCTCCGTACACCGTGGTCAGTTGCTCGACGGCCCGGTGCGCGCCGCGATCGCCCAGCGCAAGCTCGGCCGCGCCGACGTCGTGAAGATCATGGCGGACGCGGCGGTGACCGACCTGCGCGGCCAGCAGGTGCTCGGCGACCTGCTGCGGGTGCTGGACAGCACACCGGTCACCGATCCGGCGCTGGCCGACGCCGTGGGCAAGTTGCGGGCCTGGCAGCAGGCCGGCGCCCGCCGGGTGGAGACCGCGCCCGGCTCCAAGGTCTACCAGCACGCCGACGCCATCCGGATCTTCGACGCCTGGTGGCCGCTGCTGGCCTCGGCGCAGTTCCGCCCCGGTCTCGGGCCGGACCTCTACGCCGCGCTGGTCGACGCCATCGAGGTGAACGAGGCGCCGTCGGGCGGCCAGAACGGCGGGCGCGACGGCACCGCGAACTGGGCGTTGCAGGGCCAGGCGCACAAGGGCTCGTCGTTCCAGCACGGCTGGTGGGGCTACGTCGACAAGGACCTGCGCGGCGTGCTCGGCGACCCGGTGGCCGGAGGGCTGGGCCGCTCGTACTGCGGCAACGGCAACCTCGGCGCGTGCCGGCAGGCCCTGCTCGACACGCTCGGCCAGGCCGCCGCGGTGCCGGCGACCACTGTCTACCCGGGCGACAAGTCCTGCGGGGCCGGCGACCAGTGGTGCGCCGACTCGATCGCCCACTCCGGGCTCGGCGGCATCACCCACCCGGTGATCGCCTGGCAGAACCGACCCACCTACCAGCAGGTGGTCTCGTTCCCGGCGCGTCGGGGTGACGACGTCACCAACCTGGCCCAGGGCCGCCCGGCCACCGCGTCGAGCACCCAGTTCCTGACCAGCAACACGCCGGACAAGGCGGTCGACGGCAGCCTGAGCAGCCGGTGGGCCAGCAGCTACAACGACAACCAGTGGCTCCGGGTCGACCTCGGTGCGGCCCGCAGTGTCAGCCGGGCGGTGCTGCGCTGGGAGGCCGCCTACGGCACCTCGTACCGCATCGAGGTCTCCGGCGACGGCAGCTCCTGGACGCCGGTGTTCACCACCACCACCGGCAACGGCGGCGTCGACAACGCCACGTTCGCCCCGGTCACCGCCCGCTACGTGCGGGTGTACGGAGTCAAACGCGCCACCTCGTACGGGTTCTCGCTCTACGAGTTCGAGCTGTACGGACGGTGACGCACCCGGAGGGTCGGGGGGCATCGCTCGCCGACCCTCCGTGGTGTGCGGAAAGTGCTTGTCGGTAGGGGCTCGGCCTGCCTAGCCTGCTGGCTGTGGACGCCTTTGAATTTTCCCTTCACCTGGTGCGCCGGTGAGCGGTCGTCTCCGTGAGATCGCTCGGCAGACGGTGGCGATCGCCGAGTCGGGGCGTTATCGCAACGGCAGCGGTGCTGAGGTCGTCATCGGCGAAGCGGTACGCGCCGCAATCGCCGGCACCCGTCATCACCTGCCCGACGAGGTCCTCGCGGTGCGGGACGCCGAGCCCGGCGTCGCCACGGTGGAGGTGACACACGAGTCGACGTTGCAGGCGGCCCACCGGCTGGGGCCAGATGCCGCGTGTCTGGTGTTCGCGTCGGCGAAGAACCCGGGTGGCGGGTTCCTGGGCGGGGCGAAGGCGCAGGAGGAGAGCATCGCCCGTGCATCGGCGCTCTACCCGTGTCTCCTTGCCGCGCCGGAGTTCTACGCCTTCCACCGGGAGCAGGGGGATCTGCGCTACAGCGACCGGGTCATCTACTCCCCGCTCGTGCCGGTGTTTCGCGATGACAGGGGCAACCTGCTCGACCAGTCGTACCCGACGTCGTTTCTGACCGCCGCGGCGCCGAACCTCGGCGCGATCGTCCGCAACCAGCCCACGCACGCTACGGACGTGCCTGCTGTGCTGGCCCGACGCGCCCGGCGGGTGCTGGAGGTCGCGGCGACGTACGGGCACCGGACGATCGTGCTGGGAGCGTGGGGGTGCGGCGTGTTCCGCAACGATCCCGCCACCGTGGCCGGCGCGTTCGCCGAAGCGCTGCGGGTGGTCGACCGATTCGACCACGTGGTGTTCGCCATCCATGACGGTCTGCCGGGCACGCCGGTGTACCGCACGTTCGTGGAACGCTTCCCGGTAACCGGCGTGGACTCGCCGCCAGCCTGATCCCCGCCGGTCTGCCGGTGGAAGCGGCGGGCCGGCATTCGCGATGACGCCGAGCCCGATCCTCTGGCCCGGGCGCGGAGTCTCAGAGGCGGTGTCAGGTCGCACTGGCGAATCGGATTGCCTCGGTCTCGTCGTGCCTGCCAGGATCCCCGTCATGTCGATCGCCGAGATGTCCGCCGAGGAAGCGCTGGTCGCGCTGCACGGGTCGCTGGATGAGCGGCGTCGGCCGGAAGAGGTCGCGCACCTGGTGCTGCGGGTCGTCGGCGGCCAGTTGGGGCTCCGCGAGCGGATGACGGTGGGGCGGGTGGCTCGTGCGGCGGCGCGGTGGAACGGCTGGAGTTCCATGTCGACGGACTTCGCGCGGCCGGTCGGTGCCGCTCGTCAGGTCGACGCGGCGGTGCGGTTGTTCGAGCTTCGGGACGGCGGCGTCGACCCGGACGACCCGGCTTCGCTGTTGGATTTCTCGGCCCGTCTGAGCGAATCACTGGGCGCCGTCGATCCGGTGCGGTTGGACTTCCTGCGCGATCGGCTGAACCGCGAGGCCCGCGCCGCGGTGGGGATCGAGCTGTCGAAGCGGCAGTACAACAGGCGGTTCCGGGTGACGCAGCGACTCTCGGCGAAGGCCGACCGGCTGGGGGTCGAGCAGACCAAGCGGCAGTTGACGATGGTCGCTCGGGCCGGATTCGCGGCCAGCATCGACCGGAGCGCGTTCCTGGCCGATCCGTGGGCGGCGTGCTTCGTGGCGTACCTGACCGCCAAGCGCAAGCTGCGGCGGGAGTTCACGCTGGCGGGGCGGGACAACCCGTACGACGACGTGGCCGATCTGCTCTTCAAGCGCTGCGCCGCCGAACCGGCGACCGACTGGTGGATGATCGCGCAGGCCTATCCGACGCCGTCCGTTCTGGCCCGGCTGACCGACGCCCAGCGTGGTGAGCTGCTGGGCCGATGGTGGAGCACCATGCGTCAGGTCGCCGCCCTGCTCAAGCGGGTGTGGTCGGCCAGCGAGTTCGACCAGGCGACCATGGTCGTACGGCGGGGTAACGACTCGTCCACGTGGAACCTGTTGTGCGGCGCGTACAACACCGCGAGGGCGGCGTGGATCGCGACGCTCGACGCAGCAGGGAGCCTCGCGCTGCTGGACGCTTCCTGCCCGGGTAAGTCGATGATGCTGATCGCGGCGGACCTGGCGGCGTGGCATCGGTCGACCGGTGGCGGCCTGCACCCCGACGTCGGCGTGTGGGCGCGGCTGCCGCTGCCGTGGGACGTGCTCGACGGCACGGCCGCCTGCACCCGTGGCGACGTGGAGGCAGCATGCGCCGACAGTGGCGTTGACCCGGTCACGTCGGGTTGGTCGGGGCCGCGGGCGCAAGGTGCCGTCGGGACGTTCCGGCCGACACCCGAGTTGGTGCACGGGGTCTCGATCGCGGACCCGGCGTGGGCGTCCATCCTGCGGGCCGCCGGTGCGTTCTCCGGGAGGAAGATCAAGGGTGGCCTGGAGTCGTCACTGGTCCCGGCGGATGTCGTGGTCAGCGACCTACCCGAACCGGGTGGACACTCCAGACCGTGATCGGGCAGCATGACCGGTGTCGTCGTAGCTCAGTGGTAGAGCGCCCGGCTCTTATCCGGGTGGACGCTGGTTCGAGCCCAGTCGTCGGCGCACGTGGAGATCCGTTGTAGCTCAGTGGTAGAGCACCCGGCTAGGGACCGGGAGGACGCCGGTTCGAGCCCGGTCAACGGATCTCCCGCCGCGACCACCCGGTGCTTAGCATTGACCCGTGATCGAGGACTTCGCGAGTCGGCTCCTGCGCGACATGGCTGGCCTCGACCCGTGCGCGGCGGTCGTCGAGGCTGGCGAGAAGGACATCGACGGGCTTACCGACTACGGCCCGGAGGGCCACCAGGCCCGCGCCGACCTCGCAGCCCGCGCCCTTCGCGAGCTCGATCTCCTGGGCGACGCACTGCCAGCCGAGACCCCGCTGCACGCTCACCTCGTCGAGCGGCTGCATAGCCGTGTCGCGTTTCACGACGCAGGGGAGGACCTGCGCGAACTGCACGCGGCGGCCACCGGTCCGCTCCAGCTCATTCGCCAGGCCGTCGAGGCCGCGGTCCCCGGCCGTGACGCCGAGGGCGCGGCCTTCGAGGAGGGCTGGGCTCGTGTCGGCGCACGCCTGGCCGCGATCCCCGCGGCCCTGGACGGGTACGCGCGCAGCCTCCTCCTCGCCGCCGAGCGCGGCAATGGGCCGGCGCGGCGTCAGGTGGAGCTCGTCACGCAGCGCTGCCGCACCTGGATCGACGACGATGTCGCCCTGGTGGATCGCTACGGCGAGGGGCCTCAGCGGGCGTCGTTGCAAGCTGCGGCGACGGGCGCGGGAAAGGCGTACCGGAAACTGGCCGAGATGCTGACCGCGGACCTGGCACCGCGGGCCGTCGAGGAGGAAGCGTTCGGCCAGCAGCGGTACGCACTCTGGGTGCGCACGTTTCTCGCGGCCCAGCCCGACCTGCGCGAGCTGTACGACTGGGGCTGGGACGAGTTCCGAGCGACAGAGGCAGCGCTGGTCGCGGAAGCGAAGGCCCTGGGTGGAAGCGTGCCAGAGGTGCTCACCTGGCTCGGCAGCCCCGACGCACCCGGAACGCTGCACAGCAGGGAGGCGTTCGGCGCGTGGCTGCAGGAGTTGCTTGAGGCCACCACCGAGCGACTGGACGGCGTGTACTTCGACATCCCCGCCCCGCTGCGGCGCATCGAGTCGCGGTTGACCACGTCGTCCGGCATCGCCTACACCGGGCCGTCGCGGGACCTGACCCGGCCGGGCCGGGTCTCGTGGTCCATCCCCGAGCAGGCAACCAGTTTCCCCACCTGGTACGCCTACAGCACCGCCTATCACGAGGGCGTTCCCGGCCACCACCTCCACCTCGGCTCTGAGGTTTGCCGGGGAGGCCTCGGGCAGCGGCTGAACCTGCTCGGCGGCCTCTCCGGCAGCCAGGAGGGCTGGGCACTGTACGCCGAGAGGCTGATGGACGAGCTCGGGTTCTACGAACAGCCGGGTGCTCGACTGGGGTATCTCTACATGCAGCTCCTGCGGGCGGCCCGGGTCGTGCTCGACATCGGCCTGCACCTGCGACTGCCGAATCCGTCGGCTGACGGAGCACTGTGGACGGCGGACGCCGCGCTGGAGCTGCTGCGGGACCGCTGTCACCAGGGGCCGTACGCGTCCGCCGAGCTCGCGCGTTACCTGGGCCGGCCAGGGCAGGCGCTGGCCTACAAGGTGGGTGAGCGCGTGTGGCTGGCAGGCCGCTCGTCCTTCCCCAGCGATCGGCGCGCATTCCATCGACAGGCGCTGGAGCTGGGTTCGCTGGGCTTGGATCAGTTGACTGCCGCCCTCCAGGGGTGAACGCGCAGAAACACCTGGGCGGGCGCCCCTGACCCGCCAGAGGGAGGCGGGATCACCCTGGCGAGGGAGGCTGTGCACCCGATGGCGGTGCGATCGTCGGGTCACGACCGATGGTCGCCGCAGGGCGAGGACGACGTCGGGCTGTGGCCGTGCAGGAGGCTGGGGTGACGATGACGAAGCATGCTGTCCGGGCGGAACGAGTGTTCGACGGCGAGCGGCTCGTGGATGGCGGGGTGCTGGTCCTGCTCGACGGCGGGCGCATCGCTGATGTGCGCCGGGGTCGGGCCGAGGCGCCGGAGGGTTGGCCGGTGCGCGAGGCCCCGGACGGCACGCTGCTGCCCGGGCTGGTCGACGCTCACGTACACCTGTGCGCCGACGCCGGACCCGACGCGCTCGGCCGGCTCGCGGACCGCGCCGAGACGGACCTCGACGCTGTCGTCGAGGCGTCACTGCGCGCGCACCTGACGGCCGGCATCACGACGGTACGGGACCTGGGCGACCGACGTGACGCGGTGCTCCGATGGCGGGACCGGGGCGTGCGTGACGACCTGCCGTCGGTTGTGGCGGCGGGTGCGCCGGTCACCAGCATCGGCGGGCACTGCTGGGCGCTGGGGGGCGAGGCGAGCGGTGTCGACGGTGTGCGGGAGGCCGTGCGGCTGCGGGCGGCGGCCGGCGCCGACCTGGTGAAGATCATGGCCAGCGGCGGGGTGTTCACCCCCGGTACGGACACCACCCGGCCGCAGTTCACCGACCAGGAGTTGGCCGCCGCCCTGAACCAGGCGCACGATGTGGGCCTGCCGGTGACCGCTCACGCGCACGCGCTCAGCGCTGTCGAGCAGGCGCTGCGCGTCGGGGTCGACGGCATCGAACACTGCACGTGTGTGACCACGACCGGGGCGCGCGTACCCGAGGAACTCGCGGACCGGCTGGCCGCGTCCGGAATCGCTGTCTGCGCCACGCTCGGCACCGATCCGGCCGTGGTCACGCCGCCGGAGGTGGTGGAGATGGCGGCACGGGCCGGGCTCAGCGAGGCCGCGCTGAGAGCCGACACTGCCACCCTGCACCGGGCCGGGGTCCGTCTGGTGGCCGGTTCGGACGCGGGCCTCGGCCCCGCGAAGCCGCACGGAATCCTGCCGGAAACGCTCATCGAGTACGTGGCCTGCGGCATTCCCGCCACCGCAGCCCTGACCGCGGCCACCTCGGTCGGCGCCGAAGTGTGTGGCCTGGGCGGACGCAAGGGCCGCGTCCGCCCAGGCTTCGAGGCCGACCTCCTGATCGTGGACGGCGACCCGACGAGCGACATCACTGTGCTGCGCCGCCCTCTCGCCGTCTACCGTGCCGGTGACCTGGTGAGCTGAGGTGGGCGTGGCCGGATCACCGACGGCGGCGGGCCATCCACTGCCAGATGTGGGTGCCGTTGAGGCTCGGGTCGTTGCGCGCCACGTAGATCCAGGACCAGTGACCGGGGAACTGGTACCCGTCCCACACCACGTTGTCGTACAGGCTCATCAGTGATCCCGGGATGAGGTCGTGGGCGTGGACCGTGTTGGTCTCGGGCGGCACTGTGTCGTCGTCGCGCGAGGTGACCAGCCAGGTCGGGGTGCGGATACCTGCCAGCTCCGCGTCGGTGATCAGCGGCGGGCCGTCCCCGCCGAGCGGCTCGACGACACCGCAGATCGGCACGGACGCGGCGAACAGGCCGGGGTAGGCGACAGTCATCTCCAGGGACATGTAACCGCCGTTGCTGCAACCGGCCACGTAGATCCGGTCGGGGTCGACACGCTTGCGGCGTACGAGGTCCTGGACGATCTCGCGGATCAGCGGGGCGAAGCGGGGGCCGTCCTCCATCCAGTACGAGGTGCTCTGCGGAGCGACGACGTACGCGCCGGAGAAGATCCGCTGAGCCTCCGGGGTGGCGAAGCCCAGCGCCCCGCGGTTGGCGCGCAGCGTGGTCTCGTTGTCGTAGTAGTCGTCGGGCAGTGACGCACCCTCGCCGCCACCGTGCAGCCAGAGGATCAGTGGCCGACGACCGTGGTGGGGGGAACGCTCGGGGGAGTACAACCGGTACTTCATGCCCGAGCCCGAAACGTGGTGGCTGAAGGCGTCCACCTCGGGGTTCGAGAGCCGCCCCTGCACGAAGCGCGTGATGGTGAGCGGCGAACCGCTGCGCCGGACGAGCGGGGTGTTCTGCGTGATGGTGTAGACGAGGTCCAGCTGGACGTTACGGCCCCTGCTCAGGATGTAGCCGAGGGTGCCACCACCGGGTTGACCTTCGGCGTGGCTCAACTCCAGCACGATGTTTCCGCGTCGGTCGAGCCGGGCCGCGGTCACCGTGCGGTCCAGGTCGTACTCGCTGAAGATCAGATCGCCGGGAGCGATCGGGATCGGGCTGGTGGCCTTGGCGTGCACGCTGAACGTGCCGGGGGTGAGCCCGGCGGGGTCGATCGGCCCGAGCCGGCCGGTGTCGAGGGTGACCGAGGTGACCTGCTCACCGCCGTCGAGCGTTCTCGCGTCCAGGGTGAAGCGCACGCTGGTGGAATGGTGACCACCGGCCTGGGCGGCGGAGCCGGGCAGCGCCAGGCCGATGGCGGCGCCGGCGCCACCGGCCAGGACGGTGCGGCGAGTGACAGACGCGGACATGCGGCCCCCGACCTTGCGATGTCGATGTTCATCGATGGCATTTCAACCTAGCGCCGCAAAGATCCGCTGGCAACCGGCACTGCCGGCCGCCGGCGCGGATCATGAAATGCCGTTGTGTTTGTGTCGCGTCCCCACGAGGGTGGTGGACGTGACGGATGTGCTGAGGGTCCAGGACCTCCGCCGGGTTTGCGGCAAGCTGCTGGATGTCGTGGAGGAGCAGTTCGGCGGGGAGATCGACCTTGAACGCATCGATGTGGATTTCTACTGGAGCATCGATCTGCGGTCGGCGTTCGACCTGTACGGCGCTCCGGAGGCGGGGATCGACCTCGGGCAGAGCAGTGACGACGTGGCGGAGTTGCATGCGCTCCTGCGCCGGCCGGCAGACGACGTGCTGGTGCTGTGGCACGACCTGCAGCACCTAGCCGGCGTTCTACGCCTGCTGGCCTACCTCGACCTGCCGAAGCCCGGAGGAGCTGAGACGTCCCCGCAGGCCGGGGCCAGCGGGGACGAACCGTTCGCAGCAACGTGAGATTACTGCTCGGCACCGACAAGGCTGGGCGAGTCGCCCTCTCCCGAGACCTTCGCACTCACCAGTGAGGTGAGCACCGACAGCACCGCAGCACCGGACGCGATGCCACCGGCCGCAGCCCAGTCCGCCTGCCAGGCGTTGAACACGACGTCGGCGCCCCAGTAGAGCAGCAGACCCTGCGCGGCACTCTTCACCGCGCGCTCGGCGGTGGCCTTCCAGAACTTGGTGGTGAACATCGTGGTACCTCCATGGGTAGGTTCCTCGGCTGGTCCATAAGCCAAGAATGCCTGCTCAGGAGGGGTAAGTGCTTGTCGCCTTTCCGGGCTCGCCCCACCGGTGGAGATCCGACGGACGTCACCGCAAGGCGGAGCGCCTACGGTTTGCGGGCGAGGAGACCGACGAAGGTGTGATAGGTGTCGGTCTGCGTCGGAGCGGGTGCATCCGGCTCCGGACGCCACTCGGCCAGCGGCACCAGCCCCGGCTCCAGCACTGTCAGCCCGTCGGCGAACGAGAGGATCTCCTCGTCCGTACGCCAGCGGCCGGTGCCCAACGACTCGTTGAAGACCCGCTCGACCTCGCGGGCCTTGCGGGAGCCCTCCGGGTCTCGCTCAGCCGGGTCACGGAAGTGCGAAATTGCCACGTAGCTGCCGGAGGGGAGCGCGTCGATCAATTCTGCTGCCACCGCTCGCGGGTCCTCGTCGTCGCCGAGGTGGTGCAGGATCGCGAAGAGCAGCAACCCGATCGGCCGGTCGAAGTCGAGGAACCGGCGTACGTCCGGATGGTGGAGGATCTCCTGCGGCGTCCGGATGTCCGCCTGGATCACCGTGGCGGTGCCCTCCGCGGCGAGCAGAGCCCGCCCGTGCGTCAGGACGATCGGATCGTTGTCCACGTACACCACCTGAGCCTTCGGGTTCTGCTCGGTGGCGACCTCGTGCACGTTGCCCTGGGTGGGCAGCCCCGATCCGATGTCGAGGAACTGGTCGATGCCCGCCTCGCTGACGAGGAAGCGGATCACTCGACGCAGAAAGGCCCGGTTGGCCTGGCCGGCTGCCGGCCCGTCAGGCGTGATCCGCAGCGCGTGTTCGGCGACCTTCCGGTCGACCTCGAAGTTGTCCTTGCCACCCAGGAAGAAGTCATAGACCCGTGCCACGCTGGGAATACGGGGGTCGATGCCGGGGGGGACCGCTTTGTCGCGGGTCACAGGCGTCTCCATTCGATTCGGACCAGCGCAGGCTGAGGTCTGTGGGGCAGCGGTGCCGGTGCTGCGGCGAGTGTAGCGATCGGACGGTCTGAATTTTCGCCCCGACTGGTACCGCTCCCAACAAACGTCTTCCCCGCAGCACACTCGTGCCGGACTGACCGTCACGCTCGGGGTGGGGTGAGTTTCGCGGCTATGGCATCGAGCACCCACTCCAAGCCGGTGGCGAAGGACGTCTCGGCATCCACGTCCGTGCCGTCGTACACCGCCCTGGCCAGCGCCGGGAAGCGGCCCGTGGCGAGCATCCTCGTCACATGGGGGCCGGAGGCGCGTTGCCAGTCCTGCTTGGACAGACCCGTGGCGCGCTCGGCCCGAAGGTTCGCGACCTCGCGCCTGATCGCGCCGGTGAAGTAGGCGCTGACGGTCTCCACGGCCCGCATGACGGTGTCGATGTCGGCGAGCCCGTCGAGGGCGGCCAGCGTTGCCTCGGTCACGGCGAGGGCGTTCGGGCCCAGCGCCGGGCGTCCGCCGAGCAGGTCGGCCAGCCAATTGTGTCGAAGGGCGGTCTGCCGCGTGCGGTGCGCGAGGACGCGCAGCGCCTCCCGCCAGTCACCAGGTTGCTCCGCGGGGAGAATCTCGGAGTAGATCTCGTCCACCATCAGATCGAACAACTCGTCCTTGGTGGCGATGTATCCGTACAGCCGCATGGGCCCGGCGCCCAGTCGGGCGGCGACCTTGCGCACGGACACCGCATCGAGGCCGTCCTCGTCGGCCAGCGCGATGGCGGCGGCGACGATCCGCTCCCGATCGAGCGGCACGAGTCGGTTCGGCGGCTCCGGCCGGTCCCACACAGTCATGATCACACCCGTTCTGTTGCCAGGCATCGTATGGCCCGATACGGTGTATCGACATGAGACAGCGTATCGCCGTCGTTGGCGGCGGCCCTGGCGGCCTTGCCTTCGCCCGAGTCCTGCACCGCCACGGTCACCCCGTCGCCGTCTTCGAACGTGATCCCGCCCCCGACGCCCGTCCTCCCGGCGGCACGCTTGACCTGCACGAAGGGCTGGGCCAACTCGCGTTGGACAAGGCGGGGCTGCTGGCGGATTTCCAGGCACTGTCTCGCCCCGAGGGGCAGGCCATGCGCATCCTGGACACCGACGGCACGGTCCTACGCGACTGGCGACCGCGTCCGGACGACCGGGCCAATCCCGAGATCGACCGCAGGCAACTCCGCGATCTGCTGCTCGGCCCACTGGACGTCCAGTGGGGTCGGGGCGTCACCCAGGTGGTGCCAGGGGCCCGGGACGGCGTGCTGGTGCAATTCGCCGACGGACGACAGGAGGCGTTCGACCTCGTTGTCGGCGCTGACGGCGCCTGGTCGCGGGTCCGCCCGGCGGTCTCGTCGGCGACGCCGCACTACACCGGCGTCACCTTTGTCGAGACCTTCCTCGACGACGTCGACACCCGCCACCCCGACCTCGCCCGGCTGATCGGCGACGGGTCCCTGGGTGTGTACGGGGTGAACCGGGCCCTCGTCGCCCAGCGCAACAGCGGCGGCCACGTCAAGGTGTACGCCCAGTTCCGCGTGCCGCTGGACTGGCACACGAACCTGGACCTGGCGGACGTCGAGGCCGTGCGGTCGAGTCTGCTGGCTCTGTTCGACGGCTGGGCCGCTCGCGTACTCGACCTTCTCCGCCACGGGACGGCGTTCGTCAACCGCCCCCTCTACGTCCTTCCCGTGTCCCACACCTGGACCCACACCCCCGGGGTGACGCTGTTGGGCGACGCCGCCCACCTGATGCCCCCGCTGGGGGCCGGCGCGAACCTCGCGATGCTGGAGGGCGCCGAACTCGCCGAGTCCATCGCCGCCGGCGCCGAGGACCTGGACGAGGTCGTCCGCGCTTTCGAGGAGCAGATGTGGGTGCGGGCCGGCCGATGGGCGACGATCACGGCGGCCGGCCTGGAACGCCTCGTGAGCCCGGACCCGGCCGAAGCCCTCGCCCTCTTCGACCAGGTCCAACCGTCCTGACCGCCGCCCGTGCGGACCGGCAGCGCAGGTGGCGGTGCGGGATCAGCAACGGTGCCTCTCCTAAACGCCGCAGGTCACAATGCCGGCATGGGTAGATGGCAGCGCCCGTACTCCCTGGACGCCGCGACCGGCTTCGCGATGATGGGCCTGGTCGGGGTGGTTGGTTTCGCCACGTTCCTGTCGATCATGTACGTACGCGAGCGACCGTTCCCCCTGCCCGTCGCGATCCTGTGCGGGGTGTGGATGGCTGTCTGCATCGCCGTCGCCGTACGGCAGGCGATGCTCGGGGTCTACGTCAGCGCGTTCGGTATCCGGTCCAGGACCCTTCTGCGCACGGCCACGGTGCCCTGGCAGTCGGTGGCGTCCATCGACAGCGGCATCGCCACCATCGCGGGCCTGGACATGGGTCGCTCGGCGATCATCATCGAGCGAACCGACGGCGTGCCGGTCCAGACCGCGCTCCAACGCGGTGACCTGCTGCGGCCGTTCACCTTCCGACCCGAGTTGGGGCGGTTGGCCACCTGGCCGGAGCACTACGACGAGATCCTGGCGACGCTGCGGACTCACCACAGTGACGCGCAGCCCCGGCCTGGCGCACCAATCGGCGGGTCGGCGCTACCTCTCGCTGGCGGTGCCGGACCGACGAGCCCGTCGGCCGGAGTGCGCCGACAGCGCACCGCCAGCGGTGTTCCCGGTACTGATCAGCGGCGGGACATCCACGCGCTGGCTCGGCAACATCAGCGTGGCGCGCTCACCGACGCCGAGTACGCCGCGGCGCTGGCGAAGATCCAGCGCGCAGGCGGTGCGCAGTAGAGGCCTTCGTCAGTCGACGTCGGAGCTACACGTCGGCGAGCTGCGCGGGATCGAGCCGGGCGAGGCGGGCCGCGTCCTGGCCCGGTGGCAGCCCGAACAGTCGACGGTACTCACGGCTGAACTGCGACGCGCTCTCGTAGCCGACCGCGAATCCGACGGCCGCCACGTCGCCGGGCTCGGCGAGCAGCCGAGCCCGTGCCTCCTGTAACCGAATCAGCTTCTGGAACTGGATGGGAGTCATCGTGGTGATCGCCCGAAAGTGGCGGTGCAGGGACGTCACGCTCATGCCGGCGACCCGTGCCACGTCCTCGACCCGGAAAAGGTCGGCGTGATGGTCGCGGATCCAGCGAATCGCCCGCTCGACCTGCACGACGTTGCCGCCGCCCTGCCCGATCTGCCGGACCGTGCCACCCTGGTCGCTGGTCAGCAACCGCCAGACCACCTCGCGCTCCAGGCCCGCCCACAGCACGCGCTGGTCGTGCGGGCGGTCGAGCAGTCGTAGCAGCCGCACCACCGCGTCGAGCAGGTTGTCGTCGGCGGTACTGACCGCGATGCCCGCCGCCGGCTCGCCCCGCACGATGGGCGGTGCGTCCAACAGCAGTTCCGCGATCAGCGGCGGCCGCAGCGTCAGGCCCAGCACCAGGTACGGCTCGTCGGGAGTGGCGCGACTGACGTGGGTGATCACCGGCAGTTCCAGGGACGCGACGACGAACTGCCCAGGCCCGTACGCGAACACGCTCGTTCCCAGGACCGCGCGCTTCGCGCCCTGTGCGACCAGAGCGAAGGTCGGCGCGGTCTGGGCCGGCACCGGCTCGGTGGGGGAGTCGCTGCGGTGCAGGACGAGGCCGCCCGGCGTCGGCCGCCCGGCGTAGCGCTGCACCAGGTCGCGGATCTCGGGCAGGGCGCTCATGGTCCTATCCTGCCGAAATTGGCAGGATCAGGCAACGCGGTGGCAGCATCGATCTACCCGCACGGGCGTCTGCGGGTGTGCACTGGACGCATGCCACTCAACGATTTCGTCACGCTGGGCCGCTCCGGCCTGCGCATCAGCCCGCACACCCTCGGTGCCATGACCTTCGGAGAGGATCATGGATGGGGAGCCTCGGTCGCCGAGTCGGAGGCGATGATCACCGAATACCTGGAACGTGGCGGCAACTCCATCGACACCGCCAACATCTACACCAACGGTCACTCCGAGAAGATCATCGGCGATTACCTGGCTGCTCGGCCGGGGTTGCGCGACCGGATCGTCCTCGGCTCCAAGTTCTTCGGCAACCTGTTCCTCGGCGATCCCAACGGCGGCGGCGCCGGGCGCAAGGCCGTGATGGCCCAGGTGGAGGAGTCGCTGCGCCGGCTGCGCACCGACTACCTGGACATCTACTGGCTGCACAACTGGGACCGGGGTGTACCGGTCGAGGAGACGCTGCGTGCCCTCGACGACCTCGTGACGGCCGGCAAGATCCGATACGTGGGCCTGTCGGATCTGCCCGCGTGGAAGGCCGCCGAGGCGCAGATCGTCGCCCACTTCCGCGGGTGGACGCCGGCGATCGGGTTGCAGCTCGAGTATTCGCTGCTCGAACGGACCGTCGAAGGGGACCTCGTCCCGATGGCGGCCGAGCACGGCCTCGGAGTGCTGCCCTGGAGCCCGCTCAAGAGCGGCTGGCTCTCCGGCAAGTTCGTCCGGGGGAACGACGCCGTCGACACGAAGCGTGGCGCACTGGTGGGCGGTCCGGCGGAGCGTGACTGGCAGGTCATCGACGTGCTGCACCAGGTCGCTGATGACGCCGGAGTGAAACCGGCGGCAGCAGCGCTGGCCTGGGTCGGGGCTCGACCGGGCGTGACCTCGGTGCTGATCGGTGCGCGGCGCCTCGACCAGCTGAAGGCGAACCTGGACGCCGTGGACGTGCGGTTGTCGCCGCAGCAGACGGGGCGACTCGACGAGGTGTCGACGCCCGTGCTGAACTTCCCCGCCGACAACAATCGGCTCCTCGCGCCGGGGCTCGCCTTCGCGGGATCGACAGTGGACGGCCGGCCAAGCAGCGCAATGCCCTGGCTCACCCCCGGCGGCGTCAGGTACTGACACGAACCGACCAATTCGTCGGTGACATGAGGGGTGGATCGGTTTACTCCGACGGGCGAATGGCCTTGCGGATCGTCGGCGCGAGAGGCAGAGCTGGCTGATCGGGGGTCGACGCCGTCCGGCGCTGACGAACGCGTACCAGGTGATGCAGCGCCACCAGGGGAACAACGCCGGCCGGGTACCAGGCCAGGTCGACAGGGTCGAATTGCGCACCCAGCGCCAGCCTCGCGGCCAGGCTCCGCGCCGACAGTTCGGCGGGCACCCCGGTCAGCTGCGCGATCTCGACCGCCCAGCAGAAGACGGTGGCGGCGATACCGGCCGACATCGGTGCCATCTGCGGCCTGACGAACAGCGCCGCGGACCAAACCATCGACGCGTACAGCGCGGTGCCGGAGTATTGCCGCAGAGCCCCGTCGTCGACGGCACGGATCAGCAGTGCGAGACCCAGGAACACCAGCGCGGCCAGCGGCGTGAGCAGCCGTACTCTGCGGGCCGTGATCGGCATTCCGGCAATGCTAGTCACTGCGCCAACTGGAGCGACTCCGCCTGGCGTCGTTCTTCGAGTGCGGCGGGCGTCGGCCGAACGAGTCGTTCGCCGAGGGCCAGCAGCAGAGCGACGACGCCGAGCAGGGCGCCGATCAGGACCGCTGCTCGCACACCGTGGCTCGGTAGGACGAGTCCGCCAACGAACGCGCCGGCGGTGATGCCGACGTTGACCGCGGCGGAGACAGTGGCGGCGGCGAGGTCGGAGCGCCCGGGCGCCACCTGGAGCACGAGGCCGCCGAGCGCCGCGGTGAAAGCGGTGAACGCCAGGCCGGCCAGCGCGATCAGACCGACGGACACCGAGGGTCGTTGACCGAACGCGTACAACCCGAGCAGTGCCGCCGACTGGATCGCGACGGTGATGAGCAACGCGTTCCACGGGCTGCGGTCCAGCAGCGGGCCGATGGCCAGGATGCCGAGCACGCTGGCGATGCCCCGCGCGAACAGGATGGCCCCGACGGACGCGGCGGAGAATCCGCTGACCTCGGTGACGAACAGGGCGACATAGGTGTACGCGGCGATGGCGCCGGCGGTCGCCAGGACAGCCACCGCCACCAGTAGCCAGAAGCGTCGGGCGTCGGGCGCCGCACCTCGGGCGGCGTGCCCCTCTTCCGGCCGTGTCGAGGGCAGCAGCGCGGCCACCACGACGAGCACGACCGCACCGAGCCCGGCCACCGCCAGGAAGGAGGCCCGCCACCCGGCGCGCTCACCCAGCCAGGTGCCCGCGGGCACCCCCAGGGCCAACGCGACGGTGCCGCCGGCGAATACGACAGCGACCACCCGCCCACGTAGCGCGGGCCGGAACAGCTCGGCCGCGGCCGGCACCACCACGGCCCAGAACAGCGCATGCGTCGCCGCGGTGACCATCCTGGCCGCCAGGAGCAGCGTGAAGGTGCTCGTCAGCACCGTGACCGCCGTGCTGAGAACGAAGCCGGCCAGGAGCGCCGACAGCAGCCACCGGCGAGGGACCCGGCGGACCAGGGCCGTCAACGGGACCGAGGCGACCATCACGACCGCGCCGTACGCGGTGACCAGCATGCCCACCTGCGATGGCGAGACGGCCAGGTCCACCGCCATCGGGAGCAGTAACCCGATCGGCAGCGCCTCGGCGGTGGTGTAGAGGAACGTCCCGCCGGACAAGCCGATCAGCGCCCCCACTGCCCGACCACGACCCATCAGACCCTCCCGAAGTTACCGGCTAAACCGTCTACGATGGAAACAGGCTAGTGGCGTCCTTCGATGGTGGTCAACTGGTAAAGTGGGTTTCGATGGAAACACTTGCGGGCGTCACGCGGATGCGCCTGGTGGGCGGCAACCTCGCCCTGGACTTCCTCAACACCCGTGCCGGTCCGCCCGTCGGTCCCCCCGACGACGACGTGCTGACCGGCTACCCGGCGTTGGTCGCCTGGAGCGTGTACGCGGGCGCGCTCAGCGAGCCGGAGGCGAAGGCGCTGCGCCGGCGGTCCCGCGACGATCCGGGTGGCGCTCAGGCCGCCTTCACCCGATCGCTGCGCATCCGCGACGACCTCGACGAGGTGTTCCGGGCCGTGGCTGCCGACCGCGGCCCGAGCACGGCAGTGCTGGCCCGGCTGCGAGACGACGAAGCGGACGCGCTCGGTCATGCACGGCTCGATCGAGGGCGCCTGTTCAGTTGGACCTGGCGAGACGACCAGACGCTCGCCCGGCCGCTGCGGCCGGTGGTGCACGCGGCGGTCCAGCTTCTCACCACCGGCGCACTCGACCGGATCAAGGGATGCGGAGGCTGCCGCTTCCTCTTCCTCGACGAGAGCAAGAACCGCAGTCGCCGCTGGTGCAGCATGGACGACTGCGGAACGTCCGAGAAGATTCGCCGCTACGTCGCCGCCCGGCGCACCCGCGCGTCGGGCTGAGCTGACCCCGTGTCGTCAGGGCGGATGCCCGTTCGACGGAGATCCCGCTGGCGGATCATCGCGAGGGCGTCGCCCATTGTCGGGACCCGAACCGTGCCCGCCCGTGCAAGCCTTACTTTCACGAACTTCGATGCCTCGGGCTCGGCTCGGTGTGGAGCCGCTGTGCGCTGTGGCAGTGACGTTAGGAGGCTCCATGCGCGGACGCAGATGGAAGACCCTGCTGGTGGCGATGGCGCTCGCACTGGGCGGACTGGTCGGAGCCGCCGCCACTCCGGCTGCGGCGGACCCGCCGGGTGGCACGTTGCGGGGCGTCTACTACGACGGCCAGTTCTGCAACAGCTACGGCAGCGAGGGTGCCCGGACCGGCCTGTGGAGCTGGTACTACTGCGAATACCGCCAGTCCGGCCCCACCGGCCCCGGCTTCTACTTCCTCTGGACCTTCACCTACTAGGCAACGCTCCACGCCGGCGCGACGGGCTGCCGGTGGTGTGGAAGCGGACGTACCCCGTCATGGCCGCCTCTGGCGGGCCGCACGCGCCGCCGCCCCGGCGCGTGCCGGCGGCAGCGGCTGACGCTGTGGCGGGCGACGCCTGGCTCAGGCTGGAGCTGCCGGATGGACGCCGCCATGCTTGCCGTTCAGTCGGGCGTCGAGGAATCGAGCCTTGTCGGGCCCCGTTTCGAGGCCGTTGAGCGATTCGTCTTGACGACGGCAACCGTAAGTCGTAGCTTACGTTCGTGGTGACTTACGGAGCGCATCCGGGGTGGGAGGCGCTGGGCGATCCCAGCAGACTCGCCATCGTCCAGCGCCTGGCGGAGCGACCCCTCGCCGTGGGGGAGTTGGCAGACGAGCTGCCGATCAGTCGGCCAGCCGTGTCACAGCACCTCAAGGTGCTCAAGAGCGCCGGCCTGGTCGTCGACCAGGCAAGGGGAACCCGGCGCGTCTACCGGCTCAGTCCGGTGGGATTGGCCGCGCTGCGGGACCAGCTCGACACGTTCTGGCGTCGGGCTCTGGACGGATATCAGGACTTCGTTGAAGAGACCGAGGAGAGCTCATGACGCAATCCGCTACGGCAGTGGTCCGCCGACACGTCGTCGTCAAGGCACCAATCGAGCGGGCCTTCACGGTGTTCACCGAGCGGTTCGGTGACTTCAAACCGCGCGAACACACACTGCTCGCCGTCCCGATCGTCGAGACCGTCTTCGAGCCGCGGGTCGGCGGGTTCATCTGCGACCGAGGCGCCGACGGCAGTGAGTGCCGATGGGCCCGCATCCTCGCGTACGAGCCGCCGACCCGGGTCGTCCTCAGTTGGGACATCGGGCCCACCTGGCAGATCGAAACCAATCTGGACCTCACCAGCGAGGTCGAGGTCACCTTCGTCGCCGAGACGCCGGACCAGACCAGGGTCGAGCTGGAGCACCGGCACATCGACCGGCACGGCCCCGGCTGGGAGTCGGTTCGGGACGGGGTCGACACCGATTCCGGATGGCCTCTCTACCTCGACCGGTATCAATCACTTGTCCTTGGGGCGGCCGACGACGCGTGATCGCTGCTGCGACTCGTTCCCCAGCCGGCGGCAGCGCACACGGTCAGCGGTCTGGACAGCCTCGCGTACTGTTCCCGCCGTGCCAGAACGACCAGGCTCCACGCGCTTTCACTCACCGGCAGTCAACCGTTGAATGTGCTCCAGTCGGGAGCCCAGTCCCGGGCGACGCGCAGGCTGGCCCGGTGGCGGGCGCCGACGAAGACATGGGTGTCATCACCAGGCGTCCCCGCGGTGAGAGCGACCAGTCCGGGTGCGACATGGAGGTACGTCGGGTCGACGGGCACCGCCAGCGGCCGCAGTGGCACCGGAACGAGATGTCGAGTGAAGCGTTCGAGTTGCTCGTCGTCGAGGACGGTGTGTCCGTTCACCGGCGACGTGACCGCCGCCTCCACGAGCGAGAACAACAACAGGTAGGCGCCGAGGGGTTCGCGTTCGGCGACCATCCGACCGTCGCCCGACCCCCGGTAGTAGACAACCGGGTCCGGGTCGTCGCGGTCGACGAGGATCGTCCAGACACCCTGGTTCTCCGCGCCGATGACGATCCGGTCGCCGTCCACGCCACCGATCTCCAACTGGTCCGGCGGGTAGATGGCGTTCTGTTGGCCGAGGACGTCCACGCGCCCAGCGGCAAGGTCGTAGAAGGCTTGCAGCGCGGGCGGGATCCGTACGGCAGGCGGCGGAAACGGCACGGAGGCCGGTACGTCGGCGTACCAGCCGGTCAGGAAGTCCCGCAGCCCGGCACCCGGGTCGGTGGGCAGGTGAGCCAGCCATTCAATGCCTGGCGCCTGTGTGGCCGCCACCGGCCGCGCCCGTTCGAGCAGTTCAGGCGGCAGCTTGGTGTCCCAGGTCAACTCACACCGAAGCCCGTTGCTTCCGAAGGCGGAGAAGCTCTCCGACGCCTCGCCCAACTCCAGGCAGCCCTCGGCGAGGCGTACCCATGCGGAGAGGGGCGGATGCGACCAGCCCGGCGGGCTCAGCCAGTCGAGCACCCCGTCCGGGAACGGCTCGTGCAGCACCATCGCTCGCTCACCGGCGACGGCGTTGCCGTGGGGGCGGTCGCCGGCGTCGACGATGACGACGACAGTGCCGTCCGCGCCCCTGGCGAACGTCACCGCGTCGCCCCGGACGACTTCACGCTCCGCGCCCAACCGGGCAAGAGCCTCGTCCTCCGAGACGACTGTCCACTCGCCACCCACGTCTCGCCCCCTTGGCCGGGGAGGATCCTACGACGCAAGTGTGCCGCTCACCGCCGCGCCTGCGGCGACCCGGTCAGGGCCACCGCAGGCGCGGCCGGCGTCAGAGCCGGGAGGTGAAGGTGGCCAGGAAGCGGTGCGGGGTGACCACACCGGCGTTGTCGAAGCAGATGACGTCGACGTCGGCGTTGGTGGTGTACGTCCAGGGTTGGGTCAGGTGGCAGTAGTTGCTGCCGGCACCCTGCGCCACGACCTGCGCGTGGGTCTCCTTGAGCCCGATCTGCGGGAAGGTCGCCAGGTAACGGCCCGAGGGAGCCAGCGGTGCCACAGTGTTCGCGCCCACGCCGAGCAGAGAGTTGTCGTTGGTTGGACCGCCGACGGCGGTGCCCAGGTAGCCGAAGTACGACGGCGGGCCGAGGGAGCCGATCACCGGCCGCCGACGGTGGTACGAGAGGGCGAAGTCGGTGTTGACGAACGCGCCGGCCTGGTCGAAGCAGAAGACGTACACCTGCACGTCGCTGCCGACCGGGCTCCAAGAGTAGACCTTGCACCGGCGGGGTCCGGCGTTCGGTTGTACGGCGGTCACCTGCACGTTTCCGGCGAGCACACCGGCCAGCCCCACCCCGGGCAGCCGCACCAGGTACTGCCCGACGCCCACCGGCCCGACCGCGTTCACCGCACCCGTGGAGTTGTACGACTGCACCAGCGCTCCGCCGCTCCACTGCGTGTACGCGTGGGAGGTGCCGGCCGGCAGCACACCGGAGCTGGTCGTCCAGAGCACCGTGAACGGGGTGTCGTCGCGCGTGCCGCCAGGCTTGTGGCACTGCACGTCGACGATCTCGTCGGCACCGGACTGGAACCAGCGAACCACCTCGCAGTAGTGCCCGGTCCGGTTCACCGGGGTCACGTGCGGCACGCCACGCGAGCTGGCGCCCACCTGCGGGAAACGAACCTGGAACCGGCCGGGTGCGAGCTTGATGCCGTCGGCCCAGGCGGCCGGGAACGCCGTCTTCCAGCTACCCCACTGCCGGCTGGTGTCCAGCACGGTCCAGACCGCGACGGTCGGGTCCTTGACGTACGCGAACCCCCAGCGGTCGGCGGTGGCCGCCGCGGCCGGTGCCGTTGGCACGAGTGCGCTGGCGGCCAGGACGGCCGCCAGTGTTGCGGTGACGAACGATCGGAGACGCATGTGTTCCTCCATCCCTCGGGAACGTGTCGGGGAGGAGTGTGCTTCGGGTGATGTCACGGTCACAGTCGGCTACCGCGTGAGTCGGTGTCGGGTGTACGCCACGATCGTCCGGACCGTCCTCGGACTCGTAATCGGGGTGACGTGTTCGCCGTGCTCCCCATAGGATCTTGCCCGCGGTGGGCGGCTCCCCGCGGTGCTTCCTTCTCACTTCTCTGGCGAACTAGCGTCGCGACTCTCCGCCCACCGCTTCCCTGGGGAGGACGCGAGCATGGATGCGCTGGCCGTGGTGCTGCTGCGCCGTACCGCCCGGGTCTCGGTGGTGGGCTCGGGCGCCGCTCCCGCGGACGGCGCCGCGTGGGTGGCCTCCCTTGAGGCGGACCTGGCCGATCGTGGCTGGTTGCTGCGGCAGGACCTCCGTGTCGGGGCGACGAGGCTGCCACCGGCGGTGCGGATCCGGTGGGCCGACTGGCTGCTGGCTACCGTCGACGAGCTGGTCGGCGCGGACCGTCCCCTGCTTCCCCTCTACCGTTCGTTCCCCAACACCCCGCAGGACGTCGAAGCGGTCTACGTGCGGCGGTTGCTCACCCACCTGTTCGCCGTGCCCGACGCGCCCTGCGTGCTGTGTGGCCGCGACAACGTGGGCGCGCCCCTCGACCCGTGCGGTCACCTCGTCTGTCCGGCCTGCTTCCCACCGGATCAGGTCACGGGGTGCCCGGTGTGTGGGCGCCGGGTGTCGGCGGACAACACGTACCTCACCATCGTCGAGCCTTCGTCCCCGGTACGCAGCCGCCCGAGGCGGGCCGGCACGCCGACCGAGGACGCGGACGAGCGCACCGTTCGTGACGCGCCGCCGCTCCCGATGCGGATCGCCGGGCTGGAGGTGGACCCGATCGGTGCCGCGATCCGGATCAGGGACCAGCTCGTCGGTCAACCTGCCGCGCTGAGCGACACCGACCGGGCCGACCTGAAGGTGCTCGTCGACGCCACCGCGCCGGGCCGCCTCGACTGGCTGCCCGACGTGGTGCCAGCCCGGGAGACCCTCGCCCAGATCATCGCCTGGGCGCTGCACGCCGCGGCACTCACCCCCGGCTACCGCGACCTGGTCGACGCCGCCGCCCGGCGGTGGTCGACGGCGACGGATGCGGCGCGGACGCTGTGGGCGTACTCCGGTGGGGACCCGGGGCTGGTCCTGCCTCGACGGGACGACGAGCCGCCGGGCGCGATGGGGCGTCCGTCGCGGGAACCGGCCGTGACGGTGCCGGTCGCCCGGGTACGGGCGCTGCCCAGGCCGTTGCGACGCGCAGTTCTCGCACACCTGGACGCGCTCGGTGCCGTGGTCGCGGCCGAGGATCTGCGCCGGCACCCGACGGTGTGGAAGCGCCTCGGCGAGCGGCTGCACCCCTACGAGAACGTCGCCGCGCATCCGGCCGCCGCCGTCGCCTTCGCCACGCTGCGCGGCACCCGCGCCGCCGTGGAGAGCGCCCTCGGCGTCGCGATGGTGACCTCCTGCGCCCGGGCGCCTCGGCACCTCCTTCTCACCGACCATTTTGACGGCACCGCGTCGGTTCGGGTGCGGACCCACGCGTCACTGGTGGAGGAGGCGCTGGCAGCCGGCGACGTGGTCGAGGCCGCGCGGCTGCTCACCGAACGTCCGGGCGAGCTGTGGCGTCGGCTCGACCACCTGCTGCGGGCGGCGGGCGACGACCCGGCGGCGCAGGCGGCCATCGAGGAGGCCGCGCGCAGCACGGCGGCCCGGGTGGCACCAGGTGTGCTCGCCTCGGCGGCAGCCCAGCTTGCCGGCCGCGACGACACGACGAGGGCGACGGACGCTCAGCTCGCGGCGACCGCGCGGGCGCGGGCGGCGGCAGCGCGGGCCCGCGCGTCGGCGAACGCCACCACCGAGTCGGCGGTCGTCGGTGGCCTGGGTGACGCCCTGCGCGCCGCGGCGCTGCGCATACGCGGTGACGGGCCGGCCGTCCTGCGGGAGGTGTTCCGGTCCGGCGTCCGGACGCCCGCCCCGGCCGAGAAGCCAACCGAAGACGATGCCGCCGAGGCGGCAGGCATCGTCGGTGGCCGGCCGGGCCCCGGGATGCCCCGGCGCGTCTTCTTCCCCCGCGGCAGCGTCGCCACGACCTGGACCGAGCCCGAACGGCGGCCGACGCTGCCGACAGCGGCGATCACCGGTGTACGCGACCTCGTCGACAATGAGCTGGCCACCAGGGCCGCCCGACTCGGCCGGTACGACGTGGCAGTGCTCGACGCCGCCCTGGCCGAGGTGCCCGCCCCGATGCGGGAACGGGCCGCCTCGACACAGTTGGCAGGATGGCCCCGGGGCAGCGTGCGGGCGCTGCCCGACGCCGAGGTGCTGCGGTTCTTCCTGCACTGGGAGGAACCTGACGCCACCCGGGTCGACCTCGACCTGTCCTGCGTGTTCTTCGACCAGGACTGGCAACGGGTCGGCCACTGCGACTACACCCAGCTGCGATTCGCCGGTGACGGCGCGATCCACTCCGGCGACCTCACCTCCGCCCCGGCCCCCCTCGGGGCCACCGAATACCTCGACCTCCATCTGACCCGTCTGGTCGAGCACGGCGTCCGCTACGCCGCGCCGACCCTGCTCAGCTACAACGCCGTGCCGTTCGAGAACCTCACCGAGGCGATCGCCGGTGTCATGCTGCCCCTCAGGGGCGGTGAGCAGTTCGACGGTTCCCGGGTGGCGCAGCGGTTCGACCTGCGAGGCAACGCCCGCATGCTGCTGCCGATGGTCGTGGATCTGCGTACCCGACGACTGCTCTGGACCGACCTGACCCTCAACGGCCGTGGCGACAACCACAGCGTCGGTCGGCACGGCGACCAGCTTGCCCGAGCAGCCGCCGACCAGTGGGAGCACTTCTTCGGTGGCCACCGCCCGACGATCCTCGATCTGTTGGCGTGGCACGCGGTCGGACGCGCCGATCGGATCCTGGTCGGCCACGCCGACAACACCTACACCGAGGTGCCGGCGGACGCGGGTGCCATTCGGGCGGCGGCAGTGGCGGAGACGGGAGAGACGCGGCAGCTACCAGACCTGACCGGCCGCACGGTCCTGGCCGGTGTCGTCGATCCGGAGACCCTCGATCGGCTGGTTCCCCGCCTCGGCGGCACGGCTCCGGTGGCGTCCGGCTCGACGGTCGTGACAGTGACCGGCACGCCCGACACATACTGGACGGTGCTACGCGCCGCCGACCTGCTGGGCCAGCTCGGCGCCGGGTGAGGCCGATGCTGGCGGGGGTTGCTGCCAGGGGTCTCCGGATGCCCCGGCGGCCAGGTGTCGCTCGTAGCTGTCCACTTTGCGGTCGATGAGATCGAGGCAGTCGCGCAGGTGCGCGAGCTGCTCGGTGATGCGGTGTTGGTGCTCGCGCAGCAGATCGAGTCGCTCGGCCTCGTTGCCGGCGCCCTCGCGGACGAGCTGGGCCAGGCGGCTGATCGTCGCGAGGGGCATCCCGGAGGTCCGGAACTTCACGCAGTTCGTCAGCCACTCGACGTCCCACTCGCTGTAGACGCGCCTGCCGGAAGCGTCGCGCCGCACCTCACCGGCCAACAGGCCCGCACGCTCGTAGAGCCGAAGGGTGTGCACGCTCAACCCGGTGTGCTGCGCGACCTGCCCGATGCCCAGCCCTTTG
The DNA here is from genome assembly GCF_007830095.1 of Micromonospora taraxaci. Classification (NCBI taxonomy): domain Bacteria; kingdom Bacillati; phylum Actinomycetota; class Actinomycetes; order Micromonosporales; family Micromonosporaceae; genus Micromonospora; species Micromonospora taraxaci. The sequence continues at coordinate 5,562,980 of NZ_VIWZ01000001.1, read as the reverse complement.
CCCGCCATGACATCGACCGTATCTGCTTGACCTAGACCTCGGTCCAGCACCTAGCGTCCGCACCATGACCAGCGACACGACCCACACCATGTTCGGCGCTCACCGCACGACCGGAGACGTCCTCGCCGGAATCGACCTCACCGGCAGGACCGCCGTCGTCACCGGCGGCTACTCCGGCCTCGGTCTCGCCACGACCCTCGCGCTCACCCGGGCCGGGGCCCGGGTCGTCGTCCCGGCCCGCAGGCCGGAGGCGGCGCGGCAGGCGCTCGCCGGCGTCGCCGGGGTCGAGGTCGACCAGCTCGATCTCGCCGACCTCACCTCGGTCCGCGCGTTCGCCGAACGCTTCCTGCACAGCGATTCCGCCCTCGACATCCTGATCGCCAGTGCGGGGATCATGGCCTGCGCGGAGACCCGGGTGGGACCCGGCTGGGAAGCGCAGTTCGCGACCAACCACCTCGGCCACTACGCGCTGGTGAACCTGCTGTGGCCCGCGCTCACCGCGTCCGGCTCGGCTCGCGTCGTCTCGGTCACCTCCGGGCACAACCCGACCTGGCGCATCCGTTGGGACGACGTGCAGTTCGAGCAGGGCTACGACAAGTGGGAGGCCTACACCCAGTCCAAGCTGGCGAACATCCTGTTCGCCCGCCACCTCGACCTGCTCGGCCGACCGCACGGTGTCCGCGCCTTCTCGGTCAACCCGGGCTGGATCCGCACACCCCTGCAACGACACCTTCCCGTCGAGGAGATGGTCGCCGCCGGCTGGATCGACGCGGACGGGACCCCGACGCCAGGTCTGTTCAAGACCGCCGACCAGGGCGCGGCGACCCAGGTCTGGGCCGCCACGTCACCGCACCTCGACGGGAACGGCGGCGACTACTGCGTGGACTGCCGGATCGTCGACGGCAACCCCACCGACAGCAGTGAGGCAGCCCGACTCTGGGCGCTGTCGGCCGACCTGACCGGCGTCGATCTCACTCATTGAGTTCGATCCGACTGGGCTCGTTCATTCCGCCGCACACCTCGCCGAACCTCGTTGCTGTGGCGGTTGCGGACTCGACTGGATCAGCGATCAGTCACGCGAACGGATGCGGGTCGAAGCTGATGCCACCCCGTTCGGCCATCCGGAGCACCCGCCGGCCGTACCTCGGAGGCCTGCGCAGGTGCAGGGTGTAGCGCGACGCCTGGAACCGTAAGTCCATGTCGCGTCCCTCCAGGCGCCAGCAGCGCTCCTCCACGCGCCCGTCGGGCTCCTGGCGCAGGTTGGTCAGCTCCAACGGCAGGCACACCGAGTGCAGGTTTCCGACGAGATCCCACACGTTGTCGAAGATCAACGTGGCCGGCGCGACCCAGTATTCGACGTCCCGCATAGGTTCCGGGTCGCCCCGACCCACGATGTAGTCGATGTCGAGATGCAACCGCAGAGCCGAAGGGGCTGTGGGATCGAGGTCGTCCTGCTCCTGGAACTCCTCCGGGGTCAGCCCTTCAGGCGGACCTTCGTCGTCGGTGACGGCGAGCGCGTGGATCCGGCAGTGATCCCACGAGGTCTCCAGCAACTCCTGATCGGTCAGTGTGGCCTTCCGGAGGCCGGACGCGGGATGCACGACTGTCCCCATCGAACGATTATCGCCACGATGTGCGTCGACAGTCCGAGATGTCAGTCGCAGTTGGCACCCACGGTTCAGCTGCGCACATCCGTCGCGATCCACGCTTGTCGTGGAATTTGTCGAATGTCAGGTCTGGCGTCCGCGAGGTCACGCCGTCAGGCGCTCGCCGGGTGGTCGGCTGCCAGGTCGCGGACGGCCAGTTCCCGTCGGGCCGCCGCGACGAACCGCCGCTCTGCCGCCCAGAGTTCGTCGAAGCGCTCGGCGGGCAACGCATCGGCGTCATGCGTGGCGCGGGCCGCGGCGAGCAGCCGCGCCTGCTGCACCATCGTGCGCGACGCCGCCACGATCTCCGGTCGTCCCGCTATCAGCCGGAGTTCCGTCTTGGTCGCCTCCAACTGCTCCTTGTAGCGGGTGCCCTGCTCGTCGAAGAACGGCATGAGGTCGTGCGGGCTGTGGGGGCGGGGCACGGCGGTGATTCGAGCGGAAGGCAGGAGTACGTAGGCCACGTACTCCCGGAATGCGGTCAGGAACGTGGTGTACGCGGTGAGCCTGATGTCCCGCCACTGCCGCTGATCGTCGCGGCGCCACAGCCGGTCCTGAGCGCGGGTGGTGAGCCAGCCGCCGAGGAGGACGGCGAGCAGCGTCGTCCCGGCGGCGAGACCGGCTTGAGCGAAGTCCACGAAACCTCCCCATCGACGGACTGAGGTTCCTCACTGTCACACGAGGTGCCAAATCGCGAGGGGCCTGGCGCGTGGGACGCGGCCTATTGCGCCGTGCCGGCGAGCAGCCACCGCCGGACGGGGATCTCCAGCAGCACGCGCTCGCCTCCCGGGCTGACCTGCCTGCCGACGTCCCATCCGTCGTACTTGCCGGCGAACGCTTCCACGACCGTGTTCGGGAATCCGTCTCGGTGCACCCGGGCGGTGCCTTCTGCCACCACGGGGGCGTTGCCGCCTTCCAGGGCCAGGGACACCCGTGGGTCGGCCGTGACGTTGCGGACCTTGACGCTGCGGCCGTCGCAACCGATCCACCAGGTGCCGGCGACGTAGACGAACCAGACCGGCGTCAGGTGTGGGGAGCCGTCACGCCGCAACGTGCACAGCCAGACGTTCAACTCCCGGGCCAGGCGTGCCTGGACGTCCGTCGGTGGGGTGGCGAGTGGTTCGGTCACCCCACCAGTCGATCACGACCGGAGTCGGTGGGCCAGCGAAGGTCACGATCGAGGCTGCGGACGCTTGATTGAATAGAGGCCTGTGAATAGATTGGGTGCGGGCACCGCCGGGGTCCGGGTGATCGGGCCGCCGGCGGCTGACAGGTCCAACCCCGAGCCGGGCACTTCGGTCGTACGCGCCGACCAGCCGCTGTGGCGCACCGCTGCGCCGCACCCACGGTGCGTTGCCGCGTCGCGTCCGTCCAGGACGCGCACTGCCGCGCCGCCTTTCCCACAGCTCGATGGCAGAAGGACCTCTCTCATGACGATTCTCCGCGCCCGCCCCGCCCTGACCCTCGCGGTCGTCGCCGGGCTGGCCGCCGCCGTGACCGTGACCGGTTCGGCAGTGTTCACCGGTCCGGCGACGGCCGCCCAGGGCTGCCGGGTCGACTACACGCCCAACCAGTGGCCTGGCGGATTCACCGCCACGGTCAAGATCGCCCCGGGGGACACGGCCGTCTCCAGTTGGACCGCCACCTGGACGTACGCCGGGGACGAGCGCGTCACGAACGGCTGGAACGCCACGGTCAGCCAGTCCGGGTCGACGGTGACCGCCCGCAGCCTGTCGTACAACGGCAGCATCCCGGCCGGTGGCTCGACCGAGTTCGGTGTGCAGGGCACGTACGGCTCCAGCGGCGGCGCGCCGACCGGCTTCACACTGAACGGCGTACCGTGCAACGGCGCCACACCACCCCCGACCACGCCGCCGCCGACGACACCACCCCCGACCACACCACCTCCGACGACGCCGCCCCCGACCACGCCGCCTCCGACGACGCCGCCTCCGGTCGGCTGTGCCGGCGCTGTGCTCTGTGACGGCTTCGAGAACCAGACCGGGTCGACGCCGTCCGGCGACTGGGCCGTGGTGAGCCCGGACTGCTCCGGCACCGGCACGGCCACCATCGACACGGCTACCACGCACAGCGGCAGCCGCGCGGTGCGGATCAACGGCGCGGCGGGCTACTGCAACCACGTCTTCGTCAGGTCCACGAAGAACCTCGGCAGCGTGGGCAGTGTCCGGTACGGCCGGATGTGGATGCGACACACCACCGCCCAGCCCACCGAGCACACCACGATGGTGGCGATGGCGGACTCCGCCGACGGCAACAAGGATCTGCGGCTGGGCGGCCAGAACGGCGCGTTGCAGTGGAACCGCGCGTCCGACGACGCGACCCTGCCCGAGCAGAGCCCCGCCGGGGTGGCACAGAGCCTGCCGCTACCCACCAACCGGTGGGTGTGCGTGGAGTTCATGGTGGACGGCTCGGCCGGTCAGCTCCGTACCTGGGTGGACGGCACCGCCGTCACCGGGCTGACCGCGGACGGCACACCGACGCACGACATCGACGGCCAGTGGTACAACCGCACCTGGCGTCCGCAGCTCACCGACCTGAAGCTGGGCTGGGAGAGTTACGGCGGAGGAGCCGACACCCTCTGGTACGACGACGTCGCGCTCGGGTCCAGCCGCATCGGCTGCTGACCCTCCGCCTCGCACGCTGCTGGGTTCGCCGCCGCTCTGGTGCTGCCCACCGGGTCGATGTGCTGTTGAGCGGTATACCTCAGAGTCATATTCATACCTCTGAGGTATACCGCCCACTACCGCATCCGCCCAGGACGGAGGTGACCGACGGTCACCGCCGGCCGCTGACTGTGCCCACAGCCGCAGCCAGGCTGCCGTCTCGGCGAGGAACCGTGGGTCGTCGTGAGGTGGCTCAAGTGCGAGCGGGTCAGCGTCGTCCGCGATCACCTCGTGGCCGTGCTGGCGGCCGGCACCCAGGGCGCCCGCGACGAGTGGACCAGGTCCGGCTCAGCCGAAGCGGTCCGCCAGCTTCGTCAGCCTGGTGACGTACGCCGGCCAGTCGTAGCCGTCCGGGATGTTGCTGCTGTTCTGCCGTACGCCGATCGCCGCGTCGTGCTGCTCGCGCATGATGTCCATGTGACCCGCGTGGCGGGCGAGGTCGCACGTCACGTGGGTGATGATCCGGTGCAACGTCACGGCCTGTGCGCCAGGCCGCCACCACGACACCAGCCCTGGCGCGTCGAGTGGGAGCTCTTCGATCGTCTGGTCGGCGAACACACCGACCCGGCGATACGTGTCGATGAGGCCGTCCTTCGTCTCGTCGTCGCGCGCGTACCAGTCTGCCTGCGGGTCGTCGTCGAACGCCGCCAAGGGCACGAGCTCCTCGGGCGTCGGGAACTCGCGCCCGAAGGTAGGCCCGAAGTAGAGGGCTTCGACGTTGAGGCAGTGCTTGAGGGCACCCAGCAGATTGTTGCCGGTCGCGGTGCGGGGCAGTCGGGCGTCGCGTTCGCTCAGCCCGTCCAGCTTCCAGATCAGGTCTTCGCGAGTCTCCCGTAGGTAGAGGTGCAGCGCAGCCTTCACATCGCCCAGGTCAACCATGCCGGCCAGTCTTCCCTATGGCACACCAGGTCCGCAGGCCGGTGATCACCGACTCGTTAATGCGGTGGTGTGGTGCCAGAGCGCTGCCTATTGTCCGATGATGCGTACGCAGCTTCTGGCCGTCACCTACGAAGCCCTCGACCCGTTCCGTGCGGCGCGGTTCTGGGCCGCTCTGCTGAATCGGGACGTCATCGAGGATGCCGGCGGCGTGCTCCTGCCCGGCGACGAGACCCAGCTCGGTCTCCGGTTCGTGTCGGGCCGCCCGGGCCAACTCGCCGTGAACCGGATGCACCTGCACCTGACCAGCGCCGATGTCGACGAGCAGCAGCACACGATCGCGACGGCGCTGAAGCTGGGTGGCGACCACCTCGACGTCGGGCAGCTGCCCGAGGAGGGGCACACCGTTCTGGCCGACCCGGCGGGTTACGCGTTCTGCGTGATCGAGCCCGGCAACGCGTACCTCGCCGGCACCGGCTTCCTCGGTGAGCTGACCTGTGAGGGCACCCGGGAGGTTGGCCTGTTCTGGAGCAGGGCGCTGGGTTGGCCGCTGGTGTGGGACCAGGACGAGGAGACGGCGATCCAGTCACCGCACGGCGGCACCAAGATCGCCTGGGGTGGCCCGCCCGTGGCGCCGAAGAACGAGCCGAACCGGGAACGCCTCGAGCTGGTCCCGGCTGCCGACGACCAGCAGGCGGCGGTCGACGAGTTGGTCTCCCTCGGTGCCACCCGACTCGACGTCGCCGAGGACGGCGCGGTCGTGCTGGCAGATCCGGACGGTAACGAGTTCCGCGTGCGGGGTGCCGGTCACCGCCCTGCGTGACAGCGGGTCTGGGCTCAACTGTCTCCCGCGACTGCCGCGAAGGCGGTATGCGGGCGACGGTCGCCCTCCCTGGGCCGTCGGAGGCGTTCGACCTCCACGAAACCGGCGCGGGTGAGTCGTTCGCTGATCTCGTCGACGGGCCAGCGGTAGGCGGTCACGACCTTGTGGTCAAAGGGGCCGACCTCGTCGTGGTCGAACATGCCGAGCACCAACGGTCCGCCCGGGGCCAACGCGCGCCGGAACTCGGCGAGCACCCCGTCGAGTTCCTCGGGCGGCAGGTGGATCAACGAGTACCAGGCGAGGATGCCGTCGACCGAGCCGGCGACGACGTCGAGACTCTCCAGCGATCCGCTGTGAAACTCGACGTCCGGGTGGGCCACCCGCGCGTGGGTGAGGAACTCGGGGACCAGGTCGATTCCCGTCGCGTTGACACCCAGCGAGTGGAGGTAGCCGGTGAGATGGCCGGGGCCGCAGCCCAGGTCGAGCACCGGGCCCGTCCGGGTTGCCAGGTGTCGCCCGATGAAGGCGAGGTCGTCAGGGTCCACCTGCTCGCGCGTGCCGAACAGCCCGATGTACAGATCCGCGACGGAGGCGTACGCCTGCCGAACCTTGTCCCTGTCCACGCCGGCACTATACGAGTCACGCACCGCCTGCTCAGTGTGCCGGGGCCGGTCGGGGTGGTCGATCGGGCGCCGCTGCGGGCCACCAGCGCCGCGACGCCAGCGCGGCCAGCCCCGCCCCGGCGGCGTTGAGCAGCACGTCGTCCACTGACGACACCCGGTCCAGCCGCAGCACGTACTGGGCGGCCTCGACCAGGACCGAACAGGCCGCCGCGAGCAGGAGGATCCGCGGCACCGACGCCAGCGCCGCGAACCGCAGCGGGGCGAAGAAACCCAGCGCCGCGAACACCAGCAGGTTGCCGACCACCTGGACCGTCGCGGTGAGCGGGCCGCCGTCGGCGACGATCGTGAGCAGGTCCCGCAGGGGCACCAGGCTCACCCGGCCGGGGACGACGCCGGCCTGGTCACCCGGCAGCATGATCATCCAGACCCACGGCACCGTGCCGTAGACGATGCCGACCTCGGCCAGCGACATCCGCAACGCCATGCTTCCGGTGGCTCGGCGACGGCGGGCCAGCGCCCACACCACCAGCGCGGCCAACGGCAGTACGGCCATCGTGATGAGGACGACGCCGTTGAACGTACCGAGCCAGCCGTGCCACCCCTTGACCATGCGGATCCCCTTCCCCGACTGGTGAAAGCTACCGGCCCTCGGTCGACATGCGGGCACCGCGCCGGTGAGCCGTTTGCGGGCCCCGCGCGTCGGGCAGAGAAACACCATGACGAATGAACGGGGCAGAGCTGTCGGCGGCTACTTCCTGCGACTTCTCGGTGGTGTGCTGGTCATCCTCGGCATACTGGGGCTCTTCAGCAGTCTGGCCGAGGGCAATCCGGTGGGGCTGATCATCGCCGGCGTCTTCGTCGTCGGCGGAGCGGTCCTGCTCAAGCGTTCCGGCGGGGCCCGCCGACCGGCCTCCACGACACCGGGTACGCGCTGACACCAACGCGGGGAGGATCGTCATGCCGGGACGTACGCAGGTCCTGTTGATCCAGGGCGGCGGTGCCGGCGTGCACGACGACTGGGACGACAAGCTGTTCGACAGCCTGAGTCGGGAGCTCGGGGACGCCTACGAGGTCCGCTACCCGCGTATGCCCGACGAGGACGACCCCGGTTACGCCTCCTGGAGCGTCGTCATCCGGCGGGAGATCGCCGCCCTGGACGACGGGGCGGTGGTCGTGGGCCACTCGGTGGGCGGGACGATCCTCGTCAACATGCTCGCCGAGCGGCCCCCGGAGCGGCGACTCGGCGCGATCGTGCTGGTCGCCGCCCCATTCGTCGGTGCGGGCGGCTGGCCCGGTGGTGAGTTCGAGGCGCCGTACGACCTCGGCGCGAGGCTGCCGCGCGACGTGCCGGTGCACGTCTTCCACGGGCTCCGGGACGAGACCGCTCCACCGTCGCACGCCGACCTGTACGCCGGTGTCATCCCGCAGGCGCGGCTGCACCGACTGCCCGGACGCGACCACCAGCTGAACAACGACCTGAGCGAGGTGGCGACTGTCATCGGGCGCGACGCCCCCGGGGCGACCGACCGGCGTGGTCGCTGACGGCGGCCGATCCCGCCTCAGCCGACCGGCTCGACAGGTGGCGAGCTCACCGTGGATATGCTCGTCGGCAGAGCCTGGTGTGCCCCGCTGTCGGGGCAGGAGCTGATTCGAGGGCGGTCCATGAACATCGGCGAGATCGCCCGCCGGGCGGGAGTGTCCCGCAGCACTGTGTCGTACGTGCTGAGCGGGAAACGGGCCGTGTCGGAGGCGACCCGGCAGCGGATCCAGGCGGTCATCGACGAGCTGGACTACCGGCCGAACGCCAGCGCTCGGGCGTTGAAGGAGGGCCGCACCCGCACCCTGGGGTTGGTGATCCCGCCCGCGAGTCAACGGCTGACCGACATGCAGTTGGGCTTCGTCGCGAGTGTCGTCGAGGCGGCTGCCCGCCACGACCTCGACGTGCTGCTGTCCCCGTCCGGTGGCGACCACGACCGGTCGTTCGAGCGGATCGTCACCGGGCGTCGGGTCGACGGGGTGATCCTGATGGAGATCCGACTGGAGGACGACCGGGTGACCCGGTTGTCCAAGGCCGGGCTGCCGTTCGTCACGATCGGTCGGACGGCCGAGCCGCACGGTATGAGCTGGATCGACATCGACTACGCCGGCCTGATCGCCAGGTGCGTGCACCACCTGGCCGATCTGGGGCACCGGCAGGTGGCACTGGTGAACCGTTCCGCCGAGTTGGTGGCCGCGGGTTACGGCCCCAGCCACCGTGCGCTGGCCGGTTTCCGGGCGGCTGCGGCGGAACGCGGCCTGACCGGTGTCGAGGTCTGCTGCGGCGACGACAGCGCCTCCGGTGAGGCGTGCGTCGAACAGCTGCTCGCGACGCATCCGGACGTGACCGCGGTGGCGACCATCAACGAGGCCGCGCTGCCCGGAATGCAGCGTGCGTTGACCAGCGCCGGGATGTCGGTGCCGGGCGACTTCTCGGTCACCGGGGTCGCCGCCCAGCACTGGGCGGAGGATTTCCGTCCCCCGTTGACCGCCGCCGACGTGCCGATGGTCGAGATGGGTGCCGAGGCGGTGTCGCTGCTGTTGGAGACCATCGCCGAGCGCGGCGCCGTGCCACGGCACCGCCTCTACACCCCGCCCATCTCGTTGCGGTCCAGCACCGGGCCGGTTCCGGCCCGCTGAGTCCGCCCCCTACCCGCCGGTGTCACGCCGTTGCTCCTGGGCGGCCGCCAGGATGAGGTAGCTGCTGGCCGTCCAGGTGTACGCGCGGTCGCGGAGCCCGGCCCCGGTCTCGGCGTCGAAGTTCTCCGCGAACCCGGACTTCTCACACAGGGCGAGGAACCGTCGACTGATCTCGTCGGCGATCCTGGTCTGCCCGGCCCGCCGCAGGCCGTCCTCGACCAGGACGGTGGAGGGTGCCCAGATCGGGCCACGCCAGTAGCCGTCGGCGAGGTAGTGGGCCGAGTCGGTCGGTTCGGTGGCCAGCCCGTGCGTGGTCAGGTGCTTTTCGGCGCCTCGCGCCAGGGCGGCGGCGACCGGCGCGGGCAGGTCGGCGCCGAGGGCGATGGGCATCAGGTCGAGCAGGCTGCGGCTCGCCCGCCGGTGACCGGTGTGCGGGCTGCGGGCCAGGAACCGTTCGCCGTCCCACAGGTCGTGCAGCATGGCCGCGCAGATCCGGTCGGCCTCCCGGGACCACTGCTCGGTGGGCTCGCCCAGTTCGGCGGCGAGGTCGGCCAGGCAGCGGAGCTGCGAGACCAGGAACGCGGCGAGGTCGGCCGTCTGGAGGACCCGGTCGCCGTCGAAGGTGGTCGCGTTGTCCCAGCCGCTGTCGTTGCCGTGCTGGTAGTGGGGCAGGTCCTGACCGGGCGCTCGACGTGCGTCGAGCCAGAACCGGGTCCAGCGGGCCAGCCGGTCGTACGTCTCGGCCAGCGCCGCCCGGTCCGGCGGCTGGGGGAGGAGTCGACGCAGGTGTCGCATCGCCCAGCCGTGGATGGGGGGCTTGACGTAGTTGTGCAGGACCTCGGAGTGGGTGACCGAGTCGGGTAGTGCGCCGGCCTCGTCCTGATGGTCGAAGGGCAGGTGGAACTGGTGCCAGGCCAGTTCCGGTTCGCCGGCGGCCAGGGCGATCGCGTTGAAGCAGTGGTCCCAGCTCCACACCTTGTCCATCCAGTGCTTGGACATCAGGACGGCTGGGCGGGTGACGAAGCCCGCCGGGGCGACGGTCGCCGACCACAGGACGTACGCGGCCAGTTCGGCGGCCGGCGTGTCCGGGCCACGCCACGGCGCGATCGCGTCGACGAAAGCGGTGAACTCCGCCGCCCGGTCGCGGCACAACTGCTCGAACGGAACGGACCCGTCGTACCGGCGGCGGGCTGTCGCGTACTCCTCGATCGCGATTTCCCACTGGCCGTCGGCGGGGAGGTCCACTGACCGGTCGGCGGTGCCGAGCGCCTCCACGCCGTCGGTCCGCTGAAGGGTGCCGGAGAGCACCGTGACCCGGTAGCGGCGACCGGTCTCGTACGAGGTGAAGACGTGTGACCCGTCGAGTGGATCGAGGTACAGGTAGGTGCCGCTGAACGGGGTCAGGGTGCCGGCTGCCGCGGCCACCCGCAGACCGAGCCGTCGGCCCCGGATCCGCAGGGTGTCCGGCCCGTCGTAGACGGCCTCGATTCGGTCGGCGCCGTTGCGCCAGGTCAGCAGCGTGGGTGTGGCGACGATGGTGGTGTCGGCGACGGTGGGGGCGAGACGTAGGACGGGGTGCAGCCCGGTCTGGTGCGAGACCAGGTGCAGATCGTCGGCGTACGTCTTCTCGGCTACCACCGGGGAGATGTTGAACCAGGATCCTCGGTAGCTGAACGGGATGTCCTGGATGGAGAACTCCGGACCGGACGGGGCGACGGTCATGGGTGGCGGGTGCCTTTCTGTGGTGCGGGTGGTCAGTCCTTGACGGCGCCGGCGGTCACGCCCATCGAGACGTAGCGCTGGGCCAGGACCAGCAGCACGGCGGCGGGGATGGAGGCGACGACAGCGGTGGCCATGATGGCGTTCCACTGTTGGTTGTTGTTGCCGATGTAGTGGTAGATGCCGAGGGTGATCGGCTGGTGGTCGCCGCCACCGGTGAGGGTCGAGGCGAAGATGAAGTCCGACCAGGACCACAGGAACGCGAACAGCGACACCGTGACGATCGAGTTGCGGCTGACCGGCAGGACGACGGACCAGAAGGTCCGTAGCCGGCTGGCGCCGTCGACCACTGCGGCCTGGAGCAACTCGTCGGGGATGCCGGACATGAAGGCCGTGAAGATCAGGACGGCGAACGGCACCGCGAGTGTCGTGTCGGCCAGGATCAGCCCGGGCAGTGTGTTCAGGACGCCGAGGCTGAGGTAGATGGCGTAGAAGCCCATCGCCATGATGATTCCCGGGATCATCTGGGCGATCAGCAGCACGAAGCTCAGCGCCGGGCCACCGGGTGGTCGGAGCTTCGCCAGCGCGTACCCGGCGGGGGCGGCCAGCGCCACGGTCAGCGCGACGGTGCCGAGGCCGACCAGGAAGCTGGTGCCGAGGTATGGCAGCTGTTGGTCGAGCACCGCCCGGTAGCCGTCCAGCGTGCCGTTGGTGGGGATCAGGTGCGGGGGACTGGCCCGCATGTCCTGGTCCCGCGTGAACGACACGTTGATCATCCAGTAGACGGGGAAGAGCATCAGCCCGGTCAGCACCAGGCCGACGCCGGTCTTCCACCAGGCCCGCGGCGTGGAGGTGGTCATCGCAGGTGCTGCCTTCGCTCGATTCGGATGTAGACGAGCCCGGCGATCAGGGCCATCACGATGAGCAGGTTGCCGACGGCCGCGCCCGGTCCGAACTCGGGCAGCAGGTTGCCGAAGCCGAGCCGGTACGACCAGGTGGCGAGCGTCGCGGACGAGCCGGTCGGTCCGCCCTTGGTCATGATCCAGATGATGTCGAAGACCTTCAGGGTGTAGATCAACCCGAGCAGCAGCGTGATCGCGGAGACAGGGCGCAGCAACGGGAACGTGATCGACCAGAACCGTTGCCACCCCGTCGCGCCGTCGAGAGCGGACGCCTCGTACACCTCGGCCGGGATCGCCTGTAGGCCGCTGTAGAGCACCACCAGGTTGAACGGGATGCCGATCCAGATGTTCGCGATGATCACCGAGGTGAGCGACCAGCCCGGCGAGGTGAGCCAGTTGACGGGGTCGACGCCCACCACCCCGAGTGCGGAGTTGACCAGGCCCGAGTCGCTGTTGAGCAGCCACGACCAGGTCGACGCCGAGACGATCAACGGCAGCAGCCACGGTACGAGGAACAGCGCGCGCAGTGTGCGCGACAGCGGGAAGTGCTGGTGGAAGAAGAGCGCGAGGGCCATGCCGATGCTGAACTGGAAGGCGAGCGACGCGCCGGTGAAGACCACCGTGTGCGTCAGCGTCGGCACGAAGGCCGGATCGGTCAGCACCGTCCGGTAGTTGTCCAGACCGGCGAAGGGCGCGCCGCCCTGCACGAACGAACGGACGGTGTACTCCCGCAGGCTCAACTCGATGTTGCGGTAGAGCGGGTACGCGTAGAAGGCCGCCAGGTAGAGGGTCACGGGTGCCAGGAAGCCCCAGGCCAGCCACCGGCGCGGCCGGCGAACTCGGGGCGGGGGAGACCCGGGTGGGGCGGTGGTCGCCGCCTCACCCGGGCCCCGTACGTCGGTGGAGGTCTCTGTCGTTTGGGCCATGGGGTCGCTTCGACGCCTTACCTGTTCGTGGCCGCGGCCTGCGCTGCGGTCAGCGCCTCTTGCGGAGACTTCCCGCCGCTGAGGGCCGCCTGCACCGCGGTCCACAGCGACTCGGAGATCTTCGGGTACTTCGTGCCGAGGTTGTCGCCGGTGCGGCCCTTGGCTGCCCGAACCGCCTCGACCCAGACCTTGAGCTTGGGGTCCGCGGTCGCCTGTCGGTCCTGAACGGCGGCGACGGGTGCGACGTAGGAGAGCGTGGTGTCGGTGGTGAGGAGGTTGTCGGCGCTGGTCAGGCAGGTGACGAGCTTCTGCGACGTGTCGTACCGTCCGGTGTTCTTCTGCACCGGGATGGAGACGAACTCACCGCCGGTGGGTGCCGGTGCGGGCCCGCCCGCGCTGGCCGGGATCGCGATGGTGCCGTACGCGAAGCCGAGCTTCTCCGCGTTGGCGAGCTGCCAGGTGCCGTTCTCGGCGAAGGCGTAGTCGCCGGAGGCGAACTCCTGCCAACTCGTGGTCTGGGTGTTGTTGATGACTGAGTTCGGAGCGTGGCCCTGCTTGAGCCAGTCCGTCCAGAGGGTGAGCGCGGCCACCGCCTGCGGGGAGTCCAGACCGGTCAGTTGGGCGCCGGAGCCCCAGAACCAGGGCAGGAACTGGAAGCTGCCCTCCTCGGTGCCGATCGCGGAGAAGGTGATGCCCTTCTTCCCCTTGGCCTTGACCTTGCCCAGCGCCTCGTTCAGCGACGTCCAGTCCTTGACGGCGGTGGGGTCGACACCGGCGGCGGTGAGTACGTCCTTGTTGTAGTAGAGGGCGAGGGTGTTCGCGCCGATCGGCACCCCGTACGTCTTGCCCTCGCTCTGTCCCGCGCCGAGCAGGTTCTTCTCCATGGACGAGACGTCCAGCTTGTTGTCGTCGGTGGTGGTGAGCGCGCCGGCCTCGGCCAGTGTCGAGATGACCGGGTTGTCGACGATCAGCACGTCCGGCGAGTTGCCCTGCTGGGCGGCGAGCAGCGCCTTGTTGGTCAGGTCGGTGGTGTCGTAGCCGGTCCGCTCGACGGTCACGCCCGCCGAGGTGCCGCACTTCTTGAGGAGCGCGACCCACTCGGAGTCGTCGGCGAACTGTGGATAGGGGTCCCAGACGAGGTAGGCGCCGCCGTCGGCGGACTTGTCCGAGGACGACGAGCAGGCGCTGCCGGCCGCTGCGGCGAGGGCTATCACGGCGACGGCGGCCAGGCGCTGCCGACGACTGAGTCCGGTCATGTGGTGCCTCACTTCAAGTCGATCGTCAGGGTGGGTGGTGTGACAGTCGCGGGCCGAGCGGAGCCCGACCATGAGGCGAATCGATTCGACGAATCGGTTCGCACGAAGATAAGACGGTCCGGAAGCGGTGGTCAAGAGATTGACGGCCGAGCGCGGAAACATGGTCTTCATCCGGCTGTCAATTCATTGACACGGTTCAGTGCCCGGTCCTACGATCCGTGCGAATCGATTCGCAAGTGCTGCCCTCCGGAGAGCGTCCCCCACGCCCCACCAAGGAGCCGCCCGTGAAAACCCCGTCCCGCGGCAGGTCAGGACGAGCCGGTGCGATCGTCGCCCGACTCGTGGTCGGCCTGCTCGCCGCCACGACCGCCGTCGCCGTCGCCCCGTCCCCCGCCCAGGCCGCCGACGAGTCGATCAGTGTCAACTTCTCCTCGACCAGCGGTGCGCCGACCTATCGCGCCTCCGGCTGGATCTACGGCATGACCGAGAACGCCAGCGGTCCGGCCGACCACTTCTACCGGGACGTCAAGTTCCAGTACATGCGTGCCGGCGGCGCGCAGCTTCCGGGGAGCGGCTGGGTCGGCGGGACCTACGACCGCCGCTGGAACTCCACACTCGCCCAGGCGCGTCGCACCAACGCCCTCGGTGGGCAGTTCATCATCCTGCCGCACGACCTGTGGGGTGCCGACGGCGCCGGGATCTCCCGCTTCCCCGGTGACAACGGCAACTGGACCGACTACGACAACTTCCTGACCCGCCTGATCGGCGACGTCCGGGCGTCCGGGCTGTCGGTGCAGTGGGACATCTGGAACGAACCCAACATCACCATCTTCTGGAACCGCCCGATCTCCCAGTACCTCGAACTGTGGCGCCGCACCTACCAGCGCATCCGGGCGGAGTTCCCCAGTCAGCTCATCGTCGGGCCGAGCTGTGCCTGCGTACCGTCGACCACGCACACCTTCTGGAACCAGTACCTGGACTTCGTCCGCTCGACCAACACGGTGCCGGACATCGTCAGCTGGCACTCGTTGCCGGGCGACCCGGTAGCCAACGTCGCGGCCGCCAACGCCACCCTCGACCCGCGCGGCATCGCCCACCCGCGTCCGTACCAGATCAACGAGTACGGTGCCCCCGACGAGCAGAACCCGGCCGACGGTGCCTGGTACATCGCGCGCCTGGAGCGGGCCAGGGCGGACGGGCTCCGGGCGAACTGGGCCAGTGGGGGCAGTCTGCACAACGACCTCGGCAACCTGTTGATCCGTAACTCGGCCGGACAGCACCAGCCCAAGGGTGAGTGGTGGAACTACCGCTTCTACGCCTCCCAGACCGGGCAGATCGTCGGGGTGACGCCGAGCCAGTCGTTCGACGCGTACGCCACGAAGGAGACCGGCTCGGCGAAGGTCCTGGTCGGTGGTGGTCGGACCACCGGGAACCTGACCGTCAACCTGCAACGCCTGGACACGACCAGCGGCATCGTGCAGAACAACCAGGTCCGGGTGCTCACCCAGCGCATCCCGCACAACAACGGCGGTGCCGTGCAGGGGCCGGTCACGGTCTCGAGCAGCGTGGTGAACGTGTCCAACAACAACGCCACGGTGACGCTGCCGTACTCCAACCAGACCGACACCTACACGCTCACACTCCTGCCGCCCTCGGAGGGTGGCTTCCAGTCGGTGGCCGTGGCGCAGCACTCCCAGCAGTGCCTGAACAACGCCGGCCTGAGCACCGCCGACGGCAACGTCCAGCAGCAGAACTACTGCGACGGCGGTGACCAGCAACTCTGGAACTTCCGGCCGGTCGCCGGCGTGGCCAACACGTACACGGTGGTCAACCAGCAGAGCGGGAAGTGCCTCGACGTCAGCGGCGTGTCCACCGCCGACGGTGCGGCGGTGCACCAGTGGACCTGCCTGAACAGCTCCAACCAGCAGTTCGCGCTGCGCAAGGTGACCTACTCGGGTAACGACTCGCATGACTACCAACTCGTCGCCCGGCACAGTGGCAAGTGCGTCGATGTCAACGCGGTCTCCACGGCGGCCGGCGCGCTGGTCCACCAGTGGACCTGCCGAGCGGTCAACCAGGGCAGCCCGTTGAACCAGACGTGGCGGCTCCTGGGGCGGTAGATGTCTCGGGGGAGGTGATGCGCTGGCCGCTCGTCCAGCGGTCAGCGCATCTCCCACCGAGCGTATTCATTGACATCAATGAAACAAAGATCCTACCATTCGTTGCGAATCGATTCGCCGACACCACCCTCGCCCGTGGCGCGTCGACCATCCCCCACCTCCGCGACTCCGAGGAGTACCTCGTGCGAACCCCGTCCCCCGGTGGGCCAGGAACGGCCCTCGATCCCATCCCGAGACGCCGCCGCGTGCGACGTCTGACAGTTCTCGCCGCCGCCCTGGTCGGCGTCCTCGTCGGCTACGGCACCACGCCAACCACCTCACCCTTCGCCGCCGAAGCCGCCGCAGCCGTGTCCGCGGCGATCGAGCCCGGGCAGAGCACCACGATCGTCGGCACCCAGTCCGGTCGCTGCCTGGAGGTGCCGAACTCCAGCACCACCAACGGCACCCAGACCCAACTCTGGGACTGCAACGGCAGCGCCGGCCAGACCTGGACCTGGACGTCGAGCAAACAGCTCACGGTGTACGGCAACAAGTGCCTGGACGCCAACGGCCGGGGCACCACCAACGGCACGCAGGTGATCATCTGGGACTGTAACGGCCAGAACAACCAGCAGTGGAACGTCAACAGCAACGGCACCATCACCGGCGTGCAGTCCGGGCTCTGCGTCGACGCCAACGCCGCCGGCACGGCGAACGGCACCAAGCTCATCCTCTGGGCCTGCAACGGCGGCGCCAACCAGCAGTGGACCTCGCCGAGCACCCCGCCGACGACCCCACCGCCGACTACTCCACCGCCGAGCGGCGCGCGCCCGTGCGACATCTACGCCTCCGGCGGCACGCCGTGCATCGCGGCGCACAGCACAACGCGCGCCCTCTACGCGGCGTACACCGGCAACCTCTACCAGGTGCGTCGCTCGTCGGACAACACGACCCGCAACATCGCGGTGTCCGGCGCCGGCGGCACCGCCGTCGCCGCCACACAGGACTCCTTCTGCTCCGGCACGACCTGCGTGATCACCGTCGTCTTCGACCAGTCCGGGCGCGGTAACGATCTCTGGTACCAGGGCTCCAGCGTCGTTCCGGGCTCGCCGCAGAGCAAGCCGGCGATCGCCACGTCGGAGTCGCTGACCGTGGGCGGGGCGAAGGCGTACTCGCTCTACATCAACCCTGGCAACAGCTACTGGCGCGACGGGCACCTCACCGGAGTGCCGACCGGTGCGGCGCCCGAGGGCATGTACATGGTCACCAGCGGCACCCACGTCAACAGCGGCTGCTGCTTCGACTACGGCAACAGCGAGACGACCAGGAAGGCGGACGCCGCCGGCGCGATGGACGCCATCAACTTCAGCAAGCAGTGCTGGTTCGGCGGCTGCTCCGGCTCCGGCCCCTGGGTGCAGGCGGACCTGGAGTGGGGCCTCTTCCCGGGTGGCAGCCAGACCTGGAACCCGAACCAGCGCGCGTTCACCAGCAAGTTCGTCACCGCGACGCTGAAGAACAACGGCACCACCCGCTTCGCCATCAAGGGCAGCGACGCGCAGTCCGGCAGCCTCTACACGCTGTATGACGGCTCGCTCCCGCCGGGATACAGCCCGATGAAGAAGCAGGGCGCGATCATCCTCGGCAGTGGCGGTGACTGCTGCAAGCCCGACGGTGGCGCGAACCTGAGCGCCGGCACCTTCTACGAGGGGGCCATGGTCGCCGGCTACCCGTCCGACGCGACCGAGAACGCGGTGCAGGCCAGCGTGGTGGGCGCCGGTTACCGCTGACCCGGCGACGCCGGAACGAGTCGTGCGCCGGTCACCACGGAGGTGGTGACCGGCGCACGGTTTCGTCGACGCCGGGCCGGTCTCAGGCGACAGTGCAGGACGCGCCGTTGAGGGTGAACGAGGACGGTCGGGCGTTGTTACCGCTGTGGCTGGCCTGGAAGCCGATGGTCACCGAGCCGTTGACGGGGATGCCCCCGTTGTAGGCGACGTTGCGGGCCGTCACCTGCCCGGAATTGGGCGAGTAGGTGGCGTTCCAGCCCGAGGTGATGGTCTGCCCGCTGGGCAGGGTGAAGACCAGGGACCAGCCGTTGACGGCGCTGGTGCCCGTGTTGGTGATGGTGATGTTCTCGGTCAGGCCGTTGTTCCAGGCGTTGACGGCGACGGTCACCCGGCACGCGCCGTTGGTCGGCGGCGGCGTGGTCGGGGGCGGCGTCGTCGGCGGCGGGGTGGTCGGCGGCGGGGTGGTCGGGGGCGGGGTGGTCGGCGGCGGCGTCGTGGGGTTGGTCAGGCCGAAGAACTGCAGGGCAGCGGCGGCCATACCGCCGGACGGCAGGCTGTGCCCGGCTCCCTGGATGCTGTACGCCTCGACCTGGACGGTGCCGCTGCTGTCGGCGTACCGACGCCGGTTCCAGTTGGCCTGGGGTGTGTCGGTGGAGGTGGGGGTCTGGCTCAGGCCGAACACGTTCGTCCACTGCTCGATCGTCTCCTGCAACAGCGAGTACGGCACGAGGGTGTCGTTGGTGCCGTGCCAGAGCTGCACGCGTGGACGAGGCCCGGAGTAGCCGGGGTACGCCTGGCGCACCGCGTCGCCCCACTGTTGCGGCGTGCGGTTCATGTTCCCGCCGGTGCACTGGCTGCTGCCGGGCGGGTAGTCCGCCGCGTTGGCGAAGCAGTTGAACGGCACGCCCATGAACGCGGCGCCGGCCTTGAACACGTCGGGGTAGAGCGCCAGCATGTGGTTGGTCATCATGCCGCCGGACGAGCTGCCGGTGGCGTAGACCCGGTCCGGGTCGGCCGCGTACTGCTGCTGCACGTACCGGATCATGGAGATGATCGAGACCGGGTCACTGCCCCCACCTCGCCGCTTCGCGGCGTCCGACCAGGTGTCGAAGCAGTTGCCGAAGCCGGCCTGCTGGGTGGCGGACGGGTAGATCACGATGTACCCGTAACGGTCGGCGAGGCTGGCGAACTCGCTCCCGGAGTAGAACCCGGGGCCGGATCCGCCGCAGCCGTGCATGGCCACCACTGTCGCCGGCTTGGCCGGGCGGTTGTCCGGCACGTAGACGTGCATACGCATCCGCCCGGGGTTGTCCCCGAAGCTGGTCACCTCGGTCAGCGACGCCGCGTACGCGGGTCGGAGCGTGGGGACCACCAGGCCGGCCGTCACCAGTGGCACGGCGAGCGCGAGCAGCAGTTTTCTCTTGATTGTCAACGGACGACTCCTTCGATTGCCTGTGCGGCTGGGATTGGTAGCGCGATCCGGTGGCGGGTGCGCCCGGTGCCCGCCTGATCACGCCTGCCCGCTACCTGTGGTTTGCCCTGTCCCTGCCCGACTCCGGGCGGCATTGCATGGCAATTAGTGTTCCCCTCGGACCGACAAGTGTCAATCGAAGTCTTTCTATCGTCGATCGATCCCGGGAGCCGGCAGGGCGGTGATCCGTCTACAGTCGTCACACCGTCCCTGAAGAGCACGGAGCGTCTGTGGCAAGCCCGTTCGACATCGACGAGATCTATCCGGACGACGGAGATCATGAGCTCCGGCTGCCCCGGCGGCAGGCGGGCAACTCACCCCAGGGGGTCGCCGTGACCCTGCTGGCGGACTACACCCTGCGGACCCGTGTCTCGCTCCCGTCCGCCGCCATCGTGGCGTTGCTCGGGGAGACCGGCGTGACGACGGCCGGTGCGCGCACCGCGATCAGCCGGCTGGCCCGCCGCGGCGTGCTGGAGGGCAGTCGACTGGGACGCCGCAGCTCGTACCGGCTCAGCCGCGGTGCGGCCGCAAGCCTCTCTGCCGGAGCCCACTGGATCCTCACCTCCACCACCTCAACGGTGCGATGGGACGGGTGCTGGACGGTCGTCGCGTTCTCGCTGCCACAGGAGTTGAGTGGGCAGCGGCGGGCCCTGCGGGCGCAGCTGCGGTGGCTCGGTTACGCGCCGTTGTATGACGGACTGTGGATCTCGCCGCGTGAACTGAACGCCCCGGCTCGTGCCCGTCTCGACCAGCTCACCCTCGGTGCCGTGACGGTGTTCCGCGGGCGGCAGGCCCCCCTCGGTTCGGCCATCCATCGTGCCCCGATCGAGGCCTGGGACATCGACGCGATCAGCCGGAGCTACGACGCTTTCCTCCGGCGCTGGACGCCGCTGCTGCCCGGGGTGGTGTCCGGGGATGTCGACGGCGCCGCCGCGGTGCGGGCCCGTACCGAGGTCATGGACACCTTCCGGCGGTTCCCCGTACTCGATCCGCAGTTGCCCCTGGAACTCCTACCCGAGGGGTGGCTCCGGCGACCGGCGCAGGAGTTGTTCGCGGCCGTCTACGACGGCCTCGCCGCGCCCGCCGAGCGACATGTCCGGGCGGTCGTCGCCCGGTTCGCCGACGGCACGCAGCCCGGCATCCGGGCGCACACCACCGCCGACATGCTTGCCGGGGTACGCGTCGAGGCGAGCCTGGCGGAGCGGGGGCACGGCGGCGCTGCCGGCTGACGGCAGCCTCGCGGGGCACGGCCGCCCGATCGCTGTGAGCGATAACAGAACCACCCTCAGGCGTGTCCTGGTGTCTCGGCGGGCCGGTTCGTCCGCTGCTTTCGCGGCGGGTGCCGGAGATCCCCGCAGGCGGGCGGTAGTGGGCGATACGGGGTGTTCCGGCGCGTCGGCGTGAACGGCTCGTTTCGTCTTGACGAACGGCATGTTATCGCTCACCCTCGATATCGAGGTTTATCGTTTCGTTGGGTTCACCGGGCGAGCCCTGCGGGTCGTACCTCGAATCCGGCGTCCCCTCCGGGCAGGCGGACGTCACCTCAGGGCTCCCGGCAGTGCCGGCGAACGCCTTCCCCAACCGCGTGCGCCGCACCGGGCGGCCGTCCTGATCGACGTGGCACATCACCACCACCGATGCACCCACTGAAAAGGATCGACATGAAATCACGCAGAACGTTGCTGGCGGCGGCGACCCTCGCCGTCGCCCTCACCACCGGCATGACAGTGGCGCTGACTCCCGCAGCCGGCGCCGGCACGACCTTGAAGGCGGCCGCCGCCGAGAAGGGCCGCTACTTCGGCGCGGCTGTCGCCGTCAACAAGCTGTCGACCAGCGCCTACACGACGATTCTGAACCGTGAGTTCAACAGCGTCGTGGCCGAGAACGAGATGAAGTGGAGCTCGACCGAGCCGCAGCAGAACACCTTCACCTACTCCAGTGGCGACCGCCTGGTCAGCCACGCGCAGGCCAACGGCATGAGCGTGCGGGGTCACACGCTGTTGTGGCACGCGCAGCAGCCGGGCTGGGCGCAGGGCATGTCGGGCAGCGCGTTGCGCAGCGCGATGATCAACCACGTCACCCAGGTCGCCACGCACTACCGGGGGAAGATCTACGCCTGGGATGTGGTGAACGAGGCGTTCGCCGACGGTGGTTCGGGTGGGCGGCGTGACTCGAACATGCAGCGGACCGGCAACGACTGGATCGAGGCGGCGTTCCGGGCCGCGCGGGCGGCGGATCCGGGTGCGAAGTTGTGTTACAACGACTACAACACCGACGGGATCAACGCGAAGTCGACCGGGATCTACAACATGGTGCGGGACTTCAAGTCCCGTGGTGTGCCGATCGACTGTGTAGGGTTCCAGTCGCACCTGGGCACGTCGTTGGCGTCTGACTACCAGGCCAACCTGCAGCGGTTCGCCGATCTCGGTGTGGATGTGCAGATCACCGAGCTGGACGTGATGACCGGCGGCAACCAGGCCAACATCTACGGCGCCGTCACCCGCGCCTGCCTGGCTGTCTCACGGTGCACCGGCATCACCACGTGGGGTGTGCGCGACTGCGACTCGTGGCGTGGTTCGGACAACGCGCTGCTGTTCGACTGCAACGGCAACAAGAAGGCCGCGTACACCGCCGTCCTGGACGCCCTCAACGGCGGCTCGACCCCGCCCACCACGCCCCCGCCGGGCTCCGGCGTGGACACCAGCGCCTGGTACGTGTTGCTGAACCGGAACAGCGGCAAGGCGCTGGACCTGTACGCCTCGGCGACCAACGACGGTGCGCGGATCAGCCAGTGGTCGCGGAACAACGGCGTCAACCAGCAGTGGCAGTTCGTGGACTCGGGGAGCGGCTACTACCGGGTGAAGTCCCGGCACTCCAGCAAGGTCCTCGACGTCAGCGGCTTCTCGACCGCCGACGGCGGCGCGATCGTGCAGTGGTCCGACCTCAACGGCACGAACCAACAGTTCCGGATCGCCAATTCGGCCGACGGATACGTGCGTCTGATCAACCGCAACAGCAGTAAGGCGGTCGAGGTGCAGGGCGCGTCCACGGCGGACGGCGGGAACATCGTCCAGTACGCCGACTGGGGTGGCACCAACCAGCAGTGGCAGCTGGTCCGGATCGGATAGCGACCGGACGAGTCAGGTGACAGGACGGCGGCCCGCCCCCACCCGGGGCGGGCCGCTGCTTGTGCCCGCTGGGGAGGTGCCGCTCGCCCGATCGACGCCACCCCATCGTCCATCGACTGTGAGCGATAACAAGAGCTACGTCAAGTCACTGCTCCGTCGCGGTGCGAAGCTCGCAGAGCTGCTACCAGCGCCCATGCTGCCGGCCGTGGAGAAGCTCGTGAAATCGATGCCAATCGTTTGACGTATGACGTGGTTAACGCTAATTTTCACCCGCGGACCACTGGCTGCCCGGAGCCGGATGGGCACCGCGTACCCGGCGCGGGCCTGTTCCACATTCGGTCCGTGGCCTGGGCCACGGTCGCTCGGCGGCGGCCGCATCTCGTCCGCAAACCCCTCAGACGTGCTGACGCCACCACCAGTCGCCGGCACGCACCCCAGGGCACGCGCGTGCGTTCTGCTCGTGGGTTGCCCCGATCGAAGGAGTGGACCATGAAGGTCATCGGTGAGGCCCGTCCCGCCTCCCCACCACGGCATCGCTGGCGATCAGGCCTGGCCGCGGCTGCGGCCGCGGTCATGGCGGCCAGCGCGCTGGTCGCTGTCAACCAGACGCCCGCGGCGGCTGCCACAGTGGACACCAACGCCTGGTACGTCCTGGTCAACCGCAACAGCGGCAAGGCGCTCGACCTCTACGCCTCGGCCACCAACGACGGTGCGCGGGTCAGTCAGTGGACCCGCAACAACGGTGCCAACCAGCAGTGGCAGTTCGTGGACTCCGGGGGCGGCTACTACCGGGTGAAGTCCCGGCACTCCGGCAAGGTCCTCGACGTCAGCGGCTTCTCGACCGCCGACGGCGGCGCGATCGTGCAGTGGTCCGACCTCAACGGGACCAACCAGCAGTTCCGCCTGGCCGACTCGGACGGCGGCTACGTCCGGCTGATCAGCCGGCACAGCAGCAAGGCAGTGGAGGTGCAGGGCGCCTCCACCGCCGACGGCGGCAACATCGTGCAGTACGCCGACTGGAACGGCACCAACCAGCAGTGGCAGCTCGTCCGCACGGACGGCGGCACCACCCCACCACCGACCGGTGGCAGCGGGTGTGGCAAGGCGCCGGCCCTGTCCAGCGGCACGCACACGATCCAGAGCAACGGCAAGAGCCGGACGTTCACCCTGCGGGTGCCGGCCAACTACAACAACAGCAACCCCTACCGGCTGATCTTCGCGTTCCACTGGCGGGGCGGCACCATGCAGGACGTGTCCTCCGGTGGCACGAGCGGAACGCCGTGGTCCTACTACGGGCAGCAGGAGCAGTCGAACAACAGCGCGATCCTGGTCGCGCCCCAGGGCTTCGGCAACGGTTGGGGCAACTCCGGCGGTGAGGACATCGTCTTCGTCGACGACATGATCAGCCGGATCGAGAGCAGCCTCTGTGTCAACCCGCGGCAGCGGTTCGCCCTCGGCTTCAGCTGGGGCGGCGGCATGAGCTACGCCATCGCCTGCGCCCGCGCCACCGTCTTCCGGGCCGTCGCGGTCATCTCCGGCGGGCAGATCAGTGGGTGCAGTGGCGGGACGCAGCCCATCGCGTACTTCGGGCTGCACGGCATCTCGGACAACGTCCTGAGCATCTCCCAGGGCAGGGCGCTGCGCGACACGTTCGTGCGCAACAACGGGTGCACCGCCCAGAACCCGCCCGAGCCGGGGGCAGGCAGCCGCACCCACATCACCACCACCTACTCGGGCTGCCGGTCCGGGTACCCGGTGCAGTGGGCCGCGTACGACAACGGCCACATGCCCGGCCCGGTGGACGGCACCTACGCCGAGAGTGGCATCACGACCTGGACCAAGGGTGAGATCTGGAGGTTCTTCTCGCAGTTCTCCTGATCCCGGTCGCCGGCGAGGCCGGCGCTGACGTCGGCGGCAGCGTCCGCTCCTGTGCCCGGGAGCGTGGCGCTGCCGCTCAGCGTTGCAGTCGAACCGGCTTGCCTGAACCGCTGCGGCGGACCAGCCAGGCCTCGGTGATGTGGGTGAACATCGCCTCGGCGGCGCCCTCGGAATCGTGGGCGGCGATGCGTTCGTAGATCCGCCGGTGACCCTGGTTCGACGCCACGCACAGCGAGCGCTCGGTGCGGCCCATGTAGCTGGCGGTGTTGATGACCTGGCTCTCCAGGGCGCGTACGACGCCGCGAGCGATGCGGTTGCCGGACGCCTGCATGATCGTGTCGTGGAAGGCCCGGTCGTGTTCGTGGTACGTCACGTGGTCGTCGACCAGGTCGTCCATTCCGTCCACCATCTCGCGCAGGCGGTCGATGGTTTCCGCATCGGCGAGCCGGGCGGCGACGTTCGCCATGTCGGACTCGAGCACCCGTCGGGTCACGACCAGATCATCGAGGATCGCGAGGCTGTCGTCCTCGGCGATGGTTGCCGCGAGGACGAGCTCGTCGAGCATGTCCCACTGTGACGGTGGGGTGACCATGGTGCCGGCGCCCTGGCGGACCTGCACCAGCCCCTTCTCCTGAAGGATCTTGACAGCTTCCCGTACGACGGTCCGGCTCACCGAGAAGGTCTCGCAGAGGATCGGCTCCGGGGGCAGGGACGTTCCCGACGGGTGTACGCCACGGACGATGCGCTGCACGAGTTCGGCGGTGACCGCCCGGGCGAGGTTGGTCGGTCGACGGACCCACGCCGGGGTTGCCGGATTGTTCAGGGCTGTCTCCTGAGCTGGCGTCATGTCCCC
This sequence comes from Micromonospora taraxaci, assembly GCF_007830095.1. NCBI lineage: Bacteria > Bacillati > Actinomycetota > Actinomycetes > Micromonosporales > Micromonosporaceae > Micromonospora > Micromonospora taraxaci. The sequence goes on along the minus strand of NZ_VIWZ01000001.1, from coordinate 5,537,633 downwards.
TCCGAATGACCCGCCGTGGCACGACGTCCTCGCCAGTCTACGGCCGAGTATTGACGTCACACGTCATACGAGTTACTTTCCGATCAACGATGGCAGACGGCACGGCCGTAGGCCACCCCACTTTCAGAGGTGACAACTCATGAGACAGCGCGCAATATGGTCGGCCGTCTTCGTTGTTGGACTGGCCCTGACCGGCTGTGGAAGTGCTAGCGACTCGGGCTCGTCCAAGAAGTCCGACGGCAAGTTGGTGGTGTGGGACTGGAAGTCCGGCGAGCCGTTCGCCAAATCGTATCTGGACAAGGCGAAGGCCGACTTCAAGAAGAAGCACGCGGACGTCGAGGTCGAGTTCGTCGCGCAGCCCTTCGATCAGTACTACACGTTGCTCGGTGCGGCGATCCAGTCCGGCAAGGGACCGGACGTCATGATGTTCAACGGCGGCGGCCAGATTCGCGACCGGGTGGACGCGCTGGTGCCGATCACCGACTACGTGGCCGAGGACAAGCAGCGGCTGGCCGGCTGGGACGCGTTCACCAAGGACGGCAAGGTCTACGGCGGCCCGGTGACGCTGCAGGGCTACCCGATCTACTACAACAAGGACATCTACCGGAAGGCCGGCCTCGACCCGGCCAGCCCGGCCACCACCTGGGACAAGTTCGTCGCGGACTGCGCCGCCGTCACCAAGGCCGGCTCCAGGTGCTTCGCCCTCGGCAACAAGGAGGGTGTCGGCATCCAGTTCTGGCTCTCCAGCATGGGGTCGGTGACCCTCACCGCCGCTGAGTACGACGCCTGGATCACCGGCAAGCGCGACTGGAACTCGCCCAACGTGAAGCGCGTCTTCGAGCTCTGGAAGGAGACCGGGGCCAAGAAGATGAACACGGACGGGGCCAACTCGACAGCGATGTTCAACGACTCCTTCGCGGCCTTCCAGTCCGGCAAGGCCGCCCACGTCATGGGCCTCATGTCGGACGTCGGGCACTGGAAGTCCTTCAACGAGTTCCTCACCCCGGAGAAGCTCGGCGTCATGAAGCCCCCGATCGTCACCGCTGGCACCACGCCGAGCCTGCCGTACGACGGCGGCATCGGCTACGCGGTCGCCAAGTGGACGAAGGACCCGAAGGTGGCCGCCGACCTGGTGCGCTCCCTGACCTCGGCCGAGGCGTTGAAGGCGTTCTACGCCGACGCCGGCGCGATCGCCGCCGACATCACGATCGACGTGTCGCAGGCCGGCCCGGCTGCCTCCACGATCGTCAGCGAGCTGAAGACCGGCAAGCCGGCTCTGCACGTCGCGCTCTCCTCGAAGACGATCGACCTGATGGGGCGCCTCTCCCAGCAGTTGCTCAGCGGTTCGATCACCGTCGACGAGGTGGTGAAGCAGTTGGCCGCTTCCGACCAGGCGGGCTGACCTCGTGCCGATCGGAAACACGCAACCGTCGGTCCGCCTGGCTTCGGCCGGGCGGGCCGGCGGCCCGGCGGTCACACCCTCCGCGCACCGCGGTGGCACCCGTTCCCGTCGCGGCCGCGGCGGCTCGGGGGCCGAGCGCTACGCCCCCTACATCCTGGTCGCTCCGGCCGTCCTGATCATCGTGGCGCTGCGGATCTACCCGCTGATCCTCGGAGTCAACTTCTCCTTCACCGGCGACGGTGACCAGAACGGGAAAGCGGTCGGTTTCGGCAACTACCAGGAGTTGTTCGGGGATCCGCTGTTCCGCACCGCGTTGGGCAACGTCGGTCTGCTGGTGTTGCTGCTCCCGGTGGCGGTGGCGATCCCCGGTCTGCTCGCCACGTTCATCTACCTGCGGGTGCCGGGCCACCGTCTCTACCGCAGCGTCTACTTCTTCCCCGCCGTGCTCTCACCGGTCATCGTCGGAGCGATCTTCAACCTCCTGCTCGCCTTCGACGGCCCCGTCAACGCCGTCCTCGGCTCGGTCGGGGTCGGCCCGGTGGACTGGCTCGGTGACCCGGACATCGCGATGTTCGTGGTGGTGGGCGTACACATCTGGGCCACTTTCGGGATGGCCCTGGTGGTGTTCCTCGCCGGCTTCGCCACGCTCGACGCCGCGCTGCTGGACGCCGCCCGGGTGGACGGGGCGTCACTGCGCCAGGTCGTCTGGCACGTGATCGTCCCGGCCCTGTCGCGGACCATCCAGTTCGTCTTCGTGACCACGATGATCGGGATGCTGACCTCCATGTTCGGGCTGCTGTTCGTCATGACCAGCGGCGGCCCGGAGGGCTCGACGTACCTGCCGGAGTACTACATCTGGATCCAGCAGGGCCAGATGAACCGCCCGGCGCTCGCGTCCGCAGCGTCCACGATCCTCTTCGCGATCATGCTCGTGGTGGGTCTGTTGCAGATCAAACTGCTCGAACGATCGGGAAAGGTGGACTGATGTCCCGCGTCCGACTGGGACGGTGGATGGTCGCCATCCCGATGTCACTGCTCGCGGTGGCGACGATCTACCCCCTGCTCTTCACCGCGAACGTCGCGTTGAAGACCCGCCGGGACTACATCCTGGACCGGTTCTCCCTGACCAGCACCCTGCAATGGGAGAACATCAGCACGGCGTGGACCAGCGCCGGCATGGGCCGCTACTTCGTCAACTCGCTGGTCGTGGTGGCGTCGTCGGTGCTGCTGCTGCTCCTGCTCGGGTCGATGGCCGGCTTCGCGCTGAGCCAGTTGCGGTTCCGTGGCTCGTCGGCGTTGTTCCTGGGCTGCCTCGCGGGGCTCTTCATCCCGTTTCAGGTGATCATGGTGCCGCTCGCGCGGATCATGGCCGACACCGCGTTGATCGACACGTACCCGGGTCTGATCCTCGTCTACGTGGCCCAGTTCCTGCCCTTCACCGTCTTCCTGATGACGAGCTACTACAAGGGCATCCCACCGGAGATCGTCGACGCCGCCCGGATCGACGGCAACACCGTCTACGGCGTGTATCGCCGGATCATGCTGCCCCTGGGCACCCCGGCGCTGCTGTCGGTGGGCATCCTCAACACGCTGTTCTGCTGGAACGACGTCCTCATGGCGCTGGTGATGATGCCCTCGGCCGAGAACCGGACGCTCATGATCGGGGTGACCTCGTTGCGAGGGCAGTACTCCGACAACATCCCGACCTTCGCGTCCGGGGTGCTGATCGCCGCGATACCCGTCCTGTTGGTCTACCTGTTCCTCCAGCGCCAAATTGCCGACGGCGTCGCCGCCGGTTCCACGAAGGGTTGACATGCGGATCACGGGATTTCGGACGCTCACCACGGTCCAGGAATGGGGGCGCCCTGTCGGCGACGCCAACGGCGTGTTCGCCGACGGGGTGGTCCCGATCTCGATCGTCCTCGTCGACACCGACGAGGGCATCACGGGCGTCGGCCTCGGGCCACACGTCGAGATCGAGCGGATCTTCGCTGCGATCGAGGGCGAAGACCCACGTGCGGTGACGACCCTGTACGACCGCATGTTGCGGCACACCTTCAAGGCCGGCCACGCGGGGCCGGTGTTCGGCACCATCGGCGCTCTCGACACCGCGTTGTGGGACATCAAGGCGCAGGCTGCCGGTGAGCCACTGTGGCGGCTGCTGGGCGGACGGGACCGGCGGGTCAACGCCTACGCCTCCGGCCTGGACATCGGGTTGACCGACGACGAACTCGTCGCGGCGTACGAGGTCTACGCCAGCCACGGCCTGCGCGCCGCCAAGCTCAAGGGTGGCCTCGACATCGAGCGGGACCGGCACCGGCTCGGCCTGGTCAGAGACGTCCTCACCGAGGCAGGGCACGGCCGGCGAGCGGGTCTGATGCTCGACGTCAACGAGGCCTGGACCCGAAAGCAGGCCGTGCGGCACGTCGGCGAGATCGAACGCTCCCTCGACCTGATCTGGATCGAGGAGCCCGTCCGGCGGTGGGACGCCGAGGGTCACGCCGCCGTCAGTCGGGGAGTGCGCGCGTCGGTGGCCACCGGGGAGAACCTCACCGGGCTCGAACAGTATCGCCCGCTGATCGCCGCCGGCGCTGTCGACGTCGTCCAGATGGCCGCCGTCTGGGGAGTCACCCACTTCCTGCGGGTGTCCGCCCTGGCCCACGCGCACGACCTGCCGGTCAGCCCGATCGGCAACAGCCCGGTCGGGCTGTTGCACGCCGCGACCTCGGTGCCGAACCACCTGACCAGCGAGCTGCAGGACGTTCACCGACCGGTCGGTGTCTCCATCGACCTGCACGTCGAGGACGGCGCCTTCATCCTCGGCGACTCGCCCGGGCTGGGCGTCCGCGTCGACGAGGAGCTGATCCGGGCCGCCAACCGCCGCCCGCAGGCGCAGACGGCCGACACCCCCAACGTCCGGCCGGAGCTGGCCGGCCGCTGGTTGCTGGCCGGCGTGGACGGTATCGTCGCCGGCCATCCGGTGCCCGTCGTGTCGCTGAACTCGCACAACGAGGTGGCGCCCACCGGGCGGTAGTGAGCTGAGCACCACAGAAGGAGGAGCGTGGGTGCACCGCCGCGGCGGTGCACCCACGACCATGCTCGGTCGGCACGACCGACGTACCGACCGTCGAGACGGAGGATCGATGAAGGTAGTCGTCTACCGGGGGGCGCGTGACCTCGGAATCGAAGACCGCGAACCGGCGCCACCCGGTCCCGGAGAGGTGCGGATCGACGTGGCCTACACCGGAATCTGTGGCACCGACCTGCACATCTACCACGGTGACATGGACGCCCGGGTCGGTGACTCCGCGATCATCGGGCACGAGATGTCCGGGCGTGTCGCGGCGGTCGGCGCTGACGTCGACGGCATGACCGTCGGCCAGCCCGTCACCGTGATGCCGACCCGCCCGTGTGGACAGTGCGCGGCCTGCCGGCGCGGCACCTCGCACATCTGTCACGCCATGAACTTCCTCGGTATCGACTCACCCGGCGCCATGCAGTCCTCCTGGAACGTGCCGGCGGAGCTGGTTCTGCCACTGCCCGAGGACCTACCGCTCGACCACGCCGCGCTCGTGGAGCCGGTCGCGGTCGCCGTGCACGACGTCCGGCGGGGGAAGGTCTCCGCCGACGACCAGGTGGTCGTGGTCGGCGGTGGGCCGGTAGGGGTGCTGATCGCGACCGTCGCGCAGAGCCGAGGCGCGCGGGTGCTGCTGGTCGAGCCGGACCCGTACCGGCGTGAGGTGGCCGGCGGCGTCGGGATCGAGGCCGTCGACCCGGGGTCGACAGACGTCGTGGCTCTCGTCGGCGACCGCACCGACGGAGCGGGCGCCGACATCGCCTTCGAGGTGTCCGGCGCCGCCGCCGGTGTCACCACGGCTGTCGACGTGCTCACCACCCGGGGCCGGTTGGTGATGGTGGCGATCCACCCCAGGCCCCGCGAGGTGAACCTGCACCGGTTCTTCTGGCGCGAACTGGAACTCCTCGGCGCCCGGCTCTACCAGCGGGACGACATGGAGGAGGCGATCCGGCTGGTCGCCTCGGGCGCCATCCCGGCACGACAGCTCATCTCCCGGGTCGAGCCGATCGACGCGGCCGCCGCCGCCTTCACGGCGCTCGAAGGTGGCGGCGTGATGAAGGTGCTGCTCGATCTCCAGGGAGGTAACAAGTGACGGCGCTGTTCGACCTGTCCGGTAAGACCGCAGTAGTGACCGGGGCCCGGCGCGGCATCGGTCTCGCCATGGCCGAGGCCCTGGCCCTGGCCGGTGCTGACATCGTCGGCGTCTCCGCCCAGCTCGAAGCGAGCGGCAGCGAGGTCGAAGCCCGGGTGCAGGCCGCCGGCCGCCGGTTCACCGCGCTGCGGGTCGACCTCGGCGACCGGACCGCCGTGCACGGCTTGGCCCGGGACCTCACCGCTCTCGGGCCCGTCGACATCCTGGTGAACAACGGTGGCACGATCGCCCGTACTCCGGCCGCGGAGCACCCGGACGAGATGTGGGACCAGGTGATCGAGGTGAACCTCAGCAGCCAGTTCGTCCTGAGTCGGGAGATCGGCCGGACGATGGTCGAGCGCGGCCAAGGCAAGATCATATTCACGGCGTCGCTGCTGAGCTTCCAGGGCGGCATCACCGTCCCCGGGTACGCCGCGTCGAAGTCGGGCGTGGCCGGCCTCACCAAGGCGTTGGCCAACGAGTGGGCCGCCCACGGGGTGAACGTCAACGCCATCGCGCCCGGCTACATCGCCACCGACAACACCCAGGCGCTGCGCGACGACCCCGACCGTAACCAGGCGATCCTCGGTCGGATTCCGGCCGCCCGGTGGGGCCGGGCCGACGATCTCGGTGGCGCCACCGTGTTCCTGGCGTCGGCCGCGTCCGACTACGTCAACGGGATCGTGCTGCCCGTCGACGGCGGTTGGCTGGGCCGATGACCGGCGGGCAGGGGCCTCGGCGAGCCGGGATCGTCGACGCACACCACCACCTCTGGGTCCGCGCACGGCACCCCCAGTCGTGGATCGACCCGGTGACGATGGCGGCCATCGACGCCGACTTCGAGCCCGCCGACCTCGCGCCGCTGGCCCAGGCGGCCGGGGTTACCGCGACAGTGGCGGTGCAGTCCATCGCCTCCGAGGCGGAGACGGTGGACCTGCTGGGCATCGCGGCCGGGGACACTCTCGTCCGCGGGGTCGTCGGCTGGGTGGACCTCACCGCCGCCGACGTCGTCGCCCGCATCGACCGCCTGCGGGCGGCACCGGGCGGAGACCGCCTCGTCGGCATCCGTCACCTCGTGCAGAGCGAGACCGACCCGGCGTACCTGGACCGTCCGGACGTCCGTCGGGGGATCGCCGCGGTGGGCGCGGCGGGCCTGGTGTACGACCTGCTGGTCCGCCAGCACCAGCTGCCCATGGCCGCGCGCCTGGCGCACGACCTGCCGGAGGTGGACTTCGTCCTCGACCACCTGGGCAAGCCCGCGCTGGGCCGTCCGGAGATGACGGAGTGGACCCGTGGCCTGCGGGCGCTGGCGGACGCGCCCAACACGACGGCGAAGGTCTCCGGTCTGGTGACCGAGGTCGAGCGGTCGCCCTGGACGACGGGAGACCTCCGACCGGCCGTCGAGGCCGCACTCGACGCGTTCGGGCCGGACCGACTGATGTACGGCTCGGACTGGCCGGTCTGCCTGCTCGCCAGCTCGTACGCGCGGTGGGTCGAGGCGCTGGCGGAGTGGCTGGGCGGCCACGACGAGGCCGACCAGGCGTCAATCTGGGGCGGAACGGCACGCCGCGTCTACGGGCTGGAGGCGTCGTGAGGGCGCGGGCACTGCCGCTCCGTCCGCAGGTACGCCTCACCGAGCTGGGCTTCGGCGCGGCTCAGGGCGGCAACCTGTACCGGACGACGACGGACGAGGAGTTCGCCTCGGCGGTCGACACGGCCTGGGAGGCGGGCGTCCGGTACTACGACACCGCGCCGCACTACGGGCTGGGGCTGTCCGAGCGTCGACTCGGCGCTGCCCTGCGGGAGCGGCCACGTGACGAGTACGTGGTGTCGACGAAGGTGGGGCGACTCCTGGTGCCGTCCCCGCAGGACGCGCACCTGCGGGACTCCGGCGGGTTCGACGTCCCGGCCAGTCACCGGCGGGTCTGGGACTTCAGCCGCGACGGTGTCCTCCGCTCGATCGAGGCCAGCCTGGAGCGGACCGGGCTGGACCGGGTCGACGTCGTGTACCTCCACGACCCGGACGACCACTGGGAGCAGGCCGCACGCGAAGCCGTACCCGCCCTTGTCGAGCTGCGTGACCAGGGCGTCGTGGGCGCGATCGGCGCCGGCATGAACCAGTCGGCGATGCTGGCGCGGTTCGTGCGCGAGACCGACGTCGACGTGCTGATGTGCGCCGGGCGGTACACCCTGCTGGAGCAGGGAGCGGCGGACGACCTGTTGCCGGCCGCCGGAAGGCGGGGCGTGGGCGTGGTCATCGCGGGCGTCTACAACTCGGGGCTGCTGTCGCGGGAGCGGCCACCGGCCGATGCCGTCTACAACTACCAGCAGGCGCCGGTGGAGGTGATCGAACGGGCGCGACGGATCGCGGCGGTCTGCGAGACGTACGGGGTGACCCTGCCGCAGGCGGCGCTCGCCTTCGTGCGCAGGCATCCGGCAGTGGTGTCGACTGTCGTCGGTGTGCGCGACGGCGCGCAGGTGACCGAGACGATGCGGCGGTTCGAGGCCGTCGTACCCGATGAGCTCTGGAACGCGTTGGCGGAGGCGGGGCTGCTCGCCGTACAGCCCGGCCCGGACGAGGCCGCGTAGCGCGGTTGGGAAAAGGGCGTCCCGGCCGGGACCGGCTCCGTTACTCGGATACCGGTCCCGACCGGGACGTCATCTGTTATCGCGACAGCCGCAGGTCAGAGCGCGGTGAACCGCCACTGCTGGTTCGTCGCGTTGGTGCAGTTCCACTGCAACACCCGGGCGCCGTCGGCCGTGGAAGCGCCGTTGACGTCCATGCAGAGCCCGCTCAGCGCACTCTTCACCGTGTACACGCCGGAGGTTCCCGTCGCGGTGGCGGTGAACTTCTGCTGGTTGCCGTTGTTGCAGGTGGCCTGCTGGAGGAAGGCACCCGCCGCGGTCGAGCTACCGATCACCTCGACGCACTTGCCGCTGTGCACGGCCTTGAGGTAGAGCGCGCCGTTACCGGCGTCGACCGCCTGCCACCTCTGGTTGTTGCCACCGGTGGACGCCCACTGGGTGATCTGGGCGCCGTCGGCGGTGGAGACACCGCTGACGTCCAACAGCTTGTTGCTGTGTTGTGCGGCGACCGTGTATGTCTTGCCGGCCAGGCCGGTGCCGGTTCCGGTGCCGGGTGTCCCGACGCCGTTGCCGCCGAAGGTGTGCGAGTCCACATCGAACGAGTTGTTGCTGTTCTTGAACACCATGTAGAGCGTGTGCGTACCGCCGAGGGCGGCGACGTTCACCGGTGTCGTGGACTGGTAGTTGTCCCAGCCACCCGTGCTGGGCACCGTGGTGGTGGCCAGCAGGGTGCCCGTCGGCGAGTCGGCCCGCAGTTCGATCGAGCCGCCGCCGGACGGCGACGACAGCCGGTAGCTGACCGTCGAGATCCCCGACAGGTTCATCGGGTTGAACGCGATCCAGTCGTTCGAGGAGATGTCACCGATGCGCTTGGTGCTCTCCGCGGCCGCCTGGTCGACCACCCGGATGCCGGACTGGCTGCTGAAGTACTCGGACTGCTTGTGCTTCGGTTGCAGGATCGCCTGTGCGGTGCCGGTGAGCGGGGACCCGCCGCCCGAGCCGCCGTTGTCGGTGTACCGCGCGTTCAGCACGTAGAACAGGTTGGCGCCATCGGGGTGCCCACCGAGCAGGTCGGTGGAGATGGTGCCCGAGCAGCCCGGGTACTCGGTGGTCTCGTGGGCGTGGTCGTCGTGACCCAGCGCCGGGTTGAGGAACACCTTCGAGCAGTCGACGGTTCCGCCGTCCGGATCGGTCACGGTGATCTGGTACGACACCTTGTCACCGAAGGTCAGCATGCCGCCGTTGCCCGGTGTGGTGATGGTGACCACCGGGGCGCTGTTGCCGACGGTGATCGGAACGTTGGCGAAGCCGGTCTTGCCGGCGCTGTTGGTGACCTTCAACTGGGCGGTGTAGTTGCCGTTGGAGGTGTACACCTTCGACGGGTTGGCCGCCGTCGAGGTGGTGCCGTCGCCGAACGTCCACAGGTAGCTCAGCGTGTTGCCGTCCGGGTCGGACGTGCCAGCGCTGCTGAACTGGACGGTCAGCGGTGCGCTGCCGCTGGTGGGCGTGCCGGTGGCCTTGACGATCGGTGACCGGCCGCCCTGGTTGTAGTCGATCCGGTAGAGCCCGGAGTCGCTGTTGCCGCCGCCGAAGTTGGTGCCCCACTCCAGCAGGTAGAGCGAGCCGTCCTTGCCGAACTCCATGTCCATCGGCTTGTTGAACCGCACGTTGGGCAGGAACGGGTTGGTGCGGGTGACCGCCGAGGAGGAGTCGAAGTGCACCTCCTTGACGTAGTTGCGCGCCCACTCGTAGAAGAAGTGCACCCCGTCGTAGTAGGGCGGGAACTTCGTCGCGGAGGGGTTCGACGCGTCGTACCGGTAGACCGGGCCACCCATCGGCGCCGAGCCGCCGGAGCCCAACTCTGTGAAGGTCGGCGAGGTGCCGTAGCCATACCAGATATTGGGTGCGACGACCGGCTTCAGGCTGGTCAGACCGGTGTTGTTCGGCGAGTTGTTGACCGGCGAGCTGCAGTTGAACTTGGAGCCGACGACGCCGGTGTCCGGGTTGAACGGCGCGTACGGCTGGTTGTCGCCGTGGCAGAACGGCCAGCCGTAGTTGCCGGCCTGCTTGATGACGTTCAGCTCGACCAGGCCCTCGGGCCCGCGGTTGGTGGTGGGCGGGTTCCGGTCCGGTCCGTAGTCGGCCAGGTAGACCCAGCCGTTGGCCGGGTCGATGGAGAAGCGGAACGGGTTGCGGAAGCCCATCGCGTAGACCTCGGGCTTGGTCTGCGCGGTGCCCTGGGGGTAGAGGTTGCCCGACGGGATGGTGTAGCCACCGTTGGCCGAGGGCCGGATGCGCAGCAGCTTGCCGCGCAGGTCGTTGGTGTTGCCGGCGCTGCGGGCGGCATCCAGGTTGGACTTGCCCGACCGCCAGTCCAGCGGGGCGTAGCCCTGCCAGTTCGGGTCGAGGTTCGGCGGCGTGTCGTCGCCGGTGCCGATGAAGAGGTTGCCGTCGGGACCGAACTTGATGTACCCGCCGGTGTGGCCGGGCTCGGGGAACGTCCGGTCCCGGTACGCCGGGATGTCGATGATCGTCACACCGCTGGACGTGTTCAGCGTGTCACCGCTGACCGTGTAGCGGGAGACCCGGTTGACGTCGGTGCTGCTGCTCGCCGGCGAGTGGTACAGGTAGATGTACCCGTTGGTGGCGAAGTTGGGGTCCAGCGCCATGCCGGTCAGGCCGTCCTCGCCGCCGGTGTAGACGCTGAGCGTGCCAGCGGTGACGGTGCTGTTGGTGGAGGGCTTGAAGATCTTCACCTGGCCGCCGCGCTGGACGTAGAAGACGCGGCCGTCCGGTGCCACACCCAGCGCCATCGGGTCGACGGTGTTGTCGTCGAGGGTGCGCTTCTCGAAGTTGCCCCAGACGGTGCCGCCGCAGTCACCGGCGGCGTTACCGGCCGCCCACTTGATGCCACCGAGCACGTGATTCTGGAAGTTCGCCTCGCTGTAGGAGCCGATCGCGTGGCCCATCGCCGTGGCCCACACTCGCCCGCCACTGGTGTTGCGGCACCAGGAGATCGGATGATCCGGGCCCATCGCCCGGGATCCCGGGTTGTACGTGCGCTCGTCGGCGGTCACCAGCACGTGGACGTTGCCGCGCGGGTTGGCGTCGAAGTTGTACCACTCCTCGCTGCGGGTCCACCGATCCGGCAGGCTGGCCGTCGACGGGTGCTTCTTGTCGGCGACGATGGCGGTGCCCTGGAGCACGCCGGGGGAGTGCTCGGGCATGTGGGCGCCACCGTTGATGGTCTGGTCCCACCACGGGTATTCGCTCTCGATGCCCATGTCGGTGGCATTGTGGATGGCGACGATGCCCTTGCCGCTGGCGAGGTAGCCCTCCACCGCCTGGCGCTGCGCCGTCGAGGTCCAGACCATGCCGGAGGTCTGGAGCATGACGATCACGTCGAAGGTCGCCAGGTTACTGGCGGTGAAGACGCTGGAGTCCTCCGTCGCCACCACCTCGAAGTTGTTCGCGGCGGCCTGCTGTTGGAGCATGCTGATCCCGGCGGGGATCGAGTCGTGCCGGTAGCCGGTGGTCTTGCTGAACACCAGGGCGCGGAAGGCCGGGGCCGCCGACGCGGGTGGGGCGAGTCCGAGCGCCAGCAACAGGCCGGCGATCACTGAGATGAGCAATGTGTTGCGACGCATGCCGTCTCCTAGGTTGGGCGGGCGTGGGGGTGTGACCACGAGCACCACGCAGCGTCAGGTTGTGCCTGGACGCGCGGGTGGGCGCGAGCGTTCTGGTCTGTCCTCATGCCGTTCGCCGCAACGGCAGTCAGACCCGCAGGACATCACCCAGCGTGACGGTCGCCGTGGTTCTCGTCCCGTGGTCCACGAGGTCAGGATGAGCTAGAGATCCATGACTGTCAATTAATGAAGTGACGTCCGACGTTCTGCCCGGTTGACGACGGCCGCCATCCACTTCCCCGCTGCGGCATCGCTGCCGGTCTGGCTGCCGGGCCTGGCAATCGGCCCCGGTCGAGGATTGCGGTCCAGCATCCAAACATCTATCTTCATACGTGTGATGTTTCGTCGATGTCAAGGGAATGTTCGCGATAGAAGAACGTAAGCATCCGCCGCTACCTACGAAAGTTCGATGGCTGGTGCCTCGAAGTCGCCGTAGCGTTTGATCGAACCTTGTTGATGACTACTGTCTGTGAGGGCTTTCGGAATGTCAGACGCACGGCCGGTGCCGTTACTCAACCTCCGGGGCATCGGCAAGTCCTTCCTTGGCGTACGCGTTCTCGACGCTGTCGACCTCGATGTCGCGCCGGGCGAGGTGCACGCCGTCGTCGGCGAGAACGGCGCCGGTAAGTCGACCCTCATGAAGATCGTCTCGGGCGGGTACGCCCCGGACGAGGGCACCGTCGAGTTCGCCGGCGAGCAGCGCACGTTCCGTGGTCCGCGCGACGCGCAGCGGGCCGGCGTCGGGATCATCCACCAGGAGTTCAACCTTCTCCCGGAACGCACCGTCGCGGAGAACGTCTACCTGGGGCACGAGCCGGTCCGCCGCGGGCTGGTCGACCGTCGGGCGATGCTCGACCGCACCACACAGCTGCTCACCTCGATCGGCGAGACCGCGCTGCCGGCGGACGCCCGGGTGGGACAGCTCGGCGTCGCACAGCAACAGGTCGTCGAGATCGCCAAGGCGCTCGCCCTGGACGCCCGCCTGCTCATCATGGACGAGCCGACCGCCTCGCTGGCCGACCACGAGGTGGAGCTGCTCTACGGGTTGGTGCGCCGACTCCAGGAACGAGGCATCGGCCTGCTCTACGTCTCGCACCGGCTCGCCGAGGTCTTCGACCTGTCCAGCCGGATCACCGTCCTCAAGGACGGCCGCCGCGTGACCACCGTGGACACCACGGCCACCAACGCCGACGAGCTGGTGCGCCACATGGTGGGCCGGGAGCTGTCCAGCTACTACCCGGACCGGGCCGCCCCCGAGGACCGCGGCCCGGTGCGGCTCAACCTCCGTGACGCCGGCAACCGCAAGCTGCACGACGTCAACCTCCAGCTGCGCGCCGGTGAGGTGCTCGGCATCGGCGGCCTCCAGGGCTCCGGGCGCTCGGCGCTGGCCCGCGCGATCTTCGGGGTGACCCCGTTCACGACCGGTGACGTCACTGTCGACGACCGACCGGTCCGGCTGCGCTCACCCCGCACCGCGATGCGGGCCGGCATCGCGTACGTCACCGAGGACCGCAAGGGCGAGGGGATCGTGCCCCGGCAGTCGGTGCTCGACAACGCGCTGCTCGCCAGCCGCGCTGTCTTCGCTGCCCGGTCCGGCCGTGCGGCCCGCACGCAACGCCTGCGCGAGCTGCTCGCCGCCGTGGAGGTCCGCTCCGCCGGCGACGACCAGGAGATCCGCTTCCTGTCCGGCGGAAACCAGCAGAAGGTCGTACTGGCCCGCTGGCTCGCGCTCAACCCGCGGATCCTGCTCTTCGACGAACCGACCCGGGGGATCGACGTGGGCGCGAAGTCGGCCATCCACGACCTCGTCCGCAGCCTCGCCCGCGACGGCGCGGCCGTGCTGATGATCTCGTCGGATCTGCCGGAGCTGCTGGGAATGAGCGACCGCATCGTCGTCATGCGGGAAGGGCGCGTCGCGGGCGAGCTGCCCGCCGGCGCGACCGAGGAGGACGTCGTCGCCCTGGCGGTCGGCACCGCACGGGAGGCCGCCGTATGAGTGCCCTGTCGCTCCTTCCGGCCCGCCGTCCCGTGCCGGGCGTCTTCGTGGCCCTGGTCCTCACCCTGGCGATCGGCTGGCTGGTCGTCCTCGTCGACGGCGGTCAGCTGTTCAACCAGTCCACGACGGTGAGTCTGCTGCACGTCGCGGCCGGGCTCGGGCTCGTCGCCGTCGGTCAGACCCTGGTCATCCTGGGCGGCTCGCTCGACCTGTCGGTGGCGTACGTGATCAGCCTCAGCACTCTCGTCGCGGCCGAGACGATGAACGGCAGCGACGGCGCGCTGGTGCCGGCGATCGGCCTGGCGCTCGCCGTGAGCGCGGGCATCGGGCTGCTCAACGGGCTGCTCGTCACCAAGTTCCGGGTCAACGCGTTCATCGCGACGCTCGGCGTCGGGCTGCTGCTCAAGGGATACCTCGACAACGGTTACGACGGCCCGGCCGGCACCACAGCGCCCTCGCTCGTGCAGTCCCTCGGCTACCAGCGCGTCGGTCCGGTGCCGGTGTCGTTCCTGCTGCTGCTCGCCGTGACCGCCGCAGCCTGGTTCGCGCTCTCGCGGACCCGGTTCGGGCACCACCTGGTCGCCGTGGGCGGCGATCCGGAGGTGGCCCGGCTCTCCGGTGTCCGCAACGACCGGATCCTCGTCACCGCCCACATGCTCTGCTCGATGTGCGCCGGGCTGGCCGGCATCTACCTCGCCAGTCGGCTCGGCTCGGGTGCGCCCCGGGTGGGCACCGAGGGCCTCTACGACCTGGAGTCGATCGCCGCCGTGGTGATCGGTGGGACCGCCCTCGCCGGTGGTCGCGGCGGCGTCATCGGCACCGTCGGTGGCGTGCTGCTGCTCGCCAGCATCGACTCCATCTTCAACCAGCTCGAGGTCGACGCCTTCTTCAAGCAGGTGATCCGGGGCGTCATCATCATCGCCGCGGTCGCCGTCTACGCCCGCAGGGCCCTGCGAAAGGCGTCCTAGCCATGCAGACCGTCCAGTCCCGTTCGCTGCCGCTGCGGCTCCCCCGGGTCCGCCCCGGTGGTGTCCTGCCGATCCTCGTGATCCTCGGGGTGCTGTTGGTGCTCGTCGGCATCCGACAGCCCGACTTCCTGGCACCCCCGTCGTTGATGTCCTTCCTCGGCCGTTCGGCGCCGATCATCCTGCTCGCCGCCGGCCAGTACTTCGTGATCGTCTCCGGCGAGTTCGACCTGTCCGTCGGCTCCCTGGTCACCGCGCAGGTGGTGGTCGCCGCCCGGCTGATCGACGGAGACCCGAGCCGTACCTGGCCGGTGGTGCTGCTCCTGCTCGCCTTCGGGGCGTTCGTCGGCCTGGTCAACGGCCTCGTCACGACACGGCTGCGGGTGCCGTCGTTCATCACCACCCTCGGTATGTTCCTGATCCTCTTCGGGGCGGTCTACCTGTGGTCCGACGGCGCCCCGAAGGGTGCGCTCTCCGAGGAGTTCCGTCGGTTCGGCCGGCGGGCCTTCGAGGACGTGCCGCTGCTCGGCCGCGTGCCGTACGCGCTGCTGGTGCTGTTGTTCCTGGCAGTGGTGGCTGTGCTGCTGATGCGCTCCGACTTCGGGCGCACCCTGGTCGCCGTCGGCGACAACCCGCGCACCGCCGAGTTGAGCGGCGTACGCGTCTGGCGTACCCGAACCCTCGCCTTCATCCTCAGCGGCCTCGCGGCGGCGGTGGCGGCGATCCTGCTGGGCGGCTACAGCGGGGTGTCGTTCCAGGCCGGGGCCGGCCTGGAGTTCGGCGCCATCACCGCCGTCGTCCTCGGTGGGGTCGCGTTGGGCGGCGGCCGTGGCGCTGTCGTCGGCGCGATGCTCGGCGCGCTGACCCTCGAGCTGCTGTTCGCCCTGATGAATTTCTACGGCGTCTCCGGCGCCCTCAGGTCGGCCGTCCAGGGCGGGATCATCCTGCTCGCCGTGGCGGTCTCCGCAACGCGTTCTTCGTCGAGATAAAGAGGAGCCATAGTGCGACGTTCCCTAGCGGCGCTGGCCGCTGTCACAGTGCTGTCCCTCACCGCGTGCGCCACCGACGAACCGGCCGCGAGCCCTTCGGGGAGTGCCCCGGCTGCGGGATCGGGCACCGGTGAGCAGTCGAAGTTCTTCGTGCAGGCCGACTACGACGCCGAGCTTGCACTGCTGACCGCCACTGCCACGGGTCCGGCCGACAAGCCGTGGGAGCAGGCGCTCAACCCGAAGATGGTGGACACCGCCAAGTTCAAGAAGAACGGGCCGCACAAGATCTGCTTCTCCAACGCGGCCCTGAACAACCCGTGGCGGCAGGTCGGGTTCAAGACCATGCAGGCCGAGGTCGAGGCGCAGAAGAGCCGCATCAAGGAGTTCGTGCACGTCGACGCCGAGGGCAAGGACCAGAAGCAGATCGCGGACATCAACGACCTGCTCGGCAAGGGCTGCGACGCGCTGATCGTCTCGCCGAACACCACCGCCACGCTCACCCCGGCCGTCGAGGCCGCCTGCAAGGCGGGGCTGCCGGTCGTCGTCTTCGACCGCGGTGTCAACACGAAGTGCCCGGTGACGTTCATCAACCCCATCGGCGGCTACGGGTTCGGCCACGTCGGCGCCGAGTTCGTCAGCCAGAAGATGAAGCCCGGCGGTAAGGTCCTCGCCCTGCGGATCCTGCCGGGCGTGGACGTCCTGGAGACCCGCTGGTCGGCGGCGAAGGTCGCGTTCGACAAGGCGAAGGTCGACGTCGTGGGTGTCGAGTTCACCGACGGCGACCCGGCCAAGACCAAGAAGATCGTCGACGACTACATCCAGCGGTACGGCACGATCGACGGTGTCTGGATGGACGCCGGAGCGACGGCCGTCGCGGCGGTCGAGGCGTTCCAGGACGCGGGCAAGCCCGTTCCGCCGATGAACGGCGAGGACCAGCTCGACTTCCTGAAGATCTGGAAGGACAAGAACCTCACCGCCATCGCACCGACCTATCCGACCTACCAGTGGCGGACGCCGATCCTGGCGGTGCTGCAGATCCTCGACGGCAAGCAGGTGTCCAGCCCATGGAAGCTGCCACAGCCGACCGTCACGCAGGACAACCTCGACACGTACCTCGACCCGAGCATGCCGCCGCTGCACTACGCGATGTGTGGCTGCACCGACCTGCCCGGCTACCCGCAGCGCTGGAAGTAGGTTCCGATGTACGCCATCGGCGTCAACCCGTGGGTGTGGGCCTCGCCGGTCGACGACAAGGCCCTGGCCGAGCTGATCCCACGGATCGCGTCGTTCGGCTTCGACGCGGTCGAGTTGCCGATCGAGCAACCCGGGGACTGGGATCCGGTCCGTACCCGGGACCTGCTGGCCGAGCACGGCCTCGTCGCCGCCGGCGTCTGCGCGGTCACCCCGCCCGGGCGTGACCTGGTGGACGCTCCGCCAGCGGTCGTCGAGTCGACGGTGGCGTACCTCAAGGAGTGCGTGGCGAACGCGGCGGCCGTCGGCGCGGGATGCGTCGGCGGCCCCGTGTACGCCTCGGTCGGTCGGACCTGGCGGATGTCGCCGACGGCTCGCGCCGCCTGCTACGCGGACTTCCGGCGCGCCCTGGCGCCGGTCGCGGAGCAGGCGGGCGAGTGCGGGGTGAGCCTCGGTGTCGAGGCGTTGAACCGCTACGAGACGAGCGTCGTCAACACGATCGAGCAGACGGTCGAGCTGATCGACGGCCTTCCGTCGAGTGTCGGCATCATGATCGACACGTACCACATGAACATCGAGGAGGCCGACCCCTACGCGGCCCTCGCCGTCGCCGGCCGGCACATCAAGCACGTTCAGGTCAGCGGCACCAACCGGGGCGCTCCCGGTGCCGACCACTTCGACTGGCCCCGGTTCTTCACGGTCCTGCGGGAGACCGGTTACCAGGGCGCGATCTGCATCGAGTCGTTCACGGCGGAGAACGAGACCATCGCCACCGCCGCGGCGATCTGGCGTCCGTTGGCCCCCTCGCAGGACCGTCTCGCCACGGACGGCCTGCGCTATCTCCGGGAGATCCTCGAATAACCGCGTGGCACGTGCCCGCCGAGGCACAGCGCCCCACCCACCACCCCCTCACGTCTGGAGTACCCCCGTGTCCTCGTCCCCTCCGCCGTTGCGTCGGCTGCTGGCCGGCGCCGCCGCGACAGCGTTGACCGCGCTGGTCGCGGTCGCCGCCTCGGCGTCCCCGGCCGCCGCGGCCACCACCACCCTCTACGCGTCCCCCGCGGGCACCGGCAGCAGCTGTACGGCCAGCCAGCCGTGTTCGCTGACCGCCGCCCAGGCCGCAGTACGGTCGCAGAACACCTCCATGTCCGGTGACATCGTGGTGGAGTTGGCCAACGGCACCTACCGGCTCACGTCGCCGATGCGACTGACCGCAGCCGACTCGGGCAACAACGGCTACCAGGTGATCTGGCGGGCCGCCGCCTCCGCCCGGCCGACGATCACCGGTGCCCGGGCGGTCACCGGGTGGTCGCAGGTCGACTCCGGGAAGAACATCTGGCGGGCCAACGTCGGCGCCGGGCTCGACGCCCGTCAGCTCTACGTCAACGGGGCCGTCGCCACGCGGGCGCGTACCGCAGTGAACCGGGCCGACTTCACCTTCACCACGAGCGGCATGCGGTTCAGCAACAGCGCGCTCAACTACCTCAACAACCTCGGCAACCAGAACCGGGTCGAGGTGGAGAGCGTCGGCTCGTTCACCGACCGGTACTCGCCGGTGCAGAGCATCAGCGGGAACTTCCTGACCATGCAGCAGCCCGCGTGGAACAACAACACCTTCGGGTTCGACACCCTCTCCAGCCCGCACCGCGCGGGCCCCTTCTACCTGACCAACGCGTACGAGTTCCTGGACTCACCGGGGGAGTGGTACCTCAACCCGAGCAACGGCCAGCTCAACTACATCCCGCTCTCGGGACAGAACATGAGCTCCGTCAGTGTGGAGCTGCCGCAGCTCCAGTCCCTCGTCAACGTCGGCGGCACCTACGACGCGCCGGCCCACCACATCTCGTTCAGCGGGATCACCTTCACCGGCACCAGCTGGCTCGGCCCGAGCAGCAGCAACGGCTTCGCCGATCAGCAGACCGGCGCGCACATCACCGGCACGTGGTCCCGTCCGTCCGACGCGTTGACCTCCTGCCAGGCCGGCTGCCCGCAGTTCGAGGCCACCCGGCCGAACTGGAACCAGATGCCCGCCGCCGTGCAGGTCTCGGCCGCGAACACCATCACCTTCAGCGACTCCCAGTTCGTCAACCTCGGGCAGACGGCCATCGGCATCGGCAACGACGCCAACGCCCACGCCAGCGGCGTCGGCCTGGGCGCCAGCAACATCACGGTGACCCGCTCCGAGATCGCCCGCAACTCCGCCGGGGGCATCGTGGTCGGCGGCGTACGCGCCGACGCCCACCACCCCAGCGACCAACGGATGGTCAACCGCAACATCACCATCAGCAACAACCGCGTGCACGATCTGGGCCTGGAGTACCGGGGTGTGGTCTCGATCCTGACCACCTACGTGAACACCGCGCTGGTCTCGCACAACGAGGTCTACAACATGCCGTACACCGGTCTGTCGGTCGGCTACGGCTGGGGTGCCAACGACGCCGGCGGCAGCCAGCACTACGCGAACCGGGGCCTGTACAACTACCAGCCGCGCTACACGACGGCGACGGTCGCCGCCAACAACCAGGTCATCGGCAACTACGTGCACGACGTCATGCAGCAGATGACCGATGGTGGGTGCATCTACACGCTGTCGGCGAACCCGGGCGGGACCATCAACGAGAACTACTGCCTGCGGACCAACGGCTGGTTCGGGCTCTACTTCGACGAGGGCTCCCGCTACTACACCGCCCGCAACAACGTCTTCTCCAACACCGGCACCTGGGCCACCGCCAACTACTGGTACGCGGAGAACATGGGCAACTTCACCGTCACCAACAACTGGGCGACGAACAACAGCACGAACGTGACCAACGGTGATCGCGGCAACGTGGTCAACGGCAACGTCACGGTCTCCGGAGGCAACTGGCCGTCCGGCGCGCAGACGGTGATCAACGCCGCCGGTGTGCAGAGCGGCGGCAGCACCAACCCGCAGAACGTGCAGATCGTGGGCGTCCAGTCGGGCCGCTGCGCCGAGATCGGCAACTCCAGCACGACCAACGGCACGCAGGCCCAGATCTGGGACTGCATCAGCGGCGCCGCCAACCAGCGGTGGACGCACACCGCCAGCCGGCAGCTGATGGTGTACGGCACCAAGTGCCTGGACGCATCCGGCCAGGGCACCAGCAACGGCACCCAGGTGGTCATCTGGGACTGTAACGGCGGTGCCAACCAGCAGTGGAACATCAACGCCAACGGCACGATCACCGGCGTGCAGTCGGGTCTCTGCCTGGACGCCAACGCCGCCGGAACGGCGAACGGCACGAAGTTGATCCTCTGGTCCTGCAACGGCGGGACCAACCAGCAGTGGCAGCTGCGGAGCTGAGCTGACTGCGAGCTGTTCACGGTCCGGGCTGGGGCGAACGCCTCAGCCCGGATCCGTGTGCGCACCGGTCGGCCTCGCCCCGGTGGCCGGGTCGACGCACTGTGCCGTGTCCGGTCAGGTCGCGGCGAGCGTGCGCGCCGGGTCCAGCACCAGCCCGGTCGAGGCGTCGAACCGTACCGGGATGGGGTCGGTGAGTTCCCCGACGAACGTCTCGTCGACGTGGTCGAGGAAGCCGATGAGTGACCAGTCGTCGGCAGGTCCGGACACCAGTCGCGGTGCGTACAGGTGCGGGTGGGTGAACGGCCGGGCGGACGCGATGTCCCACGGGCCGCGGACGGTCTCGCCGGTCGCCACCCAGATCCGGTGGTCGTCGCGTCGAGCGCTGCTGGTGGCATCGGTGGAGAACAACAGCAGGGGCTGCCCGTCGACGACAGCGACCTGGGGCACCTCCAGGTGACCGAAGCCGGCCGGCGTCGACAGCGGCGGCTGGACGGTCCAGGTGAGGAGGTCGGGGGAGGTGGCGTGGCCGACGACGCCACGGGTGTTCGTCGGTCCCGTGTTGGCGCGCGCGGTGATGAGCATGTGCCAGCCGTCGCCGTCCGGGTCGGGGAACACCCACGGGTCACGCCAGGCCTGCTCGTACCACAGGTCCTTGTCGAGCAGCTCGTACCAGGTCGGGTCGGCCTGTACGACGGGCTCGGTGCCGTGCCGGTGCCAGGTGGTCAGGTCGGTGGAGACGGCGAGGCCGATGCGTTGCACGAGACCGTCCTCGGCGCGGCCGACCCCGGTGTAGAACAGGTACCAGCGTCCGTCCGGGCCGCGGACCGTGCAGCCGGTCCAGGTCGCCAGGTCGTCCCAGGCGGGAGTGTCGGCGGGGACCACGGCGTCGGCGACCAGGTGCCACGAGTGCAGGTCCGACGAGACGGCGTGGCCGATCGTGGCGCGGCGGTGACGGCGGTGCGGGTCGTGCAGGGCACGGGAGGCGCGGAGGAAGAACACGTGCCAGAGGCCGTTGTCGTCCCGCGCGTACCAGCTGTCCCACACCCAGTGGTCGGGTAGACGTAGCATGGCCGAAAACCTAGCACTAAACCGTTTTAGCGTCGGGCTGGGCGGGTTCGGTGCAGCGCTCGGGCGGCCCGCGGCGGGCGCGTGGTCATTCCGCCGGCGGGGCGAGGGACTTTCGGCGACGCAGGGGCATCGGCACGAGCGACGGCTCGGTGTCGGCGCCGTCCAGGAGCAGCTCGACCGCGCGCCGTCCCATCTGTTCGTGCGGCAGCGCCGTGGTGGCCAGGCCGGGGCGCAGCCAGGCGGCGATCGGATCGTCGTCGAACGAGATCACCGAGATGTCCTCGGGGACCGTCAGCCCCGCCTCGCCGAGTGCCTGGTAGGCGCCGAAGGCCAGGCGGTCGTTCATGCAGATGACCGCGCTGGGCCGCTTGGACCGGTTCAGCAGACCGCGCATGGCGGCGTACCCGTGCTCGGGCAGCCACTCGGTGCAGAAGCACTCGGCCAGCAGCGAGACGTCGGCGTCGCCCAGCGCCTGCCGGATGCCGTGCAGACGCGCCCGCGCGGCGAGCGAGACCTCCGGGTCCTCCTCCTTGAGCCGGTTGCGGCCGATCAGCGCGATGGCGTCGTGGTGGCCGAGTTCGAGCAGCGTGTTGGCGGCGGTGCGGCCGGCCCGGTCGTCGTCCGGGAGCACGCTGGGCAGGCCGTCGGAGCTGGTGGCGTTGAGCAGCACCACCGGACCGCCGAGGATGGCCGGAGGCACCGTCAGTCGTCGGGTGGCCATCGCCGCGTAGATCACCCCGTCGACCTGCCGGTCCAGCATCGCCTCGATGGCGTACTGCTCGAACGTGGCGTCGCCCTGCGTCTCGGTGATGAGCAGCACGTGGTCCCGCTCGCGGGCCGCGTCGAGGGCGCCACGGATGAGGTCGCCGGCGAACCGGGTGGTGGCGACGATGTCGGAGACGAACGCGATGGTGGCGGTCTTGCGGGTACGCAGGCTGCGCGCGGCGAGGTTGGGCCGGTAGCCGAGTTCCTCAGCGGCGGCGAACACGCGCTGGTGCGCCTCGGCCGAGAGTCGGGTGCCCTCCCGGCCGTTGAGCACCATCGACGCGGCGGTCTTGGACAGCCCGGCTCTCCGCGCGACGTCGGCGAGTGTTGCTCTGTTGCTGCCCATCAGTCCTCCGAATCAGGCGCGGTGCCCTAGGCGCTGCTCCTGCTCATCATGATGCGTCGCCGCCCAAGATCTCGCGTCGGTCACGCCCGGAGTGGTGTGAACCCGACGTTTCCGCCCTGTTGCCAGGTTGTCCTTGACAGCTTCCCGTGCCACGCGCATGCTCTGCTAAATCAGTTTAGCGACCACTTCTGGTGCATCCAGAGGCGCCTTCGATGGCCGTGCCAGGGCCTCGTGGTGACAGGTGCGGTGTCGTGCTCGATCCACGGGCCGCGACGCGCACGTCGTCGCCGTCACTCCGGCGCGGTGGTTCCGGTGGAGCTGTCGCGCGGTCGTGGGGCCGCGTGGCGGATGAATAGTCGAGGAGTCATGAAATGGCAGAATTGCTGACAAATCTCGCGCGACGGAGAACCGTGCTCCTCGCGTCGCTGCTGTCGGTCGGAATGGCCGCCACGGCGTGCAGCGCGCCAGGGGAGGACCGGTCGTCGGCCCCGAAGTCCGACGCCGCCGTGAAGACCGACCTCGGGACCGCTCCGATCACCCTGGAGATGTACGCGGAGACCGGCTTCCCCCTGGCCAAGGCACTGGCCGACGAGTTCTCCAAGCAGCACTCCAACGTCACGTTCAACATCCGCGAGGACCAGTTCACGGTAATCGTGGAGAACGCGCCACGGGTGATGGCGTCGGACAACTCACCCGACATCATCCGGCTCCCCACAATGGTCGACCTGGTCAAGGACGACCTGCTCAAGAACCTGGACCCGTACTTCACCGCGTACGGGTGGGACAAGTTCCCCGCCTCGCAGCTCATGCAGTTGCGCGTCGGTGAGAACACCCGGGGCACCGGGTCGCTGTACGGCATGGGGCTCGGCTACAGCGTCACCGGCGTCTTCTACAACAAGAAGCTGGCCGCCCAGGTCGGCATGACCCAGCCGCCGGCCACCGTCGCCGACTTCGAGCAGCTGTTGGCGAAGGCGAAGACCGCCGGGGTCCAGCCGATCATGCAGTTCAACAAGAACACGGCGGGCATCAACTTCCCGCACCAGGCGTTGCAGAACCAGTTCGGAGACCCGACCCAGGTCGCCGACTGGATCTTCCAGAAGCCGGGGGCCACGTTCGACACTCCGGCCGCTCTGAAGGCCACCCAGACCATCCAGAAGTGGGCGCAGGCCGGCTACTTCCCCAAGGACGCCAACGCCATCGACTACGCGGGGATGGTGGGGGAGTTCCAGAAGGGCAACGGCCTGTTCATGTTCAACGGCGACTGGGAGTCGGCCAACCTGGACAAGGGGATGCCCGGCAACGTGGGGTTCTTCCTGTTCCCGACGGAGGCCCCCGGCGGCAAGCACGTCGCGATGTCCGCCCCGAACACCTTCGGCGTCTCCGCCAAGGCCAAGAACCCCGACGCCGCAGCCTTCTTCCTGAACTGGGTCCACACCAACGACAAGGCGCGCGAGATCGCGGTGACGGTCGGAGGCTCCAGCCCCGGCGGCCCGAGTGACCTGCCGGTGCCGGCCGCCGCCCCGAACACCGTCCTGGCCGAGACCCTGAAGGCGTCGCAGCAGCTCGGCGCGGAGAACGGCGCGGTGGACTTCACCGCGAACGCCACCGGTGGCATCTTCGCCGCCGCGATCACCCCGGAGATGCAGAAGCTGGTCGCCGGACAGCAGACTCCCGAGGGGTACGTGAAGGCCGTCCAGGCCGAGTACGCGAAGGAACTGTCCCGATGACGTCTGCCCTCGGCAGCGCACCAACCGGGCGGGACGACCAGGTGTCGTCAGCGGATCGTCCCGCCCGTCCCACCCCCACGCGGGCTCACCGACTTCGGTGGGCCCGCGCGGCCGGGACCGGCTGGTTGTACGTCCTGCCCGCCCTGGTGATGTACGCGGTGTTCGTCCTCCGCCCGCTCGTCCTGACGTTCCAGTACTCGCTCTACGACTGGAACGGGATCGGGGTGGCCCGCTGGGCGGGTCTGGACAACTACGTCACCGTGTTCACCGACAGCGACCTGCTCAAAATCATCGGCAACGCCGTCGTCCTGATCGTCTTCTTCAGCTTCATCCCCGTCGCGCTCGGTCTGTTGGTGGCGAGCATGGTTCGGCGGATCACCACCGGCGCGTTCGGGACCGTCGTGCGGACCATCCTGTTCCTGCCGCAGGTCATTCCCCTGGTGGCGGCCGGCATCGCGTGGAGCTGGCTGCTCTCGTCGAACGGTCTGGTCAACCAGGCGCTGCGCGCGGTCGGCCTGGGTGGCGTCGCCCGCGCGTGGCTCGGCGACTTCGACACGGCCCTGCCCGCCGTGGGCGTGATCGGGGCCTGGGTACTGCTCGGCCTCTGCACGATCCTGCTGGTCACCGGCATGAGCAAGATCGATCCCGCGCTCTACGAGGCCGCCCGCCTGGACGGCGCGGGCCCGGTCCGTGAGTTCCTCGCCGTGACCCTGCCCAGCCTGCGCCAGGAGATCGGCGTCTGCCTCACCGTGACGATCATCGCCGCCCTGGCCAGCTTCGACATCGTCTACATCTCCACCAGCGGCGGTCCCGGTCTCCAGACCACCGTTCCGGGACTGGAGATCTACCGGCTGGCCTTCTCGCAGCGTCAGGTCGGGCTCGCCTCTGCGCTCGCCGTCGTCCTCATGCTGCTGGTGCTGGTCTGTGTGCTGCCGATCCAGCGACTGACCCGAGGGGAGAAGCCGTGAACCTGAGCCGTCGTGAACAGGTGACCGGTCGCGTCTTCCTGATCGCCCTGATCCTCGTCACCCTGTTGCCGTTCGTGAGCATGCTCTCGGCGGCGTTGCAGCCACGCGGCACCGTGCCCACCGGTCTGGCCTGGCCGTCCGACCCGCAGTGGGGCAACTTCGCCGACGCCTTCACCGCTGCCAACATGGGCGCTCTGCTGCGCTCCAGCCTGCTCATCGTGGCCGGCGTCGTGCCGGTGTCCGTACTCATCGCCACCATGGCCGGGTTCGGGCTCGGTCAGCTCCGGGTGCCCGGCGGTCGACTCGTCTTCGGCCTGCTCCTGCTCGGCCTGACGTTGCCGTTCGAGGCCGTGGTCACCCCGCTCTACTACCAGATGCAGGACTTCGGCCTGCTCAACACGCGCTGGGCGATCATCCTTCCGCTGATCGGCCTCTACATGCCGTTCGCGGTGTTCTGGATGCGGGCGCACTTCACCAACGTGCCGGTCGAGTTGTCCGAGGCGGCCCGGGTGGACGGCAGCAGCACGTGGCAGATGTTCTGGCGGGTCCAGGTGCCACTGGCCCGGCCGGCCATCGCCTCGTTGACGATCCTGATGTTCCTCTGGACCTGGAACCAGTTCCTCCTCGCCATCGTCCTCGTCGACGACGCCACCAAACGCACCATGGCCGGGGCGCTCGGCGCGTTCCAGGGTCAGTGGGGCACGGACCTGGTGTTGCTGTGCGCCGGATCGCTGCTGATCCTCACGCCCACCCTCATCGTGTTCCTGATCTTCCAGCGACAGTTCATCAAGGCCCTGATCCAGGGGTCAGTGAAGGGGTAGGCAGTGCTCACACAGCCGCAGATCCACGGCCATGCCGACGAGGGCTACGGCCGCGTCGCCGACGTGTTCCGCGACAACTTCGCCACCCAGGGGGAGGTCGGCGCCGCCGCCACCGTCTACGTGCGCGGCCGCAAGGTCGTCGACCTGTACGGCGGGGTGGCCGACACGCGCACCGGACGCCCCTGGGCCGCGCACACGCCGGTCGTCGTCTTCTCCTGCACCAAGGGAATCCTGGCGATCTGCGCCTACCTCCTGGTCCAGCAGGGCAGGCTCGACCTCGACGCTCCGGTGACGCGCTACTGGCCGGAGTTCGGGCAGCACGGCAAGGCGGACATCCCCGTGCGGTGGCTGCTCACCCACCAGGCCGGCGTGCCCGCGTTGGACCGGCCCCTGGCCCTCGATGAGGTTCTGGCGTGGGATCCGGTCATCAAGGCGATCGAGGCGCAGACCCCGTTGTGGCAGCCGGGCACCGCGCACGGCTACCACTCGATGACCTACGGCTGGCTGGTCGGCGAGGTGATCCGCCGCATCACCGGCCAGCTGCCCGGCGCGTACTTCTCCGAGGTCGTCGCGGAGCCGCTCGGTCTGCGTACCTGGCTCGGGCTTCCCGCCGCCGAGAGTGACACCGTCGCCTGGGGCCTGGCGCCACCTCCGGACGCCGACCCGTTCGTCGACCCGGTCGCCGAACGCGGAATCACCATGGGAGGCGCCTTCGCCTTCCCCGCCGACGACGATGGTCTGGTCAGCTTCAACGACCCGGCCATCCGGGCCGCAGGCGTTCCCGGCGCGGGCGCGGTGAGCACCGCGGACGGCCTCGCGCGCCTCTACGCGGCCTGCGTGTCGGACATCCAGCACGGCCGCCTGCTGACGGCCGCGTCGGTGGACGACGCGGTGGTCGTCCGTTCGCGGGGCCAGCAGCGGCACGGCCCGCCGGACACCGGGCAACGCTGGGGGAGCGGCTTCCTGCTGCATTCACCGCCGGCCCGGCCACTGCTGGGCGAGCGTAGCTTCGGCCACGACGGCGCGGGCGGCAACCTGGCCTTCGCCGACGCCCAGCACCAGGTGGGGTTCGGGTACGTGGTCAACCAGATGCGTGGGATGGGCGACGAGCGCGCCAACCGGCTGACCGCCGCCCTCCGCACCTGCCTGAACTGACCCCCGGACCCTCTCCGGCCGGACGCCGGGCGACGCCTCGCGATGATCACCGGGCGCTGGATCAGCGCTGCCGGATCAGCGGCGAGACGTCGCCCGGCTCAGCACCGTCAGTTGCCAGAGGTGGCGGGCTTCGCCTGGCCGAGGAGCCACCGCAGGATGCTGCTGTCCTCGTAGGTCGGGCCGAACGCCGCGTGGTAGTCCGGCAACGAGAACGCTGAGTCGGCGTACTCGGTGTAGCGCACGAGGTCGGCGGCCTGCTCGGGGCTCTTGCCCCGGGCCTCGTACGCCTGCCGCAGCAGCGTCGTGGAGTTGCGCGCGCCCGACACGTTGAGCAGGTGGTCGTGCTCGCCGTGCGTGATCCACACCGGCACCTCGGCCGCGGCGATGGCTGTCGCCTGTGTGGTGTTGACCGGGAAGCCACCGGTCACCAGACCGCCGGCGAACAGGTCCGGCCGCTTGGCGAACGCCGCCCAGAGCAGTTGGGAGCCGTACGAGACAGTGGTCGCGTACACCCGGCGGGTGTCCACCGCGAACTGGCCGACGAACTGGTCGAGCAGTTTGATCAGCAGGTCCGCCTCGGCGGCCCCGCCGACCCGCTGGTGTTGGGGCGCCAGGACGATGACGTCCTCGGAGGTGCCGGTCCACTCCGGCTGCAACCAGGCGGTGGCCGGGATGTCGGCGGCGAGTTGGACACCAAGGTTGTCGCCGTCCCAGCCCATCCCGTGACCGGGCAGGACGACCATCAGCGGGTACGTGCGGCCGGGCTGGTAGTTCTTCGGCAGGTGGTAGTGGTACGGCAGCACCATGCCGCCACTGAGGTATGAGCCGTAGGTGAACTCGTCGACCAGTTGGCTGACCGGCTTCTCGGTCACCGGCCGGGACTCGCGCGGGGTGGCCCGGGCGAGCACCGGGCCCTTGCCGACGCCTCGGCCGGGCTGGGCGTGCACGTCCTTGCGTTGCACGACCCGGGTGGGCAGTTCGGGGTTCACCTTCACGGTGCAGAGGAAGGTCGGGCACTTGGAGACGATGACCGTCGAGCCGCCGGTGTCGGCGGGGTCGAGTTCGACGATGACGTACCTGCCCGGCGCCGACCGGTGGTCGCTGCGCGTGCCGGGCACCCCGTTGGTGTAGGTGCGGGTGACGGTCCGGTCGGCGAGCTTCGGCAGGTCCTCGATGGGGTTGAAGCGGAAGTTGTAGACGGTGTCGCTCACCGAGAACGTGCCGGTGTCGAGGGTGCGGGGATTGACCGTTGCCCCGTACTCGATCGCGACCGCGGAGACCTTCTGGCCGTACGTGTAGACGGTGGTGATCGGGGTGATGCTGCGGATTCCGTCGTCGGCGCCGGGCTTGCCGCTCGCGCTGCCGTACGCCGTGCCGGAGGCGCTGGCCAGCACGAGGGTGGCGGCGAGCGGGATCAGTCCGTTTCGGAGTCTCATGCGAGTCCTTTCTCGGTGGTGGTGCGCTCAGCCAGCGATGTCGGAGAGAGATGAAGACCGTCGCTAAACTGATTTAGCAGAGCATCGATGGCGCGCCCTGCGGTGTCAATACTCGGAGGCGCAGGGCTGGCCGCCCGGGGTTGGGTCAGGCCGGGCCTCCCGGCACTGCAACAAACCTGCAAACGTCAACCCTTGCCTTTGCGGAAACCGCTTTCCTACGATTGCGTTACATCGATGTTTCCGTTAGAGGCCGGGCGGTCAGTGCCGACAGTGGCGCTGCGAACGCCCGGTGAAACCCTGCTTCCACCAGGGCTTATGCGACTTCGATGAATTCTTCTGTGATTCACGTCCGCCTATTCGTAAAGGTGTGGCGGTGTGGTCGCGACGACCGTCGAGGCGACGCCGTGGGCGGAACGAATGCGAAGGTGAGGCGAGATGAGACGACCAGTCGCGTTGCGACTTCAGGCGGCGCTGGCCACGGCAGCCGTGGGGATCGCGGTCGGGGTGGCCCTGCCCACCCCCCAGGCGTCGGCGGCGGTCGGCAGCGCCACCGGTTACGCCACCCAGAACGGCGGGACGACCGGCGGCGCGGGCGGTCAGACCGTGCGGGCCACCACGGGGACGGCGATCCACGCCGCCCTGTGCGGCCGGGCCAGTAGCAGCACCCCGATCGTCATCGAGGTGTCCGGGACGATCAACCACGGCAACACCAGCAAGGTCTCCGGGCCGAGCTGCAACACCGCGGCGGGCGTGATCGAGCTCAAGCAGATCAGCAACGTCACGATCCTCGGTGTCGGCAGCGGGGCCGTCTTCGACCAGCTCGGCATCCACATCCGCGACTCCAGCAACATCATCATCCAGAACGTGACCGTCCGGAACGTCAAGAAGTCGGGCTCACCCACCTCGAACGGCGGGGACGCCATCGGCATGGAGAGCACCGTCCGCAACGTCTGGGTCGACCACGTGACCCTGGAAGCCTCGGGCGGGGAGTCGGAGGGCTACGACGGGCTCTTCGACATGAAGGACAACACCCAGTACGTCACGCTCTCCTACAGCATCCTGCGTAACTCCGGTCGGGGCGGCCTCGTCGGGTCCAGCGAGAGCGACCTGTCGAACGGCTTCATCACCTACCACCACAACCTGTACGAGAACATCGACTCGCGTACGCCGCTGCTACGCGGCGGCACTGCCCACATCTACAACAACCACTACGTGAGCCTGCACGAGTCCGGAATCAACTCCCGGGCCGGCGCCAAGGCCAAGGTGGAGAACAACTACTTCCGCAACTCCAAGGACGTCCTCGGCACCTTCTACACCAGCGAGCGCGGCTACTGGCAGGTCAGCGGCAACATCCTCGACAACGTGACCTGGTCCAGCGCCGGCAGCGAGACCTACCCGGCGGGCCCCAACCTGACGTCCACCACCACCGTCGGCATCCCGTACCCGTACAGCCTCGACGGAGCGAGTTGCGTGCCGGAGATCGTCCGGCAGACGGTGGGCGCCAACACGGGCCTGCGGGTGTCGAACGGCAGCTGCTCTCCGCAGACCCCGCCGCCGACCACGCCTCCGCCGACCACGCCTCCGCCGACCACTCCGCCGCCGACCACGCCTCCGCCCACGACGCCCCCGCCGACCACCCCACCGCCGTCCGGCGGGACCAACCTGAGCCTCGGCGCCGGTGCCGACGGTTCCAGCAAGGCCAGTGGGACGAGCTACGGCAACGTGCGCGACGGCGACATCACCACGTACTGGTCACCGGCCGGATCGACCGGCACCATCTCGATCAAGTGGGGCTCGGCCACCCGGGTGTCCCGGGTGGTCATCCGGGAGCCGTCCGGCACCCAGGGCTCGATCGGGTCCTGGCAACTGGTCAACAACGACAACGGCGCCGTTCTGGCCTCCGGTAGCGGGGCGGGCTCGATCACCTTCTCCGCGACCTCGCTGAGCAAGATCAATTTCAAGATCAACAGCTCCGGTGGTACGCCCCGAGTCGCCGAATTCGAGACGTACGCCAGCTAGTGCGGTGACGCGGGCGGGGGTGGCCTCCGGTGCTGCCCCCGCCGGCGCTCGTCAGGAATCGGCGGACGGCAGGGTGTCCATGAAGGAGCTGACCGAGAAGACGGCTCGGCCGGGCCCCGCCGGGCCGTACCCGGGTGGGCTGGACAGCCCGTGCGCGTCCATCGTCGCCCGGTAGGCCTCCAACAGGCGGACGTGGTATTCGAGCGGTGCGCCTTCCGGGTTGGTCCGCCCGAGCGGTGTGGTGGGCTCCGGGCACCAGGTGGTGAACCTCGGCGTGATCCCGCGCGACATGAAGTACTCAAGCCCTTCGGTGGTGGAGTCGATCGCCTCGCCCACGCTCGTGAAGCCGTGCGGGGCGGCCATCTCGACGCCCGCCACGAAGTTCGGGATCACGTTGCGTGGACCGAACACCTCGGCGGAGTCGAGGATGCGGCGGTGCCACTCCTCCCGGCCGACGTAGCGCTCCTTGCCCGGGCAGTACAACTCGAACAGCCGCTTGTCCCACACCTCGTAGTTGGGGTGGTAGATGCGGATCCCGTAGTCGTGGAAGCGCTGCACGTCGGCTCGGGGCAGCGCCTGGGCGACGACCTTTCCGATCCACCGCCCCGGAAACCGCTCCTCGATCGCCTGCGCGTACCGGCCGTAGAAGTCCGCCTCGGCCAGCCCGTTGACCTGCGAGGTGATGCTGCCGCCGGTCAACGTGTACGCCTGCGAGGCATGTTCGGTGTCGTACCGGTCGATGATCTCCAAGGCTTCCAGCACCTCGTCGACGGGTTTGACACCGGTGTACGGTCGACCGGCCTGTTTGTGCTGCCGCCAGTTGTGGTTGATGTCGCAGTACTGGCACTCCTCCTTCGCGCCGAAGTACTGGCAGACCCGGAACGCGGTGAGATAGATCAGATAGCCCCACTGGATCGTCGGGGCGACCTCCATCACCGACTTTCCGTTGGCGAGCGTGTGGCGGTAGTAGGCCGGCATCGGGGGCAGCCCGACGTCGGCGATCGCCCGCCCGTCCAGGAACAGGCGCAGCCGGCCGTCGCTGTCGGTTCCGACGCGGTACGGCGAGCTGGGGTTGGTGCGGACCGACACGACCGTACGACGAAGCTCGTACGGGCCCCCGGTGAGCACGATCTCCTCGGGCGGTCGGCGCAACGCGGCCGTCCCCAACTCCGGGAGCGTCCGGTGGTCGAAGGAGAAGATGAAGTACGACTTCGGTTTGACGTTGCCGTTCTCGTTGTCGGTCAACGCCGCGTCGTCGAAGGCGAGCCCGCCGCGCAGCAGGTCCTCCTTGATGACCGCCTCTCGCGGCACCTGCGGATGACGGCTCATCAACTCTTCGACGAGATCGGTGCGCGACGCCATGCGGTCCTCCTGAAACGTGGTGCGCCGAACCGGGTGGCCGACGCCACCCGGTTCCGCTGGGTCAGCTCTGCTTGGTCTCCCAGAAGATCTTCGAGATTTCCTCGATCTTGCCGAGGAGTCGCTCGGCGACCTCCGGGTCGGCGGCGCCCTTCGCGCCGCCGGCGCCGGCCAGTTTGGTGGCCTCGTTGAAGAGGTCGTGCAGCTGGGGGTACTTCTCGAAGTGCGGTGCCTTGAAGTAGTCGGTCCAGAGGACCCAGAGGTGGTGCTTGACCAGCTCGGCGCGCTGCTCCTTGATGACCAACGCGCGGGTGCGGAACTCCGGATCGTCGCTGGCCTGGTACTTCTCGGAGATCGCCTTGACCGACTCGGCTTCGATCCGAGCCTGGGCCGGGTCGTAGACGCCGCAGGGCAGGTCGCAGTGTGCGCTCGCGACGGTACGCGGGCGGAGAAGACGTGGCAGGTGCATCAGATTCCCTCCGACAACAGGCTGAGGTGACGGACGGGAGGCTAAGACCTCAACCGTACTTCATGTCAAGCGTCACGTCGTCGCGGTGCGTTGCCTCCGGACGAGGGTCAGCAGGGCGGCGTGGGTCCGCTCGTCGGCGGCGACGATCAGACCGTTCCCACCGGTGTGCAGCGGTTCGCCGTCGAGCCCGGTGACCACGCAACCGGCTGCTTGGCAGAGGGCGATTCCGGCCGCGAAGTGGACGCTGCGGCTCAGGTCGCGGCGGTCCGTCACATAGGCGGCGCGGCGACCGGCGGCGACCCATGCCACGGCCAGGCTGGTGGAGACCACCCGTGGATGGAACTGATCGATGAAGTCGTCGTCGGCGAGCATCCGCGCCGCCAGGAAGACGTCCCTGCTGGGGAACGGCGGGTCGAGGTTGACGTCGACCAGCTTCGACTCGGCCGACGGGACAAGTCGCTCGTCCGTGCCGGCGCAGCGGAGGTACGCGGCGCTGCCGTCGGTCCAGAACACCTCACCGCTGAACGGGTCCGCCGACGCGGCAACGGCGCTGCCCGTCCCGGTGTGCAGCGCGACGTTGACCGAGACCAGCGTGGTGCGGGCGGCGTAGTTCACAGTGCCGCAGAGCGGGTCGACCAGCCAGGTGCGTCCGTTTCCGTCAGTGCCCGTGCGCCCGCTCTCCTCGCCCATCACGACGTCGTGCGGACGCGCCCCGCGTAGGACGTCGAGGATGGCCTTCTCCGCGTCGATGTCCACGGTGGTGGCGAAGTCGTTTCCGATCTTCATGAAGCGCGTGAGCGACGACCCGTATCGAGCACGGACGACCGCGGCGCCGGCTTCCGCCGCCGCGATGGCCAAAGCGTGATCAGTGATCGGCACTCGTCACTCCGGCAGTTCGGTGATCGCGAACCGACTGGCCACCGCCGTCATGATCATCGGGGCGTCGCCGTCGCACTGGTTGACCGAGACCGCGACCCATCGACCATCGGCCGTCGTCGGGCCCCAGACCGCGAGGTCGCCGTAGCAGTCCATGTCGGACAGCGATTGGAAGAGCACCGGCATCGGTGTGCCGGCCTGCTTCCGGAACATGGGTACGTGCATGGACACCCTGCGGTGCGGCCCCCAGCGGCGGTCCAGCTCACCTGTGACGAGGGCCAGGTTCGCCATCGCGGCATCCTCGGCCTCGTTCCAGTCGGCGCCGTACACACCAACGAGGTCGTCGCTCTCCCAGAGCGGAATGATCTGGAAGCCCGCCCCCCGGGTGCCGGCCCACTCCCCGGTGGCCGGGTCTCCCTCACTGACCGGGTCGCCGTCGGTGGGCAGTTCGACGGCGAGCAGCGACTCGATGTCGGACACCGCCCGACCGATGTCGAACGCCTGGCCTGCCTTCGCCGTCACCGAGTGACTCGTCTCGCCGCTCGCCCGCGCCCCGTCGTCCGCACTGTCCGCCTCCCTCAGCTCCGATCTCGATCATCGCTCACCTCAGGCCGGTCGTGCCAGGGCGGTTGCCCCGATGCCCGCAGAGATCAGGAGACCGCAGCCCGCACCAGAGCGGTGATCTTCTTCTCCACCTCGGGGCTCCAGTTCTGCAGCGCGTACGCCACCGGCCACAGGTCCCCGTCGTCGAGGTTGGCAGGGTCCTGGAAGCCGAGCGTCGAGTACCGGTAGTTGAACTTCCCGGAGTCCTGGAAGAAGACGACGATTTTGCCGTCCTCGTTCGCGTAGGCGGGCATGCCGTACCAGGTCTTGGGCGACAGCTCCGGGGCGGCTGCGGTCACCGTCACGTGTACGCGCTCGGCGAGCGCGCGATCTTCCGGCTCCATCTGTGCGATCCGGTCGAGGACTGCCTGCAACCCGTCGGCCTTCTTCGCGCCCTTCCTGCCCTCGGCGCGCAGCTCGGCGGCGCGCTCCTTCATCGCGGCGCGCTCCTCGGCGGTGAAGCCGTCGGAATCGGTGGTGGTGGTCTTCGCGGCCATGCTCGGGCTCCCTCTCGTCGTCCGGCTCGGTGTGCTGCCGGCTGCCTGGAAAAAGGCTAGGCCGGACGTGCGCCCCGGGGCTTCTTGATTCCTGATCGGTGCGGCGCGTTACGAAGTGCCCGGATCGTCACGTTTGCTCACGTAAGAGGTCGCTGGCTAGGTTGGCGTTCTGGCAGGACGACCGTTCGATGGGGGAGACCAGGCATGAGCACCACCGCCGACCGGTTGGCGACCGCGTACTTCGACGCCATCGCGGCCCTCTGCCAGGTGACCCCGAAGGGCTGGTACGCCGAGCGGGGCACCGCTCGCGCGGGGATCACCCACGCCGGCCTCTCGTCGCTCAACGGGGTCTTCGACCTGACCACCGACCCGGATCTTGAGTCGCTCGACGAGTTGGCGACCGAGGTCGCCAGGCACATTCCGCACTGGTCGATCATTGTTCGGGGTGAGGCGGGCGCCGCGGTCGTCGACCTCGCGGCCCGGCACGGGCTGAGGGGACGCAGCGTCATGCCCTTCCTGGCCTGCGCCACGGATGACATCGCGTTCCGGCCTGACCCGCCCCAGCAGCGGACTCCGGTGCGTCGGGTTGGTGCCACCGAGAACGACACGTACACCGACGCCCTCACCGAGAGCTTCGAGGCGCCCGAAGGCGCCTTCGGCTCGTTGATGGGCGGTGCGGTGCTCGACACCGACGGTGTGACCGGCTATCTGGCCGAGGAGTCCGACCGTCCCGTCGGCACCGCCCTCGGGATGATGACCTCCGGCGTGATCGGCGTGTTCAACATCGGCGTCGTACCGTCCGCCCGGGGTCGTGGCCTCGGCCGCACGCTCACCGAAACGGTGCTGCGCGATGGCATCGCGGCCGGCGCGGACGCCGCCTACCTGCACACCAGCCCGATGGGCCGGCCGCTCTACGAGTCGATGGGGTTCGCGCTCGTGGAGAACTGGACGATGTTCGCGACGCAGTGACGGCGCGATCGAACTGTTTCCTGATGGGGGAGAAGGCCATGAGCTTCAGCGAGAACGTACGTTCGGCCTTCCGCCGAGGCGAGACCGACGCCGTGGTGCGCATGAGCGAGGCCGAGATAGAGCGGGCGCAGGCGGCCGGCGACCCGGCAGGTGAGGTAGAGGCCCGCTACAGCCTGGCCCGGGTCGCCATCCGCGGAGGTGACCTGCCGGGCGGGGAGGCCCGCGCGCGGGAGGCCCTGGAGGTGGCGCTGCGCTCCGGTGACCGCAGCCTCGAGGAACGGCCGAGGCACGTGCTGGCCGGCGTCGCGCGGATGTCCGGTGACCTGGTCCGCGCCCGGGACCTGTATCGGGAGAGCATCGCGCTCAACGAGACGCTGGGCCAACCCCAGACGGTCAACTCCGAGTACCACAACCTGGCGTTCTGCGAGCTGGGGCTGGGCAACCTCGAGGTGGCGAGGACACTGTTCGCCGAGAACCGCGAGCGGGTGTTCCGCAACGCCTGGGCCGACTTCGTGCCGTACGTCTGCGTCGCCGGCGCCGCGCTCGCGTCGGCCGAGGGCGACCACGCGCGGACGGCGCGGATGATCGGTGTCACGGACGCGGCGTTCGCGGCGATCGGCCAGGTGCCGGACCCGGACGACGCGGCCGATCTCGCCACGATGCGCGCCGCAGCGACCGAGGCCCTCGGCGCCGCCGCGTTCGACAAGGAGTACGCCGAGGGACAGCGCCTCGACCCGCAAAGGGCCTTCGGGTACGACAACCGCTGACCGAACGCACGCGCCTCGCGCCCAAGATCCGCCCAACTTCATGGATAGTGCTGCCTCCGGAGCTTGGGAGACACCAACATCCCTGATGTTGCGCGGATCGTGTTTGCGCGGATCGTGGCGACGGCCGCCGGGACGGCTAGGACTGTTCTCGGGCGTCGGCGATGATCCGTCCACGCTCCGACTCGGGGAAGCGGTCGAGCATGGCCCGCGCGTCGTCGGCGCTCACGTTCGCGCCGAACAGCTCGCTACCGGGTTCGAGGCGTACCCCCTCGCCCAGCGGGCCGGCGACGACCGGATCGAAGCCGAGTGCGTCCACCAGGGACGCGACGGCGCTGACGTCGGTGGCGTCGTCACCAGCGATCACGATGGCCTTGCGGTCGGTCGTGCCCGCCGGCCGGGCCTCGTCCTCGAGATCGTGGTAGCCCATGTGGTTGAACGCCTTGACGACGCGTGAGCCGGACAGGAAGGCCTGCACTGTCTCACTCGACGAGGTACGCGGGTCGGTGAGGTCGTCGCGGATGCCGTCGATCTCCCACCAGTAGTTCATGGCGTCGACGACGAGCTTGCCGCGGAGTGTGTCAACGGGGACGCTGCGGTACTTGCCCAGTGGCAGGGCGAGGATGACGACGTCGGCGCGTGCCGCAGCGTCGAGGGCCGTTGTGGCCTCCGCCCCCGGGGCGAGGACCTCGACGGTGAGCGCGATCTTCGCCGGGTCGCCGGAGCCGGCTACCAACACCCGGTAGCCGGCGGCGACGGCGAGGCGGGCCAGCACCGTTCCCACCTTGCCGGCCCCGAGGATGCCAAGGGTCGTGGGCCGGCTCCGGTCGTTGTCGTTCATGTCGTCCTCTCGGTGTGACGGGCTGATCAGGCCAGGATGTCGCGGACCATGGGGATCACCCTGGAGCCGTACAGCTCCACGGCGCGCATCCGGGCGCTCGCCGGTTGTGCTCCGGCCGAGTAGATGAGGTCGAACCGGCCGACACCGAGGCTGCGGATCGCACGGGCCATCCGGCGGGCCACGGTCTCCGGGGAACCGATGTAGAGGGAACCGTTCTCCACCTCGGAGTCGAACTCCTGCCGGCGGATCGGCGGCCAACCACGCAGTTTGCCGATGCGGTCCCGCATGACCCGGTAGTGCGGCCAGTAGATCTCCTTGGCCTCCTCGTCGGTGTCGGCGATGAAGCCGGGCGAGTGCATCCCGACCGGGTGCGCGGTCGTGCCGAGCTGGTCGGCCGCCCGGCGGTACAGGTCGATGTAGGGCGCGAACCGCTCGGGGGCGCCACCGATGATGGCGAGCATGAGCGGGAGGCCGTACTGGGCGGTGCGGACGACCGACTGCGGCGAGCCGCCGACGCCGACCCAGGTGCTCAGGTGACCCGACTCGGTCTTCGGGAAGACGTCGGCGTTCTCCAGCGGCGCCCGCAGGGTGCCGCTCCAGGTCACCGGCTTCTCGTCCAGCAGCTTCACGAAGAGTTCGATCTTCTCCTCGAACAGCGTGTCGTAGTCGCGCAGGTCGTAACCGAAGAGGGGGAACGACTCGGTGAACGAGCCGCGACCGAGGATGACCTCGGCCCGACCGTTCGACAGCGCGTCGACGGTGGCGAAGCGCTGGAAAACCCGGACCGGGTCGTCCGAACTCAGCACTGTCACGCCGGAGGCCAGCCGGATCCGGGAGGTACGGGTGGCGATGCCGGCCAGGACCGTCTCCGGCGTCGACACCGAGTACTCCGGCCGGTGGTGCTCGCCCAGGGCGATGACGTCGACGCCGAGTTGGTCGGCGAGCACCGCCTCGTCGACGACCTGCCGGATCGCCGCGGCGTGGGAGACGAGCTTGCCGGAGTCGTCGTTCGGTACGTCGCCGAACGTGTCGAGGCCGAACAGAACGTCAGACATTGGTGGGCTCCTTTGCCAACAACTCGCGGACCCGCGGAGCGACCTCGCTGCCGAGCAGTTCGATGGTGCGCGCGCGTGCGTCGCGGGGGAGGTGCATGATGTCGTACTTCAGGTCGAAGCGGCTCAGCCGCAGGTCGCGGGCGACTCCGGCGATCTTCTGCGCCACCGTCTCGGGCGATCCGACGAAGAGCGCCCCGTGGCCGATTTCCGCCTCGTAGCGTGCGCGGTCCGGTTTGTAGAAGCCACGCTCCTTGGCGAGCGCCGCCGCGACCGGCTGCCAGTACCGCCACCACGTCTCCACCGCCTCCTCGTCGGTGTCGGCGACAAGGCCGAGAGAGTGCTGCCCGATTGGCTGCGGGGTATGCCCGAACTGTTCGAGCGCCTTGGTGTAGAGGTCCACGTGGCCGGCGAACCGCTGGGGTCGCCCGCCGATGATCGCGAGCATGAGCGGGAGGCCGTGCCGGGCGGCGCGGACCACCGAGTTCGGGCTGCCCCCGACGCCGATCCAGGTCGGGATGCCGCCGGGCTGCATCCGGGGGTGCAGGCGCTGGTCGACCAGAGCGCTTCGCACCGTCCCGGACCAGGTGACCGGTTCGTCGCGCTGAAGTCGCAGGAAGAGATCCAGCTTCTCCTCGAACAGTCGCTCGTAGTCGGCCAGGTCGTAACCGAACAGCGGGAACGACTCGGTCGCCGAGGCGCGGCCGAGGACCATCTGGGCGCGGCCGTTCGAGACGGCGTCGAGGGTCGCGAACTCGTGGTACAGGCGTACCGGATCGTTCGTGCTGAGCACCGTGACCGAGGTGCCGAGGCGGATCCGCTCGGTCGCCGTCGCGGCTGCCGCGAGCAACACGGGTGTCGCGGAGTCGTTGTGACCCTCCCGGTAGTGCTCACCCAGGCTGAACACGTCGAGTCCGACCGACTCGGCGAGTCGTGCCTCGGTCACGAGCAGCCGTACGGTCTCGGCGTCGCTCAGGACGCGGTCGCCGTCGGTGGCCACCTCGCCGAACGAGTTGAGCCCCAGCTCGAAGTCTGCAGCTGCCATCGTCTCCTCCTCGGTGCTCTCGCAGCCGGCGATCCACGGAAGTAGACCTACCGGTTGACGTGTCAATGATGCTAACTTGGCGATTGACGCGTCAATTCCCGGGAGAGTGAGATGACGGAGACCACACCCGGCCGGCGGGGCGGCCGCCAACTCCCGACCGCCGAGGAGTTGCGGATCTGGCGGGACTTCATCGAGACGACGGCAGCGCTGAGCTCCCGACTCGAATCCCGTCTCCAGAGCGACTCCTCGCTCTCGACCGGGGACTACGCCGTGCTCCTCGCTCTCAGTGAGGCGGAGGGTCAGTCGATGCGGTCGTCCGAACTCGCCGCACACATCGGCTGGGAGCGCAGCCGCCTGTCGCACCACCTGGGGCGGATGGAGCGACGTGGTCTCATCCGCCGTCAGGAGTGCGCGACAGTGCCCCGAGGGGCGGAGGTGTTGCTCACCACGACCGGTGCCGAGGCGTTCGGAGGGGCCACCTTTCCGCACCTACGCGCCATCCGCGAGCTGTTCGTCGACGCCCTCACGCCGGATCAGATCGTCGCGGCGGGCGAGATCGCCGCAGCGCTGCAGAGGAATCTCGACGTCCTCCGCGAGGGATGACCGACGGTCACCGGGTGAACGGCTCACTGGAAACAGCAGACGTCAATAACTGTCAGTGATCATCAGATTGCCCACAGCAACATTGGGGTGGTCCAATCCTCCAGAAACCCGCCACTCCGACCGCCGACCGGCGGACTGGCGACGGCTGCGCCGCTCGGGAGGTACGCCCATGATCGAGACCGCCACCGCAGGGACCCGACCGACTCCACCAAACCAGCGGGCGGAGTCGGTGCTGCCGGAGTTACGCGAGATGTGGTGGGAGACGGGAGTGCGGGCGCGGGCGGAGGCCGGCGTCTTCGCCGTGTTCGCGGAACTACCCAGGCTCGTCCGGACAGCGCTGGGCATCAGCTGGCGCGCGGACCGACTTCGTACCGGCGTGGTGGCCGCCGCGACGGTCGGCGCGGGGGTGATGGCGGCCTTCGGGTTGTTGGCCACGCAGCGGGTCCTCGTCGAGTTGTTCGCCGGCGGACCGACCGCCGACAAGGTGCGGGCGGCGCTGCCCGCGCTGGCCGTGCTGGCGGCGACGGTTGCGCTCCGCGCCGGCATGGGCATCGCCACCGGGTACGCGCAGAACGGGCTGACGCCCCGGGTGAGCCGCGAGGTGGAGCGGGGGCTGTTCGAGGTGTCGACGGCAGTGCGGTTGGAGGCGTTCGACGCTGACGCGTTCGCCGACGACATGGAACGGGCCTCCCGGGGGACCGAGTCGACGATCGGGTTGGTGCAGGCGTCGATGAACCTGCTCGCCGGACTGGCCGGGCTCCTGGCCGTAGCGGCCGCCGTCGTCATCATCCACCCGTTGCTGCTGCTGGCGCTGGTCGTCGCCACGGTGCCCAACGCCTGGGCGTCGCTGCGGTCCGGGCACCTGCGGTACCGGACGTACACCGCCGGGTCGGTGCGTCGGCGTCGACTGTGGCTGCTGCACAAGCTGATGGCCGAACGCGCCTCAGCGCCGGAGCTGCGCTCGTACGGGCTACGCGGATTCCTGCTCGACCAGTACGACCGGGTGATGCGGGTGGAGACCGACATCCAACTCGCCCTCGCCCGCCGGGTCACCACGACCACCACCGTCGGTGCACTCATCGGCGGTCTCGGCACAGGCACCGTGTACGTCCTGCTCGGGTTGCTGCTCCTGGACGGGCAGATCCCTCTCGCCGCCGCGGCGACCTGCGTCATCGCGGTGCAGTCCGCCCAGCGATCCCTGGCCATCGCCACCTTCCAGGTCGACCACGTCTACACCGAGGGGCAGCACTTCGGTGACTACACGGGCTTCATGGCGCGGGCCGTCGCGTACCTGCCGAAGGCCACCCGACCCGGTGCCGGTGCCGAACGGCTGCGGGAGTTGAGCGTCCGGGGGGTGAGCCTGCGCTACCCCGACCGGGACACCCCTGCCGTGGACGGCGTGACGTTGCGGATCACCGCTGGGCAGACGGTCGCGTTCGTGGGGGAGAACGGCTCGGGCAAGACGACCCTCGCCGCGATGATCGCCGGCCTCCGCGTACCCAGCGACGGCACGATCGAGTGGAACGGCCGACAGTTGTCGGACTGGGACGTCGACGGGCTGCGCGCCCGGATCGCCGTGGTGACGCAGGAGTACCACAAGTGGCCGTTCACCGCCGCCACCAACATCGCCATCGGCGACGTCGAGACCGAGGCCCGGCAGGAGCGCATCGAGGCCGCCGCCGCCCGCGCGGTGGCCCACCACATGATCAACGAGCTGCCCCACGGGTACGAGACACTGCTCGACCGCACCTTCGCTCGTGGCCAGGACCTCTCCGGTGGGCAGTGGCAGCGCATCACCGCAGCCCGTGGCTTCCTGCGTGACGCCGAACTGCTGATCATGGACGAGCCGTCCTCAGCGCTCGACCCCCGCGCCGAGGACGCCCTGTTCCAGGCCATCCGTGACCGGAGAGGTCGAGCCACCACGATCCTCATCACGCACCGGCTCGCGAACGTCCGTCACGCCGACCGGATCTTCGTCCTGCACCACGGCCGGCTGGTCGAGGCCGGCACGCACGACGGCCTCGTCGCCACCGGCGGTCGGTACGCCGAGCTGTTCGCCCTCCAGGCCGCCGGTTACGACACCAGCCCGGCCGGGGATCCTCGGCCGCCCTCGGCCTCCCGCTGACCACCAACGCCGGCGCGGACGGGCCGTTTCATCGGGCTCACCCAGCGGTTAGGCCGTTCTCCGCCGGTCGTGGGGAGGTTAGGCTGCGGTCCATGTCGGTGTCGCGATGGCGTGGTCGACCGGCGGACACAGCCCTGGTGTTCGCCGTCGGTCTGGTCGCCCTCGTCGGCCTGGTGGTGCAGTCGCGGGGCATCGACACCGTCGCCGAATGGGCGGCACTTCCGGTGGTGCTGGCCTCCTCCGCCGCGCTGTCCGTCCGCCGTCGCCACCCGGTGCCGGTGGGCCTCGTGGCGCTTGCCGCCGTCGGCGCGTACGGGGCGTTGCTACACAAGCCCGGCCCGATCATGTTGGTGTTCGTCGTGGCGCTCTACACAGTCGTCGACGAGGGCCATCTCCGGGTCGCCGTCGGTCTCGGTCTCGCCTCGGTGATCGCCTTCGCCGTCGCGGACGGCTACAACCGATCCCCGGACACCATGAACGGGGCGACGCTGCTGCACGCCGGTTGGCTCGTCGCGGTCATCGTCGGGGTCACCCGCAACCGCCGGGCCTACCTTGCCGAGGCGCAGGCCCGGGCAGTGGCAGCCAAGCAGTGGACGGAGGAGGAAGCGCGGCGACGCGCCACCGAGGAGCGACTGCGCATCGCGCGCGACCTGCACGACATCCTCGGCCACCACCTCTCGCTGATCAACGTCCAGGCCAGTGCCGCACTGCACCGACCGGACCCCACCCGGTCCGAGCAGGCGCTCACCGCGATCAAGGAAGCCAGCAAGGAGACGCTGCGTGAGTTGCGAACGACGCTGGGGGCGCTACGGCAGGAGGGCGAGGCGCCGGTCGTGCCCGCGCCGGGCCTGCGCCGCCTCGACGATCTGATCACGACGGTCGGGCGTTCCGAGGTGGACATCCGAACCGAGTTCGCGGAGGTCGGTTCGCTGCCGCCGGAGGTCGACCTGGCGGTGTACCGGATCGTCCAGGAGGCGCTCACCAACGTCACCCGGCACGCCAGGGCCGCCACCGCTGTGGTCCGGGTGCGATCCGACAGTGACGACGTGCTGGTCGAGGTGGAGGACGACGGCACCGGCGCGCCCGGCGCGCCGGGCAGCGGAATACTCGGCATGCACGAGCGGGCCCGCGCGCTCGGCGGCTCACTGACCACTGGTACGCGGCCGGACGGCGGATTCCGGGTCCACGCCCGCCTGCCGCTGCGTCCCCGCCCGGCGCCGACGTCGGAGCCGGCATGATCCGGCTGCTGATCGTCGACGACCAGACCCTGGTGCGCGCGGGCTTCCGTTCCATCCTGGACGGTGAGGACGGCATCGAGGTGGTCGGCGAGGCGGCCGACGGGTCCGAGGCGGTGCGCCTCGCCGCGCAGCTGCGGCCGGACGTCGTCCTCATGGACATTCGGATGCCGGTGCGGGACGGCCTCGCCGCCACCGGGGAGATCGTTGCGAGCACCGAAGCCCGTGTGATCATCCTGACCACGTTCGACCTGGACGAATATGTCTACGGTGCGTTGCGGGCCGGCGCGAGCGGCTTCCTCGTGAAGGACACCGAGCCGGCGGAGCTGATCCACGGGGTCCGGGTGGTCGCCCGGGGCGACGCGCTGATCGCGCCGTCGATCACCCGCCGACTGATCGCCGAGTTCGCCACCCGGGCGACGCATCCGGACCCCAAACCGCGGTTGAGCGTGCTCACCGAGCGGGAGCGTGAGGTGCTGGCCCTGGTCGCCGCGGGCCTGTCCAACGACGAGATCGCCGCACGGCTGGTACTCAGTCCGGCCACCGCCAAGACGCACGTCAGCCGGATCATGACCAAGTCGCAGGTGCGGGACCGGGCCCAGTTGGTGATCCTCGCCTACGAGTCCGGCCTGACCGTGCCCGGTTGGCTCGCCCGCTCCTGACCACGGTCTCCGGCTGGGCGGCAGAGCCACGACCGGCGCCTGCGCCGGAACGGTCAGCCCGTCACCCGGTCAGGCGGCCGGTGCGGCGGGCGCGAACCAGGGCCAGCCCGCCGAGAACCACTCCGACCAGTCCGACTGCCAGAGCAACAAAGGCCCCGCCTCGCCCGTTTCCGGTGCCGATGCCGCTGTCGGAGGTGGCCACCACCAGACCACCGAGCGCCATGCCGACCAGCCCTGTCGCCAGGGCCAAGAGGGCTCCGAGGCGCCCCGAAGCAGCGCCGATGCGACTGGCGGGGCGGGCCAGAGCCAGCCCGCCGACGATGGCGCCGACCAGCCCCAGCAGGACGGCCGCACTGGCGCCGAAACGCCCGGAACTCATGGAGAGAGCAGCGGCGGCGATCGGCTGGGCCGAGACGTGCGCGGCTGCCGGGGCCGCCGGTTCGATGCCCCCCAGCGGGGCGACTACGGCGGCGGCGAGCAGGTGACGGATGGACATCGTGGATCCCCTCGGTCGCGTGACGGGTACGGGTGGCAGCCTAGGAATCAGACCGCTGGTGAGTCGTCATGCCGGAGTTGCCGATAGGCCTACCACCCGGGATGTACGGGCTCGGGGGCGTCGTACCGCAGTGGTTGTCTCCCGGGCTGGTGCGGGCCACCGTCCGGCACCCCTGACTCGCGCACGACGTGGTCTTGAAGAACGCCTCTGACCTGCGGTTTTGTCGGATTCCGGCAGTGGTGTTCGGCGCCCGCAAGTGGTACGACTGATGCATCGACCGGGTGGTGCGGGTCAGTAGGAGGTGGCGTTGATGAGTCTCACGAGCACCATGCATCCACAGTGA
Organism: Micromonospora taraxaci; assembly: GCF_007830095.1. Taxonomy (NCBI): domain Bacteria; kingdom Bacillati; phylum Actinomycetota; class Actinomycetes; order Micromonosporales; family Micromonosporaceae; genus Micromonospora; species Micromonospora taraxaci. Next base: position 5,493,044 of record NZ_VIWZ01000001.1, on the reverse strand, counting down.
CAAGCCCGGAGAACACCCCGGAGAAGGCGGCCGCCTACGCGCGTGGTCAGGACGCGGGCCGGATCGAGCAGCGTCTGCAGGGGCATGATGAGCACCTGCGACAGATCAATGGCTCGATCGACTCGATGACGAAAGCACTCGGGTCCCTCACCGAGGAGATACGCGCCAACGCGTCTCTGCTCAGCGCCAACGTGACCTCGAACCGCCGTGACACCAGTGAGCGCGACAAGATCGCGGCGATGCGGGTGGAGGAGGCGGGCATCGTCGAGTCCGAGCGGACGGTCCGGTGGACGGCATGGCAGCGCTGGTTCGCCGTCGTCGGCGCGATCATCCTGGTCGTGAACTTCGGCCTGGGTCTCTATCTGGCGTTCGGCCGTTGACCCGCGGGGCAGCCGGGTGATCTACCGCTGCCAGGCGTCGATGGTGCGTACGCCGTCGCGGACGACCCGGTCCAGGATGGTGGAGTTGCCGCTGGTGCCCTCCCACCCCTGGTCGTTGAAGACCGTCACCGCCTTGCCGACCCGGGCGACGGCGATCTGGCTGGACGCGGTGTCGCCGGTGCGTTCTCCGTTCAGGCTCGTCTCGGCCCAGGTGCGGGTCAGCAGCAGCGCCTCGTCGCCGACGCCGGTCAGCGGCTCGCTCTTGACAGTGACCCGGTTTCCGGACTGGTCGTAGGCGGGGCACGCCTGCACGTCGGTACGCAGACGTCCCAGGTACGCCGACGCGCCGTCGCCGTCGAAGGTGAAGATGACCTGGTGGATCAGGCCCTGCGGCACGTCAGCCTCAGTAGCGCCGGCCTTCTGGTAGGTGTTGGTCATCGCGGCGCTCGCCGTGACCTGCCGACCCCCGGTCCCGAACTCGTTGCCGCACATCGTCGGTAGGGCGTCCGTCACCGGCGTCGTCCGCCGGGGGGACTTCCGCAACTCGGTCGGCAACTCGACGAAGGCCGACGTCGGGATGGTCGCCGGGGTGCTGGCCCCCGGCGTCGGCGCGTCGGTCGGATTCGCTGATGCCGAGGCGACCGTCGGGGCCGCCATCGACGGGGTCGAGCCCGGCGGGTCCTCGGTGGACGTGCAGGCGGCCAGTGCGACGCTTCCCACCAGCGGAATCAACGCAAGGACGCCGCGCGTACGGGCGGTCGACGTCGGTCGGTGTCGGCTCATGATCCTCCCTCGGTTGTCCCGGGCAGTTCCCTGCTACGAGTCGGCCGAAACGACCACACACCGCCATCGGACGGTAACCGGACCTGCCGAAACCGGGGTGCCGCCACACCGGACCAGCCGTTAGGCTGCTGCCATGACCAGCGTGATCGTGCCCTGCACCGGAGCGTCGTGTGACGTCCTGGTTGGTGCGCGACGCCGGCGATCCGTCGCCCGCCCGCGCTGACCTGTTCTCCTGCGACCGGCGGATCGAGCCGCCGGTCACCGACTGGTCGTTCCCGGTCCGCCCGCATCTCCCCGTTGAACGGCTCGCGTGACAGCGCGGGTCCGAGTGAGATCGGCGTACTCATGGATCTTGAAAGGTTGTTGTCCGACCGGCTGGCGCCAGCGTTCGCGGAGGTGGCCGGTGGCCCGGTCGACCCGCTGGTGCGGCGGTCTCCGCGCGCGGACTTCCAGTCAGACGCGGCGCTGGCGCTGGCCCGGCGGCTCGGTCGCCCGCCGCGCGACATCGCCGCCGCGGTGCTGGAGCGCGCGGTGCTCGACGACGTCTGCGCGTCGGCGGAGGTCTCCGGGCCGGGTTTCCTCAATCTGACCGTCGCCGACCGGGCACTGGCCGACCTGGCCGCCGGGCTGGCCGGCGACGCCCGGCTCGGGGTGCCGTCCACGACCGCGCCGCAGACCGTGGTGGTCGACTACTCGGCGCCGAACGTGGCCAAGGAGATGCACGTGGGGCATCTGCGGTCCACGGTCATCGGCGACGCGGCGGTACGGCTGCTGGAGTGGCTCGGGCACCGGGTGGTGCGGGTCAACCACCTGGGTGACTGGGGTACGCCGTTCGGCATGCTCATCGAGCACCTGGCCGACCTCGGCGGGGCGGAGGCGGCGCACGAGCTGTCGATGGGCGACCTGGACACCTTCTATCGGGCGGCCCGGCTGAAGTTCGACGCCGACGAGGCGTTCCGGGAACGGTCGCGGTCACGGGTGGTCGCACTGCAGGGCGGCGACGAGCGGACGTCACGGCTGTGGCGGCTGCTGGTGGAGCAGTCCGAGCGGTACTTCCTGACCGTGTACGACCTGCTCGACGTGACGTTGTCCGAGGGCGACTTCCTGGGCGAGAGCGCCTACAACGACCTGCTCGCCGGTGTCGTCGACGACCTGGACGGGTTGGGGCTGTTGACGCCCAGCGACGGGGCCGACTGCGTGTTCCCGCCTGGGTTCGTCGGTCGCGGCGGGGACCCGTTGCCGCTGATCGTGCGTAAGCGTGACGGCGGGTACGGCTATCCGGCAACCGACCTGGCCGCGTTGCGGCAGCGCACCGGCGAGTTGGGCGCGACCCGGCTGGTGTACGTCGTCGGGCTGCCGCAGCGGCAGCACTTCGCGATGGTGTTCGCCGTCGCCCGGGCCGCCGGTTGGCTGAGTCCGCCGGCTCACGCCGAACATCTGGGCTTCGGTTCGATCCTCGGCGCCGACGGGCGGATGCTGCGCAGCCGGGCCGGTGAGTCGGTGAAGCTGGTCGGGCTCCTGGAGGAGGCGGTGGCCCGCGCCAGCGACCTGGCGCTGAGCCGGAACCCGGAGCTGGACGCCGAGGCCGCCGCCGAGATCGGTCGCGCCGTCGGCATCGGCGCGATCAAGTACGCCGACCTGTCCACCGATCGGACGAAGGACTACGTCCTGGACTGGGAGCGGATGCTCTCGCTGGAGGGCAACACCGCGCCCTACCTCCAGTACGCGTACGCCCGTGTCCGGTCGATGTTCCGGCGGGCCGGCACGGATGCCCGGGTGGACGCGCCCCTCGTGCTCGCCCTGCCGGCAGAGCGGGCCCTGACAGTCGAGCTGCTCGGGTTCGCCGGGGTGGTCACCGAGGTGGAGCGGACCCTCGAATTCCACCAACTCGCCGGTTACCTGCACCGGCTCGCCACGGCGTTCAACGCGTTCTACGAGCACTGCCCCGTGCTACGCGCGCCGGACGACCTGCGGGAGAGTCGGCTGCTGCTGGCCGAGCTGACCGCCCGGACGCTCCGGCAGGGGTTGCACCTGCTCGGCATCCGAACCCTCGATCGAATGTGACGAGGCAGCGCCCGGTCAGCGGGCCTTCTTCGTCGCCCGCTTCCGGGGCGGCGTCAGCAGGTCGGCGATCTGCGCGATGGCGGAGGGCACCAGGCGGTAGTACGCCCAGACCCCGCGCTTGTCGCGCTCCAGCAGGCCGGCCTCGGTGAGGATCCGAAGGTGATGACTCACTGTCGGCTGGGAGAGGTTGAGCGCCCCGGTGAGGTCGCTGACGGAGGCCTCACCGTCCGGCGCCGACTGGATCAGGCTGAGCAGCCGGAGTCGCGCCGGATCGGCGAACGCCTTCAGCACCCCAGCGAGTCGCTCGGCATCGGCCCGCTTGATCGGATCGCCGGTGAGCGGCGAGATGGCAGGCATGGCAGTTTTCGCAGTTCCCACGCCTGCCATAGTGACACCAAAACCATCAATAAACCGGTAGAACCGGCACCAGCACCTCCGATGGCGTCCGGATGGCGGAACGGTCCAGCCGAACGTGAGTCGAACACCGACGTCCGTGGTGACGTAGGGACCGTGTGGGGCTCCGCCGCGCCCCACACGGTCCCTACGCCGACGCACGCGTCGCCGGATCAGCCGGGCCGTCGGGTCAGCGGCGCGGCTTGGGTGCGATCCGAGGCAGCACGTACGGCGGCCCAGCAAAGATCAGGTCGGACTTCAACTCGTTGTACGCCCGCTTGGGCTGGTAGTTCTCGTCGTAGATGGTGGCCAGGCCCTCCGGCGGGTCGTTGAACCAGTCCGGCACCCAGGAGTACTTGTCGCTGAAACCCCAGACCGTGTACGACAGGCAGCTCCGCACGGCGAGGCACGCCTTCATCAGCACGCTGAAGTTGGCGGCCGACGCCTGCAACCGTGGGTTGATCTCCTCCGAGTTGCCGGCCCGGACGGCCTCCGTCATCTGACTACGGACGTCGACCTCGGTGAACGCGGTGGCGACGCCGAGCCCGCTGAACTTCTTCAACGCGGCGGTCACCTGGAGGGTGTCGAAGTTGCCGTACTGGGTGCCCAGGTGGCCCTGGGCGCCGACGCCGTCGATCGGGACACCCTGGGCGCGCAGGCCCTTGGTCATGTCGTAGACGAACTGCGTCTTGTCGTCGGCCGGGTTGCCGGAGCCGAAGGCCTCGATGTTGTAGTCGTTGTAGAACAGCAGGGCCTTGGGGTCGGCCGCCCGCGCCCAGCGGAACGAGTCGGCGATGTAGCCGGGCCCGAGGTTCTGCGCCCAGAAGCCCTTGTAGTGCAGGGTCGACGGGGTGTCCCACGGGTCGCTGACGGCCTCGTTGACCACGTCCCACTGCCAGATCTTGCCCTTGTAGCGGTTGACGACGGTGGTGATGTGCTTGCGCAGCAGCTCGCGCAGCTCCTGCTTGCTGATCGAGCCGTCGGCGACGCCGCTGGTCAACCAGGCGGGCAACTGGTTGTGCCAGACCAGCACGTGACCGCGCACGCTCTGCCGGTTGCGCTTGGCGAACTCCACGAACTGGTCGGCCGCCGCCCAGTTGTAGGTGCCGCGGGTGGGCTCCAGGACCTCCCACTTCATCACGTTCTCGGCGGTGACCGAGGCGAACTCGGAGGAGGCCAGCGCGCGGTACTGCGGGTCGCCGGCGTCGTTGAGAGCATCCATGTTCACCGCGGTGCCGACGTGCAGGCCGTGGCGGAGACCCAGGGCGCCGAGGCTCTGCGCCGTCGGGTCATACGGCCGGCTCGCGGTGGCCGGCACGGTGTTCAACGCCGCGACGGTCGCGACGGCGACCACTCCGACGGTGGTCCACTGTCTCAGCTTCATGTGCCTTCCTTTCCAGACCCTTGATCGACAACTGTCGATCAAGAAGGTGCGGGTCCGGTTATGGCGGATAAGGAGCGGATTCGGGGCGGAGCGGCCGGGTGCGGCCGGAGGGCCGGTAGTTCCGGCCGGTGACCGGAAACCTGCTCGAAACGTTAAGGCCGTCTATGTCCGGGCGTCAACGCTGAAAACTTCCGGAAATTCGTCATATGACCTGCGCGGTCTTGCGCGACAGCACCGCGAAACTTTCGGCGGCCGGGGACACGCTGCTCTCGGCGCGTTATCGGTCGGGTCCGATGCCGTCGCCCACGTGATCGAGTAGCGCAGGCAGGCGTGCCGGCCGGGTGGCCGACACGCCTGGCGTCGCTACGGGAGCTGATCCGCGCAGTCAGCGCAGGCCGGCGAAGAGGTCGTCCTCGGGGGTCGGCGCGCCCGTCCGGTCGCGGACCCGCAGGAAGGTCTCCACGCCCATCAGCTCGGTGAACCGGTCGCGGCCCAGTTGCAGGAAGAAGATGTTCTCGGTCTGACTGGCGTGGGCGGCCAGCGCGTCGAACTTCTGCCCGCCGTAGCTGTTGGCATCGACCCAGGTGGTGATCTCGTCGTCCGGCAGGCCGAGCTGCGGCATCGGCTCCGCCGCCTCGTCCGGCTCGGCCCAGTCGACGCCGAGCTCCCGCATGATGCGGCCGAACTGCTCGAACGCCGTACGCGGCACGGTGGTCCAGTAGACCTTCGCCGGGCTGTCGGTCAGCTCGACGGCCGCCATCGTGATCCGGTGCGCCTGGATGTGGTCCGGGTGGCCGTAGAAGCCGTTCTCGTCGTACGTGACGATGACATCTGGTTGGTACTGCCGGATCAACTCGGCGAGCCGGCCCGCCGCCTCCGCCACCGGCGTCGTCCAGAAGGCGCCGGGCTGGTCGTTGGTCGACCATCCCATCATCCCCGAGTCGGCGTAACCGAGCGTCTCCAGGTGGCTGACCTTCAACACCGCGCAGCTGGCCTCCAACTCGGCCCGACGCATCGCCACGACGGCGGCCGGGTCGTGCCCCGGGTCGCCCGGCTTGACCCCGCCCGGGCCATCACCGCACCGCCCGTCGGTGCAGGTCACGAGCACCGTCGTGATCCCTTCGTCGGCATAGCGGGCCAGCACGCCGCCGGTGCTCGTCGCCTCGTCGTCGGGGTGGGCGTGCACCGCCATCAGGGTCAGAGGTCGCTCAGCCATGCCATCACCCTACGGTCAGGCTCCGACGGCCCGCCGGGACCCTGTCCGACCTCGCCTGGAAGCGGGGCCCGCATCCTACCCAGCCCGGCATCGGCCCAGCGAAGCTTGGGCAATCCGCCGTCCGGCACGGCGCCGGCTCCTACATTCGACAGGACCAGCAGGTCACAACAGCTCGGGACGGGAAAGAGGTCGATGACGGTGGCCGGTGCGGGATCGTTCACCGACGTGAGACAGATCGATGCCGGTGTCCTGAACGTGGGGTACGTGGACGCCGGGCCGCCCGACGGCCCCGCCGCGATCCTGCTGCACGGCTGGCCGTACGACATCCACAGTTTCGTCGACATCGTGCCGCTGCTCACCGCCGCCGGTTACCGGGTCGTCGTGCCGTACCTGCGGGGCTACGGCAGCACCCGCTTCCTCTCCGACGACGCCGTGCGAAACGGCGAACCGGCGGCCATGGGGCTCGATCTCATCGCGCTCATGGACGCCCTGCACATCGACAGCGCGAAGCTGGCCGGGTTCGACTGGGGTGCGCGGACCGCGGACGTCGTGGCCGCGTTGTGGCCCGAGCGTTGCCAGGGCCTGGTCTCGGTGAGCGGTTACCTCATCGCCGGCCAGGAATCGGGCAGGGCGCCGTTGCCGCCAAAGGCGGAACTGGCGTGGTGGTACCAGTACTACTTCGCCACCGAGCGTGGCCGGGAAGGCTACGACAAGAACCGCCGTGACTTCAACAAGCTGATCTGGCACACCGCGTCACCACAGTGGACGTTCGACGACGCGACGTTCGACCGCAGCGCGGCGGCGTTCGACAACCCCGACCACGTCGACATCGTGGTGCACAACTACCGGTGGCGGCTGGCCCTCGCCGACGGCGAGCCACAGTACGACGAGGTGGAGAAGCGCCTGGCCGCGCAACCGAAGATCACTGTACCCAGCATCTCCCTGGAGGGGGACGCCAACGGCGCGCCGCACGTGGAGCCCAGCGTCTACGCCAAGCAGTTCACCGGGCGCTACGAGCACCGGACCATCGGCGGCGGTGTCGGGCACAACCTGCCGCAGGAGGCGCCGCAGGCGTTCGCGGACGCGGTGCTGGAGGTCTGACGGAGCCCGTCAACGCGGGCGGCCCGGCCGCTGCGGCTCCGGACGCTCCACGCGGACGGGATCGCCGCGGACGAGGTCGTCGTGGATGCGCCAGCGGGCGGTGGTGACGGCACGTCGTGCCACCTCGTCGCCATGCTCGACGCGTTGCCGCAGCAGGTCCAGGGCGATTCGCCGATTCAGGCTGAACTGCCGCTCCTCGTCCACGACCACGACGATGCCCGAGGGGCGGTGCGTCGCCCGTACCGCAGTGCTGGCCTTGTTCCGGTGCTGGCCGCCGGGCCCTCCGGTGCGGCAGCCGACGATGTCGACATCCGCCTCCGAGAACATCGTCGGCACCGCGTCGAGGCGGGGTCGCTGGGCGGTGACGTACCAGTTCTTGCGACCGGTGCTCGTCCGGTAGGGGCTGGGGGCCTGCCAGCACAGCGTGCCGGTCCACGAGGCGGCGAACGCCTCCGCGTCGACACCGGAGATCTGGATGAGCACCGACCGGTGGGTGCCGGGCCGATCGCCGGGCACCGCCTGCACCTGCTCGATCGTCACTCCTCGACGGGTGCCCTCCGCGGTCAGGCGGTACAGGAGCTGGGTCAGCGCCCAGGCGCATTCCCGTGGGCCGCGCCCGGCGGACAGCAGCAGGAGCACGCTCACGACCGCCCCCGCCCACCACGGTGGCCCCGCCGGTCGGTCCGGGTCGTCGGCCCGAGGTCGGCCGTCTTGTAGGTGACCAGCGGAATCGTGCTGGCGACCGGCGTGGCCAGTCGGTGCTCGACGAGGTCGGCGATCACCTGCTCGATGCGCTTGTACGCGGTGGGCGCCTCCTCGAAGAGGAGCTGACGGTCACCACACACCACAAGTGAACCCAGCGGCGTGCGGCGTAGCTCCTCGACCGTGTGCTTGGCACGACCCCGCCGCAGCGCGTCGGAGCGCGACATCTTGCGGCCGGCGCCATGTGCGACGGAGAAATTGGCGTCCGGACCGGCATGGGCGGCCACCAGGTAGGACGGTGTTCCCCGGGTGCCGGCGACCAGGACGTCGCGGCCGTCACCCGGTGCTGCGCCCTTGCGGTGCAGGTAGACCCCGTCGCGGATCTCGACCAGGTTGTGGCACTGGTCGACGATCGGATCGGCGGGTTCGGCCCCCAGCGCGTACGCGACCCGGGCGGCCAGGGACCCGGCGGTTGAGCGAACCCCAGCGCACAGCGTCGTCGTGCATCGCCAGGTAGGCGGCGGGATCGGGAGCGGCACCGGCGCCATGGGCCTCGGTGTGCGTCCGCAGGATCCGCTCGCCCAGACCACGGGAACCGCTGTGGACGACGAGCACCAGATCGTCCGCGTCGACCCCGAGACGAGCCGCGTGGCCCGGGTCGAGGACAGGCCCGACCCGGGCCAGCTCGACGAAGTGGTTGCCACGGCCGACCGTCCCGAGACCGTCGAGGTGACCGGCCGGGACGTCGCCCTCGACGACCGCCCAGGCCGGGTCGTCGGCGTCGAGCGTCCGATCGAGGTCGGGGAACCGTGCGGCCAGCCGCTCCGGTACGGCCCGCTTGAGCTTGATGGGGAACACGGCGATGCCGCAGCCGATGTCGGACCCCACCAGGAACGGGTACAGCACCGTCGACGCCATGGCCGCACCGATGGGGGCGCCCTTGCCCGGGTGTAGGTCCGGCATTCCGGCAACGTGAATCATGCCGTCGAGGGCGGCCACCTGCTGGCACTGGGCGAGCGCGTCCGACTCGATCCAGCTCGTGGACGACGCGAACACCGTGACGGTGGCGGGGTTGGACGAGGGCAGAGACTGGTGCTGGATCAAGGAGAGCTCGCTTCTGACCGAGAACGTGGCAACGGACGAGTCACGCCGCCCGGGAAGGTGTCACCGGGGGGCGGAGGGGGAGTGGGTCCGTCAGTACGTCATGGAGGTCACTCTCGCGGAGCGCGCCGCGTACGACAAACGATTTTTCCTCGCGTCGTACGCTGCCGCGATGAGCGCACCGCGTCGCATCCTGATCTACGGGGTGTACGGCTCCGGCAAGTCCACCCTCGCCGCGCGGATGGCCGAACACCTCGGGCTGCCCTGCTATCCGGTGGACGACCTGCTCTGGGAGCCGGGCTGGGTCGAGGTGCCCGTCGCGCAGCAACGTAGCCGGATTGAGGAGATCTGCCGGCGGGACCGCTGGATCGTCGACGGGGCGTACCACGGCTGGCGGGACGTACCGTTGGCCCGCGCCGACCTGGTCGTCGGCCTGGACTACCCCCGGTGGTGCTCGTTCGGGCGGTTGCTGCGGCGCACCGTCCGCCGGGTGCTGACGGGCGAGGAGATCTGCAACGGCAACCGGGAGACGCTGGGCAGCGTGCTGTCCCCGGACTCGATCCTGGTGTGGCACGTGACGGCGTTCGGTCGGGCGCGACGGCGGATGCGCGCCTGGCAGACCGACCCGTCCGCGCCGCCGGTGGTGTTGCTGCGCTCACCGGCGGAGCTGGACGACTGGATGACCAGCCTGCCCCGCCGGTGAAGCCGCGCGAGGGCGTTGATCAGGGCGTCGCCTGACATACTCGCGAGTCTGGGCATCCGGAGGGACCGCACATGAAGTCTGCGGAAGCATCCGTACGCGAGTCGATCGAGAGGTTCCTTCGCGGTTACGCGCGAGCCGTCGAGGCCGGCGACAGCGGCACCATCGCCGCGAGCTACGCCGAGTCGTACATCGAGGGGGACCCGAGCACGTCCGCCGTCGTCACCAACGACGCGGAGTACCGCGCGGCGCTCGACGCGCGCCACACCGCGATGACCGAGCAGTTCGGCCTGACCGGCGCCCGTGTGGTGGTCGACGATGTGCTCGATCTCGCGCCGGGTCACGTTCTCGTCCACACCCGGTGGACGCTGGACTTCGCGCCGTCCGCCGGCAGGGCCGGCAGCGCACAGTTCGCCCAGACCTACGTCGTGCGCGTCGGCGGCGACCGGCCGCAGATCCTGCTCTACCTCTCGCACGAGCGCGAGGACGAAGCTCTTCGCAAGCTGGGGCTCGTCGGCTGACCGTGGGTCCAGGTAGTCGTCGTCGGCCCGCTCCCGTCTGGGAGCGGGCCGACGACGGTGGTGCCCGACGCGGCCCGGCCGGCAGTCAGCTGCCGGCCGGACCACCGATCAGGATTCCTGGCGTCGACGCCGTGCGAGGACGAACGCGAACGCGCCCAGCACGACCATCACACTTCCGACGCCTGTCATGGCCGGGACCACCCCGCCGCCGGTAACCGGCAGGATGGGGACCTTGCCACCCGGGCCGCCGGGTCGACCGGGAGGTCCGGGAGGCCCGGACGGTCCAGGTGCGCCAGGGCTACCGGGTGCGCCAGGTGCGCCAGGGCTACCGGGTGCTCCGGGCGCCCCAGGGCTGCCGGGTGCTCCGGGTGCGCCAGGGCTACCGGGTGCTCCGGGCGCCCCAGGGCTGCCGGGTGCTCCGGGTGCGCCGGGGCTGCCGGGTGCCCCAGGACTGCCGGGTGCGCCGGGGCTGCCGGGTGCCCCAGGACTGCCGGGTGCGCCGGGGCTGCCGGGTGCCCCAGGACTGCCGGGTGCGCCGGGGCTGCCGGGCGCCCCAGGACTGCCGGGCGGGCCGGACGGGCCCGGAGGGCCGGTGGGGCCGGGAGGACCGGTCGGTCCGGGCGGGCCGGTCGGCCCCGCGCACACCGGCGCGGTGATGACGTTGGTGTCGAGGGTGACGGCGGCGGTTCGCGCCAGCGCGCGGCCCTGGAGGGTCGCGCCCGTGGCCATCGTGATCGCCGCCTGAGCCATGATGGTGCCCACGAAGGTGGTGCCGGTGCCGATCGTCGCCGAACTGCCGATCTTCCAGAACACGTTGCAGGCTGAGGCACCGTTGATCAGCACGACGCTGCTGTTCGACGCCGTCGTCAACGAGGAGTCGACCTGGAAGATGAAGACGGCCGACGGGTCGCCCTGGCCGTTGAGGGTCAGCGCCCCGGTCAACTGGGCGGCACCGATCCGATAGACCCCCTCGTTGAGGGTATTGCCGCCGAGCTCCGCAGGAAGATTGGTGAACGGAGTCCGACCGGCGGCGTCGTTGAAGGCGATGGTCAGGTCGCTCTGAGCCTGAAGAGCGACCGCGTCACCGAGGTGCACCTCGCCGCCGATGGTCGCCGTTCCGAAGCCGGCCGCGGTGTTTCCGGGGAACCGCCCGAGGCTCTGGGCCAGGAAACTGGGGCCGGTGTTGGTCGGCTCGGCACCGGCCAGGACGGAGAAGTCCGCCGCCGTCCCGAGGTTGACGGGTGCTTCCTGCGCGTTGGCGGCGGTCGAGCTGAGGAGCAGGCTGACCGACACGGTGACGGCTGCGGCAGCCGCGAGGGCCGGCAACACCACCCGCCGCCGTAGACGAAGTTTGGGTTTAGCTGTCACAGAACATCCTCCGGGTATTCCTCGCAGGAGACGTCTCGTGAGCAGCGTCCTGCGCGATACGGCCGATATGTCGCCGACAAGCGGCGGTGACCACCACATCACGCCAGCCCGGCAAATGCTGTCAAAACGGAATAATGCCCCTGCCCTCCGGGCAAAGTGGATCGGGCCTCGCGTTCGCGTTTGGTGCTCTCGCCGTTTGGCCTGTCCCTCGACTCAGGGCAGGCGACCGGCTGCCGTCCCTATCGGCGGTCCGCCGTCGCCGGCCAGATCGCGCGTCCGTGGACGCAGGGCGAGGAGGGGCTGTTGCTGGTGGCCGGGAAACGGAAGCGGTTTAGTTCCTCGATGACGAACCCTGCGGTCGTGATGGCGGCGACGGTGTCGCGGTTGGTGTGGCACCCGGCGAACAGCTTCGGCCACAGTGTCGCGTCGACCAGTCGCTGGGCTCGGTGCAGACCGCCGGGCTTCTCGGCGGCGACGTGTTCGAAGAACCGCAACTGGCCGCCCGGGCGCAGCACCCGCCCGACCTCGGCCAACGCGCTCGCCTGGTCCGGCACGGTGCACAGCACCAGCGCGACCACGGCGGCGTCGAACTCGTCGTCCCCGGCCGGCAGCCTCTCGGCCAACCCGTCGACGACCGTGACCGGGACCGGCGCGCTCGGTGCCGCGCGTTCGGCGGCGGCCCGCAGACGCCGTTCCGGTTCGACAGCGACGACCTCGGTCACCGACGGCGGGTAGTGCGGGAACATCCGCCCGTTGCCCGCACCGATCTCGACCACCCGGCCGGACAGGCCGGCGACCAGGTCCCGCCGGTAGGCCGCCGTACCGGCCCGGTCCATGGCGACGCTCAACCGTTCGTAGACGCGGGCGAACACCGGGTGCGACACCTCGGCCACGGCCACCTCCAGGTCTCCGTCGAACTGTTCTCCGGCGATTGTCCTGCATCGGTGCACGCTTTCCGTCTTACTGGGTGGCAGCACGACTCAACCCATGCGGAAAGGACGTGGTTCGACCATGAAGATCGTCGTCATCGGGGGCAGCGGCCTCATCGGTTCCAAGCTCGTGGATGACCTCCGCGCCCAGGGCCACGAGGTGGTGCCGGCATCACCGAAGACCGGCGTGAACACCCTGACCGGCGAGGGCGTGGCCGATGCGCTCACCGGTGCCGACGCCGTCGTCGACGTGTCGAACTCGCCGTCGTTCGAGGACAAGGCCGTGCTGGAGTTCTTCGAGACGTCCACCCGGACGCTCCTTGCCGCCGCGTCGGACGCCGGGGTGGGCCACTACGTGGTGCTCTCCATCGTGGGTTGCGACCGGATCCCGGACAGCGGCTACATGCGGGCGAAGGTCGCCCAGGAGAAGCTCGTCGTCGCGTCCGGAACCCCGTACTCGATCGTGCACGCCACCCAGTTCTTCGAGTTCCTCCAGGGGATCGTCGACGCCGGCACGGACGGCGACACCGTGCACCTCGCCCCGGTGCTCATCCAGCCGATGGCCGCCGACGACGTCGCGGCCGCAGTGGCCGAGGTCGTAGTCGGTGCGCCGACGAACGCCGTGGTCGAGATCGCCGGCCCGGAGCAGTTCCGCCTCGACGACCTGGGCCGAGACCTCCTCGCCGCCCAGCAGGACCCTCGGTCGGTGGTGGCCGACCCGGACGCCCGCTACTTCGGCGCGAAGCTCGGCGAACGCTCCCTCGTTCCCGCCGACGGCGCCCGCCTCGCCGGTACGCGTCTCGACGACTGGCGGGCGCGGGCGAAAAGCGGACGGTGACACGGTCCGCTACGTCGCCGTGCCGGGCGGGTCGGCCCGCTCACCGAGGCGCCGCACCAACTCCCGGGCCGCCGCCGTGAACGGCTCTTCGGATTCGCCCAGCCAGTGCCCACGGATGGGTGGGGGGACGCTGTCACTGGGCGGCGTCACCACGTCGCGCGGATCACGGTACCGGCGATCCACCCGGGCGGCCGGGCCGCCGACATCGCCCGGCGCCGGTGTGCGGTGCGCCGAGAAGATCCAGCCGCCGATGGGGTCGGTGTCGCTCCACAGGTTCACCCACCGCCAACCGACCCGGCGGCCGATCTCGTGCAGCGCCACGTCGTCGACGTACGCGGGGAAGAGCCGCGCGTAAAGGCGGTGCAGCGGCGACCCGTGGGTGAGCAGAGCGATTCGGTCGCCGACGTGCGGCGGCAACTGGAGCACCGTCGCGGCGAGCAGGACCGAACCGTGGCTGTGCCCGGTGAGCAGCACGGCGTCCCCGCGCTCGACGAGGTACGTGATGCGACGGGCCAACTCCGGCACGGCCCGCTCGGAGTAGCAGGGCGGAGCGAACGGGTGGGCGGCCCGAGGCCAGAAGGTGCCCAAGTCCCAGAGGACGCCGATGTGCCGGCGGAACGGGACGGTCCGGTAGGCGAAGATCCCCCCGATGATCAGACCGAGGATGACCGCCGCGATCACCCAGCTCCCGAACGCGATGCCGAAGGTGGTCGCGTCCGCCGGCAGCCCGAGGTTCCGTTCGAGGATGTCACTGGGAAACTCACCCAGCAGGCCGATGGTGGTGGTGGCCGTGGTGAGCCCGGCGAGGCACCCGTAGAACACGGCCAGCGGCACCAGCTTCTCGGTGAAGCGGGCCCGGGCTATCGCGTCCCGGACCTGCCGCAGTCGGGGTTCGGCCTCCGCTGGGGCCTGCGGGTAGTCGTGTGCCACGATCGCCGCCGCGGCGCGACGCCGACCGCGACGCGTGAGAAGGACGACGAGGCCGGCGACCACGACTGTGGCCAGCAACGCTCGGATGAAGCCGTAGATCACCCACGTGTACGCCCGGGGCGGGCCGGTGGCGATGCCCTCCCCGGTCGGCACGTCGCGGTCGAGGAAGTCCGCCACCCGGTAGACCAGCTCGGCGGAGTACGCCACGGCCAGGCTGATCCCGGTTGCCGCGATGACGAGGGCACCCAGCCCGAACAGCGGGGTGCCACCGCGTTGCCGGTGGCAGAGCAGGACCACGCCCAGCACGACCAACAACGCCGTCTGTACGGCGAACAGAGCGGCCAGGGTCGTCTCGTACCCGGGAAGCCCGTGTCCGTTGTCCCACCGGCGTGGCCCGGTCAGCAGGTGAGCCAGGACGGCGACGGTCACGACGACGGCGACGGTCCGGAGCGTGCGGGTGACCCGGTCGAGCCGGTGATCGTCGGCGGCCCGGTCGATCAGCGGCGGCGTGCACAGCAGGCCCACGCAGCACGCCAGGATCACACCGGTCGCCACCGTCAGCGTGACCGTGACCCCGGTGGCGCCACTCGCGCTCCGGGCCAGCAGCACTGTGAGGTCCAGTGTCGCGAACGCGGCAGCGACGTGGATGGCGCGCAACCGGCCCACGAGCGGCTCGGCGTCCCACTGGCCGACCGTGCCGAGCCGTGACCCGCCGATCCCCTGATCGGGTGCGCGAAACGCCTCGAACGTCCGCCCTGGGCGGTTGCTGATCCGCCAGATCAGGCCGATCGCGGCGACCGGCGCCAACGCGACCAAGGCCAGTTGCGCCCCGACCGGCCGCCCTCCCAACCAGGACAGCCAGCTGCGCCCCGCGAGACAGCGCGTCGAGGGCAGGCACTTCCAGCCCACCAGATCCAGGGCGACGCCGGCGACGGCGAGCACGTACAGCACGGTGAGGGTGAGCGCCAGCAGTCGGCACAGGGACTTGACCACCGCTTCGGAACCGGGGCTCGCCGGGCGCATCCAGGTCGCGACGTTGACGAGCATGAACGGCAGCAGGAAGACCACGGCGAGGGTGCGGGCGACGGTCCCGGAGGGCAGATCACCCCAGCGGTACGCCTCCAGGGTCACGCCGCGCGGGGCGGTGCTGTCCGGGTCCTGTGGTCGCGGCCGGTAGAAGCCTCCGTTCTGGTCACCCGCCACCTGCGCCGTCTGCTGCAGGTCCAGCACCTGTGCGGCGCTCGCGCCGGAGACTCCGTGCACCCGCAGCTCCACGACGTCGCGGGGACCGTCCGGCCCGCTCAACCGTGCTGATCCATGCGACGTCCCCCCGCAGGCGCTCGGCCGCCGCCCCGACGACGGCGGACGGGTCTACCCGATCCGGACGGGATCAACCGCAGCGGGTGAAGAGGAGTCGCCGCTCACTCGACAGGCCGGCCGGTCGCCGCCGGTTCGCGTCCGCCGGTCTGGGCCGTCCTCGCCACCTCGGTGCGGTAGGCGCGTGGCGAGAAACCGGTGGCGCGTTTGAACGCCACGCTGAGGGCGCTCTCGGAGCCGTAGCCGACAGCCTGGGCGATGCTGGCGACAGTGTCGGAACCGCGCCGGATACGGTCCGCCGCCAGTTCGATCCGCCAGCCGGTCAGGTATTCCAGCGGTCCCACGCCGACGACCCGCTTGAAGCGGGCGGCCAACGTTGACCGGGAGACGGCGGCGGTCCGGGCGATGGCGTCCACCGTCCACGGCTGCGCGGGCCGCGCGTGCAGCGCCCGCAGCGCGGGGGCGATGACCGGGTCGGCAAGGCCGGCCAACCAGCCGGAGGTGAGTTCGGGGTCGCGGGCCAGGTGCAACCGCAGGACCCGGATCAGCAGGACGAGCGCCAGGTGCTCGGCGACGAGCGTGGACCCGAGTCGTGTCTGCCGTAGTTCGGCGTCGATCTCGCTGAGCGCCCACTGGACGGTGGCGGCCTCTGGGGTGTCGGCGGGCACGTGGATGACCGGCGGGAGGCTGTCGAGCAGGAGGCTGCGCGCCCGCTCGCCCAGGGAGAACGCGCCGCCGATGAGGAAGACGTCGTCGCCGTCACCGACGTGCGCCACACCGCCGTCGGCGGCGGCGAAGAGGGGGTACGCGGGCTCGACGGGCACGTCGGGATCGCTGGAGAGGGTGTAGGCCACCGGTCGGGTCAGCAGGAAGCAGTCCCCTTCGCCGAGGCTGATCGACTCGACGTCACCTGCGACCCGCAGGGAGCACCGGCCGCGTCGGACGGCGTTGAACTTGGCCCCGGCCGGTGCGTCGAAGGCGACGGCCCAGCGCCCGCCCGCGACCAGGCCGGCGGAGAGGTGGCTCGTCGCGTCCAGCAACGCCAGGACATCTTCGAGGGGATCCATCCCGACCTCCTGGACGTTCACTAAAGTATGAAGGATCCTAGGCTATAGGCAGTCCGAGTCTGATGTTCCTAGCCTGGGTTTCATGACAGCGAACTCACGCCTCACCACCCCGTTCACCGCCCGCAGCACCGCCGCCGAGATCCTCGACGGTGTCGACCTGACGGGGCGTCGGATGATCGTCACCGGGGGCGCCTCCGGCATCGGTGTCGAGACGGTGCGCGCGCTGGCCAGGGCCGGTGCCGAGGTCACCATCGCGACCCGTGATCCGCGACGCGCCGACGCGCTCGTCGAGGAGTTCGCCTCGGGTGCTACCCGGGGCGTGGTCAGCGCTTCCGCGCTCGACCTCGCCGACCTGGCGTCGGTCGATGCCTTCGTCGCGGGCTGGCAGGGCCCGCTCGACGTGCTGGTCGCCAACGCGGGGATCATGGCGATCCCGACCCGTCAGCTCACCGCCCAGGGCTGGGAGCTTCAGCTCGCGACCAACTACCTCGGCCACTTCGCGCTCGCCCGGGGGCTGCACGACAACCTGCGGGCCGCCGAGGCGGCTCGGGTCGTCGTGGTGAGCTCCGGAGCACACCTGGCCGCGCCGTTGGACTTCGACGACCCGCAGTTCGAGCGGCGCCCGTACGACCCGTGGTCGGCGTACGGCCAGTCGAAGACCGCCGAGGTCCTGCTCGCGGTCGGCATCAGCCGCCGGTGGGCGGAGGACGGGATTACCGCGAACGCCCTCAACCCCGGCTACATCTTCACCAATCTCCAGCGCCACATCGACGACGACACGATGCGGGCGATGGGTGCCATGGACGAGGCGGGGAACCTCATCGAGGCGGACTACTACAAGAAGCCCGACCAGGGCGCGTCGACCACAGTGCTGCTCGCCGGCTCGCCCCTGCTCGACGGCATCGGTGGCCGGTACTTCGACGACAACCAGGAGGCGGAGGTCGTGCCCGGCGGCCCAGACGCCACCGGCGGGGTGGCCGCCCACGCCCTGGACCCGGCCGCCGCCGACCGCCTCTGGGCGTACGCCGAGAAGACGCTCGCCGCGCGCTGAGCGTGGCCGGCGGCGGCAGGATTGATCCGACCAGGGCGGGGTAGGTGCCGCCATGGTCGCTGCCGGTCGGCGCGGGGCGGACGGGGGTGCTCCGGCCCGCGCCGGCGACGACGCCCCGGGTGGTCTGGCGGCCACGATGGCCCGGTTGCGGGGCCGGGCGGCGGCCACGGTGCGGGACCGGTCCCGTCGGGTACGGGCCGTGGGTGGTCTGGCGGTGCAGGCCGGGCTGGCGGCGGCGCTGTCCTGGTTCGTGGCGCACGAGCTGCTGCACATCTCGCAGCCGGTGTTCGCGCCGATCTCCGCCGTCTCGACCCTCGCGGCGTCCGTCGGTCAACGGCTGCGTCGGACCGTCGAGCTGATCCTCGGTGTCACCGTCGGGGTGCTGATCGGCGATCTGCTGCTCGCGGTGATCGGCACCGGGTGGTGGCAACTCTCCCTGATCGTCGTGTTGGCGATCGTGGTCGCCCTGTTCCTCGCCGGCAGTGCCGCGGTGGTGATCCAGGCCGGTGCGACGGCGGTGCTCATCGCCACCCTCAGCCCGTCGATTCGTGACCTGGAGATTCCTCGGTTCGTGGATGCGCTGGTCGGGGGAGGGGTGGCGCTGCTGGTCACCGCCGTGCTCCTGCCGTTGAATCCGCTGCGGGTGCTCAACCGCGCCGCGCGGCCGGTGCTCGACCTCCTGGTCACCCAGCTCGACGCCACCGCCGGCGCGTTGGCCGATCGTGATGCTGCTCGTGCCCGTACCGCCCGCCGTGAGCTGCGGCAGAACAAGGGCCCGCTGAAGGCATTCGTCGAGGCGACCCAGGGCGCCCGGGAGGCCAGCACCCTGTCGCCGGTGCACTGGCACCAGCGGCGCGGGCCGGTGGGTCGCTACGCGCAGGCGGCGGAGCCGATCGACCGCGCGATGCGCAACAGCGGAACGTTGATCCGTCGAGCGGTGACCCTGATCGAGGACGACGAACCGGTTCCGGAGCCGCTGCCGCGGGCGGTGGCCGATCTCGCCGAGGCCGTACGCGTGCTGAAGCGGCAGTTCGCCGCCGGTGCTGAGCCGGACCGGGCGCGGGAGCAGTCACTGCGGGCGGTGCAGATGGCCGGTCGGGCCTACCGGGAGGGCGTCGGCTTCTCCGGTGCGGTAGTGGTGGCACAGATCCGTACCACTGTCAGCGACCTCCTGGTGGCCAGCGGGTTGACCCAGGATGAAGCGAACCTCCTGGTCAGACGCAATTTCGGTGATCTTTGAGGTACGGCTCAGGCCGCTCGTCGAACAGTTTGGCACCGTCCTGAGCCATGAAGGGTTGCACCTTGAGCCAAAGTGGTGCCATGATGGTGCCATGGAGCTGAGGTCATACGTCGAGAACCTGCGTAACGAGTTCGCCGTGGCCGCGGAGGGCGTCGACGCGGACGGCCGAGCGCTGGCCGAGCGGCTCTTCACCCAACTGGAGGCGGCCACCCGTCTCACCCTGCTGGAGGCACTGTCCGACGCGGCCGACGAGATCACCCGTGACCTCGCGCCGGGCTCGGTGCACGTCCGCCTGCGTGGGCGCGAGCCCGACTTCGTGGTGACGCCGGCCAGCCCGCCGATCGACGAGGTGCGCGAGGTCAGCGCCCCGCCGACGCTGCCGGCACCACCGCCGGCGCCCGAGGGCGAGGACGGTGGCACCTCGCGGATCAACCTCCGCCTTCCCGACCACCTGAAGGCCAGCGTCGAGGAGGCCGCCGGGCGCGCCGGGCTCTCGGTCAACGCCTGGCTGGTGCGCGCCGTCGCCGGCGCCGTCGGGGCGGGCGACACCGAACGTCGGCCACCCCGCCGGCCGGAGCCGCGCTCCGGTCAGCACTTCACCGGCTGGGCGCGCTAGCCCCTTCGTACCCCCTTCTTCCTCCGCGCCGCCGACCAGCGGCGACAGTCACCGACCACCTTTCGGGAGACCACCATGCCTGTTTTCGAGACGCCAGAGCCCATCACCGTCCAGATCGAACTGCCCGTCGGGGACGTCTGGATCAGCGCGACCGACCGCACCGACACGGTGGTGACGGTGCGACCCCGGGACCCGTCGAGCAAGGCCGACGTGAGCACCGCCGAACAGGCCGTCGTCCAGTACGACGCCGGAAAGCTGCTGATCAGGGTGCCCAAGACGTGGCGGCGCTACGGCTTCGGGTCCGGACCGTCGGTCGACGTCCTGATCGAGCTACCGACCGGGTCACGGGTGCACGCCGAGTCGTCGTGGGCGGCGTTCCGCTGCGAGGGCCAACTCGGCGAGTGCCGCATCAAGACCGGCAGCGGGATCCGCCTCGACGAGACCGGGCCGCTGGACATCGACAGCAGCCACGGCGAGGTCGCCGTGGAGCGGGTCGCCGGCTCGGCGCGGGTGAAGGCGTCGTCCGGCAAGGTGCGCCTCGGCGCGGTCGACGGACCCGTCGAGATCAAGAACTCCTCCGGCGACTGCTGGATCGGCCGTAGTGGCGGCGACGTCCGGGTCAACACCGCGTACGGCGACATCACCCTCGACGCGACGACGGGCTCGGTGACGGCACGCACCGCATACGGCAACCTCCGGCTGGGTGAGGTCGTCCGGGGGGCGATCGACCTGAACACCTCGTACGGGGCCATCGAGGTCGGCATCCGCCGCGGGACCGCTGCCTGGCTCGACGTCAGTTCCAAGCACGGCCGCGTGCACAACGCCCTGGAGAGCACCGACAGCCCGGCGCAGACCGACGAGACGGTCGAGGTCCGGGCGAACACCTCCTACGGCGACATCATGATCCGCCGCGCCTGACCCGCCACCCACCGACCGCAAAGAGGAGACCATGACCAGCTCCACGAAGCCCGCGATCGTCGCGACCGACCTGCGGAAGTCCTACGGCGACAAGGTCGTGCTGGACGGCATCGACCTGATGATCACCGAGGGAACCATCTTCGCGTTGCTCGGCCCGAACGGCGCCGGCAAGACCACCACCGTGCAGATCCTCTCCACCCTGGTCAACGCCGACGGCGGGCAGGCCCGCGTCTTCGGCCACGACCTGCAGCGGAATCCCGACGCGGTCCGCGAGTTGATCGGCGTCACCGGCCAGTTCTCCGCCGTCGACAACCTGCTCACCGGTCGGGAGAACCTGAACCTGATGGCGGACCTGCGCCACCTGGACAAGGCGTCCGGCCGGCGACGGACCGACGAGCTGCTCGACCAGTTCGACCTGGCCGACGCGGCGGACAAGCCGGTGTCGACGTACTCCGGTGGGATGCGCCGACGGCTCGACCTCGCCATGACCCTGGTCGGTGAGCCCCGCGTCATCTTCCTCGACGAGCCGACCACCGGCCTCGACCCGCGTAGCCGCCGCGCCATGTGGGAGATCATCCGCAACCTCGTCGCCGAGGGCGTCACCATCCTGCTCACCACCCAGTACCTGGAGGAGGCCGACCAACTCGCCGACCGCGTCGCCTTCCTCGACCACGGCCGGCTGATCGCCGAGGGCACGCCGCGTGAGCTCAAGCGGCTCATCCCGGGAGGCCACGTCGTGCTGCAGTTCGCTGACCAGGAAGGGCTCGCCTCGGCCGCCCGTGCGCTGCCGGTCGCCAGCCGGGACGACGCCGCGCTCACCCTCCAGGTGCCGAGCGACGGCGGGGTCGGGGCGCTGCGGTCCCTGCTCGACCAGCTCGACCGCGCCTCGATCACGGTGGCCGGGCTCTCCGTGCACACCCCCGACCTCGACGATGTCTTCCTCACCCTCACCGGTCAGCCCGACACCCGCGCCGGCCGACCCGACCACGAAAGGGCCTCCGCGCGATGAGTACCCTCTCCCTCGCCGTCCGCGACTCGAGCACGATGCTGCGGCGCAACCTCCTGCACATGCGCCGCTACCCGTCGATGACCTTCCTGCTCATGGGCATTCCGGTCATCATCCTGCTGCTCTTCGTCTACGTCTTCGGCGGCACGCTCGGCGCCGGGCTCGGGCCGTCCGGCGGCCGCTCGGAGTACGCCAACTACGTCACCCCGGGCATCCTGCTCATCACGGTGGTCAGCGCGGCGCAGGGCACCGCCATCTCGGTCGCGATGGACATGACCGAGGGCATCATCGCCCGGTTCCGGACGATGGCGATCTTCCGGCCGTCGGTCCTCACCGGTCACGTCCTGGGCAGCCTCGTGCAGACTCTGCTCAGCCTCGCGGCCGTCATCGGTGTGGCGTTGCTCGTCGGGTTCCGACCCACCGCCAACCCGGTCGAGTGGCTGGCCGCGGTCGGTGTCCTCGCCATGGTCACCTTTGCGCTCACCTGGTTGTCGGTCGCTCTCGGCCTGGTCAGTGACAGTGTCGAGACGGCCAGCAACCTGCCCATGCCACTGATCCTCCTGCCCTTCCTGGGCAGCGGGTTCGTCCCGACCGACTCCATGCCCACTGTGGTCCGGTGGTTCGCCGAGTACCAGCCCTTCACTCCCGTCATGGAGACCCTGCGCGGCCTGCTCCTCGGCACCGGGATCGGTGCCAACGGGATCATCGCGGTCGTCTGGTGTGCCGTCATTACCGTCGCGTGCTTCTTCTGGGCCAAGACCCTCTACAACCGCAACCGGGCTGCCTGATCAGACCGGTGCCCGACGTTTCGGCAGCGCGCCGACAGCCGGCGGTTCGGCCCACCGGGCCGGGCCGCCGGCTGTCCGTGTCCGCGGCATGCTGTCCTGCGCGCGTGCCGTGCACGCGCCGCGAGCGCATGATCGACTCGGATTGCAGGAAATCGGCCTGTCGACGCGCCTCGGACCCCGCGACTTCACAGAACGCGAGTGGATCAACCCGGCCCCGCGGCACGGCGGCTTCCGAAACGTCGAATGTTATCGATAACACGACTGTCGCGCTGCCCCGCGGGATCCGCCGAAATGCTCAGCTATGAGCCAACGCGGTCGGCTGCGGCCGTTTCGCGGATCTGGCCGTCGAAGCGGGGTGCCTCGATGATGTTATCGCTGACATCATGATCGGGCGCGACACTGTCGCAGTCGGATGATCGACTCGCGACGTCCGACGGGCTGTGCCTGTCGCCCGGCCTGCCGAGGTGCCTCCGGTCGACGCTCGATCCGCGCAGCACTCCGTGAGAGGCCTGCGTGCCGTGGTCGGCACCACATTTGCGCGCTTTGTGCCGATCCGTTATCGACGCGCCCCAGTTGGCCCGCCTTCGCTGTTCCGTTACGGAGCTGTTGCGGGTGGATGTCTTGACGGGGGTTGATGTGAGCGTTAACACTATCCCCGTTAACGGTGGAGGTGAACATGAACCGTGTGGACGGAGCAGGCGACCGCTATGTCGTCGGTGTCGACTACGGCACCCTGTCCGGGCGAGCTCTGGTGGTCCGTGTCGGTGATGGTGCCGAGTTGGGGACCGCGGTGCACGAGTACGGCGACGGAGTTATCAGCACGGCGCTTCCGGGAGGTCGACAGCTACCCCCGGACTGGGCCCTGCAGAACCCGGAGGACTACCGCGACGTGCTGCGGTACGCCGTTCCGGCGGCGTTGTCTGCTGCCGGGGTGGATCCTGCCGCGGTCGTCGGCATCGGCATCGACTTCACCGCCTGCACGGTGCTGCCGACCAGCGCCGACGGCACCCCGCTCTGCGAGGACCCTGAGCTGCGCGATCGACCGCACGCCTGGGTGAAGCTGTGGAAGCACCACGCCGCGCAGCCGCACGCCGACCGGATCAACGCGCTGGCCCACGAGCGGGCAGAGCCGTGGATCGGCCGGTACGGCGGCAAGATCTCCGCCGAGTGGCAGTTCGCCAAGGGGCTCCAGATCCTGGAGGAGGACCCTGAGGTCTACCACCGTGCCGAGCGTTTCATCGAGGCGGCCGACTGGATCGTCTGGCAGCTCTGCGGCACCGAGACCCGCAACGTCTGCACGGCTGGTTACAAGGGCATCCTGCAGGACGGCCAGTACCCTTCCGAGGATTTCCTGACCGCGCTCAACCCCGGCTTCGGCGACTTCGTGGCCAAGTTGGACGGCCCGTTGCTGCCCCTCGGTGCCCGAGCCGGCTCGCTCACCGCACGCGCCGCCGCCTGGACCGGCCTGCCGGAGGGGATCGCGGTGGCCGTCGGCAACGTCGACGCGCACGTCACCGCCGCGTCCGCGCAGGCGGTGGAGCCCGGCCGACTCGTCGCCATCATGGGCACCTCGACCTGCCACGTGGTCAACGGCGCGGAGGTCGCCGAGGTGGCCGGGATGTGCGGTGTCGTGGACGGCGGGATCAGCCCCGGCGCATGGGGTTACGAGGCCGGGCAGAGCGGTGTCGGGGACATCTTCGGCTGGTTCGTCGAGCACGCGGCCCCGGCCGGCTCCGACTCGCACGAACGCCTCACCGAGCTGGCCGCGAGCCAGCCCGTCGGCGCGCACGGCCTGATCGCGCTGGACTGGTGGAACGGCAACCGGTCCCTGCTGGTCAACCACGACCTCAGCGGGATGATCGTCGGGATGACCCTGGCCACCCGGCCGCAGGACATCTACCGGGCGCTGCTGGAATCCACCGCGTACGGCACCCGGATGATCATCGAGGCCTTCGTCGAGGCCGGCGTCCCGGTGAACGACCTGGTGATCGCCGGTGGTCTCACCAACAACGCGCTGCTGATGCAGATCTACGCCGACGTGACCAGGCGACCGTTGAACATCATCGCCTCGGCGCAGGGGCCGGCACTGGGATCGGCGATCCACGCCGCCGTCGCCGCCGGAGAGTTCCCCTCGGTCCACGAGGCGTCGCAGGCGATGGGTCGGGTGCACGAGGCCGTCTACCGCCCGGACCCCGAGCGGGCCCGCGCCTACGACGCCCTCTACGCCGAGTACCGGGCGCTGCACGACCACTTCGGTCGCGGTGGCAACGACGTCATGATGCGCCTGCGGGCGATCCGCAACGCGGCGGTCGACAGCGCCGCGACCACACCCGAGACCGTGTTGGAGGTGGTCGCGTGAACGCCGAGGTGACCCGACAGATCCGTGAGCTGCGCGAGACCGTCGCGCGCCTGCACGGCGAGCTGACCCGGTACAACCTGGTCGCCTGGACGTCCGGCAACGTCTCCGCGCGGGTCCCCGGCCAGGACCTGCTGGTGATCAAGCCGAGCGGGGTGAGCTACGACGACCTCACCGCGGACACGATGGTGGTGTGCGACCTCGACGGCGTACTCGTCGAGGGCGACTTCGCGCCGTCCAGCGACACCGCCGCCCACGCCTACGTCTACCGGGCCATGCCCGAGGTCGGCGGTGTGGTGCACACGCACAGCTCGTACGCCACCGCCTGGGCCGCGTGCGGGGAGTCGATCCCCTGCCATCTCACCGCGCAGGCCGACGAGTTCGGCGGGGAGATCCCGATCGGTCCGTTCGCGCTGATCGGCGGCGACGACATCGGCAAGGGCATCGTCGCCACGCTCTCCGGTCACCGCTCGCCCGCGGTGCTGATGCGCAACCACGGCGTGTTCACCATCGGCCGCGACGCCCGCGCGGCGGTCAAGGCGGCGGTCATGTGCGAGGACGTGGCCCGTACCGCGCACCTGGCCCACACCCTCGGCCAGCCGGTTCCGATGGCACAGGCCGACATCGACGCTCTCTACGACCGCTACCAGAACGTCTATGGTCAACAACCAGTCGCACCGGCGGGTTCCTGACTCTTCCCCGATCATCGGGACCCGCCGGTCTGCACCACCACGCACCAGCACGCACCACCCGCGTACGCCGTTCTTCGGGTTCTTCGACGGCCGACGCGGTTACCCACCACATCCAGCCAAGGAGATTCGATGGGAAAGATGCGAACGCAGTCCGTTCGGTGGCGCGCTGTCGCGGTCCTCGCCAGCGCGTTGCTGGTCGGCGGCGTGGCGGCCTGCGGCAACAGCGACACCGGGGGCGGCGGGTCCAAGGACGACGGCAAGATCACGATGGGCTTCTCCCAGGTCGGTGCGGAGAGCGGGTGGCGTACCGCGAACACCACCTCGATCAAGGAATCCGCGACCGCTGCGGGCATCGAGCTGAAGTTCGATGACGCGCAGCAGAAGCAGGAGAACCAGATCAAGGCGATCCGCAACTACATCCAGCAGAAGGTCGACGTGATCGCCTTCTCGCCGGTGGTGGAGTCCGGCTGGGACACCGTGCTCAAGGAGGCCAAGGACGCCGGCATCCCGGTCATCCTGACCGACCGCTCGGTCGACTCGGCCGACAAGACGCTGTACAAGACGTTCCTCGGCTCGGACTTCGTCAAGGAGGGCCGGCTCGCCGGTGAGTGGCTGGTCGAGCAGAAGAAGACCGCCTCGGGCCCGGTGAACATCGTCGAGTTGCAGGGCAACACGGGTGCGGCGCCGGCGAACGACCGCAAGAAGGGCTTCGGTGAGGCGATCGCCGCCAACCCGAACCTGAAGATCATCGCCTCGCAGCCGGGTGACTTCACCCGGGCCGGCGGCAAGCAGGTCATGGAGCAGTTCCTCAAGGCCAACCCGAAGATCGACGTGCTGTTCGCGCACAACGACGACATGGGTCTGGGCGCGCTGGAGGCGATCACCGCCGCCGGCAAGGTGCCGGGCAAGGACATCACCATCATCACTGTCGACGCCGTCAAGGACGGCATGCAGGCGCTCGCCGACGGGAAGTTCAACTTCATCGCGGAGTGCAGCCCGCTGCTCGGCCCACAGCTGATGGACCTCGCCAAGAAGGTGCACGCCGGCGAGACGGTCCCGGCTCGGATCGAGACCGAGGAGACCACCTTCACCCAGGAGCAGGCCAAGGAAGCGCTGCCCAACCGTAAGTACTGATCGACGCCGGGGTCGCCGCGCTCGCGTGGCGGCCCCGCCGCGTCGTCCCCTTACCCGCAACGGACCGGGCATGGCCCGCGACCACCCCGTGCCACGCCCGCCCGGATGACCGGGCGGGCGCACGGGAGCGCAGCGGCCCCTCCGTGTCGACGACCCAGAAGAGGTCTGATGGGATGACGGATAGCCGTCCGGTTCTGACGATGACCGGGATCAGCAAGTCCTTCCCCGGGGTGCGCGCACTCCACGACGTCAATTTCCGGCTTTTTCCCGGCGAGGTGCACGCCCTGATGGGCGAGAACGGCGCCGGTAAGTCGACCCTCATCAAGGTGCTGACCGGCGTCTACGACACCGACGGCGGCACGATCACCCTCGACGGGCAGCCGGTGTCCTTCAGCGGACCGATGCAGGCGACCGCCGCCGGGGTGAGCACGGTCTTCCAGGAGGTCAACCTCTGCACCAACCTGTCGGTGGCGGAGAACATCTTCATCGGCCGCGAGCCCCGGCTCCTCGGCGCCGTCCGCTGGGGAGAGGTCCGCCGCCGGGCCCGGGAGCTGCTGACCCGCCTCGACCTCGACCTCGACGTCAGCGCGCCACTGGGCTCGTACTCTTTGGCGATCCAGCAGATGGTCGCCATCGCCCGCGCGATCGACATCAAGGCGCGGGTGCTGATCCTGGATGAGCCGACGTCCAGCCTCGACGCCGGTGAGGTGGCGCAGCTGTTCCGCATCATGCGGCAACTGCGCGACGAGGGCATCGCGATCCTGTTCGTGACCCACTTCCTCGACCAGGTCTACGAGATCGCCGACCGGATCACCGTGTTGCGCAACGGTGGTCTCGTCGGCGAGTACCTGACCGCCGAGCTGCCCCAGCTCTCCCTGGTCGAGAAGATGATCGGCAAGGAGCTCGACGTCCTCGAGGGTATCGAGGAGCACTCCCGGCGGGACCTGGCCGCGGTGGAGGAGGGCACCCCCCTGGTGTCGGTGTCGAACTTCGGCCGGGCGGGCGCGGTGGAGCCGTTCAGCCTCACCATCCACGCCGGCGAGGTGGTGGGCCTGGCCGGACTGCTCGGCTCCGGGCGTACCGAAGTGGCCCGGTTGTTGTTCGGCGCCGACCGGACCGACGGTGGTCAGGTCGCTGTCGACGGCACGGCGAGCAGTCTGCGTACCCCCGCCCAGGCCATCGAGCAGGGCGTCGGTTTCTGTTCGGAGAACCGCCGCGCGGAGGGCATCGTCGGGGACCTGTCGGTCCGCGAGAACATGATCCTCGCCATGCAGGCCGCCCGTGGCTGGCTGCGACCGGTCCCGCGCCGCCGTCAGGACGAGCTGGTTGACAAGTACATCAAGGCGCTCAGCATCCGGCCCGCGGACCCGGAGGTGCCGGTACGCAACCTGTCCGGCGGCAACCAGCAGAAGGTGCTGCTGGCCCGGTGGCTGATCACCGAGCCACGGCTGTTGATCCTCGACGAACCGACGCGGGGCATCGACATCGGCGCGAAGACCGAGATCCAGAAGCTGGTGACCCAGTTGTCCGACGGCGGGATGGCGGTGCTGTTCATCTCCGCCGAGCTGGAGGAGGTGCTGCGTCTCAGCCACAAGGTCGCGGTCATGCGGGATCGGCAGATGGTCGCTCAGTTCGCCAACGACGAGAGCCTGGACGCCGATCGCATCATGCAGACCATTGCCAGTGGGTCCCACCAGGAGGCAGACCGATGAGCGCCACCATGGGCCGCTACCGGGCGGTGACCGGTCACCGGCTGTTCTGGCCCGCCGCAGTGCTGGTCGTCATGCTCGCCGCGAACACGATCTACCGCCCCGGGTTCCTGTCCATCGAGCTCAAGGACGGGCACCTGTACGGCACACCGATCGACATCCTGCGCCTGAGCGCACCGTTGATCCTCGTCGCGCTGGGCATGACGCTCGTCATCTCGACCGGGGGCATCGACCTGTCGGTCGGCTCGCTCTGCGCGATCAGCGGCGCGGTCGCCTGCATGTACATCAGCAAGCAGCCCGACCAGAACAGCCTCACAGTGGTGCTGACCGCGCTGGCGTTGGCGTTGGCGATCTCACTGGTGCTCGGCGCCTGGAACGGGGTGCTGGTGGCCGTGATCGGGATTCAACCGATCATCGCCACGCTGATCCTGATGGTGGCGGGCCGTGGCCTCGCCCAGCTGATCACCCAGGGTCAGATCATCACCATCAACTCGGGGCCGTTCCGGGCGATCGGGCTGGGCCACCTGCTGACCCTGCCGCTAGCCATCTTCATCGCCCTCGCCGCGGCGCTCGTCGTCGCCGGGTTCACCCGACGCACCGCCCTCGGCATGATCGTCGAATCGGTGGGCGGTAACGCGGAGGCGAGTCGACTCGCCGGCATCCGTTCCGGCCGGGTCATCTTCCTCGCGTACGTGATCAGCGCCGCCTGCGCCGCGGTCGCCGGTTTCATGATGACGGCCAACGTCTCGAGTGCCGACGGCAACGCGGTCGGTCTCTGGGTGGAGTTGGACGCCATCCTCGCGGTCGTCATCGGCGGCACGTCCCTCGCGGGAGGCCGGTTCTTCCTCAGCGGCACGATCCTCGGCGCGCTGATCATCCAGACCCTGACCACCACCGTGTACGCCATGGACATCTCGCCGCAGACCTCGCTGCTGTTCAAGGCGGTCGTCGTCATCGTCGTCTGCCTCGTCCAGGCGCCGGCCTTCCGGGCCCGGTTCGCCCGCCGTCGGCGCAGCGTCCCGCCGCCCACCACCACTGCCGACAAGCCGAAGGAGCAGGTGCCGGCATGACCACTGGATCGCTCACCGCTGGGCGTACCCGGTTCCGGCTGCCACGGCGGCAGATACCGGTCCTGGCCACGCTCGCCCTGCTGCTGGTCATGTACGGCATCGGCGTGTCCCAGTACACGGCGTTCTCGAACGTCCAGGTCATCTTCAACGTCTTCATCGACAACAGCTTCCTGCTGGTGGTCGCGATCGGGATGACCTTCGTGATCCTCACCGGCGGTATCGACCTGTCGGTCGGTTCGGTCGTCGCGATGACGGCCATGGTGTCGGCCTGGCTGCTCCAGGAGGGTCTGCCGGCGGCGCTGGTGCTCGTCATCGCCCTGCTCATCGGGCCGACCCTCGGCCTGCTGATGGGCTGCGTCATCCACTTCTTCGAGATCCAGCCGTTCATCGTCACGCTCGCCGGGATGTTCTTCGCCCGGGGCATGTGCACGTTCATCTCCGACTCGTCCATCCCGATCACCGACGGGTTCTGGACCAGGATGTCGCAGGAGCGTATCGGCGATCCTCGGGGCAACTTCGTGTCGATCAGCGTGCTGATCGCCTTCGTCGTGGTCGCCGTCGCCGCGTACACGCTGGCCTACACCCGGCTCGGACGCAACGTGTACGCCATCGGGGGCAATCCCCAGTCGGCTCTGCTGATGGGCCTGCCGGTGGGGCGGACCCGGATCGCGGTCTACACGATCAGTGGTCTGTGCTCGGCGATCGGCGGAATCCTGCTGTCCTTCTACACCCTGTCCGGCGCGCCGTTGATCGCGGTGGGCATGGAGCTGGACGTCATCGCCGCCGTCGTCATCGGTGGCACGGTGCTCACCGGGGGCGGCGGCTACGCCTTCGGCACTGTGCTCGGCGTGCTCGTCCTGGGCGTGATCCAGACCCTGATCACCTTCGATGGGAGCCTGAACTCCTGGTGGACCAAGATCGTGATCGGCGGCCTGCTGTTCGCGTTCATCCTCCTCCAGCGCCTCATCGGAATCCGTTACAAGTGACCGTTCCTCTCCTGGAAGGCAACCCCATGGCACCACACAACGCACCCGAGATCTGGTTCCTCACCGGCAGCCAAGGCATGTACGGCGAGGAGACGCTCCGGCAGGTCGCCGAGCAGTCTCGCCAGATCGCGGCCGCGCTCGACGACTCGCCGCAGATTCCCGCCCGGGTGGTCTGGAAGCCCGTCCTGACCAACAGTGGTGAGATCCTGCAGGTCTGCCGGGACGCCGCCGCACAGGGCGCCATCGGGGTCATCGCGTGGATGCACACCTTCTCGCCGGCGAAGATGTGGATCTCCGGGCTCGACGCGTTGCAGACGCCGCTGCTGCACCTGCACACGCAGGCCAACGTCCTGTTGCCGTGGAACGACATCGACATGGATTTCATGAACCTGAACCAGGCCGCCCACGGCGACCGTGAGTTCGGGTACATCCAGACCCGTCTCGGTGTGGCCCGCAAGACGGTCGCGGGGCACGTCAGCGACCCGCGGGTGAGTGCCCGGGTCGGTGCGTGGGCCCGTGCCGCGCTCGGCTGGTCGGCGATGCGGTCGCTGCGCCTGGCCCGCTTCGGCGACAACATGCGCGACGTGGCGGTGACCGAGGGCGACAAGGTCGAGGCGGAGCTGCGGTTCGGGGTGTCGGTCAACACCTACGGCGTCAACGACCTGGTCGAGGTGGTCGGTCAGGTCACCGACGCGCAGGTCGACGACCTCGTCAAGGAGTACGAGGACACGTACCGCGTCGCCGCGGAGCTGCTGTCCGGGGGCGAGCGGCACGACTCCCTGCGGTACGCGGCCCGGCTGGAGCTGGGCATGCGGGCCTTCCTGGACGAGGGTGGGTTCCGGGCTTTCACGACGAACTTCGAGGACCTCGGTGGCCTGCGTCAGCTGCCCGGCATCGCCGTGCAGCGACTGATGGCCGACGGTTACGGCTTCGGTGGCGAGGGGGACTGGAAGACCTCGGTGCTGGTCCGGACCCTCAAGGCGATGTCGGTGGGCGTGGACGGCGGCACGTCGTTCATGGAGGACTACACCTACGACCTCACCCCGGGCGAGGAGCTGGTGCTCGGCGCCCACATGCTGGAGGTCTGCCCGACGATCGCGTCCGACACGCCGAACGCGGAGATCCACCCGCTGAGCATCGGCGGTCGGGAGGACCCGGTCCGGCTCGTCTTCGACGCGGCACCCGGCCCGGCGGTCGTGCTCGGCCTGGCCGACATGGGGGAGCGCTTCCGGCTGGTCGCCAACGAGATCGACGTGGTCACCCCGCCGCAGCCGCTGCGCCGGTTGCCGGTGGCCCGCGCCGTCTGGCGCCCGCGACCGGACCTGCCCGCTTCGGCCGAGGCGTGGATCACCGCCGGCGCACCGCACCACACGGTGCTGTCGCAGGCGGTGGGGGTGGAGGAGTTGCACGACCTGGCCGAGATGAGCCGTACCGAGCTGGTCGTCATCGACGCCGAGACCCAGACCCGCCGCTTCGCCGACGAGCTGCGCTGGAACCAGGCCTACTACCGGCTGGCCCGCGGCTTCTGAGGCCCTGCCGCCGGGGCGTGATCGACCTGGGCCCGACGGGCCCAGGTCGATCACGCCAGTGCTCCGCCTCCGCGCACCGCTGAGCTGCCACTGATCGCGCGCCCCGACCGCGCCACACGCACGTCCCGCGCCCTCTCGCGCCCTTCGGCGTCGAGCTCCTCGCCCTTTGAGTCGAGCTCCTCGCGCCCTTCGGCGTTGCCGCCGTCCGCTCGGACCGCCGACTCATGTTTCGTCTTGACTACGGTCTTGTTATCGATAACAGTAAGCATCAACGTAGCTCTATTCCTGCGCCATGCCGGCTCTGATCCGCGCCTCCCCGTCGAGGTCGAACGATCTCCGGGACGTGGCGGAGGGTGCTGTTAGCGATCACATCGACAGTCTGGCCAACGTGCCGACCAGCGATGCGGATGCCGGCTGAGATGGTCCGGCGCCTCAGGCCAGCGAAGGAGGATCATGATTTCCATTGGACGGGTTCCCCGGGGAGCGCCGCGCCGACGCGGAAGATTGTCACTACTCGGCGCGGCCGTGGTGGCGGTGGTGGTCGGTGCGGCCCTCGCTGCCGTCGCCCCGTCGCCGGCCTCGGCGGCGACCGTGGACACCAACGCCTGGTACGTGTTGGTCAACCGCAACAGCGGCAAGGCCCTGGATGTGTACAACCTGGCCACGAACGACGGTGCCCGGATCACGCAGTGGACCCGGAACAACGGCAACCAGCAGCAGTGGCAGTTCGTCGACTCCGGTGGTGGCTTCTACCGGGTCAAGTCGCGGCTCTCCGGCAAGGTGCTCGACGTCTCGGGCTTCTCGACCGCCAACGGCGCGAGCATCGTGCAGTGGAGCGACACCAACGGCACCAACCAGCAGTTTCGGTTGGCCGACTCCGACGGCGGCTACGTCCGGCTGATCAACCGGAACAGCAACAAGGTGATGGAGGTGCAGGGCGCCTCGACCGCTGACGGCGGCAACATCGTGCAGTACGACGACTGGAACGGCACGAACCAGCAGTGGCAGTTCGTCCGCGTCGGCGGCGGGACCGACCCCACCACTCCGCCGCCGACGACCCCGCCGCCGTCGAACGGCACGTTCTCGAACCCGGCCATCTGGCAGGACTTCGCCGACGTCGACATCATCCGGGTGGACAACGTCTACTACCTGACGTCGTCCACCATGCACTACTCGCCCGGCGCACCGGTGCTGCGCTCGTACGACCTGGTGAACTGGGAGTTCGCCGGTCACGCCGTGCCCCGGCTCGACTTCGGCTCGAAGTACGACATGAGTGGCGGTAACGCGTACGTCGACGGGATCTGGGCGTCGACGTTGAACTACCGGCCGAGCAACCGGACGTACTACTGGGCCGGGTGCATCGACTTCGCGCAGACCCACATCTACACCGCGTCCGCCGTCGACAGCACCTGGAGCAAGCACACCACCATCCCCAACTGCTACTACGACGCCGGCCTGTTGTTCGACGACAACGACACCCCGTACATCGCGTACGGCAACGGCACCATCAGCGTCGCCCAGCTCTCCGCCGACGGGAAGTCCCAGGTCCGAGCCCAGCAGGTGTACCAGACGCCGTCGAGCATCGGCACGCTGGAAGGTGCCCGCTTCTACAAGCGCAACGGCGCCTACTACATCTGGCTCACCCGCCCGGCCAACGGCCAGTACGTGCTCAAGTCGACGAACGGCCCGTTCGGCCCGTACGAGCAGCGGCAGGTGCTCCTCAACCTGCCCGGCCCGATCTCCGGTGGCGGCGTGCCGCACCAGGGCGGGCTGGTGCAGACCCAGAACGGCGACTGGTACTACATGTCCTTCGTCGACGCGTACCCCGGTGGTCGGATGCCCGCCCTGGCGCCGATCACCTGGACCGGCGACGGTTGGCCGGTGCTGCAGACGGTGAACGGCGCGTGGGGCAGCACGTACCCGAAGCCGAACCTGCCCGCCCCGCCCCGGGCGGTCAAGCCGCTGACCGGCACCGACACGTTCGCCGGCACCACGCTCGGCCCGCAGTGGGAGTGGAACCACAACCCCGACAACAGCAAGTGGTCGGTCAACAACGGGCTGAACCTGCAGACCGCCACCGTCACCGGTGATCTGTACAAGGCGCGCAACACGCTGACGCACCGCATCCAGGGCCCCACCTCGACGGCCACCATCGAGTTGGACTACTCCACGATGCGCGACGGTGACCGCACCGGTCTGGCGGTACTGCGCAACTCGTCCGCCTGGATCGGAATCCGACGCGACAACGGGTCCACCCGACTGGTCATGCAGAACGGCCTGACGATGGACGGGAGCTGGAACACCACAAGTACCGGCAGCGAGGTGGCGAGCACCGCCGTCTCCGGTGGTCGGATCTGGTTGCGGGCCAACGCCGACATCAGACCGGGATCCGGCCGGCAGGCCCGCTTCTCGTACAGCACGGACGGGGTCAACTTCACCTCGTTCGGCAACGCCCTGACCTTGGCGAACAACTGGCAGTTCTTCATGGGCTACCGGTTCGCCATCTTCAACCACGCGACCCAGGCGCTCGGCGGTGCGGTCACCGTGCGCCGGTTCGACCTGACAACACCGTGACACCGCTCACACAACCAATGGTCTGACCAGCGGCGCTGGCAGACACGTGCCCGCCGGCACGTCGAGTCGGCGCCACCGCTGGTCCTCGCCGGCCTGCTCCGCGCTCTGTCCAGGGGCGTAGGGCAGGTCGGCGTGCCATCGCGCATCGACGGAGTACGACACTCGGTCGCGTACTCCAGGCGGGGGTTGGGATTGTGCGTCACTGCTGCGTTGCGCAGCCCACCGATAGGCATGCCGTGTTTGGGGCAG
This sequence comes from Micromonospora taraxaci, assembly GCF_007830095.1. Classification (NCBI taxonomy): domain Bacteria; kingdom Bacillati; phylum Actinomycetota; class Actinomycetes; order Micromonosporales; family Micromonosporaceae; genus Micromonospora; species Micromonospora taraxaci. Next base: position 5,458,332 of record NZ_VIWZ01000001.1, on the reverse strand, counting down.
TGGCTGGCGTAGACTGTCGGCGATCCAGCGCTGGTCACCTGGGATTCAGCACCGGCGTGGTGGCTGAGCGAGGGGGATCGGGCCGGGCCGCTCCAGTCGACGTCGACGGGCCGCGGGCCGGAGATGTAGCGGGGGGAGCGAAATGGCCGTCCACGGTCCCGCGATGACGGATGTTGCTCGTCTCGCCGGTGTCTCCCATCAGACGGTGTCGCGGGTGCTCAACGGGCACCCCAACGTCCGTGAGCAGACCCGGCTCCGTGTGCGGGCGGCGATCGCCGAGCTCGGCTACCGCCCCAACGGCGCGGCACGCGCGCTGGTGACCGGTCGATCGCAGGTCATCGGCGTGGTCGCACAGAACACCACGCTCTACGGTCCGGCATCCCTGCTGGCAGCGTTGGAGCAGACCGCCGCCCAGGAGGGTTTCGCGGTCAGTGTCGGCAGCGTCCGCAACCTCGACCACCGGTCCATCTCGGCCGCCGTCGAGCGGCACCTGTCGCACCGGGTCGCCGGCATCGTGGTCATCGCGCCTGTCGAGTCGGCCGGTGAGGCGCTGGAGCGTCTGCCGAAGGACGTCCCGCTGGTCACCGTCGACGGTGACCCGAGCCGACCGGTGCCGTTGGTGACCGTCGACCAGGTGGCGGGCGCCCGTGCGGCGACCCAACATCTGCTCGATGCGGGGCACCGCACCGTCTGGCACGTCTCGGGGCCCTCCGACTGGTTCGACAGCGTCGGTCGGATCGACGGATGGCGGGAGGCGCTGCTGGCCGCCGGCCTGGTGCCGCCGCCGCTGATGCCCGGGGACTGGTCAGCGTCCTCCGGTTACCGGTGCGGGCAGATGTTGGCGCGGATGCCGGAGGTCACTGCGGTATTCACCGCCAACGACCACCTCGCGCTGGGCGTGCTGCGGGCGTTGCACGAGTTCGGCCGGCGGGTGCCCGACGACATCAGCGTGGTCGGCTTCGACGACGTGCCGGAGGCGGCGTACTTCATCCCGCCGCTGACCACCGTCCGTCCGGACTTCGACGCGGTCGCGCGGGCGAGTCTGCAGATGCTGCTGGCGCAGATCGAGTCGGGCACCGGTGGCGCGTTGCGGCAGACGGTCGCCCCGACCCTGGTCTCCCGCGAGAGCGTCGCCCCACCGCGTCGCTGACGTCCGGGTCCACCGCGTCGTCGACGTCCGGGTCCACCGCGTCGCTCCGGTCGATAAGACCGCACTCAATCGCTGGGCGATCTTAGTTATCGATGAGCGGCAATGCGGTGCGGTCAAGGTATTGAACCTCGTGAAATGTGACCGTAACATGATGGACGTCTCTGTTAACGCTAACAACAATTGGCGTCCAGCTATCGGCCCATCGACCGGAGATCGTAGTCAGGGGCGGGCGCCACCGACAAGGAGGCTCGATGAACCGCATCACTCGAGGTCGACGCTGGGGGAGCGTACTGGCAGCCGGTCTGCTCGTCGCCGGCGCCTTGGTCGGCCTCCGCGCCCCCGCGGCGCAGGCGCTCGACAACGGCGTGGCGCGTACTCCGCCGATGGGTTGGAATTCGTGGAACTCGTTCGGCTGCAACATCAACGAGGCGCTGATCCGCAGCACGGCCGATGCGATCGTCAGCAGCGGGATGCGCGATCTGGGCTACCAGTACGTCGTGGTCGACGACTGCTGGTTCAACCCGAACCGGGACTCCTCCGGCAACATCCAGGGCGACCCGACCCGGTTCCCCAGCGGAATGAAGGCGCTCGGCGACTACCTGCACGCCCGGGGCCTGAAGTTTGGTCTCTACCAGGTGCCGGTCGACAAGACCTGCGCGCAGTACTTCGGCTCCTACCCCGGTGCCACCGGTAGCCGGGGCCACGAGGTGCAGGACGCAAACCAGTTCGCCGCCTGGGGTGTCGACTTCCTCAAATACGACTGGTGCTCGCCGGAGGGCAGCATCAACGACCAGGTGGCCACCTTCGCCAAGATGCGCGACGCGCTGGCCGCCACCGGCCGACCGATCGTCTACAGCATCAACCCGAACAGCATCCACGCCAAGACCGGCCCGCAGCGCAACTGGGGCGACGTGGCCAACATGTGGCGGACCACCGAGGACATCACCAACGCGTGGGACACCGGCCAGACCAACGGCTACCCGATGGGCATCCAGAACATCATCAACGTGACAGTTCCACTCGCCTCCTACGCGCGCCCGGGTGGGTTCAACGACCCGGACATGATGGAGGTCGGTCGTGGCGGCATGAACGACACGGAGATGCGCAGCCACTTCGCGATGTGGGCGATCATGGCCTCGCCGTTGATCGCCGGCAACGACGTCCGGAACATGAACGCCGCGACGCAGACCATCCTCAAGAACGCCAACCTGATCGCGATCAACCAGGACTCCCTCGGGTTGCAGGGAACGCAGGTGTCGTTCGACGGTACGCGTCGGGTGCTGGCCAAGCGGCTCGCCAACGGTGACGTCGCCGTCGCGCTGTTCAACCAGGGCTCCTCGACGACGACCATCTCGACCACGGCCTCCGCGATCGGCAAGTCCGGCTCGTCGTTCACCCTGGTGGACGCATGGACCGGTGGCACCAGCTCCAGCAGCGGAACGATCAGCGCCAGCGTCCCGGCGCACGGCACTGTCGTCTACCGGGTCAGCGGTGGCGGGACGACCCCGCCGACGACTCCGCCGCCGACCACGTCGAGCGCGTACGCCAGCGCCGCCTCCAACCGCTGCCTGGACGTGCCGAACAGCAACACCACCAACGGCACCCAGCCGGTCATCTGGGACTGCAACGGCGCGGCCAACCAACGCTGGACGCGTAACGGTCAGACCCTCCAGGCCCTCGGCAAGTGCCTGGACGCACCGACGAACGCGGCGGCCGGCTCCAAGGTGCAGATCTGGGACTGCAACGGCGGGACCAACCAGCAGTGGAACATCAACGCCAACGGGACGATCAGCGGCGTCCAGTCCGGGCTCTGCCTGGACGTCAACAACAACGGCACGGCCAACGGCACCACGGTGATCCTGTGGAACTGCACCGCGGCGGCCAACCAGCGGTGGTCGCAGCGGTAGTTCCCTGAACCGCCGCTTCTGTCGGTGCCCGCGGACGACTAGCGTCGTCCGCGGGCATCGGCGTGTGGAGCGTCGGACCGACCTCGGAGAGTTGTCGTACCCTCACTCCGGGCCGATTGACCGCATGGCTACGCTCGCCTGGATGCTCCGTTACGAGACCGTGACACCGGTATTTCGAACCAGGTGTTGACGCAACCTATGTGAGCGCTAACACTACCCGAAAGATGACAGTTGCCCCGGCAGTCGGCGGGGGAGTCCAGAGAGGAGAACCCCGTGCGCAGGAAATTCCTGGTTGCTCTCGGCAGCGCGGCGCTGGCGCTGAGCCTTGCGGCGTGCAGTGGCGAGGGAGCGGGCAGCGGCGGCGACAAGAGCGGCGAGAAGCCCAGCGACCTGACCATCGGCGTGTCGATGCCGACCCAGACCTCGGAGCGGTGGATCGCCGACGGCAACGCGGTGAAGTCCAAGCTTGAGGCGAAGGGCTACAAGGTCGACCTCCAGTACGCCGGCGACGACATCCCCACCCAGTCGCAGCAGGTCGACCAGATGATCACCCAGGGTGCGGATGTCCTGGTGATCGCGGCGATCGACGGCACGGCGCTCAACAGCCAGCTGCAGGCCGCCGCGGCCGCGAAGATCCCGGTCATCTCCTACGACCGGCTGATCCGCGGCAGCAAGGACGTCGACTTCTACGTCAGCTTCGACAACTACAAGGTCGGCGTCGCCCAGGGCACCGCCCTGCTCGTCGGCCTCGGCCTGCTGAACAAGGACGGCTCGAAGGGCACGGCCAAGGGCCCGCTCAACGTCGAGCTCTTCGCCGGCTCGCTGGACGACAACAACACCCAGTACTTCTACGGCGGTGCGATGGACACGCTGAAGCCGTTCATCGAGGCCGGCACGCTTGTCGTCAAGTCCAAGCAGACCACGCCCGAGCAGATCGCCACCCTGCGGTGGCAGCAGGAGACCGCGCAGAAGCGGATGGAGAACCTGCTGACCTCGAGCTACAACGATGGCGCGAAGGTCGACGGGGTGCTGTCCCCGTACGACGGCATCTCCCGGGGCATCATCACCGCCCTGCAGAACGCCGGCTACGGCACCGGCGCGAAGAAGCTCCCGGTCGTCACCGGCCAGGACGCGGAGATCGCCTCGATCAAGCTGATCAACGACGGCGTGCAGAACTCCACGGTCTTCAAGGACACCCGACTGCTCGCCGAGCAGGCCGTCAACGCGTCCGAGGCGTTCCTGCAGAAGAAGCAGCCGCAGGCCAACGACACCCAGACGTACAACAACGGCGTCAAGGTCGTCCCGTCGTACCTGCTGCCGATCGCCACGGTCTACAAGGACGACATCAAGGCCACGCTGATCGACTCGGGCTACTGGACGGCGGAAGAGGTCGCCGCCGGCCAGGCCAAGAAGTAAAGCCACTCGTCGGGCCCGGCGGTCTCCGCCGGGCCCGACGCCGTGGCGTACCGCGTCCGACCTGACAGAGGACAGTGACCATGGACGACACCATCCTTGAGATGCGCCGCATCACGAAGACCTTCCCCGGCGTGACCGCGCTGGAGGACGTCACCCTCGCCGTCCGGCGCGGAGAGATCCACGCCATCTGCGGGGAGAACGGCGCCGGCAAGTCAACCCTGATGAAGGTGCTGTCCGGCGTCCACCCGTCCGGCTCGTACGACGGTGAGATCCTCTTCGACGGCAAGCCGATGCAGTTCCGGGGCATCCGCGACAGCGAAGCCAACGGCATCGTCATCATCCACCAGGAACTCGCCCTGGTGCCGTACCTGTCGATCGCGGAGAACATCTTCCTCGGCAACGAGCGGCGTGGCCGCAGCCGGCTCATCGACTGGAACCTGGCTAACGCCGAGGCGGCAAAGCTGCTGGAGTCCGTCGGGCTGCACGAGAATCCCGTCACCCCGGTCATCCAGCTCGGCGTCGGCAAGCAGCAGCTGGTGGAGATCGCCAAGGCGCTGTCGAAGCAGGTGAAGCTGCTCATCCTCGACGAGCCGACCGCCGCGCTCAACGACATCGACTCCGCTCACCTGCTCGACCTGCTGCGGGCACTCCGCGACCAGGGCATCACCTGCATCATGATCTCGCACAAGCTCAACGAGATCATGGCCATCGCCGACGCGACGACCGTCATCCGGGACGGACGCACCGTCGAGACCCTCGACATGAAGTCCGACGACGTGACCCAGCAGCGGATCATCCGAGGCATGGTCGGACGGGACCTGGACAGCTTCTACCCCGACCGTGAGTCGTCCCCCGGCGAGGAGGTCCTCCGCATCGAGGACTGGACGGCGCGGCACCCGGTCCAGGACCGAATGGTCGTCGAGGGCGTCAACCTGTCCGTGCGCGCCGGTGAGGTCGTCGGCATCGCAGGCCTGATGGGCGCCGGGCGCACCGAGCTGGCGATGAGCGTGTTCGGTCGGTCGTACGGGCGCGACATCAGCGGCCGATTGTTCGTGCGCGGGAAAGAGGTGCAGGCGCGTACCGTCGCCGAGGCCATCGACAACGGCATCGCGTACGTCACCGAGGACCGCAAGCACTACGGCCTCAACCTCATCGACGACGTGCGGCGCAACGTGTCCGCCGCCGCGCTGGACCGCCTGTCCCGGTTGGGCTGGGTGAACGGCAACGAGGAGATCAAGGTTGCCGAGGCGAGCCGCCAGGAGATGAACATCCGGACGCCCAGCGTCATGGCGGTGGTCGGCAAGCTCTCCGGCGGCAACCAGCAGAAGGTCGTGCTGTCGAAGTGGCTGTTCACCGACCCGGACGTGCTGATCCTGGACGAGCCCACCCGCGGGATCGACGTCGGGGCCAAGTACGAGATCTACACGATCATCAACCGGCTGGTGGCCGCCGGCAAAGCAGTGATCGTCATCTCCTCCGAGCTGCCGGAGTTGCTCGGGATGTGCGACCGCATCTACACCCTCGCCGCCGGCCGGATCACCGGTGAGATGCCGGTGGCCGAGGCGACTCAGGAGAGCCTCATGGAGCTGATGACCAAGGACAAGGAGCTCGTCGGATGACCGACATCAAGACCCCTTCGACGGAGCGCCCGACGCCCCCGGACAGCGCGCCCGCCGCCGCCCTGCACAGCGGGACGAGCGACCTACGCGCGTTGGTGTTGAACAACCTGAGGCAGAGCGGGATCTACGTCGCCCTGGTCGTCATCGTCGGGCTCTTCGCGATCCTGACCGACGGGGTGCTGCTGAGCCCCGGCAACATCACCAACATCGTCCTCCAGTACTCGTACATCCTGGTGCTCGCGATCGGGATGGTCATCCTGATCATCGGCGGCCACATCGACCTGTCGGTCGGATCGGTCGTCGCGCTCACCGGGGCGGTCTCCGCCGTCCTGGTGATCCAGCAGGGCCACCCCTGGTGGATCGGCGTCCTGGCGGCACTGGCCGTCGGCATCGCAGTCGGCGCCTGGCACGGCTTCTGGGTGGCGTACGCCGGCATTCCGGCCTTCATCGTGACCCTGGCGGGCATGCTGCTGTTCCGGGGCCTCACCCTGCGGGTGCTCGACAACATCTCGCTGTCGCCGTTCCCGGCTGAATACCAGAAGGTCGCGGCGGGCTTCCTCAACGGCCTGCTCGGCGGAAACGGCTTCGACGCCTTCACCTTGCTGATCGGCGCCGTCGCGGTGGCCGGCTACGCGGTGAGCGGTTTCCGCACCCGCGTGGCGCGTATCCGCTACCAGCAGCACGTCGAGTCGTTCCCGCTGTTCGTCGCCCGGGTCGTGCTGGTCGGCGCGGTCATCATGTACTTCGCCTGGCAGCTGGCCCACGCCCGCGGTCTGCCGATCGTGCTGATCATCCTCGCGGTCCTCGTGCTGGTCTACGGCCTGGTCACCCGGCGTACCGTCTTCGGTCGCCAGGTCTACGCGATCGGCGGCAACCTGTCGGCGGCGGCGCTGTCCGGGGTGAAGGTCCGGACCGTCAACTTCTGGATGTTCGTCAACATGGGCTTCCTGGCCGCCGTGGCCGGTGTCATCTACTCCTCGCGGTCCAACGGCGCCCAACCCGCGGCTGGCAACATGTTCGAGCTGGACGCGATCGCCGCGGCTTTCATCGGCGGCGCGGCGGTCACCGGTGGCGTGGGCACCGTGGTGGGTGCGATGGTCGGCGGTCTGATCATGGCGGTGATGAGCAACGGCATGCAGCTGATGGGCATCGACCAGTCGACCCAGTCGGTGGTGAAGGGCCTCGTCCTGCTCGTCGCGGTCGCCTTCGACGTCTACAACAAGCGTCGGGCCGGCACGGCCCGCTGACGCCTGGACCGTACGCACGTGTGCCCCTGCCCGTTCCGCGGGTGGGGGCACACGTCGTTTGGCGGGGTGTCGTCCCTTGCGGTGCCGTTCCTTCAGCGGTGCCGAGGCCGGCCGCCCGATCCGTTTCGACCGCGGGCGTCGCCGGCAGCCGTTTGCTGGCCGTGGGATGCCGGAACTGGCTCGCCGGGTTCGGGTCCACCCCTCCCGGTGCGGCGCTGTAGAGCTGCCCCACATATGGGGCCGCGACCCCGCGCGAAGGGCTTGACCGGGACCGGCCCTGCAGTTGTGTCGCGGTCGTCGCGCGTGCGGCCGGCACACCTTCGGTGTGGGTGACATTCCTGTGCTGTGGGCGGGTGGTCCTGGTCCTCGTGGGGCGCCGACCCCCGTGCGGTGGTCCGGGGCTGGCCCGTCGCGCGTTTGTCCGGGGCTGGCCCGTCGTGCGTGCGTCCGGGGCTGGCCTGCCGTGGTCCGTCCGGGGTGACCTACCGCGCGGCAGTCGGGCCGACCCGCCGCGCGGCCGTCGCGGCCGACCCGCCGTCCGGGTATCCGTGTACGGGCCCACCGTTTCGCCCTGAGTGGCGCGGATGACCGTGATCGAGGGGGCCATTTCGATTGGCTGCCTGGTATATCCCTTTCCGGAGCGACCGCCAGTTGAACCGCAGCCGCCCCACATGTGGGGCAGGTCTACAGCGAGCCGCGCAAGTCATCACCGCCCACCGCTACCCCGGTGTGGGGCGCTCGCCGGACTCCCGCGCAAGGGCTCGAGGTCATGCGGCCCGAGGGCACGTCGTGGGCCGCAGGGTCACGGGGTCACGGGGCCCTGTGGTCACAGCGCCGCAGGGCCGCGGGGCCCGGCCCGAGAGCCGGAGCCGGGGCCGCGGGCGTGCGCGTGGAGCGCGGGCGTGGGGTGCGGGCGTGGGGTACGGCGTCCAGGGTGGGCTTGGGTCGTGGGGGAGGGAGCGGGCGGGACGGGTGGGAGGGGATCCCGCTGCACCGCGAACGGTGCAGCGGGATCGCGCGGTCAGTGGCAGTTGCCGGTGCCGCTGTCGCTGTAGGTCTGCCCGGCCACCGGCACGAACTGCCAGTCGTAGCTGCCGGAGTGCAGGGTGAACTTCAGAACGCCCCACGCCGAGCTGTTGCGGGCCTCGCTGTTGGGCTGGATGGTGCCGAAGCCGTAGTGGCTCGCGCCACCCATGCCGGCGACGAAGCTGCGCAGACCCCGACTGGCGTCGGCGCCGCCGGAGGGGTTCATCGGCGCGAACCGCTCGTACACGTGGTTGTGGCCCCACACCACGACGTCGGCGTTGTAGTCGTAGAGCGCCTGGTACAGCGGGCGCGTCGACGTCGACGGCGCGTGGTTGGAGCTGGACGTGAACAGCGGGTGGTGCCAGTACGCCAATGTGCACGGTTTGCTGGTGGCGGCCAGGTCGGCACGCAGCCACTGCTCCTGCGTCGAGCCCGCCGACATGCTGATGTTCGAGTTCAGCGACACGATGTGCCAGTTGCCGAGGTCGAACGAGTAGTAGCCGCGGCCGCTCGGGCCGGCGGACGTACCGAAGTAGTTGTAGTAGCCGGTCGCGCCCGACGTGTTGTAGTCGTGGTTGCCCGGCGACGGGCGGGTGCGGCTCTTGTGCCGCCCCCAGGTGGGCTCGTAGTAGTTGCTGAACTGCGATGCGGTGCCGCTGTCGTACACGTTGTCGCCGGTGGTGAAGACCGTGCCGGAGATGGTGTCGAGCAACGCGGCAGTGGCGCTGTCGCCGGAACCGGAGTCGGCGATGTCACCAGCGCCGACGAACACCGGGTCGCCGGACGGAGGGGTCGTGGTCCCGGTGGTGACCACCAGTTGCGGGGCGTCCGCGCCGCTCTCGCGGGTGTCGTAGTACGCGCCGTCACCGCTGGTGGAGGTCGCACCGAAGCTGTACGTGCCGTTGCCGGTCACCGCAGCCGTGACGTCGACCTCGTACCAGGTGTTGCCGCTGACCGCGCCGACCGTGCCGAGCGTGGCGCCGTCGATGGTCGGCTGGTTGTTCCAGGTGGTGCCGGTCTCCGACCAGGTCGTGTTGGACATCCGGCGGAACGTGCCGCCGGCGTCGCTGCCGCTGTTGCCGCTGATCGTGCGCAGCCGCAGCTTGGCGCTGGTCACCGTGCCGCTGACGCCGCTCACCGTGAAGCGCAGGAACGAACGCCGTACGGGGGAGTTGTCGACCACGATCTGCGTGGACGTGCCGTAGTTGGTGGAGGCCGTGTCGCTCTGGACGTAGGTGTCGGCGACCGGCGTGAACGTCACGCTCGCCGCCGACGCCGAGCCAGCGCCGGTCACGACGACGGCGGCGGTCGCGGCGAGGACCACCGTGACCACCCCCAGCGTCACCGACGGACGGGGGAATCGAATGTCCATCCAGGACTCCTTCACATCGTGGGAAGAGCGCAAGGAATGTAGGAGAGTCGACGGTCCGAAGGGCCACGGTCGTATGAACAGTACGCTCAGGCAGTGAAACATCTCGATGTTTGTCGTATGTTCACCCGACGCACGTCTGGCTGTCCCCGACGGACCCTTGCCGCCTCTCCGCTCAGTCGCCACGATGGCTGACCGTCAGCTTCCGACCTGAGGAGATGCTCGTGTACCTGACGACCGTCTCCCGACCGGTCGCCGACCGACCGGAATCGGGGTCACCGGAATCGGGGCCGCGGCGCCGGCGGTTGGCGATGGTCAGCGGCAACGTCGTAGCGCTCGGCACGGTCAGTCTGATCACCGACGTCTCGGCCGAGATGGTGGCCGCCGTCCTCCCGCTCTATCTGGTGCTGGGCCTGCAACTTAGCCCGGTGGCGTTCGGCGTGCTCGACGGCGTCCACACTGGCGCGACAGCGCTGCTGCGGGTCGTCGGTGGCTACGCCGCCGACCGGTTCCAACGGCGCAAGCTGATCGCGGGCCTCGGGTACACCCTCTCGGCGGTCGCGAAGCTCGGGCTTCTGCTCGCCGGCCGGTCGATACCGGCGATCGGCGCCGTGATCGCCGTCGACCGGCTCGGCAAGGGTGTCCGCAGCGCCCCGCGCGACGCCCTGATCACGCTCTCCACCCCACCCGAGGCGTTGGGTCGGGCGTTCGGGGTGCACCGGGCGATGGACAGCTTCGGAGCGTTCCTCGGGCCGCTCGCCGCGTTCGCGGTTCTGCTGGTCGTCGGGCAGTCGTACGACGCGGTGTTCGTCACCAGCTTCTGCGTCGCCGCCCTGGCGGTGGTCGTCCTCGTGCTCTTCGTCCGGGAGCGGCCACCGGGCGCGGTGAAGGGCGAGGTGAAGGTCTCCGTCCGGGAGGCTCTCGGGCTGTTCCGTGGCGGACCGGCCCGTCGACTCGTGCTGGCCGCGGCGATGCTCGGGCTGGCCACCATCGGCGACGGGTTCGTCTACCTGCTATTGCAGCGTCGGGAGGACCTCGGCCTGCGCTGGTTCCCGTTGCTCGCGGTGGGCACCAGCCTGGCCTACCTGCTGCTCGCCGCCCCGCTCGGTGTCCTCGCCGACCGGATCGGCCGACTGCCCGTGGTGATCGGCGGCTACACCGCCCTCGGCGCCACGTACCTGCTGCTGGCCGGCCCGGTCGACGGTTGGCCGCTGATCGTGCTGACGCTGACGCTCTACGGCGCGTTCTACGCGGCCACCGACGGCGTGCTCATCGCGCTCGCCGGGCCGGTCCTGCCAGCGCGGCTGCGGACCACCGGGATCGCTCTCGTGCAGACCGGGCAGGCCCTGGCGTACCTCGTCTCCTCGGTCCTGTTCGGTCTCGCCTGGCAGGCGTTCGGGCCGGACACCGCGATTCGCGCGGCGGCCGCAGCCGTCGCCGGGGTCCTGGTCCTCACGCTGCTTCTGCTGATCTCCCCGTCCCGCCTGACCACTCGGAAGGTGCCCCGATGACCGCGATGTCGACCCGGGCGAAACTCGGCGTGGTGATCGCCTCGGCAGTGCTGCTGGGCGGTGTGGCGGCCGGCTACGTGGCCACGGCGGCGGAAACCGCACCGACGCCGCCTCCCGCCACCGGCGACCAGGCGGTCACCCTGACATCCGGCCCGCGCCTGCTGGCGATCACCGACCGGCACGTCTCGACCGTCGCCGCGGCCGACCCCAGCGGGCCGCGTACCGTCGCCGGTCTGGAATGCCTCCGGGTGTACGCCGCCGCCGGCACCGGCGTCTGCCTGAAGCCGGAGACCGCGTGGTCGTACCAGATGGTCGTGCTCGACGCCGCGTTGCGCGAGACCCGGACGATCAGCGTGCCGGGTCTGCCGAACCGGGCCCGGGTCTCGGCCAGCGGACGGATGGTCTCCTGGACGACGTTCGTCGGCGGCGACTCCTACACCTCCAGCGGCTTCTCCACCCGCACCGGAATCCTCGACACCCGCAGTGGTGCCACTGTCGCCTCGCTGGAGGAGTTCGCGATCACGAAGGACGGCCGGCGCTACCGCCACCCGGACGTCAACTACTGGGGTGTCACCTTCACCGCCGACGACAACCGCTTCTACGCGACCATGTCGACCGGGGGCAAGAGGTACCTCGTCCGGGGTGACGTCGCCGCCCGCACTGTCGAGACGATGAAGGAGAACGTCGAGTGCCCCTCGCTGTCACCGGACGGCACCCGGCTCGCGTTCAAGGAGGCCGTCGACGCCGATCCGGTGAAGGGCTGGCGGCTCTCGGTCCTCGACCTGGCGACCATGCGGGTCACCGCGACAGCCGAGACGACGAGCGTCGACGACCAGGCCGCCTGGCTGGACGGCGGCACGCTGGCCTACACGCTGCGGCAGGACGACGGTCGGCCGGACGTGTGGAGCGTCCCGGCGGACGGGTCCGGCGCGCCGAAGCTGGTGATCCCCGGCGCCGAGTCGCCGTCCCCGCTGACCTGACGGTCCGGCCTCGTCGGGCGGTCAGGACACCTGACCGCCTTGGCGCGGACAGCATTCCGTCATGTGGGATTCCGCGCCGCACCCATCGCCGTTCATCGACGTTCTCGAGGCTGCTGACCATGACAAGGCTCAGCCGTCGCATCTTCGTCCTCAGTGGACTCGCCGCCGCCGGAGTGGCGGTGACACCCCGTCAGGGTGCCCGCGCCGCGGTGCCGTACCCCTTCAAGCTCGGTGTGGCGTCCGGTGACCCGGCGCCCGACAGCGTGGTCCTCTGGACCCGGCTGGCACCGTCGCCGCTCAACGCCGACGGGCAGGGCGGCATGGCCAACGCCGACGTGACAGTCGAGTGGCAGGTGTCCACTACCGACCGGTTCACCTCGCTGGTCGCCTCCGGCTCGGTGGTCGCCCGCTACGCCGACGCGCACTCGGTGCACGCGATCGCGGGAGGGCTCGCCGCCGACTCCGACTACTACTACCGGTTCCGGGCCCAGGGCCAGATCTCGCCGGTCGGGCGGACCCGGACCGCCCCGGCGCCCAGCTCCTTCGGCCGCGACCTGGTGATGGCGTTCGCGTCGTGCGCGCACTACGAGGCCGGCTACTACACCGCGTACCGGCGGATGGCCGAGGACAACCCCGGGCTGATCCTGCACCTCGGGGACTACATCTACGAGGGAGGTGTCAACACCTCGGCGGTGCGGCAGCACGTCGGCGCCGAGATCGTGTCGCTGGCCGACTACCGCCGCCGGTACGCGCTCTACAAGTCCGACCCGGACCTGCAGGCAGCGCACGCGGCGGCACCCTGGCTGGTGGTGCCGGACGACCACGAGGTGGAGAACAACTACGCCAACATGGTCCGCAACGACAGCAGCCCCACGCTGACCGCCGCGCAGTGGACCGCACGGCGGACCGCCGCGTACCGGGCGTACTACGAGAACATGCCGCTGCGACCGGCCTCCGCTTCGAGCGGCAACAGCATCCCGCTGTACCGACGCGTCCGGTGGGGACAGCTCGCCACCTTCCACATGCTCGACACCCGGCAGTTCCGCGACGACCAGGCGTGCGGCGACGGCTGGAAGGTGTGCGCCGACGCGGACCTGACCTCCCGGTCGCTGACCGGGGCTACCCAGGAGGCGTGGCTGCTCGACGGGTTGGCCCAGCACTACGGCACCTGGGACATCCTCGGCCAGCAGGTCTTCTTCGCCCGTCAGTTCGACGCCGCAGGGGCGGCCAGCATGGACGCCTGGGACGGCTACCGCGCCTCCCGCAGCCGCATCCAGACCGGCTGGCAGCAGCGCGGGGTACGCAACCCGCTGGTGCTCACCGGCGACGTCCACAAGTCGTGGGCGAACGAGCTCAAGGCCGACTACGCCAACCCGTCGTCCGCGACCATCGGCACCGAACTGGTCTGTACCTCGATCACCTCCGCCGGCAACGGCACCGGCAGCACCACCATCCCGAACGCGGCGACCAACCCGCACCTGAAGTTCCACTCGGACCGGCGAGGCTACGTGCGTACCACGATCAGTCGCAGCCAGGTCCGCGCGGACTTCCGCGCGCTGAACACGGTGACCGAGCACGGCGCGGCGGCGTCCACGGTGCGTTCGTTCGTGATCCTCGACGGCCAGCCCGGCCTCCAGGCCGGGTAAGGGAGAGCCACCATGACCGCGATCACCGCACTGCTCACCGCATCCCTGCTGGTCCCGAACCTGGCACCGGCCCCGACCGCCATGACCGCCGAGGCGGTCACCTGGACCACCGCGAACAGCGTCGCCACCGGCGACCAGGACCTGCCCTCCATCGCCATGAACCGCAACGGTCAGGTCGCTGTGGTGTGGGAGGACGACCGGGACAGCAGCGCGCCCGAGGACGACACCCACAGCGAGATCTACCTGCGACTGTTCCGCGACGGCACCCCCGGCTACGAGCTGAAGCTCTCCAACGGCGGCACCAGCGGGGCCGCCTGGCGGCACATCAGCCCGGACGTCGGGCTCGACGACAAGGGCAACGCCGTGGTGGTCTGGGCCGCCGACGGCGACGGCAACGGCGTCTACAACATCCAGTACCGCGTGGTCTCGCCGACCGGGGCGGTGCTCGGCTCGGGTCAGGCCAACGCCTCCGACGCCGGGCAGCAGATCTGGCCGAAGGTCGGCGTCGACCCGGACGGCTCGCCCACCACCGCCGCCATCGGCTTCACCGTCGCCTGGGAGGACGTGCAGGGAACCGCACCCGCCACCGTCAAGGCCGCCGGTTTCACCGCGCCCACCACCAAGGGGTACGAGGTGACGGCCTCACAGACGACCGGAACGCACCACCGCCCCGACGTGACGGTGTCGGCGTCCGGGGAGGCACTCGTGGTCTGGGACGAGGACGCCGACGCGAACGGGTCGTACAACATCGGGCTGACCCGCCTGGCCCGGTCCAACGGCGCGGTGGTGCTGTCCCGGCGGACTGCCAACGCGCAGAGCGGCGGCCAGCAGCAACGTGCCTCGGTCGCGGCGAACTTCGCCGGTGACTTCACCGTCGGCTGGGAATCCGACCACACCGGCACCCGGGGTGTCTGGGCCCGGTCGTTCACCGCGGCCGGTTCGGCCCGGCACGGGGAGGTCGAGGTCTCCACAGGTACCGGCGCCATCGTGCCCAGCGTGGGCATCGACGACCAGGACAACGCCGTGGTGGGCTGGACCGTGTCGGGCGCCAACCCGGACGTCTGGGCCCGGGGCCTCAATCCCGACGGCACTGTCGACGGCCGGCTGGCCGCCCAGGCACTGAGCCAGACCACGACCGGGCGCCAGGAACACGTCGCGCTCGCCGCGTCCCCGTGGGGAGAGGTGAGCGTCTGCTACACCGACGACAACGACGGGAACACCTTCGACCAGGTGCTCCTCGGCCTCGGTACGACGAACTCCACCTGGCTGATGTCCGCCGACGAACTGCGCCGACTCAAGGCGCGGGGCACCCCGACCCACTGAGCCGGCCGGGCCCGTTCAGCCTGCGTGGTCGGGCTCGTCGCCGACTCTCGCCACCCCGTCGTCCGCGCCGCCGGACGACGGGGTGGCCACGGCGCGCAGAGTCACCAACTGGTCGGTGTGGTCGACCTCGAAGAGCGTTCCGGCCGGGAAGCCGGCCAGCGTCTCGGGTGGCAACTGGATCGTGCCGTCGCCGGCCACCACGGCGAAGTCCCGCCCGTCCCGCCCCTCGGCCCCGACGCGACCGTCCCGGATCGTGACGGCGCGGCCCAACCGGGCACCCACCTCGCCGTCATGGGTCACCACGACCACTGTGGTGCCGCGCTCCGCGTTGACGGTGGCCAGCGCCGCGAGCACCTCGTCGCGACCGGACGCGTCGAGCTGGCTGGTCGGCTCGTCGACCAGGAGCAGCCCGGGCCCGGCCGCGAGCCCCTGCGCCAGAGCTGCCCGCTGACGCTGCCCCGGAGTCAGGTCGCCCACCCGCCGCGCGCTGGCGCCGCCGAGACCGACGAGGTCCAGGATCGCCTCCGGCGGATCGAGCCGGCGTCCGGCGATGCGTGCCGCAGGTCGCTGCGCCAACCAGACGTTGCGCGCCAGCGACACGTACGGCAGCAGGTTGCGTTCGGCGCCCTGGAGCACCGTGCCGACCGTGGCCCCGCGAAGGGCCGCCAAGCCCTTGGCCGAGAGCCGGGACAGCTCGTGGTCGCCCACGTGCACGCGCCCGGCGGACGGTTGCATGAGCCCGCCGAGGATCGCCACCAGAGTGGACTTTCCCGAGCCGGACGGCCCCACCAGCGCCAGCATTTCGCCCGGTGCGATCCGCAGGTCCACACCGGAGAGCGCGACGACGTCACCGGTGCCGGTGGGGTAGATGTGGATGAGCCGGTGGCAGGTGACGGCCACGCCCCCGGCCGGCCGCACGGCGGTCGGCGGCTCCTGCGGCTCGATGGTCATCGGCTGCTCCGGCGGCGCACCGAGGCGGCGACGACCCGACCGAGCACGAGCGCGGTGAGGGCGAACAGCGTGATGGTCGGCACCGTGAACAACAGCAGCCGGCCGACGTCCGGCCAGTCGGGCAACGGAACCGGCGAGCGGCCGTCACTGAACAGGCGCTGCCCACCCCGGGTGAGCAGCCAGATCATCACTGTGACGAGACCGCCCGACACTGCGGCGACGGCGACCGGCCACCCGTAACCGCCCCGCACCGCTCGTGGCGGCAGCCCCTGCCGGCGCAGCGCCACCAACATGGCCACCCGGGTACGCTGCTCGGCCGCCGCCATCGCGACCAGGCCGGCCGCCCCGATCAGCACCCCGGCCAGCGCGGCGAACAGGTTGAAGCGCAGGGCCAGCGCGGCACCCTGCCGGTCGAATTCCTGTCGTACGGCGGCGGTCGTCCGATCGGCTGTGATGACCAGACCCTGGGCGCGAAGCCGGTCGAGGACGTCGGCGGGTGCCGACGACGTCAACCAGACCTCCTCACTGCCGTTCTGGCTGGCGACGGCGAGGCGATCCGCGTACTCCAGGTCGACGACCAGACCGGTGCCACCAAGTCGCGGCAGCCGATCGGCCAGGCCCTGGACGGATGCCGTGGTCGGTGTGCCGTCGACGCCGTCGTACGGGTGGGCCCCGCCGAGCGGGGTCCCCGTCGATCCGGTCAGGTAGCCCGGCAGCGGAAACGGCGCGTCGACGACACTGATGCCGGCCGGTGTCGCCCGCCGGTTCTCGTCCACGGTGAGGACCATCGCCGTGGTCGTCGCGCTCGCGCGGGTGGTGCTCGTGTCAGACAGCCGCCACCGCGTCAGGTCGGCGAACTGCGCGCCGGTCAGCACCACCATCTCGCGTCCGCCGTCCTCGTCGCTGCTGCGTAACTCCTCGAAGTGGACCTCCAGTTGGCGGGAGACCACTGGAGCGACGATCTCGATCTTGATCAGACGGCATTCCTGCGCGCACTCGGGCACCTGGAATGGGTAAGCCTGGCGGACGGGCTCGACGTCCTTGAGGGAGGCGACCACCCGGGTGCCGTTGGCGCTGGCCACAGTGACCGCGAGGCGAACCTTGTTACCGGCGAAGGCCTCGGCGTCGAAGCTGGCGGAGAGGACCATGTCGAGCAGTTGCCCCCGGAAGTACACCGGCTCCCCGGGCGCGGCCGGGTGGATCTTCCGTGCGACGTCCGTCAGGGACACGCCGTAGGACGGATGCGGCGCTGCCACCGTCGCCAGCCGGTCGGAGTCCACAGCGAGTAGCGGTGTGCCGGCCGCGGAGGACACGCTCGTCACCACTGCGGCCATCGCGAAGCGACCCTCGGGATCGGCCGTCCGCACGGCCTTCAACAGGTGCGAACGGGACGTCGCGTCGACCTGGACCACGCGCGGCGCGCCGACCTCGACAACTGCCCGGTCGGTGTAGGCGGCCGAGGCGACCTCGCTCGTCGCGGCGGTGAAGGCGAGCATCGCGACGACCACTGTGAGAAGCGCGATCAGGGGCCGGAAGCGGGGTTGTCGGGCCACCTGCACCAGGGCGAGACCGGTGGCTGTCCGCCCGCGCGCCAGGAGCGCCGCGCCCGCCGCCGCGCCGATGATCATCGCGACCCGGGCCAGCAGCACACCTGCGGCAAGCGCCCCGGCGACCGGTGCCACCAGGGCCAGTCCGGTGGGCGATCCGCCGGAGCGTAACTGCACCACGGCGGCCACGGCGACGGACACCGCGACGACGTCACCGATGGTCGCCCGCCAGCCGCGGGTCCGTGCGGGAACCCGACGCAGCAGGTCGACGACCGAACCGGACAACATCCGAAGCTGGGCAAGCAGCACCGCGGCGAGCGCGCCGACCGCGCCGACGGCGGCGAAGCCGATCACGGTGGCGTCCACTGCGACGTCGGCCCGGGCCGGAAGGGTGTGCGCGGCGAGCAGTGTGGCGGCGGCGACGCCGCCCAGGCAGCCGAGGGGGATCGCGATCAACACGGGTACGGCGTGCTCGCCGATCGCCAGCGCCCACAGCCGTCGGCGCTGCACCCCGCGAAGCAGGAGCAGGCCCTGCTCCGGTCGGCGCTGATCCGCCGCCGAACTGACCGCGACGAACAGGACCAGCCAGCAGAGCAGGACGAGCAGCCCGGCGCCCAGCGTCACGCCGTCGGCCAACTGCCCACGTTGCAGGGCCACTCGGTCGAGTAGAAGGGACAGGCTGCTGCCGCCCCCGAGGCCCGCGCTGCTCCCGTCCCGCGTCACCACCGCGACAGCGGTCCGCAGGTCCGAAGCGGAACGGGTGTCGAGCAGGTGCTCGGTGACGTAGAGGTCGGCAATCGAGCGATGCAGGATCGCATCGTCGTCGGTCAGGGGCGCGGCCTCGGCGGTGAAGATGGCGTCCTCCGCGCTCCCCACGGCCGGAGTGCTGGACGGGCCCGCCGCGGCGGGCCGAATGTATTCCGCGCCCAGCCAGAACGGATCTGTCACGTCCAGTGGTTGGTAGACGCCGGCTACCCGCACCGGCACCACGCCGAAGGTGAACTGGTCGCCGACGGCGACACCGAGACGCGCGGCGGTCTGGGTGCTGACCATGACCTCGGGGGCCTGCCCCCGTGGAGTGGCCCGGGGGCAGGCGCCGGACAGGGTGACCCGCTCGCAGACCCCCGCGCGGAAGACCAGGCTCGAGGTCACCCTTCCGGAACGGCCGGCGGCGACGCCGCTGCTCTGCGCACCCAGGACGACCTCGAACCCGGCTGGCGTCAGCTGCCTCACCTTGTCGGCGAACGGGGTCCGCGCGGGGTCGCCGGGCATCCCCGGATATTCGACGGGTTCGGCGAGTCGCAGCCGAAGCTCGTTCGGCGTTGCCCTGGACGCCTCGTAGCGGGCCAGGGCCTGGCCGGCGGCGGCGACATAGCTCGGCGCGGCCGCGGCGGCCGCGCTCGCGAGCACAGTGAGCAGGAGCACCGCCAGGGCCTGCACCCGGCGGGCCGCGATCGCGCCCCAGATGACGGTCAGCATTGGTGCCGAGGGTATCGGCCGGGCCGACGGCCCGCCGTCCCGTGCGAACGCACCGAGCCCTGTCGGTTGTCGGGGCTCCTCAGTCGCGCAGGACCTCCGCCCGACCCTCGACGAGGTGCAGCTCCGCTTCGCAGGCGGCGGCCACCTCCGGGTCGTGGGTGGCGAACACGACGGCCGCGCCCCGCCGCGCCTCGTCGTGCAACAGGTCCAGAACGCGTTGCCGGTTGCCCGCGTCCAGCTCGCTGGTCACCTCGTCGGCGAGCAACACGCCTCCGCGCAGGGCCAGGCCGCGGGCGACCGCGGTCCGCTGCTGTTGGCCACCGGACAGCTCTTCGACGAGTTGGTCGGCCTGGCCGGCGAGGCCCAGCAGATCCAGCATCGCGGTGGTCTGCCGACGGGCCTCGGGTGGCGTCACGCCGTCGGCCACGAGCGCCACCTGAAGGTTCTCGGCGGCGGTGAGGATCGGGGCCAGACCGTTGTCCTGCGGGACGAGGACGATCCGGTGCTCGACCGCGTGGTCGCGATCGCGCAGCGGCTGCCCGTCGACGCGCACCACTCCGTCGCGTGGGCGCAGCAGCCCGGCCATCGCGTTGAGCAGGGTGCTCTTGCCGGCACCGGACGAACCGGTCAGCGCCAGGATCCGGCCGGGGCGGACCGTCACCGACACGTCCCGGAGAACTGTTCGATCCTCGCCGTAGCCGACAGACATGTCGTGGATGGTCAACATCTGCACCCGCCCTCCCCGTACCGCGTCCGCAGAGTGCCACGCCCGACGGAATCGCACAATCCTCGTCGAGGCGGCCCGCGCTGCACGGGCTTGCCTCGTCGTCAGCCGGTCCGTGCCCGTCCCGCCAGCCTCTCGTAGCTGACGATCGTGGTGAGCAGAGCCGCGAGCAGCCCCAGGGCGGCCAACGCGGGGAGGACCCGGGCCACGGGCACCAGCAGGAGCAGCACGATGACCGCGACGAGTTGACTCGGCGGCGTACGCACTGTCAGCCGGAGGAACAGGAAACGGCCGACAAGATAGAGCGCTACCCCGCCGTAGAGCACTGTCGCCGGGGCCCAACCCATCGAAACGGCGTTGTCGTCGCCTGGTCGTGCCTCGTCGGCCAGACCGTCGAGACACAGGTGGATGCCCAGGGCGAAGGAGACGACCCCGGCGACCATCGGCAGGTGCGCCAACGTGTACGCGTCCGACGCCAGCTGTTGGCGGCGTCGGGAGCGCGGTGAGGCCGCCGTCAGCGCCTCGGCGGCGGCCGGTGCGCCGCCCACGAAGTAGAGCCACCACAGGCACACGGTCGCGGCGAAGCTGAGCACCGAGGCCAGCAGCACCGGCCAACCGATCACGACGGAACCCACGCCCGCGCCGGCCGACAGCAGGGACTCACCGAGCACGATGATCAGCACCAGGCCGTGACGTTCGGCGAAGTGTGACCCGCTGCGGACCTCGCCGAAGCTGGCGGCGGTGGCGATCCGGCCGCCGCCGTAGTCGACGAGGAACGCGACGGTCCACAGCACGGTCTGCGCGGTCCCACCGAGGACGGCTCCCAGCAGCAGCGGGATCCAGGCGAGGGTGGTCGTCACGGCGAAGCGCCAGGCCTGCCGGCGGTACTGCGGGTTGCCGGATGAGGCGTAGAACATCAGGGTGAGGTGCAGGCCGCGGACCACGAGGTAGGCGATGGCCAGGGTGAGCGGTGGGCTCAACGTGCCGTCGTGGCGCTGCCAGGCCTCCGGGATCACCAGCGCGGCCACGAAGATGGCGGCCATCGCCGCGAGCATCCCGGCCAGCACGAGCCCGGTGTCCGCGCGTACCTGGTTGCCGAGCCACGCGTAGCAACTCCACGCGTACCAGAACCAGAGCAGGAGCAGCAGCCCCTGGTACAGGGTGAGCGGCCCCAGCGACTCCGCCATGAAACCGATCAGCCGGGTCAGCGCGAACACCAGGACCAGGTCGAAGAAGATCTCGAAGGTCGTGGCCCGGTGCGCCTCCTCGACCGGCACCGGCCGGGACCGAAGGGCGCGGCTCATCGGCTCATCCTCGCCGGTCGGTCACCCTGCCCGGCGGACGATGCGCGAAATCGGGGTCTGTAGAAAACCTTCGACAGCCGCGTTGACTTCGATGATTTGCTACACAACAATCGGCGTCAACATTTACGTTCGTCTCTTTATTGGGAGGGCGCGATGAGACACGGTCGACGACTGGCCGGCGGCACAGCCGCAGTCCTGCTGATGGTCACGGGCCTGATCGGGGCCGCGCCCAGCGCCGCCTCCGCAGCCGTCACCCCGGCGCTCACCGACGCGGTGACCGCCAAGCTGCTCGGCACCGTCCAGATGTCCAGCGCCGCGCGACCGGAGACCCGGGTCACCGTCAGCCGCACCAGCGGCCGGTGGGCGTTCGGCACCGCCGTCGCGCTCGCACCCCGCCAGGAGGGCGCCCACCCGACCGGCTCGATCTTCATCGCCCGATCCGAGCCCGCCGGCTGGCGAATCGCCTTCGACGGCGAGGCCGCCTTCGGCGCACTGGCCTCCGAGTCGCCCCTGACGACCAGCCAGGAGAGGGACGTGCTCACCACCACCCCCACCCCGATGTACGCGGGCGGGGACTACCGGACCGGCATGGCACTGCCCTTCGGTGTGGGCCAGACGTGGACGCTCACCAGCGGCCCACACGGCTGGGGTGGAAGCGAGTCGCCGTACAGCTCGGTGGACCTGGCCGGTGGTGACCAGGTGGTTCGCGCCGCCCGGGCCGGAGCCGCGTACACGATGTGCCAGGGGTGGATCCGGGTCATCCACGACCGGGGCTACTCGACCGACTACTACCACCTCTGGAACAGCATCTCCGTCAACGGTGCCAGCGTCGGCCAAGGTGCCGTGCTGGGCAACACCGGCACCGACGTCACCTGCGGCGGAGCCGCCTACGGCCGGCACGTCCACTTCGGGCTGCGGCAGAACAGCGCGTACGTGCCGATCGCCGGGCACGACATCGGCAAGTGGGTGCTGGCCAACGGCGCCGCCGCCTACCAGGGCGGGGCGCGGCACGGTTCGGCCTGGGCCGGTGCCGGTGCGGGTATTTACAACTACGGCGCGCTCGGCTTCAACCAGGGGGTCGTCGACGCCAACGGCGGCGGGACGCTCACCCGCCGTGCAGGGCCGGGGACCGGCTACGGCTCGCTCGGCTCGGTGGCCGACGGCGCCACTGTCACCATCTCCTGCTCCGCCAACGGCACCTCCCACACCGGGCGGTATGGCACCACGGCGCTCTGGAACCGGTTGAGCGACGGCAGTTGGGTGTCCGACGCCTACCTGTCGACAGGTGTGAACGGTCCGGTCAACGGCTGGTGTTGACGAGCCCGCCCCCGAGGTCGGCGGTCTCCACGGGCCGCCGACCTCAGTCACCGCAAGGAGCGCTGATGTCCGTTCGAGCCCTGCTCACCCTGACCACCGCCCTGACCGGAGTCGTCGTGGGCGCGTCACCAGCCATCGCCGACCCCGTCGGGACAACAGCGTCGGCCGCCCCGCTGGCCACCGCGTTCGACACCGCCGCCGCACGGTACGACGTACCGCGGGACCTGCTGGTGGCACTCGGGTACGCCGAGTCGCGCCTGGACATGAACGGCGGCGCACCGAGCGCGGCCGGCGGCCTGGAGCGCGTCGTAGTGCCCGGCGGGGTCGGCACCCTCAGCACGGACTACGGGCCGGCCGCCTGGGCACCGGCCAGCACCAGCAACTACACGGTGGCCAGTCGACCGGGCAGTCACCAGGTGAACCGCATCGTCATCCACACCGCGCAGGGCTCGTACTCCGGCACCGTCGGCTGGTTCCAGAATCCGGCCGCCCAGGCCAGCGCGCACTACACGTTCCGGTCCTCCGACGGGGCTGTCACCCAGTCGGTGCGGGAGAAGGACATCGCCTGGCACGCCGGCAACTGGACGTACAACACCCAGTCG
This sequence comes from Micromonospora taraxaci, assembly GCF_007830095.1. Lineage (NCBI taxonomy): Bacteria > Bacillati > Actinomycetota > Actinomycetes > Micromonosporales > Micromonosporaceae > Micromonospora > Micromonospora taraxaci. Next base: position 5,435,214 of record NZ_VIWZ01000001.1, on the reverse strand, counting down.
ATCGGCATCGAGCACGAGGGGTTCGTCGACAACGCCGCCTGGCTCACCGACGCGATGTACCGTGCCTCCGCCGCGCTCACCCGCAGCCTCGCCACGAAGTACGGCATCCCGAAGGACCGGGCGCACATCATCGGGCACAACGAGGTGCCCGGCGCGACCCACACCGACCCGGGCCCGAACTGGAACTGGACCTACTACCTGCAGTTGGTGAACGGGATCACCGGAGTCGGGTCCGGCACGGTGAGCACCAGCGCGAGCACCCTGAACGTCCGTTCCGGCCCCGGAGCCAACTATCCGGTCGTCGGATCCGTCGCCGGCGGTGCTGCCGTCGCCGTCTACTGTCAGGCCGTCGGCAGCACTGTGACCGGCCCGTACGGCACGACGGCAGTCTGGAACCGGATCGGCACCAACCGCTACGTCTCCGACGCGTACGTGCTCACCGGCTACGACGGGTACATCCCGAACGTGCCGCGCTGCTGAGGCGCGGTACTCCCATGACCGCTCAGGCGGGCGACGAGCCGAAGAGCAGGTCCAGGTGGGCGTCGAGCGCGCCCAGCGCCTGCTCGGCGGTGTACTGCCCGCCGAGCAGGTAGACACCCAGCCCTTCCATCAGCGCCAGCAGGCCGGCCGCGGCGGCGTCGCCCCGGCCGGCGGGCAGGACGCCGGCGACGAACTCGGTGAGCTGCCGGGTGCCCTCACGGAGGCCGGTCGCGGCGGCCGGTCGCACCGCGGTGTACGCGAGGAACGCGAGCGCCACCCGCCCGTCGTCGCGGGTGTGCTCGTCGAGGGGCAGCAGGGCGGCGAGCAGGGTCCGCAGCAGCAGCCGAGGCGGCGGGTTCTCGCCCAGCCGGGCCACCGCGTCGGTGACCCGGACCTGGCTGCGCTCGCGTACGACGCTCAACGCGAACGCCATCATCTCGTCCTTGGTCCGGAAGTAGTGCTGGACCATCCCGGCGGACACGCCGGCCGCGGCGGCCACGTGTCGGAGGCTGACGGCCTCCAGCCCTTGGTCCGCGGCGACCCGCATCAACGCGTCCGCGATGAGGGTGCGTCGCTCCTGGTGATCGACCTTCTTGGGCATGGCCTCGATCGTTTCACAGTGGGTGACCCGGACACCCCGCCAGCGGCGGTGGTTACCGGCTGACGGTGTTGCTCGTGGGGGTGCCCCGGGCGCTGCGCAGGAGGCCGTCGGGGTCGTCGGCGTACAGTCGCAGCTCGTTCGTCGGCACGGATCCGCCCTTCGGCAGGTCGAAGGTCATCGGCCGGCGCAGCAGGACGTCGATGCTCGTCTGGCTGCCGACCGAGATGGACACCACCCGCCGGTCGCCCTCCTGCTCGACCTGCACCGACCTGCTCGACGGCAGCGAGCGGTAACGCTTGCGCAGCGCCTCGACGTCCGTCCACGGGACGAAGACGTCGATGCCGGAGCTGAGCCGTACCCGCAGGCCCCGGTCGCCCACGACGTGGGGGTGGATGGTCATGCTGGCGTACAGGCCGATCATCCAGAGCAGACCCCAGACGCCGAGGCCGAGCACGATCCAACGGGCGGGCCGCCAGGGCACCACGTGGGTGACGACGACATCGAAGATTGGGATCTCCACTGCCGACAGGCCGATGAAGATGCCCAGGATCGGCTTGACCACGCCGAGGTAGCCGAACGGCTCGTCGCCGGGAGCCAGCGGCAGCGGGCGGCGTCGCGCCCACACGTACAGGCTGCGCCACGTCGCCGCCTCGGCCCGCGCCGCGCGACGCAGCAGCGGGCCCACCCGTGCCCTGGTCGGGGCCTTCGTGTCGCTCATGGTCGTCCTTCTCGGTAGCTGTCGACGGTCAGTGGAGCGTGACGGTGCCGGCGGCGCCGTCCACTGTGACGACCTGCCCCGTGCGGATCGTCCGGGTGACGTCGGGGACGCAGATGACGGCGGGGATGCCGTACTCGCGGGCCACCGTCGGGCCGTGCGCCATGATCGCGCCGGTCTCGGTGACCAGCGCCGCGGCGGTGAGGAACAGCGGCGTCCAGCCGGGGTCGGTGGTCGCGGCCACCAGGACGTCGCCGGGCTCGATGTGGGCGGTGCGCGGGTCGTGGACGACCCGTGCGGGGCCGGTCACCCGGCCCGCCGACGCGCCCACGCCGGTCAGCGTCCCGTCGCCGGAGGGCGCCGCCGGCAGGACGGCCTCGACATCCGTGCCGTCGGAGAGCAGCGCCACGGGCACCGCCGCGCGCCGTAGTTCCCGCCGGTGCACGGCCCGTCGGGCGGTGACTGTCGCACGCGGATCAACCCCCTGGTGTACGGCGCTGTGCACCTCGTCGAGAGTCAGGAACATGATGTCGTCGGGCTGGTCCAGCATCCCGGAGTCGCGCAGGTCGGCGCCGACGAGCAGCAGTTGACGGCGCGTCTCGCGCAGGGGGTAGAGCCCGGCGAACTTGCCAGCCTCGCGCAGGCCGGCCAGGGACCGTGCCCGGCGCAGCAGGAAGGCGGCGATGGTGCCCCGCACCGGCCGCCGGCGGCGGGCCCGCCGGGTCAGCTCCTGCAGAGCTGTCTCCGCTGCGGAGGCGGCCCGTTGGAAGCGTCGGTCGGGGCCCTGCTGTGGATCGGTGACCCGGAGGTAGTTCGCGACCGCAGCGAAGACCGGAGTGGGGTCTTCCTCCCAGCGCGGTACGCCGAGGTCGACCTCGGCGACGCCCCGGTGACCGTAGACGTCCAGGAAGGCGGTCATGCCGATGTCGGGCAGGGTTCCGCGCAGGTGGCGCGCGGCCAGCTCAGCCGGCGGTGTGTCGAGGAGGAGCTGACGGTGGTCGCCCGCGCTCTGGGCGAGCCGCCACAGTGCCAGGTCCATCTCGATGGTGACGTTGTGCGGCATGCCGCCCAGCACGGTGTGGATCTCGTCCGGGCCGGCGATGCCCTTGAGCAGCGCGGCCGGCAGCGCGGCGGCGAGCATCCCCGCGACGATCGGCCACATGATCGCGTCGGCGCTGTCGTCGGCGTCGGCGTGCCGTGCCTGTACGAAGCGCAGCCGGTCGGCGGCGGAACTCAGGTCGGCCGGGGCGGCCGATCGTGTCCTCATCTGCTCGATCGCCTCGAACATCCGGATCCGCGCGGTGTCGGGACGGGCCAGGGACCGCAGGATCCCCACCACCGCCCGCCGGGCCGTCCGCAGCGACGCGGCCGTCGGCGCTCCGCCGCGCCGGGCGCCGCCGCTGGTCGGGGCGAAGCGGGGATCGGCAAGCACGTGCTGCATCACCGCCTGGGCGCGTGGCCCGAAGTCGACAGCCAGGAGCTTGACCAGCCGCTTGCGGGACGACCGGTCCCGAGCCAGGTCCGTCAGGTCACCGTAGAGCCGTCCACCGATGTCGACGATCTCGACCCGCACCCCCAGCGACGCCAGCATGGCGGCGATCTGTGTCCGCAGGGTCGCCATGCCCATCGGGGTGACCGGCTGCCGCATGCCCTGGACGTGACCGAACTCGAGGTAGACCCGGGGGAGAGGTTTGTCGGTGGCGGGCGGCTGTGGAAACAGGCTGGTGATCGGTCGGCACTGGAGGAGCCACTGGACGTCGTGCGCGTCGATCGCCCACTCGATGTCCTGCGGGCAGCCGAAGTGGGCCTGGAGTCGCTCGCCGGTGGCGCGCAGGTCGGCCAGGTGCGCGGACGTCAGGCATCCGGTGTCGTCCCGGACGACACCGTCGAGGACGTAGTGGTCAACTGTCGCCGCGCCGTCCACCACTGTCGTACCGACACCCGGAGCCGCATCCACAGCCATCTCGTCGCGACGTCCGGTGAGCGGGTTCGCTGTGAACAGCACCCCGGCCGCCCGGGGCGTGATCATGCGTTGCACCACGACGGCCATCCGCACCTGCCGGTGGTCGATCTGGCGGGCGTCGCGGTAGGCGGTGGCGCGGTCGCTGTGCAGCGAATCCCAGCACTTCTCGATGGCGGCGATCAGCTGGGTGGTGCCGACCACGTCGAGCACTGTGTCCTGCTGTCCGGCGAAGCTCGCGTCGGGCAGGTCCTCAGCTGTGGCGCTGGAACGCACCGCGACCGGGCCCGCCCCGAGCCGTTCGTAGGCGGCGGCGACCTCGGCGGTGGGTATCACGCCGAGCCGGTACGCCTCGGTGGTGACGCAGAAGCCCTCGGGAACCCGTTCGCCCCGCCGGATCAGCTCGCCCAGCCCGGCGGCCTTACCGCCGACCAGGTCGAGCATCTCGGTGGTCACCTGGGACAACGGGATCACGTGCATCGGGGAGCCCACTCTCGTTGCAATACGACTGCATTGCGCTCGACCGTAGCTCGTTTACGATGCGACTGCAATGTCTCCGATTCGGGGGCGACCCATCTGGGGGCGACCCGGAGCCGCGACGTTGTCGGCGTCTGCCATGCTCGGGCCGGTGACGACCGGCCGCCCCGCCAGAGCCCGCACCCACCGCCGCCCGCGAAGCCGCATCCTCCTCGTTCTCCTCGCGCTCGTCGCGGTGGCAGCCGTCCTCGGCGTCGCGTTGGTCGTGGTGCCGATGCTGCGACCGGCGGGTCCGCGTCCGCTGTTCCAGATGCCGGTCGCCTGCGACGAGACCTGGCAGCTCAGCACCTATCCCGGCCACGACGACTACGACGTCGACTTCTTCCCGATCGAGGGCGAGGCGTGGGGGCGTCCGGTCCTCGCGTCCTATGCCGGAACGGTCACCGTGGCCGGCATCAACGGGTCGCTCGGTGGTCGTACCCCGGAGAACCCAGAGGGTCCACGCGGGCGCGGCGGCGGTTACTGGGTGAAGATCGATCACGGCGGCAAGTGGGAGACGCAGTACCTGCACCTGCTCGAACCGCCGCTGGTCGCTGTGGGTCAGAAGGTCGCCCAGGGTGAGCAGATCGGGAAACTCGGCAGCACCGGCAACTCCGGTGCCCCGCACCTGCACTACGAGCAGCGGCGCGGCTGGGAGAAGGTCGAGACCTACTTCGACGGTGAGCCGTCGGGGATCACCACCGACGACCGTGAACAGATTCTGCGGCGGGTGAGCAACAACTGCCCGGCCGTCTCGTGAGGACGGCGGTTTGCCCGGCGCGTCTCGGGGCACTGATTCGGGGAACAGTTCGGACGCGCAGGGAGGAGCTGGCCATGGCTAAGGGTGACGTCGACACGTACCACGAGGACGGGCAGTGGAAGAACAAGCCGGAGGGCAACGAGCGGGCCAGCAGCACGCATGACGTGAAGGCCGACGCGCAGGCCCAGGGCCGCGAGATGGCGGCCGACCGGGGCGTCGAACACGTGGTCAAGAAGCAGGACGGCACGATCGGGGAGAAGAACACCTATCCCCGCAGCCGCGATCCCCGGGACATCGAGGGCTGACCGCCCTCGTCCGTGTTTTCTGCGGACCGATCCCCTCGGCAGGCGCCGACGGGGGTCGGTCCGTTTTCGTCGAGGTGTCGTCGGTGTCCGGCTGTTTCCGCGTACCGAAAATATGGGTGTTTTGGGGGGTTATAGTCCGAATCGGGACTGGAGTGAAAGCTGGGAGTGGGCATGTCGCTGTGGGGCCGGCGTCGTCCGGCCAGTGCCGGTGCGCTGGTCGTCGTCCTGATCGCGGGCGTGCTCGCGTTCGGACCACTTCCGGCGTCGGCGGCCGGCTCCGTCCTGTTCGACCAGCCATTCCACAACAACACCGCGAACGGCATCGGTGCCGTGGCGGTGCCAGCCGTGCCCGGTGTCTCCGCCACCAACGCCGCCTGCCTGAGCGCCGCCGGCAACTCCACGATCGGTCCGCTGCTGAGTTGCACCACCTCCACCGATCCGCAGGGCGCGGGCAAACTGCGCCTCACCCCCGCCACCGTCAACCGGCAGGGTGGGGTGTTCAGCGCGGTGAGCGTGCCCACCTCACAGGGCCTGCACCTCACCTTCAACACCTACCAGTACGGCGGCACGGCCCCGGGCGCGGACGGCCTCGCCTTCGCGTTGGCAGCTGTCGACCCGGCCAACCCGAGGTCGCCGTCGACCCTTGGCCCGTCGGGCGGCTCGCTGGGCTACTCGGCGGCGTTCAACGGTGTGTCACCGGGCCTCTCCAACGGCTACCTGGGCGTCGGGCTGGACGTCTTCGGCAACTTCAGCAACAGCACCTACCAGGGCACCGGCTGCACGAACCCGCCGTACATCTCGACCACGAACGGGCGCGTCCCCGGCCAGGTCGTGGTCCGTGGACCGGGCCGGAACGGCGTCGGCTACTGCGCGCTCAACAGCACCGCCGGAAGCACCTCGGCACCGGCCATCCCGTTGCGGGCCAGCACCCGGGCCGCTTCCGTGGTGCCGGTCGAGGTCGTCATCAACACCACCTCGTCGCCGTACACCACCGACACCGGCATCACCACTCCCGCCGGCCAGTACCGGATCAGATTCACCCCGGTCGGCGGGCAGGCACGACTTCTGGAGGGCACGCTCCCGGTGGTGTCGCCCAGCCTGTACCCGTCGCCGACCTGGCTGAACGCCAACGGCTACCCACGGCAGCTCGCCTTCGGGTGGGTGGGCTCCACCGGCTCGGTCACCGACTTCCACGAGGTCGACGAGGCCCGGGCGGTCAGCTTCAACCAGGTGCCGGACCTGAACGTGTCGCAGACCAGCGCGGTCGGCGCTTCCACGCAACCCGGTGACCCGGTCACCTACTCGATCACCGCGGGGGTCGACGCCGGGGCCACGGAGACGGCACCGATCTCGGTGACCCAGACCCTCCCCACCGGTGTCGCGCCGCGCGCCGCCTACGGGTCCGGCTGGGTCTGCGGCGCACCCTCCGGGCAGACCATCACCTGCACCAACAGCAACGGCCCGTTCCCCGGCGGCACCTTCCTGCCACCCATCACTGTCGTCGCGACAGTCACCGGCACGGGCGTGACCCCGGCGCAGATCCAGACCGCGACCGTGGCGACCTCGTCGTCGATCGACGCGAACCCGGGGCTCGCCACCGGCACCACCCCTGTCGCGCCGGCGACCGCACCGACCGGCGTCACCGTCACCCCGGGCCAGAGCTCGATCTCCGGCGGCATCCCGGTCACCGTCGGCGGCAGCAACCTCACCGGCGCGACAGCGATCACCATCGGTACGGCCGCCGAACAGCAGGCCGGCACCTCGGTGCTGCTGGTGCCGTGCACCTCCGGCCCGGCCGCCGGCTGCTTCACGGTGAACGCGAACGGCACGCTCGCCATCTCCGCCATGCCCGCCCGGTCCGGCCCGGCCACCGTCACGGTCACGGTCGTCACCCGAGGCGCCGCCGGATCGGCGAGCTACGTCTACGCGTCCGCCCCGGGCACACCGGCCACGCCGACCGCCGTCGCGGGCTTCACCAGCGCCACAGTGACCTGGATCGCGCCGGCCAGCAACGGCAGCCCGATCACCAGTTACCTGATCACCCCGATCCGGGACGGCGTCACGCAGCCGACCCTGACGTTCGACGCCTCCACCACCAGCCGCACCCTGACCGGCCTGACCGCCGGCTCCTCGTACGCCTTCCAGGTGGCGGCGGTGAACGCGTACGGCACCGGCGCGGCCAGCCCGGCCTCGGCGGCTGTGGTCCCGTACACCCTGCCCGGCGCCCCGACGATCACCTCGGTCACCGCCGGGACCACCGCCGCCAGGCTGAGCTGGACCGTCCCGGCCAACGGCGGGTCGCCGATTACCGGGTACACAGTGACGCCCTACCTCGGCGCTGTGGCGCAGACCCCGCAGACCTTCACCGGAACCGCAACGACCCAGATCGTCACCGGGCTGACCGGCGGCGCCAGCTACACCTTCCGGGTGGCGGCGATCAACGCCGCCGGTACCGGCCCACAGTCGGCCGCCTCCGCGTCGGTGACTGTCAACCCGGCGCCGACGCTGACCTTCGCTCCGCCGCCGCCCGGCAGGGTCTACGACCCGTACCAGCACCAGCTCACAGTGACCGGCGGCACGGCTCCCTTCGCCTGGTCGGTCAGCGCCGGGAGCCTGCCCACCGGGTTGACCCTCGACCCGGCCACCGGCCTGCTCTCCGGCACACCCACAGTGTCCGGGACGTTCCCGTTCACCGTGCGGGTGACCGACTCGTACAACCAGTCCGCGACCCGACCGGTCGAGCTGGTCGTCAACCCGCTCGGTGGGCTCTCCATCAGCGTCCCGGCGATCTCCGCACTGGGCACCGTCACCTCGGGTACGACGGGCGTCTCGGGCCAACTCGGCCCGGTGACCGTCACCGACGACCGCGGACCGTTCTCCGGGAACTGGGTCAGCGTCGTCTCCAGCACGAGCTTCACCACGGGTTCCGGCTCGGGCGGGGAGACCATCCCCAACAGCAGCATCACGTACGCCTCCGGGGCCGCCCTCGCCGCCAGCGGCGTCGGCACCTTCGTCCCGCAACCCGGCGCGGTGTTGAACACCCCGCGTACGGCCGCCCAGTGGACCGGCCAGGCCGGCGGTCCGAACTCCGCCACCTGGAACCCCACCCTGTTGGTGACGCTCCCGTCCGGGGTGGTGGTCGGCGACTACGTGGCAGTCGTGACGCACTCGGTCATCTGAGGAGCCCGTCGTCGGAGACGACGCTGCCCGGCCGTTTCGCAGCGGAACGGCCGGGCAGTCCGTGCGGGCTGGAACCTCAGGCGAGCCGGGGCCGTTGCCGGCGGACGAGATACCAGCCGCCGAGGGTGACCAGCACCAGCAGGGCGATCGCGCCGACCGTGTAGACCAGCCAACTCGGCCCGGCGGACGTCGCGACAGTCATCGGCGCGGCGACGGGCAGGCTGATCGTCCCGGTCGCGGTGCGTTCCACGATGCCGCTGGCGAGTTTCGCCTGCACGTCCCAGGTCCCTGCGGGGAGCGCCTGGTTCACCTCGATCCGGACCTGGCCGCTCTGGCCGGGCAGGATCGTCACACCGTTTGTCACCTTGAACGGACCGGCCCGGACCGCCTGCCTGCTCAGCGACAGGGTGCCGGTCATGTCCAGCGCCCGCTGGCCGGTGTTGGTGACCTTCGCGGTGACCACCGGGAACTCACCGATCCCGGGTTCGGCGGCCAGCCCGTCGATGCGGAAGTCCGTCGGTGGTTCTCCACCCGGACCGACGTCCAGGTAGACCCGGATGCCCACCCGGTGGATCTGGGTGACGTTGCCGGTGCGTTCCTTCGCGCTGGTGACCTGCGCCCAGATCGCGGCGTACCGCTCGCCCTTCGAGGCCTTCTTCGGCACGGCTATCTCGACCTCGACCGGCCGTCGCTCGCCTGGGTCCAGCACCATCGTGGCGGTCTTCAACCGGATCCATCCACTGAGTTCGTTTCCCGTGCGCCCCTCCGGCACGGTGAAGGCGTTGTTCTCCACCGACGCCGCCCCGGAGTAGAAGTCGATCTCCTGCGACTCGCCGGAGGAGTTCAGCACCTCGACCCGGCGGTTGATCGTGGTCCCGGGCTTCAGGTGATCCACGATGTAGACCTGGGCGCGGGGATCCTGCACGCGGCTGGCGGGGATGTCGAGCATGCGGATGCTGATCGCGGCTTCCTCGGCGGGTTCCTGTCGGTGCTCCCGCACGGCGACGGCTGGCGCCGCCGAAACCCCGAGCGCCACGAGGGCGACCGAGGCCAGCAGCGCCAGCCGGCCGAGCGGGTCAGACCACCGAATGTGTCACCGTCCCGGTGTAGACACCCTGGACGGTGCCGACCGGTACGTTCACCACCAGGGTCGGGTTCCAGCTGGCGAAGTTGTTGCCGGTGCCGCCGGTGTGGGTCATCGCCGTCCGGGGGACGTTGATGATCACCTGCTGGGCGGCGGTCGGCTGGCCGGGCGTGAAGGTGCCGCCGCCGGCCGTCGCTGTCGCGGGACCCGACCAGTAGAGGACGTTGATGTTGGGGATCGTCTCTCCCGAGCTGCCGCCGCCGGTGACGAAGTCGGTGGAGATGACGCTGGCCGTCCAGTTGGGGGTGAGCGACCCGCGCTGGTCGAGCACCGTGACCGGGCCGAGCTGCCCGGTTACGGTCGAGCCCTCGACACCGTGTCCGATGTTCGCCGTCGCCGGAACGGTGATCGACAGACCGCCGGCGGCGTCGACGGTCAGGGTCACGATCGTGTCGCCAGTCGTGTCCGCGGCGGCCGGTCCGGCGAGCGCGACGACGGCGGCGACGCCGGCCAAGCCCGCGAGAAGTTTCCTGCGCATCGAATCTCCTTATCCTCGAATCGCCCATACAGAGCTCTCGAAGACTAACTACGCGAATCGCCCATAAATGGGCAAACAGCCCGTAGATCACCCGGTCGTCTGGCAGTCGTGAGCTGGGAAAAGTCGATCGCCCGCCGGTCGTTACGACAGCGAGCGATCGCGACTGGGTCGACAAGCCGATCCTGCAGAGAGACCGGGCCCTCGGCATGCGGCCGAGCGTCGGCTACTGGAGCCTGGCCCGCTGCGCTGCGGACCCTCAGGCCGGCACGACGTAGGGGAAGCTGCTCGCGCGGGCGGCCTTGGTGACCTCCGGGGTGAGGCCCGAGGTGGTGCCGGTGTTGAGGACCAGCGAGAACATCACCTCGGGCGCGTTGTCGGCCAGGGCGCGTCCGTTGCGGATCGCGAAGCCGTAGTTCGCGGCAGTGCCGACCGTGTACGACAGGAGGTCGGGATAGAGCTGCCGGGCGACGCTCCAGCCGTACGCCTGCGGGTCCGGTGCGGTGCCGTTTGCCGCGACGACACCCGCTACCGCGTTGGCGATCTCCTCACCGTCCTCGGCGAGGTCGCGACTGGGGTGGCGGAAGTTGGCGGGGTCCGAGAAGTCGGTGTCGTGCGGCCAGAAGATCGGCCACATCATGGGGTGGCCGGCGCGGTTGATCTGGCGCCATCCTCCGGCGTCGGTGGCCAGGAGGGTCCGACACCACACGCCGATCTCGGTGCCGTCGCGCAGCAGCGGCTCGTCGTGGGAGACCTCCAGGACGATCGACTCGACGGTCGTGCCGGCGAAGCTGTTCTTGGCCTGGTCGACGCGCCACGCCGAACGGTCCACAGTCGACCCGTCCTTGACCGCGCCGTTGATGGTGGCGAGTTCGTCGAGGTCGACGAAGAACGGGTCGGTGATCCGCCCGGCCCAGATCCGGACGTTGGTGCCGGTCGACATCTCACCGGTCCGTCCCTCGGCGATGGGAGTGCCCATCGCGGCGTCGTCGCGGGCGTCCGATCCGGTCAGCTCGTACAACTGGAAGGCCTGCTTGCCGTCGCCGTCGAGCTCACCGAAGGCGAACCGGTAGGTCAGGTCCTCCATCTCCGTGCCGTTGACGTGGATCTTGAATTCGTACCGGCCCTCGGCGTGGAAACCACGCTTGATGTCAGCCTTGGTCACCGAACTGTTGACGTCCATGACGAACACCGTGGCGCGATCGCCGTTGAAGACGAAGAGGTCGTCGATGTAGAGCTGACCGCCCTGGGCGGCGAGGGGGGTGTCGAGATGGTGCGACATGAACTCACTCCCGGAACGGCCGGATATCTGGATTGATCCGAACGTAGTGGGCGTGGGCTGGACCGGAGCGAGGGTTGGCTCGCGATTCACCCGGGCGGCGGAGCGGTCCGCGCAGGGCGGTGGGCCGCCCGAGACTGTGCTCGAACGGCCCACTCGCGGTGCCGGCGCCTCAGATGCGAGACCACTTCTGGTTGGCCGCGCCCAGGCAGTCCCACAGGTGCAGCTTGCCGCCGTTGTTGGGGTTGGCTTCCCGCACGTCCACGCACTTGTTGGCGTTGAGGTTGACCAGGTCGCCGGACCCGTTGAGGGTGAAGCGCTGCGCCGTGTTGCCGTTGCAACTGACCAGGTTGACCTCGGTGCCGTTGGCGGTGCCGGCCCAGGCGGGGTCCATGCACTTGCCCATCGCGCGGACGGTTCCGTCGGAGGCGAAGGTCCACGCCTGTGCGGCGCTCGTGTTGCAGTCCCAGATCTGCAACTTGGCGCCCTCGACCGGGTTGGCGCTGGGGATGTCGATGCAGCGACCGCTCTGCGCGCCCCGGATTCGGCTGGTGCCGGGGGCGGGGTCGCCTCCGCCGGAGGTGTAGCTGGACACCCGGACGTAGTCGACGAGCATCTGCTGCGGGAACTGCGTCGATCCGTCCGGGTAGCCGGGCCAGTTACCGCCGACCGCGACGTTGAGGATCATGAAGAAGGGGTGGTCGAACACCCACCGGTTGCCGCCGAGCCGCGCGGGGTCGACCCGGTGGTACTGCACGCCGTCCAGGTACCAGGTGATGACGTTCGGCTCCCAGTCGACCCGGTAGGTGTGGAAGCCGTCGGCGAGAGGGCTGCCCAGGGTGCGGCTGCCGGTGATGCCGCCGCCGCCGGAGTAGCCGGGCCCGTGCACGGTGCCGTACACGGTGTTGGGCTCCCGGCCGATGTTCTCCATGATGTCGATCTCGCCCGCGTCGGGCCACCCGCCGCCGGTGCCGAGCATCCAGAACGCCGGCCAGATGCCCTGACCACGCGGGATCTTGATGCGTGCCTCGAACCGGCCGTACGTCTGCGTGAAGGTGGCCGCCGACAGCAGTCGGGCCGACGTGTACTCGCAGCGCCCGTAGTGGCACTGGTAGTTGGCGGGGTTGTCCCGGCGGGCGGTGATCACCAGGTTGCCCTGGCCGTCGTGGACGGCGTTGCTGGTGCTGCTCGTGTAGTACTGCCGTTCGTTGTTGCCCCAGCCGCCGCCGCCGATGTCGAACCGCCACTTGTTCTGGTCGACGGGCGTGCCGGCGGGGGAGTTGAACTCGTCCTGCCAGCTGATCGGGCCGATGGCGGCCTCGGCCCGATCGGGCTGCGGCGGGACGACGAGTGCCACGGTGGTGGTGACCAGCGCGGCTGCCGCGAGTACGAATGGTCGGAAGCGGAGTCTGGGGCGGGCTGTGAACACGGGAGGCTCCTCAGCGTGGGGTGATGGAGGCGTCGTGACGAAGAGGCGGAGAGCGCTCTCCAAACTGAAGCATGTCGATGTCGAGTCCTTTCTGTCAAGAGTGTTTCCAATATGACAACCGTCCGTTACCGCCCGATGCTGGCCAGTGAGCGGCGGGATGTCGGAGTGCGACGAGGGCGCGAGGCTCGTCGATGTCTCCGAGGTGGACGGCGGTAGCCCATCGACGGAGGTCGGGAACCCCGACCGTTACTCGATGGCGGTCGAATCGACCCTTCCTATTGCCGTGGGGCGTCCAACCGGGACAGGATGGCGAGGCGTGTGGGAAACCTCCTCGTAACCTGCGCGCTGCTGGTCTCTGTCACAAGGAAGTGGGAGTCAGTCATGAGCGACGCGTCGACGGCGCTGGGTGTGCGCCTCTACCCGGACCTGGTCGAGCACGGTGGTCTGGCCCCCGCGCTCGTCGAGACCGCCACCCGCCACGGGCTCGACATCGGCCGGGTGAGCGCCCCCGACCAGGGGCGCAGCCGGTTCAACTGCGCCGAACTGCACTCCGACCAGGGCGTGGTCTGCGTCAAGCTGGGCTCGCAGGCCCGATACTTCATGATCGACCTGCGGGTCTCCGGCGAGGTCCTCGCGCGCGGCGACGTCATGGACCTGTTGCAGGTCGCCCAGGTGGCCGCGGCCTGGCGGGCCGGGCTGGCGTTCACCGAGCTGACCGCCCGGTTCCCGTTCATGGAGGAGATCAAGCACCGCCCGGCCCCGGTGGCCCAGGTCAGCTAGGGCCGCGCTGGCCCGCGCTGCCGTCAGCAGCGCAGTCGGGGTGGCAGAGGTGACCCCACCCCGACGTCACGGTTCAGGTACGTCGACTGCACGAAGGCGACGAGACGCTCCGCGTCGGTCGCGGTCGACGCCAGCCCGAACGAGACGCGTACCGCGCCGCCCGTCGGTAGCCGCAACGCGTCGAGATACTGGTCGATCGTGTCGACCCGCGCCAACAGCCGCTGCCGCACCGACTCCCTCCTGATCCCGAACGCGCCCTCACCCGCGCCCGGATTGCAGAAACAGCCGGTACGCAGCGAGAACCCGGCTGCCGCGGACTCCCGTGCGACGAGCCGTTCGTCGACCAGGGTGCCGTCCGGGTGGCGGAGGTTGAACGCCACAGTCCCGCCGCGCCCCGCACCCGTCGTCGGCCCGTACACCTGCACCAGGGGCCCGCCGGTGTCGTGCCGCAGCGTGGTCAGCCGTTCCAGCAACCACTCGGTGAGCAGGGCGACGCGGGTGTGGACGAGGTCGACGCCGATCGAGTCGAGCCACCGCAACCCAAACTCCACGTCCGGGATGCTCAGGAAGTTGAGTGTGCCGTCCTCGAACGCCGACTCGTCGTCCGTCGACCGGTGCCAGTCGCCCTGCACGCTGACCGCGCGGATGGTGCCGCCGGCGAACCACGGCCGGCGCAGCCGGGCAAGGGCGTCGCGGCGGGCCAGCAGCGCGCCGACCCCGGTGGGGTAACCGAAGAGCTTGTACCAGCTCAGGCACACGAAATCAGGCTTGACCACGCTGAGGTCCAACCGGTTCGTCGGCGCGAACGCGGCGGCGTCGAGCAGCACGTCGTACCCGCGCTGGTGCGCCACCTCCACCCAGCCCAGCGGGTGCTGCACGCCGGAGAAGTTGCTCTGCGCCGGATAGGCGAACAGACCCCGACCACCGGCCCGACCCCGTCGGCCGACCAGGCTGCCCCGGCCGGCATCGAGCACCGCGACCAGGTCAGACTCCGCGACCCGCAGGTCCGGCCCGCTCAGCGGTACGTAGCGCGTGGTCGCGCCGGCCGCCCGGGCGTACTCGCGGACACCGTTGACCGAGTTGTGGTTGTCCCAGGTCAGCACCAGCCACGCGCCCCGACGGAAGTCGTACGCCTCGCCGACCAGCCGGCAGGCGCCGCTGGCGTTCGGGGTGAAGACGACCGTGTACTCGGCCGGATCCGCGTGGAAGAAGTCGAGCACCGCGCGTCGGGCCGACTCCACCAGCGAACCCGCCGCGCTGCTGGTGGGATTCTCCGAGTGCGGGTTGCCGTACAGGCCGGCGAGCAGCCGATCGTGATGCTCGCGTACCTGGGCCTGTGCGGCCACCCCCGCCCCGGCGTAGTCGAGGTACACCTGCCCGTTCCGGTCCAGGTGGTGGTACTCGGTGGCCCGCAGGTCGTCGATGCGGCTCGTGGCGGCGTATCCGGGCCACGCCGTCGGCGAGGTGGGCGCTGCCGGCTCACGGGTTGCCACGGGAGTCCCTTCGTGCCAGCACCGCCCAGGTGGCGCTCAGGAAGAGCACCACGAAGCCACCGAGCACCAGCCAGTTCACCCACACCGGCCGGGAGAAGCTGTCGCCGTACGTGGCGAGCAGCGGCGGGCCGAGCGGGGAGCCGCCGTCCCGCCAGAGTCGCTCCACCCCCGCGGTGTGCCCCAGGGCCTCGAACGCCCACCGGTTCGACATCGCGAAGCTGAGCCACTGCCCGCCGACCGCCATGGCCGGCACCGGCAGGATCGCGCCGACGAACAGCACCTGCGGGAAGCACAGCATCGGCAGCATGAGCGTGGCCTGTGCCGCGTCGGACACGGCCGCGGAGCACAGCAGACCGAGGGCGAGCGCGGCCGTCGAGGAGAGCAGCAGGGTCGCGTACAGGGCGGCGAAGTCGGGGCCGTCGACAGGTGGCAGCCGGTCGATGCCGCGCAACACCCCGAGCAGGGCCAGGTCCACCAGGGCCAGCAGCGGCAGCAGCACCGCGACCTTCCCCATCAGGTACGGCACCAGCCGGACACCCGCCAGCCGCTCCCGACGCAGGATCGGTAGCTCGGTGCAGATCTGGAGCAGCCCGTAGGTCAGCCCGAAGAAGAAGCCGCCGAACGCGATCCAGAACAGGATCATCACCGTCACGGTGGGGCTCGGCCGGCTCGGCTCGAACGCTCCCGGACGGAAGAGCAGCGCGAACATGCCGAGCACCATCAGCGGCGAGCCGAGCAGGATCGCCAGCGTCAGCCGGTTGCGGGCGACGATCTCCGCGTTCCGTGCGGTGAGGACGGACCACTGACGCAGCCGGCCGACGGGCACCGGCGCGGCGCTGTCACCAGCGTGGGTGGGACGGGCTGCTGATTCGGCGTCGCGCCGCTGCTCGGCGAAACGGTCAGGCCACTGGGTGGGGTGCGTCGCCTCGTCGAGACGGAGGTGCACCTCGACGAGGGACCGCAGGCCGAAGAACTCCCGGGCTGCGGCCGGGGTGCCGCTGAACGCCAGGCGGCCGTCTCGGGTCAGCACGACCACCCGGTCGCAGTGGTCCACGTCGGTGATCTGGTGGGTGGTGAGCACTACCGTCGTCCCCGCGTCGGCGAGGGTGCGGAGCACCTGGAGCAGCTCCACCGCGATCGCCGGGTCCAGCCCGGAGGTGGGCTCGTCGAGGAGGAACACGCCGGGCCGGGTGAGCAACTCGACAGCGATGCTGGCGCGTTTGCGTTCACCGCCGCTGAGCAGGCCCACCGGTGTGTCGGCCCGTTCGCTGAGTCGCAGCTCGGCGAGCACCTCGGCGACCCGGTCGCCGACCTCGGCCGTCCCGGTCCCGGAGGGGAGGCGCAGTCGGGCGGCGTACCGCAGGGTGCGGGCCAGGGGCAGCTCCCGGTGGATGATGTCGTCCTGCGGGACGAAACCGATGGCGCCCGGGTCCGCGGTGCCGTCGTACGTCACGGTGCCCGCCGTCGGTCGCCGTACGCCCCCGAGCAGCTCCAGCAGTGTGGTCTTACCGGCGCCGCTGGCACCGATGATCGCGACCAGTTCGCCCGGCGCGATGGCCAGCGAGACGTCGTCCAGGATCTGACGACCGCCTCGGACGCTCTGGCCCAGCCCGTTGGTGGCGATGCCGACGCCGGTGCGCGGGGGAGTCGTGGTCTGCTCGGTCG
The DNA here is from genome assembly GCF_007830095.1 of Micromonospora taraxaci. NCBI lineage: Bacteria > Bacillati > Actinomycetota > Actinomycetes > Micromonosporales > Micromonosporaceae > Micromonospora > Micromonospora taraxaci. Next base: position 5,418,432 of record NZ_VIWZ01000001.1, on the reverse strand, counting down.
TCATGTCGGGTGCCCGATCGGGTCGGTGAGGGTCCGCCTGGATATCGTGCCTCGCCGATGTTACTGAGTGGCCCGGTCGGTGTGTCGGCCTGATCGGTCAGCGCTGTCCGCCCACTCAGTCGATCGTGGTCCGTGCCTCCGCCGGCACCTGGAGAAGATCCAGGCAGTTGCGCCACAGCGTTTCCAGCTGGGTCGGATCGTTGAGCAGCTTCGCGAGCAGGACCCGTCCCTCGATCTGGGCCACGATGGAGCGGGCGGCCTCCCGGACGTCGACCGACGGGCCGGCCAGGCCGTGCTCCTTCGCCTCGACGACGACCTGCTCGATGAGGGCGATCTGCTCCTCGAAGATCTCCTGGAGCCGACCGCGGATCTCCTCGGCCTGGTTGCTGAGTTCGAGGGCGAGGTTGCCGAACAGGCAGCCTGCGACGACTCCGGAGTTCTGTTGGCCGACGCGCTGGATCTCCTCGGTCGCCACGAACAGGTCCCGCAGCCGCCGTAGCGGGTCGTGCTCTGCGCCGAGCAGTTGCTCCCACTGGCGACGCTGGGCGACCCAGTGCTCGTCGATGACGACGCGGGCGAGGGCCTGCTTGGATTCGAAGAAGTAGTAGAAGCTGCCCTTCGGTACGCCGGCCGTCGCACAGATCTCGGCCACGCCCAGGGCCGAGTAGCCGCGCTGCTCGATCAGCGTGGCGGCAGCGTCGAGGATCTTGTTCCGCGCGTCACTGGTCCGTCCCATGCTTTGACGATACACGACCGGTCGGCTAGCTTTTAGTAGACCAGTCGTCTAGTGGTCATCCGGTTGGGCCTCCCGGTCCGGCCCCCAGGGCTTCGGCCAGTCAGGAAGGGTTCCCATGAACACCAGTCAGGTACAGAAGGTCGTCGTGGTCACCGGTGCGTCCCAGGGCATCGGCGCCGGCCTCGTGGACGCTTACCGCAAGCTCGGCTACGGCGTGGTCGCCACGTCGCGCTCGATCGGCGCGTCCGACGACCCGCAGGTCGTCACAGTCCAGGGCGACATCGCCGACGCCGACACGGCGCAACGGGTCGTGGACGCCGCCCTCGACCGTTTCGGGCGCATCGACACCCTGGTGAACAACGCGGGCGTCTTCGTCGCCAAGCCGTTCACCGACTACACCGACGAGGATTTCGACCAGGTGACCGGGATCAACCTCGCCGGGTTCTTCCACCTCACCCGGCGCGTCATGCCGCACCTGCTGACCAGTGGCGCCGGTCACATCGTCAGCATCACGACCAGCTTCGTCGACCAGCCCAACTCGAACGTTCCGTCGGTGCTCGCGTCGTTGACCAAGGGCGGCCTCAGCTCGGCCACCAAGTCCCTGGCCATCGAGTACGCGGGTCGCGGTGTGCGGGTCAACGCCGTCGCGCCCGGCGTCATCAAGACCCCGATGCACCCGGTCGAGACGCACGAGACGCTCGCGGGCCTGCACCCGGTCGGCCGGATGGGCGAGACCAGTGACGTGGTCGAGGCCGTCGTCTACCTCGAGTCCGCCCCGTTCGTCACCGGCGAGATCCTGCACGTCGACGGTGGCCAGAACGCCGGCCACTGACCTGACCCGATCCCGGAGAGGAGCAGACGATGCCGATCGTCACCATTCAGATCACCCGCGAGGGCAGCACACCCGGCACGTCCGCGGCGACCGCCGAGGAGAAGGCCGCCCTGATCAAGGGCGTGAGCGAGTTGCTGCGCGACGTCCTGAACAAGCCGTTGACGTCGACCTTCGTGGTGATCGACGAAGTCGCGACCGAGAACTGGGGTCGTGGCGGCCTGCCGGTCGACCAGTTCCGGCAGCAGAGCGCCCAGGCGTCCGAGTAGACCCGGCCCTTCGCCGGTGCGGCCCAGTCTCCGCACCGGCGAGGGCGGGCTCGTCGGCAAGGGCCGCTGCCGGGTCGTGAGCCGGACGCGAGGGGGCAGTCTCGGACGGACGCGGTCGGCATACTGGCCGAGTTCACTGTCCTAACGGGGAGGACTCCGATGACCACACCGTCCGCCGGCCCGCCAGATCCCACACCCACCGACCTCATGGTCATGATCAGCGACGAACGGCGGCGGGCCGCTGACCTGATCGACGCGCTGACGCCCGAGCAACTGGGCGTCCCGAGTCTGTGCGGCGCATGGACCGTCCGGCAGGTGGCCGCTCATCTCGTCGCCCCCTTCGCCGCTCGTCGCCGCTGGTTCCTACCGCTCCTGCTGCGGAGCCGCTTCAATCTGCACGACGCCAACGCCCGGCTGGCCGGGATGGTCGCCCGCCGACCGGCCGGTGAGATCTCGGCGCTGCTGCGCGAGAACGCCGAGACGCCGTTCCGGGCACCGCGGGTCGGCTTCTTCGGTCAGCTCACCGACCTCCAGGTGCACGGACAGGACATCCGCCGCCCGCTGGGTCTGACGCACGACCTGCGTCCCGATCGGCTCCGGGCGTCGCTGGACTTCCTGGTGCACCGTCGCGCGATCGGTTCCTTCGTCCGCAGAGGTCACACCGACGGCCTGCGGTTCGAGGCGACCGACCTGGGCTGGGCATCAGGGGAGGGGCGAGTGGTCCGGGGCGCGGCAGAGGCGGTGATGCTCGCGCTGACCGGTCGGTCCATCGTCCTCGCCGAGTTGTCCGGTGACGGCGTCCCGATACTGGGCGACCGGTTGGCCCGCTGAGCGTCGCGCTCGGGCTATCCCGAGACCTCCGCGAAGAACTGCCGCAGCGCGTCGGCGAAAAGGTTGGGTGCCGTCATGGTCGCGAAGTGCGACTGGCCGGGCCAGACGATGTGACGCGCCGTTGGCATCGCCGCCGCCAGGGCGTCAACAGTGGTGGGCATCGGCTCCCACGTGTCGGCGCCCGCCAGCAGGAGCGTCGGCACACTGATCGAGGACCACCGTGCGATGTCCGTGCCGTCCCCGGCGAGGGCTTCGAGGTCGTGCAGCCAGCCGATCGCCGAGCGTCGGGCCTCGACCGGATCGGGCGTCCGATCGCCGGCCGAGGCGGCGAGGGCGGCGACGATCTCGGCCGGAACCCGCGTCACGTCGTTCAACGCCGCTGCCATCGCCGTGGCGTCGTCGCGTTCGAAGGCGGACCGGTACCTGTCGAGCAGCGGTGTGATCCCTGCTCCGGCGGCGTAGAGCGGAGGCTCGAAGACGGCCAGCGAACGTAGGTTGCGGGGGTTGGCCGAAGCGGTGTGCAGTGCCAGGGTCGCGCCGTAGGACGCCCCGACGAGATGGACCGGCTTGCCCGAAGGGCGGTGTGCTGCCTCGATGACGGCCAGCAGGTCGACGGTCTCGTCCGCGAAGGACTTCGTGCCCGGCGGGACGTCGCTGGGGCCGTATCCGCGCCGGGCCGGCATCCACACCGTGTGATCCCGAGCGAGATCGTCCGCGACGGCGGCCCACGAGTGCAGCCCGCCACCCGATCCGTGCACGAGTACGACGGGATCCCCGGCCCCGAGACGCCGCACCACCAGACGGGTCCCGTCGGGGGATTCGACGGTCAGGTCGTCGCTGTTCACTTCTGCTCCCGGGTTCCGGTCGGCCAGTTGTTCAGTGTGGTGTGCACGGCGTCGAGAAGAGAGTGCCAGGAGGCGTCGAGAGGGCGGGGATGCCCGAACCCGTCGACGGTCTCGATACTCGTGAAGCCGTGCAGGGTGCTGCGGACGAATCGGATCGCGTCGGTCAGCGCGGGCTCATCGAGCCCGTAGCCGCGCAGCATCGCGTAGCTCAGCTCGATCAGGCGCAGGTGCCCGACGGAACTCGTGCCGATCTCGGGCGGCAACGGAAGCTGGGTCGCCGCGTACTGCCCCGGGTGGGCGAGAGCGAACGCGCGCCAGGCGTCGGCGAACGCCTCCAGTGCGTGGCGGCCCGAGCGACCGGCCACGGCGATCGCGAGTTCGTCGGCGAACCCGGCCGCCGCCCGTACCGCGACGTGCTCGATCAACGCGTCGCGACTGCGGACGTGCACGTACAGAGCGGCGTCGGAGACCCCGAAGTGTCGAGCGACGGCCGCGACGGTCAACCGAGCCAGGCCGACCTCGTCTGCCAGCTCCGCGGCGGCGGCGGAGACGCGCGCGCTGGTCAGTCCCTGTCGGGGCATGCCGGTCCTTTGCTTCCCTAGGAAAAAACTTAGGACACCTAAGTTAGCACCGCCGCGAACGCGGTTCGGCGGCGCGGTGGCATGAACGGCGCAGTGGGGGGAAGACCGGCCATCCGTCGCCGAACAGGAGGGCCGGGATGAGAGCCGTCGTCTACGCCGACGTGCGAACCGTCGCCGTGCGGGAGGTGCCCGACGCGACGCTGGAGGCGGAGACCGACGTGCTCGTGCGGATCACCTCCACCGCTCTCTGCGGCACCGACCTGCACATGTACGACGGACGGACCGGCGCAGACTCCGGGCTGGTGCTCGGTCACGAGCCGCTGGGAGTGGTGCAGGAGGTGGGCAGCGCGGTGCAGACCGTCCGGCCGGGCAGCCGGGTGGTGATCCCCACGCACCTGTTCTGCGGCACGTGTGTGATGTGCGCGCGCGGTTTCTCGGCGGCCTGCCTACGGGCCCGGGCCGAGGCGCCGGGCGCGGCGTACGGCTACGCCGGGATGGGCCCGTACCGGGGTGCCCAGGCCGACCTGTTGCGCGTGCCGTGGGCCGACGCGAACTGCGTGCCGGTGCCCGGCGAGCCGGGGGACGAGCACGAGGACGACTTCGTGCTGCTCGCCGACGCGTTCGTCACCGGGTGGCACGCCGCCGCCACCCTCGCCGGGGTCGAGGCCGGGGACACGGTGGCCGTGTTCGGTGCGGGCACCATCGGCCTGCTGGGCGCCTACTCGGCGTTGCTGAGAGGTGCCCGCGTCGTCTACTGCGTCGACGGAGTCGACGCCCGGCTCGACAAGGCCGGCGAGATCGGCGCGGTGCCGATCGACTTCCGCCGTGGTGACCCGGTCGAGCAGATCCGTGCCGACCGGGCCCGGGCCCGGTTGCCGCTCGGCGAGGAGAAGCTGGGCGGGGTGGACAAGGTGATCGACGCGGTCGGGTTCCAGGCTCGTGACCGGGAGCATCCCGAGCGGGAGCGCCCGGACCAGGTCATCGCCGATGCGGCCCGGCTGGTCAACCCGGTCGGGGCGATCGGGGTGGCCGGCGTGTACCCGGACAAGGACCTGCATCCCGCCCCCGGCGCGGACAGCCACGAAGACCTCGTCGCGCCGTGGGGGACGCTGTTCAGCAAGGGAGTCGCGGTCCGGTTCGGCCGCACCCACGACCGCCGCTACACAGTGCTGCTGCGCGACCTGGTCGTCGCCGGTCGTGCCCGGCCGAGCGTTGTCGTGACCCACCACGGCACCCTGGCCGACGCGCCGGACCTCTACCGCCGCTTCGACCGCCGGGAGGACGGCGTGATCAAGGCGGTGCTGCGTCCGAGCTGACCGTGCGGATCGGCCCCGAATCGGCCTTAAGCGGCGTTAGGTCGCGGATCCCTCTCCTGGTTGCGGCCGTGTCGAGACGATCATCGTCGATCCGACTCTCTGGTAGAGGCGTGGGTCACACAGTGGGCCGAGGGGCGACGTGACGTCCCGGAGGCGGTGCCGGCGTCGTGACCCGATCAAGATCACTCGATGGCGGTGAACAGACGGCTGTGTCGTCTTTCGTCCGGGCGCGGCGGATCATGCCTGGTAGCGGGCCTGTCAAGGGCGGCTGGGGTCGGGCTGTCGCGTCGCTATCATTTGACAACGTTGCCACCGGCACGCGAAGGTGCCCTGCGGGGCTGCGGGGGCGGCTGTGACGGGCGAATACTGCGCTACGTCTATATTGCCGGATTGTTACATTTTCAACAGGCCCTCGCCTTGCGGATGACCCTCCGGCCGCAATACGTTGCCGTCAACAACAAAACCAAGTGAAGGTTCAACCTTCCGGAGGCAACCGATGACGTTGGCGAGGTGGTACGAGCTATGAGCGACGTGCCGATCCTCCTTGAGATGCGCTCCATCACCAAGGAGTTCCCCGGAGTCAAGGCCCTCTCCGACGTCAACCTGGTGGTTCGCGCCGGCGAGATCCATGCCATCTGCGGCGAGAACGGTGCGGGCAAGTCCACGCTGATGAAGGTGCTCAGCGGGGTCTACCCACACGGCAGCTACGACGGCAAGATCGTCTACCAGGGGTCGGAGAGCAAGTTCTCCGACATCCGGGCCAGCGAGAACGCCGGCATCGTGATCATTCACCAGGAGCTCGCGCTCATTCCGGGGATGTCGATCGCCGAGAACATCTTCCTCGGCAACGAACCGCGCAAGCGGGGCGCGATCGACTGGAAGGCCGCGAACCGGATGGCGCTGGACCTGATGGCCCGGGTCGGTCTGGAGGAGGACCCGGACACCCTGGTCAAGGACATCGGCGTCGGCAAGCAGCAGCTCGTGGAGATCGCCAAGGCGTTCGCCAAGGACGTGAAGCTGCTCATCCTGGACGAGCCGACCGCGGCGCTGAACGAGGCCGACTCCCGGCACCTGCTGGACCTGCTGCGCGGCTTCCGCTCCCGCGGCATCACCTCGATCATGATCTCGCACAAGCTGAACGAGATCGAGGCGATCGCCGACCAGATCACCATCCTGCGCGACGGCCGGACCGTGGAGACCCTCGACGTCAAGGCGGACGGGGTCGACGAGGACCGGATCGTGCGGGGCATGGTCGGTCGCGAGCTGAGCAGCCGGTTCCCGGACCACACCCCGAAGATCGGCGACGTCTTCTTCGAGGTGCGCAACTGGAACGTCCGGCACCCGATCTCCGCCGAGCGCCAGGTCTGCAAGAACGAGAGCTTCGTGGTGCGCCGCGGCGAGATCGTCGGCTTCGCCGGTCTGATGGGCGCGGGCCGCACCGAACTCGCGATGAGTGTCTTCGGTCGCTCCTACGGGGTGTACGAGTCGGGCACGATCATCAAGGATGGCAAGGAGATCGTCCTGAAGTCGGTGGCGGACGCCATCGACAACGGGCTCGCGTACGTCAGCGAGGACCGCAAGGCGATCGGCCTCAACCTGCTCGACGACATCAAGACGTCGACGGTGGCCGCCAAGCTGTCCAAGATCTCGCACCACGGCGTGCTGAACGAGGTCGAGGAGTACCAGGCGGCCGAGTCGTACCGCAAGGAGCTGCGGACCAAGGCCCCCACGGTCGACGAGGGTGTCTCGAAGCTTTCCGGTGGCAACCAGCAGAAGGTCGTCCTGGCCAAGTGGATGTTCACCGACCCGGACCTGCTGATCCTCGACGAGCCGACCCGCGGCATCGACGTGGGCGCCAAGTACGAGATCTACGGCATCATCCAGCGGCTCGCCGACCAGGGGAAGGGCGTCGTCGTCATCTCCTCGGAGCTGCCTGAGCTGATCGGGCTCTGCGACCGCATCTACACCGTGTTCGAGGGCGCCATCACGGGCGAGATCGCCCGGGCGGACGCGAACCCGGAGACCCTCATGAAGCAGATGACCTCGACGAAGAAGTTGGCCACCCGATGAGCCGTATCAAGGACCTTCAGAAGAACCTGTTCGGAGGCACGACCTCCAACGCCCGTCAGTTCGGGATGATCTTCACCCTCGTGGCGATCGTCGTCCTGTTCCAGATCCTGACGGACGGCCTGACGCTGCGATCGGACAACCTGATCGCACTGTTCCAGCAGAACTCGTACATCCTGATCCTGGCCATCGGCATGCTCATGGTGATCGTGGCCGGGCACATCGACCTCTCGGTCGGCTCGGTCGCCGCCTTCGCGGGCATCCTGGTGGCCAAGTCGATGGCCGAATGGTCGCTGCCCTGGCCCGTCGCCATCCTGTTCGGCCTCGCGATCGGCGCGATCATCGGCGCCTGGCAGGGCTTCTGGGTGGCGTACATCGGGGTGCCGGCGTTCATCGTGACCCTGGCCGGCATGCTGCTGTTCCGTGGTGGCAACCAGTTCATCGGTAACGCCAACACGATCCCGGTGCCGGAGGGCTTCCGGGAGATCGGCTCCGGCTTCCTGCCCGAGTTCGGTCCGAACACCGGCTACAACAACGCGACGCTGCTGCTCGGCCTGGCCGCGGCGGTAGCCGTGGTGTGGCGGGAGCTCCAGGCCCGGAAGACCCGTCGGGCGATGGACGCCGACCCGGCGCCCATGTGGATCTCGATCCTGCGGATGGCCGTCATGGTCGGGGTGATCGCCTTCGCGGCGCTGCGCTTCGCCAGTGGTCGCGTCGGCACCAGCTTCCCGATCTCCGGCATCATCCTGGTGCTCCTCGTGATCGCGTACTCCTTCTACACCCGCAACACGGCCGGTGGCCGGCACATCTACGCGGTGGGCGGCAACTCCCGGGCGGCCGAGCTGTCCGGCGTGAAGCTCAAGCGGGTCAACTTCTTCGTCATGATGAACATGTCCGTCCTGGCCGCGCTGGCCGGCATGATCTTCGTGGCCCGTTCGGCGGCCTCCGGCCCGCAGGACGGCAACGGCTGGGAGCTGGACGCCATCGCCGCTGTCTTCATCGGTGGCGCGGCCGTCTCCGGTGGTATCGGCACCATCAGCGGCTCGATCGTCGGTGGTCTGGTCATGGCCGTGCTCAACAACGGCCTCCAGCTGATGGGCGTCGGCACCGACCGGGTTCAGATCATCAAGGGCCTGGTCCTGCTGCTCGCCGTCGCGATCGACGTCTACAACAAGAGCCAGGGGCGCTTCTCCATCATCGGGAGCCTGATGCGGCCGTTCCGCCGCGAGGACTCCGCCCCACCCGCATCACCGCCGGACGCGGAGCGCGAGCCCGCCAAGGCAGCGGTGTCCGGCTGACGGCCACCGACCTCTCCACCCGTCTCACATCAAGAAAGGCAAGTCCTCACCATGCGTAAATTCTTTGGCACGTCGGTGGTCGCGGTCAGCGCCGCCGCCATGCTGGCCCTCGCGGGCTGCGGCTCCGGCCGCGACGGCGACGACTCGGGTTCGAAGGGCGACGCCAAGGGCTTCGCTGCGAACTCGCTGATCGGTGTGGCCCTCCCGGCCAAGACCTCGGAGAACTGGGTCCTCGCCGGTGACCTGTTCACCAACGGCCTCAAGGAGGCCGGTTTCCAGGCTGACGTGCAGTACGCCGGCGCGTCGACCACGGTCGCCGACCAGCAGGCCCAGATCACCGCCATGACCACCAAGGGCGCCAAGGTCATCGTCATCGGCGCGACCGACGCCGCGCAGCTGTCGACCCAGGTCGCCGCGGCGCACGCCGCCGGTGCCAAGGTGATCGCGTACGACCGCCTCATCACCAACACGCCGGACCTCGACTACTACGTCGCGTTCGACAACTTCAAGGTCGGCCAGCTCCAGGGCCAGGCCCTGCTGGACGGCATGAAGGCCAAGAAGCCGAACGGCCCGTACAACATCGAGCTGTTCTCCGGCTCGCCGGACGACAACAACGCCGGTGTCTTCTTCAACGGCGCGATGGACGTGCTCAAGCCGGAGATCGACAAGGGCAACGTCGTCGTCGCCTCGGGCCAGAAGGACGTCAAGCAGACCGCCATCCAGGGCTGGAAGGCCGAGGGTGCGCAGGCCCGCATGGACCAGCTGCTGACCTCGACCTACGGCAGCAAGGAGCTGGACGGCGTCCTCTCCCCGAACGACACCCTGGCCCGCGCGATCCTGACCTCGGTCAAGGGCGCTGGCAAGCCGACCCCGGTGGTCACCGGTCAGGACTCCGAGGTCGAGTCGGTCAAGTCGATCGTCAAGGGCGAGCAGTACATGACGATCAACAAGGACACCCGCAACCTGGTGAAGGAGACCATCAACATGGTCAAGGCTCTCCAGGCCGGTAACGCCCCGCAGGTGAACGACACCAAGTCCTACAACAACGGCAGCAAGGTCGTCGACACGTTCCTGCTCCCGCCGGTCGCCGTCACCAAGGCGAACGCGGCTGAGGCCTACGCCAACGACCCGAAGCTCGCGCCGCTCACCAAGTAATCACCGCACGGTAGGCAGCAACGCCGATGGGTCCCGGGTCTCCACTACCGGGACCCATCGTCGTCTCCGCACCTCCGCGCCCATCGGCTTCGACCCGGAAGGAGGTCTGACCGTGGCGGCACCAGTCCGGGCCAGGCCAACCGGCGTCGGTCGTACCACCGAATCCCCGCTTCCGGCGGTCCCTGGCGCGAGCCAGGAGGAGATCCGGCGGCAGAACCTCGGCGCCGTCCTGCGCTACGTCCACCTGCACGGTCCGACGTCCCGGGCCGAACTGACCAGCCAACTCGGCCTCAACCGCAGCACCATCGGCGCCCTCGCCGCCGATCTCGTGGCCGGCGGACTGGTCACCGAGGGGGCGCCGGCGAGCGTGCGCCGCGCCGGGCGGCCCTCGCTGGTGGTCAGTCCCCGCTCCGACCGGGTCTACGCGCACGCCCTGAGCATCGACGCGGACCGGTTACGCGCCGCTCGGGTCGGTCTCGGTGGGCAGATCCTGGACCTGCGGGAGATCCCGCGACTGAGCGGGACGTCGGCGATCGACGCCGTCCGGCCCCTCGCCGACCTGGTCCGTGACATGGAACGATCCGTGGCCCCCGACGCGCTGCTGGTCGGTGGGGCGGTCGCGGTCACCGACACCACCCGCGAGCCGGACGGCAGGATCCGGATCGCCGGCGTCGACGAGACGCTCGGTGTCGCCCTGGAGGCGGAGTTCAGCGCCGGCCCAGGTTTCGTGACTGGCGACCTGGCTGACATCGCCGCCCTGGCCGAGCAGGTCCGGGGTGTGGCGACGGGCATCGACGACGTCATCTACCTGCACGGCGACCTCGGTATCAGCGCCGGCATCATCGTCGGTGGTCGGCTGGTGATCGGCCACCGGGGCCACAGCGGCAAGGTCGGCCACATGGTCGTCAACCCGAACGGTCTGCCCTGTGGCTGCGGGTCACGTGGCTGCTGGGAGACCGAGATCTCCGAAGCCGCCCTGCTGCGGCACGCCGGTCGGAACCCGAGCGACCGGGCGGCGGTGGCCGAGGTGCTGCGCGCGGCGGCGGACGGCGACCGGACCGCCAGCGCGGCGGTCGCGCAGGTCGCCGACTGGCTCGGCTTCGGTGTGGCCAACCTGGTCAACGTGGTCAACCCGGACGCTGTGGTGTTCGGTGGGTCGCTTCGCGACATCTTCACCGCCGGCGCGGACGTGGTCCGTGAGCGGCTGGACACCATGCCACTGCCCGCCTCCCGCGAGTACCTGCGGTTGCGTGCGGCGGCACTGGGCCGCGACGCCGTCCTGATCGGCGCTGCCGAGTTGGCGTTCGACAAGTTGCTGGCCGACCCGCTCAACGTCGGTGTCGCCGGCCAGATGGATCCCGTCGACCCGATCTAGGGGAGCTCCCGCACCACGCTGGTGCCGCTGCCCGGCCGGGACTCCCAGGTCCACCTCTCGCGCAGCTCCAGGCGGCCGTCGGCCAACGCGCCCACCTCGGTCACGCAGCGCCCGGAGGATGTCTGCCCCTCGGCGTTGAGTTGGACGTAGCGGAACTCCAACCGGTCGCCCTCACGGGTGCCGACGAGGTAGCCGCGTCGGATGGACCCGCCCGCATACTCGGCCCACACCTCACCGGCCCGCTCGTGGTACGTGAAGACCGTCTCGGTGCCCACCTCGCCGGCCACCACATCCGTGAGCGCGGCGAACCGCCGGCCGTCCAACGAGATCGTCATGCCACCGACGCTAGTCGATCCACTGTTCCCGTACGTCCTACCGTATGTTGTACGGTGAGCTCGAAGGTTGGGGCCACGGGAAGGGGACAGGCGTGACAACGAACGGTGCGGCGATAGCCGCGGAGGGGCTGCGCAAGCGGTATCGGGAGCGGTTCGCCCTCGACGGCTTCGACCTCCGGGTGGACACCGGCACGGTGTGTGGTCTGCTCGGCCCCAACGGGGCCGGCAAGACCACGTCGGTGCGGATCCTGTCCACCCTGCTGCGGCCGGACGGGGGCCGCGCCGAGGTCGCCGGGTTCGACGTGACCCGCCAGCCCGAAGAGGTGCGCTATCGGATCGGCCTGGTGGGGCAGCACCCCGCGCTCGACGAGGCGCTCAGTGGGCGGCAGAACCTGTTGCTCTTCGGCCGGCTGTTCCACCTGGGGCGCCGCCGGGCCCAGCGGCGGGCGGCCGAGTTGCTGGAGCGGTTCGGTCTCGCCGACGTCGGTGAGCGACCGGTCCGCACGTACTCCGGGGGCATGCGCCGCCGGCTGGACCTGGCTGCCGGCATGGTCCTGGCCCCGGCCGTGCTTTTCCTCGACGAACCCACCACCGGGCTGGACCCGCGCGGTCGCAACGAGGTGTGGGAGTCGATCAGGGAGCTGGTCCGGGCGGGCACGACAGTGCTGCTCACCACCCAGCAGTTGGACGAGGCCGACCAACTCGCCGACCGGATCTCAGTGGTCGAGGCCGGTCGCGTCATCGCCGAAGGCACCCCGGACGAGCTGAAGGCACGGCTCGGCGGCGACCGGATCGAGCTGGTCGTGGGGGAGACCGCCGACCTCGCCGTCGCCGCCGCGCAGATGCGTCGGGTCGTCGACGACGAACCAACCGTCGACGTGGAGCGGCGCGCGGTGAGCGTCGGCGTCGGGCACCGCGCCGGTGCGCTCGTCGAGGTGCTGCGGGCGCTCGACGCCGCGCAGGTCACGGTGGCCGACGTGGCCCTCCGTCGTCCCACCCTGGACGACGTGTTCCTGCACGTCACCGGCCACCGGGCCAACTCGGAGGTGGTCGCGTGAGCGCCACGGCCCTGCCCTCGACGGTCGACCTGACGCCGGGCCGGCCCGCTCCGCTGGCCGACAGCGGCACCCTCGTCTGGCGGGGCCTGGCCCGGTGGCGACGTGACCCCGGGCCCCTGGTCGCCTCACTCGGCTTCAACATCCTGATCGTCCTGATGTTCGCCTACCTGTTCGGCGGGGCGATGGAGGTGCCCGGCGGAGGCAGCTACCGGGAGTTCCTGATGCCCGGCATGTTCGTGATGACCATGGTGTTCGGCATCAGCCTCACCACGATCGCGGTCGCCGAGGACCTGGAGCGTGGGGTGACCGACCGGCTTCGCTCGATGCCGGTCGCGCCACTCGCCCCGCTGGTCGCCCGAGCGGTGACCGACCTGCTGTTCGCCCTGGTCACCCTCGCGGTTCTGCTGGTCACGGGCCTTGCTGTCGGTTGGCGGGCGCACGGCGGGCCCGGTGCCACACTGGGCGCGGTGGGATTGATCCTGCTGTTGCGGTTCGCCCTGGTCTGGGTCGGCATCTTCCTCGGCCTGGTCACGCGCGGCCAGACGGCAGTCGTCGCCGTGCAGACCCTGGAGTTCCCCCTCGGCTTCCTCTCCAACGCGTTCGTCGCACCGGCGACCATGCCGGCTTGGCTCGGCGCGGTCGCCGCGTGGAACCCGTTGTCGGCGACCGTCGGCGCCACCCGCGAGCTGTTCGGCAATCCGGGCTGGGGAGGTGACTCCTGGGCGGCACAGCACTACCTGTGGTTGGCCGTGGTCTGGCCGATCGCACTGGTCGTCGTGTTCCTGCCGCTCTCGGTCGCCCGGTACCGGCGGCTGAACGGCTGAACCGCCGACGGATGCGCCCCCGGTGGCGGCTGCCACCGGGGGCGCGCTCGGTCAGCCGCCGGGACGCAGCACCCGGCCGGGGCCGGCGGCGTTGTCGGCGGCGGCCTGGGTGCGCTGCGTCCCGGTGACGCACACGTCGTCCCCGATGAACGCCTCGCGCCACACGTAGCCGGCGACGCAGGTGTGCGGGCCGTACGGGCCGCTGACCCAGCGGCTCGCGGCGACCGCGTTGTCCGTGAGCACCTGGGATCGGGTCGTGCCGGTCACGCAGACGTAGTCGGACTGGTCCGCGTCGCGCCAGACGTACCCGCTGACGCAGGTGTTGGGGCCGGACACCAGCCGGGCCGGGTTGCGCCGGGACGCGGCGGCGGCGTTGTCGGCGGCGGCCTGGGTGCGCTGCGCTCCGGTGACACAGACGTCGTCCCCGGCGTACGCCTCGCGCCACACGTAGCCGGCGACGCAGGTGTGCGGGCCGTACGGGCCGTTCACCCAGCGGCTCGCCGCCGCGGCGTTGTCCGCCCACACCTGGCTGCGGGTGGCTCCGGTGACGCAGACCAGGTCGCCCGCGCGGGCCTCGCGCCAGACGTACCCCTGGAGGCAGCGGTTGACCACGTCGGTGGTCACCGTCACCGAGGCGGCGTTGCCGGAGAGCCAGTTCACGCCGATCTGCACGCCGTTGGCGTTGAGTGACTGGGCCGGACCGCCGCCGGGGCCGGTACGCAGCAGGGTCGGCGTGCCGTTGCGGACCTCGTGCAGCAGCACCGTGTCGGCCGGGATGCCGGCGCTCCAACCGGTCTTCCGGCGGAACTCGACGGTGTAGTAGTGGAACAGGTCGGCCGGGTCGAAGGGGATCCGGATCAGCTGCGGGCCGCTCGCGGCGGGCACCTCCAGCGGTGCCAGGGTGAGGCTGCGGGAGCCGACCCCGTCGGCGGCCATGGTGAAGATCCGGTTCTTCGGCAGCCAGCCCAACTCGTCACGGTTGGGTCCGTTGAGCCCGACGGCACTGGTGCCGTAGTTCGCGGTGCCGAAGGCGTAGATGTGCATCGCGCTCATCTCGTCCCACGGGTCGTCGTACTCGCCCGGCTGGGACCACGGCGCGTTCTGGTAGGTGGTGTCGTTGGAGAACGAGTGACCCAGGTTGTAGCCGTGCAGCATCTCGTGCGCGGCGAAGCCGACGTTCCAGGCGCCCGGGTCGAGCAGCACCCGACCGCCGGCCGCGCCGGAGTCCACCCAGTCGTTGAGCATGACCGCGATCCGGTTGCCGGCCGGCACCGCGTAGCCGGCGGCCGCCGCGGTGTCCACGCAGCGCTGGGTCCGGGTCCACCTGTCGATCGACTGGAACTGCGCCAGGGTGTACGGCATCGTGTACCAGCCCCGCACCACCGAGCCGGCCAACGACACCCGACCACCCGACTGGTCGGCCAGGTAGTCCGCCACCCCACCGGTGCCGACGCCGGTCGCCGTGAGGAAGTTGGCGAAGTGCGACGGCGGCTGCGGCTCCGCCGGCTTGTCGCTGAACTTGCACAACAGCACCGACCAGGGGGTGGCGTTGCGGATCGGGCTGGCGGACGCCGGGGCGGCCGGCAGTGCCACCGCCCCCAGCACGGCGCAGGCGAGTGCCACGGCGGACGCGGCGACCCGACGGAGGACTCTGGACTTCACGCGTACGCTCCCATCGCTGCGGCCCACCGGACGAGGGCCTGCGGTCCACATCGGAGCACCGATCGTGATCGGACAGACGCGTTCAGTCGCGTTGGCGACGGGGCTGGAATCCGACTGCGCTGGTCAGCAACATGTCGGTGCCCGGCGTTAGGCTCGCCGCGTGGGTGTGCACCAGCTCGATCGCGCGCAGGCACGACGGATCGCCGTGCGGGCCCAGTTGTTGGCCGACCCGCGCCCGACCGACCTGCTCACTGTGGTGCGGCACCTGACGCTGCTGCAGATCGACCCGACGGCTGCCGTCGCGCCGAGCGCCGACCTGGTCTGTTGGAGCCGGCTCGGCTCGTCGTACCAGCCCGCGCACCTGCGTCGGGCCCTCGAACGGGATCGGGCGCTCTTCGAGCACCAGGCCATGCTGCGACCGATGGACGACCTGGGGCTCTACCTCGCGGCGATGGCCGCCTGGCCCGCTCACGAGCGGCAGCGCGAGTGGCTGCGCGCGAACGACTCGTTCCGGCGGGACGTGCTCGACCTGCTCGGTCGCTCCGGGCCACTGCTGTCCCGCGACATCCCGGACACCTGCGCGGTGCCCTGGCCGTCGTCGGGTTGGACCAACAACCGCAACGTCACCCAGATGCTGGAGTTCCTGGTCGCCCGCGGCGAGGTCGCGATCTCCGGTCGTCAGGGCCGGCAACGGCTGTGGGACGTCGCCGAGCGGGTCTATCCGGCCGGCACCCCCGTGGTGGCATTGGAGCAGGCGCTTCGGGTCCGTAACGAGCGCCGGCTGCGCGCGTTGGGCATCGCCCGGGCGAAGACACCGGTCCTCCCGGGGGAGCCGGCGGAGGTCGGCGACGCCGGAGAACCGGCAGTGGTCGAGGGAGTCCCAGGGGTCTGGCGGGTGGACCCGGCCGCGCTCGGGCAGCCGTTCACCGGGCGTACGGCGTTGTTGTCGCCGTTCGACAGGCTGGTGCACGACCGGGTCCGCCTCGAAGAGCTCTTCGAGTACGAGTACGTGCTGGAGATGTACAAGCCGAAGGCGAACCGCCGGTGGGGCTACTTCGCGTTGCCGATCCTGCACGGCGACCGGCTGGTCGGAAAGGTGGACGCCACGGCCGACCGCCGGCGCGGCACGTTCACCGTGCACGCCGTCCACGAGGACGTGCCTTTCACCCCGCAGGTGAGCCGGGCCGTGCACGACGAGTTGCGCGACCTGGCGTCCTGGCTGTCGCTGACCCCGGAGGGCCTGCGCTGACGGGTGATCGCTGAGGCCCCCGCACCCCGACGAGCACCCGTCAGCCGCCTCCGTGATCCGGCTAGGCGATCCGGCGCACCCGGCGCAGGGCCAGGTAGAGAAGGAGCACGGCCAGGGCGACGAAGATGCCCGTCTCGATGCCTTGGAACAGCCAGAACCGGTCCCCTGGCTGGTACAGCTGCCAGTTGTACGCGCCGGGTTCGAGGCCCAGCTCGGCGCCGCAGACCCGACCGTCCGGGCCTTTGCCGCCCGGCGGGCACTGGATCCGGGTGTCCTCCGCGATCATCGTCCCGTCCGGGTTACGGACGCCCTGGGTGAGGATCCAGTCCCCCCGGCTGATCTCGGGGGGTCCGTCCATCTCGATCGGGAAGGTCTGGGTACGGGCGGGCTGGTAGTGCGGCCGGGCCAGGAGCTCCACCGCCGCTCGTACGCCGATGAACCCGGCGAGGGTGATGCCCATGGCGGGCAGCATCCGCTTCCAGACGGTGCCGGCGAAGACGCCCAGCGCCACGGCGAAGAGCGTGTAGCCGATCGGGACGATGCCCTGCAGATCAAAGACGATCATGCCGAGGCGACCTTCGTAAGCGGCCTGGGTCAGCGGCTCGACCCACCACGACATGCCCAGCCCGTAACCGATCGCGAGGAGCAGCACGGCGGCGCCGACCAGACCGAACTTCACCAGCGCCCAGCGGGTGCGGCCGACGCCCTGGGTCCAGACGAACCGGTGCGTGCCCTGCTCCACCTCCCTGGCGACCAGTGGTGCGCCCCAGAACAGGCCGACCAGCACCGGCAGGGTGATCAGCAGCACGGCCAGCAGGTTGAGGCTGCCGTACTGGTTGCTGAAGCGGTGGAAGCCCGCGTCGCAAGCCTCGCGGGTCGTCACGGCCACGTCGGCACGGGCAAGCTGGCCAACGCAGTCCGTCAGCCCGAGGTCGGCGAAGGTGTTCCGCATCGACAGGCCGATCGGCACCAGCACGGCCGCGAGCACGGCGAACGCCAGCACTGTGAAGAGGGCCTGCTTGCGGTGTTGCCGCCAGGTCAACCAGATCATGCTGCTACCCCCCACTCGCTGTGACTGGTCTGCGCGGTGCCCTCGGCGAGATAGGCCAGGACGACGTCCTCCAGGCTTACCTCGCGGATCGTCCAGGCCGGATCGGTGACCGGACCGTCGGTGCGGACCAGCAGTGTCGACTGCCGGTCGGTGTGGCTGGCCCGGACGACGGCGGCGACGCCCCCGATCGGGCCGCCGTCGTGCCGTGGCCCGACCAGTTGGCGGTGCTCGGCGACCAGGTCGTCGACCGCGCCGGTGAGCTGCACCTTGGCGGCGTTCAGCACGATCAGGTAGTCGCAGACGCGTTCCAGGTCGGCCAGCAGGTGCGAGGAGAGCAGGACTGTGGTCCCGGAATCCGCGACGCTGCCCATCAGCGACTGGAGGAACTCACGCCGGGCCAGCGGGTCGAGGCTGGCGACCGGCTCGTCGAGCAGCAGCAGCCGGGGCTGCTTGGCCAGGGCCAGGGCCAGCGCCACCTGGGCCCGTTGCCCGCCGGAGAGCTTGCCGACGGGTCGGTCCGGTGGAATGCCGAGCTGCGCCAACCGGGTCCGGGCCAGGTGCGCGTCCCACCGCTTGTTCAGCTTGCCGCCGGCGACGACCAGCTCGGATGCCGTGAAGTCCCGGTAGAGCGGGGTGTCCTGGGCGACGAAGCCGATGTCGGCGAGGCCGTCCGTGTCGCCGTACGGCGATCGACCGAACACCCGTACCGTGCCCGCGTCGGGTTTGAGCAGCCCGACGGCCAGGTGCAACAGCGTGCTCTTGCCCGCACCGTTGGGCCCTACCAACGCGGCGATCCGGCCGGCCGGCAGGTGCAGCGAGCAGTCCCGCAACGCCCAGGCGCTGCCGTACCGCTTGCCCAGCCGGTCTGCCTCCAAGACATGGTCCATTCTCTGTCCTCTCGTTCCGCTCATGCGGGTTCCTTCTGCGGGGTGTCTTCGGTGAGGGTGGCGCGCAGCGTGGTCTCCACCAGGGCGATGACGTCCTCGGCGGTGAGGCCGGCAGCCTGCGCCCGGTGCAGCCAGGCGACCAGGTCGTCGCGTAGCTCGGCCTGGTTGGGCAGGGACGCGCCGGCCAGGGTGCGCTGGACGAATGTGCCCACCCCGGGTCGGCCGCCGACCAGACCCTCGATCTCCAGTTCCCGGTACGCCTTCAGCACCGTGTTCGGGTTGATCGCCAGGGATTGCGCGACGTCCCGGACCTTCGGCAACTGGTCGCCCGGCGCCAGCAGACCGACCCGCAGAGCCTGTTTCACCTGCTGCACGAGCTGCATGTAGGTGTTCACCTTCGACCGGCTGTCCAGTACGAACTCGATCACTCGCGATGATCCTTCCTGTTGTCCTACGACAGTAGGACTAATAGACAGCTTCACCGGCACGGTGACTCCTGTCAAGGCCGGTGCCGCGCGTGCCCTGCCCGGCCCGGCGCGTCACGGTCGGACGTCCGGCGTGTCGACCGGGTGGCACCGACAGGCCAGAGGTTGGCACCCACGGGCCAGCGGCTCGGGAAGGAAGCGGCAGGAATCCAGGCGCAAGGGGAGGTGTGCGATGGTCACCAACGAACTGACGACGCCGAGGGCCACTCCACTGCAGGTGGCCCGCGCGCGCGGCCGCGTACGCGGGCGACTGATCCTGCTCGGCCCGGCGTTCGTCGCCGCGGTCGCGTACGTCGATCCGGGCAACTTCGCCACCAACTCCGCCGCCGGTGCCCGTTACGGCTATCTGCTGGTCTGGGTCGTGGTGGTGGCCAACCTGATGGCGATGCTGGTGCAGACACTCACCGCGAAGCTGGGCCTGGCCACCGGCCGCAGCCTGCCCGAGCTGTGCCGGGAACGCCTGCCGAAGCCCCTCAACAAGGCCATGTGGGTGCAGGCCGAGCTGGTCGCCATGGCCACCGACCTGGCCGAGGTCATCGGTGGCGCGGTCGCGCTGTACCTGCTCTTCGGCATCCCCCTGCTGCCCGGCGGGATCATCATCGGCGCCACAGCGTTCGCCGTGCTCGCGCTGCGCTCGCGGGGCTTCCGCGCCTTCGAGATCGCCATCGCCGTGGGGCTCGGCGTCATCGTCCTGGCCTTCGCGGCGAACCTGCTCGCCGCCGGCTCCGACCCGGGCTCCGCCGTGGCCGGCCTGGTGCCTCGACTCCAGGGCACCGACAGCGTGCTGCTGGCCGCCGGCATCCTCGGTGCCACAGTCATGCCGCACGTCATCTACGTGCACTCCGCGCTGACCCGCGACCGCATCCCCGCCACCGACGACACCGAGCGGCGGATCCTGTTCCGTGGCCAACGCACGGATGTGCTGCTCGCCCTGAGCGCGGCCGGCGCGGTGAACCTCGCCATGCTGCTGATCGCCGCCGCCAGCTTCCGGGGCGGCGGACCGGATGGTGCGGACAGCCTGGAGGGTGTGCACGCCGGGCTCGGCCAGACCATCGGCACCGCCGCGGCGTTCGGTTTCGCCATCGCTCTGCTGGTCTCCGGGCTTGCCTCCACGAGCGTGGGCACCTACGCCGGCGAGGTGATCATGGAGGGCTTCCTGCGGCGGCGGATTCCGCTGCTGCTGCGCCGGCTGGTCACCCTGGTGCCCGCGCTGGCCGTGCTCGCCATCGGCCTCGACCCCACCCGCGCACTCGTGCTGTCCCAGGTCATCCTCAGCTTCGGCATCCCTTTCGCGCTGATCCCGGTGGTCGCCTTCACGCGCCGTCGGGACCTGATGGGCAACCTGGTCAACCACCCGCTCACCACTGCCGCCGCGTCCCTGGTGGCGGTCCTGGTGGTCGCGCTGAACGCCTTCCTGCTCTGGCAGGTCGTCGCCGGGTGAGCCGGCCGATCAAGCGTGCACGCCTCGCAGAAGGGTGATGACCTCTCCGACCGTCCGACGGCCCTCAGGGGTCGGCATGATCGGCCAGTCATGGATCATCCCCTCGCCGATGTGCAGGTGGAGATCGGTCCCGGCCATCCTTTCGGCCCGGTCCCGGAGCAGGACGGCATCGGGGAAGAGGACATCACGTGTGCCGGCGTACACGTGGACGAGTCCGAGATGGTCCAGGTGGCCGCTCAGTGGACTGGTCTGCGGGTGCGAAGGATCGGCTGGGACCGCCCAGCGGGCCGCGAGAACTCGGATGTGCTCGAGATTCAGCAACGGGTCGTGAGGTGCTATGTCGGCGATCTTCGGATTGGTGAAGGTCAGGTCGAGGGCGGGTGAGATCAGAACGGTGATATCCGGCCGCCGGTCTTGTGAGGTCAGGGCCTGGAGCACGGACAAGGCGATGTTCCCGCCCGCTGAATCACCGATCAGGGCGGTCGGTCCCTGTTTCTGGACGTGCTGGGACAGGCGCAGCATGACCGGAAGGACGTCGGCGTGGGTGGCGGTGGGCAGGCGCGGGTACAGGGGCAGGACGACTTCGCGGCCGGATTCACCGGCGATCCGGGCGGCCAGCCTCCAGTGCAGCCTGGTGATGGGGGCTGCCCAGGCGCCGCCGTGGATGTAGACGGCGTAGTGAGGTATCGGATTGGCGGGCGTCAGCCGATAGACGGTCCAGCCTTCGAACTCTTCCCGCCGGACCGTGACACCCGGCAGACGCGGCGGGGCCGGGTTGGTCACTTCGGCGAGGAACCGTCTGGGCTCGAACTGTCGCTTCTTCACTCCTGCTACACGCAGCAGACCGACAACTGCTCTGCTGGTCAGGCTGGAGCTCACGAGTTCACGACCTGGTAGGAGCCGGAGCGCACGTCGTCCGGCAGGGCGGGACCGCTGGTGCTCCAGCCGAACGTGTTGCGCGCCTTGTGGGAGGTGATGCGCGCCGATGATCGGAGCAACGCCGCCATCGGCCCCATGGCGCTCTCGGCCTGTTCGGCGGTGATCGAGGTCGCGGTGGTTCCGGTCAGGTCCGCGATCGCCTCGGCAAGTTCGCGGAAGGTGAACTGTCGCGGTCCGGCCGCGTTGTAGGTGCCCGCCACCGGACGCTCCAGGGCCGTCAGGTACAGGCGGGCGAGATCGTCCACGTGCACCGGGGTCCACTCGTTGTCGCCGGCGTCGATGTAGGTGGCCGCGCCCGAGCTGGTCGCGGCGCCGATCAGACTGGTCAGCAGCAGGGAACCGCCTCGACCGTAGACCAGACCCGCGCGGATGATCATGCTGTTCAGGCCCGCCGCCTCGCGCACCAGTCGCTCGCCGACGAGCTTGAATGGCTGCAGGCCAGGCTCCGGCAGTTCTGCGTCTTCGTCTCGGGAATGGGTGGGGTCGAGCCCGTAGACCAGGTTGGTGCTGGTGTAGAGGAACGGCTTGCCGGTGCCCGCCTTGCCCGCCCCACGGGTCAGCGCCTCCACGGCAGCAGCCTCTGCCCTGATCGCGTCCTCGCCACCGAAATAGTCGACTGCGGTGTGCACCACCGCATCGGCTTCCGCCGCAGCCTTCTCGAGGAGCGCGGTGTCGGTCAGGTTGCCGAGCAGAGGAGACGCGCCCGCCTCTGTCGTCCTGGCTGCTGATTCCGGGGACCGGGTCAGCGCTACCACGTCGTGGCCCGCCGCGACGAAATGCTCGACGAGCACCGAGCCCAGGTAGCCGGTGCCGCCGGTGATGAGGATCTGCATGTTCTCTCCAGAGCCGAGCGAACGATGAAACGGATGGATCATCCGTTTGCCAACTGTAGCACGAACCGGATGGGTCATCCGTTTCCTCGTCTTGGGCTGCCCGTTCGGGGGGTGCGGGCTCCAGGCGGGGCAAGTGGAGCTGTTATCCGTTTATGCTGGAGGAGTGACCGACTCGCCGCTCCGTAAGGACGCAGTACGCAACCGCCAGCGAATCATCGAGATTGGCCGGCAGTTGGTCGCGGACGGCACCCCGATTCAGCTGAACGAGGTGGCCCGCGCCGCCGGCGTTGGCGTCGCCACGGTGTACCGGCACTTCCCGACGCCTCAGGCTCTGATCGAGGCGGTTTCGGTGGCCGGACTTGAGACGCTGATCCAGGCCGCCGAACGGGCCGTGCAGCAGGACGACCCCTGGACCGCTTTCCGTGATTTCCTGGTCAGGTTCGTGGACGCGCAACTACTCGACGCCGCCCTGTCCTCGGTGCTGTCCACGCCCACGGCCACCCTGCCGGGCACAGCGCACCTGCTCGATGAGTTGTCCTCGCTGTTCGACAAACTGTTCGTACGGGTCAGGGCGGCAGGGCTGTTGGCGCCCGGCATCACGCTCGCCGACATGACGCCACTGATGTGTGGAGTCGCCTTCTCGGCCAGGATGCATCCAGCCACCGATACGCAACAGCAAGCCGCAGCCGGTCGCCACTACCTCGATGTCGTACTGAACGGGATCCGGACCCGCTGAGCGCCACGGGGATCGAAAGCCGACCCGGTGCACGACCCCACGCGCTAAGTCCGACGGCCCTCGTCGCGGGTCGGGATCTCCTGGAGTTGTTCGAGGGCGTCGGCCGGGTTGGCGTCGGCAGGCAGCGACGTCACGTCTTCGAGCGCGCCCGCCGGCAGGGCGCCCTGCTCGGCCAGGTCCGCCTCCGACGCCTCGGGGTCGACGTCACCCGACACCCGGTCCGGCGGCCCGTAGTCCACGGCGCTCTGCCGTTGCTCCTGGGCATCCGCCTCCGGAGGAGGGAACGTGTCGCCCTGATCATCCCGGTACGTGCTCATCGGAGCCTCCTGCCCGGCGTGTCTCGACATGCCGCCGGGCCGCTGCCTACCCGCCACCACCGCCGTCACGCACCGAGGTGCCGCACCACAGCCTCCGTGGTCTCCGGATGGGCGGCCAGCAGTGCGGTCACCGCACCCCGGTCGGCAGGTGGATCCGCCGACGGCAGCCACCCGCAGTCGTGACCGAGCAGGCTGGCGACGGCATCGACGGCCTCCGGGTGGGCGGCGAGTAGCACGCCCACCCGCCGCTGCGGCGCGGCGACCGTGACCGCCCTCGGTGGGGACGGGGGCGTCAGCCACGGCGGCACCCAGGAATCCAGCTCGGGCAGCGCCCCCGGGAAGGTACGCCCCGCCTCGCGGACCAGCAACGGGACCAACTCCGGCCCCTGGTCCCGCAGTGTCGTGATCAGGGTGGGCAGCCAGGGCAGCAGCACCGGGTCGGGCAGCCGGGCGAAGGCGGTGGACATCGTCTCGACCACGAACGGCGTCAACCCGGGCACCGGCTCCAGCGCGTGCACGAGGCCGGCGAGATACTGCGGGAACGCGGGCACCACCAACGGATTGGCCAGCAGCCCAGCGCACCGGGCCCGTAGCTCGGCCAGCGGTAACAGGCCGAGCTGATGTCGGCCCGCCCAGAGCAGGGCGACCTTCGCCGGCGCCGTCGGATGCGACTGCGCGACGGCCAGCTCCAACTGGGATCGGTCGCAGCCCAGCGACAGCGCCAGGCCCTCCACGGAGAACAGGAAGCCGAGCATCGCGGCGACCTGCCGGACCTCCGTCTCCTCCGCTGTGACGGCGGTCGGCAGCAGGGTGCAGTAGTGCGCGTACCCGGTCGTCACGAACGCCTCGCACCAGGCCGGCAGGCTCGGCGCGGTGGTCCGGTAGTACGCCAGCAGACCCCGGATGCGGCGCAGCACGTCCGGGGCGTCGTCGACGGTGCGCTCGGCGGCGAGCAGGTCCACCGCGCGCGCCCCCAGCTCCTCCACCAGGCGCGGACTGTCGAGCAGCCGGATGGCGTCCTCCACGGCGGCGAGCGCGCCGGAGGCGGTGGCATCGGGGCCGCGTACGGCCCGGCGCAGTCGTTGCTCCAGGACCTGCTCGACGGTCACCCCTTCGTAGCCGAGCTCGATCAGCGCGCGTTGGTTGCGGCCGAGCGCCAGGTCCCAGCTCTCCTGGATCGAGCGGTGTCCGAGCCGGCGCTCACCCATGATCGGACGCGCCGCGTCCGGTGGCAGCAGGTGTCGCAGGATCCACAGCAGGTCGGAGCAGGGGGCCAGCTCGGGGTGGCCGCCCAGATCCAGCAGCGCCCGCTGGACTGGCCGCTTCTCGAGGGCGAGACCGAGCGGCTGGAGCCGGTCGAGGACGTCGCGGGCCAGCGGTGGAAGGGAGTCGTAACCGACCTGACCGATCCGGTCGCCGCCGAGCAGGATCTCGCAGAGCCGCCGTACGTCCCGCTGGCCGGGCACCACGTCCTTCTCGATGCAGGTGACCGCCGCGTCGGCGAAGTCGTACGGAGTGGGACGCACCCGATTGCGGAGGGCGGCCAGCAGGACCGAGGTCTCGTAGACGGCGATCGCGTCGGCCGTGCTCGCCAGGTAACCGTTTCGGCGGGCCAGCCGGACGATGTCGACGCACCAGCCGCGGAGCTCCGCCTCGTCGAGACCGTCCAGCTCGGGCGGTGCGGCGAGGAACCCGGTGAGTGCGTCGTCGACCGGGCCGGCGGCGGGGGATGGCGCCGCAGTGGTACGGCCCCTCCGGCCCCGGGTCGCCGCGGTGCGTTGACCGTCCAGCCGGTACGGGGACAGCCGGTGGCGGCTCACCGCCTTCGTCCAGGTCGCCGCGGCGATCGACACCGAGCCGGGTGCCAGGTGGAACTGCGCCTCGATGGCCGAGTGACTCGACGGGATCAGCCCGTACCGCCACTGGGTGTCGGTGCGCGGCGTGATGTCGAAGTCGGCGGCGGTGGAGCTCAGCCCGAACTGCTCCACCCGGCTGGCGGCGTGGAACGCGCCGCAGACGTAGAGGCATTCTGCGGGATCGACGCCGGAGGTGGCGAGGTGCTGACGCATCCGCGTCCACATGTACCGCTCGCGGTCCTCGTCACGGTCCAGTCGGTCGGAGTCGGCCGGGCGCAGCCGTCGGAACAAGCTGCCGATCAGCACCATCACCTGTCGGTAGGTGTCGTAGTCGGCGTCGGTCAGCGGGCGTTCGACGTACTGGTCCCACCACTCCGACCAGTGCCGGACCTTGCCGTGGTGCAGCAGATAGGCCTCCAGCTCCGCGAACCGGGGCCGCACGTCACCGATCTCCAGCCCGACGGCGTCGCCGTGCAGCCCGGACTCGTCGGTCGGCCCGGCGTCGCCGCCCGGGGCGGTCAGATCCTCGCGCGGTGACCACTGGAAGACGTGGTCGGTGGAGCGGTCCACCAGCACCAGTTCGACCCCGGGGGTCTCCAGCGCGTACGCGATGGCCTGGTATTCCGCCGACGCCTCGGTGACCGGCGCGACGACGCTGAGCGGGCCCCAGGTGGCGGGGAAGCCGGACAACTCCGACGCGAACGCCTGCACCGCGACCGGGAGGCGGCAGTTGCGGAGCTCCCCGAGCAGCGGCTGAAGATCCTCGCACAGCTCCAGGTAGATCACCCTGGGCTGCTTGGCCCGTAGTCGACGCACCATCGCCAGCGCGGAGGCCGGCGAGTGATGGCAGACCGGAAAGATCTCCAGCCGCTCGGAGAGCGCGCGGTCGACATCGTCGACGATGCCCGCGAGGATCGCACCGAGCGCGTCGGGGGACCCGGCGAACGTGGAGGCCGCGTCCGTGAGCTGCTCGCGCAGCGCGTCGAAGGGGCCGGTGACGGTGGGTGCGGTCACGACAGGGACGCGATCGCCTGGCGACCGCCGTCGAGGAAGCCGGCCCACCCGTCGTCGTCCTTACGCGCGCGCGGCTCCACCACGCCGTGCAGGTACTTGTTGAGGATCGCCAGGTCCTCCGGGCTGCGCCGGGCCAGCGAGCCGACCAGCGACCCGGCGATCGTGGCCGCCCGCAGTGTGCGGTCGCCGAAGAACTGGCTGTGCAGGATGGCGTCCTCCAAGACGCCGATCTGCTCGGCGGTGGACAGCGCCGACTCCAGCTTCTCGTCGTCGCTGGTCGCAGCGGCGGCACCGGCCCGCAGGTCGGCGAAGCTCTGCAGCAGGATGTCCAGCAGCGTGGGCGGCACGTCCAGCTCGATGCGGTGCCGGCGCAGCAGCTCCTCGGTGCGGAAGCGGACGATCTCGGCCTCGCTGCGCTTGTTGGTCACCACCGGGATCCGGACGAAGTTGAACCGCCGCTTGAGCGCCGAGGAGAGGTCGTTGACGCCCCGGTCGCGGCTGTTCGCGGTGGCGATGATCGAGAAGCCGGGCTGGGCGAAGACGATGTTGTCGTGGTCCAGCTCGGGGATGGCGACGTACTTCTCGGACAGAATCGAGATCAACGCGTCCTGTACGTCGCTTGTGGAACGGGTCAACTCCTCGAAGCGACCGACCACGCCCTGCTCCATCGCCGTCATGATCGGCGACGGGATCATCGACTCCCGGGACTGTCCCTTGGCGATGACCATGGACACGTTCCACGAGTACTTGATGTGGTCCTCAGTGGTGCCGGCGGTGCCCTGAACGACCAGTGTCGAGTTGCGGCAGATCGCAGCGGCCAGCAGCTCGGCCAGCCAACTCTTGCCGGTGCCGGGGTCACCGATCAGCAGCAGGCCGCGATCCGAGGCGAGGGTGACGATGGCCCGCTCGACGAAGCTGCGGTCGCCGAACCACTTCTGCGGGATCTCCCGGGACAGGCCGTCGGCTCGCTCCGAGCCGAGGATGAACAGACGGACCATACGAGGGCTCAGTCGCCAGGAGAACGGCTTCGGGCCGGTGTCGACCGACTCGAGGAAGTCGAGCTCGTCGGCGTACGTGACCTCGGCGGGGGCGCGCAGCATCTCGGACATGAGGGGTTGCTCTCCTAGGTGAGGAAGTTCTTGAGCTCGACGACGAGTTTGCGGATGTGCCCCGAGATGACCGGGGTGCCGAGGTCCTTGAAACGTTGACGGAACCAGGGGTTGACGCTCTGCTGGCCGGAACTGCTGACCGAGCCGACCGGGATGACCCGTACGCCGGAGCGGTGCACCGCGACGAGGCCGTCGAAGAGCGGCTGGGACCTGTCGAACTCGTAGAAGTCCGAGATCCACACCAGCACTGTGTTCTTCGGCTCGACAATCTTCGGCCGGGCCAGCGCCAGCGCCACCGGCCCGTCGTTGCCACCACCGAGCTGGGTGCGGAGCAGCACCTCGAACGGGTCGTGCACCCACGGGGTGAGGTCCAGGGCTCGGGTGTCATACGCGATCAGGTGCACGTCGACCTTCGGCAGGCCGGCGAAGATCGACGCGAGGATGGTGCAGTTGACCATCGAGTCGACCATGGAGCCGGACTGGTCCACCACGACGATGAGCCGGGCCGGGGCGGTGCGCCGGGCGGTCTGCCGGTAGTAGAGCCGGTCGACGTAGAGCCGCTCGTCCTCCGGGCTCCAGTTGGTCAGGTTCTGCCAGATGGTCCGGTCGAGGTCCAGGTTCCGGAACACCCGCTTGGGTGGCACCGACCGGTCCAGTGCCCCCGCGCTGGTCTGTTGCACCTGCGTTCGCAGCACCTCGGCGACCTCGTCGACGAACCGCCGGATCAACGCCTTGGCGTTGGCCAGTGCCACCCCGGAGAGGTTGGCCTTGTCCCGCAGCAACTGCTCGATGAGGGACATGCTGGGGGTCAACGCCTTGGCCAGCGTCGGGTCGGCGAGCACCTCCCGCAGGTGCATGCGCCGGACCAGGTCACCCTCCAGGCCCGCGAGGGTGGCGCCCAGCCCGGTGCCCTGTCGGCGCAGGTCGCCGGGCTCGCCCCCGAGCGCCTGCTCGAACCAGCCGGCGTCCGACTGCCAGCGGGCCAGTTGGTTGGCGCTGACCGGACCGGAGCCGGTGGCGAAAACGTTGAGCAGCACCTTCGACACCAGCGCGGCCCGGCGGACCTCGGCCTCGCCGGGCCGGTGGGCTTCGGCACCGCTGTCGCCGGGGTCGTCGTCACCCGGGCTGAGCAGACCGCGCAGCTCTGCCGCGAGTGCCGGAAAGCGTTGAACGATGGTGTCCACCGAGACCGCCGGGTCCAACAGGGCGGTGGGCAGCCCGAGGTCGTCGACCACGGCAACGCTCGCGGACTCCAGGCTGGGCTGCTCGTCGCGGTCGAACAGGCGCGACAGCAGCCTCCAGTAGAGGACCTGACGGCGGTTGGCGTCGGCGGACCCGCCGTTGGGGATCGGTTCGGTCATCGGCGCAGCAACCGTCCCGCTCGCTCGCGCAGCACGGCCACGGCATCGCCTGCCCGGGCCTCCTCCTTGGCGATCTTCGGATCGGTGACACCGCGCGCCCAGTCGCCGTTGTGAGCCTGCACCGCGCGTCGTTTCACGGTGGCGCGCACCGCCAGCGGCTGGAGCTGCCACCGACCGTCGTCCCACCGCAGCAGGCCCAGGAAGGCCGACGCGGCGGCGACCAGTTCGGGGGTGAGAGGGCCGGCTGCCGGCAACCGGTCGACGGCCAGCACGATCCGTTCGCCGTCCACCTCGACCGCGAGCGTGCCGTCCTCCTCGTGGACCTGGTTGCCCTCGACGAGCACCGGTTCGCCGATGAGCGTCGGGTGTCGGTCCAGTGGGGCGGTCGAGGCAGCGACCGCCGGGGGCAGCAGCACCCGAGCGGTGGCGAACGGGTCGGCGGGCTCGTCGAGGCGGGCCCGCTCGTCGACCCACCCCAGGTCGCCGCCGTGCAGTGGCAGGTCGGTGACGGTCAGCGCCCGGTGTTCGGCAAGCGCGGTGAGCAGCATCGGGTGTGCCGAGAGCAGCCGCCAGACCGCTGGCCCGACGATGGTGTCCACTTTCGCGGCGGCGACCGCCGTGCGGACCAGCCGCGCCGGCCCGCCGTCGACCGGCTCCAGGACGGCGTGCACCTGGACCTGCACGGCCGTGTCGTGGGCGTGCACGTCCACACCGAGCGGCAGCAGTCGTCCGGAGACCTGTGGCGCCTCGTCGGTCGGCTGGGTGCCCTCGCTGAGCAGCACGCCCCGGGCCCAGAGGTCGGCCCAGCGCCGGGCGGGCACCTCCACCATGGTGGCGACCGGGGCGCAGGCCCGCAGTTCGGCGGTGAGGCCGTCGAGCAGCACCGCGAGTCGGCGTAGCTCCGGCACGGCCATTGCCGCCTCGACCACCGTCGCCGCGGCGGAGAGCCGCTCGTGGTCGACGCCGCGCCAGCCGGTGACGGCCACCTCGTGCCACCACGCCCGGGCGCCCGCGAGGGCGGGCAGCGCCTCGGCGGGCCCGGAGACCGCCGTCGCCCATGGTGACCGCTGCCGTCCCAGCGCCGCGTCGCACTGCCCGAGGAGAGCGTCGTGCGCCGCACCCAGCAGCGCTGAGCGTGCCCCGGCCAGGGCGGCGAGGTGCCCGGGGCCGACCGACCCGGCGGTGACCGCGCTGACCGCTGTGGCGACCGGGTCGGCCAGTGGGGTGCCGGCCAACGCGTCGGCGAACGCGGCCAGTGACGCCGCGTCCCGCTCGCCGACCCGGCCGAAGCCGTTGGCGAGGGCGTCGTCGAAACCGGTGACCACGTCGAGCGCGTCGGTCAGCCCGACCGGAGCCTCGCGGAGCTGCGTGACCTGGGTGCCGCGCATCAGCGAGCAGTTCCGGTCGCCGGGAACCACTGCAGCTCCGGTAGCGCGACAGTGCTGCCCGGCTGCTCCAGGTAGGACAGGTGGCGCAGGAAGCGGCTGAACACCATCGCCGCCGACGTCGGCTCGTGCCTGGCGTCCAGCCGCGCCAGCAGTGCCGCGCCGCCGGACACCCCGTCACCGACGTCGACCCGCAGGTAACGGGCGACCCGGGCGGCACCGTACTGGAGGAGCGCCTCGTCGGCGAGCGCGTGCAGGTGTTTGCACGGGGCGCCGCGCAGGCCACCGCACGGCCGGTTGTTGTTGGTGCTGCAGTGATAGGCGTGGGTGCCGGCGGAGACCGACGAGACGTAGACCCGCTCGATGTCCGAGCCGCTGGAGACGACGCCCTGCAACCGCCCGTCAGCCAGTTCGACGAAGGGCACCTTGGCCAGTTTGCGGGGTCGCGCTGGCGGCACCACCGCCAGCACGCTGCGCCGTCGCCATCCGGCTCCGTCGGCGTCCGTCACGTCACGCCCTCCCACCATCGACAAACCCACTGTGATGCGCACGCCTGCCGGGGCCCGGCGGCGCTGCGACGACACGATCATGGACGACGGGTACGACAGATCCGGTGGCGGTCCGCGGCAGGGCTGGCGGGCTCCGAGCCGTGGAGATGGTCAGCCGACCGGTGCCTCGGGCTCTCTTCTCTGGCCGGTCGCGGCGGCCATTCCCAACCCCAGCAGCGCGCACACCGCGCCGACCAGGAAGAGCAGTGAGGCGGCCGGTTGACCAAGCCACTCCCAGAACGGGTGCCAGGCCGGATGTGGCTCGCCGCGGTGGTGGCGCAGCAGCGACGGGACGGCCAGAAGCACCGGCAGCCACCACAGCACCACGGCCACACCCAGCAGGCCGCTCACGGCGCTGCCGCGCTGTGCGGAGCGGTGGCTGGCCCAGCCGAAGACCCACCACCCGGCCACCGCGCCCAGCAGCGTGCCGAGCACCCCGGCGGGGACCACCAGCGGCGGTGGCGCGCGGTGCAGCTCGACCGCCAGGTAGGAGGCGTCGGCGGCGGTCTGCGACGAGATCGAGGCGTTCAGGATGGTGTCGTCGCGTCGCGCGACCAGCGTGGTGTCGGTGATCGCGAGCGGGGTGGCGCACATCTTGTCCGCGCAGCTGATGCCCTCGGCCACCTGCGGGTCGTACACCGTCCAACCGGCGCCGGTCAGGCGGTCCCGGGCCACCGCGACGATCTGCGCGGCGGGCACCGGTGGCGCGCCGAAGGCGGCGGCGCTGGTGGCGCTCTCCTGGTATTCGCCGCCGTCACCGAGCACCAGTGTCTTCACGGTGCCCGGACGCAGCGCGTGCCCGTAGACGACGAAGAGCGCGGGCGGGGTGTCGATCTCGCCGAGGTCGTGGCCGGGAAAGGCCATGGTCAGGATGGCGCTGGCCTCGGCCCGGTCGGGTTGCGGCCTGGACGTCTCCCAGGCGGCCCGGCTGGCCAACGCGCCGGTGAAGAGGCCGCACACGACCGCGGCGAGCGGCACCCAGACGACAGCCGCGCCCCTGCTCGGACGGCCCAGGCGGTGGAGAAGCCGCCGCCCGAACGGGCGGGCCGCGGAGGTGTCGGTCCCGGGCATGATCATCCCTCCGATCGAGAACGAGGCGGAGCGACGGTACATCGACCAGGGGTGTGGACGCGTACCCGCGACTACCGCCGTCGGTGGTCGGGATCGGACAAGATGGGCGGGTGGCCAGGGCATGGCCGCGATGAGGAGGATGGCGATGCGGGTACGCGGGCGGTTGAGCGGGGGACGGCGTGCCCGGGTGGGGGCGGCGCTGGGGGCCTTGCTCACCGGCGTGGTCGTACCGACGGTGGTGCTGACCGCGGGGGCGGCGGTCGCGGCGGCGGTCGGTGCGCCGGTCTGCCAGATACGCGACGACCGGCTCCGCGAGCTGTCCGGGATGGTCGCGACCGACGACGGGTACGTGGTCATCAACGACGGTGCCGACGACGAGGCCCGTCGTCGGATCTTCTTCCTCGACCAGCGGTGCGCTGTGGTCCGGACGGTCTCCTACCCGTCCCGGCCCAGGGACACCGAGGACCTGGCCGTCGGCCGGGACGGCACCGTCTGGGTCGCCGACATCGGCGACAACGACCGTTCGCGTACGACTGTCGGCGTGTGGCGGCTCGCACCGGGGGCGGAGCAGCCGGTGCTGCACCGGATGACCTACCCGGACCGCCCGCACGACGCCGAGGCGCTGCTGCTCGACGCCGACGGCCAACCGATGATCATCACCAAGGGTGGCAGCGGCACCGTCTTCCTGTACCGCCCGACCACCGCGCTGCGACCGGGGGCGACGACGACGCTGACCCTGGCCGGCCAGGTGACCCTGCCGACGACGACGACCAGCAACCCGTTCTCGTTCCTCGGGCGGGGTGTGGTCACCGGCGCGGCGACCGCGCCGGACGGGCGTCGGGTGGTGCTGCGCAGCTACGCCGACGCCTTCGAGTACGACGTCCCCGATGGGGATGTGGTCAAGGCGTTGACGTCCGGCACCCCCAGGACCACACCGTTGCCGGACGAACCCCAGGGCGAGTCGATCACCTACAGTCGCGACGGTGAGTCGCTGCTCACCGTCTCCGAATCCGCCGACCAACCGCCGGGTACCCGTCCGACGATCCTGCGCTATCCGGCCACGGCCGAGACAGCACCGACCACGGCCCCGACGGGCTCCACCGGCCCGGTGTCGCCCACCAGCGTCCGTCCGATCGCCGCTGACACCATCGGCCCGGGCAGCCGCACCTGGCTGCTGGTCGCCGGCGTCGGGACACTGCTGGCTCTGCTCGGGCTGGCCGGTGTGCTGCGGTGGAGGCACACCGGACGCCGCTGAGCGGACGGGGCGGTGCGGCAGGATGAGTCCCATGTCCACGCTGTCGACGCTGCGTCACCCGATCATCGCCGCTCCGATGGCCGGCGGCCCGTCCACGCCCGCGCTCGCGGCTGCCGTCTCCGCGGCCGGTGGGCTGGGCTTCCTGGCCGCCGGGATGATCGACATCGACCGGCTCGCCGCCGACGTCGCCGAGGTCCGCGCCCGCACCGACCGGCCGTTCGGGGTCAACCTCTTCCTGCCCGGCCCGGGCGACGTCGACGAGGCCGCCATCCGGGCGTACGCCGAACGGCTCACCCCGCAGGCAGCCCAGCGCGGGGTCAGCCTGGGCGAGCCGGTGGGCGGCGACGACGCGTACCCGGACAAGCTCGCCGCCCTGCTCGCGGACCCGGTACCGGTGGTGTCCTTCGTGTTCGGGCTGCCCGACCGGGCGGCGGTGGCCGCCCTGCGCGAGCGGGGCACCGAGGTGTGGGCCACTGTCACCCGCCCGGAGGCCGCCACGGCCGCCGCCGACCTCGGTGTGGACGCGGTCGTGGTGCAGGGCACCGAGGCCGGTGGGCACCGCGGTGGCCTGCCGGACGACGACGACTACGCGCTGCTGCCGTTGCTCCGGCTGACCGCCGCCCGCTGCGACCTGCCACTGGTGGCGGCGGGGGGCATCGTCGATGGCCCCGCGCTGGCCGCCGTGCTGGCTGC
Organism: Micromonospora taraxaci; assembly: GCF_007830095.1. NCBI lineage: Bacteria > Bacillati > Actinomycetota > Actinomycetes > Micromonosporales > Micromonosporaceae > Micromonospora > Micromonospora taraxaci. The sequence goes on along the minus strand of NZ_VIWZ01000001.1, from coordinate 5,385,021 downwards.
CGGCGCCACCGCCGCGCAGCTCGGCACCGCCTTCCTGCGATGCCCGGAGGCGGGCAGTTCGCCGATGCACCGGGAGGCGGTGGCCAGTACCGCGCCGACCGCGCTGACCCGGTCGTTCACCGGCAAGCGGGCCCGGGGCGTGACCAACGACTTCCTGCGCCAGCACGACGCCGCGGCGCCGGCCGGTTACCCGCAGGTGCTGCACCTGACGCGCCCGCTGCTCGCCGCCGCCCGGCGCGACGGGGACGCGTCGGTCGCGAACGCGTGGGCCGGACAGGCGCACACGCTGGCCCGGGACCTGCCGGCGGCCGAGGTCGTCGCCGACGTGAGCGCCGGTGCCCGGGCGGCCCTCGCCGCGCTGACCGAGCGGTCGACCCGCTGGGGATGACCAGGGCGCCGACCACCGGCCCGGGCGGGCGGGGCAGGACGGGCCGGAGACCCGTTAGAGTCTCGCCGTGATCGAGATCGGCGCGCAGGTCGAGCTGTCCCACCCACCCGAGCGGGTCTGGCTGGCATTGACCGATCGGGAGCTGCTCGGCCGGTGGTTCGCCGAGGCCGAGACGCTGGAGGGCGTACCGGATCGGCTGTTGCTGCACACTGCCGGGTTGCCCGGCTTCGGGGCCGACGTCGAGGTCGAGGTGACCGACCGGCAGGAGCCGGAACGTCTCGTGCTGGCCTGCGACGAGGCCGGCCGGCTCAGCGAGGTGACCTGTGACGTCACGGCCACGACGCAGGGCTGCCGGCTGGAGGTGCGGGAGGTCACCACGCACGGCGGGTGGTCCGTCGAGCAGCAGAAGCCACGCGAGCAGCAACTCCGGCAGGCGCTGACCGTACGACTGCCGGCCATCCTCGACTGGCTCGCCTTCCAGGAGGTCGATCTACGGCGCGGCGACGGCGGGATGACCACCGAACTGCCGTTGGTCGGCGCGTCCCGCAACCGGCCGACCCGCGCCCGTCGGCGGACGGTGGCCGCCGTGCTGGTCGGGCTGGCGGTCCTCGGCGGGTCGGCGGCATGGGTGGCGCTCCCGGTCGGCGGGAAGCAGAGCGCCGCGCCTCCCGCACCCTCGTCCCCGTCGCCGTCCGTGACGGCCGTCGAGGTCGCCACCACCCCACGCGCGACAGCCTCCGTGCGTCCGTCGCGGACGGCCACGTCGCCGACCGTCCGTCCGAGTCGGACCCCGTCGGTGAAGCCGACACCGACAGCCACGGCGGCGGTGCCACCACCCCCGCCGCCGTTGACCGCCCGCTACAAGACCGACTCCAGCCGGCTGTTCGGCTACACCGGCGAAGTGGTGGTCGGCAATCCCGCAGCCACTCCGGCGGCGAGTTGGGCCGTGGTGGTCACCTTCGCCGACGGCAGCACCGTCGACGACGTCGAGGGTGCGGAGTCGCGACAGGACGGCAGGTCGATCACCTTCACCGGCACGGCCCTGCCGGCCGGCGGATCGCAGACGTTCCGCTTCGACGTACGCGACAACCGGCCCAAGGCCCGGGCGCCGGAGAGCTGCACGGTGGGCGGCAACCCGTGCGCCGGCCTCTGACCTGAGGCCTGTTTCATAAGAACTGGCCGGCCTGCGGCGGAACCGCAACGCCGCCGGATCGCCGCCCGGACTCCGCCTCGGCTCGACCGCCCTTATGAAACAGGCCTTAGGCTGCGGTCATGGCACTGCTGCACCGGGCCACACTGCGCCCCACGAAACTCGACCTGCTGGCCGCCTGGCTGCCGGACCAACAGTGGTTCGCCGGGCCGATCGGCGCCTCCGGCACGCTGACCGCCGCGGACGTGGTGAGCCGGGGCGCGTACCGCTTCGACGACCCGGCCGGTGAGGTCGGCATCGAGACGATGCTGATCGGCATCGCCGACGGGCCGGTCCACCAGGTCCCGCTCACCTACCGCGCCGCGCCTCTCGACGGAACCGAGGACTGGCTGGTCGGCACCACGGAACACTCGGTGCTCGGCACCCGATGGGTGTACGACGGCTGTGGCGACCCGATCTACGTCACCGCGCTCGCCCACGCGATTCTCACCGGCGCCGGTCAGGCGGAGCAGTACTTCGAGGTCGACGGCCGGCGCGAGGTGCGCGAGCCGACGGTCACCATCGTGGTCAGCGGTGGCGGCGAGGCCGACGTGCCCGCCATCGGCGCCGTGCGCCGGGTGGTCGACGAGGATCACACGCTCATCGACACCGACGCCGTCGGGCTGGTCGTCGTCCGCAGGCCGGGCGCCGAGGCGGACAGGTCGGCCGGGGCGATGCTGGGCGGCAGCTGGGATGGCCAGCCGACGACCGTGCCGCTGGCGTACGCCAAGCTGCTCTGACCTGCTTCTTCTGTGTGTGCGGTGGGCGGCCCGGGACGATCGGGCCGCCCACCGCGTTCACCACTGCGCCGGAGGCGGGGGCGGCGACACGGGCGGTCGGTCGTCGCAGGTGATGGTGTTGGGCAGCAGCCACGGTGCGAGCCAACCGCCGTCGTTGCCGCCGAGGTCGGTCAGCGTGAACTCCGAACCGGCCGGGGTGAAGTGGAACGACCCGCAGTTGTTGACGCCGACCGCGCCGACGTTGCGGGCGTCCACGTTGGCGAACGAGGCGGACCCGGCCGCGCGGGCGCTGACTACCGAGGTGCCGGTGCCGTCGACCCGGATGTCCCGGAACTGCACGTTGGTGATCGAGTAGAGGTCCTTCACCGGCCAGTCGCTGACCAGCATGATCGCGTTGTACGTGCTGTCGAGGTACGCGTCGCCGGTCACCTGGATGTCCGCGTCGATGCTGCGGTCCAGCGCGAAGATCCAGATCGCGCCGAGGCCGATGTTCCAGTTCAGCTCGTACGTGCCGGCGCGGGCGGTGGTGTTGTTGGTGATCCGCAGGTGCCCGGTGAACGGCTCCGCGCCGAAGCGGGATCCGGCGTGGATGCCGCTGCCCTCGCGGACCGGGTCGGCGACGAGGTTGTGCGACACGGTGGTGTCGGTGCCGCCGTAGATGGCGATGCCGTTGGCCAGGGTCGGTGACTGCACGGTGTTGTGGTCGAAGGTGTTGCGCGCGTTCGCCGTCTTCTCCGACCACATCGCCAGGCCGTCGTCACCGGTGTTGCGGACGAAGTTGTGCGCGACCAGGGAGTCGGTCACTCCGGTGTGGAAGTTGAGCGCGTCGGCGATCTGGTCGACGATGATGTTGTTGGTGACCCGGACGTTGCGCATCGGCCCGTCGAACCACACACCCACCTTGGTGTGGTGCAGGTAGAGCCCGTCGATGGTCGAGTCACTCATCGCGCCACCGATCGCGTTCACCTGGTCGGTGTCGATGCGCTCCCGAACGTCTCCCTCGATGGCGAAGCCGGAGAGGTGGACGTTGCGGCTGCCGCCGTCGGCGGCGTCCCGGCCGTAGAACCCGACGCCGGTGTGCACCGAGCCGTCCGGTGCGGGTGTGGGCAGGGCGACCTCGCGGCCCTTGATGATGGTGTGCCAGTTGCCGGCGCCCTCGATGGTCACGTCGTCGACGATGACGTGCCGGTTGACCTGGTAGGTGCCCGGCGGGATGTAGACCTTCAGGTGGGTGCGCCGGGCGAAGGCGATGGCCTTGTCCAGGGCGTCGGCGGAGTCCCGCCGGCCGGTCGGGTCGGCCCCGAAGGCCAGCACGTTCGCCGCGAGCAGCCGGACGCGCGGCGGGGCGACCAGTTCGGAGTCGAGCAGGTCGATGACCGTCCAGGCGGCCGCGCTGCCGGGTGGCGCGGTGAGCCGGATCCGGTCGCCGGCCCGGTAGGTGCGTCCGAGCAGGAGTCGCTGCTCGTCGTAGAAGTGGGTGGGACGGAACGGCGTGGTGATGCTCGGGTACGGGGTGGTGGCCGCCGGCACGCACTGGCACTCGGTGATCCACCAGTCCGGGTGCAGCAGCCCGGCCTGCGGGTCGTTGGTGAACGGGTACTGGTTGTAGAGCCACGAGTACTGCGACGTGAGCGTCATGGTGCGCAGGTGCTTACCGTTCGCCGCGACCTGTAGCGGCGCGGTGATCCCGCCGCCCTGCGGCGCGTCCGGGATGCTGTACCGCACGGTGATTCCGTTGGCCGCGCTGGGCAGGACGAACTCCACGTACTCCCCGGGGGTGAGCCGGACCGCCCGGCGGCCGGAGGCCTCGGCGGGCAGCGTGTAGGCGGACCGGTCGGGGCCGATGATCTCGCCGGTGGTGCGGGCGTTCTCGGCCTCCTGCTCGACGAAGCCGACGTTCGCGCCGCGCCCGGCGACCAACGCCGGGTCGAGGGCGGCCCGGGTGACGACGGGCGTCGCGCCGGGGGAGAGGGTCGGTCGGGCGACGGCCACGCTGGGGGTGACGACCAGCAGGGTGAGGCCGGCCGCGAGCGCGGCTGCGGTGGCGGCCGGACGGCCGGGGCGTCCCCGCGCCGGCATGATGGTCCGAAACATCGGTGACCCTCCTGGGTGGATGGTGGTGGGAGGCTCGCCCGGCGCCCCCGACGCCCGGCATTGATCGTCATGATGTCAGCACTAAACACCGCGCTGCAAGGTCGCAAGCGAACAACGAAAAGAAGCGACAATCAGGCCGCAAGAAATGGACGGTCGTCGAGTTGAGGTGATGCGCGTCGTCTGCCTCGACCAGCTCACGCCGGGCGTAGGCTGACACTCGTGGATCAAGAAGACCGGATCGCCCTGTTCCTCGACTACGAGAACCTCGCTCTCGGCGCGCGCGACCACCGTGGTGGCGCGGACTTCGACTTTCGGCCCATCGCGGACGCGCTGGCGGAACGAGGCCGGGTGGTGGTCCGCCGGGCGTACGCCGACTGGTCGTACTTCGACGAGGACCGACGGATGCTCACCCGGTCGCACGTCGAGCTGATCGAGATCCCGCAACGGATGGGCGCGTCCCGGAAGAACGCCGCGGACATCAAAATGGCCGTCGACGCCATCGAGTTGGCGTTCGAGCGCGACTACATCTCCACCTTCGTGATCTGCAGCGGGGACAGCGACTTCACGCCGCTGGTGCACAAGCTGCGCGAGCTGAACAAACGGGTCATCGGCGTCGGGGTCGAGGGGTCCACGTCGGCGCTGCTCCCACCGGCCTGCGACGAGTTCCTCTACTACGACCGGTTGGAGGGTCTGGACATCCCACCGCCCCGCAGCCAGCGGGCGCGTCCCACCCGCCAGGTCGGTGCGAACCAGCGCCCGCCCGAGCCCGAGCCCGAGCCCGAGGTGGACCGCCGACCCGCCGGCGAGGAGCCCGGCCGGGGGGACGTGGACACGCTCGCCGTGCTGGTCGCCCAGACGGTGGCCGGGTTGCAGGGCAGCGCCAACGGCGAGGTCACCGCGTCCCGGCTCAAGCGCACCCTGCTGCGTAAGGACCCCACGTTCAGTGAGTCCGACTACGGTTTCCGCACCTTCGGCGAACTGCTGCGCCACCTCGCCGAGCGCACCGTGGTCGAGCTGGCCGAGGGTCCGGCCAAGGGTGACCCGGAGGTCTCGCTACCCGAGCACGGTGACCGGGAGGTCGCGTTCGGCCTGCTCCGGGGCGTCGTGGCGGACCTGGGCAGTGGCGGCAACCCGGTGGCGTTGTCCGGGCTGAAGAACCAGGTACGCCGGGCCCGCCCCGACTTCAGCGAGAAGAAGCTCGGCTACCGCAGCTTCCTCCAGTTCTGCAAGGCCGCTGCCACGGCCGGCGTGCTGGACCTGCGCTGGAGCCCCGAAGCCGACGACTACCTCCTGACAACCCAGACCTGACCCCGCCTGCGTGAGGGTGAGGGTTCGCTGATTGGCAAGTCAGGGGCGAAAAATCCACCCGTTATGGTTTCGAACCGTCAACGCTTGACCCGAATTACGCCTGGATTGTCGCTCTTGCCCCGGTCCGGGCACACCTGCGCCGTACCCTCTGCGCGGGAATTGCTATACGGTCGGCGAATGAAGGTGGAGGAGCACTGGTGGAACGGAGACACGACCCCGCGCGGGCGCAGGGACGTGTACATCCGTACTGACGGGCAGGGTTGGGAGGTCCGCGCCCAGATCGGTGGGGCGTCGGGTCGTGAGCGGGTGCAGCAGTGCCCCAGCCGGGCCTCGGCGGCCATCCTCGCCGACGCCTGGCGCGGCACCCACCCATCCTGGCGCGAGCTGAAGCAGCGCTGATCCGGCACCGGGCCGGGTCGGCAACGCTCCCGGGCACCCCCAGCCCGGCGCGCGCGCCGACCGGCCCGGCGCTCGGTACACCGGACCGCCAGACGCTCAGCGGCCGATATTCGATCTCCTTGATCAAGTGATGAGAAATAGGTCCCGCAGAGCGGATTCAGCTACTTTCCATCACTCGATCAAGGCTTGGCGACGGGCTCGTGTCTCTGCCCTCAGGTCGGGTACACGAAGGTCTGCCGGTCGCGCCTGATGGAGGTCCCATGTCGCAGGGTCCCGCTGAGGAGAACCCCAGGCTCGACGAGGAGGTCCGGGAGGCCGAGCGACGGCTCGCCAACCTCACCGCCTCGTCGGACGACGTGCTGGACGACGACGCGCTGACCGACGACGACGCGCGAGCCCCGGACGAGGCACCCTCCGAGGGCAACCCTCATCAGGAGTGACATCCTCGCGCTCAGGGGCGGGGAACCGCCCCGTGCCCGTGTACGCCGGCCGTGACCCGCTCGCGCCGGTGCGCGCCGCGGGGGCGGAAGGACGAGGCCGGGGCCTGCCCGCGACTCACTGCCAACTCGTTGCCGCGCGACCGGAGGAACGGTCGTTCCAGCAGGTGGTAACTGAGGGCGGTGCCTCCCAGGGCGATGCCGATGCCGATCACGCCGACCGCAATGCTGGGCAGGCCGAGCCAGTTCCTGCTCAGGAGCACGATGGGGAGGGTGTGCCAGAGGTAGAGGCTGTAGCTGATCCGTCCGGTCGCCACCAGCGGTCGCCAGGACAGCAGCCGAGCCGGGCCCGCCGGGCGGGCCTCGTAGCCGGAGAGGATGAACAGCACGGCACACCCGACGGTCAGCGGGAGCGCGACGAGGCGGTAGGCCGGCGAGTAGGGATCACTGCCTAACGCCGTCCATAGTGCGACGAACGTGAACGCGGCCACCAGGATCGGGCGGCCGCCGATCCGGAGCCTCAGTGTCCGGCCCTGGGCCAGCGCGAAGGCGATTGCGGCGCCGACCAGCAATTCACTGGTGTGGGCCAGGGGGCCATAGTAGAACCACCAGCCGGGTTGGACGGCCGCGGCGAGGTAGACAGCCCCGGCGGCCAGCAGCGCGAGGCGTGTGGCGCGGGCCGCCGGCATGCGGCGGAGCCGCAGCACCGCCAGAGGCCAGAGCAGGTAGAAGTACCACTCCACCGAGAGAGACCACGTCATCGAGAAGGGGTCGATCGGGGCGCCCCCCAGTGTGACCCACAGCGACGTGGCCTGGACCGCGGCCACGAGACCGTGGCGCAGGGACGTCTCCGGGGAGAGGGCGCTGTCAGGCAGGAGCCAGGCCAGCGCGGTGATGCCCACCAGCGCCCCGACCAGCGGTGGGTAGAGCCGTCGTACGCGGTTCCGTAGGAAGCCCCCGTACGGCGGCATCCGCTTGACCAACAGTGTGGTGATGATGAAGCCGCTGAGGACGAAGAAGAGGTCGACTCCGATGTAGCCGCCCTCGAAGCCGGGGAGCCGCTGGCCGATCCAGTGGACGGCGCACACGGCCAGGATGGCGATGCCCCGGATGCCGTCGAGGTGGTCCACGCGACCCTTCGAGCCAGGTGAGCTCCGTGGGGAGTCGAACCTGGTGACCATGACATCGTTCACCGATGGAGAATTGCACATTTGTCCGGCCTCGTGGCGGTTATCGGTCTTCTGTCCATTGATGACTTCGTACTCCAGCTCAAGCCCTGGCACAGATGTCGACACGGGCCCTGGGGCCTGCCCGGCCGGTAGCTGCCGGACAGGCCCGTCGTTCGACGAGGGTTCAGCGTTTGAGCGTGAAGGTGAAGTCGCCGGAGAGCCTGCCGCTCAACCGGACCGCCGAGACGATCCTCCCTTCCCGGATCAGTCGATCGACCTCGCCGCGCGACAGACCACAACCGTCGGCGATCAGTCGTACCGGCCGGACCGGGATCCGTGCCGCGAAGCGGACGACCACGTCGATCACGTCGTGGTCGAGGTGATCCGATCCGTCGGTGTCCAGACGCCAGGCGTCGGTCCAGTCGAGGTCGAATCGGTTACGGCGCTGCACGATCGGGTCCTGGAGCAGTTCAGCGGTCAGCCCGCTGTCGTTGTCGTGCAGCCGGTCCAGCACCTCCGGGCGGATGGCGCGTACCGTCATCCGCTCCAGGACGGTGAGCTTCGCCGTGACCCCGCAGGCGGTGCAGAGCGCGAGGAGCCAGACGTCGATGAGTTTGTGATTGGCGTTGACGCGGAACCTGCCGCTCGGCCGCAGTCGCCGCGACGCGCAGGCGTGGCAGCGACGGCGGACGAGGGGCAGGCAGGTGGGCACGACGGCCCAGGTGATGAGCACAGAAGTACACCGGTTCCAGTGAGAAAGTCCGCAGCAAGAAGGAGCGCGGCGCACAGGGCGCGACGCGCGACAGATCAGCGCTCGGGAAATCTCACAGGGTGTACAACGGCACGTCCTTGCCTAGACGACCTGGTTGCGCAGCACGGTAACGGCGGACGACGCCGCCGCTCCACCGGTTTTCGCGCGCGCCTCCAGGTCGCCCGGCGACGTCAGGCGGTCGGGACCGGCAGCACCACGCCCTCGGCCGCCGAACGGTGCGCCAGCTCGATCAACTCGACGGTGGCGACCGAGTCCCGTGGGTCCACCGGCATCGGCGTGCCGTCGCGCAACGCCGCCGCGACCTGCGCGTAGAAGCTCTGGTACGACCCGGGCTGGGTGGTCACCGTCCGCAGGTCACCGTCGACGCCGAGCATGCCGTACCGCTCCGGCGGGACCTCGCCCCAGCCGGGCTGGTCCGGCCGGCCGCCGGCGTGCAGCGCCGCCTCCTGCACGTCCAGCCCGTACGTCGTGTAGCCGGCCCGGTCGCCCAGCACCCGCAGGCGGGGCCCGAGCTGGGCGGTCATCGCGCCCATCCACAGGTGCGAGTGCACCCCGTTGGCGTGGGTCAACGCCACGAAGGCGTCGTCGTCGACGGCCGCGCCGGCGCGGCGACGGTCCACCTCCGCATAGACGCGGTCGACCCGGCCGAAGAGCTGCACCGCCTGGTCGACGAGGTGCGCGCCCAGGTCGAAGAGAGCGCCGCCGGCCTCCTCGGGACCGGCCAGCTCCCGCCAGCCCGGCTTGATCGTCGGACGGAAACGCTCGAACCGGGACTCGAAGCGCAGCACCCGCCCCAACTCGCCCTGCTCCACCAGGCGGCGGGCGGTCAGGAAGTCACCATCCCAGCGCCGGTTCTGGAACACCGTCAACGGCACCCCACGCTCGGTCGCCTCGTCGACGAGCGCGCGGCCCTCCGGGGCCGTCGCGGCCAACGGCTTGTCCACCACGACCGGCAGCCCGGCCGCGAGCGCCGCCCGCGCCATCGGCACATGGAGCCGGTTCGGCGTCGCCACCACGACCAGGTCGAGATCATCAGGGGTACGCCAGAACTCGTCGGCGTCGTCCACCAGGCGGGCATCCGGGAAGAGCTGCCCGGCCTGCTCACGCCGCTCGGGATCCCGGGTCACGATGGCATCGAGCCGCAGCCCGGGCGTCGCGGCGATCAGCGGTGCGTGGAACACCCGACCCGCCAACCCGTACCCCAGCAGACCAACCCGCAGCGCCTCCGCCATGCCCGTGCCCCCATCTTCCTGGTCCGCGCCCCGATGCGGCGGCGGTACCGCGGAGGAGAATCTACGCCCCGAGCGGGCCGGCGTGATCTCGACCCGGTGCTGGTCAGGCCGTTGGGTCGGCCCGAAGGTAGGTGAGGACCGCGAGCACCCGACGGTTGGTGTCGTCGCTCGGAGGCAGGTCGAGCTTCAGCAGGATGTTGCCGACGTGCTTGCCCACCGCCGCCTCGGTGACGTGCAGCCGGGAGGCGATCGACGCGTTCGACCGGCCCTCGGCCAGCAGCGTCAGCACCTCGCGTTCCCGAGCGGAGAGCGCGGCGAGCGGATCGCGCGGACGGTGCAGGAGTTGCCGGACCACGTCCGGGTCGATCGCCGTGCCGCCGGCCGTGACCCGACGCAGCGTGTCGACGAACTCGGTGACCTCGGCCACCCGGTCCTTGAGCAGGTAGCCCACCCGCTGGCCGTCGCCGCTGTCCAGCAGCGCCGCCGCGTACCCCGTCTGCACGTACTGACTGAGCACCACGACCGGAAGGTGCTGTCGCTCGGCGCGTAACGCGACGGCCGCGCGCAACCCGTCGTCGCGGCGGCCCGGTGGCATCCGGATGTCGGTCAGCACGAGGTCCGGTTCGTGCTCGCGGGCAGCGTCCAGCAGTTCCGGCGCGGAGCCGACGGCGGCGCAGACCGTGAAGTCGAAGCGGGTCAGCAACCCGACCAGGCCCTCCCGCAGCAGCACCTCGTCCTCGGCGAGCACCACCCTGGTCAGCGACGGCACGGCAGCTCCACCCGGATCAGGGTAGGCCCACCGGGCGGGCTGGACAGCAGGAGCCGGCCGTCCACGGCGGCGACCCGGTCGGCGAGACCGGTCAGGCCCGTACCCAGGCTCGGGTCGGCGCCGCCTCGACCGTCGTCGGACACCTCGACCACCAGGTCGCCGCCGGTCCGGGTGAGGCGAACGTCCGCGTGGGTCGCCCCGGAGTGCCGGACCACGTTGCCCAGCGCCTCGGACACCACGAAGTACGCGGTGGTCTCGACGATCTCCGGTAGCTCGCCGTCGAGGTCGGCGCGGACGGTGACAGCGACTGTGGACGCGTCGGCCAACTCCTGCGCGGCGCCGGCCAGGCCGAGGTCGGTGAGGCTCTGCGGGCGGATGCCGTGCACCAGTTGCCGCAGCATCACCATCAGGCCCCGGGCCTGGTCGTGCGCCACGGCGAGGGGCCGGGCGGCGGGGGAGTCCTCGGGTACGTCCAGCCGGGCCAGGCCGAGCTGGAGGGTGAGGCTGGTCAGCCGGGGCTGTGCCCCGTCGTGCAGGTCGCGCTCGATCCGGCGTCGCTCGGCCTCGTAGGCGCTGACCAGGCGGGTACGGGAACGGGCGACCTCGCGCAACGCCGCCGCATCGACCGGCCAGGCCAGCGCCCAGCGGGCCACGGTGGCCTGGACGGCGGTGAACAGACCGGCCGAGTAGCAGAGGACCGGCAGGAGCAGCACACCCACTATCGCGTACGGGACGGCCTCACCGGTGGTCTCGATCGGCTGCCAGATCACCACCGGCTCGTTCGGGTCGCCGGCCAGCCAGGGGCTGGTGATCAGCCCGAGGTCGAACACCAGCAGCAGAAGGAACACCCAGTACGTGATCGGGGTGACCCCGCCCAGCCAGAACAGGTACGCCACCTCCCGCCATCCGGCGGCGGTGCGGTAGCGGGCGACCAGGCCCGGCCACGGCGACGGAGGCAACGGGCGGCCGTCCACGAGGCGCAGTCGCCACCGCTCGACGGCGGCCACCGGGAAGCTGACGATCGGCGCCAGCGCCAGCACGGTGAGGCTGCCGACCGCCAGGAACAGCATGAGCGGGACGCCCGGCGGGCGGTCGTGCAGCAGCAGCCCGTTGACGGCGGCGAGCAGGGGCGCGCCGATGACGAGGAGCCCGACGGCGAGCACGCCCGCGATCGGCACGGTGCTGACCAGGTAGGCCAGCGCTCGCCAGGGCCAGGCGGAGACCAGCCAGTCGCGGCGGCGCAGCGCCTCGGCCAGGTGGGAAGGACGTTCCGGGGTCATGCCACAGACGCTAATCGTGGGCGAACGGCCGCCCCAGCCGTCCAGATCCACTCTCCGGGGTAGGTCCAGCACTACCGACCAACGGGTGTGCGGGGCTCGGAAACGGGAAGAACGCGACGTCATGCGGTCCGCGTGACCTGCGCCGACGGCGGCTGGAGAGACATGGGTGCCAGAACCTTCGTGGTGGTAGGTGGTACCAGTGGGCTCGGCCTCGCGGTGGCCCGGTTGCTGGTCGACGAACACCGGGTCGTGGTGTTCGGCGACGAGGCGTCCGAGGTCGCCGCGACAGCCGACGAGCTGGGGTGCGACGGCGCGGTCTGCGACATCTCCTCGTACGAACAGGTCAGTGAGGGCTTCGCCGAGGTGGTGCAGCGCTACGGCACGATCGACGGAGTGGCGGCCTGCGCGTCGATGTGGGCGGGCGGCGAGCTGGCGGACCTGTCGGTGGAGCACATCCGCCGGGCCGTGGAGATCAACGTTTTGGGTATCACGTACCTCCTGCGGGAGGCGGTGGGGCACCTGCACCGACAGGGCCACGGCAACGTCGTGTACATCGGCGCGCTGGCTCTGGCGGCCCCTCGGCCCGGTATCCCCGTCTACCGGGCCACCAAGAGCTACGGCAGCAGCCTGGTCGATTCGCTGGCCGAGGCCCAGCACAGCAACCGGGTCAAGGTGATGCAGCTGCATCCCGGGCCGATGCCGACGCGGCTACAGGAACGGGTGGGGGCCGAGTTCCTGGACGAGGTGTACGCCATGCCGGAACAGGTCGCCACCGAGGTCGTCCGGTTACTGCTGCTCGAACCCGACGACCTCTACGTCTCCGGTGAGCGCGTGCTGCGCGCGGACGGGCGGTGGTGACGGCCGCAGCCGGACCCGACGACCGTCCGGCCTCGGCGTGGGCGCCGCTGCGGACCGCGGTCTACCGCAACCTGTGGCTGGCCCTGCTCATCGCCAACATCGGTACCTGGATGCAGACCGTCGGTGCGCAGTGGCTGCTGATCCACCACTCCAACGCATCCACACTGGTCGCGCTGGTCCAGACCGCGAGCCTGCTGCCGGTGCTGCTGCTGGCGTTGCCCGCCGGTGTACTGGCGGACAGCTTCGACCGCCGGCACCTGCTGATCGCCGTGCAGCTGTTCCTGGTGGCGGTGGCGGTGTTGTTGACGCTGCTCACCCTGACCAACCGGATGCCCCCGGCGCTGCTGCTCACCCTCACCTTCGCGTTCGGGGTCGGGCAGGCGCTCACCCTGCCGGCCTGGGCTGCGGTGATCCCGGAGCTGGTGCCACAGGACCAGCTGCGGTCGGCGTCCGCGCTCGGTTCGATCAGCGTGAACGTGGCGCGGGCCGTCGGGCCGGCCGTGGCCGGCGTGCTGATCGCCCGCACCGGTGTAGCCCCGGTCTTCGGCCTCAACGCCATCGCGTTCGGAGTGTTCACGTACGCGTTGTGGCGCTGGCGGCCCGGCGACGCCCGCGCGGTCGAGGTGCCCGAGCGGTTCGCCGCCGCGTTGCGCGCAGGGAGCCGCTACGTACGCCACTCGCCGACCGTGCGCCGGCTGTTGCGCCGCGCGCTGGTCTTCGTCGTGCCGGCCAGCTCGCTGTGGGCGTTGCTGCCGCTGGTGGCCAGCCGGCGACTGGGGTTGGGCTCCGGCGGGTACGGGCTGCTGTTGGCCGCCCTCGGCGTGGGTGCCATCGCGGGTGGCGTGTTGCTGGCGGTGATCCGCACCCGCCTGTCGGCCAACCAGCTCCTGCTGACCGCCGGGGCGCTGTTCACCGTGGCGCTGACCGTGGTCGGCACCGTGGACGCGGTGCCACTGGTGCTGCTCGCCCTGCTGCCCGCCGGGATGGCCTGGGTGACGGTGCTGGCCAACGTCAACGCCGAGATGCAGCTCTTCCTGCCCAGTTGGGTACGGGCCAGAGGTCTGGCCGTCTACCAGGTCTGTTTCGCCGGCGGGCAGGCGGTCGGCGCGCTCATCTGGGGGCTCGTGGCCGACATGGCCGGGTTGGCTATCGCCTACCTCGCGGCGGCGGCGCTGATGTTCGTCGGCACCGTGACGAGTCGGATCTGGCCCTTGCCGAACCTGCGGGCGGTGAACCGGGAACCGGCCGCCTACTGGCCCCAACTGCACCTGGCGCACGAGCCGGATCCGGGGGTGGGGCCGGTGCTGGTCATGGTGCAGTACACCGTGCGGCCGGAGCGGACCGAGCCGTTCCTGGCGGCTATGGACCTGGTACGCGGCGCGCGCCAGCGCACCGGCGCGATGCGTTGGGGGCTGTTCCGGCCGGCGGAGACGACAGACCGGTTCGTTGAGGTGTACCTGGTGCCGTCCTGGGACGAACACCTGCGCCAGCACGGCGGCCGGTTGACGGGCGAGGACCGCGCGACCGAGGAACGGGCCCGGGAGCTGACCGACGGCGAACCGGACGTACGACACCTGGTGCCCGCCGCCGCCGGCCCGGCACTGTCCGACGACCGCGAGGCCGTGTGACCGGACCTCGGCGGCAGGGTGCGAGCGCGCGCCAGCGGCGCGGCGTACGGCGTACGCCCGCGTTGTTAGGATGACCGCACCATGGCGAGTGAGCGTAAGGCGACTGCGGACCCGGCCCGGAGCCTGGCCATCCTCTGGCGCACCACGGAGCCGGCCAGCCGCAGCGCGGGGCCCGGGCTCAGCGTCGATCGGATCGTTCGGGCCGCGATCGACATCGCCGACGCGGAGGGTCTCGACGCGTTGACAATGCGTCGGGTCGGCGAGGCGCTGGGTGTCGGCACCATGTCGGTCTACACCTACGTGCCGGGTAAGGCCGAACTCGTCGCCGTCATGATCGACAGCGCGTACGGCGAGATGCCGCGCCCCACCGTCGAGGGCGACTGGCGGGCCCGGCTGGAACGGATCGCGCGCGACAACCTGGCGCTCTACCAGCGGCATCCCTGGATGCTGCGGGCCGAGACGACCCGACCGGTGCTCGGCCCGCACCTGGTCGCGAAGTACGACTACGAGCTCGGCGCGGTCGCCGACATCGGGCTCAGCGACGTCGAGATGGACGCGGTGCTCACCCTGGTGCTCGGCCACGTGAAGAGCGCGGCACGGGCCGCCTCCGAGGTGGTCGACCTGGAACGCGAGACCGGTATGACCGACGGCCAGTGGTGGCAGTCGCACGCGCCCTGGCTGGAGACGTTCATGACGGCGGACGCGTACCCGACCGCCTCCCGGGTCGGCACCGCCGCAGGCCAGCAGCACGGCGCCGCGTACGGCCCGGAGTACGCCTTCGAGTTCGGTCTGCAACGCGTCCTCGACGGGATCTCGGTGGTGGTCGCCGAGCGGGCGACCGCCGGCTAACCCGGCACCGCTGGCACTGCCAGCCGGGCCAGGGTGCGCGCCGACGCGCTGCCCGGCTCGGCGTGGTAGACGACAAGCGACTGGGTGGTGCCGCTGATCGTGAACTTCTCGTAGCGCAACTCCAACTCGCCCACCTGCGGATGGTGGAACACCCGCAATCCACCGCCGGCGCGGGCGCTGACGTCGTGTCGAGCCCACAACCGGCGAAACCGTTCGCTGCCGGCCGTCAGCTCGTCGACCAGCTCGGTGAGCCGGGGGTCGTCCGTCTCGGTGCCGACCTGCGCGCGCAGTCCGGCCACCGCGTTCGCCGCGACCGCCGTGAGGGCGGGGTAGAGCGCCGGCACGCTCGGGTCCAGGAAGACCGCGCGCAGCAGGTTCACCCCGGCGGTGAAGATGGGTGCCAAAGCGGTCGCCAGGGGATTGGCGAAGAGCACGTCCAGATACCGACCGTGCACGAACGCGGGTGTCTCGGTCCACGACCCGACCAACTGCCGGACTCCCGCCGGCACCCGCTCCGGCCGTCGCGCCGGGCGGCGGGCCGGGACCGGTGCGCCGAGGCGGTGCAGATGCGCCGTGGCCTCCGCGTCCAGCAGCAGCGCGCGGGCCAGCGCGTCGAGCACCTGCGCCGACGGGTGCCGGTCCCGGCCCTGCTCCAACCGCAGGTAGTAGTCGGCGCTGATGCCGGCGAGCAGGGCCGCCTCCTCACGACGCAGGCCGGGCACCCGGCGACGGCCGTGCGCGGGCAGCCCGACGTCGCCCGGCCCGATCAGCTCGCGCCTGGCACGCAGGTACTCACCGAGCGGGCCGGCCGTGCTCACCAGCCCATCGTAGGAGCGGCGACCGGCCGCCCATCCTGGTCCTGCCACTACCAGGAAAACCAGGACCCGGACATCGCCCGCTGGTTGGGTGACAGTGGCTGGCATAAGCGTGATCGGAAGATGGGACAGAGATGACTGAGCGAATTGTGACCCCGTTTGGTTTCGCCTCGACCGCCGACGAGGTCGTCGCCGGGGTCGACCTGACCGGCAGGCGGGCCGTCATCACCGGAGGGGCCGCCGGGATCGGCGTCGAGACCGCCCGCTCGCTGGCCGCCGCCGGCGCCGAGGTGGTGCTCGGGGTCCGCCGGGTCGCCGCCGGTGAGCAGGCCGCGGCCGACATCGCGGCCAGTATTGGCGCGGACCGGGTCACCGTCCGCGAATTGGACCTGGCCGACCAGGATTCGGTACGCCGATTCGTCGCCGACTGGGACCAGCCGCTGCACATCCTGGTCAACAACGCCGGGATCATGGCGCTGCCGGAGTTGGAGCGCACCGCCGAGGGCTGGGAGATGCAGTTCGCCACCAACTTCATGGGGCACTTCGCGTTGACCGTCGGCCTGCACGGCGCGCTCGCCGCCGCCGGAGGCGCCCGGGTCGTGTCGGTCAGCTCCAGCGGCAACCTGTTCTCCCCCGTGATCTTCGATGATCTGCACTTCGCGTTCCGCCCGTACGACCCGTTGCTGGCGTACGGGCAGTCCAAGAGCGCCGAGGCGTTGCTCGCCGTCGAGGCGACGCGCCGCTGGTCCGGCGAGGGCATCTACGCCAACGCGTTGAACCCCGGAGCCATCGCCACCGGCCTGCAGAAGCACACCGGTGGGCTGCGGACCCCGAAGGAGCGGCAGAAGACCCCGCAGCAGGGTGCCGCGACCTCGGTGCTGCTCGCCGCATCCCCGCTGCTCGACGGCATCGGCGGTCGCTACTTCGAGGACTGTGCCGAGGCCGCGGTCGTCACCGAGCGGCCAGCCGACTACACCGGTGTGGCCGCGTACGCGGTCGACCCGGGCAACGCCGAGCGGCTCTGGGACGTGGCGTCGGACCTGATGTCCCAGGCCGCCGTCTCCAGCGGCCGCTGAGGACGAGGGCCGGGCCTGGGAGAACGCGCCCGAGCCCGGCTGCCCAGGTGGTACGACTGGGGCGGCAGTTGACGTCAGGGAAGGCGGGCGATGACGAACGGGCTTGCCAACCGGCTGCTCCAGCGCCGTGAGAATCCCCGCCGGACGTCGTTCCTGGAACTCTTCTTCGACCTGGCGTTCATCTTCGCGCTGACCCGGCTGTCCCGGGTGTTGCTCGACGACCTCAGCATGGGCGGCGGCTTCCGGGTGTTGATCCTGTTGGCGGCGCTCTGGTGGGTGTGGTTCGTGACCGCGTGGTCGGCGGACTGGTTCGACCCTCGTGCCCCGCTGATCGTCGTACTCCTGCTCTGGGTGATGTTCGGCGGTCTGCTGATGGCCGCCGCCGTGCCCACCGCGTTCGACTCCCACGCCCTGGTGTTCGCCGTCGCCTACGTCGCCATCCACCTGGGCCGGGGCGCGCTGTTGCTCCCGGCGCTGCGGGGGCATCGGCTGCAGTCGCGCAGCGCGCGGGTGGCGATCTGGTTCGCGATCTCCGGCGTGCTCTGGATCGTCGGGGCGTTCGTCGCCCCGGCTAGGGAGATCCTCTGGGCGCTCGCCCTGCTGCTGGAGTACGCCCTCGCACGGCTGCGCTGGCCCTTCCCGTGGCTCGGGCGCAGCACCTGGCCGGAGCTTCAGGTGAACGGAGATCACCTCTCCGAGCGCTACCAGCAGATCTTCATCATCGCGTTGGGTGAGCTGATCCTGATCGCCGGCGTGACGTACAGCGGCTCCGGCATGGACCGGGAGAGCACAGTGGCGTTCGCCCTGGCGTTCGTGACCGCGGTGGCTCTCGCCCGGCTCTACCTGGTGCCCGCCGGCACGCGGTTGGGCGCCGCCGTCGTGGCGGCCGGGCCGCCGGGCAGCATGCTGGCGCTCATGGCCGGCTACCTGCACCTGGTCATGATCGCCGGGGTCCTGGCTACCTCGGTCGCGATGGAGATGACGATCGATGACCCGGGTGGCCGTGACAACGGACAGTTGGCCGTCGGCGTGATCGGCCCGGCGCTGTTCCTCACCGCCCGGATCCTGCTCGCGGCCGCTGTCGACGGCGGTCTGCCCTGGGCGCGACTGATCGGTGTGCCGGCGATCATCGTGGCCGGGCTGGCGACCTGGAAACTCACGCAGCTCGTCAGCAGCGCGGTAATCGCCGGGGTGTTGCTGCTGATCGTCCTGGTCGACGCGATGCCCATACTGTGGCGGACGGCGCAACGGTACGACGCGGCCAGCCGGCCGGACCGGTAGCCGCGCGATGGCAGAGGAAACAGGGCAGCACGGCGACCCACCGCGTGTGCGCGACGTGGTGGAGTTGCGGGTGCACGGTGTGTCCGGGGCGGAGCCCGGAATCATTCTCGGTCAGGGGCCGGCCCGGCAGGTCGCCGGCGACGACAGCGGGGGCTTCCACCGCGCCGAACGGTCCGACGGCGGCGGCCCGGACGGGGTGACGCTCGAGGCGTACCGCTGGGGTGATCTGCCCTCGGGCACCGTGGCCCGGACCCTCTCCCTGGTCCTCCTGCTGCCGTTCATGCTCAGCAACCTGGCGGTGTGGATGCGGCCCACGGCCCGCCGCAGCGGCGCCTGGGTCACCATGCTGTGCCGGCTCCTCGCGCTTGACCTCACAGTGCTGTACGTGGTGTCCACCGCCGGAGTCGCCCTCGACCTGCTCGCCTGGCGGTGTCTCGGCGCGACGCGCTGCAGGGGCCCGTTCGACGCGGTGGGCGGGCTCGACGGGCGTCAGGTCGGGTTGCGGCTGGCAGTCCTGTCGCTCCTGCCGATCGCCGCCGTCGCGTTCCTCCGGTTGCTCGGCACCCGACGGCCCCGCCCGGCCGGCAAACCCCTGTGGGCCGTCGAGCCGCTGGTGGGTCGGTTGCGGGCGATCCACGTGGCCGCCGCGCTCGCCATGCTCGATCTGATACTGCTCGCCGCCCGAGTATCAGGCGGCGCGACTGCCGTGACCGCCCTGCTGCTGACGCTCAGCCTCGCGGTGCTGCTGGGCTGCGCCGGACTGCTCGTCGTGCCCGGCCTGCTCGATCGGGCGGCAATGACGTGGATGGTCACCCGGACCGCCGGGACGCTACGCGCGGTGGCCGTCGGCCTGACCGCGGCCACCCTCGCCGCCATCGTCCTGGACGAGCGGGCCTGGCCCTCGGCGGCCGCCCTGCCCGGCTACGACACCATCGCGACCTGGGCGCTGCTCGGAGAGATGATCCTGCTGGTGTCGCTGAGTGCGCTGGTGCTGTGGCACCACGGCCGTGGGGACCGTCGCCGTGCGTTGTCGCGGGGGTTGGGCTCGGCGGTGGTCGCGGCCTTCGCGGTCGGCCTCGCCGGAGCGTTCTCCGCCAACCTCGTCTACCAGAGCGGGAACCTGCTGGACGGCTACCGCGGCGACGGCGGGCCGCCGGTGCCGTACCAGTGGACGCTCCTGGCGTTCTTCCTGCACGTCACCGTCGGTGTCCTGGTGTGCGTCGCGTTGACCCTGACGACTCGGCGACGCCGTCGCCGCGCTGCCGCAGCGGTCACGGCCCGCGACTTCTCGACGGTGACACCGGAGGGCGTCGGGCGGCTGCGTCAGGTGACGAATGCGGTCGCCCGCGCGCGGTTCGTCGAGTGGGTGGGACTGCTCGCCGTCGCGTGGGCGACGCTCACGCTTATCGGACTTGCCGCAGGCCTGTTGCGGCTGTTCGACCTGACACCCGACGAACTGGCGACGCGGTTTCTCGGGCTTCCGGTCGGAGTGGTCGGCATGGGGCTTGCCCTGGGTAGCTACTTCGCGGCGGCGGCGGTGATCGCCCTGCTCCTGGGTGGGGTGTTCGCCTACCGGACGCCGTGGTTCCGCCGGCACGTCGGCATCCTGTGGGACCTGGGCACCTTCTGGCCCCGGGCCGCGCACCCTTTCGCGCCTCCGAGCTACGCCGACCGGGCGGTACCGGAGCTGGCGCACAGGATCACCCAACTGACCGAGCGGCACGACGGGGTGCTGCTCTGTGGGCACAGCCACGGGTCCGCGTTGCTCGCTCTCGCTGTGCTGCGGCTGCCTCCGCGCGTCCGTGCGCGGGTCGCGCTGCTCACCTATGGATCGCCGCTGGACCGCCTGTACGCCCGGATCTTCCCCGCCTACCTGAACGAGGAGGTGCTGCGGCAGGTCGGGGAGCGGGTCGAGTGGCGATGGCTCAACCTGTGGCGGGACACCGACCCCATCGGTGGCTGGATCTTCGCCGCCCACCGGCCCGGTGATCCACCTCCGGACCCGACCGATCCGGCCGGCCGGGTCGACCGGCGGTTGCGGGATCCGTCGGACCTGCTGCCAGCGCCGGGGGAGCGCCGTCCGCCGCCGATGCGGGGTCACCACCCGGGCGAGTCCGACCCCGAGTTCCGGGCGGCGGTGAGCGAGCTCGTGGGCCGCCTCCGTCGTTCTGGCTGAGGCCTCCTGACCACGGGCGGCAGTGCGTGGACTCGATGCGGCTCAGGGATCCTCGGGCGAACGGTCGGTCTCCGCCACCATCGCGCGGACCTTCCGCAGGGTGGCGTCTGGGGCACGGATAGCGGCCCGCCAGCGGTCCAACGTCCGGGTGAGTACCCGGACCACGAACTGCAACTGGTTGACCTGCTCGCGGAGCACGCCCAGCTCGGATCGTGCGGTGAGCGCCTCGCCCTCCAACTGGGTGATCCGCGTCTGCAACGGCTGCACCAGGGTGAGAGCGGCCTCGGTGAGGGTGTCGGCGGCGTCGGCCCTGAACTTGCCGCGCTGCACCACCACTGTGGCGATCGCGGCGAGACCGGTGCTTCCGCCGACGATGCCGAGCACACTGAGCGCCAGCTGCACCCAGTGCGGTGCGGCCGGCGCCGGGGAGGTCATCACGTGACACCTACCTGCAGGGGTTCGTAACTCACAACCTCGCAAGCCCGGGCCAGGCGGCGCAGGTCGACGGTGATCTGCGCGGCCCGCCAGAGCGACCCGACCGTCACCGCCATGACGAACGACGTCGCGACGAGGGATTGTCGACCCGACATGGCCACCAGGGCCACCGCGTACATGCCGGTGATCGTGCCGAGCACCAGGACCGACGCGAGTTCGAGGCCGAGCCCGGTGGAGAGCCGGCCGGGCCACAGGATGCCCAGCAACCCGCCCACACCCACCGCGATCAGCCCCAGCTCCCAGGCGACCTGGATGGGCCCGGGCATGGCCGTCTGCACAGAGGTCGGCCGGACGTCGAGGGTCATCATCAGAACGCCACACACGGGTGCCGCGATCAGGACAGCGATCTCGTACGGTTGGTGTCGGGATCGGATACGGAGGGTTCCCACGGCAACTCCTTGGTCGAGGAACGGCCTTCCGCAGCGGCCCAACGGGCCGGTGCCGTCCGCTCGCGACTGTGGAGCGGCATGCCGACGCTGGTTGCGGTGCGGATGGACGGTCGTAAGGCGAGGAGATGGAGCGACTCGACGTCGTTGGCTGCCGGTATCTGCCTGTGTATCACCGACGGCCGGTTGTCGTCCACTGCGTGTCACGTCGCATTACCGCAGGTCAGAGGCGGGTATGGACTGTTTTCGGCGTACCGCGCGGAGGGAACGCGGCGTGTCGACCGCACCGCCAGCTCGGTGACCAGGAGTGTCAAATATTTTACCGAGCGTGACGGCGGTGCGGTCGGGCCTCCGATCGGTCAGCGGTCGAGCAGGGCCCGCAGCGCCCGGACCACCTCGGCCGGTGCCTCCTCCGCCATGAAGTGCCCAGAGGTGACCGTCCGGTGCTCCAGGTCGGGCGCCCAGGCCCGCCACACCCCGGCCGCGTCATAGCCCAGCGCGGCCCCCCAGTCCTGCTGGAGCACTGTCACCGGCATGCGGAGCTGGTTGCCGGCCGCCCGGTCGGCGCTGTCGTGGTCCACGTCGATGCCGGCCGACGCCCGGTAGTCGGCGACGATCGAGGTGACCGCGCTACGGGACGCACGCAGGTAGGCCGCCCGCACGTCCGCCGGTAGCGCCTCCGGATCACGGGTCCAGACGTCCAGGAAGTGGCCGAAGAAGGCGTCCGGGCTCCCACCGATCAACTCCTCGGGCAGTCCGGGTGGCTGCGCCATGAGGTACAGGTGGAACGCGACCGCCGCCGAGGTGCCGTGCAGCACCTCCCACATGTCCAGGGTGGGCACCACGTCGAGCAACGCCAGCCGGCTGATCGCCGTCGGGTGGTCCAGGCCGGCGCGGAAGGCGACCAGCGCACCCCGGTCGTGGCCGGCCAGCGCGAACCGTTCGTGACCGAGCGCGCCGGCCAGCGCCACGACGTCGGCGGCCATGGTCCGCTTGGCGTACCCGGTGCCGTCGGTGTCGACGGGCTTGTCGCTGTCCCCGTAGCCGCGCAGGTCGGGGCAGATGACGGTGTGGTCGGCGGCCAGGTCGGCCGCGACGTGCCGCCACATGAGGTGGGTCTGCGGGAAACCGTGCAGCAGCACGACAGCGGGTCCGGATCCGCCGACGGCGACGTTGAGCGTCACACCGTCGGCGACGGTCACGCGCCGGTAGTCGAATCCGTTGATCCTGGGGTCCACGGGAGAACCTCTCTGGTGAGCAGTGCCGGCGGGGGCGGTGGCCCCACGTCGTCGTACGTCGTCGAGCCTTCTCCGCACTGATCAGCAAGCGGTCAGCGTCGGATCAGCGCCGGCCGGCCCTCGCCTAGATTGGTGCCATGACCAGGCAGCCGACCGCACCGGACGCGGTGACCTTCGGCGTCCTCGGGCCGGTGACCGCCGTCACCGAGCGTGGCCCGGCACCGCTGCGCGGGCACCGGCAGCGCCTGGTGCTGGCCCGGCTGTTGATCGCCCACGGGCGGGTGGTGCCGGTGCGGCGCCTGGTCGACGACCTGTGGGAGGACGCGCCGGACGGCGCGGTGGGCGCGATCCGGACCTTCGTCGCCGACCTGCGCCGGGCACTGGAGCCCGACCGGCCACCCCGACAGCCGCCCCGGATCCTGGTCACCGAGCCACCGGGGTACGTGCTGCGGGTCGCCCCGGACGCGGTGGACGCCGGCCGGTTCGAGGCAGCCGTCGGCGAGGCGGGTCCACTTCTCGCGGCGGGTCGTCCCGCGCAGGCCCTGACCGCCCTGGACGAGGCACTCCGGCTCTGGCGGGGCCCCGCGTACGCGGACTGCGCGAACGAGATCTGGGCGGCGGCGGAGATCAACCGCCTGGACGAGTTGCGCATGCTGGCCGTCGAGCGGCGGGCGGAGGCGCTGCTGGCACTGGGCCGGCCGGACGAAGCCGCCGCCGACCTGCCGGCTCACCTGGCCAGCCATCCGCTGCGGGAGGACGCCTGGCGGTTGCTCGCGGTGGCCCGGTACCGCGCCGGTCGGCAGGGGGACGCCCTCGCTGCGCTTCGCGAGGCGCGCGACGTCCTGGTGACGCAACTGGGCGTGGACCCCGGGCCCGAGTTGCAGAGGCTGGAAGCCGACGTCCTGGCCCAGGCGCCGCATCTCACCCCGGTCCTCGATGACGCTGCCACTCCCCGCCACCGGGAGCCCGCAGCACCGGGGCCGGCGCGGCGGCGTCCGTTCGTCGGCCGGGCAGTGGAGCTGGACCGCCTACGGCACGCCGCCGACGCCACGCGCCGACGCCGCACGCCCACCCTCGCGCTCCTCGGCGGCGACCCGGGTGCCGGAAAGACCGCGATGGCCGAGACGGTGGCCCGGCAGCTCGCCGACGAGGGCTGGACCACGACGTGGGGACGCAGCCCGGAGTACGAGGGAGCCCCGCCGGCCTGGCCGTGGACCCAGGTCACCGACGCGCTCACCGGACTGGTGGAGGCCCCCGGTCCGACCGACGAACCGGGCGACCCCGCCGGTGGGCGATTCCGTCGGCACCGGGCGGTGGCGTCGTTGATCGCGGCGGTCGCCGACCGGGGGCCGCTGCTCGTGGTCCTCGACGACCTGCACCGCGCCGACGGTGACACCCTGGACCTACTGACCGCCCTGCTCACCGGTCCACACCCGGCCACCGGGCCGGTGCTCGTTCTCGGCACCTACCGGGCCACCGAGATCAGTCCGGAGCTGACCGCCGCACTGGCCCGCGTCGCCGGGCTGGAACCGACCCGGGAGTACCTGGCCGGCCTCTCCGCGTCGGCGACGGGTGAGTTGGCCCGCGCCGTCGTCGGCGCGGCACTCGCCCCGAGCACCGCCCAGTTGATCCACGACCGCAGCGGAGGCAACCCGTTCTTCGTCCGCGAGCTGGCCCAGCTGTACGCGAGCGAGGGGGAGACCGCACTGGCCTCGGTGCCGCCCGGGGTGCGCGACGTGATCCGGCACCGGCTGGCGCAGCTACCCACGCCGACGCGCACCGTGCTGCGGCAGGCCGCCGTGCTCGGCCGGGACCTCGACCTGGAGATCCTCACCTCCCTCGCGGGCGACCACGCAGTCGTGCTGGACGCCGTCGACCGCGCCCTGCAGGCCGGTTTCCTCGCCGAGCGGGAGCCCGACGGTCAGCTGCGCTTCACCCACATCCTGGTCCGCGACACGCTCTACGCCGACCTGTCCACACCGCGTCGTGCCGCCTGGCACGCGACGATCGCCGAAGCGCTGCGACAACGAGATCCGGTCGAGCCCGCCGCGATCGCGCACCACCTGCTCAGCGCCGGTGGACGGGTGGCTGCCGGTCGCGCCGGGGCGTACGCCCGCACGGCTGCCGAGCAGGCCGAACGTGGCGGCAACCCGCACGAGGCGGCCCGCCTGTGGCGGCAGGTGATCGAGGCGTACGACCGGGCTGGCGGCGTCGAGCAGCGTGAGCGGTTGACCGCACTGCTCGGTCTGGGGCGCGCGTTGGCCGTGACCGGGCGGCTGGCCGAGGCGAGAGGGCGACGTGCCGAGGCGATCGCCGCCGCCGAGTCGGTCGGTGATCCGCTGCTGATCGAGGAGGTGCTGGCCGGCTTCGACGTACCCGCCATCTGGACGCGCAACGACGACGACAGGCTCTCCGGGCACATCGTCCGAGCCGCCGAGCAGGCCTTGAGCGCTCTCGGCCCGACCGGCTCGGCGCGGCGCAGCCGACTCCTGAGCACCCTTGCGCTGGAGCTGCGCGGCACCACCACCGACAGTGGTCGCCGGGCGGCGTACGAGGCCGAGACCCTCGCCCGGACGGTCGGCGACCCCGGGTTGCTGGCCTTCGCGCTCAACGCCCGCTTCATGCACACCTTCCAGCGCGTCGGCCTGGCCGGTGACCGGGCCCGCATCGGTCGCGAATTGGTCGACCTGGCCGCTCGGCACCAGTTGGTGACCTTCGAGGTGCTCGGCCACCTCGTGCTGGTCCAGGCGTACTGCGCGCTGGCCAACCGGCCCGCAGCCGACGAGCACGCCCGTGCCGCCGACCGCCTCGCCGAGCGGTACGAGCTGCCGTTGGTCGCGGTGTTCACCAGGTGGTTCGCCGCTCTGCGCCTGGCTCTCGACGGCGAGGCGGCCTCGGCGGCGGACGCCTTCCACGCGGCGGCCCGCCACCTGCCCGCGGACGGTATGCCGGGCCTGACCCGTGGGCTGCTCCCGCTCGCGCTGCTCGGCCTGCGGCTGGCCGAATCCGTCGACGACGGGACCGACGGTCTCGACCAGCCGCTTCCCGGCCTGGGCTGGGCGGGTACGGACTGGGGGCCGCACGAGCCGTGGGTCCGGCCGTTGCTGCTGCTCGCCGACGGCGACCGGGACGCTGCGGCAGCGGCCGTGCGGGCACTTCCGGGAGGGCCGCACGATCTTCTGAGGGAGGTGCGCCTCTGCCTCGTCGGTCGGGCGGCGCGTGCCCTCGGTGACCGGGCCACGATGGAACGGGTCCACGCCGAACTGTTGCCGGCGGCGGAGGAACTGGCTGCCGGCAGCGGCGTGCTCACCGTCGGCCCGGTGGCCGGGCACCTCGCCGCCCTGGCCGGCGCACTGGGCCGCGAGGAGGAGTCGGCTGCGCATCGCCGGGTCGCCCGCGCGGTCAGCGCCCGGGCCCGGACCGCCACCCCCGCCCGCTGATCGCCGTTCGCCGTCCACGGCGACTTGCCGATTTTCCTCGGAACCCGTCGGTGGGTGCGGTCAGATGGGATGACCGGCGCGTCCGCCGCCGGCGACGATCGAGGGGGTACGCCGTGCAGGCGCTCGTCATGATCGTGGTGCTGGGCGTCACCGTCCTGATCGGCACCACGCTCGGCGGACGGTACCGGGTGGCCCCGCCGGTCCTGCTCATCGCGTTCGGGGTGCTGCTCGGCCTGACGCCTCCGCTGTCCGAGGTGACCCTGGAACCCGACCTGGTGCTGCTGATCTTCCTACCGGCGATCCTGTACCGGGAGAGCCTCACCATCAGTCTGCGCGAGATCCGGGCCAACCTCCCGGTGATCGGGTCGCTCGCCGTGGTGCTGGTGGTCCTCACCATGGCCACTGTGTCGTTCACCGCGCAGGCGTTCGGGGTGAACCCCGCCGCCGCCTGGGTGCTCGGCGCCGTCCTCGCCCCGACCGACGCCGCGGCGGTCACCGGGCTCGCGAAACGGCTGCCCCGAAAGCTGCTCACCACACTGCACGCCGAGAGTCTGATCAACGACGGCACCGCCCTGGTGGTCTTCGCGGTGGCCGTGGGTCTGCTCGTCCACAGCGCGGACCCGGGCGTGCTGGGCGTCGGCGAGGAATTCGTCGGCGCCAGCGTCGGCGGCGTACTGGCCGGTGTGCTGGTGGGGGCGGCCGTGGTGCTGGTCCGCAAACGGCTCGACGACCCGCTTCGGGAGGGCGCGCTGAGCGTGCTCACGCCGTTCGCCGCGTTCCTGCTGGCCGACGCCGTGCACGCCAGCGGTGTGCTGGCGGTGGTGGTCGCCGGTCTGGTGCTGTCCTACGCCGGTCCACGGGTGATCCGCGCCCGGTCCCGGGTGCTGGCGTACGCGTTCTGGGACCTGTCCACGTTCCTCATCAACGGTGGGCTGTTCGTCCTTCTCGGCACGCAGATACCCCGCGCGGTGCGGGGCATCACCAGTACCTCGCCCGAGCGCGCTCTGGTGATCGTGCTCGTGGTGACGCTCGTCGTCATCGGCACCCGGCTGTTGTTCGTCTACCTCACCTCGCAGATCGCGAGGCTGCGACGTCGCCGGATCATGGACCCGAGCCAGGGGCCCTCGGCCTGGCGGGTGGGAACCGTCGCCGGCTGGTCCGGGTTCCGGGGCGCGGTGTCGCTCGCCGCCGCCCTGGCCGTACCAACGGTGACCGTCGCCGGTCAACCGGTGATCGAGCGCGACCTGATCATCTTCGTCACCGCGCTGGTGATCGTGCTGATCATGCTGCTCCAGGGGACCACCCTGCCGCTGGTCGTGCGCTGGGCGGGACTGGTCGGCGACCCCGAACGCGTCGACGAGGCCCGGCATGCCCGGCGGCGGGCCACCGAGGCGGGCCTCGCCGCTCTGCCCCAGGTGGCGGCCGAGGTCGGCGCGCAGGAGGAGTCGGTCCATCGGCTGCGAGCCGAGTACCAGAGGCACCTGGAGGACCTCAACGAGAGCGGAGGGAGCACCGCCGAGGAGCGCCGCCTCGAACGTCGGCTGCGCCTGCGCGTCCTCGCTCACAAACGTCGGGAGGTCACCCGCCTGCGCGACAACCGGGAGATCGACGACCTGGTGCTTCAGGAGCTCCAGGCCGCCCTGGACAACGAGGAGATCCGGCTGCTGGGGCGCGGACCCAACGAGTGACAGTCGACGTGCCGCCGCGACTCAGAGCACCTGGGACAGGAACCGGCGGAGCCGAGGATGCTCGGCCCGTTCGAAGACCGCCTCGGGCGGGCCGGCCTCCAGCACCACGCCCCGGTCCATGAAGGCGACGGTGTCGGCGACCTGCCGGGCGAAGCCCATCTCGTGGGTGACCACCACCATGGTCATGCCCGCGGCGGACAGGTCGGCCATGACCCCGAGCACGCCCTTGACCAGCTCCGGGTCGAGTGCCGAGGTGGCCTCGTCGAAGAGCATCACCTCGGGCCGTAGCGCCAGCGCCCGGGCGATCGCCACCCGCTGCTGCTGACCGCCGGAGAGCTGCGCCGGGCGTGCGTCGGCCTTGGCCGCCAACCCCACAAGGTCCAGTTGGGCCCGGGCCACGGCCTCCGCCTCGTCCTCGCCGAGCTTGCGGAGTCGGCGCAGCGCGAGGGTGACGTTGCGCAGCACGCTCATGTGCGGGAACAGGTTGAACTGCTGGAAGACCATGCCGACCCGCTGCCGCAGGCTGTCCGGGTCGTCGGCCAGCACGCTGCGCCCGTCCAACAGCACGTCGCCGCGGTCCGGCTCGATCAGCCTGTTGATGGTGCGCAGGAGGGTGGACTTGCCGGACCCGGACGGGCCGATCACGCAGGCCGTCCCCCCGCGCGGCACGGTGAGGTCGACGCCGCGCAGCACCCGGTTCGGCCCGAAGGCGAGGTGCACGTCTCGTACGTCGAGGCTGACCGAGGTGGTGGTGTCGGTGGTCATCGCCGGTCTCCCTGGACAGTGGCGGGCAACGGGAGGTCGTCGTCCTCGTCGGTCGGCGCGACGGCTGGCCGGCCGTGACGCAACCGCCTGTCGATCCAGTTGACGACGTGCGTCAGCGGAACTGTCAGCGCCAGGTAGAAGAGGCCGGCCAGGAGCAGCGCGGACTCGTTGCCGGTAGTGGCCGCGTAGTCCTGCCCGATCCGGAACAGCTCCCGCTGGCTGGCCACCAGGCCGAGGAAGTAGACCAGGCTGGAGTCCTTGATCAGTGCGATGAGCTGGTTGACCCAGGCCGGCAGGACCCGCCGGATGCCCTGCGGAATGATCACCAGCCGCATCGCGTCGCCCCAGGAGAAGCCGAGCGCGCGGGCGCCCTCCAACTGGGCGGCCTCCACCGACTGGATGCCGGAGCGGAAGATCTCCCCGATGTACGCGGCGGCGATCAGCGACAGCGCCAGGATCCCCAACGGGTAGGGGTCCGGTCCCCAGACCTGCATGCCCAGCGGTGCCAGCCCGACGCCGATCAACAGGATCGTCGCCGCGGCCGGCAGCCCCCGGAACACGTCGGTGTACACCCGCGCCGGCCAGCGCAACCACCGGCTGCGGGAGATCCCGGCGACGGCCAGCAGCAGGCCCAGCACCGAGCCGAGCAGGGCGGCGGAGACCGCCAGGATCAGCGTGTTCGGCAACCCGACGGTCAGCATCTCGGGCAGCGCTTCGCCCATCGCCTCCCAGTCGAAGAACGTCTCCCACAGGGTGCTCAACGGATCCATCGGTCGCCTCTCCTACCGTCCTGCTCGCTCGTCACCGGGTATTCAGGAGGCGGGCGACGCGGACGGAGCCGTCGACACCGCCACCGCGCCGCTGCCCGGCTTGAAATCCGCCGGGATCGGTCGGCCCGGGTAGTACTGGGCCTGCAACCGGTTCCAGGTGCCGTCCGCGATGACCTCGTCGAGAGCCTTGTTCAGCGCCTCGCGCAGCTTGTCGCCGCCCTTCGCGACGGCGTACGCGGTCGGTGCCGGGCTGAGCTGCTTGGCCGCCACGGTGATCTTGCCGTTGCTGTCGGCGGCCGACTTCTCGCCGATCTCCGCCGGCGCGATCCACGCGTCGGCGGTGCCGGCCTTGAGCTGGTTGATCGCGCCGTTGTAGTCCGGCACCCGCACCGGGTCGAGCTGCTTGCCGGTGGCGTAGTCGTCCTGCACGGTGCCCTGCACCACCACGACCCGCTTGCCGGCGAGCTGCTCGAAGCTGGTGATCGGCGAGCCGGCCGGGACGTCCAGGCCGAAGTAGCCGAAGTCGTAGCCGTTGCCGAAGTCGACGGTCTTCTTCCGCGCCTCGGTGATGGTGATCGAGGAACTGCCGACGTCGAACTTGTGGTTGTTGACCTGGGAGAGCAACGCGGAGAAATCGGTGCCGACGAACTCGACCCGGAGGCCGAGCTTGCCGGCCACGGCGGTCAGCAGGTCGTTGTCGAAGCCGGTGAACTTGCCGTCCTCGAGGTACACGTTCGGCGGGGCGTCGGTCAGGGTGCCGGCCCGCAGCACGCCCGGCTGTGCCAGGCCGTACGGGTTGGCGCTGGTGTCGGACGAGCTGTCGCCGCCGCAGGCGGTGAGCGCGGTGGCGGCCAGGACGGCGGCCGCGCCCAGGGCGGTGGCACGGGTCAGGGCAGGAAGAAGTCGCACGGGTGTCTCCGAAAAGGTCGCGTCCCGGCACGCACTGATGTGCGTCGCCGGCGGTGCGCCCGATGGGCGTACCGGTGAGGGAGGTTCGGGAGGAGGGCTGCGCTAGTGCGTGGTGCCGCGACGACACGCGGCGCTGCACATTCGCATCATGTCCACGTGCCGCCGCCGGGTCAGTGCCGGCGAGAGCCAACCGGCGCGGATGTCCGCGGTGTCGGTCGGTGGAGTGGTGCTGAGGATGCGCATGGTTCTCCCGGGTCTGTGCTGACCTGGGTGCCAGGCCACGCTTGCACCGACGTCCTGTCGGTGCCTGGTCTTCACCCGGGGCACCCCACCGCGGAGGAGGGTTGCCGGCCAGCGAGCCGGGGCTTCGCGCTGGCACTCATGACCTGCGCCGAGGCTAGCAGCAGGCACGGGTGGGTCGTCCAGTCGTTATGACCACGCTCACCAGGGGAGATGGGCGGCCGGCACTCCCGTCAGCCGGCGTGCACGTGGGGCCGTCGGCGCGGATCGGGCTCGTGACGACGCAGGATCTCCCGGGTGACCGAGGCGATCTCGCCCTGCCCGAACGCCAGGTAGCGCAGGACGTTGCGACCCGGGCCGCCCTCGGTCCACTCGAAGTAGATGTGCGGGCGTCGACGGGTCCGGTCGCGGATCTCCAGCAGCAGGGCGGCGAGCGCGTTGGGCACCCCTGAGCTGGTCAGGCTGAGCACCGGGAAGCGGCCGTCGACCAGACTGCCGGTCACCACCAGTTCGGTCTCGAAGTCCGACGGGTCGCAGACGTGCACCTCGACGAAGAGCACGTCGGTGTCGTCGGGGAAGTCGTTGTCCGCCATCGTCTGCGCCAGCTTGGCGCGGTACTCCACCTCGCCCCGGCCGTCGGGTTCGTGCGCGATGAGGCGGATCCGCCGCCCGTCGCGCTCGTCGATCATCCGGGTCGCGACCGGGTCCAGCTCGACGTGGTCGACCCGCAGCTCGAAGGCGCGGGACAACCGGGAGAGCAACGAGACCACGATGATCCCGCCGATGAAACAGGCCGCGATCTTGACGCCGTCGGGGCGTTCCACCACGTTCGCCAGTGTGGTGTAGACGAAGATCACCGCGATGGTGCCGAACGCAATCGTGCGGCCGCGCTGCCGGTGCCGCACCGCAGCGAGGGTCACCGCCGTCGCCGCCGAAGTGATCAACACCAGAACCCCGGTGGCGTACGCCCCGCCCTGCGCGTCCACGCTGGCCTCGAAGACGACCGTGATCAGGAACGCCACCGCCGTGAAGACCAGCACCAGTGGCCGGACCGCCCGTGCCCAGGTCGGGGCCATGCCGTAGCGGGGCAGATAACGGGGTACGAGGTTGAGCAGCCCGGCCATCGCCGACGCCCCCGCGAACCAGAGGATCCCGATGGTGGACAGGTCGTAGACGGTGCCGAACACCTCCCCGAGGTGCGCGTGCGCCAGGTAGGCCAGCGCCCGGCCGTTCGCCGGCCCGCCGGGCTGGAACGCCTCCGGCGGGATCAGGATGGTGGTCGTCACGCTGCTGGTGATCAGGAAGATGCTCATGATCACGGCGGCGGTGGTGAGCAGCCGGCGAGCGCCACGGATGCGGCCCAGCGGTCGCGCCTCGGAATCCTGCGGATCGCCCCGCACGCTCGGCATCACGGCAACCCCGGTCTCGAAGCCGGAGAGACCCAGCGCCAGCTTCGGAAAGACCAACAGCGACAGGGCGACCACCATCCACGGATCGCCGTGGCCGGTGGTCAGCGCGGTGGTCCAGTCCTCGACCGCGCTCGGGTGCGTCACCACCCGCCACAGCGCGTCGGCCACCACCACCGCGTTCAGCGTCAGGTAGAGCGCGACCAGGACGACGGCGATCCCGATGGCCTCGGTGAATCCCTTGAGGAACACCGCCCCCAGCAGCGCCACCAGCAGTAGCGTGAGCGGCACCTCGTACCCCTTGAGCGCGCTCGGCCAGAACGGGTTCTCGTCGATGTGCGCGGTCGCGTCGGCGGCCGAGAGGGTGATGGTGATGATGAAGTCGGTGGCCGCGAAACCGAGCAGCACCAACACCAGCAACTTGCCCGGCCAGTAGCTCAGCAGGCGTACCAGCATCGCGATGGAGCCCTCGCCGTGCGGACTCTCCGCCGCCACCCGTCGGTAGACCGGCAGCGCGCCCAGCAGAGTCACCAGCACCAGCACCAGGGTCGCCACCGGGGACAGCGCCCCGGCGGCGAGCGCCGCGATGCCCGGCTGGTAGCCCAGTGTCGAGAAGTAGTCGACACCGGTCAGGCACATCACCTTCCACCAGGGGTGGTGCCGGTGCTCCGGTGGACGTCCGTGCGGCCCCGGGTGCTGCACGGGCTCCTCGGCGCCGGCACGCAGCAGCCACTCCCGCAGCCGGCCCGCGCGCTTGTCGACCTCCACCGGCGCGTCCCCCGTCAGTCCCGCCCCTGGTAACCGTGAGTATCCGCCCGAGGTGGGGCGCCCGTCCGCCGGTGCGGGGAACCCACCCCGCGCCACAGCGGGTTTCGGGCCCGGGACAGGGGGGAAGCAGCGGCCCCCGGGGTGGCGGGAGTTGTGCCGGACCGGGCGTCACCGGGGAGGGGACAGGGCATGGTCGGTGGCCGTCGCTTCCGCCCGGGTGGGGGCTTCGGTCGCCAACTCGACGAGTACGAGACCAGGGTCGGCGTGCCACCGCCCTCGGAGTCGCCCACCCCGCCCGCCGGTGGCCTGGTGGACAGCGCCGTCTACATCCGTGGGCACCGGTTCGCCTCCCCGTCCGGCCTCGCCGAGACGTACCGCTGCCTGCAGGAGCAGGACAGCGCGATGGCCTGGATCGGGTTGTACCGGCCCGACATCGAGCAGATCACCTCGCTGGCGCGGGAGTTCCGCCTGCACGACCTGGCGGTCGAGGATGCGATCAACGCCCACCAGCGACCCAAGCTGGAACGCTACGGGGAGACCCTGTTCGTGGTGCTGCGCGCCGCCCGCTACGACGACCTCCGGGAGGAGGTCGAGTTCTCCGAGCTGCACCTGTTCATCGGGCCGGGCTTCGTGGTCACCGTCCGGCACGGTGAGGCGCCGGACCTGGCCGCGGTGCGGCGGCGCATGGAGGTCGAGGCGCAGATGCTCGCCCGGGGCCCCGAGGCGGTCCTGTACGCGATCCTCGACCAGGTCGTCGACGGGTACGCGCCGGTCGTGGCCGGGCTGGAGAACGACATCGACGAGATCGAGACCCAGGTGTTCGGTGGTGACCCGAACGCGAGCCGGCGCATCTACGGCCTGAGCCGCGAGGTGATCCAGTTCCAGCGCGCCGCGCGACCCCTGCTCGCGGTGCTCGACGCGCTGGCCGACGGCGCGGGCAGTGCCGACACGGACGAGGAGTTGCGCCGCTATCTACGGGACGTCACCGACCACCTGACACAGGTGGTGGAACGGGTGGACGGGTTCCGGCACCTGTTGCAGAACATCCTCACCGTCAACGCGACACTCGTCTCGCAGCAGCAGAACGAGGAGATGAGGAGCCTCACGGCGGCCAGCTACGCGCAGAACGAGGAGCTGAAGAAGGTCTCGTCCTGGGCGGCGATCCTGTTCGCTCCCACGCTCATCGGCACCGTGTACGGCATGAACTTCGTCCACATGCCGGAGTTGCACTGGCGCTTCGGCTACCTGTTCGCGCTGCTGCTGATGCTGCTGGTCTGCGGCACCCTCTATCTGATCTTCAAGCGGCGTGGCTGGCTGTGAGCCGCCCGGTGAGGATCACTCGATGCCGCGCAGGATGTGCCGTTCGTCCTCGACGTCGTCGTCGCCGGCACTGATCCGGCCGAGCAGGACGGCGGCGGCCCAGATCGTCAGGGGCGTGGCCGCCCCGGTCATACCGCCGGCGGTCCGGTCGTCCCGGCTCTGGCTCCGCTCCGCTCGCGGTGGCCTGCGCTGAGCCTGCATAGGCACTGCCCCTCCTCGTCGAAGCCGCCGTGGGCGGCGCGGCGTGACCCCGCGCCGCCGGCCGGGCGAAACGCGCTCGGCAGGACGGCATCTACGTCGAACCATCCCACGTCAGGCCGCATAACCACCGCTTCTTTTCGGTTTCCCGACTGTCGCCCGCCAAACCGGACATTTTCGTCGAGGCTCAGGCCAGCGGATGGGCGATGCCCCGCGCGTGGTCGGTGAGGGCCGCCCCGACCACTGTCGCGGCCAGCGGCAACACCTCCAGGCAGCGGCGCACCGCGGCGGCCATCAGCGCGTTCGGCACACGCATGGACAGCGTGCAGTGCGGCACCCACCGGCCCGGGTGGTAGTGCTTGGCCAACGGGATGCCGGCGGCGGCGAGCCGGTCGTGGACCGTGCGATGGTGGGCCAGGAGCTCCGGGGTGGGCGTCGGACCGAGCCAGAGGACCCGACCGACGAATTGGCCGGCGTGCTGGAACTCGAGCCGCAGGGGAGCGGCCACGACCGTCCCGTGCAGGGCCGCGGCGACCTGTTCCGGGTCGAACCGGGGCGCCACCGCCAGTGAGACGTGCGGACGGTGACGTTGCTCCAGCAGCGAGCGCATGCTCTGCACGCCCTCGGTCTCCAGCGCGTCCCACAGCACCCGGATCCGGCGGGTGGCGTCCGGGTCCAGGTACAACTCCACCGCCGCGACCATTCGATCACCGTAGCGGCCGAGGTTTGGGCGACCGCGCTCGGCGGTACCTGACCGGAGACCGAACAGGAGGCGTACCTGGTGGACGTGAGTGATCTGCTGACCGAGACGTACGACCGACTGCCCGACCTCGTCCGTGCTGCGGTGGACGGCCTCAGCCCGGAGCAACTACGACACGAGCCGGCACCGGGCCACAACTCGATCGGCTGGCTGGTCTGGCACCTCACCCGCGTGCAGGACCATCACGTCGCCGAGGTGCTCGACGCCGAGCAGATCTGGGTGAGTGGCGACTGGGCGGGCCGGTTCGGCCTCACCGCCGACCCCGACGACACCGGCTACGGGCACTCGCCCGCGCAGGTCGCGGCGGTGCGGCCGGAGAGCGCGCAGGCGTTGATCAACTACTACGGGGCGGTCGCGTCGCGTACCCGAAAGTTCCTGGCCGGCCTGCGTCCGGCGGACCTGGACCGCGTCGTCGACGAGGCGTGGGACCCGCCGGTCACCCTCGGCGTCCGGCTGGTCAGCGTCGCCGAGGACGACCTGCAACACGTGGGTCAGGCCGCCTACCTGCGCGGACTGCTCGAAACCGGCTGACCGCTCTCGGCCGGCTCACGGCACGATCACGGCCCGGCCCTCCAGCGTGCCGTCGCGCATCTGCCGGTACGCGTCGAGCGCGTCCTCCAGCGCGAAGTGAGTGGTCGTCGGCCGGATCAGACCACGGGCGCCCAGGTCGAGCACCTCGACCAGTTCCGGGCGACTACCCCAGTAGGTGGTCGCGATGCTCACCTCGTATGGCACGGAGAAGAACGACACCGCCAGGGTGCCCCCGCCGAGACCCACGATGGTCAGGTCGCCCACCGTGCGGGCTGTCGCCACGCCCAGGGCGAGGGTGGCATCGGTGCCGACGAAGTCCAGCACCACGTCGGCGCCCCGACCGCCGGTGGCCTGCCGGATCTCCTCGGCGGCGCTCGGACCGGAGTTGACCGTTCGGTCGGCGCCACACTCCTCGGCCAGCCGTAACGCCTCGGGGCGGTTGTCCACCGCGAGCACGCGGGCGGCGGTGGTGGCCTTCAGGATCTGTACGCCCACGTGCCCCAGCCCGCCGACTCCGATCACCACGGCCGTGCTGCCGGGCGGCAACTTCGGCCAGGAGCGGCGGATCGCGTGGTACGGGGTGAGCCCGGCATCGGTCAGCGGCGCGGCGTCCGCCGGATCCAGCCCCTCCGGCAGGGGTACGACGTGCCGCGAGTCCGGGACCAGCTCGAACTCGGCCATGCCCCCGTCCAGTCCGAGCCCGCCGCCACCGCTCGGCACCGGCGCGCCGGACGGGTTTTCGCAGTACGTGTCGACACCGACCCGGCACCGGGCGCAGGTGCCGCAGCCCCACGCGCCGAAGACAGCCACCGGTTGCCCGACGGACAGCCCGGTCACCCCGTCGCCGAGGGCGTGCACCCAGCCGGCGTTCTCGTGGCCGAGGGTGAATGGTGGATTCCAGGGCATGGTTCCGGGCTCGAACTCTTCCATCAGGTGCAGGTCGGAATGGCAGGCGCCGGCACCGCCGATCCGGACCACCACCTGACCCGGCCCAGGAGTCGGGTCGGGGACCTCGATCAACTCCGGCGTCGACCTCCAGTCCTGCAACCGCAGCGCGCGCATCCAGTGCTCCCTGGCTCGACGGAAGTCGGTGGCTGCCCCCTTCGCAGCGGCCCAAACTGGCAGGCGGTGCGCCTCACCCATTTCGGGTGAACCGGCCTCACCCGGGCGCGGGCGATCCTACGGAGAGCCGTGGGGGAGGGGGACCTGATGGGCGCGACGGCGGAGCAGTACCTGCAACAGTTGGACGACGGTCGGCGCCCCGACCTGCCGGAGACCACAGTGGGAACGCTGCGGCTGGACGTGCGCGGCGACGGCTGCACCGACCACTGGTACCTGCGCGTCTCCGACCAGCACGTCCAGGTGTCCCGCTCGGATGACGACGCCGACCTGGTGGTCCGCGCCGACCGCTGGGTCTTCGACAGCATGGTTAACGGTGAACTGCATCCCGGCGCGGCGATGCTGCGCAACGAGCTGACGATGCAGGGCGACATGCGTCTGCTGCTGGTGCTGCGGCGAATCTTCGCGGGGCCGGCCGGCGCCCGCCACCCTCGGGAGCTGGGTCGGGCCGCCCTGGCCGGTCGGAACGTGACGCCCGCTCGGGAGGGTCGATCGTGAAGCAGGAACTGCTGCACGTCATCGCCGGCAACGTGTTCGCCAACAGCGACGCCCAGGGCGACATCGAGGCCGACGCGCGCACACCTGTCGGTCTCTTCGCGTACGACACGCGCTTTCTGTCCCACTGGGTGCTCACGATCGACGGCGAACGGATCAACGCGCTGTCCCGCGACGACATGACGTACTTCGAGACCCGGTTCTTCCTGGTCCCGGGCGCGGCGAGCCACTACGTCGACGCCGACGTGTCGATCATCCGGCACCGCTCGATCCACGACTGCATGCACGAGAAGATCACCGTGCTCAACCACTCGGCAGAGCCGGCCGAGTTCACCGTACGAGTGGAGATGGGCAGCGACTTCACCGACATCGCCGAGATCGGCCACCTTCGGCGGCGTGTCGTCGAGGTCACCCCGGACTCGGCCAACCGCCAGCTCGTGCTGCGCTACCAGCGGCAACGGTTCGTCCGCCAGACCACCGTGCAGAGCACGGTCCCGGTCGAGGTGGACGAGGAGGGAATGACGTTCCGGATCCGGGTCGCCCCGGACGGCAAGTGGGAGACCGACCTGCATATCGCCATGAACATGGGCGGCGAAGGCGGCCAGGACGTGCGCGCCTCCCTGGAGTCGCACCAGCGGGCCGTGCGGGGCGGGATGCGCGAGGACCTGGCGAACTGGACGGAGCAGGCCCCGACGCTGGTCGCCGATCGCGACGGGTTGGAGGAGATGTACCGGGGCGCCCTGGCCGACCTGGCGGCACTGCGGTACAAGCCGTGGTCGTCACCCGAGCGGGTGCCGATCGCCGGTCTGCCGTGGACGATGTGGTTGTGCGGACGGCACAGCATCATCACCTGCCTGCAGACGATGGCGTTCACTCCCGAGCTGACCCCCGCGACCCTGCGGATGCTGGCGTTCCTCCAGGGCGCCCAGCTCGACGACGACCTGGACGAGGAGCCCGGCAAGATCCTGGCCCACCTCCGCTACGGCGAGTCCGGCGCGTTCGGTGACCGGGCGAACGCGTTGTACTACGGCGCGGCGGACACCACCCCGCTCTTCGTGATCCTGCTCGACGAGTACGAGCGCTGGTCCGGTGACGCGGACCTGGTGCACGAGCTGCGCCAACCGGCCCGCATGGCGCTGGACTGGATCGACGAGTACGGCGACCTGACCGGCGACGGCTACGTGCGCTACCAGCGCCGTAACGAGTGCAGCGGCGCGGTCAACCAGTGTTGGAAGGACACCCCGGACGCGATCACCGATGCGCACGGTCACCAACCGGCCTTCCCCCGCGCCACCTGCGAGTTGCAGGGCTACGCGTACGACGCGAAGAGGCGTGGCGCCCGGCTGGCGCGGAACTTCTGGGGCGACCCCGCGTACGCCGACCGGCTGGAGCGGGAGGCCGAAGCGCTCAAGGAGCGCTTCAACCGGGACTTCTGGCTGCCCCACCAGGAGTACTACGCGTTGGCGCTCGACCCGTACGGCGAGCCGGTCGACGCGCTGTCGTCCAACATCGGGCACCTGCTGTGGAGCGGGATCGTCGCGGACCACCGCGCCGGGGCCGTTGCCGAACACCTGGTCGGGTCGCGGTTGTTCGGCGGTTGGGGGGTGCGTACCTTCGCCACCGGGCAGCGTCCGTACAACCCGATGGGGTCACACCTGGGCGCGGTGTGGCCGGCGGACAACGCCCTGATCGCCG
The DNA here is from genome assembly GCF_007830095.1 of Micromonospora taraxaci. Lineage (NCBI taxonomy): Bacteria > Bacillati > Actinomycetota > Actinomycetes > Micromonosporales > Micromonosporaceae > Micromonospora > Micromonospora taraxaci. The sequence continues at coordinate 5,346,338 of NZ_VIWZ01000001.1, read as the reverse complement.
CCGGGTTGCGCCGCTACCGGTTCGACGCCCAGGCGGCCACGATCACGGCCGGCATCTTCGACATGGCGCACACCCTCGGTGGGGCCGTGCCGGGGATGATCGCCGGCCACGATCGTTCTCTGACGAAGTATCCCGTCCAGTTGCCGGCGGCCGGTCGCCCGCAGGCGTGGTCGTCCGGGGCGCTGCTGATGCTGCTGGGCACCATGCTGGGGTTGCGACCCACCGGTGACAACCTGCTGGTCAACCCTGCTGTGCCGGAGGGCTTCGGTCGGCTGGAGCTGCTCGACATCCCCGGCCGCTGGGGTCGCTCCGACGCCTACGCCAGGGATCGGACGACGGCGCACCGCCCCGGTGCCCGCCTGCGCTGAGCAGCCGGGGAAGCCCGTCAGCCCATCGTCCGGGCGCCGTCGATCGACTCCCGCAGGATGTCGGCGTGCCCCGCGTGCTGGGAGGTCTCGGCGATCAGGTGCAGCAACACCCGCCGAACCGTCCAACTCGCGCCCGACTCGAACCAGGGCGCCTGCGGCAGCGGGTGCGCCGTGTCCAGGTCGAGGGTGGTGAGCAGCTCGTCGGTGTGGTCAGCCACCTCCTGGAAGCGCTCGACCAGCCCGGCCAGGGTCTCGCCCGGCGCCATCTGGAACTGACCGACCCAGTCGATCTCGACGCGCTCCATCGCCTCCGCGCCGCCCACCGCGAAGAGCATCCACCGGTGCTCGACGGTGGTCACGTGCTTGACGAGGCCACCGAGGCAGAGCTCGCTGGCGGTGGGGCGGGCTGCCGCCTGCTCGTCGGTGAGCCCGTTGACCGTGTGCAGGAGGAAACCCCGATGCTTGCGCAACGTCTGTAGCAGGTCGGCTCGCTCACCGGTGAGCTGCTCGGTGCTGGTCATGATGCCACCCCTCGTCGCTGTGCGGTCGGACCTCGGAAACCGCTCGGTGTCACCGTAGGACGAGGCACCGACACTTCCCGGGCGTGACACCCCAGCCCAACGGACACCCGCCAGCGGTTGCCGATCCACGTCCGTGGCTGTCCACTGAATGACATGGGTGTCATCAAGGTGGGCACGTCGTCCTGGGCGGACCAGTCGTTGCTGCGCTCCGGGTGGTACCCGCGCTCGGCCAGCACGCCGGCCCGCCGACTGGGCTTCTACGCCAGCCGTTTCCCGCTGGTCGAGGTGGACACGTCCTACTACGCGGTCCCGGTACCCGAGACCACGCACGGTTGGGTCGACGCCACCCCGGACGACTTCACGTTCGACGTCAAGGTCTTCAGCCTCTTCACCGGGCACCCGACGCCGGTCGCCGCGCTGCCCCGGGACCTACGCCCGGCCGCCGGCCCGAGCCGGATCCGTCGACGAGACCTGCCGCCGCAGGCGTACGACGAGCTGTGGGCCCGTTTCCGCGCGGCCCTCGACCCGATCGCGGCGGCCGGCAAGCTCGGCGCGGTGATGATGCAGTTCCCGCCGTGGCTGGTGCGCAGCGCCGCCGCCGAGCGTCGGATCGTGGAGCTGGCGCAGCGCTGCCGGCCGTGGCGGGTCGGCGTGGAGCTGCGGCACCGGTCCTGGTTCGACGGCCCGGCGGCACCGGACACTCTGGACCTGCTGCGCGAACACGACCTGTCCCTGGTCTGCGTGGACATGCCGCAGGGGCACCCGTCGTCGGTGCCGCCGATCCTGACCACCACGGCGCAGCCGGCGATCGTCCGGTTCCACGGCCACAGCGAGGCCTGGGGCGGTGGTGACAAGCAGGAGAAGTTCCGGTACGCGTACGCCGAGGACGAGCTTGCGCACTGGGCCGGGCTGCTGGCCGAGTTGGCCTCCGAGGCGGACGACCTGCACGTGCTGTTCAACAACTGCTGCGCCGGGCAGGCACAACGCGACGCCACCCGGCTGGCGCAACTGCTCACCGAGACGATGATCGACGACCGGGCGCGGGCCACGTCGGCCACCGGCTGAGGGCCTCTGGCACTCGGCTCAGGAGCGCCGGCCCCGGGTGCGCAACGCGTCCTGCGTCGACTCGCCGATGTCGGCGTCGTCCGGGAAGGTCCGTCCGCTGGGCGCCGGGTCGGGTGGGGCGCCCGGTCCGGCCATCGGTGTACGGGTTGGTTCCACCGAGCCGAAGCCGTGCCGTCCGGCCGGGTCGCGCCGGCCCGCCGGTGCGCCCGCGCGTCGTTCCCCGCGCCGTCCCTCGGGCACCGCGGTCTCCTCGCTGCCCTCGTCCATCGGCGAGTCCTCGTCGGTGCCCCAGGGCGCGTCGGCGTCGAAACCGTCACCGGTGCCCCACGGCTTCACCGCCTCCGGCTCCAGCCGGTCGTTGTCGCCGCTGCGTCCCCTGTCCGCCGCCATGGCCACCCCGCTCGTCGGTCCGCCGCCGTCGGCGGACGATGTGCCGTCCCTGCGGGTCCGCCGGTAGCGGCGAACCGACGGGACGCTGTGCCGTCCTGCGCGTCCGCGTCGCCGCGGGCGATCGTCGTCACGCCGACGAGCCCGCGTAGGGCCGGAGAGTGCCCCGCCGTCGAGGTGGCGGCGGGACGCCCACCGGCCCGACGCTCAGCGGCCGGCCATCGCCATCGGCCGTTTGCCGTTGCTCATCCCGGCCATCTTGATCATGGTCTTCGAGGCGCCCCTCATCCCACCGGCCCGGCCGAGCATCCCCCGGAACACCTGCCCCGGCTTCTGTTGCTCGCCCATGTACGCGGTGACCACCACCAGGGTCCCGGTCAACGCCGGAATGGCCCACTGGAGCAGCTTCATCTGTCGCTGCGAGGAGGCCACGCTTGCCGGCGTCTGGTGGTTCGGCTCGGTCGCGCCGCTCACCGACGGGCCACCAGCCTTCTCCAACCGCATGCCGACCAGTCGGCTGTAGCCGGTGACCGCCAGCGCGCCGATCGTCAACGCGGTCTTGATGACGCTGGCCCGGGCGACGCCGGACTGTGCCGCCACCCGTGGGCTCTCCGTCACCAGTTCGCCGACCGCGCCGGCCAGGTGGGCGCCGATCGCCGCCGCGTTGACCGGGGTCCACTTGGACCAACCCGCCGACGCGACCGGGAGTCGCTGAGTCGAGTCGCTGATCTTCGCCGCTGCTCCGTTGACGCCGAAGGCACCCATGAGGGAGCCGCCAAACCAGGCCGCCAGGCCCAGATCGTGCATCGAACGCAGTGCGGTGTGCCGTTCGGACATGTGATCCCCTTCCGCCGTGTCGGGCGGTGCGGCTTACCCGCCGCTCGGCCGGCTAACCCCGCCCCGCGCGGGCCGATCCACGCCGTACCGGCAGGTGGGGGACGTTGCGGGCGTCGGTGGGTCGCCTCGCCGTCAGCAGGAGTCCTTCGCGCGATGGCGGGTACCTCCGCAAGCGACGCCGACGAGAGGGGAACGCGATGTCGCAGCCGGACGAGAGCCGGGAGAAGACCCCCAAAACGGACGCCGTGCTCATGCACCCCGACAACGACCCGCACCGGAACACCGCGGAGGTCGCGCCGCGAAAGGACCACGCCGCGATCCAGGTGGAGCGCGACGACGAGCTGGTGCCGCTGGACCAGGACGAGTGAGTCGCCCGGCCGAGTCGTCGCACGGCGACCGGCCGGCACGTCTCAGCGGGGCGGTAGGTCGCCGACGAACTCGGCGATCCGCCGCGCCAGCGACGCGCTGGCCCGGACCCAGGTGAAGTGGTCCAGTGGCGCGCCGGCCCGCTCCACTGTGTAGCGCTCCCGGGTCACCGGATCCCCGGTGAGCTTCGCGCAGAGGTAGTCCATGGTCTCGTGCGGGGTGAACTGGTCGTCGTCCACGCTGACGGCGAGCACCGGAGTCCGCACCGCGCGTACCGCCGCCTCGGTGTCCGTACCGTCGAGGCGCGGGAATCGGCCGGTCCGCGCGGTGTGGGCCCAGTCGCGGATGACGCCGCGTGCCTGCCGGCCGCCGAAGCCCCAACCCGGCCAGACCCCCAGCAGCGCCGCGGTGGCGGCGATCCCCTGGGTGTACGGCAGCACGCCGAGGCCCCGCGGTCCCGGGTAGCTCCGCCAGTACGGGATGCCGACCGCGATCAACGCCAATCCGTCCACCTCGTCGCCGCCGTGCAGGGCGAGATGCAGCAGCGCGGCCTGCCCGCCGAGGGAGTGCCCGACCAGCAGCCGGCGCCGCCCGTCCAGTCGTGGCTTGAGCGCCGCCAGGACGGCGTCGACGTCGCCGGCCAGCTCCGAGTAGCCGTACCGGTCGGCCCGGCTCGGCGCGGGGGTGCTCGTGCCGGTGCCACGCAGGTCGGCGACGACCACGGCCAGCCCGGCGGCGCGCAGTTCGGCGGCGAAGGGTCGGTAGTAGCGGGCGCGGACCCCCATGGCGGGCCAGATCAGCACCACCGGCGCGTCCGTCGTGCCGGTCGGCTCCGGATAGACCTGCACACCCAGCCGGCCACCGTCGACGTCGACGAACTCCTGCGCGTACTCCGAGTCCCCGTTCATCGGCCCAGCTTACGGCCCGACGTTACCGGCGGGTAGCCCTCGGCGGTCGGACGCGACGGAGGGCCCCGCCTGGCGGCGGAGCCCTCGCCGATGGCGAGCCGGCTCAGGAGACGGAGATCGTCCCGTTGCCGGCGCGTACGCAGGCCACCGACCGGGCGCTGGTGGTGGCGGCGCCGCTCAGGCACTGACCGAGCACCTGGTGCCCGGTGGCGTTCGGGTGCCACGACTCCTGGCAGGTCTGGAAGTAGCTCACGCAGGTGTTGGCGATCCGCTGGATGGCGATCTTGTCCTTGCCGGCGAGGCTGGTGACGAAGGTGCCGGTCGCGCCGTCCTGGAGCCGGATCGGAGTCGCCAGCGCGCCCGACGGGCTGCTGGTCTGCTCACACAGCCGGGCGCCGTTGAAGGCCTGCTGCACGTTCAGGTACACCAGGTCGTCGGCCGGGAACTCGGCGGCCAGAGTGTCCCGGGTGGACTTCACGATGGTGCCCAGGCCCTGCGAGAAGCGGTGGCCGGGGGCGAGGCTGGCCCGGTGGATCGGGCAGCCGGCCGCGTACCGCTCGGCGCCCAGGTCACGGAACTTGTCCCGGGTGTCGTCGCGGCTGTCCTCCTCGTGGAACTGCGGGTTCAGGTCCAGCGGCAGCGGGTTCGTGTAGTCCTGGAACACCACCCGGTGCTGCCCGTCCGCGTCGATCTGGTCCAACGTGGTCAGCACCTGGCGGACGGCGGCGGTGGTCTCCGCGGTCGCGGCGCTGAGCTGCGCGGCGGTGGCCAGGTCGGCGTCGCTGCACGGCTTCTGCTCCACCGGGCCGTTCAGGTACGCCCAGAACTCCCACCAGCCGGTCCACGCGTCGGCGATGAAGCGGTTGGCGCACTTCTCCGCGACGCTGCCGAACGTGAACGAGCTGTTGTTGGAGCCCAGGCCGATCAGCACCAGGTCGATGTCCTGGGTCTGCGCGACGGCGCGGAGCTGGTCCAGCTGCGCGGCCACGGTACGACCGTTGGTGCGTGCCTGCGACGCGGTGGCGATGTCGTGTGGCTGGCCACCGGAGCAGGCCAGGTTGAACCGGTTCTGGATGCCCGGCAGGTTGGCCTGGTTGAGCGAGGCGTTCGCCGAGCGGTGGCAGAAGAACGCGTTGTTGTTCGCCGCCGTCCAGCCGGGGAAGCCTTGCGTGACCCCGTTGGCGTCGACAACCGGGGTGTACGCCCCGGCGCCCTCGCCGCTGATGAAGCTGTCCCCGAGTGCCACCGCGGCGGTGGGCAGCGCGGCGGACGCGGGTGCGGGCAGCGCGACAGCTGTCGACAGCGCTGCCATGGCGATCGTCAGTCCCGCGGCGAGCGCGGTACGTCGGAACCTGGGCATGGGGCCCCCATCCATCGAAAGATGAAAGATTCTCTGAGAGCGAGATCACATCACCCCCGTGCAACGGGCGTCAATGGCCCGTAACAGATTCGTTCGATGAAAGACACGCACGCGAACGCGGGCCCGCCTCGCCGAGGCGGACCCGCGTTCGTCGGGTGAGGGATGGCGGGCTAGCTGCCGGCCGGGCCGCCGCGGCGCTTCAGCGCCATCGCTCCGGCGAGGTTCAGACCGACACCCCACAGCAGCAGTACGCACAACCACTGCGCCCACCGCAGCAGGCTCATGTCCCCGGAGAGCAGGTTGCGCACGCTGCCGAGCGGGGTGAGCCACGGCTGCGCGGCCGGCACGCCGCTCAGCAGCGCGAACAGGCCCAGCGGCAGGACGATCGTGCCGGTGAATGCGGCCACCGTCGAGCGCAGCAGCAGACCCAGCCCGGTGCCGACCAGACCGGCGACGATCTGCACCAGCACGCTGCCCACCGCAACCGTTGGCGCGTGCCGCCACGGCTCGTCGGCGACGTCGGTCGGGGTGAGGGCCAGCGTCGCGGCGCAGATCAGCACTCCGGCGACGGCGATGACGACGGCCGGCAACCCCACCGCGAGCACACTGGGCAGGACCCGGACCGGGCCAGGCTGGGCTGGCGACCCCGGTCGGATGCCGCGGTCGGCCCGCGCCCCGCGCAGGTCCCGGACGAGCAGGATGCCGAAGAGCGGCGTCACGACCGACATCAGGCTCTGCACGGTCTCGGAGAGCGCGGCGAACGTCCGGTCGGCGGGAGCAGCCGCCGCGACCAGCGCCACGGCGGCGAGCAGCCCCGCCAGTAGGGTGCCGGCGAGCAGCCAGCGTCGGGCCCGGGTGCCGAGGGAGCGCCGCAGAGCCGCCCGTGTCGTCTCATCCACCCCGACCGCCTCCTGACTCGTCCGCTCGATCGGCCGCGATCGTCGTGAGCGTACCGGCGACTTTCTCTCTGCGTGATCCCATGATCACCCGGAGGCTGTTTCCTGGCTCACGTCCGGGCACCCACACGCGGCGGGTCGCGCGGGGCCTCCGACAGTTGTCCTAGCCTCGGGCTAGGCTCGCTGCGGCGCGCCACGCCGGCTGATGTCGCCGGTGACCGGCTGCACACCGCCGAGACCGGGGAGTACGACCAGTTGACCGCAGAGCCTGACACCCTGTACGGGGCCGATGACCTCACCCACCTTGAGGGGCTGGACGCCGTCCGCAAGCGGCCCGGCATGTACATCGGCTCCACCGACAGCCGTGGCGTGGGTCACCTCGTCAACGAGATCCTCGACAACTCCACCGACGAGGGTGTCGCCGGTCACGCCAGCACCGTCGAGGTGATTCTGCACGCTGACGGCTCGGTGCAGGTCGACGACGACGGCCGGGGCATCCCCACCGACGTGCACGCCAAGTCCGGCATCTCCGGCGTCGAGCTGGTGCTCACCCGGTTGCACGCCGGCGGCAAGTTCGGCGGCTCCGGCTACAAGACCTCCGGTGGTCTGCATGGTGTGGGCGCCTCGGCGGTCAACGCGCTGTCGCGCCGGTTCGACGTGACCGTCCGCCGCGCCGGCAAGATCCACGCGATGTCGTTCCGGCACGGCGTGCCAGGGATCTTCGACGGCGACGGGCCCGACGCGCCCTTCACCGCCGGTCCCGGCCTCCAGGTCGTCGGCGCGGTGAAGCGTGGCGAGCGCACCGGCACCTCGATCCGCTGGTGGCACGATGCCCGCTACTTTGAGACCGGCGCCGCGCTCGACGTCGACGCGGTCCGCATGAAGCTGCGCAACACCGCGTTCCTGGTGCCCGGCGTGACGTACCTGCTGCGCGACCTGACCGGCGAGACGCCTGCCGAGGAGCGGTTCCACTATCCCAACGGGCTCAGTGACATGGTGGAGTTCCTCGCCCCGGCCGGCGATCGGCCGGTCTCCGGCACCCTGCTGGTCAACGGCGAGGGCACCTACCGGGAGAACGCCGCCGACGCCAACGGCGTCATGCAGTCCAACGTGCAGCGCCGCGCCGAGGTCGAGGTGGCGTTCCGCTGGGGCACCGGCTACGAGCGCACCGTCGAGTGCTTCACCAACACCATCCGCAACGCCCACGGCGGCACCCACCGCAAGGGCTTCGAGCGGGCCCTCGTCCGCTCCCTCGCCGACGCGGTCCGCAACACCCGCGGCCTGCTCAAGGCCAAGGAGGAGCCGCCCACCCTGGACGACGTCCTGGAGGGGATGACCGCCGTGGTGCACGTGCGCATCCCGGAGCCGCAGTTCACCTCCCAGACCAAGGACGAGCTGTCTACCACCGGCATCACCAAGGTCATCCAGAGCCTGGTCGACGCCCACGTCAAGGCCTGGCTGGAGGATCGGCGCACCAAGGCCGAGGCGCGCACGGTCCTGCAGAAGATCGTCGACGCGGCCCGGGTCCGGCTCACGCAGAAGCAGCAGAAGGACGCCGCCCGGCGCAAGACCGCCCTGGAGGGCGCGTCCATGCCGCCGAAGTTGGTCGACTGCCGCGCGACGGGCATCGACCGCAGCGAGCTGTTCATCGTGGAGGGTGACAGCGCCCTCGGGACGAGCCGCATGGCGCGCTCGTCGGAATACCAGGCGCTGCTGCCGATCCGGGGCAAGATCCTCAACGTGCAGAAGGCCAACCTCCAGCAGGTGCTGGACAATGCCGAGTGCGCCGCCATCGTCCAGGTCCTCGGGGCCGGCTCGGGGCGCACGTTCGACCTCTCCGCGCTCCGCTACGGCCGCGTGCTGATCATGGCTGACGCCGATGTGGACGGTGCCCACATCCGTACGCTGCTGATCACGCTCTTCGCCCGCTACATGCGCCCGCTGATCGAGGCCGGTCGGCTCTACGCCGCGATGCCGCCCCTGCACAAGATCACCACCAGGGGGCGCAACCCGCAGACCGTCTACACCTACACCCAGGCCGAGATGGAGACGACGGTCCGCAAGCTGGAGAAGGCCGGCAAGCAGATTGTCACCCCCATCCCGCGCTTCAAGGGTCTCGGTGAGATGGACGCCGACGAGTTGTGGGACACCACGATGAACCCGGCCACCCGTGCCGTCCGCCGGATCACCCTCGACGACGTCGACGCCGCCGAGCGGATCCTCGAGCTGCTGATGGGCGAGAAGGTCGAGCCGCGCCGCAACTGGCTGATCGACTCCGCCGACCGGGTCGACCGGGAAGCGATCGACGCATGAGCCCACGCTTCGTTCGAGTGGAGAGCTGAGTCATGGCACGCCGTAAGGAAAACAAGGTCGACCTCTCCTCGTTCGACCAGGCCGGCGCGCGGGTCTTCGACAATCCGCTGGTCACCGAGGTCTCCGACTCCTACCTGGAGTACGCCTTCTCGGTCATCCACTCCCGCGCCCTGCCCGACGCCCGCGACGGCCTCAAGCCCGTGCACCGGCGCATCCTCTGGTCGATGTACGAGCAGGGCTACCGCCCCGACCGAGGGCACGTGAAGTCTGCCCGAATTGTCGGGGATACAATGGGAAAGTATCATCCGCACGGCGACACGGCGATCTACGACGCGATGGTCCGCCTCGCGCAGGACTTCTCGCTCAACGTGCCCCTCATCGACGGTCACGGCAACTTCGGTTCCCCCGACGACGGCCCGGCGGCCTCTCGATACACCGAGGCCCGGATGTCCCGCGAGGCCATGCTGCTCGTCGGTGAGCTGGGCGAGGACACCGTCGACGTCGAGCCCAACTACGACGGCTCGCTGACCCAGCCGACAGTGCTGCCGGCGGCCTTCCCCAACCTCCTGGTCAACGGCGCGTCCGGGATCGCTGTCGGCATGGCCACCAACATGATCCCGCACAACCTCGCCGAGGTCGTCCAGGCCGCCCGCTGGCTGATCAACCACCCGGACGCCACCCTGGACAAACTCATGGAGTTCGTCCCCGGCCCCGACCTGCCCACCGGTGGCGTGCTGCTCGGCCTCGACGAGGTGCGCCGGGCGTACGAGACCGGGCGCGGCGTGGTGCGGATGCGCGGCAAGGTGGAGATCGGCCCGATCGAGGGCAGCCGGGGTCGCCAGGCGATCACAGTGGTCGAGCTGCCCTACGGAGTCGGCGCGGAGAAGGTCATCGCGGCGATCACCAACGAGGTCACGAAGACCAAGCGGCTGACCGGCATCGCCGACGTCAAGGACCTCACCGACCGGGAGAGCGGCACCCGCCTCGTGGTGGAGTGCAAGGTGGGCGTCAACCCGCAGGCGCTGCTCGCCGACCTCTACCGGCTTACCCCGTTGGAGCAGTCGTTCGGCGTCAACAACCTGGTCCTGGTCGACGGGCAGCCGCGCACGCTGGGGTTGAAGGCGCTGCTGGAGGTCTTCCTGGCCCACCGGTACGAGGTGGTCACCCGGCGCACGTCGTACCGTCGGCGGAAGCGCCAGGAGCGGCTGCACCTGGTCGACGGTCTCCTGATCGCGCTGCTCGACATCGACGAGGTGGTCCGGTTGATCCGGGGCAGCGACGACGCGCAGGCCGCGAAGGACGGGCTGATGAGCCGGTTCGGTCTCTCCGACATCCAGGCCACCTACATCCTGGACACTCCGCTGCGCCGGTTGACCAAGTTCGACCGGATCGAGCTGGAGACCGAGCAGGAGCGGCTGCGCGCCGAGATCGCCGAGCTGAGCACTATCCTCGACGACGAGCGGGTGCTCCGGAAGGTGGTCTCCGACGAGCTGGCGGCAGTGGTCAAGCAGTTCGGCACCGAACGGCGTACGACACTTGTCGACGGTGACCTGAAGGAGGTGCTGGCCGCGTCCGCGCCGGCCGGCCCGCTGGAGGTCGCCGACGACCCCTGCCAGGTCATCCTGTCCGCGACCGGGCTGGTCGCCCGGACGGCGGCCGAGTCGGAGGAGAGCGCCGAGGGGCGCCGACGCAACGGCCGGGTCAAACACGACACGGTACGCGCGATCGTGCACTCCACCGCCCGTGGACGGGTGTTGCTGCTGACCAGCGCAGGTCGGGCCTTCAAGGTCGACGTCCTGCCGTTGCCGGTGTTGCCCGAGCAGGCCGGCACCGTGTCGCTGCGCGGCGGCATGTCCGCGGCGGAGCTGGTGCCGCTGGAGGCGGGGGAGACCGTCGTCGGCCTGGCCCCGCTGGGCGGGCAGGCGGAGGGCTCTCCGGGGCTGGCCCTGGGCACCCGGCTGGGCGTGGTGAAGATCTGTGCTCCGGAGTGGCCGGTGCGTTCCGACGAGTTCGAGGTCATCGGTCTTCGCGACGGCGACGAGGTGGTCGGGGCGACCTGGCTGACCGACGGCAACGAGACGCTGACCTTCGTCACCTCGGACGCGGCACTGCTGCGCTTCTCCGCCGGGCTGGTCCGTCCGCAGGGCCTCAAGGGCGGCGGGATGGCCGGCATCAACCTGCCGACCGGGGCGCGGGTGGCGTTCTTCGGGGCGGTGCGGACCGACGACCCGGGGCATGGCGAGCCGATGGTCGTCACCTCCACCGGGGCGACGGTCAAGGTGACGCCGTTCAAGGCGTACCCGGCGAAGGGCCGGGCGACCGGCGGCGTCCGCGCGCACCGCTTCCTCAAGGGTGAGACGGAGGTGGCGGTTGCCTGGGTGGGCCCGCGCCCGGTCGGCGCGACCGGCACGGGTGAGCCGGTCGAACTGCCGGCGGCCGACCCCCGCCGCGACGGCTCCGGCTTCGCGGTGATGCTCGGCCCAACGGTGGTGGGCCACCTGATCGAACGCGACTGACCGCGAACACGGCGTGTCCGACGCGCCTGGTCTCAAGATCCGCGCAACGTCGGGGACGTTGCTGCCTCCGGCGTGCGGCAGGCAGCAGTTTCCCTGAAGCTGCGCGGATCTTGGCGTTCACAGCGCCGATGATCGTGCTCGATCCTGGTTGTAGTGGCATCACCGACGTGGCGATGCCACTCGATCCTTGATCGAGCACGATCATGCGGAGGGGGTATGCGCGTTAGGATGAGGGTTCTGTTGTCGACGATGGCCCGGGCGCGCCGCCAAGCGCCTCTCACATGACCTCTCTTGTGTCCGGCGGAGTCGCCGACGCGGCGTGAGCGCCGCCATCCGGGTTCGTCCGCCGCGCGAGCTGCGTGCCGCCCGCCGACCCCGTCAACATCGCTGCTGGGGGCACCTGATCGCCGCCCCGCTGTGGCCGCTGCACGGTGCGAACCTGGGCACCCTCCTGCGTACCTGCGACGCGGTCGGCGCCTGCCTGGCCGTGCCGCCGTTCCGGTGGGTGGACGAGGCCCTGGCCCGCGGTAACACCCTGCGCCGGCCGGGCTGCGTCCACCGGGTCGGCAGCCCGCTGCGGTGGTTGGCCGCCGAACGGGCCGGTGGCGCCCGGATCCTCGGGGTGGAGTTGGCCGACGAGGCCGTCCGACTCGGTGACCTGCCCGCCGCTCGGGGGCGCACCGTGGTGCTGCTCGGGCACGAGTCGAGCGGCATCCCGCCCGAGGCCCTCGACCAGTTGGACGCGGCAGTGGAGATCCCCATGATCGGGCATGGCCAGAGCCTGAACGTGGCCGTCGCCGGTTCGCTGGTCCTCTACAAACTCGCCGGCATGCTCTGAGGGTGCCTGTCGAACGAGAAGGCGATCAGGCGACGTTGTGAGGGCGGAACTGAACGCTCACCCGGGGGCCGACCGGGCGGGTGGTCTTCGGGATGGCGTGTTCCCAGGTGCGTTGGCAGGAGCCGCCCATCACGATCAGGTCGCCGTGGCCCACCGGGAAGCGCAGGCTGTCGCCACCGCCGCGCGGGCGGAGCAGCAGGGGTCGGGGCGCGCCGAAGGAGACGATCGCGACGACGGTGTCGGTGTGCGCGGAGCGGCCGATGGTGTCGCCGTGCCAGGCCACGCTGTCCCGACCGGAGCGGTAGAGGCACATGCCGGCGGTGACGAAGGGCTCGCCCAACTCGGACGCGTAGTGCCTGGTCAGCGCCGTTCGCGCGGCGGTGAGCACCGGGTGGGGAAGTTGCCGGTCGGCGTCGTACCAGCAGAGCAGGCGGGGCACGTCGACCTCGTTGTCGAACATGGTGCGGCGTTCGGCCCGCCAGGGCACCTCGGTGAGCAGGGTGTCGAGGACAGTGTCGGAGCCGTGCACCCAGCCGGGGAGGTGGTCGACCCAGGCGCCCCGGCTGAGCTGGTGTCGGCGGATCTGGCCGGGCAACGGCCCCAGTGTCGGCCCCGTGTCGGTCAGGTCGAGCATCGACGGCTGATAGGCGGCCTGCGTCATACGGCCACCCTAGCAGCACTTTCGTACACCAGTGCTAGTCGGACGTCGCGCCGGTCCGCTTCCCCGCGGGATGATCGACGCCACCTCGGCGAGGTGGTGCCATCCCGCTGGCCAGACACCCCCACATCGCCGGCCTGGAGTCGATCACAGCGTCGCGGCGGTAGGCGGGCGGACGGCATCGAACACCGCGTCCACGACCCGGGCCCGGCCCTGCCCGTCGACTGTCGACCACGCCTGGCCGGCGAGGGTCGCGCGCCGCTGCGGTGACCTGAGCAGCCCGTGCAGGGTCCGCGCCGCCGCCGCACGGGCGGCCCGTCCGGCGACTCCGGCGGCGGTCAACTCCGGCAGCTCGCCGAGACCGGCGGCCAGGCCGTGCCGCACCACCCGGTGGTACGACTCGCGTTGGTTGTCGACCACGCAGACCAGGGCGGCGGGTGCGCCGAGGCAGCAGAGTTCCCAGGTGGACGTGCCGGCGGCGCTGACCACCAGGTCGGCTTCGGTGATCAGGGTCGGCAGCGAGGTGGTGGGCGGAACCGGTCGGACGACCTGCCCACGACCGGGGGTGACGTCCTCCACCTCGGCCTCGATCTCCGGTCGGCCGACGATGACCGTGAGGTCCATCGGATGGCCGGTGGCCACCAGCACCCGGGTCAGCACCGGGGCCGCGCCGACGGCGTCCGTTCCGCCGAAGAAGGCCAGCACCCGGGGGCGGCTGACCGCCGTGGGGGACGGGGGGACCTGTGGTCGGGCGGTGATCACGGAGTCGCGCAGCAGGGCGTATCCGCTGCCGGCGAGCAGCCGTCCGGGCAGCTCCGGTAGCTGCGCTCCGAAGTTCTGGTCCAGGTAGAGGTCGGCGACCTGGCCCCGGCTGTCCCCATCGATCACGGCGAGCGTGAACACGCCGGCGTCGCGGAGGGCTCCCGCCCCGGCGGGGTCCAGATCGTAGGAGTCGAGGACCATCACGTCCAGCTCGTGTCGGCGGGCTGCCTCGACCAGCCCGTCCGGTGTGTCCGGGCCCGGGTACAGGGGGATGCCCCGCGCGGCGAGATCGGCGGTGGCCCAGTCGAGCCGTTCGACGGTGCCGAACACGGCCACGTGGGCGCCTCGGGCCAGGAACTCCTCGGCGAGCGCCAGGCAGCGGACGAGGTGGCCGACGCCTCGTCGTGGCCCGGCGTCGCAGCGCAACCCGACCCGTAGCGTGCTCAGGACTCCTCCAACTGCTTCTGCCGTACGTCGGCGTTGAGCGCGCGCAGGTGGGGTTGCCCGTCGAGCCAGTCGGTGAGCTTCGCCAGCGGCACGTTGACGTCACCGAAGTGGTCGACGACCGCGCTGACCAGTGCCCAGTCCTGCTCGGTGTCGAGCGTCAGCCGCAGCCCGGAGCGGTCCGGGGTGAGCGTCACGCCGAGCACCCGGAACAGCTCCGGATGGGTGTACGCGTACGACGTCACGTGCACGCGGTGGTGGTCGGTGGCGAGCCGGCCGACGGTACGCAGCGTCTCCGCCCGGATGATCTCGACGTCCAACCCTCGGGGCAGGGTACGGGCGATCGACGTGCTGGCGTAGTCGAGCCCGGGGACCGCCCGGTACACCGACGCGACCAGGGTGATGATCTCCGGGTCGAGCAGCGGGCAGTCGGCGGTGAACCGCATGACCGCGTCCCCGGGGTGCGCCGCGAGCGCACCCAGGAACCGCTCCAGCACGTCGTCGACCGGCCCTCGGTGGCACGGCACGCCCAGCCGTTCGCACTCGGCCGCCACGGCGTCGTCGATGGTGTCCGTGCTGGTCGCGACCACCAGATCGGTCAGGACCCCGCTGTCGGAGGCGGCCCGGACCACCCGGCCCAGCACGGAACGCCCGGCGAGCGGACGGAGCACCTTTCCGGGCAGTCGGGACGACCCCATTCGTGCCTGCACGATGCCGGTGATCCTGGGTGCCGCGTCGGCGTGGTCCGTCGCCGCCGTCCCGGTCACTGCTGCTCCTCCTGCTTCGGCGCGAGCACGGCGGTGGCCCGCCGTTTCGCGGCGCGGGCGCCCCGCTTGGCCAGCCGTGCCGGGGTGATGGCGAGCCGGCCGACCCGGTAGCTGATCGAGCCGCTGAGCAGACCGATTGTGGTTTCGGCTCGGCGCAGCGCCCGTTCCCGCGAGGTGAGCAGTTCCTCGGTCCACGCGGTCAGCGCGGCCAGCCGGGTGATCTCCTCGCGCTGGCGCAGCCACGCCTCACGGAGCTGCTGGTAGCTGCGCGAGCCGATCGGCGGATCGGTCGGTGCGACGGTCTGCAGGTCGGTGGCGAGGTTGATCCTGCCGTCGAGGTCCAACCCGTGCAGGGCGGCGGCGATGGCGGCCTCGGTCTCCACCGCCTGGGTGACGGTCGCGCGGTCGAGCTCGCGCCCGGCGAGGCCGCCGAGCACCACCGTCAGACCCGGGACGTCGAGGGTGGACGACCACGGGTGGGCGTACCCGCCGGTGAGCAGACCCGCCGCGAAACGCCACAGGCCGCGCGCCAGCACCACGTCGGCCGGCAACGCGCCGGTGGCCCGCCAGCTCGGGTCGAGCACCGCGTACCGCTCGCCGTCGACCACCACGTTGTCGGTCCCGGCCAGCGCCGCCGCCCCGGCGATCCGGCCGTCGCCGTCGGCCTGGCCGGCGAGCCAGCCCGCGTACCCGTGCAGCAGCGTGCGCAGGCTCGCCAGGTCGCGGCGCAGGGCCGCGTCGAGCAGCAGGGTACGCAGCAGCCGGCCGGACGGCACCGGCCCGGACAACGCGTCCGCGTCCCGGTACGCGGCCTCGCGGCTGGCGAACGGCGCGGCGGCTGCCACCCGAGTGCCGGTGGTCGGAGCGAGCCCCCAACGCCAGCCCGACGGGCCGTGCAGCACCTCCGACACGCCGATCCCGGGACGGCCGGTCTGCATCAACGCCACCGGCAGGTCGACGTCGGCCGCCAGCGGATGGTCCCCGGTGTGGGCGGGTCGGTGGGCGAGCACCAGCCAACCCGGCGCGAGGTCGGCGGCGCGGCCGGCGTGCAGCGCGTCCACCGCCAGTCGCGCCGGGTCCTGGAGCACGGTGTCCCTCGTGGAGCCGCCCGCACAGGCGCCGTGCAGCACGGCGTCGAAGAGGCCGGATCCGGCGTCCCGGTCGAGGTGGTCGGCGTCGAGCAGGGCGGTCGGGCTGCCGGCATCGGGGTACGCGGCCCAGCACGCCGTCGGTCGCAGCCCCGCCTCGGTGAGCCGTTCGCGGAGCTGGTCGCGGTTGGCCGGGTGGCCGCGATCCAGCACTCCACCGATCACCCAGGCGGAGTCGTCCCGGCCGGCGTACCAGGGGGTGGTGGAGACGAGCCGGTGCAGACCGAGCGGGTTGTCCAGGCGCAGGAGCAGCGCGCCACCGGGCCGTACGGCGGCGACCAGTCGCGCCAGCACACCGCTCCAGCCGAGCCGGGTGCCCTCCACCGACTCCACCGGGTCCAGGCCGGCGGCGGCGATCACCACGTCGTACGTCTCGTCGTCGGGCAGCCCGGCCGGGCCACCCACCACCACGTGGGTCGCCCGGGGGGCCAGCGCGACCGCGTCCGGGTGGCTGCGCAGCAGGCAGGTCACCTCGGCGTGGCCCAACTGGTCGAGCAGGGCCGGGTCGTGCGGCCCGGCCAGCAGGACCCGGGCACCGGAAGGCACGAGCCGGGCGGCGAGGGCGGCGAGGGGCCCACCCTCGGCCAACCGCTGCTGCGGCAGGTCGGACCAGGCCAGCATCTCGCCGCCCGGCAGGGTGATGCGGCCGGCGGGTGCCGTCTCAGTCGTCACGGTCGTCCTCTTCCTCCTGGAGGTTCGCCCAGCCGAGCAGCTCGCGCAGCTCGGCCGGCGCGCAGCGGTGGTCGATGCCGAGCTCGGCGCGGGCGATGTGGACGGCGGTGGGCACGTCTACAGCGGTGCCGTGCAGCTCCGGCCACTGGCGGCGGATGCGGGCGGTGCCGCCGAAGGTCGGGTCCTCGTTGGACAGGATCATCGGGTCGCCGTAGACCGCCGGCTCGCAACCCGCGGCAATGCCGTAGAAGATCGCGCTCGTCAGCCGGTTGGAAGCCACCCGCCGGTGCCGACGCAGCTCGGTCAGTTGCTTGTCGAGGAACTCCGGGTCGGTGTCCTTCCACCAGTGCCCCCGGTAGCCGTGGCAGATCACCCGGAACCCGGCCCGCTCGTAGAGGCGGCGGACGTTGCGCATCCGGTACTCGTGCCAGTAGAGGCAGACCGTGACCGGGCCCGGTTCGGTGGCCTGGATGAGGGCGATCAACTTACGGTGGTCGCCCTTCACGTGCTGACCCTCCCAACCGTGGAACGGGTACCAGATGGTGCCCTCCCGCTCCTCGGCCGGTGGGTCCTCCGGGCGCATGGCCAGCAGGTAGGTGAACGGCGCCCCGATGACGACCACGTTGCGGCGGCCCACCGACCAGGCCCGTCGGCGGGTCTGCTCCGACCAGAGCAGGCTGGGGGTGCGGTCGGCGTACGGGTGGCCGGGTGCCAAGCCGTCACCGATGTTCCAGCCGTGCTGCACGTACCCGTTGATCCGCGGTGGGTGCCGGTCGCCGAGGCCGGCGTAGCGGGCCAGCACGTGCGCGTGACCGTAGAAGTGGTTGGCGTGGTGCATCAGGTTCCCATCAGGCGGCGGTACGCACCGAGCCGGCCCGCAGGGCCGCGGTCAGCGCGTCGATGACGCGATCCTGGTCGGCGTCGCTGAGCCCCGGGTAGAGCGGCAACGACAGCTGCTGCGAGTAGAACGACTCGGCCACCGGGCAGGACCCGCGTCGGTAGCCCAGGTCGGCGAAGACCGGGTGCCAGTACACCGGGACGTAGTTGACCTGGACGCCGATGCCGGCGGCCCGCATCCGGTCGTACACCTCGCGGCGACGCCCGTCGAGCACGCGGATCGGGTAGAGGTGCCAGACCGGGTCGGCCCACGACTTCCGGTTCGGCGGCAGCACACCGTCCAGGTCGGCCAGTGCCTCGTCGTAGCGGGCGACCAGCGCGGCCCGGCGCGCCTTGAACTCGCCGAGGCGGCGCAGTTGACTGCGGCCCAGGGCGCAGAGCACGTCGGGCAGGCGGTAGTTCAGCCCGAACTCGTGCACCTCCTGGTGCCAGCCGCCCTCGTCGGGACAGCGCAACTCGGCGCGGTCGCGGACCAGGCCGATGGTGCGGAAACGGCGGGCCCGCTTCAGCACGGCCGGGTCGAGCGCCGCGACGGCGCCGCCCTCGGCGGTGGTCAGGTTCTTCGTGGGGAAGAACGAGAAGGTGGTCAGGTCGGCGAGCGAGCCGACCGGTCGCCCGTGGTACGTGCCGCCGATCGAGTGCGCCGCGTCGGCGAGCAACATCGCGTCGGAGCCCACCATCGCCTTCCGCAGGGCGTCGTAGTCGGCGGGGTGGCCGGCGTAGTCGACGGCGGCGACGACCCGGGTACGCGAGGTGACCGCGTCGGCTGCCGCTGCCGGGTCGAGGCAGAAGGTCTCGTCCTCCACGTCGGCGAACACGATCGTCGCGCCGAGGGCGGCGGCGCTGCTGGCCGTCGCCACGAACGTCATCGGCGAGACGACCACCTCGTCACCCGGCCCCACCCCGGCGGCCGCGTACGCCACGTGCAGCGCCGCCGTGCCGTTGGAGACGGTGGTGACGCCCACCCCACCGGTCCATTGGGCGAGATCGGCCTCGAAGGCGTCCACCTGTGGTCCGGTGGTGAGCCAGTCGCCGCGCAGCACGTCGGCGACGGCGGCGATGTCCTCCTCGGTGACCGACTGCCGGCCGTACGGGAGCATCCCCGTCATGCGGTGATGCCGAGCATGTCGCGCAGTTGCTCGACGGTGAGCCACTCGTCGTTGGTGTCCGACTGGTAGGCGAACCCGTCCGGAACCGGGTCGCAGTCGACCGGCGGCTGGTAACCCCAGGTGGCGATGGTCGGTTGCACGATGAACCGGCCGTCGGCGCGAAGCGTCCGCCGGCTGTCGTCGGGCGCGATCATCTCCTCGTGCAGCTTCTCGCCCGGACGGATGCCGACCTCGTGGGTGGTGGCGTCCGGGGCCACGGCCTCGACCAGGTCGAGGATGCGCATGCTCGGGATGCGCGGCACGAACAGTTCGCCGCCCTGCATCTGGTCGAACGAGTCCATGACGAACTGGACGGCCTGGTCCAGCGTGATCCAGAAGCGGGTCATCCGCTTGTCGGTGATCGGCAGGCTCTTGCCCTCGGCGGCGAGCCGACGGAACAGCGGGACGACCGAGCCGCGGCTGCCCACCACGTTGCCGTAGCGCACCACGGCGAACCGGGTGGGGTGCTGAGCGGCGTAGTGGTTCGCCGAGACGAACAGCTTGTCGCCGACCAGCTTGGTCGCGCCGTACAGGTTGATCGGGCTGGACGCCTTGTCAGTGGAGAGCGCGATGACCTTCCGGACGCCGGCCTCGATCGCCGCGTCGACGACGTGCTGCGAGCCGGTGATGTTGGTGGCGATGTACTCGGAGGGGTTGTACTCCGCGGTGTCCACCTGCTTCAGGGCGGCGGCGTGCACCACGTGGTCGACACCGTGCATGGCCCGGGTGAGGCGGTGCCGGTCCCGGATGTCGCCGATGAACCAGCGCAGCCGCGGGTCGTCGCCCAGTTGCTGACGCAGTTCGTACTGCTTGAGTTCGTCGCGGGAGAACACCACCACGCGGGCGGGGTCGGCCTCGGTGAGGATGTGCTGGAGGAAGGTCCTGCCGAAGGAACCCGTTCCCCCGGTGATCAGAATGGACGATCCATTCAACTCACTCAATTTGGTGCTCCCGTGTTCGTGGATGAACGAGCGGCCCTCGGCCGGCCGACCGGGGTGCGACGCTAACGACGGCGGGTTAACTCCTCGGCGCTCGCCGGTGAACCACGACCCCTGCTCCCGTGAATGCCGGGCACCGCGCAGGCGAACACTTCCGCCCGGCCCGCAACCGGCCTGACCAGTCCGGTTCCGGCCGTTACAGTGGCCGCGCGGGAGACTCGGCAGCCCCCTTCGCAGCCGCTTTCCGCGTTCACCCGACATCCGCACCGCCTGGTGCGGGCGGTTCATCCCGAGCGTCACCGACGCGGGCCCACCTGCCCGCCGAGTCCGTGCGGGCCCGATCCGGCTGGCAATTCTGGAGGCGTTGATGGCATCCGGTAGCGACGTGATCGAACGGCCGGAGGTGGTGGCGGCGACACCCGACACCGCACCCGTTCGGCGCTGGGTGGTGCCGCTGTTGCTGGTCGTCGGTTGGGTGCTCAGCGTCGCCTGGCGGATGTGGTTGTCCCGGCACGTCGTGTTGCCGATCGCGCACACCGACGAGGACAGCTACCTCAACACCGCCCGTGCTCTGGCCGGCGGCCCGGGCGGCTTCAGCAGCGAGAACGATCTGCTGCGTCGGGTCGGCTACCCGATGCTGATCTCGCCGGCGTTCCTCGGGGACCGGGACTTCTCCGACAGCTACCGGATCGTCCAGCTGATCAACGCGATGATCAACTCGCTGCTGCTGCCGCTGGCGTACCTGCTCGGTCGCCGTCTTCTCCGGCTGCCCCGGTCGTACGCGCTGCTCGGCGCTGTCGCTGCGGCGACCCTGCCGGCCACCGCCTTCTACGCCGGCGTCGCCATGATCGACACGGTGATGGCGCCGCTGGTGGTCGCCTGGCTGCTCGCCGTGCACCGTTGGATCGAACGGCCCGGCCCGCTCGCCGCCGCCACCGTCGGTCTGCTGGTCGGCGGGTTCCACCTGCTGCACTCCCGGGGCCTGGTGATCGTGGCGGTGCACGCCGGGTTGGTCCTGCTGCTGTTCGTCCGCCGTCGGATCAGCCCGCCCGCCGTGCTCGCGGCGCTGCTGCCGGTGCTCGCTATGGCGCTGGTCAACGCGGCCGCCATCCACTATCTCGGCGACAAGGTCTACCTGCTGGGCAGCACCCCCGGAGGTGGCTCGGTCGAGGCGGTCGCCTCCGCGCAGGGCGTGGTCCGGGTCAGTGCGGCCGTCGCCACCCAACTCTGGTACCTCGTGGTGATCACATTCGGGATGGCGGGAGTGGCCTGGGCGTCCGCCGTACGCGAGCTGTGGCGGCCACGGCACGGCGACGCGACCCGTTGGACGATGGGCGTGGCGCTGGTGGTGACCGTCGGGGTCGCCGGCGGAGCGTCGGTGATCCTGGCTGGCATCACCGGTAAGCCGCTGGACGCGATCTACGGCCGCTACATACAGATGCTGGCGCCGTTCTGGCTGCTGGTGGGGCTCGGGGTCCTCCTCACCGCCGGCCGCCGGGTGGTCCTGCGTCGGGCGGCGGTCGCGGTGGCCCTCCTGGTCGGCGGCGGCGCCCTGATCGCCGTCCGGCTCGCGTACGTGGCCAGCCGGGGCCACCACCTGCGCTACGGCGGTTTCAGCGCACCGGACCTGGTGGCGTTGACAGGTGGGTGGCGGGAGATGCGACCGGTGGTCGGGTCGCTGATCGGCATCGCCGGCTGTCTGCTCCTGGTCGCCACCGTCCTGGTTCCCCGGCTGCGGATGCCGATGCTCGGCGTGCTCGTCGTGGCCAACCTGGTGACCATGCAGGTGATCGACCAGCGCATCGTGCGGCCCGCCGTCGCGAGCACCGCGCCGACGCCCTCGGTGGCCGACGTCGGTGTACGCCCCGGTGAGCGGGTGTGGGCCTCGACCGGCGTGCACTACGTCCTGCGGTTCAACCTCAGCCACCAGGTCACCTGGACCGACGTTCGCTGGTTCGGCCTGGGGCAGCCGCCGGCCGCGGCGCAGGTGGTGTTCGCCCGCTGGGCGCCCGGCCAGGCCGACGACTGGGACGGCACGTCGTACGGCTTCGTCCGGCTCGGCGGCAACCCGGCGCAGCACTGGGCGGCCTGGCGGCGCGCCTGACCCACCCCGCTCCCGGTGGACATCACCGTTCGTGAACGGCGGATGTCCACCGGGAGCATGGCCGGTTAATGAATTCCGTCGGCCCTGGAAATTTGTGCGGCAATCAGCGTTGGCGGCGGTCGGCCCGGGCCAGGGAAATCGGGATCACCGTGATTTCCCGACCATCGGACAACTCCTGTCGTGGGGTGCCCTCGACGAATCGGAAACGTCGGTTCATCTGTCGTACGACGGTATTGTGACCGAGCACCTCGCCGTCGAGACGGTCCAGGTGCAGCCCGTCGAAGGCGTACTCCACGGCCTCCCGCATGACCCCCAGCCAGGCGGGCAGCGTCTCGCCCCGCCCATCCAGCCCGTCAGCGTCCAGGTAGAAGCCCCACGCTCCCGTCCGAGGGCCCTCCAGCCGCAGGTCGAAGAAGGTGACCACCCCGCAGGGACGGTCGTCTCGGACGTACACCAGAACCCGCCGGGACGGGTCGTCCCGGACCGCCGACCACCACCGGGCGTGCTCCTCGGCGGTGATCTCGTGACTGGTTTTGCTGACCTGACGGTTGGTTTCCTGATTACGCCAGGACAACATCAGGTGAACGTCGTCCGCTGTCGCTTCGCGCAGCACGTGCGTCTCGCTTTCTTATCTGTTCACGTCCGGTCTCGGCACCCTACCCGGGCCCACCGGCAAATCAGATATGCATTCGTTGGGTTGTAGACTCCGGCGCATGAACGAATTGAGTCGCGCGCAGATTCGCGACCTCATGGCTCAGGTGCTCGAGAACCAGGACAAGGAGCTGCCCACTGACGACGCGGCGCAGTTGCGGGAGATCGGGTTCCGGTCGCTGGACTTCTCCGAGCTGGCCCTGCGGGTGGAGGACGAGACGGGGGAGGAGCTCAACTTCGACGCACCCGGCCTGCGCCGCATCGCCACCGTCGGGGACGTTCTCGACTTCCTCGTCGAGCTTCAGCATCAGTGACCGTCGCGACGGCGGGCCACCGGACACCGGCGGGCCCGGAGCCGGCGGGCGTCGACAACCGGCTCGTCGTCGGCGGCGCCACGCTGACCTGGCGCACGCTGCCGCTGCCGGTCCTCCCCGACCCCAGCGCGGTGCTCGCCCACTCCGCAGTGCACGCGCTCACCGCCGCCCGGCAGCACGCCGTGTACGGCACCGAGCTGCTGCTCAGCACCGCGAGTCGGGTCGACGCGGCAATGCGTGTCGAACTGCTCGACGCCGGGTTCACCGTCAGCGTCCTCGACGACGACGGAGCGCACCCGAGTGTCCCGCCCCGGCGGCGAGCCGCCGAACCCGGCCGGCTCTGGCTGCTGACCTCGGGTTCGACCGGGCGTCCCAAGCGGGTCGGGCACACCCTCGACACGTTGACCACAGTGCGGGCCGACCAGCCCGATCGGACGTGGCTCTGCCCGTACGCCCCCGGCACGTACGCCTGGTGGCAGGTCGTCACCCTGTCGTTGACCCAACCCGGCCAACACCTGGTGGTGGTCGAGCCCGACGAGCTGGACGACTGGCCCACTGTCGCTGCCACGCACGGCGTCGACGCCGCCTCCGGCACCCCCACCTTCTGGCGCCGCACCCTCTACCGCGACGCCGCCGCGTTGGCCCGGGTGCCGTTGCGCCAGATCACCCTCGGTGGCGAGCCGGTGGACCAGGCCATCCTGGACCAGCTCCGGGACATCTTCCCCGCCGCCCGGATCTCCTGGATCTACGCGTCCTCCGAGGTGGGGGCGTCCATCGTGGTGCACGACGGGCGGGCCGGATTCCCGGTCGACTGGCTGGACCGGGAGACCCCGGGCCGCCCGACGCTCTCGGTGGTGGACGACGAGTTGGTGGTCACCTCCCCGTTCCACGGGGCGGGACTGGCCGGCCCGGTCCGCACCGGGGACCGGGTGCAGGTGCGCGACGACCGGGTGCTGATCACCGGTCGTTTGGACTCCGACGAGATCAACGTCGGGGGCAGCAAGGTCTCCGCCGGCGTGGTGCGCGGTGTGCTGGCCGAGCATCCGGCGGTGGCCTGGGCCCGCGTCACCGGCCGCCGCGCGCCGGTGCTCGGCCGGATGGTGGTCGCCGAGGTGGTCCTTGCTCCCACCACGCACCTGGACACCGCCGAAGCCGCGCTGGTCCGCTGGTGCGCCGACCGGCTTCCCGAGTACGCGGTGCCACGCCGGATCCGCGTGCTGACCGAGATTCCCGTCAAGGAGAGCCTGAAGAGCGATGTCTGACACCCAGCTCGTCCCACCCAGCTCCGTGGTCCTCGTCTCCGGCGGCTCGCGGGGGCTCGGCCTGGCCATCGTCACCGACCTGCTCGATGCCGGCGTACGGGTTGCCGCCTTCGCCCGTACCGTCACCCCGGAGCTGGAGAAGCTCGCCGCCGAGCACCCCGACCGGGTGCACGTCGGCTCGGTGGACGTCACCGACCTGCGCGCCGCGCAGGGCTTCGTCCGTGCGGCGGAAGAGCGGCTCGGCCCGATCGACGGCATCGTCAACAACGCCGCAATGGGGCAGGACTCGCTGCACGCGCACACCGCCACCGACGACATCGCCCGGATCATCGAGACCAACCTGACCGCCCCGCTGCAACTGACCCGGCTGGTGATTCGCCGGATGCTCGCCAAGGGACTACGCGGACGGATCGTCAACATCACCTCGATCTGCGGGCAGCGCGGTTTTCCTGGGCTGGTCGCGTACTCGGCCACCAAGGGCGGCATGGACGCCGCCACCCGCTCGCTGGCGCGGGAGCTGGGCGGCCGGATGCTGGTGAACTCGGTCGCACCCGGCTTCTTCGCCTCGGAGATGTCCGCAGTGCTCGGCCCGACTCAGCTCGACCAGATCGTGCGCCGCACGCCGACGGGCCATCTGACCGAGCCGGAGGAGGTCACTCCAGTGGTACGGATGTTGCTGCGCGAGCACACCAACATCAACGGCCAGGTCATCGTGGTGGACGGTGCCGCCGCCATCTGACCTGGACCGGCCGGCCCGGCCCCGCCCGGTGCCGGGCCTGCTGGCCGCCGCGGAGCGGCACCTGCGCGTCGGCGTCCCCGCCGACCTGACCGACGCGGTGACCCGCAGTCACCTCGACGACGGCCGTTGCGTCGGCTGGTACGGCCCGACGACGCCGGGGTGGCGGGTGGCGATCGACGCGGAACGAGCGGACGCGCCGGTGCCTCCCGCGCTGGGACGCCGGTTCGGGGTGCAGGACTTCTGGGCGCGGTGGACCCGTGCCGAGTGCTGCTGCAAGTTGGCCGACGTCCCGGTGGCGGCCTGGTGGCGTCTCCACGGCCTGGGTACGCCGGCCGACGGGTCGGCGGTCTGGCGCACCCTGCGGGTGGCCGACCTGGTGGTAACCGTCGGCTTCGCCCCCGCATCCGGCTCCGTGCCCCTGCCCGCCTCCGTGGCTGGCTCGCGCCGCCTGGACCGCTAGGTGACGACTCGCCGCCACGACCGCTGCGTGGCGACGTGCCGCTGCGTGGCGACGTGCCGCCGCGTGTGACGGCCGGCCTGCCGTTGGTACCGGCGGTGCCTGTAGAGCTGCCCCACAGGTGGGGCAGGCGCGCGGGCCTCGTGGGTCGTCGGGCCTCGTGGGTCGTCGTAGCCCTGAGGCGACGGAGTTTGATCCTGGTGGTTGCCGGTGGGAGCAGCGTTGCCGGCCCCATATTCGGGGCAGCTCTACAGGCACCCAGCCCAGTCCCACCAGGCCGGACCGCACCCGCTCGCCTCCGCCCCACCGGGGCCGGGCTGCGCCCGTTGCTCAGCCCAGCCCGCGTCCACAGCCCAGCCCGTGTCGACGGTCAGATCAGGTCCCAGCTCAGCGGGGTGCCGCGTGAGACGTCGGTGGTGAAGGTGCGACCCAGGACCCGGTCGATCTCCACCGGAGCCAGCCCGCCGGCCGGTCGGATCGACCTGACATTGTGGATGGTCACCGGGTCGCCGGCCCGCACGTCCTCGACCACGAACAGCGAACGGCGGAACCGCAGCCCCTCCCGCTCGGCCGGGGTCGGGCCGATCGCGGTGCCACCCATGGCCGCGTACGCGCGACCGGACTCGGCCACCAGGGCCGTCAGCTCCGCCGGGTTCAGGGAGAAGTCCGAGTCCACGCCGCCGTCCGCCCGGTCCAGCGTGACGTGCTTCTCGATGAAGCAGGCGCCGAGCGCCACCGAGGCGACCGCCACCCCGATGCCGGGCGTGTGGTCGGACAGCCCGACCGGCACGTCGAACGCGCCGGCCAGCACCGGAATGCGCCGCAGGTTGCTGTCGGCCGGCGGCGCCGGGTAGGAGGCGGTGCAGGCCAGCAGGACGATGCCCGCCGCGCCACCGTCCCGCGCGGTCCGCACCGCGGCGTCGATCTCGGCGACCGTCGCCATGCCCGTGGAGATCACCATCGGCTTGCCCGTGCTCGCCACGAGCCGGATCAGCGGCAGGTCGACCAACTCCGAAGAAGCGATCTTGTACGCGGGCGCGTCCAGCGACTCCAGCAGCTCCACGGCTGTCGCGTCGAACGGCGACGAGAACACGGTCAGGCCACGCTCGCGAGCCCGCTCGAAGATCGGGGCGTGCCATTCGTACGGGGTGTGCGCCCGCTCGTAGAGGCGGTACAGGTTCTCCCCGCCCCACAACTCGTGCCCGCTGGAGATCCGGAACGCCGGGGTGTCGACGTCGATCGTGATGGTGTCCGGCCGGTACGTCTGGAGCTTGAGCGCGTGCGCCCCGCTCTCGGCCACCGCGTCGACGATGGCCAGCGCCCGGTTCAGATCTCCGTTGTGGTTGCCGGACATCTCGGCGACCACGAACGGTCGTTCCCCGGCACCGACCGCGTGCGGTCCGATCTTGATTGTCGCCGTCATTCCGACCTCTGCTCAGGTACACCCGCACCGGTGTGCGGTGGTGCTGTCGTCGTCCGCCCGGCGGGTGGACGACCTGGAAAACCAGGGCGCCGGGAGCCGGCCCGGCTCCCGGCGTGTGGTGCGGTGGCGGTGTTCACGGCAGGCGGCTCCCGGCCAGCGCATCGCGCCGCTGCGTGGTCGTGACGACCTCGTCGTCGCCTGTCGTCGCGGTGCCCGCCCCTCGACCCGGGTCGTCGTCGGCGGTGACCGAGTCGGAACCAGCGTCGACGCCGCCCACCGGGCCCTGGCGACGCAGGCGGCCGGCGACCCGGTGCGCCTGGCGCAGAGCCGAGTACGCCAGCCAGTCGCCGCGCCCCACAAGGCGGTGTTTGAGCCCGGTCACACCGGGCGGTAGCGGATATCCACCGGTGGGCAGGTACCGGCGGTAGTGCTCGGCGGCCCGGTGGAAGAAGTCCCGCCGCAGGTGTGGGTGTAGCCGGCCGTCGTTGCCCACCACCACCAGATAGTGGTTGATCATCAGTTGGAACAGTTCGGCCTGCAACCGCTCGTCCGGGTGCTTGCGGGCGACCCAGTCCAACAGCCGCTCGTACTGGGCGAACGCGTCGAAGTGCCGGCCGCTGCGGGTGGAGGTGATCGCGCCGTGCCGGCCCTGCCGGTACAGGTAGCAGACCCGGTCCAGTACGGAGATCTTCTCGGCGCCGATGAGCAGGGGGTGGCTGAACGGGATGTCCTCGTACCAGCCGGGGAAGAAGCGCAGCTCCAACTGGTCCAGGAAGTCTCGCCGGACCACCTTGTTCCAGGCGGTGTGCTGCACCCGCAGCAGCTGCGGCTGGTCGTCGAGGCGTGTCACGCCGGGGATGCCGCGTAGCAGGTGACTGCTCGCGTCGACCTCCCGACGACCGTCCTCGTGCACCCGCAGGTGGTCCAGCATCAGCACGTCGGGCTGGTGCTGGCGCAGCCGGTCCAGCACCGCGGGGATCGTTCCCGGTGGCAACCAGTCGTCGCTGTCGACGAACCAGACGTACCGGCCGGTGGCCACGTCGAGCCCGGCGTTGCGGGCCAGGCCCAGGCCCACGTTGCTGCTCAGGTGCACGACGCGGACACCGTCGCGGCCGGCGGCGTAGGAGCGGAGCATGTCGCCGCAGCCATCCGGGGAGGCGTCGTCGACGGCGATCATCTCGACCGCGTCCGACTCGCCCGCCGGGATGTCGGCCCGGATCGACTCCAGGCACTGGTACAGGTATGCCTCGACGCCGTACACGGGCACGACGATGCTCAGCAGCGGTGCGTGCGTCGGCTCATTGACCACGCCCGCCACCTTTGACGGTCAGGGTGGCCGAACCCGGAACCTGACGTGACCGCCGATGGTGGAGTCCCTGAACTCCCCCCGAGCGGGAGGTTAACGGCGGCAGGCCCGCAGTCCACCAATCCGGCGACCGTGGCGTGCCCGTACCGCCGTCGGCGGGTGGGACACGTCCGGTTCACCCGAGAGTGACCCGGTAGGGTGCCTCGGTGCGGCCCTGCCGGGCCGTCGCGGGCGTCGCCGTCGCGTCGTCCGACGCCGCGCCGAGGAGGATACGGACGTGCTGGTGACCCTGCCGATCTTCAGGATCCCGGCATGACCAGCGCCGCTGCGGTGTCGACCGCACGGCCCGCCGTCACGCCCGCCCGGCTGCCCTCGCTGACAGGGCTGCGCTGGATCGCCGCGTTACTGGTCTTCGGCTTCCACGCCGGCACCATGCGGATCATCGCCGAACCGGACTACAAGGCGGTGGTCGACGCGCTGTTCACGCTCGGCCTGTCCGGGGTGCAGTTCTTCTTCATCCTCAGCGGTTTCGTGCTGGTCTGGTCGGCCCGCGTCGGCGACTCCCGGCGCACCTTCTGGCGGCGTCGAGTTGCCAAGATCTACCCGAACCACGTCGTGCTGTGGGGTGCGGCCCTGCTGGTCGCCTGGTGGTTCGCCGATCCGGTCCTGCCGGCGGTCGCGTTGGAGAACCTGCTGCTGTTGCAGGCGTGGGACCCCCGGATGGGCTGGTTCTACAGCGTCAACACGGTGAGCTGGTCGCTCTCCTGCGAGTTCTTCTTCTACCTGTGCCTGCCCCTGGCGCTGCCGCTGCTACGCCGGGCCAGCCCGAAGCTGCTCTGGGTGCTGATCGTCGCGCTGCCGCTGCTGATCCTCGCGCTCTGGCCGGCCCAGCAGTTGGTGCCGGAGGTGAGCCGGTGGTGGTTCACCCAGATCTTCCCGCCCGTACGGTCGCTCGAGTTCTGGTTGGGCGCCGTCGCGGCCGAGCTGATGCGGCGGGGTCTCTGGCGCGGCCCGGGGCTCACCGTCGCCAGCCTGGTCTTCGTGGGCACCTGGGTGGCGGCCGCGCAGTGGATCCGCGCGGAGCTGTGGACGACGCTGCTCGCCGTCGCGTACCTGCTGGTGATCACCGCCGCCGCGGACGCCGACGTGCGGGACAAGCGCTCCCCGTGGCGGTCCCGGCCGCTGGTCTGGCTCGGGGAGGTCTCCTTCGCCTTCTACCTGGTCCACGTCCTGGTGATGACGAGCGTGCTGCGGTGGAGCGGTGACTGGGGGACCGGGTTCACGGGCTGGCGCGGGCCGGCCGTGGTGCTCGGCTTCCTGGCGGTGAACCTGGTCCTCGCCGGGCTGCTGCACCGCTTCGTGGAGACGCCGATGATGCGTCGACTCGCACCGCGCCGCCCAGCTCGTCCGGCGTCCGTCCCCCGCCAACGCGCGGGCGGTCCCGACGCCGCCGGGGAGAGCGGGCAGCAGACCAACGGTCGATCAACGTACGCCGACTCGCGCTGACACCGTCCACCCTGCTCAGTGGGGTTCGGCGCGGCGTGCGACGACACGCCCGTGGTCGGTGCGTCGAGGTCGGCACGACGGTAGCGTGAGGTCGTGCTTCCGGTCGCGTTCACCTGTCCGCTGTGGTGGGTGGCGCGCTGGGCGACGCGGGTGCTGACCAGCCTCGCCGTCGTCGCGGCCCTGGCGCTCGGCGCGGGCCCGGCCTCGGCCGCTGTGCCAACTCCGTTCGCCCTCGGCGCACTCCCGGCGACCTGCCCGTCCACCTCCGCGCAGGGGGCGGTGCACGAGGCGCAGGCGACGACCGAGGAGCCCGTCGAGGAATTCTCCTCGGCGTGGTCGGTCGACCCGCAATCGGCTCCGCCCGGCGACCAGGCCACTGCCCGGACCGGCCCGCTGCCGGTGCGCGCGGCCGGGTCCGACCGGCTGCCCCTGGTCCACGGCCCGAGCAGCCGGGCACCCCGGGCGCCACCCGGGCGCTGAGTCACCGGGACGAGCGTCCCGCCCGCCGCGCCTGTCGACCCACCAGCTCCGCGCCCCACCGGCCCGTGCTCCGCCCTGGCCCGGTGGCGGTGGGGCTCCCCATCGCATCGCTCTCTCCCGAGGTGCCGACCATGGAGACCGCCGTCTTCTACCAGTTCGTGACCGAGGTGCCGCAGGCCGCCGCCATCTGGTCCACCCTGTTCCTGCTGGCCCTGGGCGTACTCGCCCTGCTGGTGGCCCGCCCCGAGCGGGACACACCCTCGGACGACCCGCGCACGGCCGCCCCCACCGCTCGTGAGGTGGCCGCCGCCGAGGCTGCCGACCTGCGCCGGTACGCCGAGGAGGTAGCGGTCGCCGCGACCGGCGCGGCCAGGACCGCGCAGCGGCGACGTGCTGACTGGCTGACCGCTCAGGAGGAGATGGAGCGGGCCTGGTGCGCCTACGACGAGGCGGACACCGCCGCCCGTCGCTTCGCCGGCGCCGAGGCGCTGCCCACCCCGCAGACCCCCCGCACCCCGGCCGAGTACGCCGCCCGCGAGCGCTACCTGCACCGGGCCGCGATGACGGCGTACTGGCGGGGTGACCTGAGCATGGCGCAGCTCGGCGACGTGTTCGCGCACCGGCGCGGCTGGGATCCCCGGCGGCACCCGGTCGAGCAGGAGGTGCTGTTCAGCCGGACGATCCGGGACGCCAGGCTGGCCGACTACCAGGCCGCCGCATCCCGGGAGCGTGCTGCCTGGCGGGACGCGGAACTGGCTGCCGACTCAGCGCGAGCCCTCGCAGCGGAGACCTGCGCGGCGGCGGCCCGGCTGCGACCGAACCCGCTACCCGCGCGCCGGGCGGTGACCGGTGTGTTCCGACCCGCTGTCGTGGCGCGGTGGCGGCCGGCGCGGGCGAGTTGAGCCCGATCCGTGACGTGAGCCGGCTCACGCCGACCGAGAATCGGGCGTCCGGCGCGATCGGCACGATTCTTCCGGTGAATCTGGTCGCATTCTCGGCGGCCTGTCCGGTTGTCGCCCGTAGGCGTCACCGTAACCGCTTGTCCCATCGAGTCACGTCAGCGGCAATACGCGCAGAAATTGCTACGCTATTTCAGGTTTACGCAGGTGGAGCTGGCTTGGCAGGGGTGCGGACGGGCCAGTACTGTCGTCCCGTCCGGTGCGGTAACCGATCGCAAGAGGCGACGCCGCGCCGACCCGCTCAATCGTGATGAACGAACCGGGGACCCACCAGTAAGTCCGGGGTGAATCCGCGAGCCACAGCCCGCGGTAGGGCGATCTTCCCGCCCGAATCCGTCAGCTAACCCGGTAGGCGGTGTCGGAAGGAGTTCCATCCTCGTGCAGCACCTTTCCACCCCTCGGTTGTTCCCTCGCCTCCACGGCGCAGCGGTGCCCCCGCTCATTCGTCCAGTGACGGTGAGCTGACCCCCGGGTCATCGCCTCACCGCCCGGCCACGCCGGGCGTTCCCCTGAGCGGTTCACCATCCGCGGACCACGGTCCGCGCGCTGGCGCCTGCCCGGATACCGGTCCGGTCGCCGGTGTGCCGCTCTCCCCCCGATCCGTGGAGGACCCCGTGAAGCACACCCTGCAGCGTCAGCTCCGCCGTTTCGCCACCGAGCGCCCGTACCAGATCGTTGCCGCCTCCGCCGCGGCCCTCGCGATCGCCACCACCACCGGCGCCCTGCTCACCACCGCCGACGACGCACCCGCCGGCCAGCGCACCGCGACCACCGTCGCCGAGATGCGCAGCGACGTTGCCGCCTCCCGCGGCGAGGTGCGTGAGGCGTCCCCGTCGGCCAGCGCCGCGCCGAGCACCGCCGCCCCGGCCACCAGCGCCGCGTCGCCGGCGGCCAAGGCGAAGGCCAACCCCGACCTCACCCGTAAGCCGACGCCGCCGAAGCCACCCGCGACCAAGGTGCTGGCCTACGACTACGAGGCGCAGAACACGTACTACAACTGCGGCCCGGCGGCCACCCGGAACGCCCTCAGCGCCACCGGTATCGACCGCACCCAGGAGGAGCTCGGCGCCGAGCTGGGCACCACCGAGATGGGCACCAACTCGGCCGAGGACACCACCCGCGTCCTCAACGCCGAGGTGAAGGGTTCCCCGTACCGGACTCGGATGTTCGCCGGCGCCCCCAGCCCGGCCCAGATGGACCGGCTCCAGGCCGACGTCGTCAAGGCCATCACCGACGGCCGTGGCGTGGTCGCGAACGTCGTCGGCGACGCCGTCGACACCAACGGCGGTTACCACTCCTACGGCGGCGGGCACTACATCGCCGTCGTGGGTTACAAGGACAACGGCCGCACCGTGCGGATCGCCGACTCGGCCAACGCGGCCGACCCGTCGTACTGGATCACCACCATCGACCTGGCCAACTGGATCGCCAGCCGGGGCTACTCCGCCTGACCCAGGCACGCTGACCGCCGCGGGCGTCGTCCCCCACAAGGGGGCGGCGCCCGCGGCGTTTTTCGTCGGTGCCGTCAGCGTCGCGCGGGAAGCGGCGTGGATGACGACTCTCGTACCGGGCCGTGAACCGTGGGAGACTGCGGCCGTGGTGGATGAATCGGGTGGTCAAGCCGGTCGCGGGCGGGTCCTGCTGCTCCTGCACGGAATGGGCACGACCGGGGACGTCTGGTTGCCGTGGGCGCCGCTGCTGGAGCAGCGCTGGGCGGGGCGGTGGCTGGCACCGGACCTCGCCGGCCACGGCTGGGCGGAGCCGCTGCCGTCGTACACCTTTGCGGGGTTCGCCGACCGGATAGCGCGCGGCCTGGCGCTCGGCGACCGGCTCGTCGTGCTCGGGCACTCGCTGGGCGGGGTGGTCGGCCTCGCGCTGGCCGCGAACGCCGCCGGGGCGCCCGTGGACGCCGTGGTCGGGCTGGGCATCAAGGCCGTCTGGTCACCCGACGAGCTGGCCCGCGCCGCCGACCTCGCCGCCCGTCCGGTCAGCTGGTTCGCCACCCGCGCCGAGGCGGCACGCCGCTACCTTCGGGTGTCCGGCCTGGCCGGCCTGGTCCCGCCGGACCATCCGGTGGTGGACGCCGGCCTGCGTCAGGTCGACGGCCGGTGGCGTCTCGCCATGGACCCGACCGCGTTCGCCGTCGGCGAGCCCGACCTGGCCGCGCTGCTGGCGGCGACCGACGCGCCGGTCGTGCTGGCGCGCGGGGAACACGACCCGATGGTCAGCGACGAACAACTCAAGGAGTACGGGGTGCCGGTCGCCACGCTGCCCGGTCTCGGCCACAATGCGCACGTGGAGGACCCGGCGGCCGTGCTGGCGCTGCTCGACCCGTATCGCTGAGCGGTCCCGAGCGGAAATATCGGTCGTGCGACCGGGCTCCCGACGCCTACATTCGCCCGGATGCCTGCCGTTGATCCGTCCCTTGTGGTCAGCGTGAGCCTGAATGTCGTCGACTCTCGACTCGACGATGCCGCGCGTCGGTGCCGATCCCTGGTCGCCTCGCTCGGCGCGGTGGGTCTGGTGGCGTCCCGCACCGAAGCGGACCATCCCCGCGACGGGGTGAACGTCGACCTGACGCTGATGCCGTCCGTCCCGTCCGCTCCGGGCGCTGAGGCGGTCCGTCACCTGGCCGCGCCACTGCTGACGCGCTTCCGGTGGAGCCGTGGCGATCTCGAGGTGGACGAATCGGCGGCCGGTCACCCGACGGGTTTCGCCGCCGGTCGGGAGCGGACGACCGACGGCGTGACGCCGATCTGCGTGTCCATCTGCGCGGCCGCCGACACCGAAGGCGAGTGGTGGGACCCGCCGGAGTGGCTGCCCGCCGACGAATCCGTCGTTCCTGTCCGGCGACGGGTCAGGCGGCTGCCGGCTGCGGCGTCCGACGACGACGTCGTGGCCCGGGTGCACGCCCGGCTGACCGCCCCCGATCTCGACACGGCTCTGGTCCGCTGCCTTCCGCTGCTCGGGCGGCCGGACGTGTGGTCCGTCGACCTGCGACAGATGGCGACCGACGACGGCGTCTGGAGTCTGGCCCTGCTCCTGGTGCTGCCTCTGGTCGACGTGTCACCGCAGGCTCCCTTCGGGACCGCTGTGGACGCCCTGGCCGCCGAGTTCGGATCGCCGTCGGGGCACCTACGCAGGTCACCGTTTGGAACGTGGATGGTGGCGGCGATGGAGACGACCCGGCCGCTCAGCGACGCGCCGGCGGTCGAGGCGCTGTACGTGCGGACCGGAATCGACCCGTTCGACCCGGGGCCGGTCGACCGGCCGGTGGAGATCCGGGAGATGGTGCTCCGAGGCCAGGACGAGGACGGTCCGGACGAGGCCGAGTTGATACGCGCGATCGAGGAGGCGTTGCGAGACGCCGTACGTGTCCTGCTGGTGGTCGACGTCACCGGCCCGGTTGCGGACGCCAGGGCCGTGGTCCGGGGCCTCGTTCGGATCGAGGACGATGACATCGACTCGACCACCACCGAGATCCTGGCTGACGGACGGCTGCGGATCGTCGCGCACCTCGGGGCCACGTTGATGACGGCGGAGGAGATCGTGGAGGTCGTTGTCGCATCGACGGATCTTCAGCCCTGGGTGCGATCGGTCCCCGAGTCGGCCGACGGTCTCGCGACCGCCGAATGGCGTGCGCCGGCCGACACTCGCGGGGTCGTCCGGGTCGAGGTCACGGCAGGGTACCGGCTCGGGCTCAGCTAGCTGTCAGCCATCCTTCCCGGCCCGACAGCCCGGGTCAGGCGAGAGGGGAGAGCTGCGGCGACCGCTCGGCCGCGGTGTCCGGTGCCGACGTCAGCTCGCGGCGGGCGGCGCTCAGGAAGGCGTCGGCGTACGACTCGGCGGGGAAGTCGCCCAGGTAGCGGCGACGGGTGGCCCACCGCGCCTCGGCCAGCGGGTCGGTGTCCAGCAGGTCGGTCAGCACCTCGTCCACGTTGGACATGTCGCGGCGCAGCACGTACCCCGAACCGGCCAGCGGGAAGCGCTCCACGAACCGGTCGCCCTCGCCACCCATGTCGGTCACCGCGTACGGCTTGCCGGAGTAGAGGTAGTCCGAGATCACCCCGGACACGTCGGAGACCAGCGCGTCGGACGAGTTGACGCACTCGGTCAGGCTCAGCTCCCGGGCCGCCGACCCGAACACGTGCTGCCGGCCGGTGCGCGCCCGATCGGCCGTCAGCAGCTCGGTCAGCCGGCCCAGCTGGCGTGCCGACGCCGGGTTCTGCGTCGTGTACGGGTGGGCCCGCAGGATCACTGTCGCGCCGCGCTCCAGCAGCCGCCGCAGCAGTTGCTCGGCCACCGGCAGCGAGCAGTAGTCGGCGTCGGCGTGGTGCCCGGTCCAGGTGGGGGTGTAGAGCACAGTGGGGTGGGCCAGGCCCCGCGCCGGCTCCTGGCGTACCTGGATCGACTCGACCTGTGGGCGGCCGACCACCACGAACTTGTCGGCAGGAATCTGCACCCCGGCGCGGGCGTACCTGTCGATCGCGGCCGGCCCGGCCACGAAGATCCGGTCGAAGATCCCGGACACCGGGTTGGCGCTCGGTGCCTTGTCGCTGTCGCCGTGGTGCAACTGCACGTGGGTGAGCTGGGTGAAGCGGATGCAGTGGCTGTTCTTCGCCCCGTGGTTGACGTAGAACGCCGCCCGCAGGCTCGGCACCAGCGCCTCGTCCATGGCCCGCAGGGTCGGGCAGTAGACGACCGGAACGTCGGTGGCCGCGGCGATCGGTGCCAGGAACTCCGGCTCGCGCAGCATGACCAGGAACGGGCGGCCGATCCGCTCCAGGTACGGCAGCCACATGGTGACCTGGTATTCGGAGCCGGGCGGAGCGGAGAAGTAGAGCACGAACTCCGGCTGGTGCCGACGCAGCGCGCGGCCCACCGCGCCACCGCCGGCGGCCGGCCGGAACCGCCGCCGGGCCAGGTCCAGTGCGACAGCCCCGACGCCCGCACCGACCAGCAGGCTGGCGACCAGTGGCACCACGGCCGGCACTGTCAGCGCGGCGGCGAGGGCCACCACGGCGAGCAGCCCGAGCAGCGCGGTGCCGAGCTGGTCGGCGACCAACGGCGTCCAGGTGCGCACCGGTAGGTTCCCCGTCCGCATCTCCAGGTTGCCGGCAGTCCGCAGGGGCCCCACCAGTAGCACCAGCCCCAGCAGGACCAGTGCGGTGGCGACCAGCGCCAGGTCGACACCGTCATCCAGCCGACGCCAGTAACCCACCAGGACCGCTGCGGCGATCAGCGTCGTCTCGGCGACGAGGTCAGCGCCGGGCCGGACACGCTGCTCCACGGCCGACGCGACCACGGCCGCGACAGCCAACGCCAGGCCCCAGCCGGTGGCGTCGGTGAGCGCCAGCACGACGAAGGCCAGGACAGCCAACCCGGTGCTCAGGCAGCGGGCAGCCAGCTTACGGACCAGGTCGCCGCGCATGTCGCTCCGTTCGTGGTTCCGCAGCCGTGGGCGTCAGTTGGCCGACGCCACGTCGGCCGACGTCTCGACCTGACCCGGCCCGCCCTGCGCCGGCACGCTCGCCGTAGCCCCGTCACCGGGCGCCCGACGTACGTCGATCACCTGGCCGGTCAGGTCGGAGATCAGCACGTCCAGGGACGACTGGGCGACGGCCTCCGCGGCGAGCAGCGTGTGCTCCGGCTCCTCGCCGAAGGCCCGCGTCCGCATCGGGGTGGCGGTCCGCTCCGGGTTGATGCAGTTGACGCGTACGCCGACGTCGGCCCACTCGTCGGCGAGCGCCTGGGTGAGGTTGACCAGGGCGGCCTTGGTGGCCGAGTAGAGGGCGTAGCGGGCCCGCCCCCGGGTGTAGGAGCTGGAGGTGTAGAGCAGCAACTGGCCCTTGGTCTGTTGCAGGTAGGGCAGCGCCTGGCGGGCGATGGTCACCGGGCCGACGAAGTTGACCTGGAGCACCCGGTCCATGGTCTCCTCGTCCATCTCGGCGAGTTCGCCCCGCTCCAGGATCCCGGCGGTGACCACCACGTGGTCGATCCGACCGGTGGCCTCGAACGCGGTCGTCAGCGCGGCCTCGACGTCCTCGGCCCGCTCCACGTGGGTGCCGGTGCTGGAACGGCTGAACGGGAAGACCTGGGCGCCGAAGCGACGGGCCAGCTCGGTCAACTCGTGGCCGATGCCGTAGCTGCCGCCGAACACCACGATGGTGCGGCCGGTCAGCTCCTCGCTGTAGCTGCGGTGGTCGGTCAGCCGGGGTGCCTGCGCCGCGGCGAGCTGGAAGAGCTTGTCGGCCAGGTGCACGTCGACCGGGTGGGTGACCTTGATGTTCTCGTCCGAACCGTCGATCACCTTGATCGGGGTGCCGGGCAGGTAGCGCAGCACCACACCGCAGTCGTCGGTGGCGGCGAAGTTCGGGTCACCCTCGGCGATCCGGTACGCCTCACGGATGGTGGGGGAGCGGAACGCCTGCGGGGTCTGCCCCCGGCGCAGCCGGGACCGCACCGGGATGTCGGTGATGCAGTCGTTGTCGTCCACCTGGATGATCGTGTCCGCGGAGGGGATGGCCACGTCCACGGCGTCGTAGGTCCAGAGGGCGTTGACGCACTCACGCACGATCCGGCCGCTGAGCAGCGGGCGTACCGCGTCGTGGAAGAGGATGTTGCAGTCCTCCGGGCCGACCGCGTCCAGGGCGATCCGGGTGGTGGCGTTGCGGGTGTCGCCACCCTCGATCACCTTGGTGACCTTGCGCAGGCCGGCCTTGTCGACGATCTGCTGGGCGTCATCGACGTGACCGGACGCCATCAGCACGATGATCTCGTCGATCTCGGGTGCCGCCTCGAAGACCGCCAGGGTGTGCTCGATGATCGGCTTACCGGCGATCTTCAGCAGCTGCTTCGGGATGCCGAGGCCCAGCCGGGTCCCGGTGCCGCCGGCCAGAACCACGGCCACCGTCCGCGAGGGCCGCCATGGCGTCGGGGTCTCCGCTGCGGCGTCCGGGCCAGTGGTCTGGTCCTGCGTCATTGCCGGATCCTCACTCTCAGGGATGCGTTAACGGAAAGTTCCGCCCGAGCGGCGACGGGATGAACCTTAACGCGCGGACCGCGCCGCCCCAACGCGGGCGACGCGGTCCGTGGCGTCGTGTCGATGCCGAGGCGCTACTTGCTGTTCGCGTACGCCTCGTAGGCCCGGACGACCTCGTCGGTGGGGCCGTCCATCCGCAGGACGCCCGATTCCAGCCAGATCGTCCGCTCGCAGGTGTCCCGTACGGAGGAGAGCTGGTGGCTGACCAGGAACACAGTGCCCGCGCCCTCGCGCAACTCCCGCACCCGCTGCTCGCTGCGCTTGCGGAAACCCTTGTCGCCGGTGGCGAGCGCCTCGTCGATGAGCAGCACGTCGTGCTTCTTGGCCGCGGCGATGGAGAACCGTAGCCGGGCCGCCATGCCGGAGGAGTACGTCCGCATCGGCAGGCTGGCGAAGTCGCCCCGCTCGTTGATACCGGAGAACTCGATGATGCCCGCGGCCTGCCGGGCGACGTCGTCGGGATGCATGCCCATGGCCAGGCAACCGAGGGTGACGTTGCGCTCGCCGGAGAGGTCGTTGAGCAGGGCGGCGTTCACGCCCAGCAGCGACGGCTGCCCCTGGGTGTAGATCGCGCCCCGGTTGACCGGCAGCAGCCCGGCGATGGCCCGCAGGATGGTGGACTTGCCGGAGCCGTTGGTGCCGATCAGCCCGATCGCCTCACCCCGGTACGCGGTGAAGGAGATTCCCTTGACCGCGTGCACCTCCCGGATGTTCGGCGCGGAGGTGCGCTTGACCAGTCGGCGCAGCGCGGCGACCGGTGTGGTGCCACCGCCGGCGCCCTGGTGCACCCGGTAGATGATGTGCGCGTCGTCGACCACGACGGTCGGGATGCGCTCCTGCGTCGGGGTCATCGTCGCGGTCGCCTCGATGGGCGTGTCGAAGTGCTCAGCCACGGCCGTACTCCTGTTCCCCGCGCCAGAAGTAGATGAACCCGCCGATCCCGGCGACCAGGGCCCACCCGGCGCCGACCAGCCAGAGCTGGGTCAGCGACTCGTTGAGCAGCGGTGCCTCCTCGAGCAGCGCGTACCGCGCCAGCTCGATGTAGACCAGCAGCGGGTTGTACTGCACGACCGTCGTCGCCCAGGCCGGCAGCCGCTCGAACAGGCTGACGCTGTAGAGGACGCCGGAGCCGTACATCCAGGTGCGCAGGACGAA
The DNA here is from genome assembly GCF_007830095.1 of Micromonospora taraxaci. NCBI lineage: Bacteria > Bacillati > Actinomycetota > Actinomycetes > Micromonosporales > Micromonosporaceae > Micromonospora > Micromonospora taraxaci. Next base: position 5,307,131 of record NZ_VIWZ01000001.1, on the reverse strand, counting down.
CGGCATGACCTGCTTGAGGTCGCTCGCCTTGGAGCCCATCCGGGCCACCAGCAGCACCACGCCGGCGTTGAACACCGCCTGCAGGAACAGGGCCGGTATCAGCAGCAACCACTCCAGTGTGATCGGCTCGCCGGTGACCAGCACGATGCCGATCAACACCACCATCGAGGCCAGCAGTTGCTGGAACTGCGTCAGCGTGGTGGACAGCGGCAGGCTGGCCCGGGGGAAGTGCAGCGCCCGGATCAGCCCCAGGTTGCTGCTGATCGCCTGGGTGCCGGTCAGGACCGCGCTCTGGGTGAAGTTGAAGATGAACAGCCCGGTGGTCAGGTAGGCGATGTAGTTCGGCATGTCGTTCTGTGCCAGCACCACCCCGAAGATCAGGTAGTAGACCGCCGCGTTGGTGAGCGGGGTGAGCACCTGCCAGAGCTGACCCAGCTTGGCGTTGCTGTACGAGGCGACCAGCTTGGCGTTGGCGTACGCGGCGATGAAGTGGCGGTACGCCCATAGTCGGCGGCTGTACTCGACGACGCTGGGGCGCTCACCGGCGACCCGTAGCCCGTGTCGAGCGGCCAGCTGCGCCTGGGTCAGGCCCGTGTCGGGGTCGACCAGCGCGGTGGTGGCCATGGAAATGGCGCTCCGATCTCTGTGCAGACGGGGTGGCTCGCGACGATGGGATCCTAGTGGGAGATGTGCGCGGGGCGCCGCCTCGTCGCTGCGTGGACAGTAGTCCGAAACACGTCGGGACGCAACCGTATCGTCGTTGCGTTACGCTGGTCCCCGTGACCTGCGATAAGAGCCCTGGATGACGACCGAGAAGAGGCGGGCCCCGGCCGGAGCGGCGGTGCTGCGCGACGAGATCACCGCGGCGATCCGGCGTGCGTTGATGCAGGAGCTCGCCGCCGTCGGCTACGGCCGGCTCTCCATCGAGGCGGTGGCCCGGCGGGCCGGCGTCAGCAAGACGGCGATCTACCGGCGGTGGAGCTCGAAGCTCGACCTGGTGTTGGAGATCGTCGCCGCGGCGGCACACGGCAAACTCCCGGCGCTGGACACCGGCACCCTGCGCGGTGACCTCGCCCTGCTGTTCCAGGCCGTGGCGCACGCGCTGCGGCACCCGCTGGCGTCGCAGATCATCCCGGACCTGCTGGCCGAGGCCGCCCGCAACCCGAGCATCGACGAGACCCTGCGTCGGGTGCTGCACGCGCGCCAACAGGAGATCGGCGGTCGCCTGGTCACCCGCGCGGTGCAGCGCGGCGAGCTGCCCGCCGACACCGACCCGGACGCGGCGATCGACCTGATCGTCGGCCCGCTCTACTGGCGGCTCGCCATCGCCCGACTGCCGCTCACCGACAGCTACCTCGACAACCTGGTCGAATCAGTGGCCGCCGGGCTCGGCGCCGACAGCGTCCTGCCCCGACCCCGGCCGGCCCCGATCCCGGGTTGACCAGGCGTCCGACACTCGGTCGCCCGCAGCATCGGTCTGCCTGTCCGATTCCGCTACGCTGCCCCCTTGACACCCGGCTGTCACCACGCCGAAAACCCTGATCCGCCTGACGAGTAAGGACGCCCGTGGCCAACGTCGACAGCATCGCCGTAGCGCCCGCCGATTCGGATCCGACGCCCGGGGCCGAGCAGGCAACCCGGCCCGCCGACAGTCGCGCCCTGGCGTCCCGGGTACGCGCACTGGTGGCCGACGCCCCGGCGCTGCTCACCGACGGGGCGGTGATGGCGTTCGCACTCTTCACAGTGCTCTACCACGCGGCCTTCCTGGGCGACCTGCGCCCGTCGGTGACCTTCCGGATCTGGCTGGTCGCCTGCGTACTGCTCGCGGTGGTGGCCCTCGTCCGTCGCCGTCGCCGTTCGGCCGCCGCCACGGCACCCGCCACCACCGCTGCCGGCGAGCCGAGCGAGCCGGCCGTGGAGCGGCCCGCCGTCGACCGCCGCCTGCTGATCGGGGTGCTGGTCGCCGCCGCCGTCGCGGCAGTCTCCGCCGGTGTGGCCGGGACCGGGGTCAGCCTCACGTGGTGGATTCCGGCGGTCGCCGGTCTGCTCGCCGCGGTCGGCGGGATCCTGCTCCTCCGCCGGGCCTGGCTCGACGGTCCGGTCCCCAACCCGGCCGCCCCGGCGCCCACCGCAGCGCAGTCGACGTACGCGCTGGTCATCTCGGTGCTGGTCGGAATCTCCTCGTTCTTCATGGCCCGCAACACCCCGGACGACGTGTACTACGTCGGCAAGTCGGTCTGGATCGCCGAGCGTGACCTGGTCCCGCTCAACGACTTCCTGTTCTCCGAGAACGTCCTGCCGGCCATGGGCTCGCAGCCGCCGATCCCCTCGATCGAGGTCTTCGACGGTGCGTTCGCCAACGTCGTCGGCATCCACGCCAGCTCGGCCCTCTGGTACGTGCTGCTGCCGATCATGGCGGTGCTCGCCGCGCTCGCCCTCTGGCGGCTGACGCACCGGTGGGCCCCGCGTCGCCCGGTGCTTGCCTTCACCGTGGCCATCGCCTACCTGTACCTCGTCGCCGGCGGCGACGCCGCGCTGGGCACGTTCCACCTTCCTCGGCTACACGAGGGCAAGGGCATGTTCGTCTCGGCGGTCATCCCGCTGATGTGGCTCTACCTGACCGAGTGGTTCGACAACCGGTCGCGGCGCAGCCTGGTGCTCATCGTGGCGCTCTCGATCACCGCGATCGGCCTCACCAACACCGCGGCGATCATCCTGCCGATGCTGGTGGGCGCCGCCGGCTTCGCCATGCTCCTGGTCGGGCGCTGGAAGGCCGCCATCGTCGCCGCGGTCGCCGCTCTCGCGTACCCGATCGGCTCACTGGTGGTCTCGCGGCTGCTGCTTGGCGGGATGGCCGCGGAGGGCGCGGACGACGCCTTCTACAACGCGGCCTCCACCTACCGGCGGACGCTGTTGTTCGGCGTGGTCGGGGTGATCAGCGGTCTGGCGCTGTGGTGCGGGCCACTGCTCGCCCGTCGGCGCACCCCGGCGCTGCTCATCGCCGGCGCCACCCTGGCGCTGAGTGTGATGTTCGTACCCGGCGTGCTGGAGCTGATAAGCGCGTTGAGCGGCATCTCGGTAGTGCTCTGGCGCGTGCCGTGGCTGCTCGCCCTGCCGACGCTGATCGGTCTGCTCTGTACCGTGCGCGTGCCGGCGCCGACACCGGCGCTGCGGCGCGCGGCGGCCGGCGGGGTCGCGGTGCTGCTGGTTGCCGCGTTCGCCCTGTTCGCGACTCCGATGTGGTCGCCGAAGAGCTGGGTCGAGGTGCACGAGCGGCCCACCTGGAAGCTTCCGCAGCAGCGTCAGAAGATCGCGTTCTGGATCAAGGAGTTGGACCGCCCGGAGGGCATGCTGCTGGCCCCGAAGGTGATCATGCGCACCACGCCGATCGTCACCAGCGAGGTCCGGGTCGTCCTGCCCCGCGACTTCTACCTCGTCGAGTACGACCTCAACTCGCAGTTCGCCAAGGACCGGTTGCTGCTCGCCGGCTTCGCCGACGGCGTCAGCGCCCCGGCGCCGGCCGAGCTGGCGCCCGCGCTGGACCGCCTCGACGTGGGCACCATCTGCGTCTACAAGGGCAACCAGTACGCGCGCGACACCGCGCCGCAGCTCGGCTACCAGGAGTTCGCCGCGCGCAAGGCGCCCGGGGCGATGATCTGCTTCCGGCGGGTCGCCTGAGCGGATCCCTGTCGAGCAGCCCGACCCAGGGATGGGTCGGGCGCACCCAGGCGCGGAGCTTTGCCCGAAATGGTGCCGGATACCCGAGTGACGCTCGGGCGTCCCCTCGCGTTAAGGTCGCAGTCACGCGCAGGCGGCTGCGGTCGACCCGCCGCGCGACGGGGGAGTGGCGTCGATCCATTCACGGGCACAGCCCGCAACGAAATCTTGTAGGGAGCGAACTCGTTTGTTCGGCACGTTGACAGGACGCCTCGGAGTGGCCGCCCACAGTGCCCTGCTGGTGGTGGCCTACCTCGTCATGCTCGTCGGTGGTGTATTCGGCTGGATCGGTCTGTTCGCTGTCGCAGGGCTCGCCGCCGTCATCGGCGAGTTCGCCGTCGCCCGCTGGTCGCCGTCGTCGCACCTGCTGCTGGAGAAGGTGGGCCTGCACTGGTCGTACCGGCAGCTCACCCGGGACCTCGCGGCCGTTCTGCTCGTCGCCGCCGAGGTGCGGCTCAGCGGCGGGGAGCTGACCCTGTTGCTGGCGCTGCCGGCTGCGGTGTGGGTCGTGTCCGTTTTCGCCGGCGCGCTCTCCGTCATGATCGAGCGTCGTAACCCGCTCTCCGCGATGGTGCGCAACATCGATCTGGGCGACCTGCGCTCCGCGAACCAACTGCCGGCCTGGGTGGCGGCGGTCACCGGTGACCGGATGCCCCTGCTCAACCTGCTGCTCGTTCCGGCCGCCGTGGTCGCCGCGGTGCGGCACGACCCGACGCCGTTCTTCGTCGCCGCCGCAGTGGCGGTCGTGATGACCGGTGTGGTGGGTGCCATCACCGCTCTGACCTGGTTGCGAGGCCGGGGTCAGGGCGCCGGGCAGGGTGTGGTGCTGCCCGCCGTCCAGCGGTGGATGGACACCTACCGACCCGAGGTGGCGCTCTACTTCGCAGGCCCGGCCAAGGACGTCTACCAGGCCAACATGTGGCTCGCTCCGACCGAGGCGCTCCACCAGCGCGCGGTGGTGCTGATGCGCAGCCGCGACGCGTTCCTGGAACTGGCCGACACCCGGCTGCCGGTGATCTGCGTACCGGCCGGTGTCGACTTCATGAACCTCGACCTTCGCGGCATCCGCGCGGCGCTGTACGCCGCGAACGTCGGCGCGAACATCCACATGCTTCGCGAGCCCACCACGAAGCACGTCTTCGTCGGGCACGGTGACAGCGACAAGCAGGCCAGCGTCAACCCCTACAGCAAGGTGTACGACGAGGTCTGGGTCGCCGGGCTGGCGGGGCGGGAGCGGTACGCCCGGGCCGGCGTGGGGGTGCTCGACTCGGACATCGTTGAGATCGGCCGGCCGCAGCTCGCCGGGGTGCACACCTTCGGCGCCGAGTCGGTGGACCGGCCGTTCACAGTGCTCTACGCCCCCACCTGGGAGGGTTGGCTCGACGACGACCCGTACCACACCTCGCTGGTGCTGATGGGTGAGCGGATCGTCAAGGGGCTGCTGGCCACGAACCCTCGGCTGCGACTGGTCTACAAGCCGCACCCGCTCACCGGGTCGCGGTCCAACAAGGCCAGGGCCGCACACGAGCGGATCGTCGCGGCCATCCGCGCCGCCGGCGGCAACGCGGACGCGTCCTCCTTGGACGGCACCGCGCACCTGGTGGTGACCGGTCGTACGCCGGCGTTGTTCGACTGCTTCAACCAGACCGACCTGCTGATCAGCGACGTGTCCAGCGTGGTCTCCGACTTCGTGCAGAGTCAGCGCCCGTACGTGGTGGCAAACCCGGCCGGTCTGTCCGAGGACGAGTTCCGCCGGGATTACCCGACGGCCCGGGCCGCGTACCTGCTCTCGAAGGACTGCGGTGAGCTGGAGAAGATCGTGTCGGTGACGCGGGCCGGCGACGACCCGATGACCGAGGCCCGGCGGGAGCTGAAGACCTACCTGCTCGGCCCCGCCGAGGCGAACCCGATGGACCGGTTCCAGGAGGAGATCAGCCGGCTCTGCCGCTGAGTCCGCACGGATGGCGTTGCGCGCCCGGCCCGACACCTGTCGGGCCGGGCGCGACCGTGTCAGCCCAACAGGGTGGCCACCGCCTCGGCGACCGGGGTGTCCGCGGGCAACGCCTGCGCCGCCACCACCGCGGCGACCGGCAGCGGACCGTACACATGCGGGAAGAGCTGCCCACCGCGCGACGGCTCCCACCGCAACGCGTCGCCCAGCCGGTCCTCCGCCACGCTCAGCAGCGTCAGCCCGGTCACGCCGGCGAAGTGTCGCCGCGCCGTCTCCACGACCTGGTCGCCGCCGGAGAGGTGGATGAAACCGTCCTGCCGGTCCAGGGCGGAGCCGGTGAAGGCGCCGGCGGCGAGGGCGTCGTCCCACTCCGTGCTGGACAGCAGTTTGTAGATCACTTCGTTAGCCTACGGCGCTGCCGTGGGCGCGCCGAGCCGGTTTCCCCGGTACCGCCGCGCTCGTCACCTCCCGCCGGGCATGCTCAGGTCAAGGCCGCGGAGGGGATGGGCGATGCAGAGCTACGACGACGACTGGACCGACAGCCAGCGCGCGCTGTACGACGAGTGTTACCGGGCTGGCGGCGAGTGGGCCGAGGACCCGGACACTCCGTCCGACGACGTCCAGCACGTGATCAACCTGGCTGAGGCGGACGACGACGCCTTCCAGGATGCCGAGATCGACTATCCGCCCCTGGTCGACGCGGTCACCCAGGCCAGCGGTGTCAACGTCACGAGCGTGCCAGCCAGCCACGAGGACCCGGGCTTCCGTGGTTTCACCGACGGCGTCCGGGACGCCACCGCCGACGACGTCTTCGGTTTGTAGCGGGTAGGCGGCCTCCCGCTCCGCGCCCCCTTCTGCCACCATTCGCAGAACGGTTGCGACGGACGGAGGCACGGGTGCGGATCCTGCTGGTGGAGGACGACCGCCGGGTCGCCGGTGCGCTCTCCTCCGCCCTGACCCGCCGTGGATACGAGGTGGAGCACGCGGCCACGGTCGCGGCCGCGCTCTCCGCAGCCCCGTGTGACCTGGTGTTGCTCGATCTGACCCTGCCCGACGGCGACGGTACGGACCTGTGCCGCGAGCTGCGCCGCCGCAGCAGCCAGCTCGGCATCATCGCGGTGACCGCGCGGGGTGAGGAGCGGGACCGGGTGCTCGGTCTGCGCCTCGGCGCGGATGACTACGTCGTCAAGCCGTTCTCGATGGTGGAGTTGCAGGCCCGGATCGAGGCGGTGCTGCGCCGGGCCGCCAACGCCGCGCCGGAGCGACACCTCATCGAGGCCGGGTCGGTTCGCATCGACGTGGCTGCCCGGACGGTGACCGTGGACGGCCGCGCCGTCACCCTGACCCGCAAGGAGTTCGACGTCCTGCTCTCGCTGGCCCGCCAGCCCGGGGTGGCGGTGCCGCGCGATCGCATCCTGCTCGACGCGTGGGGCACCACCTGGGCCGATCGGCACACGGTCGAGGTGCACGTCGGGTCGCTGCGCGGCAAGCTCGGTGACGCCCGCCTGGTGGAGACCGTCCGCGGCGTCGGCTATCGACTGCGTGACGCGTGAGGGGCTGACGTGCGCCGCCGACTGGTGATCAGCTACCTGCTGCTGATGGTGCTCGTCCTCATCGCGTTGGAGACACCGCTCGCCGCCACCATGGCCAGCCGGGAGACCGAACGGGTCCGCGCCGACCGGCTCGCCGACGCCACCCGGTTCGCCTCGCTGGCCGGCCCGGCGTTGCGCGACGGGGGGCCGGGCCCGATCGAGTCGGAGCTGAACAGCTACGACAACCTGTACGCGATCGGCGTCGCGGTCGTCGACCGGGACCGGAGCACCCCGGTCTCGTCGCCGAGGTGGCAGCCCAGCCCGGGGACGGCGATGGTTCTGGACATCGCGTTGTCCGGGCAGCAGACCAGCGCGCCCGAGTCGGTCTGGCCCTGGACGACCGACCCGGTGGTGGTGGCCGCGCCGATCAACGACGGCGGTGAGGTGCTCGGCGCGGTGGTGATCGCGTCGCCGTCCGGCCCGATCCGCCGAGCTGTCGCCGCGTGGTGGCTGCTGCTCGCCCTGGCCGGTCTGCTCGCCGTGCTAGCCTGCGTGCTCACCGCGTTCGGGCTGGCCGGTTGGGTGCTGCGCCCGGTCACCGAACTGGACGCGGTCACCCACGAGATCGCCGAGGGCGATCGGGGCGCCCGGGTGCAGCACCGCCTGGGCCCTCCGGAGCTACGCCGGCTCGCGACCAGTTTCAACCACATGGCCGACGTGGTGTCCGACGTGATGGACCGGCAACGCGCCTTCGTCGCGCACGCCAGCCACCAACTGCGCAACCCGCTCACCGCGCTGCGGCTGCGGGTGGAGGAGCTGGGCCCCAGCCTCACCGACCCCGACGGCCGGTCCGAGCACCAGCTGGCCCTGGAGGAGACCGACCGACTGGCGTTGGTACTCGACGCCCTGCTCACCCTCGCCCGGGCCGAACGGGAGGAGAACGAGCGGGTCACCGTGGACGCCGCCGCGGTGGCAGCCTCCCGGGTGTCCGCGTGGGCGCCGCTGGCCCGGCACCGGTCGGTCGCGTTGCGGTTGGCTACGAGCGACGCCCCGGCGTACGCCCAGACCGTGCCGACAGCCGTCGACCAGGCGCTGGACGCGTTGATCGACAACGCGGTGAAGTTCAGCGGGGCCGGCGGGGCGGTGACGGTGACCGTCGATCGCCGCGACGACGGGGTGTCCCTGGAGGTGCGTGACTCCGGCCCTGGCATGACCGAGAGTCAGCTCCGCCAGGCGACCGAGCGGTTCTGGCGAGCGCCGGACGCGCAGAACGTGGACGGCGCGGGGCTGGGCCTCACCATCGCCGCCGTGCTGGTGGACGCCTCCGACGGGCGGCTCACCATGCGCCCGGGGGAGTCGCGCGGCCTGGTCGCCGCCCTGTGGTTCCCGGCGGCGGAGCCCGACCCGGCGGCGGAGCCCGTGGACGAGGAACCGCCCGCCGACCTGCGGCCCGCCCCGGCGCGCTGAGGGCGGGTCGTCAGGGCTTGGCCGCCCGGTACCAGTCGGCGGCCCCGGGGTGCAGCGACAGCGGCGCGGTGACGATCGCCGAGCGGGGGCTCATCCGTCCCGCCGCCGGATGTGCGGCGGCCAGTTCGGCACGGCGTTCCATCAACAGCCTGGTCACCTCCCGGACCAACTGCTCCGGCAGGTTGGCCCGGACGATGAGGTAGTTCGGGTCGGCGACAGTGGTCACCGCGTCCACCCCGTACACCGAGCGGGGGATGTCCCGGGAGACGTAGACCTGGCCGTAGCGGTCGCGCAGCGGCTCGGTCCACTCGCTGAGGTCCACGATCCGGGTGGCGCTGCGCCAGGCCAACTCCTCGATGCCCCGCACCGGCAACCCGCCGGAGAAGAAGAACGCGTCGATGCGCCCGGACCGCAACGCCGCCACCGAGTCGTCCAGCCCGAGCCGCTCCCGACGGATCTCGTCGCCGCCGAGGCGGGCCACCTCCAGCAGCCGGGTCGCGGTGATCTCGGTGCCCGAGCCGGGTGCGCCGACGGAGACGCGACGGCCGCGCAGGTCGGCGACCGTGCGGACCGGGCCGCCGCCCGTGGTGACCAGGTGCAGTTGGTCGTCGTACACCCGGGCGATGGCCTCGACCGTCGGGTTCTCCGCCATGGTGGTGGGCAGCACGTCGGCCTGGGTGAAGCCCAGCTCGGCCGCGCCCGAACCGACCAGTTGGACGTTCTCCGCCGACGCGGCGGTGATCACCACGCTGGCCCGCACGTCGGGCAGGTCCCGGTTGAGGATGGCCGCCAGGGACTGCCCGAACGCGTAGTAGACGGCGGTGGGGCTGCCGGTGGCGATCCGGATCGTCGTCGGCGCGGTCGGGGCGTCCCGGCATCCGGCGGCCAGGGCCGCGGTCAGCAGCACCGTCAACAGGGCCGCCCACCCGGCGCGGTGGCGTCCGGGCCTGCGGGACAAGGTACGACTCACGCGGTGCACTGTGCGCCGTCGGGCCCGTGCGCGCAAGCCCTCCGTCGGTGCGCCGGGCGGGATCAGTAGGGCGGGCGTCCTGCCGTCGCCGTGGCCACGGCCCGAGTCGACGGCGGGGCCGTGCCGCGCGGCGTCGCTGGCCCGCGCGCCGGCTCCAGGGCAGCGCTACTCAGGATCCGCGCCCGGTCCGGGCCGTCGTTCACGCTGACCAGGAAGCAGCCGGTGCCGGGGCGGAGCCGGGCCGGCACGTCCAGCACCGCCGCGCTCCGGATCAGCACCGCGGCCAGCTCCCGGTCGGTGAGCCGCACGCCGAGGATGTGCCGGCGGACGTGCCGCCCGGCGGCCAGCAGCGCCGAGCGCCAGGCCGCCGCCGAGAGCCGGGTGGCCAACCGTCGGCGCGCCGGCGAGGCCCCGGGCAGCGGCCCGCCGAGCAGCTCACGCCGCCCCTGCCACCAACCCGCGTCCACCACCCGGGTGTACGCGCCCCGGTGTTCCTGGGGCACCCACAGCCGATGCAGCTCGTAGCGGCGGCGTAGACCTCCGACGGCGACCTCGTGGGTGACCGGGATGTCCAGCCGGGCGAGCAGTTGCCGCATCCGTTGTGCCGCGTCCTCCCGGTTGAACTCCACCCCCGACGCGTACGCCGGGAGTGCTGTGCTCGACCGGGCGGTGGCCGGGGGCGGCGTGCAGCGCAGCAGGCAGGCGGCCTCGAACGCGTCGCCCAGGGTCAGCCAGTCCATCGGAGACGGCAGCGCCGGAGGGCGGGGCCGGTCGAGCACTGCGGGTTCGGAGGTCAACGGAGGCTCCCTCGTCGGAGTCTGGGTGTCCCTACCGTGGCCCCTGCGCCCCCGTTACGGAACTGCTCCGGCCCAGCCTTGAGCAAATCTTGCGGCTGCCGACCCGTCAGAGGTCGGTGACCACCACATCCACCTGCCGTGCCCGCCCGCGCGCGGGGGTCTGCTCCACGACCGTGTGTTTCAACTCCCGCAACGCGCCGACCAGTTCGGTGGCGGTGCGCGGTCGAGCGCCGGCGACGAGGAGGTCACGCACCAGACGTCCCTTGGTCGCCTTGTTGAAGTGGCTGACCACCGAGCGGACCGGGACGCCGTCGACCTCCCGCTCGTGCAGCACCCGCACGGTGACCGTCCGCTCGGCCAGCTTCCCGCGCGGCGTCCAGGTGGCCGCGTACGCGCCGGAGCGCAGATCCAGCACCGGGCCGTTGCCTGCGGCGGCGTCCAGCACCGGCGCCAGCTCGGCGCGCCAGTACGCCGACAGCGCCCCCACGTCCGGCAGGCGAGCGCCGATCGGGCAGCGGTACGGGGGGATCCGGTCGGCCAGCCGGACCACGCCCCACAACCCGGAGCTGATCATGATCGACCGGCGGGCCGCCCGCTGCGCCGTGGCCGGCAGCGAGGCCAGGTCCAACGCCTCGTAGAGCACCCCGGTGTAGAGCCGTTCGGCAGGCGCGGTGGCTGCCTCCCGCAGTCGGGCGTTGCGGCGCAGTTCGCCGAGCTGACCCTCGCTGAGCCCGAGCGCCGCCCGCGCGGCTTCCGCGTCCGGCCCGGCGCAGAGCGCCACCAGCGCGTCCAGCACCCGCTCCCGGGCCGGGTTCAGCTCGGGCAGCGACATCCGGTCCGGGGACCAGCGCCGTCCGGTGCCGGCGTCGGCCTTCCCCTCGGAGGGCGGCAGCAGGATGAGCATGGGTCTCCTCGGGCGGTGCAACGGCGGCGGCCCGGCCAGCGTACGACCCGCCACTACCGCCAGGGGCGCACCGGGGTGTCGGGGTGGTACACGCGATACCCACCGACCTCGCGCACCGGTGCGGCATCGCCCCGGTCGGCGAGCAGCCGGCGCAGCCTCCGGTCCATCGGCGAGTCGACCTCCGTCACGTAACCCGGCCGATCGGCCCGACCGACCTGCCGCCAGTACGGCAGGTAGCGGTTCTGCCCGGGGGACAGGTCGCCGTCGAGCACCCCGCAGACCACCGTCTCGTCCGTGTTGAAGATCAACCGGTTGCAGGTCCAGTAGTCCCCGTACACCTGGTGGGGGCCGTTGGCCCGCAGCGCGGCGGCCAACTCCCGGGCCTGGCGCTCCTCGGTCCGGGACGCCGCCGTGCCGGTTGCCGCGAAGAGCACCGTGATCAGCAGCGCGGTCGCGGTCAGGGCGGCCAGCACGGCGGTGGACAGCGCCCCGGCGAGCCGTCCGAGCGCGCCGACAGTGCCCCGCCAACAGGCGACCGCCACCACCCAGAGCGGCCAGAGCACCGCAGGCAGCGACAGTTGCAGCACCGACAGGTACCGGGCGTTGTCCAGCGGGCTGGTCGCGGCGAGCGGGCTGCGGACGTACGACAACAGGGTCAACGCGGCACCGACGACCAGCGCGAGCTGCACGACCGGCCCGACCCGCGCCCCGCGCGGCCCCGCAGCCGCCCGGTCAGCCTGCTCCTCGCGCGGCCGGGCCGCCCGGCGGTAGGCGAGCGCGGCGAACACCGCGCCGGCCAGCAGCAGCACCGGATACAGCACCCCGAACCACTGTTGCCACCGACCGCAGCCGTCCACCGGGCAGAGCCCGTGTGCCAGCGGCACCCCCTCCAGCAGCCCGCCCCGGATCCGGTCGGACCACGGCGGCAGCGGCCCGGCCTTGGTGCTGATCTCCCGGAACACCGACAGCGAGTCGTCACCGGGCCCGGCCCGCAGGTTGTCGACGATCATCGGTGCCACGCCGACGGCGACCCCGGCCACCAGCAGCAGACCGGACCAGCCGAGCAGTTCCCGCCGCGCCGCCCAGACCAGGGCCAGCCCGGCCACCGCCAGGTACGGCAGGATCAGCCAGTCCGACCAGAGGGCCAGCCCGACGAGCAGGCCGAACGCGGTGACGGCGAGTCGTCGGCGGCGGATCGTGCCGGCGGCCAACCCCACAGTGATCAGCAGCATCAACAGCACCGCCGGCTTCACCTCGGGCCGACCGCCGACCACGGTGAGCTGGTCGCGCACCACCCGCTCGCCTCCGAGTACGAGCAGGCCGACGACGAAGGTGGCGAACCAGGGTGTGCAGATCCGGCGGGTCAACCGGTGGATCAGATAGAGGAACAGCGCGTACAGCGCGAGCATCGGCAACCGCAGCACCGGCCAGCTCGGCCCGGCCACCGCCACCAGGGGCGCCGCCAGGTACGACTCCACCATCCCCATGTAGTGCTGGCCGTAGAGGAAGACCGGGCGTTCCCGGCCCTGCCCGATGTGCAGCGCGGCAAGGCCGAACGTGGCCTCGTCGCTGTTCGACACCGGCACCGTGAACAGGGTCAGGACCAGTCGGTAGACCACACCGGCCACCCCGAACAGCAGCGCGACGAGCGCCGGCCGGTCGAGTCGCGGACGCCATCGCCCACGGTGCTGCTCTGGTTGCGACACGACCAACGCCCCCGTCGTCGTCCCGACCGGAGTGTTTCACGTTCCGTCGGGCCGCCGAGGTGGATCAGCACAGTCGGAGGCCACTCGCGTGGCCGCGGCTGTCGCCGTGTGGCAGGGTTGGCGCGTGCCACCCACTCCCGCCGGCCAGCTGGCCGTTCCGAACCTGCACCGGGCTGCGCGGATCGAGGACGCCGTTCACCAGCTCGTGCAGCGTCGGCTGCGGCGCACCGGCTGGCGGGTCAACATCGTCGCGTACACCGGCTACGGCGCTCCGGGCTGGGTACGGGTGATGTGCCGGGTGCTGCTGGGACGCCCGGACACCCGCCAGCGGGGTCGACTGGACAAGGTCCGCGGCTGGCGCAGCTTCACCACGCTGCCCAACAAGCACGTCACGGTGACCATCGAGGCGGGCGGGGTGCGGCACGAGACCCAGGCGGACCGCAGCGGCTTCGTCGACACACTCGTCGAGGCCGACCTGCCGCCCGGCTGGGGCACCGTCCGCCTCAGCGTCCCGGACGCCGAACCCGTCGACGCGCCGGTGCGCATCCTCGACCCGGAGGTCAAGTTCGGCATCCTCTCCGACATCGACGACACGGTGATGGTCACCGCGCTGCCCCGACCGCTGCTCGCCGCCTGGAACACGTTCGTGCTCGACGAACACGCCCGAGCCGCCGTACCCGGCATGGCGGTGCTCTACGAGCGGCTGGTCACCGCGCACCCGGGCGCGCCGGTCTTCTACCTCTCCACCGGCGCGTGGAACGTGGCACCCACCCTGACCCGCTTCCTGTCCCGGCACCTCTACCCGGCCGGGCCGCTGCTGCTCACCGACTGGGGCCCGACCGCCGACCGCTGGTTCCGCAGCGGCATGGAACACAAGCGGTCCACCCTGGCCCGGTTGGCCAAGGAGTTCCCCGACGTGCGCTGGCTGCTCGTCGGCGACGACGGCCAGCACGACCAGGAGATCTACCGGGAGTTCGCCGCCGCCCACCCGGAGAACGTCGCCGGGGTGGCGATCCGCCGCCTCTCCCCGACGCAGTCGGTGCTGGCCGGCACCCTGCCCGCCCCGGCCGGACGCCCCTCGTCGGGGCCGGTGGGGCAGAAGTGGCTGTCCGCGCCGGACGGCGCCGGCCTGTGGCAACTGCTCCGCGACGCCGGCCTGGTCTGACGCGGATTCCTGCGGGATGCCGCACTGATCAAGTGATGAAAAGTAGGTCAGAAACGACCCTGGCACCTACTTCTCATCACTTGATCAAGGTGAGTGCATCGTTGGCCGTTGTCGGGTGGTGGGTCAGCCCTGACGGAGCCAGACGGCACCCAACGGTGGCACCTGGAGAGCGGCGGAGGCGACCATCCCGTGCCACGGCACGTCCTCGGCCCGTACCTCGCCCAGGTTGCCCACCCCCGACCCGCCGTAGTGGTGCGCGTCGGTGTTGAGCACCTCCGTCCACGTCCCGCCGGCCGGCAACCCGATTCGGTAGTCGTGCAGGGGTTGGGCGGAGAAGTTCGCCACGCAGACCAGCGTGGAGCCGTCCGGGGCGATCCGGACGAACGACACTGTGTTGTTGGCGACGTCGTCGCCGGCGATCCAGCGGAACCCGGCCGGGTCGGTGTCCTGTGCCCAGAGCGCCGGGGTGTCCCGGTAGACCCGGTTGAGGTCGCCGACGAGCCGCTGCACACCGGCGCGGGCCGGGTCGTGCAGCAGGTACCAGTCGAGGCCGCGTTCCTCGCTCCACTCCCGGTCGTCGGCCAGTTCGGAGCCCATGAAGAGCAACTGCTTGCCCGGGTGCGCCCACATGTACGCCAGTAGCGCGCGCACGTTCGCCAGCCGCTGCCAGGTGTCGCCGGGCATCTTGCCGGCCAGGGAGCCCTTGCCGTGCACGACCTCGTCGTGGCTGATCGGCAGCACGTAGTTCTCGCTCCAGGCGTACGCCAGGGAGAAGGTGAGCTGATGGTGGTGGTGCTGGCGGTAGATCGGGTCCTTCGAGGTGTAGAGCAGGGTGTCGTGCATCCAGCCCATGTTCCACTTGAACCCGAAGCCCAGCCCGCCGTCGGCGGTGGAGCGGGTGACGCCCGGCCAGGCCGTGGACTCCTCGGCGATCATGACGACGCCGGCGTGGTGCTTGTAGACGGTCGCGTTCACCTCCTGCATGAGCGCGATGGCTTCCAGGTTCTCCCGACCGCCGTACTGGTTGGGCGCCCACTCGCCGTGGTTGCGGGAGTAGTCCAGGTAGAGCATCGAGGCGACGGCGTCGACCCGCAGCCCGTCGACGTGGAACTGGTCGCACCAGTAGAGCGCGTTGGCGACCAGGAAGTTGCGCACCTCGCTGCGGCCGAAGTCGAAAACGTACGTACCCCAGTCGGGGTGTTCGCCACGGCGCGGGTCGGGGTGTTCGTAGAGCGGGGTGCCGTCGAAGCGGGCCAGGGCCCACTCGTCCTTGGGGAAGTGCGCGGGCACCCAGTCGAGGATCACGCCGATGCCGGCGGCGTGCAGCCGGTCGACGAGGTAGCGGAAGTCGTCCGGGTCGCCGAAGCGGGACGTCGGCGCGAAGTAACCGGTGACCTGGTAACCCCAGGAACCGCCGAACGGGTGCTCCATCACCGGCAGGAACTCGACGTGCGTGAAGCCCAACCCGCTGACGTACTCGGTGAGCTGTTCGGCCAGCTCGCGGTAACTCAGGCCGGGTCGCCACGAGCCGAGGTGGACCTCGTAGACGCTCATCGGTTCCTGGTGCGGCTGCCGTTCGGCCCGCCGGGCCAGCCAGTCCGCGTCGTTCCACCGGTACGTCGAGTGGTGCACCACCGACGCGGTGGCCGGCGGCACCTCGGCGTACGCGGCCAGGGGGTCGGCCTTGTCCCGCCACTGGCCGTCGGCGCCGAGGATCCGGTACTTGTAGCGGGCACCGACGCGTGCGTTGGGCACGAACAGTTCCCACACGCCGGTGGAGCCGAGCGACCGCATCGGCCAGCCGTCGTCGGGCGCCCAGCCGGTGAAGTCACCGATCACCCGGACTCCGCGGGCGTTGGGCGCCCACACGCTGAACGCCACGCCCTCGTCGAAGACCCGAGCGCCCAGCGCGTCCCACAGCCGCTCGTGCCGGCCCTCGCCGATCAGGTGCAGGTCCAGCTCACCGAGGGTCGGCGGGTAGCGGTACGGGTCGTCGTGCGCGGTGCCGTCGACCTCCACCCGGTAGTCGAGCACGGTGCCCTCGACGGTGGCCTCGAAGACGCCCGCGTCGTGCACCCGCTTCATCGGGTACCGCTCGTCGCCGACGAGCAGCACCACGTCGCCGGCGCCCCGGCGCAGCGTGCGGATCGTCGTCGAGGAGTCGGTTGGGTGCGCGCCGAGCACCGAGTGCGGGTCGTGCGTCGCGCCGGAGATCAGCTGGTCCATCGGGCGTCCTTCGGGGCAGCGTCGGTCGGTGCGGAGGCGGGCGGACGGGTCGCCGATCGGCGCGGCGGGGTCGGTACCGGGCGCGACCGGCGAGGCGGAGTCGGAACGGGAGCTGCCGATACCGGAGCTGCCGGCGCGGGAGCCGTCGGCGCGGTGCCGCCGGAGAGTTCGTCCGGCACCTCGGCGACGGTGAGGTCGGCCGGCTCGGCGCCCGCTGGTAGCGGCTCGGCGGGCGGGGTCGGGCGGCGCACTGTCAACACGTGCGCCGGTTGCAGGTACGGGTCGAGCCGTACCGCGTTGCGTTGACCCCAGTCGTAGCTCGTGCCGGTGAGCTCGTCGTGCACTGTGAACCGCTCGTGCCAGTCGAAGCCCAGCGCCGGCATGTCCAGCGTCGTGTTGCCCCACTGCACCTCGCGCGAGTCGAACGAGCAGACCACGATGACGGTGTTGCCGGTCTCCGGGTCGTGCTTCGACCAGCACAGCAACGCCGGGTTGTCGATCTCGTGGAACCGCAGGTTGCGGAGCTGGTGCAGCGCCGGGTTGTCCCGGCGTACCCGATTGAGGGTGGCCAGGAACGGGGCCAGTGAGCGGCCCTGCGCCTCGGCGGCGGCCCAGTCCCGGGGGCGCAGCTCGTACTTCTCGTTGTCCAGGTACTCCTCGGCACCCGGGCGGGCCACGTGCTCGAACAGCTCGAACCCGGCGTACATGCCCCAGGAGGGGGAGAGCAGCGCGGCCAGCACCGCCCGGATCTTGAACATCGGCGGGCCGCCGTGCTGCAACGACTCGTGCAGGATGTCCGGCGTGTTGGGCCAGAAGTTCGGCCGCATGTAGTCGGCCGACTCGACCAGTTCCTCGCAGTACTCCCGCATCTCGGCGGCCGTCGTGCGCCAGGTGAAATAGGTGTACGACTGCGTGAAGCCGATCTTGCCGAGGCCGTGCATGATCGCCGGACGGGTGAACGCCTCGGCCAGGAACAGCACGTCCGGGTCGATCTTCTTGACCTCGGCGATCAGCCAGTGCCAGAAGTCGAACGGCTTGGTGTGCGGGTTGTCCACCCGGAAGATCCGGATGCCCTCGCCGACCCAGTGCAGCACCACCCGCAACACCTCGGCCCGGATGCCCTCCGGGTCGTTGTCGAAGTTGACCGGGTAGATGTCCTGGTACTTCTTCGGGGGGTTCTCCGCGTACGCGATGCTCCCGTCGGCCCGGGTGGTGAACCACTCCGGGTGCTCCGTCACCCAGGGGTGGTCCGGCGCGCACTGCAACGCCAGGTCCATCGCCACCTCGAGGCCCTGCGCCGCAGCCGCCTGGACGAAGGCCCGGAAGTCTGCCGGCGTACCCAGGTCGGGGTGGATGGTGTCGTGGCCGCCCTCGGCGGCGCCGATCGCCCACGGCGAGCCCACGTCGGTCGGGCCGGCGGTGAGCGCGTTGTTGCGGCCCTTGCGGTTGACCCGGCCGATCGGGTGGATCGGCGGCAGGTAGAGCACGTCGAAGCCCATCGCGGCCACCCCCGGCAGCCGGTCGGTGGCCGTCGCGAACGTGCCGGAGCGGCCGCCCACGGCCCCCTCGGAGCGGGGGAAGAACTCGTACCAGGCGGAGAAGAGCGCCCGCTTGCGGTCAACCCAGATCGAGTACGTCTCACCGGCGGTCACCAACTCCCGCACCGGGTGCTCCCAGAGCAGGTCGGCCAGGGCGAGCGCCGGGTCGACCCGCTGCGGCAGCGGCAGGTCGGTCTCGACGAGCGCGGCGAGCGCGTCGGCGACCCGGAGTCGGTCGGCGGCCGGGACGAGGTCCCGGGCGGCGGCGAGCACCCGCGCGCCCTCGGCCAGGTCGTTGGCCAGTTCGGCCGGCCCCTGCCCGGCGGCGATCTTCTTGGTCACCGCGTTCTGCCAGGTGAGGTACGGGTCCTGGAACGCCTCGACGGAGAACGTCCACGCGCCGACGGCGTCCGGCGTGATGACGGTGTGCCAGCGATCCTGGCCGGGTTCACCGGGACGCATCCGGGTGAACGGCCGGGTAGTGCCGTCGGGGCCGGCCCACACCACGTTGCAGCCCAGCGCGTCGTGCCCCTCCCGGTAGGCGCGTGCCGACACCGGAACCGGCTCGTCGACCACCGCCTTGGCCGGGTATCGCCCGCACGAGACGACGGGGGAGACGTCTTCGATCGGGAACCGTCCAGTCACCCCGCCAACCTACTGCGCGAGATCCGTTCGCGCGCGGCCAAGCACCTCCGTCCGCCCTCCAGCGGTCGCCAGCACAGATGTCCCGTATCGGGATGTGTCACGTATCGTTGGTATTACGTGACGGAGGTCCAGAGCATGCGGTTGAACAGCAAGGGTCAGGTGACCATCCCGGCAGCTCTGCGGGCGCGCTACAACCTGCACGAGGGCGACGAGGTCGATGTGGTCGAGGAGGGCGGGGCCCTCCGCATCGTGCGCGTGCACGGTGCCGACACCCGTGGGGAGCGTCTCGTCCGCCACATGCGGGGTCGGGGGAGCGCCAAGGAGACCGAGCACATGTCCACCGAGGAACTGATGGAGTTGCTGCGTGGCGAGTGACCGGCTCCGCGCCGTGCCGCCGCGTCCAACTGACGCCGTGACGACCCTGGTCGACACCAACGTGCTGCTGGACATCCTCACCGATGACCCCAAGTGGGCGGAGTGGTCCGGGGGCGCCCTCGCCGAGGCCCGCGACGCGGGCCATCTGGTGATCAACCCCATCGTGTACGCCGAGGCGTCGGTCCGGTTCGACCGGATCGAGGAGCTGGACGAGGCGTTGCCGGCGGGTGACTTCCTCCGCGAGGAGCTCCCATACCTGGCAGGCTTCCTCGCCGGCAAGGCGTACGCGCGATATCGGAGGCTGGGTGGCGCGAAGCGGTCGCCGCTTGCCGATTTCTACATCGGCGCGCATGCGGCCGTATGCCGGTACGACCTGCTGACCCGCGATGGGGCGCGATACCGCACGTACTTCCCGACCCTGACGCTGACCACACCAGGCGAGTGACCGCCCCTGGGTCATCGCTAGGCCGTGGGAGACGGCCGACGCGGCTCTCGGCGACGTCACCACGGCGACGGCCCGGCACGGGCGGCTGGTGGCCGGTGACGAGTGGCGGGGGTTGCCGCCCGAGCACCGGGCCGGGTACCTCCTTGATGTGGCCCGCCTGTACGCCTTGAACGGTGACATGCACCGCGCGGGCCCGAGCCGTCCTCGACGCGGAACGCACCGCCCGCAGTGAGGTGCACGACCGGCCGGCGGTACGGAAGCTGGTCGCCGTCGTGTGGCGGTCCGCCGACGCTCCGACCGGACTGGCGCAGCTCGCCGCCACCCTCGGCGTTGCCTGAGGGTGGTGCGCTGGTGCGTGCCTGAACTCGCTCATCGGGAGCGCTATCTGCGCCGGTGGTAGTGGTTGCGGCGGGGGAGTTGTTCGGGGTCGAGCCAGGCCGGTGGGATGAATTCTGGATGCCCGTCGCCGCCAAGCTGCACGACCCAGTCGCCGCGATGCACGTGTCGGTGGTGGTGGCCGCAGAGCAGCACGGCGTTGTCGAGGCTGGTGTCGCCGCCGTCGGCCCAGTGCCGCATGTGGTGGCCGTCGCACCAACGCGGTGGGCGATCGCACCCGGGAAACGCGCAACCACGGTCGCGCAGCACCAGGGCGCGACGGAGCGGGCCGCTGATGAGGCGGCGTTGCCGGCCGACGTCGAGGACCTGGCCGCCGCCGTCGAGCACGGCGGGCAGGATGCGCGCGTCGCAGGCGAGCCGACGCACGGCCTCGGCACTGAGGTGTAGGCCGCTGTCCAGAGCGCCGATGCCCACCTGCCGCGTCAACCCGTCGTAGCTGGTGGTGACGACGACCTGGGTCAGGTCGCCACCGTTCTCGGGTAGCTCACCGGTGCGCAGGGCGAGCCGGCACACGTCAGCCAGGGCGTCGTGGCGGCGTTGACCCGGGGTGCGGGTGTCGTCGGGCCCGCTGGGGGTGGTGAGCGGGTCGATTGCGGCGCGCACCGCGGCGGCGGCCTCGGTGTCGAGGATGCCGGCGAGGCGGAGCCGACCATCGGTCTGCTCGCTGATGGTGACGTGCCGGTCCCGGGCGGCCCGCGAATCCTGCGCCCGCAGCGCCGCCTCGGCGGTGGCGTCGGCGACCTCAGGGGCGACGTGGTCGAGGATCCGGGTGCCGAGCTTGCGCAACAGGGCGGCGTCGAACTGCGCCGCCCAGTCGACGAGGATGGCGACGGCCTTGTCTGCGGCCTGGGCGCCGGCGGCGGTCTGGACGGTCTGGACGGTTTCGGCGATGACCCGTACCTGTTCCAGGTCGACCGTTCCGCCAGACAACGCCTCCCGGATCCCGGCAGGGGCGGTATCGAGCGTCGCGGCCATCTCGACCAGTCGCCGGGCGGCACCGACCCCGATCCGCAGCCGGTCGCGCAGCCACACCGCCGTCGAGGACGCGCCCTGCGCCGTCGCGGTGCCTCGACCGTCCAGTTCCCGTACGAGACTCAGCTTGACTGCCGCCAAGCGCTGCTCCAGGCGATGCGTCGCATCCAACGCCGCCACGAGATCGCGCTCGCTGGTGGCCCAGGCGGGCGTCTCGAAGCAGGCCGCCATCACGGCCTCCGCCTGCTCCAACGCATCGATCACCTCTAAAGACTAGAACAGGTGTACGACAATTCCCGGTGCTGTCGGCGGTCCTGTCGGGGCGGCTCACCACACCGGAGGTGGCGTAGCCTCCCGCCATGATCGAACGGGTGAGGGTCGCGGTTGTCGGGGTCGGTAACAACACGTCGGCGCTGGTGCAGGGGCTTGCTCTCTACCGCCAGAGCGGCAGCCTGGTCGGAATCCGCAGACCGGTGATCGACGGGCTCGGGGTGGGCGACATCGACGTCGTGGCGGCCTTCGCCACCTCCGCGGAGAAGGTCGGTCGGGACCTGACCGAGGCGATCTTCCTGCCGCCCAACAACTTCCCCCGGCTGCCGTGCGACCTGCCCTGGGCGGATGTGCCCGTCACGAAGGGCCTCGTCGACGCGACCGAGGTGCGGCGGGTGGCTGCGGCGCTGGCGGGAGCGGAGGTGCTGCTCTACTCGGCGCCGAGCGGCCGGCCGGAGACCGCCCAGGCGTACGCCGAGGCAGCTCTCACCGCGGGTGTCGCCTTCATCAACACCACCGCCGACCCGGTCGCCCGCGACCCACGCCGGATGGAGAGGTTCGAGGCCGCCGGCCTGCCGCTGATCGGCGACGACCTGGCCAGCCAGTTCGGCACCTCGGTGGTGCACAACGCGCTGCTGCGGCTCCTGAAGGAGCGGGGCCTCACACTGGTCAGCTCCTACCAGGTCAATCTGGGCGGCACCGAGGACTTCCGCAACCTGGTCGAGAACCCCGACACCAAGAAGCGGTCCAAGCTCAACGCCCTGTCGGACGCCGACAGCGTCGAGGTCGCCCCCCTTGGGTACCTGCCGCACCTCGGGTCGCAGAAGGTGGCGCACCTCAACGTCGAGGCGCGGGGTTGGGGTGAGACCTCAGTGAGCCTCGACGTGAAACTGAAGGTGCACGATCCGAGTGGCGCCGCGGGCGTCAACATCGACCTCGTCCGCATTGCCGCCAGCGCCCTGCGCAACGGGCGTGGCGGTCACTGCGCCGAGGCGACGTCGTTGCTCAAGTCGCCGCCGGGAACGGCTATCTGAATTCGGCGCCGACCGAGCGGTAGACCTCCAGCGTCTGGCGGGCGATGGAGTCCCAGGAGAAGTGCTCCACCGCGCGCCGGCGACCGGCCAGGCCGAACCGCTCCGTACGTGCCGGGTCGGCGAGCAGGGTGTTGATCGCCGCCGCCAGGTCCGCCACGAACTTCTCCGGCTGCAACGGGGTTCCGGAGCCGTCGGTGGCCTGCTCGATGGGCACCAGCAGGCCGGTCTCATCGCCGGCCACGACCTCGGGGATGCCGCCGGTGGCGGTCGCCACCACTGCCGTCTCGCAGGCCATCGCCTCCAGGTTGACGATGCCCATCGGTTCGTAGACAGACGGGCAGACGAAGACCGTCGCGTGGGTGAGCACCTGGATCACCTCGGGCTTGGGCAGCATCTCGGCCACCCAGACCACTCCGGAGCGGTTGGCCCGCAACTCCGCGACCAGTCCCTCCACCTCGGCGGCGATATCCGCCGTGTCCGGCGCGCCGGCGAGAAGCACGAGCTGCGTGTCCGCCGGCAACTCCCGAGCGGCCCGCAGCAGGTACGGCAGCCCCTTCTGCCGGGTGATCCTTCCCACATACACCACGCTGGGACGGGACGGGTCGATGCCGAGTCGGTCGAGCACGTCGGTGTCGTGGTCCGGGGCGTACTGCACGGTGTCGATGCCGTTGTAGACCACCCGCACCTTCGACGGGTCGATCTGCGGATAGGCGGTCAACACGTCGCTGCGCATCCCCCCACTCACGGCGATCACCGCGTCGGCGGCCTCCATCGCGGTCCGCTCGATCCAGGACGAGAGCGCGTACCCGCCGCCGAGCTGCTCGGCCTTCCACGGCCGCAGCGGCTCCAGGCTGTGCGCGGTCACCACGTGCGGCACCCCGTGCAGCAGCTTCGCGGTGTGTCCGGCCAGGTTCGCGTACCAGGTGTGGCTGTGCACCACGTCGCTACCCGCGGTGCCGGCGGCCATCTCCAGGTCCACACCCATCGTCCGGAGCGCGGCGTTCGCACCGGTCAGGCCGGGCGGTCCGGGGTACGCGGTGACGCCCGGCTCGGTGCGCTGCTGGCCAAAGCAGTGCACGCGGACGTCGGTGAGGCGGCGCAACTCCCGGGCCAGGTACTCGACGTGCACGCCCGCTCCGCCGTAGACCTCCGGCGGGTACTCGCGGGTGAGCAGATCGACGCGCAGCGGGGTGGGTTCCGTCATGACCCCGCACCCTAGTGCAGAAGAGTCCCCGTACGAGTGGTGAAGTGCGACGCGGGTGGATAGCGTCGTGGCATGGCTGCCAAGGTGCTCGCGATCGTCCTGGCGGGTGGGGAGGGCAAGCGCCTGATGCCACTCACCACGGATCGGGCCAAGCCGGCCGTCCCGTTCGGCGGGATGTACCGCATGGTCGACTTCGTCCTCTCCAACCTGGCCAACGCCGGCTATCTCAAGATCGTCGTGTTGACCCAGTACAAGTCCCACTCCCTCGACCGGCACATCACCAAGACCTGGCGGATGTCCACGCTGCTCGGCAACTACGTCACCCCGGTGCCCGCGCAGCAGCGTCGCGGCCCGTGGTGGTTCGCCGGCTCGGCCGACGCCATCTACCAGAGCTTCAACCTCATCAACGACGAGCAGCCCGACTACGTGATCGTCTTCGGCGCCGACCACATCTACCGGATGGACCCCCGGCAGATGGTGGAGGACCACATCGCCTCCGGCGCCGCGGTGACCGTTGCCGGCATCCGCCAGCCGCTGTCGATGGCCGACCAGTTCGGTGTCATCGAGGTCGGCGAGGACGGCAAGCGCATCAGGGCGTTCCGCGAGAAGCCGACCGACGCTGTCGGTCTGCCCGACGCGCCGGACGAGATCTACGCCTCGATGGGCAACTACGTCTTCACCACCCGCGCACTGTGCGAGGCGGTCGAGCGCGACGCGGAAGACAAGACCAGCAAGCACGACATGGGCGGCAGCATCATCCCGATGCTCGTCGAGCGGGGCGAGGCGAACGTCTACGACTTCCGCGACAACGAGGTGCCGGGCAGCACCGACCGCGACCGTGGCTACTGGCGTGACGTGGGGACGCTCGACTCGTTCTACGACGCGCACATGGATCTGATCAACGTGCACCCCGTCTTCAACATGTACAACTTCGACTGGCCGATCTACACCGAGCAGCTGCCGTGGCCGCCGGCGAAGTTCGTCCACCAGTGGGGTGAGCGGGTCGGCCGCGCTGTCGGCTCGATGGTCTCCCCGGGCGTGGTGATCTCCGGTTCGCTGGTGGAGAACTCGATCGTGTCGCCGAAGGTGCGGGTGCACTCCTGGGCGCACGTCGAGGGCTCGGTGCTGATGGAGGGTGTGGAGATCGGCCGGCACGCGGTGGTTCGGCGGGCCATCCTGGACAAGAACGTGTTCGTCCCGGAGGGCGTCGAGATCGGCGTCGACCTGGAGAAGGACCGGCAGCGCTACACCGTCTCCGACAACGGCATCGTGGTGATCGGCAAGGGCCAGAAGGTCGAGCCGTGACCGACCCGCACACACCGAGGAGGATCCCGCAGTGACCCACCCCCGTGCCGGCCAGCCCGCCGAGCCCGCCGACCTGGTCGACGTGCCGCGCCTGGTGACCGCCTACTACGCCGAACATCCGGATCCCGCGGACCCGGCGCAGCAGGTCTCCTTCGGCACTTCCGGCCACCGCGGCTCCAGCCTGCGCAACGCGTTCAACTCCGACCACATCCTGGCGGTCACCCAGGCGCTCTGCGACTACCGACGGGAGCAGGGGCTCGACGGGCCGCTGTTCCTCGCCCGGGACACCCACGCGCTGTCCGCGCCCGCCGCTGTGGACGCGCTGGAGGTGCTCGCCGCCAACGGGGTCACAGTGCTGGTGGACAGCCGCGACGGCTACACCCCGACGCCGGCGCTGTCGCACGCGATCCTCACCCACAATCGGGGGCGGACCAGCGGGCTCGCCGACGGCATCGTCATCACCCCGTCGCACAATCCGCCCGACGACGGCGGGTTCAAGTACAACCCCACCAACGGCGGTCCGGCCGACACCGACGTCACCCGGTGGATCCAGGACCGGGCCAACGCGATCCTCGCCGCCGGGCTCAAGGAGGTCCGCCGGATCACCTACGCGCGGGCCCGGGCCGCGGACACCACCGGGGAGTACGACTTCCTCGCGCACTACGTCGACGACCTGCCGGCGGCGATCGACATCGACGCGATCCGCGACGCCGGAGTGCGGATCGGCGCTGACCCCCTCGGTGGGGCGAGCGTGGCGTACTGGGGCGAGATCGCCGAGCGGCACCGGCTGGACCTGACAGTGGTCAACCCGACGGTGGACCCGACCTGGCGGTTCATGACCCTGGACGGCGACGGCAAGATCCGGATGGACTGCTCCTCGCCGAACGCGATGGCGTCGCTGATCGCCGCCCGCGCCGACTTCCAGATCTCCACCGGCAACGACGCCGACGCCGACCGGCACGGCATCGTCACCCCCGACGCCGGCCTGATGAACCCCAACCACTTCCTGGCGGTGGCGATCGGTCACCTGTTCCGTACCCGTTCCGAATGGGGTCCGGCCGCCGCCGTGGGCAAGACGCTGGTCTCCTCGTCGATGATCGACCGGGTCGCCGCGGACCTGGGCCGACCGCTGCTGGAGGTGCCGGTCGGCTTCAAGTGGTTCGTGCCCGGCCTGCTCGACGGTGCTGTCGGCTTCGGCGGTGAGGAGAGCGCCGGGGCGTCGTTCCTGCGCCGCGACGGTTCCACCTGGACCACCGACAAGGACGGCATCCTGCTCTGCCTGCTCGCTTCCGAGATCCTGGCCACCACCGGGCGGAGCCCGAGCGAACACTGGGCGGAGCTGGCCGAGCGCTTCGGCGCCCCCTCGTACGCCCGGATCGACGCCCCGGCCACCCGGGAGCAGAAGGCAGTGCTCGGCAAGCTCTCCCCGGAGCAGGTCACCGCCACCGAGTTGGCGGGTGAGCCGATCACCGCGACGTTGACCACCGCACCTGGCAACGGCGCACCGATCGGCGGCCTCAAGGTCAGCACCGAGTCCGGCTGGTTCGCCGCGAGGCCCTCCGGCACGGAGGACGTCTACAAGATCTACGCCGAGTCCTTCCAGGGCCCCGACCACCTGAAGCAGATCCAGGAAGAAGCCAAAAACCTGGTGGACCAAGCCCTGACCCAGTCCTGACCCCCTGGACCCACGTTGATCAAGAGGTTTGCGTCATGCCGCCCGGCGTGTCGTGACGCAAACCTCTTGATCGAGCGCAGGGCTTCAGCAGGGTGGGGGGTCGGCGGGTGGGGGTAGCTCCTGGCTGCGTCGGCGTAGCTCTTCGGGCAGCAGTTCGCGGAGCTGCTCGGGGAGGAACGGCAGGTCGAGCAGCGTCATCTTCAACTGGTTGCGCTCCTGGTAGCGCAACGGGTCGAAGCGGACCACCAGACCGGCGTCGCGGCGGTACGAGATGTCCACAGTCCCCTCCGTGGCCGCGTCGCGGAACACCAGGCCGTCCATCTCCACCACGACCGGCGACGAGTTGGGCTGCAACTCCAACCGGATCTTCTCGTCCGGCGAGAGCACGACCGCCCGGGAGATGCCGGCCATCGGCGCCGCCGGCGTGATCACCACCGAGTCCGCCGCCGGGGAGATCAGTGGACCACCGGCCGCGTAGCTGTACGCCGTCGAGCCGATCGGGGTGCTGACCACCACGGCGTCGCTGCGGTAGTAGCCGTACTGCTGGCCGTCGATGGCGAGCGTGACGCTGACGAAACCGGCACCCGGCTGGCGGACCAACGCGATGTCGTTGAACGCCACGACGTCGTCACCGCACACGTCGCAGGCGAGGCACGCGTGCGACTCGACGGTGAAGTCCTTCGACAGCAGCCGACTCAGCGCGTCGGGCAACTCCGGCGGTTCGATCTCGACGAGAAACCCCAGACGACCCAGGTGTACGCCGAGCACCGGCTTCGGGTCGCGGACGGCGGAGCGCAGCGCACCCAGCATGGTGCCGTCACCACCGATGCTGATCAACGCGTCGGCGCGGACGGCGACCTCGCCCTCCGGCACCGGTTCGACGCAGGACGGGACGCGGTGCTGGTCCTCCTCGCGCACGAACAGCGTCTTGTGGTGGCGGGTGGCCCACCGTTCGATGATTTCGGCCACCTCGGTGACATCCCGGGTGGGGTGCAGCACAAGTCCCAGCCCCGACACCCGTACAGCTCATCACATCGTCGGCGGGCGCACCCGGCGTACGCCGAAGGTGCGCCGGCGGCCCGTGGACCGCCGGCGCACCTCGCCGCCGTCAGGGGCGGGGTTGACCGGTGAGGTGGGTCAACGAGCGGGCGACCAGGTCATCGCGGGCCGCCGGGGAGAGGCCCTCCAACCCGAAGCCCAGGTACACCGTGCCCCCGGTGACCACCACCGAGCCCTCCTCGAACGCCTGCTGGCTGCGCGACCAGTCGTTGGCGTTGCCACCGGACCCGGCCGGAGGCCCGGCCACCGTCCAGCCGCCCAGGTCGGCGGACTCGAACGAGGTCTCCGCCACCGTCGACCCGTCAACCACGACCCGGGCGTCGTCCAGGAAGACGCCGAGGCCCTGCGTGGCCCAGTCCGAGGCGTACGTGATCGACACCTCGACCTGCTTGCCGGCGTACGCGGTCAGGTCGACCACGAACTCCTTCCAACCGCTCGACGTCCCGGTCGCCGCGTTCCAGCTTCCGGTGCTACCGGTGGGGGAGCAGCCCGCGCCCTGGTAGTGGGCGAGGAACGGGTGCAACTGGCCCCAACCGGAGGCGCAGCTCTCCCCGGTGACCGTGCTGGTCTTGCCGTTGACGTCCGGCAGGGTCGTCCAGTCGTCGCTGCCCACCTCGTGGGCCTCGACAAAGAGGAAGTCCCAGTTCTGCTCGATTTCGTACGAGGTGAAGAAGCGCAGCTCCCCGCTGGTCGCCCCGCTGAGGTCCACCGTGCGGGTGAGCCGCTTGTACGACTCGTCGGCCTGCCCGCTGTGCAGGTACCACTCACCCGTACGCGGGTCGAACGGCGCGCCACCCGGTCGGGTCCAGCCCACCGGTGCGGAGCTGGCGAACTGCGGGAACTCGTCCGGCGGCAGGAAACTCGACGTGGTCAGGAACGACGCGGTGTGCCCCTGGTTCTCCGCCGAACCGGCCGCGTTGAGCTGCCCGTTGAAGCCGGTGAACGCGCCGTCGCGGCCGGCGACCGGGAACGGCTCTCCCTCCGGCGCGGTGCCGCCGTCGCTGACGTAGGTGTGCGCCCCCAACCAGTACTGCTGGAAGTCGTTCAGCAGCGGCAGGCAGGTGAGGTCGTCGGCGTTGGTGCACTCCGGCGGCGCGTCCGGGTGGTAGACGTACGAACCGTTGGCGCCCTGGGCGAACAACGCGTACTGGCCGCTGACCAGGAGCTTGCCACCCTCGTTCAGGTAGTCCCGGACGGCCAGTTCGGTGTCCAGCGCCGCCTTGGCCGTGGTGCCGGCGACCTGGCCGGGCGAACGCATGATCACGTCGTCGCCGGTCTCCCACACCACGGCCTTGTAGTGCGACAGCACCCCGAGCGGGTGCGGCGCCTTACGGCCCATCACGTCGAAGTCGTACACGTCGCTGCTGCGCCCGGCGGCGCTCAACGATGCCGCGATCTCGTCGGCGTACTTCGCGGAGGTGCCGGTCTGCGCCGGGCTGAGACCGGTGACGTCCTCAGCAGCGAGAACCAGCACGTCACCGCCGATGTCGCTGTGCACCCGGTAGGTGAAGTGAACGCTTGCGACCACCCCGGACCGGGGTTTGTTGCCGGTGAACCAGACCTCCACCCGGTCTCCCGGTTTCGTGCCGCCGACCGTCCCGCGTAGCTCCGCGTAGTAGTCGTCGTGCGTGCCGCCGTACCGCTCGCCGCCGCGCCACTCGCGGACCGCGACGGTCTTCGGTCGCCCGCCGTTGACCGTGTAGTGCATCTTCACGTTCTTGAGCGCCCGCCGGGTGATGGCGGCGACCTGCTGGGTGCGCCCGTACGAGGTGTCGAAGGCGTCCACCACGAAGTCCGGGGTGCTCCGGCCGACCACCGACACCGGCTCGTCCGGGTCCGCCGCCGACTTGGCCACGGCCAGCGCGAACGGCAGGTTCTTGCTCACCTCACCAGCGATCAACGTCTCGTCGTCGGGGAAGATGAAGCCACTGACGCAGTCCTCCGGGCGCCACTCGTCGTCCGGGTCGACCGCCGAGGCGGCCTCACAGGTGGACATCTCGGGGGTGAAGCCCAGCGTGCCGTACCGGACGGTGGCGTGGCTGTCGGTGTCACCGTTGGTCGTGTACAGCTCGGCGGAGATGTCCGGGTCGTAACCGGGCACCGCCGGGTGCGCGTCGTCCCCGGCCATCGCCTTGTAGATCTCGTCATCCGGGGTGGGAGTGCTCACCTGCCAGCCGAGGCCGTAGAGCAGCAGCTCGGCCGCCGAGTGATAGTTGACGAAGAATTCGAACCCGACTCGCTTGAAGAGCTGGTCCAGGGCCTTGGTCTCCGGCTCCGAGTTGGGGCCCGGGCCCCGGTAGGTCTCGCTGTTCGGCTCCGGTGACGAACCCTCGTTGTCGTACCCCCACTTGTAGCTGAAGTTGCGGTTGAGGTCCACACCGTCGCCGGAGGTGATCTGTCCGTCGCCGTTGTTGTCCCGCAGGTTCTTGCGCCACAGCCGGTTGCCCGAGGTGAAGGTGAAGTCGTAACCGTCCGGGTTGGCCACCGGCAGGAACCACAGCTCGGTCGTGTCCAGAAGTTTCGTGATCTCCTGGTCGGTGCCGTAGCTGTCCAGCACGTGGTGCATCAACCGGCGGGTCATCTCCGGCGTGATCCACTCGCGGGCGTGCTGCGCGCCGGCGTAGAGCACGGCGGGCCGCTTCCCGTCCGCGACGGTCCGCGCGTTCTTGGTGACCTTCACGGCGACGATCGGCTGACCCTGCTGGGTGCGGCCGATCGTCTCCACCTTGGTCAGCTTGGGATAACGGGCCGCGGTGGCGTTCAGCTCGTCGCGCAGACCGCCCGGCTCCCCATAGGGCCGGAACGCCGTCCAGCCCGCCGCCGCCTGCTCCCGCAGCGCCTGCGACGCGTCCTTGCCGCGCACCTTCTTCACCGACAACGGGACGCCCTGGTCGGTCAGCCGCTTCGCCTGCCGGCGACTGAGCACCGTCTCGACGGTCGTCGTGCCGGTCGAGTCCGTCTTCGCGTCGTGGCCGAGGTCGACCCCCGCCGCGCGTAGCTGGTCCCGCTGTTTCGCGTCGACCGTGCCGACGTAGACCTCCAGGCCGTCGCGGGCGCCCGGTTCGGACGGTGGCTTCGCGCTTGCCGGCGGGGTCAACGCCAGTGCGCCGAGCAGGGTGACCACGCTGGCGATCGCCAGTCGTCTCGGTCTCATCGCGCCTCCTTGGGTGAAGGACCTGTAGGCGCGAGCCTTCTGCTGGGGGGTGATCGATGTCAATAGGTCGAGAGGTGCGAGGTAGCTGGCCGTGTCGGTGTCGCTCCCTCGCGTGACGACCCGGGGCGGAAGGGGATCGGATTGAGGGTGCAGGCATGACCGGCGGGCCAAGAATGTGAATCAGGCATCGAGCGGTAGCGGTTCCGATACGCTCCGCTCCCATGGGGACAATCCATGCACCGGTCAGCCGTTCGGCGTTGCACGCCCGCCCGCGCGCCGGCGGGGTGCCCCAGTTCATGCGGAACCTGGCCGCCGGTACGGCGTGGCTGGTGGCCGGTGCCGCCTGCTTCGTTCTCAACCCGGCCCTGGCAACCGATTGGCACCGCGAGGCCACCATTGCCCTGAGTCTCCTCGCCATCCTCTTCGGCACCTGGGTCTTCTGGCGGCACGGGGGCACGCGGATCACGGCGGTGGGGATCTACAACCTCGCCTTCGCGGTCTTCGTCGGGTTCGGCGGCTTCTACCACAGCATCAAGAACGTGGCGACCGATCCCGGTATCCCGTTGTTCACCACCGTCGCCGTCTGCTTCTTCGGTCATGTGCTCACCTGGATGCTGTTCTGGGGTGACGGCGCGCCCTCCAGGGCCCGGTCCGACGCCGCCCGGGTGGACGCGGGCACCGCGGGGTGGGCGTTCACCTTCGGGCTGGTCCTCCTCGCCGTCGCCGTCATCGCCTCGCTGGTTGACGCCGAGACCGAGTTCACGGCGAAGCCGGTCGGCTTCGTCGGCGTCGTGTTACTGGCGGCGGGCCTGCTGCGTGGCCCACTCGGTCGGTGGAAGGTGCTGTGCGGATCGGTGTGTGCCGTCGCCTTCACCGTCTATTTCTTCTATCTGTTCAATGGATTCGGCCGCATCGTCCTCGGGTCCCTCGCCCTCGCCCTGCTCGTCGTCCTGGCTCACGGCGACCGGCGGCGTTACACCAAGGGGATCGTGATCCTCGGTGGAATTCCGGCCCTGTCGTTTCTCGCCGCGCTGCGCGCCGGCGGGGCAGCCTCGGACGTGGACAGCGACGGCTTCGGATCGGCCGTCAGTCCGATGTCCGCGTTCGCCGAACTCTGGCAGATGAACACCATCGGTCTGCTGCCCCGGGGATGGGGCGAGACCTTCTTCGCCGCCGCGGTCGCCCTGGTGCCCCGCGCGTTCTGGCCCGACAAACCAGTCGGCTTCGGTTATGAGCTGGTGCCTTACCTCGCGCCCGGACTGGCCGGCACCGGCCATTCCGTGGCGGCCCTCTGGTATGGCGAGTGGCTGTTCAATTTCGGTGTCGTCGGCATGGCGGTGATGATTCCGGTGACCGGTTTCGCCGTGTCCGCCATCGACCGGTTCCTGGCTCGTGCATCGGCGCGGCCGCTGACCACGCCCACGGCGCTCGGCCGGTACGTCGGCGGAGTTCTTCTCGCCGTCGGTCTCTTCGATCTGGTCTGGGTGGGTGGGTTCACCTACATGACCCGTACCGGGCCCCGGTTGGTGGTTCTGGCCATGTTGGTAATCGCGACGGCGTGGCTTGCCCGTCGTCCGACCGAGCCGGAATCGATGTTTAAGACGACCGCCCGCGCCCGTCGGTGATGCGCCAACATTGACCGCCCGGCCAAGTAACTGATCGTACGGCAACTCGTTGTTTCATTGCGCCAGCGCTTGCCGTAATGAGCATTGCTAACCAGGGGGAGTAATTGTGTCAGGCCGCCTTTTCACGTCCGAGTCAGTCACCGAGGGGCATCCTGACAAGGTTGCTGACCAGATCAGCGACGGCATCCTGGACGCGTTGCTCACCATCGACCCTCGTAGCCGGGTCGCCGTGGAAACTCTCCTCACCACCGGCCAGGTGCACGTTGCCGGCGAAGTGGCGACGACGGCGCAGGTGGACATCCCGGAGATCGTTCGCCGGCTGATCGTCGACATCGGATACGACTCGTCGGCCAAAGGATTCGACGGCGCCTCCTGTGGTGTGAGCGTCTCCATCGGTAAACAGTCTCCGGACATCGCTCAGGGTGTCGACAGCGCGATCGAGGTGCGGTCTGGCTCGTCCAGCGCGTTGGACACCCAGGGTGCCGGTGACCAGGGCATGATGTTCGGCTTCGCCTGCTCGGAAACTCCCGAGTTGATGCCTCTGCCGATCGCGCTCGCGCATCGACTGGCGCGCCGACTCGCTGCCGTACGCAAGAACGGCGCCATTCCCTATCTTCGTCCCGACGGCAAGACGCAGGTCACCGTCGAGTACGAGGGAATGCGTCCGGTCCGTCTGCACACGGTGGTCGTGTCCACCCAGCACGCCCCGAACATCGCGTTGGATTCGCTGCTCACGCCGGACATCCGTGAACAGGTCATCGCCCCGGAACTCGAAGGCCTGGACCTGGACACGGACGGATACCGGCTGCTGGTCAACCCGACCGGACGATTCGAAGTCGGTGGACCGATGGGCGATGCCGGTCTGACGGGACGGAAGATCATCGTCGACACCTACGGCGGTTACGCCCGTCACGGCGGTGGCGCGTTCTCCGGGAAAGACCCGTCCAAGGTGGACCGTTCCGCGGCCTATGCCATGCGATGGGTGGCCAAGAACGTCGTGGCCGCGGGTCTGGCCGAGCGCTGTGAGGTACAGGTCGCCTATGCCATCGGCAAGGCGCACCCCGTCAGCCTCTCCGTGGAGACCTTCGGCACGGAGAACGTGCCCGTGTCGACGATCAGCAGGAGCATCACCGAGGTCTTCGACCTGCGGCCGGCAGCCATCGTTCGTGACCTGGACCTGCTCCGCCCGATCTATCGGCAGACCGCGGCGTACGGACACTTCGGCCGTGAGCTGACGGACTTCACCTGGGAAAGTGCCGGCCGTGCGATCGCCCTCAAGTCCAGTGCCCTCTGAGCACGACTACCGGGTGCTGGCTACTTCGGCGTACTTCGAACCGGGTTATCGTGCCGGCGGTCCGGTGCGATCCATGGTCTGCATGGTTGACGGGGTGCCGTCGGACGTGCGCCTGACGCTGGTCACCAATGACCGTGATCTCGGTTGCCGGACGCCATATCCGGGACTGTCCGGACGGTGGACGACCCGGTCCCGGTCCCGGGTCTTCTATCTGAACCGCCGTAGCCCGCGGCACTGGTGGCGCATCTGGCGCGCTCAGCGGTCGGCCGGCCCGTTCGACCTGCTCTACGTCAACAGCGTCTGGCAGCCGACCTTCTCGTTGCTGCCGGTGCTGGCGACCATCCTGGGGCTGGTTTCCGCGAAGCGGATCCTCATCGCGCCGCGCGGAGAGTTCTCGCCGGGGGCGCTCGGTATCCGGTCGCACAAGAAGCGGCTGTTCCTGGCCCTCTGGCGTCGGCTCCTGGGCCGGCGGGATGTCCTCTGGCATGCGACGAACGATCGCGAGGCGGCGCACATCCGCGCCCTCGTTCCCGGAGCGCGGATCGTGCTACGGGAGAACCAGACGCTGCTGCCGGTGGACCCCGCACCGCCGGTGGAGCACGACGACGATCGCCTGCGACTCGTCTTCCTCAGCCGCATCACGCCGATGAAGAACCTCGACATGGTGCTGCGGGCCCTGACGACGGTCAGCCGCCCGCTGAGTCTCGACATCCACGGGCCGGTGGACGACCCGTCGTACTGGCGGGAGTGTCAACGGCTGTGCGACGAGCTACCTGCCACCGTGACGGTCCGGTACCGCGGTCCGGTGCCTCCGGCCGAGGTCCGCGCCACCTTCACGCGCTACGACGCCTTCGTGCTGCCGACCCGCGGGGAGAACTTCGGGCACGTCATCGCCGAGAGCCTGTCCGCCTCGTGCCCGGTGGTCTGCTCGGCGGAGACACCCTGGACCGACGTCCTCGAAGGCGGCGGCGGTGTCGTCCTCCCGGCGCTCTCCCCTGCGGAGTTGAGCCGGGTCATCGAGCGTATGGCAGCCGACGGCGTCGCCGAGCGTCACGCGAGGCGGGCCGCGGCCGGCGAGGCCTACCGCGCCTGGCGGGCCCGGCAGGCCACGCACAGTGTGGTCGATCTCGTCCGCACTGACACGTTCACCGACGTGACCGGTCCGCCGCCGCAGGGGCGCGCTGGCCGCGTACCGAGCGGCACGACCGCCGTCCGGGAGAGGAGCTGACGCATCGTGGCGGAGGTCCTCTTCATCGTGGAGGTGCCCACTCCATACCGGAATCCGGTGCTCGACCACCTGCACGTCGCGGGTCTCGATATGCACGCTCTCTATCACCGGGGCGACGCGGATCGTGGCTGGGGCGCGGCCGTGCCGGCTCATCCGCACGAGGTGGTTGATGGCGGGACGGTGTCGAGGTGCGTGGCCCTGGTGCGCGCCGCGCTCCGCCCCGACCTGAAGGTCGTCTGCTGTTTCGGCTACGCCCGGCTCGCGAACGTCCTCGCCGTGCTCACCGCCCGGCTGCGCGGCGCCCAGGTGGTGCTCCGGTCCGACAGCAACTGGCTCGACGAGCGCCGACGGCCGGCAGTGCGGCGATGGGGAAAGCGGCTGCTGCTGCGGGCGATCCTCGGGCGGCGGGCCCGGGTGTGGACGGTGGGAGCGCAGAACGACAGGTACTGGGCGGAGTACGGCTTCGGCAACCGACACCTGATCCCGTTCGGTCTGCCCAGGCCGCCCGTCGCGAGCCCGGAGCAGGCTGCGGCGCTGCGGACCCGACACGCCCTCGGCGACGGGCTCGTCATCCTGTTCGTGGGGCGACTCGCGCCGGCCAAGGGACTGGACACGCTGCTGTCCGCTTTCGCGGCGTTCGCCGATCCCGCTGCGCGGCTGGTGATCGTGGGGCAGGGGCCGCAACGGTCCCTGGTCGACCGCGCGGCTGCCGCCGATCCGCGTATCCGTGTCCTGGGCGCGCTGCCGCAGGACGAGCTCGGTCCCGTCTTCGCGGCGGCCGACCTCTTCGTCCTGCCGTCGCGCTACGAGCCGTGGGGTCTCGTTGTCGCGGAGGCGCAGGCCAACGGCGTGCGGGTCGCTGTTAGCGACGCCGTCGGATGTCATGCCGATCGCGTCACCACTGACAACGGTTGGGTGTTCCCAACAGACGATGCCGACCGCCTCGCGGAGGTGTTCGTCGAGGCACGCGACCTGAGCAGCCTGCGCCGGCTCCGCGTACCGGCGACCCCGGCCTTCAATGCCGGCCCCGCCATGGCCGCTGAACTCGTGGCGATGGGTGCCCGGGTGACATCGAGAAGGGCACGTCCGGTGCCGGAATACGAGAACGAAAGGTGTTGAGTGCGATGAGACGTCCGTCGGTGATGGACAGGGTTCGCGCGCGTGTCCCCGGCGTACCACGGAGCGGGCGGGAGGTGCTCACCTCGCTGCAGGTTCTGTCGACGCTCAGGGCGAAGGGTTGGCACCGGTCGGTCTCGGGCGGGGCGCCGAGCGGCTCGGACGGCGGGCCACGCCCCTGGTTGACCTACGGGGCGATGCACTGGCTCGCCACGCACGTCGGAGCCGATCGCCGGGTGTTCGAGTACGGTGCCGGCTCGTCGACCGCATGGTTCGCGGACGCGCTGCGGGTGCGGGAGATCGTGGCCGTCGAACACGACGCCGACTGGTTCCGTCGGGTTCCGCAACCCCGCCACGGTCGGGTCCTGCACGTGCCCTGCGACGGGACCTGGTGGGAGGCGGACGGGTCCGCGCCCTACGTACGGGCCATCGAGGAAGGCGCGCCCTGGGACGTGATCATCATCGACGGGATGGCGCGGACCACCTGCTCCCGTCTCGCGCAGGAGTACCTGACGCCCTCGGGGCTGGTGGTACTCGACGACACCGATCGCCCGACGACACGTCCGGCCGACGACGCGCTCACCGCCCAGGGATTCGGCCGGCTGGACTTCTGGGGCTTCAAGCCCGGGTTGGGTGTCGACGCCTGCACGACGGTGTTCAGCCGCGACTTCAACGCGTGGATGGTGCCGGCGACAGACGCCGTCCGCTAGTGCTGACCGCTCGGGTGGAAGGAGGCACCGGGAATGGCTGAACGGGTACTGATCGTGTCGCAGGATCACGAGGGGCACCGGTTGATGTATGTCCGCCTCCTGGCGTCCGCTGCCCTGGATCGCGGCGACAGCGTGGTGCTCGCCCTCACCCGGTCCGGCCTCCGGTCCACCGAGCATCGGCTGCACCTCGCCGAGGTGGCCGACCGCTGCCGACAGGTGGCGCTGGCGGATCCGTCGCTGACCGTCAGCGGTGTGCGCCGGCAGGCGATGCGGTACGGCTGCACGCGGGTCCTGGTTCCCGACGGCGACCGGTTCGCGATCCGGCTCGGGATTCGGGGCTGGCCGCCGGGCCCCCCGATCGTCGTTCTGGTCACTCAG
Source organism: Micromonospora taraxaci (assembly GCF_007830095.1). Lineage (NCBI taxonomy): Bacteria > Bacillati > Actinomycetota > Actinomycetes > Micromonosporales > Micromonosporaceae > Micromonospora > Micromonospora taraxaci. Next base: position 5,270,273 of record NZ_VIWZ01000001.1, on the reverse strand, counting down.
GACCCCCGCTGGAACACCGACAACCGGCCGTCGATACGGGCCCGGTTGAAGACGAAGGACCTCATCCTGCGACGCACCGAACGGCTTCCCGGGGTCCGGCTGCTGTACCTGTCGGACCACTCGGTAGCGGGCCGGAAGGCCCGCGCGGCCGTCGCGCCCGACCCGGTGTTCTTCGACGCGGAGGACCAGGACCCGACCGCCCTGCGCGGCGCGCTCGGTGTCCCCGAGGACCGGTTCGTCTTCCTCGTGGCGGGTAAGGTGTCGGCCCGCAAGAACCTGCCCCTGGTGCTCCGCTGCCTGCTGCGACTGGCGGACCGGCCGGTGGCGCTGTTCGTGTGTGGGCAACTCGATCCGTCGGTGCGTGCGGAGGTGCAGCCGCTGCTCGACAGGGCCCGAGCCGCAGGGGTGCCGGTGATTCTGGACGACCGGGTGCAGACCGATCACGCCATCAACTGCGCGGTGCAGGCGAGCGACTGTGTCATGGTGGCGTACTCCAGCGACCAGCCCAACTCGATGATGGTCAAGGGCATCCGAGCAGGACGGCAGGTGGTCGTCGCGGGATCCGACCAGTTGGTGACCTGGGCCCAGCATCTCGGGCTGAGCCTCTGCGGACCACTGACCGAGGAGTCCGTGACCGGGCTGATGGAGAAGGCGATCGCCGCGCCCACGCCCGCCCCCCGGGTGGATCTGGGCAGCGACGCGTTCGTCGAGGCTTTCCTTTCATGATCGGTCGTGGCGGCCTCGCGGCGCAGACCGTGATCCTGGTCGTCGCGGGAGCCGCCTCACAGGCGCTGTACGCGGTCCTCGTCGCCCTGGTGGCGAATCGGGCGGGCCCAGCCGCGTTCGGCCTGGCGGCCGGCGCGATGGGCGTCGGTGGGATGTTGGTCGGAGTGGTGGACTTCGGCTTCAACGCCTTCTCGGTGCGGGAGCTCGCCGCCGGTCGGATCACCGAGGAGAGCTACTGGAACCGGCTGCGGGTGCTGTTCGCCGTGGCCGTCGCCGGCGCGCTCGTCATCTCGATGGCGGCACTGGCGACCCCGTGGCCGGAACTCGGTCTGGTGGTCGCCCTCGTCCTGCTCAGCCGGACGGCGATCAACGGCGTCGTGGTGCCGCTGAGGGCTGCCCGTCGGGTCATGAAGGTCGCCACCGTTCTCCTGTTGGAGCGCCTGGTGGCGCTCGTCCTGGCGGTGGTGCTCCTGACGACCACAGCGGTCGGTGCGCTGCCGACGCTGTGGTGGTCACTGGTCGGTGGTGCGTTCGCCGCCTTGGCGGCCGGCGTCCTGCTCGGCGGCCCGTCCCGGCTTCGCTGGGTGCCCACCGGCCTCACCGCACCGTGGCGGGCGACGGCGGGCTACGGCAGGTTCTCGTTGGCCGTCAGCGCCACCTCGCTGGACGTCACGTTGCTCGCGGCGACCGGTGGCAGCGCGCAGGCGGGCATCTACAGCGCGGTGTCCCGATGGACCCAGCCTGTCCAGTTCTTCGCCCAGGCGTACTCGTCCGCCGCCGCACCGGCCATCGCGCAGGCGTCCTCTTCCCGGGTCGCGTTGCAGGCGGTGCGCAGATCCCTCTGGCTGCTCTGCGGAGCAGTCGTCACATGTGCCGCTCTCGTCCTGCTCGCACCCACCGCGGTCTCCCTGGTGCTCGGCGACACCTACCGGCAGTCCGCCGACGTGTTGGTGGTGCTGTCGATCGGTGCCGCGGTGGTGGTGGTGAACCAGCCCCTCGCGACGTTCCTCCAGGCCCGGGGCCACGAGAACGTGGTGGGGATCTGCACGGTCGGCACGGTGTCGCTGCAGTTGGTCGCGGTCTGTGTGACAGCCGGTCCGTTCGGTGCGCAGGGCGCCGCCTGGTCGTACGGGGTGGGTCAACTCGCGCTGACCGCCCTGCTCGCCACGTACGCGTCGCTGCTGGTCCGGCGGCATCGGCGCGACGGGGCCCACCGACCCGGCCCGGGCGTGCGTGAGCCCGTACTGGCTGCGGACGCTCGGGGTGCCGACACCTGACCCCGTCTGGTGTGTCGACATTGGCCCCTTTGGTGACGTTTCGAAGGCTCCTGCTCGCTCGTTGGGCCGATTGCGGCCATTGACACCGCCGGCAGCTGCCGGCTGGACGCGAGCCATCAGTAACGAACGGAGCGGCAGTGACTTTTTTGACCACTGGACGGCGAGTCCTGATCACCGGTGGAACGGGTTCGTTCGGCCGGACGATGGTCCGCCGACTTCTCGATCGGGACGTCGCTGAGGTCCGGGTGTTCAGCCGGGACGAGGCCAAGCAGGACGAGATGCGCCGACTCCTCGGCGACGAGCGCGTCCGCTACTACGTCGGGGACGTACGTGACTACGACTCCGTGCTGCGGGCCAGCCGCGGCATCGACCACGTGTTCCACGCGGCCGCCCTCAAACAGGTGCCCTCGTGCGAGTTCTTTCCCCTCGAGGCGGTGCGGACGAACATCCTCGGCAGCGCGAACGTCGTCGAGGCAGCCGAGCGTAACGGCGTCGGCTCGGTGGTGGTGCTGAGCACGGACAAGGCCGTCTACCCGGTCAACGCGATGGGCATGAGCAAGGCGATGATGGAGAAGGTCGCGCAGGCGCACGCCCGCAACAACCCGAACAGCGCCACCACCGTCTCCTGCGTCCGGTACGGCAACGTCATGTACTCCCGCGGCTCGGTGATCCCGCTGTTCATCGAGCAGATCAAGGCCGGGCGCGCGCCGACCGTCACCGACCCGACGATGACCCGCTTCCTGATGTCCCTCGGCGAGTCGGTGGAGCTGGTGGAGCACGCCTTCCAGCACGCCCGCCCGGGTGACATCTTCATTCGCAAGGCGGCCGCCTGCACCATCGGTGACCTGGCCGAGGCGGTCTGCGAACTCTTCAACGTACCGGCGAAGCTGGACGTCATCGGCGTCCGGCACGGCGAGAAGCTCGACGAGACGTTGGCCAGCCGCGAGGAGCTGACGCAGGCGGAGGACTTCGGCGAGTTCCTCCGGGTGCCGCTGGACGCCCGCGATCTGAACTACTCGCTCTACGTCTCCGAGGGCGAGCTGGACGAAGGGCCCGTCGAGGACTTCAACTCGTCCAATGCGCCACGGATGGGCGTACCGGAGATCATCGAACTGCTGAAGAGGTTGCCGGAGGTCCGCGCCGAGCTGGCCCTGCGTGACCCGGTGCTGGCGTGCTGAAGCTGGCGTTGACCGGGGGCGGCGGATTTCTCGGCTGGCACGTGCGGGTGCTGCTGCGGGCGCTCGGTTGGCCGGAGCCGGTGATCATCACGCGCGCGGACCTGGCCGATCCTCGTGTCGTCGGCGCCAAGGTCAGCGGTGTCGACCGGGTGCTGCACCTGGCCGGCGTGAACCGCGGCGATCCGGCGGAGGTCGCCGAGGGTAACCTGCGCCTCGCCGCGCAACTCGCCGCCGGCCTGCGCGTCGCCGCGGATCCGCCGGCCTGCGTCGTCTACGCGAACTCGGTACAGGCTGGCAACGGCACGCCGTACGGCGACGCCAAGGCGGACGCCGCGCGGATCCTCGCCGACACCGGCATGCCGCTGGAGGACGTGCTGCTGTCCAACCTCTACGGCGAGCACGGCCGCCCGCACTACAACTCGGCGGTGGCGACGTTCTGCCGCGTGCTCGCCGAGGGTGGGCGGCCGGAGGTCCACACCGATCGCGAGATCGCCCTGGTGCACGTGACCGACGCCGCGGCCCGGCTCGTCGGCGTGCCGGCGGGTGGTTCCTGGGATCCGACCATGCCCGCGTTGCGGCTGGGCGTCCGTGAGCTCGCCGAACGTCTGGCCGGGCTGGCCGCCACCTACCGCACCGGCGAGATCCCGGTCCTGACCGACCGGCACCTCGTGCGGTTGTTCAACACCTACCGGTCGCACTGCTTCCCGGCGCACTTCCCGCTGGCACTGCCCCGCCGCGCCGATGTCCGCGGCGAGCTGGTGGAGACGGTCAAGGTGCACGGTGGCGCGGGGCAGACGTTCAGCTCCACCAGTCACCCGGGCGTGACCCGGGGCGAGCACTTCCACCTGGCGAAGGTCGAGCGGTTCGTGGTGTTGCGTGGCACCGCTGAGATCAGCCTGCGGCGGGTCGGTGACACCGACGTGGTGCGCTTTCCGGTCTCCGGGGACGCGCCGGTCGCCGTCGACATGCCCACCATGTGGGTGCACAAGCTGGTCAACACCGGTGACGACGAACTGGTCACCCTGTTCTGGACCAACGAGCTGTTCGACCCGGCGTGTCCGGACACCTGGCCGGAACCGGTGGAGTCGCGGATTCCGAAACCCGCGGTGGTCGCCGCGTGAGGGTCGGCCTGGTCAGCCAGTGGTATCCGCCGGAGGGTGTGTTCATCCCGGGCAATCTGGCACAGCACCTGAGCGCGCGCGGCCACCACGTGCGGGTGCTCACCACCTATCCGAGCTACCCGCACGGGCGGCTCTACCCGGGCTGGCGGCAACGCTGGCGGCATGTCGAGATGCAGGGGGCCGTCGCGGTGCGACGGGTTCCCGCGTACCCGAGCCACGACACGTCGGCGCTGCGCCGAGCGGCCAGCCACATCACGTTCGGTGTGAGCAGCGCGCTCGCCGGCCCGAACTGGCTCGGTGGCGTCGACGTCACGTACGTCTACCATCCACCGCCCACGGCGGTCGCCGCCGCCGCGCTCGTCCGGGCCGCCCGGCGTACGCCGATCGTCCTGCACGTGCAGGACATGTGGCCTGATTCGGTCCTGCATTCCGGGATGTCCCCGACCGGTCTGGCCGGACGAGCGGTGGCGGGCGGTCTGGACGTCCTCATGCGCACGGCGTACCGGTTGGCGGCCGCGATCGTGGTGATCTCACCGGCGATGGCAGCCCTCGTGGTGGAGCGGGGCGCCGATCCGAGCCGTGTGCGTGTGGTGTGGAACTGGACCGACGACGTTCTGTTCCGGCCCGTGGCACCGACGGACGCGGCCCGCGCGACGCTCGGACGACGCGACCGGTGCACGGTGATGTTCACCGGCAACCTTGGTCTGCTCCAGGGCGTGGACACGGCGATCCGCGCGGCGGCCGCCGTCCGGGACCGGGTGGACCTGGTGCTGGTCGGTTCGGGTGCCTACGAGGACGAGGCCCGCCGGCTCGCCACCGAGTTGAACGCGGACAACGTCCGCTTCGTCGGTCGCCGCCCGCCGACGGAGATGGCCGAGCTGTACGCGGCGGCCGACTGGCAGCTGGTGTGCCTGCGGGATCTGCCGGCGCTCCGCGGCACCGTCCCGTCGAAGTTGCAGGCGGCTTTTGCCTGCGGCGCTCCGGTGATCGCCGCCCTGGGCGGGGACGCCGCCGCTCTCGTCGAGTCGACCGGAGCCGGCCTGGTGTGCCCACCGGGGGACTGGGCGGTGCTCGCGGATCGTCTGCGGCAGGCGGCCGACACGGCTGCGGCCGAGCGCGTCGCCATGGGTCAGCGGGCCCGCCGGGCCTACCAGGAGCGCATGTGCGTGCGGGTCGGCGTCGACCAGTTCGAGGACATTCTGACGAAGGTGGCAGCAGGGAAAGGACGGCCATGACCCGTGTGATGACGCTGGTGGGTACCCGGCCGGAGATCATCCGGCTCTCGCGGGTGATGGCGAGGCTGGACGACGTGGTGGAGCACGTGCTGGTCCACACCGGCCAGAACTGGGACAGCTCGTTGTCCGAGATCTTCTTCAAGGAGTTGCGTATCCGGGAACCGGACCGGTTCCTGCGCGTGGACACCTCGACGCTCGGCCGGGTGCTCGGTGGCGTACTGGTCGGTGTGGAGGAGGCCATTGCCGAGGTGCGACCGGACGCATTGCTCGTGCTCGGCGACACCAACAGCTGCATCGGCGCGCTGATGGCCCGCCGGCTGCGGGTGCCGGTCTACCACATGGAGGCCGGCAACCGCTGTTTCGACCTCAACGTTCCGGAGGAGACGAACCGACGTCTGGTGGACCACGTCGCCGACTTCAATCTCGTCTACACGGAGCACGCCCGGCGGAACCTGCTGGCCGAAGGGCTGCACCCGCGCCGGATCCTGCACACCGGTTCCCCCATGCGCGAGGTGCTCGAGCACTACCGGATGGACATCGAGGCATCGACGATCCTGCGTCAGTTGGAGCTGACGCCGGGCCGGTACTTCCTGGTCAGCGCACACCGCGAGGAGAACGTGGACAGCCCGGACCGGTTGGCCCGGTTGCTGGAATGCCTGCGCGCGGTTCGTGACCGCTGGCAGTTCCCGGTACTCGTGTCCACCCACCCCCGGACCCGCAAGCGGCTGGAGTCGTTGGCGCCCGGCGCAGCGGCGCTGGACGGGATCGCCTTCCACGAGCCGTTCGGTCTGCTCGACTACGTGCACCTGCAGACGAAGGCCTTCTGCACGCTGTCGGACAGCGGCACGATCAGCGAGGAGTCGGCGATCCTCAACTTCGCCGCGGTGACGCTGCGCGAGTCGATCGAACGCCCGGAGGCGTTGGACGCCGGCGGCATCATCATGACCGGTCTCGACCCGGATGGCGTGGTGGAGGCGATCCAGGTGACAGTCGACCAGGTCCACGCCGAGGGAGTGCCCTGTCCGGTCGACTACCAGGTTCGGGACACCTCCCGGCGGGTGGTCGACTTCATCCTGTCCACCGTCCGCAGGCACCACGACTGGGCGGGCATCCGCCGCTGACCGTCGGGACAGGCAGCGGGCCCGGCGACCTCGGTCGCCGGGCCCGCTGAGTCTTGCGGCTCGGCCTAACGGGCCAGCGGCACGTGGATCGTTCCCGGCCGGGTGCTCGCCGGTGTGCACAGCGCCGCCAGGTGGGCGATCAGCTTCTCCGCGTCGTCGTACGGGTCGAGTCCGCCCACGTCGAGCGGGTCGAGCGCCGGCACGGTGACGTGTGAGATGAGCGGGTGCAGCGGACGGTCGTCGACCTCGCCGGTGCCGAGCAGGTCCTCGTGGAGTTTCTCGCCGGGCCGAAGCCCGGTGTAGACGATCGGCACCAGACTGTCAGCCTGCTCGGCCATCTGCCTCGCCAGGTCGGCGATGCGTACCGGCGCGCCCATGTCCAGCACGAGGGCCTCTCCGTCCCGGCCGATCTCGGCGGCCTGGAGCACCAGCCGCACCGCCTCCTCCAGCGTCATCAGATAGCGGGTGACGTCCGGATGGGTCACTGTCAACGGATTGCCGGACGCGATCTGGCGTTGGAACGCGGTGATCACTGAGCCGCGGCTGCTGAGCACGTTGCCGAAGCGGACACTGAGGAAGGTGCCGGGGAACCGGCCTGCGGCGTGCGCGGTCAGCCGTTCGGTGATGCGCTTGGAGTAGCCGAGCACGCTGATCGGGTCGGCGGCCTTGTCGGTGCTGATGTTGACGAACTTGGCGACGTCGCGGCACGCGTCCAGCACCGAGAGCGTGCCCCACACGTTTGTCATCACCGCTTCGCCGGGGTTGCGTTGCAGGAGCGTGAGGTGCTTCAGCGCCGCGGCGTGGAAGATGACGTCCGGCCGGCGCTCTCGGATGATGCGCCGGACACGCTCGTCGTCGCGCAGGTCGGCGAGGATCAGCTCGGGGCCGTCGAGCATGGCCCGCCCGTTCAGCGACATCTGTAGGGCGTGCAGGGCGGACTCGTCGCGGTCGAGCATCATCAGCTCGCCGGGGTCGGTCTTCAGAACTTGGCGGCACAGCTCCGAACCGATCGAACCGCCGGCACCGGTGACCAGCACCCGCAGACCGGCGAGGCCGTCCCCGCTCAGCGGCAGGTCGCCGACCACCTGCCGACGCCCCAGCAGGTCGCTGATCTGCACGTCCCGTACGTCGGTGACGGTGATGCGGTGGTCGACCAGTTCGCGGACCGGGGGCAGCACCTTGAAGGCGGCACCGGTCTGCAGGGTGGCCTCGCGGATCTGGCGGATCAGCGCGGCGTCGGCGCTGGCCACCGAGAAGATGACTGTGGTGGCGCCGGTGCGACGGACCGCCTCGGCGAGGTCCGCCCGGCCGCCCAGCACGCGGACACCGCCGAAACGCAGGTTGCGCTTGTCGGGGTCGTCGTCCAGCGCGCCGACCGGCAGGTACCTGCCGCGTGGGTCGCCGATCATCGCGCGCAGTAGCCCCTGACCGGCGTCGCCGAGGCCGAACAGCAGCACCGGCGTGGCGGAGCGCACGTCGGGCCGCATCGCGAGGTCGTGCCGGTGCCGGTACGCGGAGCGGGCCGCGAGCATCAACAGCAGCGTCAGTGAACCGCCGATCAGCGGGGTGCTGGCCGGCACCGGTCGGTCGGCCGACGGCAGCAGCCCGATCAGCAGGATGGCGATGGGTGTGGCGACGTTTCCGGCGAGCCCTCGCACCTCCTGGAGGCTGCCGAGTGGGTGCCGGCCCGAGTGGAGCCGGCGCACCGCAGCGACAGCCACGTAGATCAGCGCCGCGATGCCGCCGACGCCTGCTGCGCGGCTCAGCTGCCCGGCCGGCGGGTGGAACTCGTAGCGGGTCCAGACGGCGGCGACGAAGCCGCCTACCCACGCTGCGGTGTCGGTGGCGAGGAAACCCAGAGCGCGGCGGCGCGCCCGGGCCCGACGGACCCGTTGTTCGGCAGGCTCGGTCCTATCGGTGTCTTGCGACATTTTTGCTCCCGTCTCCGACCGATTGGCCCCGCAGAGCAAGGGTTTGGGGCTCTTTATCCTTTTTACACTTTTATCGGATGTTTCGCGGAATAACTGGATGGTGGCGGCTGCGAGCCAACCAGCTCAGCGCGCCGGCACGCCCTTGACCACCACGCCGTCAGGCACGTTCCGCACCACGCAGGCTCCGGCGCCGACGGTGCTGTCTCGACCTATCCGAAGGCCCTGCAGCACCGCCGCCGTCGTCCCCACCAGCACGCCCTCCGCCAGGTGGCAGTCACCGGAGATCGCGGCGAGCGGATTGACCGAGACGAAGTCGGCAAGCACCGAGTCGTGCCCCACAGTGGTGTTCTGGTTGAGATGGACGTGCCGGCCCACCGTCACGTTGGTGGTGATGCGGGCGCCCGCGAAGACGACCAGGCCGGGCCCGTGCCGCGTGTCCGGCCCGACCGTCGCGTCCGGGTGGACGAGACTGCCGGCTGGACTGCCGTACGCGTCCACCCGCGCGGCGACGGCTCGTCGCACCTTGGGGTCACCGATCCCGATGACGTGGTGGAGATCCGCCGGCGCGTCCCGTAGCCACGCGAGCCCACCCAGGTAGGGCACCTCCAGGCGCTGCACCCGCTTGAGGTTCTCCTCCGACGGCCGGTCGTCGACGAAACCGACCAGGTCCCACTGTTGTCCTCCGGCGACCGCGGCCGCCCGTGCGATAGCCAGTGCCTCCCGGCCGTGGCCGCCGCAACCCACGATGACCAGTGGCGTCACCCGGATACCGCTCCCGTCCGGACGGCCAGGAAACCTTCGATCGCGCCGAACACCGTGGCGATCTGCTGCTCGGTGAGGCCGCTGCCGCTGGGCAGGGTCAACCCCTCGGCGAAGAGATCGTCGGCCGCCCCGGTGAGCAGGCTCTCGAAGTCGGCGTACGCGGGCTGCCGGTGCATCGGCTTCCACACCGGCCGCGTCTCGATGTTCTGGGCGGCGAGGTGTGCGGCGAGATCAGCGGCCCGCCAACCCGAGCGCTCCGACCGCACCCGGATGACGGTGAGCCAGCAGTTGGACTCGACGTCCTCGGCGCCGACCAGCTCCACTCCGGGCACCGAGGCGAAGAGCTTCGCGTACCGGTCTCGCAGCAGGCGACGGCGGCCGATCATTCCGTCGAGCCGTGCCAGCTGGGCCCGGCCCACCGCGGCCAGCAGGTTGCTGAGGCGGTAGTTGTAGCCGGTCTCCCGGTGCTCGTAGTGCGCCACGGGCTCCCGCGCCTGGCTGGCCAGGTGGCGGGCGCGGGCCAGCAGCGGAAGGTCGTCGGAGACGAGCATCCCGCCGCTCGACGTCGTTATGATCTTGTTGCCGTTGAACGACAGAGCGCCGACCTGGCCGAATGAGCCGGCCGCCCGGCCGTGGTCTGTGGCCCCGAGCGCTTCCGCTGCGTCCTCGACGACCGGCACGCCCGCATCCCCGCAGACCGGCAACAACGCCGGGTAGTCGGCGCAGCTACCGAACATGTCGACCGGCACGACCGCGCCGACCCGCTCGCCGCGGGCGCGCAGCCGGTGCAGCAACTCGCTCAACAGTGGCACGTCGATGTTGCCGGTGCGCGCGTCGCAGTCGACGAAGACCGGCCGGGCGCCGGTGTAGCGCACGGCGTTCGCGGTGGCCACGAAGGTCAGCGTCGGGACGACGACGGCGTCACCCGGTTGGACGCCCACCCCGAGGAGCGCCAGGTGCAGCGCTGCGGTGCCGGAGCTGACCGCGACCGCGCCGCGTGTGCCGACCCGCGCCGCGACCTCGTTCTCGAAGGCATCCAGATCGGGACCGACGGGTGCGACCCAGCCGGACCGCAGGGCCGCGACGAGGTACGACTCCTCCAGGGGGCCGACGTCGGGATGGGAGAGGTGCACTCGGTCCGTCATCGGCGTTCGCCCTGCCGTACCGTCACCGCGGTGCGACGCCCCGTCGGGACGGTCCTCAGCGGTGCGGTGGCCCCGGCCGGACTGCCGAGGAATGTCGGAGCGGTGGCCACGCCGGCTGCCGAGATCCCCTCGCGACGCAGCACGGTGCGGACCGTCGCCGCCAGGATCGTCAGGTCGAGTGCGAGACAGCGGGTGTCGACGTACTCCACGTCGAGGTCGAACTTCGTCTCCCAGCTCAGCCCGTTGCGGCCGCGCACCTGCGCCAGGCCGGTCACGCCCGGCCGCACCTCGTGCCGGCGGGCCTGGTGAGGCGAGTAGCGGGGGAGGTACTCCGGCAGCAGCGGGCGGGGGCCGACCAGGCTCATCTCGCCCCGCAGCACGTTCCAGAGCGTGGGCAGCTCGTCCAGGCTGGTGGCACGCAGCCACCGTCCGAGCGGCGTCAGTCGGTCGCCGTCCTCGACAAGGCCGAGGCGGGGGTCGGGCGCACGCATCGTGCGGAACTTGATCAGCTCGAACGGCTCGCCGTGCCGGCCCGTGCGGAGCTGGCGGAACAGCACGGGACGCCCCAACCCGACGGCGACCAGCAGTGCCACCGTGGCGATCACCGGCACCAGCAGTGCGAGCAGGATGACGGCCGCGACGATGTCGATCACCCGCTTGCCGCGATCGGGTCGAACCGTTCGCTGAGGATCTTCGACGGTACTGACGCCCAGAACCGGCACCTTCCACCTCCCGCTCGGACAAATGCCTCTTATGGGTCTACCAGCTATGCGAGTGCGATACAGCGCAAACAGTCACAGTCAGTGCTGATCCCGACGGAACAACGCGGACCGGGACGGGAGGACACGGGTGTGTGAGCTGGTGGCCAGGGGAAACGGCGCTCCGGCACAAGCTGCCGACCGGCGGCGCGTCAGCTCCCGCGCTTGAGCACGGCGGCGAGCGCGCTGTCGAGCCGAGGGGCCAACGTCCGGGAGTAGGTGGCGGTGAGGTGGTTGCCGTCCCGGTAGACCAGCACGCCACCGATGACGGGCGCGCAGCGGTCGGTGGGGCATATCGCGTCGTTGAGGTTGACGAGATGCACGCCCTGTTGACCCTCTGCCGCCTGCTCCTGGGCGACGCCTCCACCGGCCGCCAGCACCTCGTCCCGGGACGGGGCGCACCGGGTGAGCTTGTCGGGGTTGGCCGAGACGCATTCGACGGGGTCTCGACGGTGGTACGGCGTGTCGCGGAGCACCGCCACCGGAATCTTGACCTCGGTCATCTCCCGCCAGGTCTCACGGAGACCGTCCGCCAACGTCTCGTTGACCCGCTGCGTGATCGGTTTGCCGTCACGCACCGGGAGATAGAGCGAGTTGCTGACCAGCAACAGGTCGGGTGGATCGGCGCGTAGTTGGTCGCGGACACGCTGGTTCCACTCGGTGCAGCTCTCGTACGGCCGTCCGGCCAGTGCCACCTCTGCCTTGAGAAACGGGCACGAGGACTTGGTGTGTGAGATCACCCGCCACTTCTGCTTGGCGGCGACCTCCTCGAGGGCGGGCAGCCATTGCGCGGCATGGGAGTCGCCGGCGAGTACGACGGTGAAGGTCGAGTCTCGGACGCCGTAGACGCAGGTCAGCGGATTGCTGCTGTTCTGCTGGACGTGACAGCCCGTTCGCGCGGTGGTCGGCAGATCCTTCGGTGCGACCAACGGGTCCGGGACGATGGACGCGACCCGGTCGACGGGTCGGCCCGCCTTGTCGCCTCGGGGTGACTGACCGAGGGCCGCGGCACCGGGCGGTCCGACGGGCGTGGCGCTCGCTGACGGGCTGGACCCGGCCACCGGCGGCAGTGCCGAGACGGGTGGGGGCGGCTGTGCCGCGGGCCAGACGGTGAGTTGGAAGAGGAGCCCGGCGATCACGGCCGCGCCCGTGCACGCGGCTCCGACGCGCAGCGCCTGCGCCGGTTGCCATTGCAGCGTTTGCGACCGACGAATCGGGTTCTCGACGAAGTGGTAGGTGAGGACCGCCGGCACGACCGAGGCCGCCACCACGGCCAGGCGCGCGGTCGCGCTCAACTCGCCGAACTGGTAGTCGGCGATGACCAGCAGCGGCCAGTGCCACAGATAGAGCGAGTAGGACAGCGCGCCGACCGCGCGCATCGGCGGCAGGCTGAGCAGCCCCGCTGGCCCGGCGCGGCGGGCCGCCACCGCGAACGCGATGACCGCCGCCGTGCCGCCGGTCGGCAGCAACGCGATGTACCCGGGAAACGCTGACGTGGCGTCCAGCAGGAACGCCGAAGCGACAACTGCGGCGAGGCCGGACCAGGCGAGCAGGACTGCCAGCACGCGTGGGGTGCGATGCAGCAGTCCGCCGGCGATGGCCACCGCGCCGCCGAGCGCGAGTTCCCAGAGCCGAGTCGTGGTCACGAAGTACGCCGGAGCGGAATCGGTCGACGTCAGGTGGATCGACCAGGCGAAGGACGGCACGGCCACGACGGCGAACCCGAGCATCAGCACGCCCCGGCGTAGCCGTCGCCGGCCGCCGAGGACGGCCAGGCCGAGCAACAGCAGCGGCCAGAAGAGGTAGAACTGCTCCTCGACGCTGAGTGACCAGTAGTGTTGCAGGACGCTTGGGGCCTGGTCGACGAACATGTAGTCGACGGACTGCTCGGCGAGGCGCCAGTTCATCACGTACAGGGCGCTGCTCACCACATCCCACGCGGTGTTGGAGTAACGCACCCTCGGCAGGAACAGGTACGTGAGCAGCAGAGTGACCAGCAGCACCAGGCCGGCGGCGGGCAGCAGCCGCTTCGCGCGTCGGGCGTAGAAGCCGAGCAGCGAGATGCGCCCGGTGCCGTCGAGTTCGGCGACGAGTAGACCGGTGATCAGAAATCCGGAGATCACGAAGAAGACGTCCACACCGATGAAGCCGGCAGGGACGAACTGACTTCCGGCGTGCCCGGCCAGCACCAGGATGACCGCGAGAGCGCGTAGCCCTTCGATGTCGCCCCGGAAGGACGTCGCCCGTGCTGGGGCCGTCGGCCGGCTTCGTGTCTGCGTCATCGTCCCACCCGAAAATAGAGTGTTATTCCTTTTTGACGTCGAAACGAGGCCAACGTCCGGTATGGTTCCCGCTGCGGATAAACGAGGCGGGCCGCGCGAGGGTGCGCTCAGCAGGCAGCCCGGGTCAGCGCGCGGGCTGTCCCGTCCGTCGAGCGAAGGCATGCCGACGGCGCCATCGGCCGGCCGGGCAGTAGTGACGTGACGCGGGCGTCAGCCGTCAGAACCGGCGTCCAGCCGGCGGGCGAGCAGGGTCCGCAGCGGGATCGACTCCCCGTCCCGGCCACCCTCGCCGACGATCAATGGCGCCGGGCTCGGCTCGGTCTGTGCGCCGAACAGCCGGGCTCGCAGACCTCCCGGCACTGTCAGCAGGTGGAACCGACCGTCCACGTCGACCGCTCGACTGCGGGCCTGGTCCACGTACCACCCGGACAGCCCGGTCCGGTACCAGCCACGACCGTCGTAGGAGCGCGCGACGAGCCGTGTCGGGCGCAGCCCTCGTCGGTTCGCCTCGGCCACGAACCAGGCGACGATCTTCGCGGCCTCGGCGTGCTCGGCCTCCCGCCGGCGTGCGTCGGCCGCCGCGTGCGCCAGCACCGCCTGCCGCTGCTGGTCCCGCCACGTCCGGCCGTCCGGCTCACTCACGACGTCGACGGTACGCGACGGGCCTACTCGAGTACGGCCCGCAGTGTGCGCCGGGCGATCGCGGCCATCACCGGGTTCGTCCGGACGTAGTACGGAAGCGCGTTGATCGCCTGCCCCAGCGCCCAGCCGCGCCCGCGCTCCCAGGTGGCGTCGTCCACGTCCAACGCCCGCCGGTACGTGTCCCGTGACCCGGCGTCGAACAGGTTCCACGCCGGCATCAGGTCCACCGCCGGGTCGCCCACCGTGACCGTCTCCAGGTCGATGACGGCAGCCAGTCGACCGTCCCGGACCAACAGGTTGCCCGGCATCAGGTCAGCGTGGATCCACCCGTCGGCGTCGTGGCGCGGGACGTCGCGGCAGCGGTCCCACACCTCGGCCAGCCGAGCGGTGTCGGTGAGTGCGCCGCTGACGGAGAGGGCCGTCCGCACCCCGGCGTCCTGCGCGGGCAGCGGGCCACCCCGGCCCGACCCGGACCAGACTCGACCGCCGGTGTCGATTTCCCGCAGGGCGGTCACGACGCCGGCCAGGTCGCGGGCGAACCCGTCCAGGTCGTTGATCCGGCCGGGGTGGATCGGCTCGCCGGCGATCCAGCGGTACGCCGTCCACGGCCCGGGGTAACCCTCGCCCGGGCCGCCGAGGCCGAGCGGTTCGGGCACGGCGACCGGTAGACGCGCGGCGAGCATCCTCGCGTGCTCCTGCTCGCGTTCGAGCTCGGCGCGCACTGCCGGATCGGTGCTGGGCCGCAGGGGAAAGCGCAGCACGATCTCCGTGCCGAGCCGGAACAGGGCGTTCACCGTGCCGGTCGAGGCGAGCGGGTGGATCGGCAGTGCCCGCCAGTGGGGGAACTGCGCGGCCACCAACGTGGCGACGACCTCGGCGGTGACGTCGACCTGGTCGGCATGCATCCTCACCAGGAGATCATTGCCCGAGGCCCCATCGCCACGCGAGCGGGTTTCGCGCAGCCGCCGTTGGCTGGCCGCAGCCCGTGCTGGTTGGCCGCAGCCCTCACTGACTGGCCGCAGCCGCGACCAGCCGCCGTCCCGATTGGCCGTCCGTCCACCCGCAAGACGGCCACCGATTGTCAATCTTGGTTCGCGCGGAACGGAAACTGTCCAAGATCTACCCGCGAGACGCGTCGCCCGGGATGCCTGCCGTGAACGAGGCATCCCGGGCGGCGTCGCCGTTGGTCTGGTCAGGCCAGCCCGGCGCGGCGCAAGGCCTCCGCCATCGCGTCGTTGGCCGGAGCCGATCCGCCCTGCCGCTGCTGGCCGCCGCGGCCACCCTGCGACCCGCGACCACTCTGGCCGCCGCGACCGCCCTGACCGCCCTGACCACCGCGACCGCCCTGGCCAGCCTGCGAGCCCTGAGCGCCGCGCCCGCCCTGGCCACCCGGCCCACGCTGGCCACCGCGGCCACCCTCACCGCCGCGTCCCTCCTGGCTCGTCCGGCCAGCACCACCGGCGACGGCGGGCTCGTCCTCCAGGCGCAGGGTCAGCGAGATGCGCTTGCGGGGTACGTCCACGTCGAGCACCCGGACCTTGACCACGTCACCGGACTTCACCACCTCGCGGGGGTCCTTCACGAACGTCCGGGACATGGCCGAGACGTGTACCAGGCCGTCCTGGTGCACCCCGACGTCGACGAACGCGCCGAACGCGGCCACGTTGGTGACCACGCCTTCGAGCACCATGCCGGGCGTCAGGTCGCTGATCTTCTCCACGCCCTCGACGAAGGTGGCGGTGCGGAACTCCGGCCGAGGGTCGCGGCCCGGCTTCTCCAGCTCGGCGAGGATGTCGGTGACGGTGGGCAGACCGAACCGCTCGTCGACGAAGTCGGTGGCCCGCAACCCGCGCAGGATGCCGCTCTTGCCGATCACCGAGCTCAGGTCCTGACCGGTGCTGGTGAGGATCCGGCGCACCACCGGGTACGCCTCCGGGTGCACGCTCGACGAATCCAGCGGGTCGTCGCCGTCGGGGATGCGCAGGAAGCCGGCGCACTGCTCGAACGCCTTCGGCCCGAGGCGCGCCACCTTCTTCAGCTCGGTACGCGACCGGAACGGCCCGTTGGCGTCCCGGTGCAGCACGATGTTCTCGGCCAGCCCGGCGCCGATCCCGGAGACCCGGGTCAACAGCGGCGCGGACGCGGTGTTGACGTCCACCCCGACGGCGTTGACGCAGTCCTCCACCACCGCGTCCAGCGACCGGGACAGCTTCACCTCGGACAGGTCGTGCTGGTACTGCCCCACCCCGATCGACCGCGGGTCGATCTTGACCAGTTCGGCGAGCGGGTCCTGGAGTCGCCGGGCGATGGAGACCGCGCCGCGCAGCGACACGTCCATCCCGGGCAGTTCCTGCGAGGCGTACGCGGACGCGGAGTAGACCGACGCGCCCGCCTCGGAGACCATCACCTTGGTCAGGTTGAGCTGCGGATACTTCTTGATCAGGTCGCCGGCCAGCTTGTCGGTCTCCCGCGAGGCGGTGCCGTTGCCGATCGCCACGAGCTCCACCCCGTGTGCCCCGGCGAGCCGAGCCAGGGTCTCGATCGACGCGTCCCACTGCCGACGGGGCTCGTGCGGGTAGATGGTGTCGGTGGCGAGCACCTTGCCGGTGGCGTCCACCACGGCCACCTTCACGCCGGTCCGCAGGCCCGGGTCCAGACCCATTGTGGGCCGGGTGCCGGCCGGCGCTGCCAGCAGCAGATCACGCAGGTTCGTCGCGAAGACCCGTACCGCCTCCTCCTCGGCCGCCTGCCACAACCGCAAGCGCAGGTCCGCGCCGAGGTGGATGAGGATGCGGGTGCGCCACGCCCACCGCACGGTGTCGGTCAGCCAGCGGTCGGCCGGGCGACCGGCGTCGGACACTCCGAACCGTCCGGCGATGGCCGCCTCGTACCGGCTGGGCCCGGTCGGTACGGCGTCCGCGTCGCCGGCCTCCTCCGGATCCATGGTCAGATCGAGCACGCCCTCCTTCTCGCCCCGGAACATGGCCAGGATCCGGTGTGAGGGCAGCTTCGGGTACGGCTCGGAGAAGTCGAAGTAGTCGGCGAACTTCGCGCCGGCCGTCTCCTGACCGTCGCGTACCCGGGAAACGAGGCGGCCCCGCGACCACATCTGCTCGCGCAGCGTGCCGATCAGGTCGGCGTCCTCGGCGAACGTCTCGATGAGGATCGCCCGGGCGCCCTCCAGCGCGGCGGCGGCGTCCGCGACACCCTTGTCCTCGTCGACGAACCCGGCGGCGGTGGCCCGCGGGTCCTGGGTGGGGTCGGCCAGCAGCGACTCGGCGAGCGGGGCCAACCCGGCCTCGCGGGCGATCTGCGCCCGGGTCCGCCGCTTGGGCTTGTACGGCAGGTAGATGTCCTCCAGCCGGGACTTCGAGTCGGCGGCCATGATCTGCGCTTCCAGGGCCTCGTCGAGCTTGCCCTGGGTGCGGATCGACTCCAGCACCGCGGCCCGCCGCTCGTCCAGCTCGCGCAGGTAGCGCAGCCGCTCCTCCAGGGTGCGCAGCTGGGTGTCGTCGAGCAGGCCGGTGGCCTCCTTGCGGTAGCGGGCGATGAACGGCACTGTCGAGCCGCCGTCGAGCAGCTCCACGGCCGCCCGCACCTGACGCTCGGCCACGCCGAGCTCGTCGGCGATCCGCTGATGAACAGACTGGGTCACGATCTCGATCCGCCTTCGGGAGTGGGTACCGGTTGCATTCTGCCGGGCGGCCCCGGTCGCTGTCGCCGCGCCCGGCCGGGTGACCCGGCGGCGGTCCCTCCCGGCCTGCGCTAGCGTGGCGATCATGGAAACACCTGCGGAGCCGCGTGCCCGGCGGCTCTTCGGCGGCAGCGCCCGAGCCCTCGGCGACCTGACGGCCAACCCGTTCCGTGCCGACCGGGACCGGATCGTCGGCTCACCGTTCTTCGCCCGCCTCGGCGGTGTCACCCAGGTGATCAGCCCGGTCGGCTCCGGGCTGCTGGTGCACAACCGGCTCACCCACAGCCTCAAGGTCGCCCAGGTGGCCCGGGCGATCGCCGAGCGGCTGACGGCCGACGACCGGTGGTGTGACCTGCTGGACAAGCTCGGTGGCCTCGACCCCGACGTGGTGGAGGCGGCGGCGCTCGCCCACGACCTCGGTCATCCGCCGTTCGGGCACCTGGGGGAGCGGGTGCTGGACCGGCTGGCCCGCCAGCGCCTCGGCCTGGCCGACGGTTTCGAGGGCAACGCCCAGTCGTACCGGATCGTCACCAGCACCGAGATCCGCGGCGCGGCCACCACCGGTCTGGACCTGACCGCCGCGGTTCGCGCGGCGATGCTGAAGTACCCGTGGACCCGGCTGGACCACCCCGACCCGCACCCCCGCACGATGGACCCGCCGCCGCGCGGGGCCACCCCGCCGCCGGACGACCCGGAGAGCGGCTCGTCGAAGTTCGGCGCGTACCGGACGGAACTCGACGACCTGCGCCAGGCCCGGGAACCGTTCACCGGTCGCATCCCGGACTGGCAGCAGACCGTGGAGGCGTCGGTGATGGACACCGCCGACGACATCGCGTACGCCATCCACGACGTGGAGGACTTCTACCGGGTCGGTGTGCTCCAACAGGGTTCGGTCTCCGCCGAGCTGATGGCGTGGCAGCGCGAGAGTGGGCACTTCCGGGCGATCACCGATGCGGCGCTGGCCACGTCGGCGCGGCGACCCGGGGCGGCGATCGAGCGGTTGCGGCGGCAACTGCACCGCAAGGACGCCTGGATCGCCGACGACGACGCGTTCGCCGCCGCCGTCGAGCACGTGCGCGAGGAGTTGGTCGACGGGCTGCTGGCGATGCCGTTCGACGGCTCGATCGAGGCCGAGCAGTACGTGGCGCGGTTCTCCGCCCGCTGGTCCACCCGCTTCGTCGAGGCCATCACGGTGACCGACCAGCCGTCGGTGCGGTCCGGGTACGTGCTGCTGGGCTGCGCGCAGTGGCACGAGGTGCAGGTGCTCAAGTTCGTCCACCACCGGTTCGTGCTGGCCCGCCCGGACCTCGCCCTGCACCAGCGCGGCCAGGCCCGGCTGCTGGGCACCCTGGTCGAGGCGCTCTGGGAGTGGCTGCTCGACCCGGAGGAGGAGTCGCGGCTGCCCCGCCGGCTGCACGACCTGGTCGAGTTGGCCGAGGCCGAGCTGCACCCGCGCATCCCGGACCGGATCGGCCGCGCCCGGGGGCGCGCCATCGTGGACTTCGTCGCGCAGCTCACCGACGGGCAGGCGGTGGCCATGCTGGACGCGCTCTCCGGCCGCTCTGGCGCGCTCTGGACCGACGCCTTCGTGCTCTGACCCGCGAGACCCGGGCCGGACGGCTCAGGCCGGCGCCGGACTGCTCAGGCGATGGCCTGCCACCAGCCGTCGACGGCGGGCGGCTCGTCGACCACCACCCGCTCGCCGGGGCGGGGCACGGCGAGCCGTACGTCGCGGGCCTTCGCCTCGGCCCACAGCCGGTCGACCGGCTCGGACCAGTCGTGCAGGGCCAGGTTGAACGTCGCCCAGTGCACCGGGACGAACAGCCCGCCGCGCAGGTCGACGTGTGCGTCGACCGCCTCCTCGGGGAACATGTGGATGGTCGGCCAGGCCCGGTCGTACGCGCCGATCTGCATCAGCGTCACGTCGAACGGCCCGTGTTCGGCGCCGATCGCCGCGTACCCGTCGAAGTAACCCGAGTCACCGGTGTAGAAGACCTTGCGGCGGGCCCCGGCCACCACCCAGGAGCTCCAGAGCGTGCCGTCGCGGCGCAGCCCTCGCCCGGAGAAGTGCTGGGCGGCGGTCGCGGTGATCTCCAGCCCGGCGACCCGGTGCGACTCGGACCAGTCCAGCTCGATGATCCGCTCAGCGGGTACGCCCCAGCGGTCCAGGTGCGCCCCCACCCCGAGCGGGACCAGGAACGGCGCGGACTGTGCGGCGAGCAGCGCCCGCACGGTGGCCATGTCGAGGTGGTCGTAGTGGTCGTGCGAGATCAGGATGGCGTCCAGCGGTGGCAGCTCGTCGATGCCCACCGGCGGCTCGTGCAGCCGGCGAGGACCCACCAGCCCGGAGGGGGAGCACCTGTCGCTCCACACCGGGTCGAGCAGCACCCGCCGGCCCTCGATCTCGATCAGCGTCGAGGCGTGCCCGTACCAGACGATGTTCAGCTCGTCGGCGCGCTCTGCCTGCGCGGGCGCTGCGGTGGGGCGCAGCAGCGGCACCGGTGTGGTCGGGTGCCGCTTCTGCTTACCGAAGATCAGCTCGCGGACCAGGTTGCGGCCCGGCTCGGCGACCATCGTGCGGGTGCCGGCCTGGTTGTGGAAGGTGCCGTCGCGGAACTGGGGCGAGCGGGCCGCCCGTTCGGCGCGGGCCCCGCTGAGCCGGCCGCCGAGCGCCGCCGGCACATCCCGGGCGACCCAGGCCAGCCCGGCAAGCGCGGCGAGCCCGGCCACGCCCCGCATCCGCCGGCCGAGTGACCGTTCGACGTCAGTGCTCTGCGCTCGTGCCATTGCCGTCCCTCCGACGTGTCCGCCCTACACGGTAGTCACACGGACCGGCCCGTGCCCCGGCGGCCGCCAGGCCGGGTCGGTCGCCGCCAGCGGCGACCGACCCGGAATCGCGGTCAGCCGCCGTTGCTGGGGCGCCGGGCGGTGATCCGGAACGTCTTGCCCACGCCAGCGATCCGGTCAACGGCGGCCAGGAACTTCGGGCCCATGGCGGCCCGGGCCTGCACCGCCGGGTGGGTGGCGCCGAAGTCCTCGGGGTTGGCCTGCCCGTCGGCGAAGAGCGCGTAGGTGAGCACCGCCGCCCCGGAACGGTCGAAGATCACTCCGGCCTCGTGCCGGGCGTCGGCGAACCAGCCGGCCTTCGTGGCGATCCGCGCCCGGTCGTCCGACGACATGGTGCGCCGGATGCCGTCGGTGAACGCCACCGGGGACCGCAGCAGCCCCAACAGGTACGTGGTCGAGGCGGGGGAGAGCAACGTGCCGGCGACCAGGGCGCGCAGCAGGTCGTGCGTCTCACGAGGGGTGCTGGTGCCGAGGAAGAACCGGTTCGGGTTGGCCACCGGCTGGACCTGGGTGTTCGGGAAACCCTTGGCGACCAGGATGGAGTTGATCTCGGCGGCCGGGGCGACCAGACCGCACAGCCGTACCGCCGTGTCGTCCGAGACGGTCAGCAGGTTGGCCAGCACGTGCCCGAGGGTGACCAGGCTGGGGTACGCGCCGTCCAGGCTGAAGATGCCGTCACCGCCCGGCACGACGATCGCCGCGCTCACCTCGACCTGCTGGTCCAGGGTGAGCAGCCCTCGGTCGACCTTGTCCAGCACCGCCGTGGCGACGGCGATCTTGTTGACGCTGTACGCCTCGATCCGCCGGTCCGCGTCAGCCTCCACCGCGACCACCGGCGTACCGGACGGGTCGGCGACGCTGACGTACGCCTGCCAGTTTCCACCGGCCGCGACGCTGTGCTTGGTGAAGACGGAGGCGACCCGAAGGGCGGCCCGAGCGGGGGTTGTCGGTGCGGCCTCGGTGGTCTCGGCGGCGCTCGCCGGGGCGGCAGCGCCCAGCACCGTGCCCGCGGTGGCCACAGTGCCCAACCCGAGTGCCGTCCTACGGTTCAGTCGCATTGTCAATCGTCTCCCCGATCGTGGTGTGCCAGAGCGCTTGCTGGCCCACCACCCTAGGCGAGTTGATCGACGCATGAGGCCCCCGAACATGTCCCGAACAAGTCCGAACAGGTCAGCCGAACCGTCTGCGCAGTGCGGCACCCACCACACTGACCGGTCCGAACACGATCTTGCGCAGGTCAGGCAGGTGGCCACCGCGGACGGCCTCGCCGCAGGGGTTCGGGGCGAAGACCGAGCCGTCGTGCGCGGCGACCGGCCGTCCACTCAGGCCCGCCGCCCGCATCAACGGCCCGACGAGGACGTCGTAGACCCCCGGCAGGACGGTGAAGCCGGCCCTCAGCACCACGTTGAGTCGGCCCACCGAGACCTCCCGGCGGGGCCGGTCCACACAGTCCACGATGGCCCGGGCCACCCGCTGCGGGCTGGTGACCGGCGGCGGAGGTCGTCCGACCCGCCCCAGATAGTTGGCCGCCTGCTGGTACACGGGAGTGTCCACGCTGCCCGGGTTGACCAGACACAGTCGGATCTCCGGACTGTCGCGCAGCTCCTGCTGCACCGTCCGGACCAGGCCCTGGATGCCCCACTTGCTGGCCACGTACGCGCTCATGTACGGCGCGGTGATGTGCCCGAGCAACGAGCCGGTGAGGATCACCGTCCCGGCCCCGGCCGCCCGGAAGTGCCGCAGCGCCACCCGCACCGACTCGGCGGTGCCGAGCAGGTCGGTCCGTACCACCTGATCGAAGACCCGCCCGGGCAGCTCGTCGAAGCGCCCGTAGGCCATCACCGCAGCCGTGTGCACCCACACGTCGACGCGACCGAACCGTTCCAGTGCCGCGTCCACGAGCGCGTCCAACGCGCCCGGCTCGGTGACGTCGGTCGGCACGGTCAGCACGTCGACGGCGGCGCACTCCCCGCGTACCTCGGCCAGGGTCGTGCTGGCGCGGGCGGCCAGGACGAGACGGTCGCCGCGCTCGGCGAACGCCCGGGCCGTCGCCCGGCCGATCCCGCTGGTCGCGCCGACGACCACCACCACCCGGCTCACGGCTCACTCCTCGCGCTCACGGTTCGAGCACAACCTTGATGCAGCCGTCCTCCTTCTTCTGGAACATCTCGTACGCCTGCGGCGCCCGGGACAGCGGCACCCGATGGGTCCGCAGGTCCTCGACGCCCAGTGGGTCGTCGTCGCGGGCCAGCAGCGGCAGGATCTCGTCGGTCCACCGGCGCACGTGGCACTGCCCCATCCGCAGTTGGACACCCCGGTCGAACATCTCCATCAGCGGCATCGGGTCCGCCTCGCCGCCGTACACCCCGGAGACCGACACGGTGCCACCGCGCCGAACCCCCTTGACCGCGGCGTGCAGGACGGACAACCGGTCCATGCCCGCCCGGTCGGTCATCGTCCGGGCCACCTTGTCGGGCAGCAGTCCGACGGCGGCGTGGGCCAGCTTGCCCACCGGCGAACCGTGCGCCTCCATCCCGACCGCGTCGATCACCGCGTCCGGGCCCCGCCCGTCCACCAGGTCGATCAGCGCGCCCGCCACGTCGGACAACTCGCGGACGTCCAGCACCTCGATGCCGTGCCGACGCGCCAACTCCAACCGCTCCGGCACCAGGTCCAACCCGATCACCCGGCCGGCGCCCAGATGACGACCGATCCGTGCGCAGAACTGCCCCACCGGGCCGAGCCCGAAGACGGCCAGGGTGCCGCCGGGCGGAGTGTCCGCGTACTTCACCGCCTGCCAGGCGGTCGGCAGGATGTCGGACAGGTACAGGTAGCGCTCGTCCGCGCCGGTCTCCGGAACCTTGATCGGCCCGAACTGGGCCTGCGGCACGCGCAGGTACTCGGCCTGCCCGCCCGGCACAGAGCCGTAGAGCGACGTGTAGCCGAACAGGGCCGCGCCCTTGCCCTCGCTGGTCACCTGGGTGGTCTCGCACTGGGCGTAGAGCTGGCGTTCGCACATCCAGCACCTCCCGCAGGCGATGTTGAACGGCACCACCACCCGGTCGCCCGGCTTGAGCCCGGTCACCTCCGACCCGACCTCCTCGACGATGCCCATGGGCTCGTGGCCCAGCACGTCACCAGGCTTCAGGTACGGCCCGAGCACCTCGTACAGATGCAGGTCGGAGCCGCAGATCGCCGTCGAGGTGATCTTCACGATGGCGTCGGTCGGTGCCTCGATCCGAGGGTCCGGCACCTCCTCGACCCGTACGTCCCGCTTGCCCTGCCAGGTCAGTGCCTTCATGTCCCTCGTCCCCTCTCAACGCCGTGTCAAGGGACTGCTACCCGGCGTCGAGCGCTTGAACCGGACTGCGAGGGCTGTCTGCGTGATCGACTCCAGGTCGCCGATGTGGCGGCATCACCGCCGCCGGACACCCCCAGGTCGGCGAGGTGGAGTCGATCAGGACGACGCCGTCCCCGCGAGGGCCGAACAGCAGACCGCCGTACCCCGGAAGAGGCCCGGGATACGGCGGTCTGGTGAGGCTCAGGAGCCGGGGGTGTTGTCGGCTCCGCCCTTGGCGGTGGCCGTGAGGTAGTCGCGGTTGAGCCGGCCGATGGTGTTGAGCGGGATGCCCTTCGGGCAGGCCGGGGTGCACTCACCCGCGTTGGTGCAGCCGCCGAAGCCGGCCTCGTCGTGCGCGTCGACCATGCCGATCACCCGGGTGTACCGCTCCGGCTGGCCCTGCGGCAGCAGCGAGAGCTGGGTGAGCTTGGCGGCGGTGAAGAGCATGCCGGAGCCGTTCGGGCAGGCTGCCACGCAGGCGCCGCAGCCGATGCAGGCGGCCGATTCGAAAGCGGCGTCGGCGTTGGCCTTGGCCACCGGGGTGGAGTGGGCCTCGGGCGCGCTGCCGGTCGGCGCGGTGACGTAACCGCCCGCCGCGATGATCTTGTCGAAGGCGCTGCGGTTGACGACCAGGTCCTTGACGACCGGGAAGGCGCTGGCCCGCCACGGCTCGATGTCGATCGTCTCGCCGTCCTTGAACTGGCGCATGTGCAGCTGGCACGCCGTGGTGCCGCGCTGCGGCCCGTGCGCGTCACCGTTGATCATCAGGCCGCACATGCCGCAGATGCCCTCACGGCAGTCGTGGTCGAACGCCACCGGGTCCTCGCCGGCGAGGATCAGCCGCTCGTTGAGCACGTCGAGCATCTCCAGGAACGACATGTCCGGGGACACGTCGTCGACCGGGTAGGTCACCATCCGACCCTTGTCCTCAGGGCCCTTCTGGCGCCAGATGCGCAGGGTCAGGTTCACTTGTAGCTCCGCTGCGTGGGGTGGACGTACTCGAATGTCAGGTCTTCCTTGTGCAGCACCGAGGGTTCGCCGTCGGCGGTGAACTCCCAGGCCGCCACGTACGCGAACCGGTCGTCGTCGCGCTGCGCCTCACCGTCGGGGGTCTGGTGCTCGGCCCGGAAGTGGCCGCCGCAGGACTCCTCGCGGTGCAGGGCGTCGATGCACATCAGCTCGGCCAGTTCGAAGAAGTCGGCGACGCGGCCGGCCTTCTCCAGCGACTGGTTGAGTTCCTCGCCGGTGCCGGACACCTTGACCCGCTGCCAGAACGCCTCGCGCAGGTCGCGGATCTCGCCGATCGCCTTGCGCAGCCCGGCCTCGCTGCGCTCCATGCCGCAGTGTTCCCACATGATCTGGCCCAGCTCGCGGTGGAACGAGTCCACGGTCCGGTCCCCGTTGACGGCCAGGAGCCGCCGAATCCGGTCCTCGACGTCGGTGCGGGCCTCGATCGCCGCCGGGTGGCTGGCGTCGACCTTGTCCAGCCCGCCGGAGGCCAGGTAGTTGGCGATGGTGGTGGGCAGGACGAAGTAACCGTCGGCGAGGCCCTGCATCAGCGCCGAGGCGCCGAGCCGGTTCGCGCCGTGGTCGGAGAAGTTCGCCTCACCGATCACGAACAGGCCAGGGATGTTCGACTGGAGGTCGTAGTCGACCCACAGGCCGCCCATCGTGTAGTGCACGGCGGGGTAGATCCGCATCGGCACCTCGTACGGGTCCTCGCCGGTGATCCGCTCGTACATCTCGAAGAGGTTGCCGTACTTGGCCTCGATGGCCTTGCGGCCCAGCCGGTTGATCGCGTCGGCGAAGTCGAGGTAGACGCCGAGCTTGGTCGGACCGACGCCGCGGCCCTCGTCGCACACGTTCTTGGCGGCGCGGGAGGCGATGTCGCGGGGGACCAGGTTGCCGAAGGAGGGGTAGATCCGCTCCAGGTAGTAGTCCCGCTCGTCCTCCGGAATGTCCTTCGGGCTGCGGTCGTCGCCCTTGGCCTTCGGCACCCAGACCCGGCCGTCGTTGCGCAGCGACTCGCTCATCAGGGTCAACTTCGACTGGTGGTCGCCGGAGACCGGGATGCAGGTCGGGTGGATCTGCGTGTAGCAGGGGTTGGCGAAGTACGCGCCCTTGCGGTGTGCCCGCCAGGTGGCGGTGACGTTGCAGCCCTTGGCGTTGGTGGAGAGGTAGAAGACGTTGCCGTAGCCGCCGGAGGCGAGCACGACGGCGTCGGCCATCTCGGTGCTGATCTCGCCGGTGACCATGTCCCGGACGACGATGCCGCGGGCCTTGCCGTCGACGAGGACCAGCTCCAGCATCTCGTGCCGGGTGTTCATCTCCACGTTGCCCAGGCCGATCTGCCGCTCCAGCGCCTGGTACGCGCCGAGCAGCAGCTGCTGGCCCGTCTGCCCCCGGGCGTAGAAGGTGCGCTGCACCTGGGCGCCGCCGAAGGAGCGGGTGTCCAGCAGGCCGCCGTACTCGCGGGCGAACGGCACACCCTGGGCGACGCACTGGTCGATGATGTTGACCGAGACCTCGGCGAGGCGGTGCACGTTCGACTCGCGGGAGCGGAAGTCGCCGCCCTTGACGGTGTCGTAGAACAGCCGGTGCACGGAGTCGCCGTCGTTGCGGTAGTTCTTCGCCGCGTTGATGCCGCCCTGCGCCGCGATGGAGTGTGCCCGGCGTGGGCTGTCCTGGTAGCAGTAGGACTTGACGTGGTAGCCCTGCTCGGCGAGGGTCGCCGCGGCGGATCCGCCGGCGAGACCGGTGCCGACCACGATCACCGTCATCTTGCGGCGGTTGGCCGGGTTGACCAGCTTGGCCTCGAAGCGCCGGGTCTCCCAGCGCTTCTCGACCGGGCCGGCGGGTGCCTTGGTGTCGGCGATCGGGTCGCCCTCGGTGAAGAGTTCCATGTCAGGACACCAATCCGGTGAGTACGGCGAACGGGACCACCAGGTACCCGGCGCAGAGCAGCACGGCGAAGACCAGAGCCGCGACGCGGGCCCGACGCTCGCCGCGCGGCGTCTGCTGGCCGAGGCTGCGGAACGCGCTGAACGCGCCGTGGCGCAGGTGGAAGCCCACCGTGACGATGGCGAGCGTGTAGAAGAGCGTGACGTACCAGCGTTCCGGCGCGAAGTCGGCGACGACGTTGCCGTACGGCTTGCTCTCGTTTCCGACCGGGTTGAGCGTGCCGGTGGTCAGGTCCAGCAGGTGGTAGATCACGAAGAGCAGGATGATCACGCCACCCCAGCGCATCGTGCGGGCCGCGTAGCTGCCGTTGACCTTCTTGCGGTGGGCGTACTTGACCGGGCGGGCGGCGCGGGCGCGCCGAGCCAGCACGGTGGCGGCGACGATGTGGGCGACGACCGCCACGACCAGCACGGTGCGCAGGATCCACAGGAACCAGACGCCGGGCAGCAGTGGCTTGCCGATGTCGCGCAGCCAGTGCGCGTAGTGGTCGAACGAGGTCTCCCCCGTGAACACCTTGAGGTTCCCGAGCATGTGGGCGATGAGGAACAGCGCCAGCAGGATGCCCGTCACCGCCATGACGGCCTTGAGGCCGACGTTGGAGCGGATGGGCGACCGAGTTTTCGTCATTACCACGAGTCCGACGCTAGGAGCACTTTGATCAGTCGTCCAATGCATCAAACTCGTAGTGTTGATAGCCGTAAGCTATGTAGATGCAGCTCCATCAGCTTCGGTACTTCGTCGCGGTGGCCGAAGTACGACATTTCACCCAAGCCGCCGACATCGTGGGCATCACTCAGCCTTCTCTCAGTAAGCAAATTCACGCTCTGGAGGCCGACCTCGGGGCGCCGCTGTTCGAGCGGGTAAGGGGCAACATCGCCCTCACCGCGGCGGGTGAGGTGCTGTTGCCCCTGGCCACCCGGATCCTCGCCGACGTGGAGACCGCGACCCGGGAGGTGCAGGAGCTGGTCGGGCTCCGTCGGGGTCGCGTCCGGCTCGGGGCCACCCCGAGTCTGGCCACCTCGCTCGCCCCGCCGGTGCTACGCCGGTTCCGCGACGCGCACCCCACCATCGACCTGCGGGTGGAGGAGGGCGGTTCCCAGGACCTGGTGCGGGACCTGCTCCGCGGCGATCTCGACCTGGCGTTGATCATCATGCCGGCGCAGGGCGCCGACCCCGGGCTGCGGGTCGACCCGATCCTGCGGGAGAGCCTGGTGGTGGCCTCGGTGGACGAGGTGCCGACCGCCTCGGCGACCGGCGAGCTGCGCATCACCGACCTGCGCGACCTGCCGATGGTCATGTTCCGCGAGGGCTACGACCTGCGCGACGCCACCATCCAGGCGTGTCGCGAGGCGGGGTTCGAACCGAGCTTCGCGGTGGACGGTGGCGAGATGGACGCCGTGCTCAGCTTCGTCGAGGCGGGGCTCGGCATCGCGCTGGTGCCGGGCATCGTGCTGGCCCGCCGACCGGGCGTGCGGATCACCCCGCTCGCACCGCCGGGGGTGCGGCGGACCATCGCGGTGGCCCGCCGCCGCGACATCGTGCCCACCCACGCGGGGCGGGAACTCCGGCGGATCCTGCTCGACTACATCCAGTCCGCGATCGAGCGGGGCGAGCTGCCGCCCGGCGTCGAGCCACTGACCTGACGAGACCCGACCCGCCGGCCGCCGCCGCCGCGAAGCGGCAGCCCGGCCGGGCTCGTCAGCGACCCTCCGCGTCGTCCATCGCGCGGTAGATCCGTTGCTCCGAGACGGGGTACGGAGTGCCCAGCGCCTGGGCGAAGACGTTCACCCGCAACTCCTCGATCATCCAGCGGATCTGCCGGACGGCGGTCTCCTGCCGGCGGGCCGGCGGCAGGTTGGCGAGCAGGTCCGCGTACTCCTTCTGCACCGTCGCGATGCGGTCCTGCTGCTGGCGGTCACGCTGCGGGTTGCCGCCCAGCCGCTCCATCCGGCGCTCGATGGCGCTGAGGTAGCGCAGCAGGTCGGGCAGCCGCGCGTACCCCGTTTCGGTGATGAACCCGGCGTGCACCAGCCCGGCGAGCTGGCTGCGGATGTCGGCCAGGGCGGCCACCACCGCGAGGTTGCGGGTGGCGCCGAGGCGCTGCTCGACGGCGTAGGCGGCGGCGAGGACCTTGCGAACCCGGTCCATCACCTCGACCACTGTGTCGACCAGGTCGGCGCGGACCTTCTCGCGCAGCGCCGCGAAGCCGCCGGCGTCCCACGCCGGGCCGCCCGCCGCGCCGATCAGCCGGTCGATGGCCGCGCCGGCCGCGTCCTCGATCAGCTCCTGCACGCCGCCGTGCGGGTTGCGGCTCAGCGCCAGCTTCGCCGCGTTGTCCAGCCGGCCCTGAAGGAACCGCGCCGGGGACGGCACGGTGAGGCGCAGCAGCCGACGGGTGCCGGCCCAGTGCGCCGCCTCCGCCTCGGCGGGGGAGTCGAACACCTTCACCCCGACCGTCGCGCCCTCGTCGACGAGCGCCGGGTACGCGGTCACCGCGTAGCCGGCACGGACCTGCTCGATGGTCCGTGGCAGGGTGCCGATGCTCCACTCGCGCAGCCCGGTACGGGCCACCTCCGGGGCGGCGGCCGCCACCACCTGGCGTACCTCCTGGCGGAGTTGACGTTGCAGGGCCGGCAGGTCCTTGCCCTCGGCGACCGGCTTCTCGTCGGCGTCGAGCACCCGGAAGGTCACCCGCAGGTGCGCGGGGAGCTTGCCCGGCTCCCAGGCGTCGCGAGGCACTGTGACACCTGTCATCCGGCGCAGTTGCCGGGTCAGCGCGTCCAGCAGCGGCTCCTCGCCCGGGGTGATCGCCGCCAGAGCGGCGCGGGCGTAGTCCGGCACCGGGACGAAGTTGCGGCGGATCGCCTTGGGCAGCGAGCGGATCAGCGCGATCACCGTCTCCTCGCGCAGCCCCGGCACCTGCCAGTCGAAGCTCTCCGCCGGCACCTGGTTGAGCAGCGGCAGGGGGATGTCGACGGTGACGCCGTCATCCGGTGTGCCCGGCTCGAAGCGGTACGTCAGCGGCAGGCTCACCCCCTGCGTCAGCCACTCGTCCGGGTAGTCGCCCTCGTCCACCCCCGGGCGACCGTCGTTGACCAGCAGGTCGCGGGTGAAGGTGAGCAGGTCGGGCTGCTCGCGGCGGGTCTTCTTCCACCAGCTGTCGAAGTGCCGGCCGGAGGACACGTCGGCCGGGATCCGCTGGTCGTAGAAGCCGAAGATGGTCTCGTCGTCGACCAGGATGTCGCGGCGTCGAGCCCGACTCTCCAGCTCCTCGATCTCGGCGAGCAGCCGCTTGTTGTCCGCCCAGAACTGGTGGTGGGTCTGCCAGTCGCCCTCGACGAGGGCGTGCCTGATGAACAGCTCCCGGCTCAACGCCGGGTCGATCCGCCCGAAGTTGACCTTGCGGGAGCTGACCAGCGGGACGCCGTACAGGGTGACCTTCTCGTAGGCCATCACCGCGGCCTGCTTCTTCTCCCAGTGCGGCTCGCTGTAGCTGCGCTTGACCAGGTGCTGCGCCAGCGGCTCGACCCACTCCGGCTCGACGCGGCCGGCGATGCGACCCCAGAGCCGGGAGGTCTCCACCAGCTCGGCGGCCATCACCCAGCGCGGCGGCTTCTTGAACAGCGCCGAGCCGGGGAAGACGGCGAACTTCGCGCCCCGCGCGCCCAGGTACTCGTGCTTCTGGGCGTCCTTGAGCCCGATGTGCGACAGCAGGCCGGGCAGCAGCGACTGGTGCACCTTCGGGGTGTCGATCTCTTCCGGCAGGTCCGTGCCACCCCGGCGACCCCGGCCGGCGTCCGCGTCGTCCGAGGCGTCGCGCGCCGGCCGCCCACCGCGCCGGTCACCTTCGGCCGGGGTACGCAGCACCTGCCGCAGTTGGCCGACGATGTCCTGCCACTCGCGGACCCGCAGGTAGTTCAGGTACTCCGCCTTGCACATCCGGCGGAACGCGCTGGACGACAGCTCTCGCTGCTGCTCCCGCAGGTAGCGCCACAGGTTGAGGTAGGCGACGAAGTCGGACTCCTTGTCGGCGAACCGGGCGTGCGCCTGGTCGGCCTGGGCCTGCTTCTCCGCCGGCCGTTCGCGCGGGTCCTGGATGGAGAGCGCGGCGGCGATCACCAACACCTCGGTGGCGCAGCCGTTGCGTTCGCCCTCGACCACCATCCGGGCGAGACGGGGGTCGACCGGGAGCTGAGCCAGGCGTCGGCCGAGCGCGGTGAGCCGCTTCGCCGGGTCGGCCTCGGTCGGGTCCAACGCGCCGAGCTCGTGCAGCAGGTTGACGCCGTCGGTGATGTTGCGCTTGTCCGGCGGGTCGATGAACGGGAACGCGGCGAGGTCGCCGAGCCCGATCGCGGTCATCTGGAGGATGACCGACGCCAGGTTGGTCCGCAGGATCTCCGGGTCGGTGAACTCGGGTCGGGACAGGAAGTCCTGCTCGTCGTACAGGCGGATGCAGATGCCGTCCGACGTACGGCCGCAGCGGCCCTTGCGCTGGT
The DNA here is from genome assembly GCF_007830095.1 of Micromonospora taraxaci. Taxonomy (NCBI): domain Bacteria; kingdom Bacillati; phylum Actinomycetota; class Actinomycetes; order Micromonosporales; family Micromonosporaceae; genus Micromonospora; species Micromonospora taraxaci. The sequence goes on along the minus strand of NZ_VIWZ01000001.1, from coordinate 5,238,757 downwards.
TGGCCGACGCCTGCGAGATCGGCTCGATGGGCAGCCGCTGCACCTTGAGCCGGCTGGAGTAGCGGGAGATGCGGGCGGTGCCCGGGTCCACCACGTACTTGATGCCGGGCACTGTCAGCGAGGTCTCCGCGACGTTGGTGGCGAGCACCACCCGGCGTGAGCTGTGCGCGGCGAAGACGCGGTGCTGTTCGGCGGAGGACAGCCGGGCGTACAGCGGCAGGATCTCGGTGCCGAGCAGCGACCGCTTCTTCTGCACCAGCTTGCCCAGCGCGTCGGCGGTGTCCCGGATCTCCCGCTCGCCGCTGAGGAAGACCAGGATGTCGCCGGGCCCCTCGGCGGCCAGCTCCTCGACGGCGTCGCCGATCGCCTGGATCTGGTCGCGGACGTTCTCCTCGTCGCCGTCACCGTCCTCCTCGCCCTCGGCGACCTCCAGCAGCGGGCGGTAGCGAACCTCCACCGGGTAGGTGCGCCCGGAGACCTCGACTACCGGCGCCGGTACGCCCTCCGGCTCGTCGGCGGTGGGCGGCCCGACGAAGTGCCGGGCGAACCGGTCGGTCTCGATGGTCGCCGAGGTGATGATCACCTTGAGGTCGGGGCGGCGGGGCAGCAGCTCCCGCAGGTACCCGAGGATGAAGTCGATGTTGAGGCTGCGCTCGTGCGCCTCGTCGATGATCAACGTGTCGTACTGGCGCAGCATCCGGTCGGTCTGCAACTCGGCCAGCAGGATGCCGTCGGTCATCAGCTTCACCAGGCTGCGTTCGCTGACCTGGTCGGTGAAGCGCACCTTGTAGCCGACCACGTCACCCAGCTCGGTGCCCAGCTCGTCGGCGATCCGGTCGGCCACCGTCCGGGCGGCCAGCCGCCGGGGCTGGGTGTGCCCGATCAGGCCGTGCACCCCGCGCCCCAGCTCCAGGCAGATCTTCGGGAGCTGGGTCGTCTTGCCGGAGCCGGTCTCGCCGGCCACGATCACCACCTGGTGATCGCGGATCGCGGCGGCGATGTCGTCCTTGCGCTCACTGACCGGCAACCCCGCCGGGTACGTGATCACGGGCACCGCCGCTCGTCGGGTGGCGAGCCGCTGCTCGGCCCGGGCCACCTCGGCGGTGATCTCAGCGAGGGCCGCTTCCCGGCGCTGCGGGTCGCGCAGCTTGCGGGCACCGTCGAGGCGCCGCTGGAGCCGGCGCTGGTCGCGGAACATCAGAGGGGTGAGGCGGCGGTGCAGCTCGCGGACCGGGTCGGTCGCGACGGAGGCGGTTGGATTCTGCATGTCGTGCCCAAGGATAGGCAGCCCGACGGCGCACCGCCCCTGGGTTACCGCGCTGCCGGCTCTCCGACTGTCACCTCCCGTCCCCGGACAGCCAGGAGCGGGCCCTAGAGTTGGCGGCCGACGTCGAGCGCTGGGGGAGCCGAATGGACATGCGGGACACCGACCGTGCGTTGGTGCAGGCCGCCACGGCGGTCGCCAAGCTGCGGTGTCGCAGCCAGCACCACACCGTCGCCTCGGCCGCCCGGAACGCCGACGGACGGGTCTTCACCGGGGTGAACGTCCAGCACGCGACCGGAGGTGTCTGCGCCGAGCTGGTGGTCATCGGCACGGCCGCCACGCAGGGAATCACCGAACTGGAGACGATCGTCACGGTCGCCGACCGGGGCCGCGAGGTGACCGCGCCCTGTGACAGGTGTGTGCGGGTCCTGCGGGACTACTTCCCGGCACTGCGGGTGATCATCGGCCCGGTGGACGACCTGCGGGTGGTCCCGCTGGCGGACCTGGCGACAGCGGCCGGGAACGGCACGGCCGGCTGACCCGCTCCGGCATCAGTCGCCGGAGGCCGCCTCCATCATCGACCGAGGCACCGGCACGCCCTCGAACCGCAGGTTGCCCTCCGGAAGCAGCCACGTGGTGACCTGCGCGAGCAGGCGGCCGGCCCGCACGGCCGGGTCGTTGGCGTAGAGGGCGCGCGCCTCGTCCGGCGCGATGGACAGCACGACGAATCCACGGAGGTGCTCGTCGTCGCCGTGCAGAAACGGGCCGGCGGCGAGCACCAACCCCTGCTCCACGAGGCCCGCCTGGTGGGCCAGGTGTGCGTGCTGCAGCCGATCGATCGCGTCCTGCGGCAGCTCCGGCGGATCCGACGGTCGGACCAGGAGCACGACCGTGTGCTGGTCGAATCGCATGCTCACACCCTATGACGCGAATGTCCCTCTTATGGGTGTCAACCGCCATCTGTCCGTCCTGTGATCGTCCGCGAAACTCATTCTCTTTCTGGGGAGAAGGCGATGGGAGGCGCGGCATGGTCAGCAGGCGACAGGTGCTCGCGGCGGGTGCCGCCGGCGGTGCGGTGGCTCTGGTTCCGGCGGGCTGGGCGGCATCGGGGCGGGCGCTGGCCGCGGTGGCGCCGCTGGACGCCGGGGACATCCCGAAGTACGTCGCGCCACTGCGGATCCCACCGGCCATGCCGGCGGTGGCGACCGGGCCCGAGCGGGACGAGTACGTGATCGCGGTCCGAGAGTTCCGCCAGCAGATCCTGCCGCGCCCCTGGCCGCGTACCACCGTGTGGGGTTACGGCTCCACCGCGCACGCCGGCAGCTTCGGTTGTCCGGCGCCCACGATCATGGCGCGGGTGGGTCGACCCGTGCGGGTGACCTGGGTCAACCAGCTCGTCGACGATCGGGGCGACCACCTGCCGCACCTGCTGCCGGTGGACCCCACACTGCACTGGGCCAACCCCGCCGGCGGCGTCGCGCACCGGGACCGCCACGGACGCCCAGACGGCAGCCCGCAGGGGTACCGGGGGCCGGTGCCGCAGGTGGTGCACCTGCACGGCGCGCACAGCGCGCAGGAAAGCGACGGGCATTCCGAGGCGTGGTACCTGCCGGCGGCCCGCGACGTGCCTCCCGACTTCGCCCTGACCGGCGGCGCGTACGCCGAGTTCCGGTCCCGGTTCGCCGAGCGGTACGGCCTGCGCTGGGCCCCGGGCTCGGCGACCTTCGAGTACGACAACGACCAGCGGCCCTGCACCCTCTGGTACCACGACCACACGCTGGGGCTCACCCGCGAGAACGTCTACGCCGGGCCGGCCGGGTTCTACCTGCTCGGCGGGGACGACCTGCCCGACGGGGCGCTGCCCGGCCCGGCGCCGGAGCGCGACGACCCGCCGAACACCGCGTACCACGACATTCCGCTGATGATCCAGGACCGCAGCTTCACCGCCGACGGCGACCTCTTCTATCCCGGCGGCTACTCGTCGCACCCCGACGGGCCGGTCTGGGTGCCCGGGTTCTCCGGCTCCACCATGGTGGTCAACGGCCGTACCTGGCCCACGCTCACCGTGCAGCGACGGCGGTACCGGTTCCGGTTGCTCAACGGCTGCAACAGCCGCTTCCTGCTGCTCAGCGTGACCGCGAACGCCACCGCGCGGCCAGCCCGCCCGGTGCTGCCGGTCTGGCAGATCGGCAGCGACGGCGGTCTCCTCCCGGAGCCGGTGCCGCACGAACGCGTGGCGCTCGGCCCCGCCCAGCGGGTCGACGCGATCGTCGACTTCACCGACGTACCGGCCGGGACCGAGCTGTACCTCGTCAACGAGGGCCCCGACGGGATGTACGGCGGCGGCCGACCCGGTGTGGACTTCGCCCCGGCCGACCCGCGGACCACAGGTCAGGTGCTGCGCTTCGTGGTCACCGACGCCACCGGCGTGGACCCGAGCGTGCCGCCTGAGCAGCTGCGACTGCCGTCGCACCCCAGGCTCGGCCCCGCCCAGCGCGTACGCCGGCTGTCGCTCAACGAGCGGAGATCCGGCGAGTCAACGATCATGCTGCTCGGCGTCCTCGACGAGCGCGGCCGCGGCCTACCGCTGCGCTGGAGCGATCCGCCGACCGAGCAGCCCATCCTCGGCGACACCGAGGTCTGGGAGGTGCGCAACTTCACCCGGCACGTACACCCGGTCCACCTGCACCAGGTCCAGTTCGAGCTGCTCGGCCGTGGGCACTCGGGCAGCGTACGACCCGAACCGGGGGACCGGGGGTGGATGGACACGGCGCTCGCGTACCCGTGGGAGGTGACCCGGATCAAGGCGCGCTTCGACCGGCCCGGCCGGTACGCCTGGCACTGTCACCTCCTCGAGCACGAGGACAACGAGATGATGCGACCGCTGAACGTGCTGCCGCGCGGTGCCGCGGCGGCGGGCGACGGTGGCGTGGCGAGCGCGCCGGTCGGGCCCGGATCGGCATCGACACCTACCGGTTAGGTCCCTTTCCGCAGGTCGGCTAAGGTTAGGCGAACCTAAGCCCGATCGTGCAGGAGATTCGTGACCGCCCTCGCCAGCCGGCCGACCCGGAGTCGGGCCAGCACTCGTACCGGGCGTCGGGTGGCCGTCACCGCCGGGGCCGCGCTGGTCCTGTTGCTCACCGTGCTGGCCAGTTTCGCGTTCGGCAGTCGGCAACTCGGCATCGACCAGGTCTGGCACGCCCTCGTCGCACCGGACGGTGGAGACGCCAGCACCATCGTCCGTGAGCTGCGGATGCCGCGTACCGCCCTCGGCCTCGCCGTCGGGCTCGCGCTCGCCGTCGCCGGCGTGCTGTTCCAGGCGCTCACCCGCAACCCCCTCGCCGAGCCCCGCATCCTCGGCATCAGCGCCGGCGCGTCGTTCGGCGTGGTCCTCGCCATCTCCGTCTTCGGCATCAGCACGCTCGCCGGGTACGTCTGGTTCGGCATCGTCGGGGCACTCGTCGCCGGGCTGCTGGTCTTCGCCATCGCCACCCGGGCCCGCGAAGGCGCCAGCCCGGTCACCCTCGCGCTGGTCGGCGCGGCGCTCGACGCCAGTCTCGCCTCCGGGGTGTACGCGCTGCTCAGCATCGACGCCCGCACCTTCGAGGAGTACCGGTTCTGGGTGGTCGGCGGGCTGTCCGGCCGGGACCTGTCAGTCACCGCGCAGGTGCTGCCCTTCGTCCTCGCCGGGCTGGTGCTGGCCGCCCTGGTGGCCCGAGGTCTGGACGCGCTGGCCCTCGGCGACGACGTCGCCCGAGGCCTCGGCCACCGGATCGGCCTGGTCCGCCTCGGCGGTGGCATCGCCGCCGTGCTGCTGACCGGGGCCGCGGTCGCCGCCGCCGGACCGGTCGCCTTCGTCGGGTTGGCGGTGCCGCACCTCGCCCGCGCACTGGTCGGCGCGGACCACCGCTGGACCCTCGCCGTCTCCGCCCTGCTCGGGCCCGCGCTGCTGCTCGGCGCCGACATCATCGGCCGGGTCGTCGCTCCACCCGGCGAGATACCGGCCGGGATCGTCACCGCCCTGATCGGCGCGCCGCTGCTGGCCGTGCTGGTCCGCCGCGCCCGGGTGGTGACCGCATGACCGTCACCTCGGCAGGGCCAGCCGGGCAGGCCCGGCTGGCCGGGCGGTCGCTGCTGCGGATCGGTCCGGTCAGTCTGCTGATCCGCCGCCGGGCGGTGCTGGTGGCCGCCGTGCTGACAGTGCTCCTCCTGCTGGCCGTCGTGCTCAGCCTCTCGCTGGGCACCCCGTACGTCGCACCGGCCGACGTGCTGCGTGCCCTCTCCGGGGCCGGCACGCCGTACGACCTCGTGGTCTTTGACCTTCGGCTGCCCCGGGTCGTGCTGGCCGCGGCGGCTGGCGCGGCCTTCGGTGTGGCTGGCACGCTCATCCAGAGCGTGGCCCGTAACCCACTCGCCAGCCCGGACGTCATCGGCATCACCCAGGGTGCCGGCCTCGCCGCGACGGTGGCCCTGACCAGCGGAATGGCAGCGGTGCTGGTCGCACCCACCGCGCTGGTGGGCGGGTTGCTCGCGGCGGCGGTGCTGTTCGCCCTCGGTGCCCGGCACGGGCTGGCCGCACAACGGTTCGTGCTCGCCGGGGTGGCGGTCGCGTTCGCCTTCCGGGCGCTCACCGAGGTCGTCATGCTCACCGCCGATCCGATCGACGGTCTCCGCGCGCAGATCTGGCTGATCGGCACCCTGGCCGGCAAGGGCTGGACCGAGGCGGCCTGGATCGCCGGCACGCTGCTGGTGCTGCTGCCGGTGCTCGCCTGGGCCGGCTGGGCGTTGAACAGCACCGCCCTGGACGACGACACCGCCCGGGGGGTCGGACTGCGCCCGGTGGCCCGCCGGATTGGCCTGGCCGGCACCGGCGTACTCGTCGCCGCGATGGTCACCGCCCAGGTCGGCGCCGTCGACTTCGTGGCCCTGGTCGCCCCCCAGGTGGCCCGCCGGTTGGTACGCGCCGAACGACCACCGCTGGTCTGCGCCGCGCTGCTCGGCGCGTTGCTGCTGGTGCTGGCCGACCTGGCCGGCCGACGCCTGTTCGCACCCACCCAACTGCCCGCCGGTGTGCTGACCGCCGCGATCGGCGGCCCGTACCTGATCTTCCTGTTGCTGCGCGGCCGGCGGCGGTCGTCGTGACGCCTCAAGGAGTCGTGTGATGCTCTCCACCCGCGACCTGGTCGCCGGCTACGACGAGCGGACGGTGCTCGACGGGCTCGACCTGGACCTGCCGACCGACGCGTTCACTGTGATCGTCGGCCCGAACGCGTGCGGCAAGTCCACCCTGCTGCGCACGATGGCCCGGCTGCTCAACCCGCGCCGGGGCACGGTGCTGCTGGACGGCACCGCGATCCGCGACCTGCCGACCCGGGAGGTGGCCCGTCGCCTCGGCGTCCTGCCGCAGAGCCCGCTGGTGCCCGAGGGCGTCACAGTGGCGGACCTGGTCGGGCGCGGCCGGCAGCCCTACCAGCGCTGGTGGCGGCAGTGGTCGTCGGAGGACGGCGCGGCGGTCGACCAGGCGATGGTCCTGGCCGACGTGAGCGACCTGGCCGACCGGCCGGTGGACAGCCTCTCCGGCGGTCAGCGGCAACGCGTCTGGATCGCCATGACGCTCGCCCAGGACACCGACGCCCTGCTGCTGGACGAGCCGACCACCTTCCTCGACCTGGCCCACCAGGTGGAGGTACTGGACCTGCTGCACCGGCTGCGCGTCGAGCGGGGCCGCACCGTCGTCGCTGTGCTGCACGACCTGAACCAGGCCGCCCGCTACGCCGACCACCTCGTCGCGATGCGCGCCGGCGCCGTGGTGGCCGCCGGACCGCCCCGGGAGATCCTCACCGCCGACCTGGTGCGTGACGTCTTCGGGTTGGCCTGCGTGGTCGTGCCCTGCCCGGTGACCGGCGCACCGCTGGTGGTGCCCGCGTACACCGGCGGCTCGATTGGCGCGTCCGCTGGCGCGGGAGACCGTGACTCGTCGACGGCGTCCGTACCGGACGCTCGATCCACCAACGGTGACGCGGCCACCCCGCTCGCCGACTCGTACCCCTCGAAAGGACTCTGATGCGTCGTCTCGTCGCCGCTCTCGCCGCGGCCGCCGCCCTCGGCGTCGGACTCACCGCCTGCGGTGAGAGCGACCCGGTCGCCGGCTCCACCGCCGGGGAGACCCGGGAGATCACCCACGCCATGGGCACCACCAAGGTCCCGGCCGAGCCCAAGCGCGTCGTCGTGCTCGACACCGACAAGATCGACACGGCGCTCTCGTTGGGCGTCACCCCGGTCGGCGCCGCCACTGCCGGTGAGGCCAAGAGCTGGCCCACGTACTTCGGCGCGGACAAGCTCGCCAGCATCAAGGAGGTCGGAGTGCTCACCGAGCCCGACCTGGAGGCGATCAACGCGCTGAAGCCGGACCTCATCCTCGGCAGCAAGTTCCGCCAGGAGAAGTTCTACGACGAGCTGGCCGCCATCGCGCCGACGGTGTTCACCGACAAGGTGGGCATCACCTGGAAGGAGAACCTCCTCCTGGACGGCAAGGCACTCGGCCGTGAGCAGCAGGCCAAGGACCTGCTCGGCGCGTACGAGAAGCGGGCCAAGGACTTCGGCGCGACCCTCGGCGACGCCGCCGCCCGCAAGGTGTCGATCGTGCGGTTCATCCCGGGCAACATCCGGGTGTACGGCCCGGACTCGTTCTCCGGCATCGTCATCGGCGACACCGGCCTCGGCCGCCCCGAGCGGCAGTTGCTCGCCAACAAGGAGGACAAGCGCTTCGACCTGGTCAGCCCCGAGCGCGTCAACGAGGTCGACGGCGACGTCATCTTCGTGACCGCGTACGGCGACAAGGCCGCAGCCGAGCAGAGCAAGGTCACCGGCGGGACTCTGTGGAAGGGCCTCAACGCCGTCAAGGCCGGCAAGGCGTACCCCGTCTCCGACGAGGTCTGGATGACCGGCATCGGCGTCGGCGCCGCCAACAAGATCCTCGACGACCTGGCCAAGTACATCCCGGCCGCCTGAGCCACGCCCGCCCCGTGCCCCTCCGGGCCCTCCGGGCCTCCCGCGGGCTCCAAGATCCGCGCAAGTTCGGGGAAACTGCTGCCTCAATTGCTGGCGAGGCAGCAGAATCCCTGAAGTTGCGCGGATCTTGCCTGTCTGGGGTGCTCAGCGGGAGCGGGACCTCAGGGCTTGACGAAGTTCGGCCAGGAAGCCGTCGAAATCCTCACGGAATCGCTTCGCGGTGACGTGGAGGACAAGCCAGTCCTCACCCAGTAGGCGGTTGAGGCGGCGTCGGTCCCGGTGGAACTGCTCGGGGTCGTCGTGCCACAAGCCGTCGTACTCGACGGCGACCTTGAGGCGTGGCCACGCAAGATCGAGTCGGGCCACGAACCTCCCGTCGCGTTCGACGACGAACTGGGTCACGGGAACCGGCACTCCGGCGAGCACGATCCGCACCCGCAACCGCGACTCCGGGGCGGATTCCGCGCCCGCGTCGGCCAGCTCGGCGACCTGCGTCATCCGTTTCCAGCCCCGCTTGCCGACCCGGGGCCTGATCGATGCACGTAGCTCAGGGATCGCCACCAGTCGGTGGTGGGCGAGGCGATCCACGATCGCGACAGCTTCCTCGGTTGGCAGCCATTGGGCCAGATCCCGGCAGGTGCGGGTTGGCGTGGTCAGCGGAATGCCGTGACGTAGCGTGATGTCGGTCGCAGCAAACTCGCCGCGGTGCACGATGAGCCCCTTGACCGGACCGAACCGCTGACCGGTAGGCACGAGCACGTCAAGTGGCTCGTGACTGACCACCGACGGCGCGTCGTAGAGTGCCGCAGCACTGCGACCCGCGACCACCACACCTGCTGGCAGAACCCACTGCGCCACGGCGGCGCAGCGAACGCGATGAGTGATCGCAAGCCCGGCATCCGCGTAGACGTCTCGGAACAGGGGGCGCCATGCCGCGCTTCGCAGCTCCGTCCGAGTGAGCAGGCCTTCGGTGACGACGTCGGAGCCGCGAAACACGCGTCCCTGCAAACTCGCCGGCCGTCGAGGGGGAACAGGCATGACGAAACCTTGACCGACGGAGGTGCTCGCTTGCAGTCCCTGTGGATAACCCCAATAGGTGCCCGAACGCCATGATCCGCGCACCTTCGGTGTTCTTGCTGCCTCTTCGCGACAGGAGGCAGCAGTATCACCGAAGGTGCGCGGATCTTGGGCGGTGAATAGGGGTGGGTGGATTGGTGGTTAGGCGGCGGTGGACCAGATGGCGCGGAAGGCGGCTGCTTCGCCGGACAGCCATCGCTCGATCTGGTCGGGCTTGGCGTCGGTGGGCATGTGGTGGGCCTGGCCGCGACGGACGTCGACCAGGACCGGCTCGGCGTGCGGGAGCACCGCGTCCATGTGTCGGGCCATCAGGTGCAGGGTGGCGAGCACCGACTCCTCGCTCGGTGGAGTCTCGTCGAAGTGCAGGCGGATGGCTTCGGCGCGACCGTCGGAGTGGCGTACCCCGAAATGGGGGTTGATCTTGACGGGTAGGTCACCCAGCATGGCCAGGGCGTCGCGGGTCTGGGCGAGGTCGACGGCGGCCGGCTCGCCGAGGGAGTGCAGCCAGGCCGTGGCGCCGGGAACGAGCGCCTGGTAGAGCGGGCGCCACCGTGGCTTGACCACGTCGACCACCCCGGTCAGGTGCGTGCCGCCGGTGTGGAAGGCGATGTCGGCCTTGAGTGCCTTGACGAACTGGCCGTGCGGGTTGAAGCCGGACCGGCTCGCGCGCTGCTTGCGCAGCCCTCCGACGAAGGTCGCCTTGGTCGGGCCGGTGCGGTCGACGTAGCGGGTGAAGCCGAGCAGGGTGGCGTAGGGAGTGAGGGGGGTGGAGGCGGGCGCGGTCATGGGCATCCTCCCAGGTCAGGAACCCGATTAGTACATACATTCTAATCGACACCCCTGACATCGCCCAGCGAATCTGGGTGCCGGAAGTTGTCTCTTGGAGGTCCCTCACAGGGTCAGCCGGCGGCGACCGGATCGCGCACTGTGACGCCGGTCAGGTCGTCGACGGCCCAGTCGGCTTTCAGTGCGTCCAGCTCCTCAATGGCGAAGGTGGTGGCCACCGCGATGACCCGCATGCCTGCCGCGCGACCCGACTCGATGCCCGCCGGGCTGTCCTCGACCACGACGCAGTCGGCCGGCGGGCAGCCCAGGCGCGCCGCCGCCATCAGGTAGCCGTCCGGGGCCGGCTTACCGTGGGCCGTGTCGTCGGCGGTGACCAGCACCCGGGGGGCCGGCAGTCCCAGGTGGCGGAGTCGGATCTCGGCCAGTCGGTGCCACGCCGAGGTCACCACGGCCCACCGCCGCGGGGGCAGCGCGGCCAACAGCCGCGCTGCCCCGGCGACCGGCCGGAGGCCGTCGGTGTCCTGCTCCTCGCGCCGGGCCAGGTCCGCCACCTCCGCCGCCAGGTCGAGGTGGGGAGCCATCAACCGGACGGTGTCGGCCAACTGGAGGCCGTGCGAGACGCGCAGCAGCTCGTCGACGTCCAGGCCGTGCCGGCGGCACCAGTCGCGCCACTTGCGCTCCACGCAGACCTGGGAGTCGACAAGGGTGCCGTCCATGTCCAGCAACAGGGCGCCGCAGGCGATGGTCACCGTCCGGCCGGCCGTGGTGATCGTGAGCTGCATCGTCGTACCGATCCGGCGGTCAGCGCTCGGCGCCGACGAACCGTTGACCCATTCCCCGGGTCTGCACCAGCTCGGGGTACGCCCGGGTCGGGTCGCCGTACGTGTTGCCGGCGCGGTCCTTGCCCCGGGCCAGGAAGATCTGGTGCTTGTGCCCCACCCCCTCGTGGTTGAACCGGACACTCGTGCTGATGTAGCGCATGGTGAACCCGCACCGCCGCAGTGCGCTGCGGTTGACCTCGCTGCTGTGGACGAGGGCCCCGGAGTGGATGCTGAACTGGTTGGGCCGTAGCTGCACGGGGATGGCCCGGCTGGCGTCGACGCGACTCTGGTCCAGCTCCTCGTCGAAGACGCTGGTGTCGTCCGTGACGCGCCGGTAGCTTTCCGTGCCGTCGACGTGGCTGCCAGGGATGACCTTCATGCAGCCGTTCTCCAGCGTGGACGGGTCGATCGCCAACCAGATCGTCATGGCCTGGCCGGCCGGTTCGATCATCTCCCGCCAGAAGTAGCCGTCGGTGTGCCACGGGACGCTCTTGCCGTCGCCCGCCGGCTTGCAGAAGAAGTGCGACGTGAACAGGGCGATGTCCGGCCCCACCACGCTCTCGACCACGTCGAGCACGTCCGGGTCGAGCAACCACCGGAACAGTTCCGGGTCGGTGAAGTGTGGAACGTCCATGTCCTCGGGCCGCTCTCCCTCGGGCAGGGCGGCGAGCTTGCGTTCGAAGTGGTTCTTGAGGCCGAGAAAGGTGTCCGGCTTGAGCAGTCCGTCGCCGATGACGTATCCGTCGGTGCGGTACGCCGCCACCTGTTCCGGGTCGAGCCCTCGCTTGCTGGTGCTCATCGCGTTGCCATCCTCTCTGACGCCAGCATCGACGCCGTCGTCGTCACCTCCCGGTCTGGGAGGAAGTCGTCGCGCACCCGTCGGTGCGCCCGTTCCCCGATCTCCTGGCGATCCGTCGCGTCACTCAGGACGGCGGCGACGATCTGGCCCAGGCCCCGCAGGTCCGCCGGATCGGTCAGCAGGAAACCGTCGACCCCGTCGGTGATCTGCGCTCGGATGCCGCCCACGGCGCTGCCCACCACCACCCGCGACTTCCACATGGCCTCCGACACGGTGAGGCCGAAGCCCTCGGCGAGGCTCTTCTGTACGACCACGTCGGACGCCCGCTGAACCGCATTGACCAGCAGCGCGTTCTCCGTCGGGTCGGCCATGGGGAGGCAGATCAGACTCACCCGTCGCCGCTGTGCCGGTGACAGCTTCCGCCAGTGGTCGAGGCAGTCCGCGTACCAGAAACCCTGCTCGACGTCGTCGGCGATCGCCGCGGGATCCGGGCCGACCAGGGCGAGATGCCCGACCGGTACGTGGTCGGTGACCGCGGTGAGGACGCCGGCCATGTCCTTGAGCCGGTCCCACCGGGACACCTGGGTGATCAGCGGTTCGCCGAGCTGATGGCCGCCGTCGGAGATCACGCTCGGCGTGGACTGGAGTCGGACGTCTCCCGCCGCGGTCTCCAGCAGCAGCGGCGACCTCGCCGGTGCGCCGGCTGGGTCGAGACCGCACTGCGCCAGGCAGGCGCGGACGGTGTCGGCCGGCAGGTCGACGTTCTTGGCGTCGAACGGGGAGATGAACGGCGGTTGGATCAGTACGGTCCGGTCGCGCAGCCGGGCGGGGACGTGGTCGGCGACCGAGAAGATCAGCGAGTCGACCTCGTCCAGCAGTTCGGTCAGGAAGTCCCACCCGCGCTCGGCGGCGTCGGTGGGCTCGTCCACGCCGACGTGGCAGCGCCAGTGCACCGACGCGACCCGGCCCGCCAGTGACGGGACCAGGCCGGCGGTCTGGTGGTCGTGCAGGATCACCACGTCGCGACTGTCGACCTTCTGGACGAGGCGGTCGGCGGCGGGCTTGAGGGCACGCAGGTACGCCTCGCGCTCGGCCGGACCGAGCGGACCCCCGTCGCCGTCGCTGCCGTAGAGGGCCACACCGAGCCGTTTGGTGATCCGGAAGAACGCGTCGTCTCCGCTGACCACCGCCCACCGGGACCGCACACCCAACTCGTCGTAGAGGGGCAGCAACGTCCGCAGCATCTCGGCCACGCCACCGCCGGTCGGGGTGGAGTTGACGTGCCAGAGCGTGCCGCCGTGGAGCCGGTCCTGGATCTCCGCGGCGGCTCGCCGGAGCCGGTCGGCCCGCTGCGGGCCGATGAGCCGTTCGAGTGAGGCGAGCACCGGCCTCGACCGGACTGGGTTGATCGTCAACATCGGGGCACCTCCTTTCGGCTACGCGGTCAGCTGAACCGCTTGGGCCGCCTGCCCGACGCGTTGCTTGAGCAGGCCGACCAGCATGTGGTTGACCGAGAGCATCAGGTCCTCGAAGTGGAAGTTGTTGTCGTTGCGTCCGGTCTGGCCGGGGAACCGGGAGGTGCCGGGCACGACGAGGCACACGTCGGCCAGTTCCCGGCAGCGACCGCCGTCGCCCTTGGTCATCGCGAAGGTGCGCGCGCCGGCCTTCGTCGCGGCCTGCAGGGCCCGTACCACGTTGGGGGAGTTGCCACTTCCGCTGTACGCCATGACCAGGTCGCGTTCGGTGGCGAACGGTTCGAGGGAGGCGGAGAACATGTTGTCCGGGCCGAGGTCGTTGACCAGTCCACTGAGCTCCGCCGAGGACCCGCACAGGTTGACGAAGGTGAGCCGTCGCACCGACGCCGACACCGGCCGGCTCTTGTCCTCGGAGACGAACGGGTGGTGCTTGAAGTCGCAGTAGGCGTGGTCGAGGGTGCCGGCGTTGCCGCCGTTGCCCATCGCGTACACCGTGCCGCCCTCGTCGTAGGTGCGGAACAGCATCTCCGCGGCGGCCACCACGGCGTCGACCGGGAACTGGTCGATGATGGCGCGCTTCTCCGCCAGGTAGAGCTGGATGTCGTCGACGGTGCTCATACCCGCGCCCCCACGTGCTCGACCTCGATGCGACCGTTGCCGCGGTTGGTGTCGTCCGCCCACCGGATCACGTCGTCCAGTTCCGGGGTGGAGACCTCGACGGACGTGTAGTCCGACTCGGCGATCACCCGGTGCAGCACGTTCGCGGCCGAGGACCAGCCCGACCTGCGGGCGTGCACCGCGCGTGGCAGGGCGTCGGTGTCGATGACGGCGTCGGTGTCCCCGGGTGCCGGCGTGCCGTTGAGGACTGTCGCCTGCCCGTCGACGACGTAGTTGGTCTCCACCTTCTGCTGGTGCGACTGCAACGACGACTGGTGCCCGGCGGTCATGTGGATCTGCTTGAGGGCGTACGGGATGTCGCCGAGGTTGTTGGTGTACCAGACCTCGTGCCCCCACGGCTTGTCGACGCGGTAGGAGTCGACGTCGCGGCAGTGGGCAGCTGTGGTCGGGGAGACCGGGACGTCCCAGGACTCGTGCACGGGACCGGTAGTGGATCCGGCCTCCACCACCACGGCCGGCTCCACGCCGACCTGGGCGAAGCGGTAGGTCGCGCCCGGCTCCGCGTGCCAGCCCCGTAGGTAGCCGTACTCGCGGTGACCGCTGCCGTCGGCGTGCCGTGACTCGACGCGGACCCGGCCGCCGATCACGATGAAGCTGCGGTGGTCGCCGGGGTGGCACCGGTACGGGGAGCTGGCGCCGAGGACCAGCTCGTGTTCGACGAACAGGTAGGGGGCCTGCGGGAGGTCGTGGGCGAGATTCTTCGGCGGGTCGATTCGCGTCATCGCTGGCTGTCTCCGATCTCGGGGGAGTTGGTGGTCACGGCTCGGATCCGGCTGGCCACACCGGGGGCGTCGAGCTCGTAGCGTTCGTAGAGTTCCTCCGGCGAGCCGGCCTGCCCGTAGTCGTCGACTCCCCAGGCGTCGAACCGGACGTGCCGGTCGAGGCCCAGCACGATCCGTCCGACCTCGTCGATGAGGCCGCCGCGGATGAAGTGGTCCTCGAAGACGAGGACGTGCCGGTGCTGCCTCAGCAGGTCGGTGGTGGCGGGCACGTCCAGGGGGAGGGACGAGGCGTTGACCACTGTGGGCCGGAGACCGGTCGGGGCGAGCAGTTCGACGGCGTCGAGCACCACCGGCACCATGCCGCCCATCGTCACGACGGCGACGTCCGTACCGTGGCTGACGACGTCCGGGTGGCCGGAGCGGAACCGGTAGTCCTGGTCGTGCACCTCGCGTTGGGGCTGCCGGCACAGCCGCAGATAGATGGGCCGGTCATGGGTCACCGCGTAGGCCACCATGGCGCGCGTCTCCACGCCGTCGGCCGGTTGCAGCACCTCCACGTTCGGCAGGCTGCGCATCAGGGCCAGATCGCGCAGCCCCATCTGGGTGGGGCCGTCCTTGCCGATGGCGAGCCCCGCGTGCGTGCCCACCAGCACGACACCGGCGTTGTTGAGACCCACCGACTGGAAGATCTCCAGGAACTTGCCGGTCAGGAAGTGACCGAAGCTGGCGACGAAGGGGCGGTACCCCTCCTGGGCCAGGCCCGCCGCGACGCCGATGCCGTTGGCCTCGGCGATGCCGATCTCGAAGAACCGGTCGGGGAAGGTCTTCTTGAACTGGGTGGTCTTGGTCGCCGAGGCGAGGTCGCAGTTGACGACCAGGACGTTCTCGTGGTCCGCGGCGACGTCCACCAACGCGTCCCCGAACCAGTCGCGCGTCGCCTTCACACGCTCACCCGCCCCAGGTAGCCGATGGCGTCCTCGTACACCTCCGGGGTCATGGTGCCGCTGTGTGAGCCGTTGAGCAGGATCTGTCCGGGGCCGAGGTAGCCCTTGCGGGTGTGCGCGATGATCACGGACGGCTGCATCCAGTTGTCCCGCGCGTTGGCGACGGCGTCCCGGATCGCCAGGTGGGAGTGGCCGTTGACCTCCTGGACGTGCCAGTGGAACGACCGCAGCTTCTCCGGGAGGGGGTGCAGCGGCATGATCTCTTCGAGCGTGCCGTCGTTCTGGCTGCGGTTGTAGTCGACGAGTAGCACCACGTTGCCCAGGCCCCGGGCCCCGGCGTACATGATGGCCTCCCACATCTGCCCCTCCTGCAACTCGCCGTCACCGACGAGGCAGTACACGTTGGAGTTGTCGCCCCGCAGGCGTCGCGCCTGGGCGCGCCCGATGCCGACCGACAGGCCCTGGCCGAGCGCGCCGGTGCTCACCGCCACGAGATCCAGCCGGGTGCGGTCGGGGTGTCCCTGGAGTCGGCTGTCGATCCGGCGCAGCGTGCCGATCTCGGCGGTGTCGAGGTCACCGGCGACCATCAGGGCGGCGTACCAGGTCGGTGCGGCGTGGCCCTTGGAGAGGACGAAGACGTCGTTGCCGGCGGTGTCCATCTGGTCGAACTTGAGCACGCTGACCAGGTCCGCGCAGGAGAGTGACGATCCCACGTGGCCGGAGCCGGCGAGGTGGATCATTTTGAGCAGATGTGCCCGTACGTCGTTGGACAACTGCGCGAGGCGGGAGAGTCGATACGGCAGTTCGAATTCATCGTCCACCAGATTCGGGTGCCGGTCCGGTGGTAGCGCGTCGAGATACGTCATGCTGGCAGTCAACAGATTCCGCCCTTCGAAACGAAGTGAGGAAAGGTCGTCGGACCTCTCCGATGTTCGGATTTCGGGCAGCATTCAACGCGCTTTTCTGTTGCTAGAAAAGTGTCGCTAGAATGCGTGCCGAATTGGCTGCGCGAATGGCGCAGCCTGTTGGTCGCATCTTTTCTGTGCGATTTGTCTGGCGGTCGTGGCACCCGCCCAGACGTCAGATGGAGGCGAATCGGCGCCTCGTGGTGCGAAACTTAATGACACCCCCGGCATAGACATTGTTGAGTATCTTCCTGTCACGAGATTTCCACAGAGCGCCATAGGCGTCAAGCGCTCGGTCACAGAAACATCGCCCGATCGGCTATTTTCTCTTTAAACAGTGATCCGCGTCACACCGGTGTTGGTGCAATTCCCACGGATCCCTGTGCTGTCTTTCGAGGGATACAGTGGCGTCATTTTCTGGAAACACAGGTAACGCTATCGAGATCACTTCACGCGGCTATAGCCGACGATGTTCGGCAAGCGCCAAGAATGGTGTCGGCCCGCATTGCAGCGGCCTGACCGGCGTCCTGTTCGCGCACGCCACCGACTTGCTTCGCGGCGGCCCTTGGTGATCAGTCCAGCGCCACCACGGCGTGCGGTTCGTAGCACCCCTCGAGCTGGTCGACCTCGTCCGCCGACAACTCGACGTCGAGGGCGCCCAACGCCTCGTCGAGCTGCCGCACGTCCGTCACGCCGATGATCGGGGCGCTCACCACGGGCTGCCGCAGCAGCCAGGCCAGCGCGATCTGCGCCCGAGGTGTCCCTCGGCCCTGGGCGACATCACCGAGTCGGGCCGCGACCGCCCGGTCCGAGTCCTCGGTCCGGGCGTACAGGCTGTGCCCGAAGGCGTCATCGGCCGTACGCCGGGTGCTCGTGGTCCAGTCACGGGCCAGCTTGCCGCGGGCCAACGGACTCCACGGCAGAGTGCCGATCCCCCGGGCCCGGCAGAGGGGGAGCATCTCCCGCTCCTCCTCGCGGTAGATCAGGTTGTGGTAGTTCTGCATGCTGACGAACCGGGACCAGCCGTGCTGCTCGGCGACCTGCAATGCGGTGGCGAACTGCCACGCGTACATCGAGGACGCGCCGAGATAGCGAACCTTGCCGGCCCGTACGACGTCGTGCAGGGTCTCCAACGTCTCCTCGATCGGAGTGGACGGATCCCAGCGGTGAATCTGGTACAGGTCCACATAGTCGGTGCGGAGCCGGCGCAGGCTGTTGTCCAGCTCGGCGAGTATCGCCTTGCGCGACAGCCCCCGCTGGTTGGGTCCCGGCCCCATCGGGCCGAAGACCTTCGTGGCAATGACCACGTCGTCGCGTCGCGCGTACTCGCCGAGGGCGCGGCCGAGGATCTCCTCGCTGGAGCCGTCGGAGTAGACGTTGGCGGTGTCGAAGAAGGTGATGCCGGCGTCGAGCGCGTGGCGGATCACCCTCCGGCTCTCCGACTCGGGCAGCGTCCACGAGTCGGCCCCACGGTGTGGTTCGCCGAAGCTCATCCCACCGAGGCAGAGCTGGGAGATGGTGAGCCCCGTCGAGCCGAGCCGCGCATACCGCATCGTCGAACCTCCTGTCACCGTGCCCGGGGACCGCGTGGTGCGGGCGGCCGGGTCACCGGACCGCCCGTGGCAGCGCGCCCAGCACCAGCGCGGCGCCGACCGCCATGATCGCGAAGACCATCACCATGCCGAACGCGTCGGTCAGTGGCCCCACCACGATCGGCGCCGAGATGGCGCCGACCCGGGACAGCGCCGAGACCATGGACGCCGTTCGGGCCGGGGGAATGCCGTGCCGCACGCTGAGCTGGTCGGCCGAGCCGAAGAGCAGGGGGAAGGCCGGCCCGGCCCCGAAGCCCGCCATGGCGACCGCCGCCAACGCCCACCACACCGGCGCGCCGACGAGCGTGCACACCAGACCGATACCCACAGCCGTCATCATGGTGGCGCCGCTGATCGCCGCGACCCTCGCCTGGCCGACCCGGGACACCGCCGCGTCCAACAGCAGGCGGGAGGCCAGCAGGCCGGCGCCGAAGAGCACCGGCGCCGCGGCTGCCACCTGCGGTGTCGCGTCGAACCCGCGGCTCAACAGGAGACCGGTCCACTCCTGCCCCGGGCTCTCCACATAGCTGGCGGCCACCGCCGCGAGCCCCAGCACCGGCAGCACGTACCGCAGGCGAGCAAGGGAACGCGCCGGTCGCGCCGGGCCATCGCCCGTCGAGGCTGGCGTGGACGAGCTGTCGCCCGTCGAGGCCAGCTCGGACGGGCCGTCGACCGGCGGGGTCGGCCCGGGCGGGCCCTCGGCCACCATCCCCTTGCGGCCGAGGGCGATTGCGAGCTGGGCGACCAGCGCCACCGTGGCGGCGATGCCGACGTGCAGGGCCACCGGCACCCGGAGCCCGGCGGCGACCGTGCCGAGCACGCCCGCACCGGCCAGTGAGAGCGACCAGGTGGCGTGCATGCGGCCCATCAGGGTCGTGGCGCGGTGCTGCTGCACCCGGACCGCGAAGGCGTTCATCACCACGTCGTGCGCGCCGTCGAGGATGCCCAGCAGCAGCAGCGCACCGCCCAACAGGATCAACTGCGGCGCCCACGCCACACCGACGGCCAGCAGCGCGTAACCCGCCCCGGCGAGCAGCGTGGCCGACCGTTCGCCGACGGCGCGGGCGAGCAGGGGGGCGACCAGCGAACCGAGCAGCCCACCGATCGCCGCCGCGAAGAGCACCACACCGAACTGGGTCTCGCTGGCGGACACCCGGTCCGCGATCTCGGGAAAGCGGGTGAGCAGGCTGCCGTAAAGTGCGCCGTTGACCGCGAAAGCGACCGCCGGCACGCGCCAGTCGCTGCTGGTGCGGCCGTCCAGGCCGTCCGCGACATCGACGCTCATGTGGCTAACTTATACGTATCAGAGGACCGGCACAACGCAGGGAGGTTCTCCAGTGCCCAGCGACCAACCCCCACGGATGCGAGACGTCGCGCGAGCGCTCGGAGTCAGTCAGGCCACGGTGAGCAACGCCTTCAACCGGCCCGACCAGCTCAGCCGCGAGCTGCGCGACCGGATCCTGACCGCGGCACGGGACCTCGGCTACCCCGGCCCCGACCCGATCGCCAACACGTTCCGCCGAGGACGGACCGGCGCGATCGGGCTGATCATCCACGAGCCCCTCCAGTACCTCTTCGAGGACCCCGCCGCCCGCCTGACCATGGCCGGCGTCGCCCGGGTCTGCGGCGAGCACGGCTCGTCACTGGTGCTGGTGCCCCGCGCCGAGCCGGGCCTGCCGGACGTCGTCCCCACCGCGCTCGTGGACGGGTTCGTCGCCTTCTGCGACCCGCTGGAGCCCGAGCGACGGGAGCTGCTGCGTGCCCGACGGCTGCCGGTCGTCGGGCTCGACGCCCCCGTGACGCCGGGGGAGCCGTACGTCGGCATCGACGACCGGGCTGCGGCCCGCGCGGCGGCGGCCCACCTGGTCGCCCTCGGCCACCGCCGGATCGGCGTGATCAGCTTCGCGCTGGCCCGCGACTCGGAGACGACTGTGGTGCCCGCCGGGCTCGACGCGCCCACCGGGTACGTCGCCAACCGGGCCCGACTGGACGGCTACCGGGACGCGCTCGGCCCCGCGCTCGACGACGGCGGCGGCCGGATCGTCGTCGTGGCGGCGCGCGGGGTCGAGGAGGCCGACGGGGCCGCCGCCGCAGTGCCCCTGCTCGACCACGCCGAGCCGCCCACGGCGATCCTGGCGATGAGTGACCGGCTGGCGCTCGGCGTCATCGCCGAAGCCACCCGTCGGGGCATCGACGTTCCCGGCGACCTCTCCGTCGTCGGCTTCGACGACGTGCCGGCGGCGTCTGCGGCCGACCCGGCCCTGACCACCGTGCGGCAACCGCACGACCGCAAGGGCGCGGAGGCGGTCCGCATGCTCCTGCGGCCGGCGTCCACCCGTCAGGCCCTGATCCTGCCGACCGAGGTCGTCGTCCGTGCCTCGACGGCGCCACCCCGGACGTAGGCCGGCCGTCGCCCGGCGCTACGTCCCGGGTCGGTCCGCCCCCGACGGTCCGTCGGGGGCAGACACCTCAGAGTTGGCCGACGTCGGTGACCCGGACGACCGCCGCGCCGACCTCGTCCGAGGCGGCCAGGTCGACCTCGGCGCTGATGCCCCAGTCGTGGTCGCCGTCCGGGTCGTCGAAGATCTGCCGCACGGTCCACCGCTCCCGACCCTGCTCGATCATCAGCAACGCCGGCCCGCGGGCGTTCGGCCCGACCCCGATCGAGTCGTACGCCTCGAAGTACGGCCCCAGCGCGTCGGACCACGCGTCGTAGTCCCAGCCGTCCTCGGCGTCCAACTCGGCGAGCAGGTCCCAGCGGCGCAGGGCGGCCAGCTCCACCCGGCGGAACAACGCGTTGCGCACCAGCACCCGGAACGCCCGCGCGTTGCGGGTCACCGCCGGCGGCCGGTCGGTCAGCGCCGCGTGCGCCTGGGCGACCTCGGCGACGTCGGACGGGTTGCGCAGCCGCTCCCACTCGTCGATCAGGCTGGAGTCGACCTGGCGGACCAACTCGCCCAACCACTCGATGAGGTCGATCAGCTCCTCGGTCTTGGCGTCCTCGGGCACTGTCTGCCGCAACGTCTTGTACGCGTCGGCCAGGTAGCGCAGGACGAGGCCCTCCGAGCGGGTCAACCCGTAGAACTGCACGTACTCGGTGAAGGTCATCGCCCGCTCGAACATGTCGCGGACGACGGCCTTGGGGGAGAGCTGGTGGTCGGCGACCCAGGGGTGGCCCTGCCGGTACATCTCGTACGCGGCGTTCAGCAGCTCGTCGAGGGGCTTCGGGTGGGTCACGTCCTCGAGCAGTTCGATGCGGGCCTCGTACTCGATGCCTTCGGCCTTCATCGCGGCGACCGCCTCGCCGCGCGCCTTGAACTGCTGCGCGGACAGGATCTGCCGGGGGTCGTCGAGGATCGACTCGATGACGCTCAGCACGTCGAGGGCGTACGACGGGGACTCGGCGTCGAGCAACTCGATGGCGGCGAGCGCGAGCGGGGACAGCGGCTGGTTGAGCGCGAAGTCGAGCTGGAGGTCGACGGTGAGCCGGATCCGCCGGCCCGTCTCGTCCGGCTCGGGCAGCTCCTCGACCACACCGCCGGCCCGCAGCGCCCGGTAGATGGCGATCGCCCGGCGGATGTGCCGACGCTGCGCGGCGGCGTCCTCGTGGTTGTCGGTGAGCAGGTGGCGCATCGCGCTGAAGGCGTCCCCGGGCCGGCCGATGACGTTGAGGAGCATCGAGTGGCTGACCTGGAAGCTGGACGTCAGCGGTTCCGGCTCGGCGTCGACGAGCCGGTCGAAGGTGGGCTGACCCCAGCCGATCGAGCCCTCCGGTGGCTTCTTGCGGACCACCTTGCGCCGCTTCTTCGGGTCGTCCCCGGCCTTGGCGAGGGCCTTCTCGTTGTCGATGACGTGCTCGGGGGCCTGCACCACGACCCGGCCGATGGTGTCGTAGCCGGCCCGACCGGCCCGCCCGGCGATCTGGTGGAACTCCCGGTTCTTGAGTAGCCGGGTACGGACGCCGTCGTACTTGGACAGGCCGGTGAACAGCACGGTGCGGATCGGCACGTTGATGCCGACGCCGAGGGTGTCGGTGCCGCAGATGACCTTGAGCAGGCCGGCTTGGGCGAGGGTCTCCACCAACCGGCGGTACTTGGGCAGCATGCCGGCGTGGTGCACGCCGATGCCGTGCCGGACCAGCCGGGAGAGCGTCTTGCCGAAGCCGGCGGTGAACCGGAAGTTGCCGATCGCCTCGGCGATCATGTCCTTCTCGGCGCGGGTGGCGACGTTGACGCTGGTCAGCGCCTGGGCGCGCTCCAGTGCGGCGGCCTGGGTGAAGTGCACCACGTACACCGGGGCCTGCTTTGTCTCCAGCAGCTCCTCGAGTGTCTCGTGCAGCGGCGTCATCGCGTACGAGAAGATGAGCGGGACCGGCCGCTCGGCCGAGCGCACCACGGCGGTCGGCCGCCCGGTGCGCCGGGTCAGGTCGTCGACGAACCGGGTGGTGTCCCCCAGGGTGGCGGACATCAGGATGAACTGGGCCTGCGGCAACTCGATGATCGGCACCTGCCACGCCCAACCCCGGTCGGGTTCGGCGTAGAAGTGGAACTCGTCCATGATCACCTGGCCGACGTCGGCCTTCGTGCCCTCGCGCAGCGCCAGGTTGGCCAGGATCTCCGCCGTGCAGCAGATGATCGGGGCGTCGGCGTTGACGCTGGCGTCGCCGGTCAGCATGCCGACGTTCTCGGCGCCGAAGACCTCGCAGAGCGCGAAGAACTTCTCCGACACCAGGGCCTTGATCGGCGCGGTGTAGAACGTCGTCCGGTTGTCGGCGAGAGCCGCGAAGTGCGCTGCGATCGCCACCAGGCTCTTACCCGAGCCGGTCGGAGTGTTCATGATCAGGTTGGCGCCGGAGACGATCTCGATGACCGCCTCCTCCTGATGGGGGTAGAGGTCGAGGCCGCGCTCCTTCGCCCAGCCGGCGAACGCGTCGAAGAGGGTGTCGGGGTCGGCGCTTCTCGGTAGCGCGGCGGTGAGCGTCATAGCCTGTCCATGGTGCCTGGATCATGCCCCGGTACGCCAACCCGGCCTCCGCCGGCCCCTCCACGGGGTGGTCTTCGCCGGTCAGCGCCGGCGGTAGATCAGGTCCGCGACCGGTCGACCGGCCGTGATCGCCCGCCGCTCGAACTTCGTCACCGGGCGATGCGCCGGACGTGGCGCGAAACCGCCGTACGCGTCCACCAGCTCCGGATCCGCATCCAGGGTCTCCCGCATCGCCTCGGCGTACTCGGCCCAGTCGGTCGCGCAGTGCAGCGTGCCGCCGGAACGCAGTCGGGACCGCAGCAACGCCACGTGCGCGGGCTGGATGATCCGCCGCTTGTGGTGGCGCGTCTTGGGCCACGGGTCCGGGAAGAAGACGTGCACCGCGTCCAGCACACCCTCGGGCAAGCCGCTGACCAGGGACAACGCGTCGCCCTCCGCCACCCGTACGTTGCGTAGGCCGCCACGCTCCACCAGGTCGAGCAGGTTGGCGATTCCCGGCGTGTGCACTTCGACCGCCAGATAATCTCGGTCCGGGTCGGCGGCAGCCATCGCTGCGGTGCTGTCACCCATGCCCGAGCCGATCTCCAGCACGACCGGGGCCCGGCGACCGAACAGGTCGGGCAGGTCCACGGGCACGACCGGTCCGTCCGGCACATTTAGGCCGTACGCGGGCCAGAGCCGGCCCAGCGCGTCGGTCTGCCGGTCGCTCATCCGACCCCGACGGGGGTGGAACGTGCGGATCGTCCGGCTCGCGGGCGGGACGGCGGGGTCATGGTCGGTGGTGGTCACAGCGACCCGAGCGTACGCGACGCCGTCGCCGGATCGGATGTGATGTGCGACCGGAAATGAGAGGATCCAACTGGTACGGCAGGTCGGGTGCTCCGCTGCCCGACACGGCCGCGCGGCGTCGAGAGGGGGCATCGTGACAGTGACCCGGGGCGGCGTGATCCTTTCCGTGCTGACCCTGCTCGCCAGCCCTCTGCTCGCTGCGCCTCCGGCGTTGGCCGCCTCTCCCGTGCTCGCGGTGCCCAAGCCTGTCGCAGCGGTGCTTGCCGCTCCTGCGGCCGCGCCCGCGCCGCAACCTGGAGGGCCGCCGGGCGGCGCGCCTCAGCCGGCGCCGGTGGACATCTTCGTCGAGGTGAGCCCGAGCACCGTGCAGCCCGGCTACCTGGTCGGCATCCGGGCCAGTTGCCGGGACAACTCGGTGGGTGCCACCGTCGTCTCGGACGCGTTCGGCGCGGTCGGTGTGCAGCCGCAACGCGGGGTGCTCACCGCCGCGCCGATGGTGCGCGAGCGCACCCGTCCCGGCAACTACCGGGTCAAGCTGGAGTGCCGGGACGGCGAGACCGCCTCGACCATGCTCCAGGTGGTCAAGAAGGTGCCGTCCCAGCCCAGTCGGGGTCCGGCTACCGGCTTCGGTGGTGGCACCGGCGGAATCACCGGCAAGCTGCTGTTGCCCGTCGGCGCGGCGCTGACCATCACCGGGTTGGTCCTCGCCGTAGTGGCGCTGCGTCGGCCGCGTCTGGTCCGTGGCGCTGGGCGCTGAGCCGGCCATGGAGATCTTCCGACCCGCGTCGCCACCGCCCGGTCCCCGCCCGTCCCCCGGTCCCCGCCCGTCGTCGGGTCCCCGCCCGTCCCCTGGTCCGCACCCCACCCGAGACGACCGGGACGACCGCTCGCCGACGGACGACCGCTTCGACGACCGGCTCCCGCGGGACGACCGTTGGCCGGGGGACGACCGCTTCGACGACCGCCCCCTGCCGCTGGACGACAGCCCGTTCGTCCCCGAGCGTCCGACTGTGGCTGCTCGCCCGCCGACCGCAGTCACGCCTCGGCGCAGCCGGCCCTCGGGCCGTAGCCCGTGGTCGGTGCCGCTGGCCGTGGTGCTGGTGCTGGCCGGGGTCTTCGCCACCGGGGCGGGGCTGGGTCGCTCGGTCGGACCGTTCGACTTCGCCCCGGCCGGCGGCGACCGGCCGCCCCGCAGCGAGTCCGTCGGGTTGTCGGCCAGTCGTCCGGTGCGCCTCAACGTCCCGTCGATCAAGGTGGCTGCGCCGGTGGAACCCGTCGGGCAGGCACGGGACGGCTCGATCGCCGTACCGCCGTTGGAACGGCACAACGAGACCGGCTGGTACGACCGTGGGCCGACGCCCGGCGAGCCCGGCCCGGCGGTGATCGTCGGGCACGTGGACACCAAGACCGGCCCGTCGGTCTTCTACGACCTGGGCAAGCTGAAGCCCGGCGACCTGATCGAGGTGGCCCGCGCGGACGAGTCGGTGGTGGTGTTCCGGGTCGACACCGTGGAGCACTTCCCGAAGGACCAGTTGCCCGCCGAACGGATCTACGGCCACGACGGGCCCCCCGGTCTGCGGTTGATCACCTGCGGCGGGCAGTTCATCGGCGGACGCACCGGCTACGCCGACAACGTCATCGCCTTCGCCACCTTCCAGTCCTCCCGCAAGTCCTGAGGCGGCGCTCAACCGCTTGATCCACTCGCCTTCGCCGACGTTGGGGTATCCCCGCCGCCCGGACACCCCCAGTTCGGCGAACTCGAGCGGATCAAGCCCGGGGTGGGCGGCCCGTGGGGTGCAGCGCGCTACTCGGCCTCGGCGACGAACACGCCTTGGCCTTGCTGTCCGTAGACGAGGTTGCGGTCATGCAGCTCTTTGACTGCGCGGTACGCGGTTGACCGCGCGACGTTGTAGATCTCGCCGATCTCCGACACGGATGGCAACTGGTGCCCAGGTCGGTATTCACCGGAGCGGATCTTCAGCTCGATGTCGTCCGCAACACGGCGGTAGTGCGGTGGTCTGGTTGGCATGATCGACTCTCCTGGACTTCAGCGGAGATCATGTTTCCAGCCCGGGCCCGAGCAGGACAAGGCGACAATCCAGCAAAGTAGATACAGTGAGAACTTGACTACACTGAGACAGTGGATACAGTGAGACAGTCGGGTAGTTCTGGACTTCAGCACTCCGAGGTATCCGGCACGTCCCGGGGAGCACGACGTCGGGCTCTGCCCCCGGGGCAGCTACTTCGGGACGCATGGAGGTGTCGCACATGCCCATCGACGAGCCGGTGTCCAAGGCGACCGAGTTGTTCGTGGCGAAGCGCGTGCTTGACGCGCATTGGACTCGGGCGGTCGATCGGCCCTGGCAGGCAGGCGGCTGCCGAGAGTGTCGAGGTCACGGTGACTGTCCGCAGCTCGATTGGTCGCTGGAGCTCCTGGCGGACGTCGCCGCAGTCATGTTCCAGAAACAGTGACCACTCGGCCCCGCAGTCTGCCGGCAAACGTCAACGCCTTCGCCCTCTCCAGTCCTCCCGCAAGTCCTGAGGCCGGATCAAGCCCTGGGGTGAGCGGCCCTCGGGCCGTGGCGGACTGGTATTCGCCGGGCATCAGTTCAGGAAGTCGAGGAGTTGGCGGGTGGTTTCGTCGGGGGCCTCTTCCGGGATGAAGTGCCCGACCGGCACCGGCCCACCGCGAACGTCGTCGGCCCACTCCCGCCAGATCGCGAGCGGGTCGTCGTAGAGCTTCGCGACCTGGCCGCGTTGGCTCCACAGGAACAGCACCGGGCAGGTGATCTTCCGGTTTCCCCGGTCCGCCTCGTCCTGCTGGTAGTCGAGCGTCGCGGCGGCGCGGAACTCCTCGCAGATCGCGTGTGCCGTGGCGGGGTCGCGGAACTGCTCGACGTACGCCGCCCGTACCTCGGGCGGGAAGGCGTCCTTGACCTCGGGCCAGGTGTCGAGCACGAAGTCGACGAGCACCGCGGGCGCCGCGTCGATGAACTGCTCGGGCACCGGCGCCGGTGCCGCCAGGAAGGACCAGACCCAGTAGGAGAGGCTGAACGCCTTGTCGGCGCGGTTGTAGACATCTCCGATGGGGACGACGTCCAGGACGGCCAGCCGGGTGACGACGTCCGGTTCGTCCAGCGCTAGACGGTACGCGCAGCGGGCCCCGCGGTCGTGGCCGACGAGCCGGAACCGCTCGTGGCCCAGGCGTCGCATCACCACGATCTGGTCGCGGGCGATGGCACGCATGCTGTACGGCTCGTGATCGGCGGTGCTCGGCGGTTTGCCGCTGCCGCCCCAGCCCCGCAGGTCGGTGGCGACGACTGCGTACTTCTCGGCGAGCCGTGGCGCGACCTGGTGCCACATGAGGTGCGTCTCGGGGATGCCGTGTAGCAGCAGAACGGGCGGCCCGCTTCCGCCTCGGCGTCCGTGGATCCTCGCGCCGGGCGTGTCGATGTCGAACTCTTCGAACCCGTCGAACATGACCAGGTCCCCCGCGCCTTGGGATGCGCCCTGACCGAACGGCGTGGAATGGCTGGCAGGGCGACTGGTGGCCGACCACCGTTCGGTCTGCTTCGACGCTATCAACGGCGACAGCCGGTCCGGCGCGATTCGGCTGCGGTGCTGGCTTGGGTACATCTGTGGGTGTGGCGGCGCGGCTTCGACGTCCCCGTGAACTCCGCCATCGATCTCCCGACTTCCCGCTTGACTTCAACCAGCATTCAGGTCCTAGCGTCGCTGACACGAGGTAGGGAAGCGGATCCGAAAGCACTGGACCGCGGCTGATCGGAGACATGCGTGCGGGCGATCCAGGTTTCTGAGTACGGGGGTCCAGAGGTTCTGATCCTGGTGGACCTGCCCGATCCGCAAGCCGGGGAGAGGGAGGTCATCGTTCGGGCCGAGGCCGTGGACACGATCTACCTTGAGACTCAGATCCGCGGTGGCTGGGGTGAGATGTTCGGTGTCACCCCGCCGTACGTACCGGGCGGCGCAGCGGCGGGAACTGTGGTTTCCACTGGTCCAGGCGTCTCTGCGTCCTGGCTTGGCCGCCAGGTCGTTGCGGGTGCCGGGACGCGGGGTTCATACGCTGAACTGGTTCGGGCCAGCGTCGACCGGCTGGTGCCGGTCCCCGACGGACTGAGCCTGCGGGAAGCGGCTGGTCTCGCACACGACGGCGTGACCGCCATGGGCATCATCGACAGTGTCGGCGTCAAGCCGGGCGACCGCGTCCTGATCCTGGGGGCCGCGGGCGGCATGGGAACGCTGCTTGTTCAGCTCGCACACCGTCTCGGTGCGCAGGTCGTGGGGGCGGCCCGTGGCGCGGACAAGCTCACACTGGTACGACGGCTCGGCGCCGATGCTGTCGTCGATTACGCCGGTGACGGATGGACCGACGCGGTACGCGAAGCCCTTGGCGGTCTGTCGGTCGATGTGCTGCTGGACGGTGTCGGGGGAAAACTCGGCAGCGACGCCTTTCATCTGGTGGCCGACGGCGGGCGGGTCTCGGCCCATGGGGCGGCGAGTGGCGAGTTCGCCACGATGGATCTACCGAGTTCGCGGGCGCGCGGCATCGATCTGTACGGCATTGCGGACGTTCAGTTCCAGGCGCCGGAGATGGTGCAGCTCGCGGGCAGGGCCCTGACCGAGGCGGTGGAGGGGCGGATACGCCCGGTGATCGCACGCGAGTATCCACTGCCTTCCGCGGCTGAGGCTCACCGCGCGATGGAGGCGCGCTCGATCCCGGGCAAGGCCCTCCTCATTCCGTGAGACGTGGCCGTCGCTCAGGGCTGGGGGACGTGCAGCGCCACCTCGAACTCCAGCAGGCTGGCACCGGTGGAGACCGGGGGACGAGGCTTGTCGCCGGGGGCGGCGGCGTGGGCGGCGCGCGACGGCCCGGCGGCCCATGCCTGGAACGCTTCTTCGCTCTCCCACTTCGTGTAGACGAAGTAGCGGGTCTCGCCGGCCACCGGGCGGAGGAGTTCGAAGCCGAGGAAGCCGGGGGAGTTCTCCACAGCTCCGGCCCGTGCGGCGAACCGCTTCTCCAACTCCGCGCCGCCACCAGGCGGGACGTCGATCGCGTTGATCTTCACGACTGCCATCTGCCCACCCTAGCCAGGCTCAGAACGTCTCGACTGCTGGGACCAGGTCCACGTCGACAACGATCGGCGCGTGGTCGGAGGGGCCCTTGCCCTTGCGGGCCTCCCGGTCCACGTACGCCGAGCGGACCGCCCGGGCGAATGGCGCGGACGCGTACACCAGGTCGATTCTCATGCCCTTGTTCTGGTGGAACATTCCGGCCCGGTAGTCCCAGTACGTGAAGGGGTGTGGCCCCTTCATGGGGGTGGGCACGACGTCGCTGAGGCCCAGGTCGCGCAGCGCGGCGAGGGCGGCCCGCTCGGCCGGGGTGACGTGCGTGGAGTGGGTGAAGACGGCCGGGTCCCAGACGTCGGCGTCGGTCGGGGCGACGTTGAAGTCACCGCTGACCGCCAGCGGGAGCCCGCCGGCCAACTCCGTCTCCAGCGCGTCGCGTAGCGCGGCGAACCAGGCCAACTTGTACGCGTAGTGCGGGTCGTCCGGCGTCCGGCCGTTGGGCACGTACACCGACCAGACCCGGACCCCGTCGCAGGTCGCGGAGATGGCCCGGGCCTCCGGGGCGGGAAAGCCGGGCTCGCCGGCGAACCCGACCCGGACGTCGTCCAGCCCGACCCGGGACAGGATGGCGACCCCGTTCCACCGGCCGTCGCTGTGGCTGGCCACGCTGTAGCCCAACGTGCCCACCTCGGCCACCGGGAAGGCCCCGTCGGGGCACTTGGTCTCCTGCAGGCAGACGACGTCCGGCCCGGTGTCGGCCAGCCACTCCAACATTCGGGGTAGGCGGGCCTTCACCGAGTTGACGTTCCAGGTCGCCAGGCGCATGCCTCCAGCCTGCCGCATCCGCCGCCGCTACGCCGGGTCAGCCGGCCGGGGTGTCGCCGGGACGGGTCTGTTCGGCCAGGAACCGTTCCAGTTCCGCGCCGAGTTCGTCGGCCGTCGGCAGTGGTCCGGCGTCCGGGGCGAGCAGGCTCTTCTCGCCCCGACCTCGGGCGAACGCGTCGTACTGCTCCTCCAGGGCCTGGACCAGGGCGGCGGCGTCGTCGGTCTGGGCGACCTGCCTGTCGATCTCCACCCGAACCACCTCGGCGGCCGAGCGCAGCCCGTCACCGGGCAGCAGCAGGCCGGTGCTGCGGGACACCGAGGTGAGCAGCACCTCGGCGGCGGCCGGGTACTCGGTCTGCGCCACGTAGTGCGGCACGTGGGCGGCGAAGCCCAGCGCGTCGCGACCCTGCTC
Organism: Micromonospora taraxaci; assembly: GCF_007830095.1. Lineage (NCBI taxonomy): Bacteria > Bacillati > Actinomycetota > Actinomycetes > Micromonosporales > Micromonosporaceae > Micromonospora > Micromonospora taraxaci. The sequence continues at coordinate 5,208,586 of NZ_VIWZ01000001.1, read as the reverse complement.
GCCGAGGCGGAACTCCAGCAGGTGGCCGACGCTTCCGGGCACCTGGACGCGTTGCAGCCAGGGCTCGTAGCCGGAGATCAGTTCCGGGCGGGTGGCGTGCGCGGTCACCCCGGTCGGACGGGTGTGTGGCACCGCCATGGGGATGGAGTTGAGCCCCACGGTGAGCCGGACGTCCAGCCGGGCGGCGAGCCCGGCGACGGCGGCCACGAACCGTTCCCACTGCAGGTCCGGCTCGGGGCCGGTGAGCAGCAGGAACGGTGTCTCGTCGTCGTCCTGCAGGAGGTGCAGCTCCAGCGAGGGGGCATCGATGCTCTCCCAGTGGTCCTCGACGAAGGTCATCACCGGTCGTCGCGATCGGTAGTCGAAGAGCTGGTCGACGTCGAAGGTGGCGATCGGCCGACCTTCCAGCGAGGTGAGCAGTTGCTCGCGCGCCAGCCGGCTGGCGTTGCCGGCGTCCACGAACCCGGTGAGGGCCTGGATCAGGACCGGTTGCCCGAGGTCGGGCAGATCGTCGGTGAGCTGGTAGAGCTCGTGTGGGTCGAGCACCGGTGCGGACCTCCCTGAAATGTGCCTGCGGGGTGCCGTCGCGACGGAGGGCACCCGTTCGGGCAACGTACCCGCCATCCTGGCGCATTCCTGCTCCGGGCGATCCGCCGCCCGGGGGATGGGCATGACCGGACTAATCAGCTGTTTTCATCGCGAGGCGGGTCCGGCGGGCCGATCGGTGGAGGTCCGGTTCAGCCCAAAGGCCGAGTTTGTCGATCATGTCGGGTCCGAGAGTCGGATGTGGCTCCCTGTCCCCGGCCGGGTCGGCCTGCGGGAAATGCCGGCTTCATCCGGTACGCGAGGTCCGTTCCTCGGGCGGGTCGACCCGACCCTGTCGTCCACCGGGGCGGACCGGATGTGTGGCGATGGCCACGTGATCACCGTGCGTGATCGGCGTTTCCACCTGCCTAGCCTCGGTTGATGCGTGACGACGGCACCCTCGACGACCCGTACGCCCCGAGTACGCCCACTGCCGATACGGAGGATGGCACTTCAGCCGAACGGACAACAGCCGCGAGCCGGCTCCGGGCGTACGCCCGGGACCTGACCGGTCGACGCCGGGCGCAGGTGGCGCTCGCCACCGGGGTGGTCTGCTGCCTCGGCCTGGCCGCCGTCGCGCAGGTCCAGGACGGCACCGCGGACGCCGCGACGCGGGGCACGTCGCCGACCACCTCCGAGCTGGCCCAGCGCGCCGAGCAGCAGACCGCCTCGCGTGGCCTCGACCGGACGGCTGTCCCGAGCCCATCCGCCACGGCGACCCCGGCCGACCCGGACACCACGGCTCCGACCCGCAAGGCCAAGCCGGCTCGCCCGACCCGCCCGGCTCCCGTCGCCGGCCTGGACCGGGCTCAGATGGAGAACGCCGAGGCGATCGTCCGTACCGGCCGCAAAATGGGGGTGCCCCGCCGCGGGCTGGTGATCGCGGTGGCCACCGCCATGCAGGAGAGCAACCTCTACAACGTGGCCAGCGGCGTCCTGCCCGAGTCGCAGGACTACCCGCACCAGGGCGTCGGCTGGGACCACGACTCGGTCGGGTTGTTCCAGCAGCGTTCGAGCAGCGGTTGGGGTCCGGTGGGTCAGTTGATGGACCCGGAGTTCGCCACCCGGCAGTTCCTCGCCGCGCTGGAGCAGGTGCCCGGCTGGGAGGGGATGCGACTGACCGACGCCGCTCAGGCGGTGCAGGTGTCCGCGTACCCCGAGCACTACCAGCAGCACGAATGGCGGGCCACCCGGGTCGTCGACGCCATCGTGCCGGCGGGGCGGTAACCTACCGACCACTGTGGACGGTGAGGGTTGAGGCTGTCGTATCCCGGGTACATGTGTTGCGGGTTAGGGGTACACATGACAGAGGGATCATCGACAGGAGGACGCCATGTCACTGATGCAGCGAATCACCACGTTCCTCAGATCGCCGAAGGGGCAGCAGTTGGTGGAGCGAGGCCGTCGCGAGATGGCCAAGCCGGCCAACCAGCAGAAGCTCAAGGGGCTGGCGGCTCGGCTGTCCAACCGCCGCCGCTGACCGCTCCATCGGCCGCCCTGTCCGCCATCTCCACCCCTGGGGAGACCCGGTGACCGACACCCCACCCGTTGGCGGCCAGCCCGCCGCCCCCACTCCGCAGCCGTCCGCCGGCCTCCCGGCCGAGCCGGTGGGCGCCCCCGAGGGTCCACCGGCCCGTCTCTGGGACCGGATGCGGGACGACCCGCAGTACGCGCCGGAACACCTCGCCCTGGAGGCCGTACGCCGGCTCGGGCCGGAGGCCGTGCAGTGGGCCGCCCGGGCCCGGGCCGAGCAGCCCGGCGTGTCGGCCGACGTCCTCGCCGACCAGGCGGCCCGCAAGTTCGTCAACCTGGCCCGGCTGTCGGGCGCGGTCTCCGGAGTGGCCGGGCTGCCCGGGGCGGTGATCGACGTGGGCGTGCTGGCCTGGACCCAGGCGCGGATGGTGCTGCACATCGCCGCCGCCTACGACGTCGACCCGCTGCACGGCGACCGGGCCACCGACCTGCTGGTGCTCCAGCGCGTGCACAAGGTTGCCGAGAGCGCGCGGCTGGCTCTCGGCGTGGCCGCCGGCCGGGAACGCGCCGACGCGCTCTTCGGTCTGGGCGGCCAGCGCCCGCTCGGTCGGGTCATGCTGCAACTCGGCGTCCGGCTGGCCCAGATGGCCGGTGTCCGGGCCGCCAAGCGGATGGTCGCCAAGGTCATCCCGGGCGCCGCCATCGTGCTCGGCACCTGGGCCAACTCGTCGGCCACGAAGGACCTTGCGAAGCGATCCCGGGCCCTCTACCGCGCCCGGGGCGTCGGCGTCCCGGAGCCCCGCCAGCGCTGAGGGTCGGCCGGGCCGGTCAGTTCGCCGGGCCGGTCAGTTCGCCAGGCCGGAGGAGCGCCAGGTGACCTCGGCGATGCGGCCCTGGCCGGTGGCGTTGGGGTGGAACCAGTCCAGTGGGTTGAGCATGTCCAGAGTGAACCGGACCTTGTGCACCGCGCCGCCGTCGTGCCGGCAGCGTGAGCCGTACGCCCGGCAGGCCGCCACCAGCTCGGTGTTGTACGCCTGGATCCGCTCCCGTACGGCGGCGCGGCGAGCCCGGTCGGCGGGCGCCGTCGAGGTCGCCTCGGCCAACAGGGACGGGCAGATGCCCCGGCGCCACGCGCGAACCGCCCGGGAGTCGCCGTGCCCGACCTCCCAGAGCCGGTACAGGTCGGGGATGCTAACCACCAGCACCCGGGCCTTCGGGCGGCCGGTCTTCAGCACCCGTAGGCCCCGGTCGACGTCGGCGCGGAACTCGGCGACCGGCGTCATCGCGTCCACCCCGCCCCTGCAGACGTCGTTGGCGCCGATCAACACGGTGACGTAGTCGGGGCGGTCGCGTACCGCCGCCTGGGCCTGGCCTTCGAGGGCGTCCGCGCGGGCGCCCGGACGGGCGTGGTTGTACGTCCGCTCGCGGATCGCCGAATTCTGCTCCAGCAGTCGCCGGTAGTGGCTCTGCACCCGCAGGCCGTCCCCCGTCGACCAGGAGTTGCGCTCGCAGGAGGTCAACACCAGGCAGGACGCGAAGCCGGTGGTGATCGAGTCGCCGAGCGCGGCGATGCCACCCGGCCCGCTCGACGGCGGGGCGCTCTTGGTGGGGCGGGGCGTCGCGGAGGTGCCGCCCTCGCAGGCCAGCGCCACCAGCGCCGCGGTACAGGCCAGGGCGGCGACCCAGCGTCGAGGCATGACGTCTCCCGTTCCCGCAGCACAGAGCGACAGCGCGGTAACTCTATGCGTAGGACGGGGTTTGTCGCGAAGTTGCTGTCGGCTATGCGGCAGAGCGCCGACGTAGACGCTCTCGGGGTGCTATAAGCCCCGCCAGGGTGCCCGCTGGCCGTGCAGCCACCAGTGCAACGCCCGGGTGATCCGCGGCAGCACCAGGTACGTCATCAGCGGGGTCAGGCAGAGCGTCATCAGCAGCACCCGCGCCGCCAACGGCACCGCGTCGAGGAAGTGACTCGTCAGCAGCGTGGCGCTGAGGCTCAGCGGAAAGAACGCCAGCCAGATGGTCACCGCCTGCTTCCACCTGGGCGGCGACGTCGGGGCGACCGGCGCGACCAGGTCCACCGAGTGCTCCGACGGAGGGTCGAACCACCCCTCGATACCGGTACGCCGCTCGACCCGGGTGTGCTCGACGATGCCCTGCGCCGAGCTGAGCCACCAGTGCCGCTGCGGGGACTCCTCCCACCGGCGCAGCGTCTCGGCGTCGGCGAAGCGGTAGAGCATGTGCCACTCCGGCGAACCCGGGCCGCTCTGCACCCAACCGGCGCCGAGGAACCCGGGAAACGCCTCGGCCAGCGCGGTACCGGCCCGCATCCAGGCCACCATCTCGCTGGACCGGCCCGGGTCGACACGGCGGGCGATGGCGACGGTCACCGGCACGGCGAGGGTCATTGACATGCGCCCATCCTGCGGTCGGCGGGGCTGCGGGCGCGAACGGATGTAATCGAGCACACCAGCCCGCCGGGGGTGGGAGCGCGCACTGCCGGTTAACCCGGCGAATCGGGGGTAGGTGCGTGGGTATGACGAGATCGCAGCCCCGGCGCGCCCGTGGCACGGTCGGCCACGCCTACAGCGCGCTGAACCTCCGGCTCACCCTCGCCGGCTTCGGGCTGGTGATCATGGTGGTCTTCGCGGTGTTGGCATTCTGGGCCGGCATCGCCTGGCTCGGCGTGGTCTGTGCGATCTTCGCTGTGGTCGCCGTAATCGACCTGGTCGTGATCCAGCGCCGCCGCGCCGCCCGCCGCCGCGAGGAGCCGGGCGTACGCCACTCGTTGTTCGAGTGACAGGAGGACGAGATGCCCCACATCGCCACCACCAACCCCGCCACCGGACAGGTGCTCAAGACCTACGAGGCGATGTCCACCGAGCAGCTCGACGGTGCCATCGAGCGCACCCACCTCGCCTACCAGCAGTTGCGGACGACGACCGTCGACCAGCGTGCCCGGTGGATGAACGCCGCCGCCGACCTGCTCGACGCCGAGCGCGACGAGATCGCGCGGATCATGACCACCGAGATGGGCAAGACCTACGCCTCCGCGCAGGCCGAGGTGACCAAGTGCGCCACGGCCGCCCGCTTCTACGCCGACAAGGCCCCCGCGTTCCTGGCCGACGAGCCCGCCGACTCCGCCGCCGTCAAGGCGACCCGGGCGTTCATCCGCTACCAGCCGATCGGTGTGGTGCTCGCGGTGATGCCGTGGAACTTCCCGCTCTGGCAGGTGATGCGTTTCGCGGCGCCGGCGCTGATGGCCGGCAACACCGGGCTGCTCAAACACGCCTCCAACGTGCCGCAGACCGCCCTGCTGCTGGAGGATGTGTTCCGACGCGCGGGCTTCCCCGAGGGGGCCTTCACCACGGTGCTGGTCGGCTCCGACGCTGTCGACCGGATCCTCAGCGACCCCCGGGTCCGCGCGGCCACGCTCACCGGCAGCGAACCGGCCGGTCGGTCCATCGCGCAGATCGCCGGGCGGGAGCTGAAGAAGACCGTCCTGGAACTCGGCGGCAGCGACCCCTTCGTGGTGATGCCCTCGGCCGACGTGGACCGGGCCGCCGAGGTGGCCACCACCGCCCGCTGCCAGAACAACGGCCAGTCGTGCATCGCCGCGAAGCGGTTCATCGTGCACACCGACGTGTTCGACGCCTTCGCGGAGAAGTTCGCCGCGAACATGGCGGCGCTGCGCGTCGGTGACCCGATGGACGCGAACACCGACGTGGGGCCCCTGGCCAGCGAGCGGGGCCGCGACGAGGTGCACGCCCAGGTCCGCGACGCGGTCGACAACGGCGCCACGGTCCTCTGCGGCGGCGAGCTGCCCGGCGGTGACGGGTGGTTCTACCCGCCGACAGTGGTCACCGACCTGACCCCGCAGATGCGGATGTGGTCCGAGGAGGTGTTCGGCCCGGTCGCCGGCCTGTTCCGGGTCTCGTCGTACGAGGAGGCGATCGAGGTCGCCAACGGCACCAACTTCGGGCTCGGCTCGAACGCCTGGACCCGGGACCCGGACGAGCAGGAGCGCTTCGCCACCGACCTGGACGCCGGGAACGTCTTCGTCAACGGCATGACCACGTCCTACCCGGAGTTGCCGTTCGGAGGGGTGAAGAACTCCGGTTACGGGCGGGAGCTGTCCGCGCTCGGTATGCGGGAGTTCTGCAACACCAAGACGGTGTGGGTCGGCGAGGGCGCCGCCTCGGCCGGCGCGGGGGCACACGCGGAATAGCGCACGCATCAGCCGACGCCGACATGGGTAGGAAGTGCGCCCATGACGACGTTCGGATTCCACGCCTCACATGAGCAGATCGGCCCGCGCGCCCTCCTGGAGGCGGTGATGCACGCCGAGCGGGCCGGCTTCGACGCCGCCATGTGCTCCGACCACTTCTCCCCGTGGAGCGCCCGGCAGGGCGAATCCGGCTTCGCCTGGTCCTGGCTGGGCTCCGCGTTGCAGGCCACCGGTCTGCCGTTCGGAGTGGTCAACGCACCCGGCCAGCGGTACCACCCGGCGATCATCGCGCAGGCCATCGGCACCCTCGGCGCGATGTACCCGGGCCGTTTCTGGGCGGCGCTGGGCACCGGCGAGGCCAGCAACGAGCACATCACCGGCGACCCGTGGCCGCGCAAGGACGTCCGCGCCGACCGGCTGCGCGAGTGCGTGGACGTGATCCGGGCGCTGCTGGCCGGCGAGGAGGTCAGCCACGACGGCCTGGTCCGGGTGGACCGGGCCCGGCTGTGGACCCGCCCGGAGCAGCCGCCCGCGCTGGTCGGCGCCGCCGTCAGCGTGGCCACCGCCCGCTGGTGCGCCGAGTGGGCGGACGGGCTGATCACCGTGAACGCGCCGGTGGCGCACCTGCGCGAGATGATCGACGCGTACCGGGACGCCGGTGGGCGCGGGCCGCTGCACCTGCAGGTGCACGTCTCCTGGGCGCCCGACCAGGCGCAGGCCGAGGCCATCGCGTACGACCAGTGGCGCAGCAACGTCTTCGCCCCGCCGGTCTGCTGGGACCTGGAGACCGCCGAGCACTTCGACGTGGTCTCCGCCGACGTACCGGCGCAGCGGGTCGCCGAGGTGGTCAACGTGTCGGCGGACCTGGGTCGGCACGTCGGCTGGCTGGAGGAGTACCTGGAACTCGGCTTCGACCAGATCGCCCTGCACCACGTCGGGCAGGAGCAGCGCGGGTTCATCGACGCGTTCGGCACCGAGGTGCTGCCGAAGCTGCGCCCGGCTGGCTGATCGAGGCTCGGATCCGCCGGACCCCTAGGCTCGTACCCCATGGAAAGCCTGTTTCCGGTCGTCGTCTTCCTGGCGATCGCCACCCTGGGCGCCGCGCTGGCCCGGCGGCTCGGCCTGCTCGCGCCGATCGTGCTGGTCGTGCTCGGTCTGGCGCTCTCGTTCGTGCCGGGCTTCCCGCAGGTCCACCTCGAGCCCGAGTTGGTGCTGATCGGCATCCTGCCGCCGCTGCTCTACGTGGCCGCGCTGGAGACCTCGGTACCGGCGTTCAAGAACAACATCCGGCCGATCCTGCTACTCGCTGTCGGCCTGGTGCTGTTCACCGCGTTCGTGGTCGGGTTGGTGCTGCACCTGCTGCTGCCGCAGTTGCCGTTCGCGATCTGCCTGGCCCTCGGCGCGGTGGTCGCCCCGCCGGACGCGGTGGCCGCCACGGCGGTGGCCCGGCGGGTCGGCCTACCCCGCCGGGTCGTCACCATCCTGGAGGGGGAGAGCCTGGTCAACGACGCCACCGCGTTGGTGCTGCTGCGGGTCGCGACGATGGCCACGGTCGGCTCGGCGGTCGGCACTGCCGACGTCGCCATCGAGGTGCTGCGGGCCACCGGCGGCGGCATCCTGATCGGGGCGCTCGGGGCGGTGGTCTTCGGGTTCCTGCACCGGCGGATCAGCGACCCGCTGCTGGACAACGCCCTGTCGCTGATCATCCCGTTCGCTGTGGTGTTCACCGCCGAGCACCTGCACGCCTCCGGGGTGGTCGCGGTGGTCGTCACCGGCCTGGTGCTCGGCCACAAGCTGCCCCAGTTGCTGTCGGCGGCGTCCCGGTTGCAGATCGGCGCGTTCTGGCGGCTGGTCCGTTTCCTGCTGGAGGGCCTGGTCTTCCTGCTGGTCGGGCTCCAACTACGGGAGGTGCTGCGCGACCTTGACGAGCCGATCGGCTCGCTCGTCCTGATCACGTTCGCGGTGCTCGCCGCCGTCTTCCTGACCCGGTTCGTCTGGCTCTTCCCGGCCACCTACCTGGCCCGGTTGGTGCCCCGGGTGCGCCGACGGGACGCCAGGCCGTCGCCGAAGTTCCCGATCATCATCGGCTGGGCCGGGATGCGCGGCGTGGTGACCCTGGCCGCCGCTCTGGCGTTGCCGCTGACCCTCGCCGACGACGAGCCGTACCCCCGGGCGTTGTTCATCTGGCTGGCCTTCGCGGTGATCGTCTTCACGCTCGTCGGCCAGGGCGCCACGCTACCGTTGGTCGCACGCCGGTTGCGGCTGCCACCGGACGACCCGGTGCAGGACGCGCTGTCCGCGGCCGGTGTGCAGCAGCAGGCCAGCCGGGCCGCCCAGGAGCGCCTCGACGCGCTGGCCGACAGCGCCCCGGAGGCGGTGGTGGACCGGCTGCGTCGAGCGGTGGAGGACCGCACCAACATGGCGTGGGAACGGCTCGGCGGCACCGAGCGGGAGACCCCGTCGCAGGCGTACGGTCGGCTGCGGCAGGAGATGATCGACGCCGAGCGGGATGTGTTCCGGTCCGCCCGGGACTCCGGTCAGATTCCTGAGGAGGTGCTGGTGCGGGCCTATCGTGACCTGGACCTGGAAGAGTCGTTGCTGCGGGAGGTCGAGAAGTGAGTTGTGAGCACCTGACCGAGGCGGGTGCCGTCGAGGCGCGCACCCCCGACGAGTGCGCGGACTGCGTCGCCGTCGGCGACACCTACTGGGTGCACCTGCGTACCTGCCTGAGCTGCGGGCAGGTCGGCTGCTGCGACTCGTCGCCGAACCAGCACGCGAGCAAGCACTACGCGTCCACCGGTCACCCGGTGATCCGTTCGGCGCAGCCCGGCGAGGCGTGGCGCTGGTGCTACGTCGACGAGGAGATCGGCTGACCACTGGCCGGAAGCGGCTCGGCGCGGTGCGCCAGGGCCCGTCGGGTCAGCGGTGGCACAGCCAGACCGGTGACCGCGAGCAGCCCGGCAAGGGCCAGCCAACCGATCGGGCCTCCGTCGAGGATCAGCCAGGTCAGCAGGGCCGGCCCGGCCGCGCGGGCCAGCCCGGCGAGCAGTGTGTCGACCCCCTGGTACGCGCCGATGGCGTCCGGGGCGGCGAGGTCGTAGGCCAGCGCCGCCCCGGCACCGCTGTGCCACAGGTCGCCCACGGTGTACACCACCGTCGCGACCAGTAGCAGGCCGACCGCCACCGCGGTGGGCACGACAGCGGTCGCGGCCCAGAGCAGCATCCCGGCCGCGAGCACCAGGCCGCCCCGCCGCATCGTCGCCGCCGCCGGCACCGCGTGCCGGGCGCTCCCGCTGAGCCGTACCGCGAACAGCACGGTGAGCAGCGTGTTGACCAGCAGCACGGCCGCGACCGTCACCGGGGGCGCGTCGGTGCGGGTCACCACCCACAGCGGCAGAATCAGCGTCAGCGCCACCCAGTGCAGGGAGAGCACCGCCGAAGCGCCGGCGACCGCGAGGAAGCGCCCGTCGCGCAACGCGCGGCCCGGTCGCGGCCGGACCGGCCGCCGGACCGGCGGATACGACGGCAGTCGCATGATCAGCGCCGCCGAGACCAGGTAGGTCGCGACGTTGCCGAGCACCAGCAGCCGGTACGCCCACCCGGTGTCCGCCACCAACGCGAACGCGGCCAGCCCCGCGCCGAGCGTCACGCCCAGGTTCGCCACCGCCCGCAATGTGGCGAAGGCGTGCACCCGGCCCTCCGGACCGCCGACCGCGGCGACCAGCGCGGCACGGACCGCCAGGTTGCCGGAGACCAGCAACGCGTCCACAGTGGCCACCAACAGGAAAACCGGGAACGAGTCGACCAGCAGGTACGCGGCGGCGACAGCGGCCTGTGCCAGTTGGAGGATCGCGCGTAACGCTCGCGGATCATGCCGGTCGGCGAGCCCACCGAGCGGCACGCTCGCGGTGAGCCCGACCAGGCCGGCGACGGTGAGCCCCCACCCCACCTCCGTCGGCGTCAGCCCCACGAAACGGGTCAGATAGAGCGCCGCAGCGGTCACCCACAACCCCGTGCCGACCGTGTTGGCCAGAGTGGCCAGCGACAACGTGCGCAGCCGACCGGGCGGCGGCAGCGGCGACAACGACCGCCAGCGGCCGCGAAACCCCGCCCGGGTGCCCATTCACCGACCCTAGAGCCGCCGCCCGCGCACCGATGCCCCGCACAGTGCGGCCCCCATCACAGTCAGTGGCCAGCTCGTCTGGTCACGTCCGTCGGTGGTACTCGTTCCGACGGGGAAGTTGGTCGGGATCGAGCCAGGCCGGCGGAACGAACTCGGGGTGACCGTCGCCGCTGAGCCGGACCGCCCACTCACCTCGGTGGACGTGTCGGTGATGGTGGGCGCAGAGCAACACGGAGTTGGCCAGGCTGGTGCTGCCACCGTCGACCCAGTGGCGGATGTGGTGGGCGTCGCACCAGCGGGGCGGGCGGTCGCAGCCCGGGAAGGCGCAGCCGCGGTCGCGCAGAACCAGGGCGCGTCGCAGGGGGCCGGTGACCAACCTGCGTTGCCGGCCCACGTCGAGCGTCTGACCACTGCCGCCGAGGACGGCCGGAAGGATCGCCGCGTCACAGGCGAGGCGACGTACCGTCTCCGGGGTCACCCGTGGCCCGGTGTCGAGGGTGCCGGCGGCGAGCTGCCGGGTCAACACGTCGAAGCTCGTGGTGACGACGACCTGGGCGGCCTCGCCGCCGTGCTCGGGTAGCTCGTCGCTCCGCAGGGCGAGCCGACAGAGGTCGGCGAGCGCGTCGTGGCGGCGTTGCCCAGCACAACGCGGATCGTCCGGACCGGACGGCGCGGTCAAGGGGTCGAGCGCGGCACGCAGCAGACCGGCCGTCTCGGCATCGAGGTTGCCGGACAGTCGCAGCCGGCCGTCGCGACGCTCGGACAGCGTGAGGTGACGATCCTGGCCGGCTCGACGCGCCTCGGCGTCCCACGCCGCCCGGGCCGCCGCTTCGGCGACCTCCGGGGCGACGTGGTCGAGGACCCGGGTGCCCACCTTGCGCAGCAGCGCCGGCTCGAACTGCCCGGCCCACTCGACCAGGACACCGACCGCTTTCTCGGCCGCCTCGGCGCCAGCGGCCGTGTGCACAGTGCGGACCGTGTCGCCGATGACCCGGGCCTGCTCCACGCTGATCCTTCCGCTGGCCAGCGCAGCGCTCACCCCGGGCGCTCCGGCGTCCAACGCGCTGGCGAGGTCGACCAGCCGGCGAGCGGCGGCGACGTTCAGCCGCAACCGGTCCCGCAACCACACCGCTGTCGAGGACGCGCCCTGCGTCACTGCCGTGCCACGGCCGTCCAGCTCGCGCACCAGGGCCAGTTGCACGGCCGCCAGGCGCTGCTCGAGCCGGTGCGCGGCGTCGAGTGCCGCGACGAGGTCGTGCTCTTGAAGGGCCCACATTGAGGCGTCGAGGCACTCGGCGACGCCCGCCTCCGCCTGCGCCAACCCCTCCCACATGGACCGATAATAGAACAGGTGTACGACATTCTTGCCGCCTGGAAGGACAGCACAGCGCGGCGATCAGAGGCCTGATGGGGTACGAGGTCCGAGCGTCGGGAAGGCTCGCCTCAGTGGGCCACGTGGCCGGCGAGGCGTTCGGTGGCGAGGCACGAGATGAGGCAGCGTTCCTTGGCGTCGCCGCTCAGTCGGGCGGTCCAGTCGGTGAGGCCGCCGTCGCCGATCTCCAGGTCGCCGTCGAGGAGGCTGATCCGTAGGGCGCAACCGGTGTAGTAGCCGCGTCCGCGTGTGCGCTCCGGCTCGTCCACGAGCGGCACCGCGTCCTCGTCGAGAGCCGGTCGGACGGTGTCCGCCAGCCGTTCCCGGACGACGCCCTCGTCGTCGAGCGTCGTGACGTGCAGCTGAGGCGCAGCCGCCGGCGCCAGGTCGGCGAGGACCGTCTGCCAGTAGGTGAGGTGCCGGATCAGCAGGCGGGCCTGGGTGCTGCCCGAACCGGTGTCCCGGGCGCTGGACACCAGGGCGAAGAGCCGGAAGTGCGACGACGCGCCGCTACCGAAATCCTGCGCCCGAAGTACGCGATGGGCGGCGGCCAGGTGCACCTCGTCCTGTCGACGGCGACGCACGGCTGCCTCGATCGCGAGGGCGTTGGTGGGGTCGCTCAGCACCTCGCTGGCCCGCATCGTGGTGACGATCCTGTTCTGGCTGCCCGGCGCGACCGCCGAGCAGGCGCCCACCGGCACGACCGGCGACAACTCGACCCCGGAGACGTCAGCGGGCAGCAGTTGCCACATCCGGGCCTCCACCCGAGCGAGTACGCGTGGATCCGCGCCGGCCGGGCGGACGAACCGGTCCTCGCGCCAACGGCGTACCACCTCGGACGGGCGCACAGTCGCCGCGCGGTCGCGGGCCACGCCCAACAGCAGGCTGCGCAGATCCGCGCCGGACAGCCCGGCCAGTGCGGCCCGCGTTCCCGCCGGCATCGTCGTCCACACACGACACTCCGCGTCGGTCAGTTCACCGTCGTCCATGGCCTCACCATGGCCCACCCGGACCGACGGTTCCACCGAGTTTGGCGGGCACGGGTTGGTGAATCGTCTACGCCGCCCGCCCGCAGCCGCAGCCCGCCGCCCGCGCGGGGGAGCGCGGGAGTCGTTTGCCATTTATGCTCCGCCCGGAGCTGCACCATGACGGGGGTCAGGAATGATCAATGCGGTCTTCTTCGATGTCGGTGGAACGATTTTGGACGAATCCCGCGAGTTCGCGGCATGGGCGGACTGGCTCGGCGTTCCCCGGCACACGTTCTCGGCGGTCTTCGGTGCGGTGATCGCCCGAGGGCTGGACTACCAGGAGACGTTCCGAACCTTCCGCCCCGACTTCGATCTCGCGGCCGAGCTCGATCGTCGGGCGACCGCCGGTCAGCCGGAGACGTTCGGCGCGGAAGACCTCTATCCGGACGCGCGAGGGTGCCTGACCGCATTGCGGGACCAGGGTCTGTTGGTGGGCCTGGCCGGTAACCAGCCGGCCCACGCCGAGGCGACCCTGCGCGCTCTCGATCTCTCCGTGGACGTGATCGGCACGTCGCACGGTTGGGGTGTGGCGAAGCCGTCGGCCGCATTCTTCGAGCGAGTCCTCGCCGAGGGTGGCGGCGACGCGTCGTCGATCCTGTACGTCGGCGACCGGCCCGACAACGACGCACGTCCGGCCCTGGCGGCCGGGATGAAGGCCTGCCTGATCCGGCGCTCCCCGTGGGGACACATCCTGGACGTCCCGGCCGTGGCTGAGCAGTGCCTGTTCCGCATCGACTCGCTCGACGACCTGCCGGGTCTGGTCGCCGAGCACAACGCGGCACGCGTCTAGGGCCTGTTTCATAAGGACTGGCCGGCCTGCGCGGGCCCGGACGACGCCCGGCGGCGTTGCGGTTTCGTCCGGATACAACACCGGTATCCGGACGAAACCGCGCCTTGCCGGATCGCCGCCCGGACTCCGCCTCGGCTCGACCGCCCTTATGAAACAGGCCCTGGGGCGGGGCCCTGGGTGGCCGCCCCGGGGGAAGGGCGGCCACCCAGGAAGACGTCAGCTCAGCGAGCAGGCCGCCCCGTTGACGGTCACCAGGCCGGGGCTCGGGTTGGCGCCCCCGGTGGTCGTCGCGTTGAAGCCGAACATCACTGAGCCGCCCGGCGCGATCTTGGCGTTGTGCGACTCGTTGCGCGCGGTCACCGTCGCGCCGGACTGGGTGACCTTCGCCAGCCACGCCTCGCGTACGCGCTGGTCGCCGGTGAACGCGAACCGCACGTTCCACCCGTTGACGGCCGTGGCGCCGGTGTTGCGGACGGTCAACTGGGCGGTGAACCCGGTGCCGCCGTGCCAGGCGCCGTAGTTGGTGTAGGCCACCGAGCAGGTGGTGGCCGGCACCGCGCCGGAGTCACCCTGGTCGGCCAGGAACGAGGCGATCCAGGTCAGCGCCGAGTTCCAGTTGATCGCGACCTCGTTCGTCGAGTACGAGTTGATGTCGTCGACGTAGCAGAACATCGGCTTGCAGCCGGCCAGCAACTGCGCCACGAACGGGTCCTGGAGGGCCGCGTTCGGGCCACCGGCGATCGAGCCGGCCGGCGGCCGGGGCATGCTCGGGTTGAGCTGGTGGCCGAAGATGCGACTGTGCTGGTTCTGCGCGGCGTGCTCGCCCCAACCGGTGACGTAGGAGATGTTCAGCGCGTTGCGACCCAGGATGTAGTCCATCGCCTGCACGGCGCCGTCGCGGTAGACGGGGTTGCGGGTCAGATCGAACGCGGTGGCCAGCACGACGGCGTTGTTGATGACGTTGCTGTTGCCGCCCCAGAAGTAGCTGTTCGCGTCACCAGGCATCGGCAGCCCGTACGCCTGCCGGCGCAGCTCGGTGAGGTACGTGTCGGCGGCGGCGGTGACCGACGCGCGGACCCGGGCCAGGTCGGCGGCGGGCAGCCCGTTCGGCACGGTGGCCAGGTCGAGGCGGCCCAGTGCGGCGACGCTCTGCCAGCCGAAGCCGCGAGCGTCGAACACGTTGCCGGTGTGGTGCGGCGACGCGGTCAGGTCGGTCAGGTAGGTCTGCGCCCCGGTGGTCAGGTACAGCTCGGCCGCCGCCCAGTAGAACTCGTCGGTGACATTGCTGTCGTCGTACGCGCCGCCGCCGGTGCCGTCGGTCGGGCTGGCGTACACCGCCGGGTTGGCCTTGGCCGCGCTGTAGGCGGTCTTCGCCGCTGTGGCGCAACGGTTCGCGAACGCCGCGTCGTAGGGGGCGAACAGGCGCGCGCACTGGGCGGCGGTGGCGGCCATGTTGAGGGTGGCCGCTGTCGACGGCGGGTGCAGCTCGCGCGGCTGCGGGTCGTCCTGCGGGGCGAGTGGCAGTCCGGTCCAGTTCTGGTCGTGGATCTTGTGGTGGACCATTCCGGCGAGCGGCTTGCCGGCCGGCACCTGCATGCGCAGCAGGAACTCCAGCTCCCAGCGGGCCTCGTCGAGGATGTCCGGTACGCCGTTGCCGCGCTCGGGCACCCGCAGGGTGCTGTCGCCCAGCGCCGCGCCGCCGTCGGCGGTGGCCGCCGTCTTGGTCCGCTCGAAGGTGCTCAGCAGCTGGTAGGTGGCGATGCCGCCGTTGACCACGTACTTGCCGTGGTCGCCGGCGTCGTACCAGCCGCCGCGCACGTCCAGCGAGTAGTCGCAGACGCCCGGCTGGCAGGGCACGCTCGTGTCACCCCGGTTGGGTGCCACGCCGAGGTGACCGGCGGGGCGCGCGTACTCGTCGCCGATCAGGTCACCGTCGATGGCGATGCCGCTGCGCTGGGCGTAGAAGAACTGCAACGAGTCGGAACGCAGTTGGTCGTAGAGCGTGCCGGAGATGTCGAACGGGTGACTGGTCTCGCCGTCCACGGTGAGCGTCAGCCCGCTGGCCGGGGTGCGGTAGCTGGAGAAGTCGACGCTGTGCACGTTCTGCCCGGAGGCGGCGTCGACACCGCGCGCGGTGGTGGTGCCGCTGGCCACGACGGCGCCGGCGGCGGAGCGCAGCTGCCAGGGCAGCGCCGTGGTGGCCTCGGTGACGACAGTGGCGTTCTTCGGGCCGCCGGGCAGGTAGCCGACCTGGTTGACGCGGACCCGTGGCCCGGTGTCCGGCACGTACGGCTCGGGCGGCTCGCCGCCGCGCAGCGAGACGTCGTCCAGGCAGATGGTCTGCGCCTGGGCGGCGCCACCGACCTGGAAGATCAGTTGGGCGTTGGGGTTGTCGTCCGGCACGGTGAAGGTCTGCTCGACCCGCTGGAGGGTGCCGGTCGCGGCGGCGTCCACGGCCGCGTACGTGGTGTAGGGGGCGCTGCCGAGTTGCAGCACTGCCTTGACTGCGGCGCCGGGCGTGGCGGAGACGGAGAAGCCGAGGGTGTATTCGGCGCCGGCGATCAGTGGCACGCCGTCCTGGCCGATGCCGGCGTCCCACGGGTTGGCCAGGCCGCCTGCGACGGTCGTGCAGAGCCGCCCGTCGGTGACCGCGAGCGCGCCGGTGCCGAAGGAGAACCAGGGGCTCACCCCTTCGCTGAAGTCGCCGTTGTCGATCTGCTCGGGGGCGTCCGGTGGTGGGTCGGCGTGGGCCGCGCCGGCGCCCACGCCGGTGAGGGCCAGAGTGGTCGCCGCTGCCAACAGGAGGCGGCGTCGGGATGACGTCACGGGGAGTCCTTCCGGGACGGAAACGGGACGGTGGTGGCGACAAGAAGCTGGGAGCGCTCCCAGTATCGGCTCGATGTTTCCAGCGTCGGTAGACGATGTCAATTGATCTGGTTGGATGGGTTGTGGCATCCGACAAGGGCGGTCGCGCGCGGCGGTGCACCGACACGCCGCGTCACCAAGACGTGAGATTGGCCGCGCCACGCCCCGTCGTCCTGATCTCCTAGAGACAACTGCGCCCTTCGCCTGGCAGGCTGCCTCCCATGACCCTGAAGCTGCGTTCCGTGGGAACGAGCGACCGTGGGCTGATCCGCAGCGGAAACCAGGACGCCCTGCACGCCGGCACCTGGCTCGTCGCCGTCGCCGACGGCATGGGCGGAATGGCCGCCGGCGACCTGGCCAGCGCCCTCACCATCGACGCCGTCGCCCCACTGGACGTGGAGACACCCGAGGACGCCCTGGTCGCCGCGCTCGAAGGTGCCATCGCCCTGGCCACCTCCCGCATCCGGCAGGCGGTCGCCGAGGACCCCGAGCGTCAGGGCATGGGCACCACACTGACCGCCCTGCTCTTCGCCCGTACCGGCAGCTGCCTGGCCCTCGCACACGTCGGTGACTCCCGGGCCTACCTCTTCCGCGAGGGCGTGCTCAAGCAGGTCACCCGGGACGACACGTTCGTCCAGATGCTGGTCGACCAGGGCGTGATCACCCCGGACCAGGCCAGCAGCCACCCGCGACGCGCCGTGGTCACCCAGGCGTTGCAGGGCGACGAGGTCTCCCCGTCGTACGCGACGATGGTGCCCCGGGCCGGCGACCGGTGGTTGCTGTGCAGCGACGGCCTCTCCAACGTCGTCCGTCCGGACACCCTCACCGAGGTGCTCAGCGGTTACCCGGACCGGTCGGAGTGCGTCGGCAAGCTCATCGACCTGGCACTGCACGCCGGCGCACCGGACAACGTCACGGTGGCGGTGGCCGACGTGTCGGAGGAGTAGGGGCCGCGATCAGCGCCGGCGCGGGGTCGCGTGCCGGGTGGGCGTCGCCGTGCCCGGGTCCTCCGGCCACGGGTGCCGTGGATAACGCCCGCGCAACTCGGAACGGACCTGCGGGTAGCCGGTGCGCCAGAACGAGGCCAGATCGGCGGTGACCGCCACCGGACGGCCGGCGGGGGAGAGCAGGTGCAGCAGCACCGGTACCCGCCCGTCGCCGACGCGTGGCGCCACCGACCAGCCGAACGTCTCCTGGAGTTTCACAGCGAGCACCGGCGCGGCCGGGTCGGTGTAATCCACCCGGATCCGTGAACCGCTCGGCACCTCGATCCGCTCCGGGGCCACCTCGTCCAGCCGGGCGGCCTGCGCCCAGGGCAGCAGCCGGCGCAGCGCCGAGGTCACGTCCGCCCGCGCCAGGTCGGCGCGTCGCCGGGCTGCCGCCAACTCCGGCCCCAACCAGGTGGGTGCCGCGTCGAGCAACGCCGCGTCGCCGACGTCCGGCCACGGGTCGCCCAGATGGTGCCGGAGGAACGCCAGCCGCTCGCGCAGCACCCGCGCCGCCGGCGTCCAGGTCAGCAGCCCCAGACCTTCCTGGCGTAGGCCGGTCAGCAACGCCGCGGCCACCTCGGCCCGGTCCGGCCGCTCCAACCGCCGCTGGACCAGCTCGATCGCGCCCAGGCGAGTCACCTCCCGCGCCACCACGTCCCCGTCGGACCAGCCCACCTCCCGATCGGTGCGCAGCAGCGAGCCGGCCGCCTCCCGGGCCGTCGCCTCGTCCACCGGCGAGGCCCGGCGGATTCGCGCCGCCGACGCGCCGGGCGTGCGGTCCGCGACGGCCACCGCCAGCCAGTCGGCACCGGCCAGCCCCGAGCCGGCCGACAGGTCCGCGGCGGTCCCGCCGGTCATCAGGTACGCCGATCCGCCCGGCCGTCGCACCCGGGCCAACCGTTCCGGGTACGCCAGACCGACGAGCAGCCCGGCGGCGAGATCGTCGCTCAGCGCGCTGGCCCGTCCCACCGAGGTGGCCGTTGCGCCGTGCCGCCCGTCGGCCCGGCCCGCGGCACCGGCCTCGGATCGGCTGTCGGCCGCTCGGCCCTCGGTGGGCAGCGCGGCGCGCAGCCGTCGTACCTCGGTGCGCCAGCGGGCTGTCGCGCCCGCGTCGACACCGGCGCGCAGCCGACGCCAGCCGGCCACCAGGTCGTCGCCAGGGCCGGCCGTGCTCTCCTCGGCGAGCAGGGCGACCACTTCGGCCGCCCGGTCGGCGCCGACCCGACCGGCACCGTCGAGTAGTGCCCGGGCCAATCGGGGATGCGCTCCGGCGGCGGCGATCGCGCGTCCCCGCGCGGTGATCCGGCCGTCGACGTCGACCGCGCCCAGGGTGTGCAGCGTGTCCCGGGCCACCGTCATCGCGGCGGCCGGTGGGGCGTCGGGCAGGGCGAGCCCGACGCCGTCGGGTCGACCCCAGGCGGCCAGCTCCAACGCGAAGCCGGTCAGGTCGGCGGTGGCGATCTCCGGTTCGGGCCGCGCCGGCAGTCGCTCGTGGGTCGCTGCGGACCAGCACCGGTAGACGTACCCGGGAGCCTCCCGGCCGGCCCGGCCCGCGCGTTGGGTGGCGGCGGCACGGGAGACCGGCACGGTGACCAGTGCGCCCAGCCCGCGGGCCAGGTCGATCCGGGGTACCCGGGACAACCCCGCGTCCACGACGACCCGCACGCCCGGAACGGTCAGGCTGGTCTCGGCCAGCGCGGTGGCCAGCACGACCCGACGTCGATCGGCGGGACGCAGCGCGGCGTCCTGCTCGGTGCCGCGCTGCCGTCCGTGCAACGGCAGCAGCGCGACGGCGTCCCGCAGGTCGGTCAGCCGACCGGTGACCGCGGCGATCTCCCCGGCCCCGGGCAGGAAGACCAGCACGTCGCCGTCGCGCTCGCGCAGCGCGCGCCGGACGGTGGCGGCCACGTGGTCGAGCAGGGCCCGGTCCACGGGGCCGGCCCCGGGTGGAGCGATCGGGCGCGCCGGCGGCGCCCAGATCCGCGTCACCGGGTGCAGCGCCGAGTCGGCCCGTACGACCGGGGCCGGGGTGGACCCACCGAGGAGCGCGGCGAACCGGTCGGTGTCCGGGGTGGCGGACATCGCCAGCAACCACAGGTCCGGCCGGAGGGTGGCCCGGGCCTCCACGGCGAAGGCCAGCGCGAGGTCGGCGTCGAGTTGTCGTTCGTGACACTCGTCCAGCAGCACTGCCCCCGTGCCGGGCAGCTCCGGGTCGTGGTGCAGCCGCCGCAGCAGGAGGCCGGTGGTGACAACCTCCACCTGGGTGTCCGGCCCGACCCGGCGTTCGCCGCGGACCGCGTAGCCGACGCGTTCGCCCACCCGCTCGCCGAGCAACTCGGCCATCCGTCGGGCGGCGGCGCGGGCCGCCACCCGCCGGGGCTGGGCGATCACCACCCGGCCGGTGACCTGGTCGGCAACGGCCAGCGGCGCGAGGGTGGTCTTGCCGGTCCCCGGCGGAGCCACCAGCACGCCGGTGCCGGCCGCGTCGAGGGCCGCGACCAGTGCCGGCAGCACGGGGCGTACCGGCAGGTCCACTGTCACATCGGAGAGCACGGCCCAGTCTCGCACCGGCGCGTACGCCTCAGCGGCGATGGACCTCGCCCACGCCGGACACGAAGGCCCGCCAGGCGGTCGGGCCGAAGGCGAGCACCGGGCCGGAACGGTCCTTGCTGTCGCGTACGGCGATCTGACCGTCGGCTGTCGCGACCTCCACGCAGTTGCCGTTGCCACTGCTGCGCGTGCTGGTGCGCCAGGCCGCTCGGGTCAGGTCGTGCGCCGTCATCCGGGGTACCTCTCGTCTGCGTCGGCGTGCCGCCGAAGCGGTCACGCAAAGTTACGAGAAGCATGCTCAAGACGGGTCAAGGACGCCGTCGGATCGAGCGCCATCCGGCACAGCTCCTCGTGCAGAAGGCTATACCCGAGCACCTGGTCGGCTTCCTCCAGAGCCAGCCCCATCGTGAGGTTATCCAGGTAAACCACGGACGCGTCGGCGGCGTCGGCGAAGTTGAGGATCACGTACGGGGTACTCATCGCGGGATGGCCGCCGGCCGCGAAGGGCAGTACCTGAATTGTCACGTTGGGTAACTGTGCGATCCGGCTCATGTGGACCAGCTGTTCGGCCATCACCGCGGTGCCGCCGACCGGTCGCAGCAGCACCGCCTCGTTGAGCACCACCGAGAGTTGGACCGGGTTCTCCCGGCGCAGCACCTCCTGCCGGTGCAGCCGGGCCGCCACCTTGCGCTCCAGGCCGTCCTCGCCGGCGGTACGCCGGTAGATCTCCCGGGCGTACGCCTCGGTCTGCAGCAGCCCCGGCACCGACTCGGCCTCGTACGTGCGCAACGCCGCCGCCTCAGCCTCCAGCCCCACGTAGAACTCGAACCACTCGGGCAGCACGTCGCTGTACTTCTGCCACCAGCCGCGTTGCTGCGCCCCTCGGGCGATCTCGATCAGGGCCTCCGCGTCCGAACCGGTCACCTCGTACAGCGCGAGGGCGGCTCGCACGTCGCGCGGTTTGATGCCGATCTGCGCGGTCTCGATCCGGGAGAGGTTGCTCTTCGACATGTCGAGCTGGCGGGCGGCCACGTCGAGTGTCATGCCCGCGCGTTCCCGGAGCTGACGAAGCTCCCGGGCGATGCGTCGGCGGCGCACGGTCGGGCTGGCGGCGGGTCGGTTGGTCGGGGTGGCGGTCACTGTCCGAGTCTGACAGACCAAGATCCGCAGGTCGCGCCAGCACGGAGTGCAATTGTCAAATCTGGGAGTTGCATTGCAATAGCTCTGGGTGCATCCTTTCCCGGTCGCGATCACTGTGGACACACCTGCGCGGGAGGGCCGTTGCTCATCGCCGACGAGTTCTTCCTGATCGCACACAACGACAGTCGCGGCAAGGCCAAGCTGCACCCGGCGGCGACCGGGCTCGGGCTGGCCAGCGGGCTGCTCGGCGAGTTGCTCCTCTACGGACACATCACCGTGTCGGCCGGGCAGGTCACCGTCATCGACCGCCGTCCGCCCGCGGACGCGCTGGCGCACACGGTGCTCGACCAGCTGATCGGCGAGCCCCAGCACCAGGAACTGCGTACCTGGCTCAGCTTCCTTGCGCAGACCGCCACGACCTCGGTGGGGGAGCGGCTGGCCCGTGCCGGCGTGCTGCGCCGCCAGGAGAGTCGCCGGTTGCTGCGTACCTCGGTCACCTACCTGCCGATCGACCTCAACGCGGTGGCCTGGCCGGCAACCCGGCTGCGGGCGCTGCTGGACCGGCCCGACCCGCCGAACGTGCCGGACGCGTTGCTGCTCGGCCTCGTCGTGGCCGCAGGGCTGACCCGCGAGGTGCTGTGGAGCGCCGGCCCGCGCGCCCACCACCGGCTGAACGTCCTCATCCCCGCACTGCCGGCGCCTTTGAAGGAACTGGTTGGGCACACCGAGGCCGCCGTCGGCGCCGCAGTGCTGCGCGGCATTCCCTGATTTCCCCGGTAACCCCCTACCCCTCCCCCTCGACGACCGGAGTAGTCGTATGCCCTCGACATCGACAGTCGACCGACCCAGCAACGTCTCCGATGCCCTGGCCCGAGGCCGCCTCGGCATCCCCTCGGTGATCTTCTTCGTCCTCTCCGCAGCCGCGCCGCTGACCGTGGTGGCCGGCGTCGTCACCACCGGCTACGGCGTCATCGGGGTGACCGGCATCCCGCTGGCCTTCCTGCTGATCGCCGCAGTGCTCGCGCTCTTCTCGGTGGGCTACGTCGCGATGTCCCGCCGGGTGGAGAACGCCGGCGCCTTCTACGCGTACATCTCCCGCGGTCTCGGCCGACCGGCGGGCGTGGGCGCCGCGTGGGTCGCGCTGATCGCGTACAACGCGCTCCAGGTCGGGCTGTACGGCACGATCGGCGCGGCGGCACAGCCGGTGCTCGACCGGCTCTTCGGCGGACACCCGCACTGGGCGGTGGTGGCCCTGGTGGCGTGGGCGTTGGTCGGCCTGCTCGGCCTGCTCCGGGTCGACCTCAACGGCCGGGTGCTGGCCGCGCTGCTGGTCGCCGAGATCGTGGTGGTCCTGGTCTTCGACCTGGGGCAGCTCGGCAACCCGGCCGGTGACCAGGTCAGCTTCGCCAGCTTCGCGCCGGACAACCTCTTCGTGCCGGGGGTCGGCGCGGTGCTGGTGCTGGCCATCCTGGGCTTCGTCGGCTTCGAGTCGGCGGTGGTCTTCAGCGAGGAGAGCAAGGACCCGAAGCGGACGGTGCCGCTGGCCACCTACCTCTCGGTGGCGATCATCGCCGGGCTGTACGCGCTGTCGTCCTGGACCATGACGGTCGCCGTGGGGCAGGACCAGATCGTCCCCGAAGCCGGCGCGCAGGGCGTCGAGCTGATCTTCAACCTGGCCGCCACGCAACTCGGCGACACCGTGGTCACCATCGGGCAGGTGCTCTTCCTGACCTCGGTGCTCGCAGCGATGATCTCGTTCCACAACACCACTGCCCGCTACACGTTCGCGCTCGGCCGGGAGCGGGTGCTGCCTGCGGTGTTCGGGCAGACCTCGGCCCGAACCGGAGCGCCCCGGGCCGCCTCGGTGGCGCAGAGCGTCCTCGGACTGGTGGTCATCCTGCTGTACGCGATCAACGGCTGGGACCCGGTGATCCAGCTGTTCTTCTGGGTCGGCACCACCGGCGGCTTCGGCGTCCTGCTGCTGATCGCCACCACCTCGGTGGCGGTGATCGCCTACTTCGCCCGTTCCGACAGCGGCGAGAACCTCTGGCGACGGGTCGTCGCGCCCGGCCTGGCGACCATCGCGCTCTTCGTGATCATCTGGTTGGCGGTGTCGAACTTCGCCAACCTGCTCGGCGTCGCGCCGGACTCCACGCTGCGCTGGGCGCTACCCGCCGCTTATCCGGTGGCCGCCCTGCTGGGCATCGGCTGGGCGCTGCTGCTGCGCGGCAGCCGCCCCGACACGTACGCCCGGATCGGCCTGGGCGCGGCGAGCAGCGCCGCCGTCGTCACGCCGTCGGCGCAGCCCACCGCGGAGGCGACCCGATGAGCGTGGTCATCGAGCGGCTCGGGCCGGAGGAGACCGCTCTCGTGGCGGGTCGGATCGCCGAGGCGTTCACCGTGCTCGAGGTGACGTACTGGCTGGTGCCCGACGCGAGCAAGCGGGAGGCCGTGTTGGCCGGGGACTTCGAGATCCTGGTCGGCCATGCCATGCGGCACGGCATGGTGCACGCCACCGAGGACCGGGCGTCGGTAGCGGTCTGGTTCCCGTCGGTCGGTGAGCCGGCGCCGCCACCTGCGGACTACGACGCCCGACTGGCCGCCGCCTGCGGTGAGTGGACCGACCGGTTCCAGCACCTCGACGAGCTGTTCGCGGCGCACCACCCGCACCCGGACCACCACCACCTGGCCTTCCTGGCGACCCGGCCGGATCGGCAGGGGCAGGGGTTGGGCAGCGCGTTGATGCGGCACCACCACGCCTGGCTGGACGCCAACGGGATGCCCGCGTACCTGGAGGCGAGCAGCCCGCGCAGCCGAGACCTGTACGCGAAGCACGGCTACCTGGCCGGGGAGCCGTTCCGGGTGCCAGGCGGTACGCCGTTCTGGCCGATGTGGCGGGAGCCGGCGGGAAACTGACACCGCCCCACACATGCTGTCACGTGAGCGTGACAGCGTGGACATGAGCGGAGGGCCGGGTCCACGGACCCGGCCCTCCGCTTCGTCACTCGCTCAGTACGTGCCGTCCAGCTGGCCGCGCAGCTTGGTCAGCGCCCGGGTCAGCAGCCGGGAGACGTGCATCTGCGAGACACCGATCTGGTCGGCGATCTGCGACTGGGTCAGGTTGCCGTAGAAGCGCAGCGTGAGGATCTTCTGCTCGCGCTCGTCGAGGGTGGCCAGCGCCGGGCCGAGGGCGACCCGCAGCTCGGCCAGCTCGAACTCGTTGTCCTCGCCGCCGAGCATGTCGCCCAGCTCGGTGGCCCGCTCGCCGTCGCCGGTCGGGGTGGAGAGCGACACCGCGTTGTACGCGCGGGCGCCCTCCAGGCCCTCCAGGACCTCTTCCTCGGTGAGCTTGAGGTGGGCGGCGATGTCGGCGACCGTCGGCGAGCGGCCGAGGGTCTGCAGGAGCGAGCTGTTGGCGTCGGAGATGGCCAGCCGCAGCTCCTGGAGCCGGCGGGGCACGCGGATGTCCCAGGTACGGTCCCGGAAGTGCCGCTTGAGCTCGCCGATGATGGTGGGGATCGCGTAGCCGGCGAAGTCGACACCACGGGAGGGGTCGAACTTGTCGATGGCCTTGATCAGGCCGACCGCGGCGGTCTGGGCCAGGTCGTCGGTCGGCTCGCCGCGCCCGCTGTAGCGGTGGGCCAGGTGGTTGGCCAGCGGCAGCCAGGCCTCGATCGCGCGGTCCCGCAGGGCGGCGCGCGACGGGTGGTTGGCGGGCAGCGCCGCCATGGCGTTGAGCAGGTCGGCGGCGCTGTCGGTGAGAGCGCGCGGGTCAAGCTTTGCGGGTGCCTTCACGGCGGTGCTCTGCTGCTCAGTGATCGTTGGCGCGGTCATGGGTGGTCCTCCCTGCACCTCGTCCGCGGACAAAAAAGGTGTGACTCTTTGGTTTAGCTTTCTATGGGCCGTTCGGGAGTCACCTTAACCTGATCGTCTCGCAGAAATCTAGCCGAAAGGCTGATGTACTTAAGGTGTGTTGAGCAACAAAAGCAGCAAATCCGGCATTATGCGGTCTGGCTGTGAGGATCCTTACCCGTTCTGCGGCTGCGCTTCGCCACCCGGTCATCCGTCCGGCCTGACCGACCGGCCGTCGTCCCGCCCCAACCGGTCAACATGAAATCCGACATCAGGGCAGGAGTGTCGCCTATCCGTCGTTGTCCCGCTGGCGGGACCGGCCGTAGCGTCGCCTGTACACACCCGGTTCGGAGGCACCGTGCTCGATCCAGCCGCTCCCCAGCTCGTCCTGAACAGTCGAACGCTCTACTTCAGTTGGCTGCCGGCGGACCCGGACGCGGTCGCCGCACTGGTTCCGCCGGGGCTGTGCCCCCGCCCCGACCGTCAGGTTTTCCTCAACCAGTACATCGTGGATGACGAGACACAGACCTCCGGCTTCGGCGCGTACTCGCTGACCTACCTCGGGGTCTCACTGGTGGGCGTGGACGCCCCCGGTGGCCTCAACCCGGGGGGCTGGTGGAGCCATTACGTGGCCTCCAGTCGGCGGGTCCGTGAGTACGCCGCCGCCCGTGGCGCCCCGGTGCTCTCCGGGCGGACCAGGATCGAGGTGAGCGGCGAGGACCTGCTCTCCGAGACGGAGATCGACGGGGCCCCGTTGATCCGGGCACGCTGCCGGGTGGGCGAGACCGGTCACGTGATCAGCAGCGGGCACCACCGCTACTTCACCCGTCGTGACGGCCAGCTCCTCAGCTCGGCGTACCCGTTCGTCGCCGAGCCGGTCGCCCCGTTCGAGATCGAGTCGGTGGAGTTCCTCCAACCGGGGCACCCGATGTACGCGCTCCGCCCGGCCAACCCGCTGACCATCGGCTTCGGCTACTACTCGCCGCGTTCCTCGTTCGCCTATCCCGGCGGGTTGACGGTGCACCCGGTCGCCGCGCCGGAGCCGGCCCGACCTGTTCACCAGGTGCCGGCCAGCCTCGCCCGCAGTGGCCTGCCGTCCGGGTCGTAGACCAGCCGGTACACCGGCAACGCCCACGCCCTGGTGAACCACGGCAGCCGCTCGGGGCGGTGCGGGCGCAGCCGTCCGGGCGGCCGTTCGCCCACCTGACCGCCGTCGTACCACCGCTGGAGCGCGTCGGCGGCAGCGGTGACAGCCGCGACGGCGTCCGCCGGGTCGAGCAGGTCGGCGTCGTCCGCGCCGTCCGGATCACGATCCAGGTGCTCGCGCCAGAGCCGTAGCCGCAGGTCCCGGGCGAAGACCCGAGCGCCGTCTCCCTGACCTGCCGGATCGGTGGGCTCCCGCTGGTCGCGGGTCTCATCGAGCACGGCGCAGGACAACTCACTGTCGTGCGTCCAGGACCGGCGGTTGAAGTTGTCGCTGCCCACGCTGGCCCACACGTCGTCGACGACACACACCTTCGCGTGCACGTAGACCGGGTCGCCGGAGCGGTTCTCCACGTCGAACACGTGCACCCGGTCCGGTGCGGCGCGCTCGCACAGCGACAGCGCCTGCTCCCGCCCGACCATGTTCGGTGGCAGCGCCAGCCGGCCGTCCACGTCCGGGTGCCGCGGCACCACGGCGACCAGGTGCAGATCCGGGTTGTCCCGCAGTGCGTGCGCGAACAGGTCCGCGACCTCGGCGGACCAGAGGTACTGGTCCTCCAGGTAGATGAGTCGGCGGGCGCGGCGCACCGCCTTGGTGTAACCCCGGGCCACGGTCCGCTCGCCGTCGGGGGCGAACGAGTAGCGGGGGCGGACGGCGGGGTAGGTGCGCAGCACCTGGATCTGGTGCGGACCGCAGGGCGGTGGATCGGCCGGTTGTTCGGGCAGCGGGTCCGGGCGCAGGTCCGCGCCGCGCAGCCGGTCCCGCAGGTAGGCCATCGGGTTCTCCGAGTCCAGGGGCATCGGGTCGGTCCAGCGTTCCCGGAACAGCGTGTCCAACGCGCCGACCACCGGACCGCGTACCGCGAGCTGGACGTCGTGCCAGGGCGGGGTGGGTCCGTAGCGGGGGGACATCTGTACCGGTTGCGGGTCGCCATGGTGATCGGCGTCGTCGCGGCGGCTGTGGCACAGGTCGATCCCGCCGGCGAACGCGATGTCCCGTTCCGGTGCGTCCGGGTGCCGCAACACCACGAGTTTCTGGTGATGCGACCCGCCGCGCCGGACCCGCTGGTCGAGCAGCACCTCGCCACCGGCTGCCGAGATCGTCTCGCTGAGGTCGCGGTTCTCCGCCTCGCTGTAGGCCAGCACGTCGAGGTGCGAGCGCCAGATCAGCCCTTTGACCACCACGCCGCGCTGCGCGGCCTGGGCGAAGAGTTGGGCCACGGTCGGGCCGTCCGGGCGCAGCCGCTGGTCCGGGTCACCCCGCCAGTCGGTGAAGAACAGGTGGTCACCGGGGCCCAGCGCCTGCACCTCGTCGACCAGTCGGTCGAAGTACGCGGCACCGTGAATCAACGGCTCAGCGAGGTTTCCCGTGGTCCAGACGGGTAACCCAGACACCGGGTTGGCGCGTTCCTCAGCGGTGAGAAACCAGTCCTGCAATGGCACCGTCCAGCCCCCTGGAGGTCGGCTACGTCCTCACGGTAGGACGAGCGACCCCGGTCCGCACGCCGGGCCGACGGACCAGTGACCTGGTCAACGTCATCGAAGAGCGACGCGACGACAGCCGAGGAGGCCACACCATGCCCCGCGACATGACGAATCCCGTGACCGAGGACCGCGAGCCGGCGGTGGAGAGCGAACGGGGTGCGCTGGTAGCGGTGTTGCTGATGGTGATTCTGGGCGTCGCCGGGATATTCGCGGTCTCCTGAGGCGGCGCCGACGCCCCGGCGGTGATGCGGGAGCGTCGGCGTCGATCGCAGTGGCGACCTGCCGTCAGGCGGGTCTGACGACCCTGGCACGGGCCCTCGTCAGGGCCGGGTGCCCTGGCCGCCGGTGTGCGGCAGCCGCTCGCTGGGGATCACGCCGAGACGTCCGGCCTGGAAGTCCTCGAAGGCCTGGATCAGCTCGTCCCGGGTGTTCATCACGAACGGGCCGTACTGTGCCACCGGCTCCCGGATCGGCTGACCTCCCATGATGTAGAGGTCGAGCGCCGGGGTGTTGCTGTCCTGTGCGACGTCGGCGCTGAATCGCAGCGCGTCACCCGGGCCGTGCACCGCGAGCTGGCCGGTACGCACCGGCCGCCGGTCGGTGCCGACCGTGCCGCGCCCGCCGAGCACGTACACCAGGGCGTTGAACTCGGGCTGCCAGGGCAGGTCGACCTGAGCCCCCGGCTGCACGGTGACGTGCGTGATGGTGATCGGGGTGAAGGTCGAACCCGGGCCGCGGTGCCCGGCGATCTCACCGGCGATGACCCGGATCAGCGCGCCACCGTCGGGGGTGGTGAGCAGTGCCGACTCGCCGCCCCGGATGTCCTGGTAGCGGGGCGGGTTCATCTTGGCCGAACGGGGCAGGTTGACCCAGAGCTGGGTGCCGTGGAAGAGGCCGCCACTCATCACCAGGTGCTCCGGCGGCGCCTCGATGTGCAGCAGGCCACTGCCCGCCGTCATCCACTGGGTGTCGCCGTCGGTGATGGTGCCGCCACCGCCGTGCGAGTCCTGGTGGTCGAAGACGCCGTCGATGATGTAGGTGACCGTCTCGAAGCCCCGGTGCGGGTGCCACGGGGTGCCCTTCGGCTCACCCGGCGCGTAGTCGACCTCGCCCATCTGGTCGAGGTGGATGAACGGGTCCAGGTCGGTGGTCGACACCCCGGCGAAGGCGCGACGGACCGGGAAGCCCTCGCCCTCGAAGCCGCTGGGCGCGGTGGTCACCGTGCGGACCGGACGGAAGGTGGTGGACTCCTCCAGCTGGGGCAGGCGGGGGAGGACGAGAACGTTGTCGACGGTGATCGCGGGCATCGAAGGCTCCTAGCTCGTGGCATGGGTGGTCGAACCGGAGCGGGACGCCCGCAGGCGGTCACCGATCCGGCCGAAGACCCGGGTGAGGCAGGCGACCTCGGCATCGTCGAGGTCGTCCATCAGGTGGGTGCGCACCGACGCCAGGTGGTGCGGTGCGGCGTCCCGAAGTGCGAGCAGCCCGGCGGCGGTGAGGACCGCCTCGCTGCCGCGTCGGTCGTCCGGGCAGGGCTCCTTGCTGACCATGCCGCGGCGCTGCATCGAGGAGATCTGGTAGGTCAGTCGGCTCGGCGAGAAGATGAGTCGACTGGCCAGCTCACCCATCCGCAGTCGCTGCCCCGGTGCCTCGGAGAGCAGGACCAGCACGTGATAGTCGGCGAAGCTGAGATTGCTCTCGGCGCGCAGGTCTTCTTCCAGCTGGGTGTAGAGACGCTGGCTGGCCTCGATGTAGGCCCGCCAGGCGGCCTCTCGGGTGCTGTCCAGGCTCTCGGTCATGCGGTTGACGATAGCACTCGTTAAAAATTTAACTAGTGCTCCTGCGCGTTGCCTGGATCACCTTTTCGGCATGCGGCACCCGCCTCGTGCAGCTTTGAAAGAAGTGGCCGACAATTCGGCGGCGCGGCTGGTGCGCGATGTGTCAGACTCCGGCCTCGTGGAACACGTACAACTCACCGCCGAAGACCTGCTGCTTCGTCCCTGGCGGGACGAGGACGCCCCAGCGGTGCGCGAGGCCCTGCGCGACCCGGCGATCGCCCAGTGGAACCCGCAGGGCGGCGGCCCGATCGACGACGAGATCGCGTTGTCCTGGGTGCGCCGCCGCGCCGACTGGTCCGCCGGGGACCACGCCTCGATGGCGGTGACCTCGGCGGTCGACGGCGGCCTGCTCGGCTCGGTGTCGCTGCACCGCATCCACGACGGCGACGCGTCCATCGGCTACTGGACGGTGCCCGCCGCCCGAGGGCGTCAGGTGGCGGGCCGCGCCGTCCTCCGGCTCACCGACTGGGCGTTCGTCGACCTCGGGCTGCACCGCGTGGAGTTGTGTCACGCGGTGGCCAACCCGGCCTCCTGTCGGGTGGCCGACCGGGCCGGCTACCGGGCTGAGGGCACGCTGCGCGAGTCGTACCGGTACGGCGACGGCCGCCGCTACGACGAGCACCTGCACGCCCGCCTGGCCACCGACCGCTAGCCGGAGGCGGGCGGGAACCGTTCACGCTTCGGCCCTCGGCCGCCCCGCTCGCCTCGACCCGTCAGTCGGTGACCTTGGAGAGGAATGTCGCGAGGGCGCTCCGCACGCGGTCGATCCTCTCCGGCAGGGGCAGAGGCTCGGGCGCGGGGGGCCCGGCGTGCTTCTTGCCCCGCAGGTAGAGCGAGCAGGCCAGGTCGGAGCACAGGTACGTGCCGACGGAATCACCCTGCCGCCCGCTCGGGCCGGCTTTGGGGGCGGTCATCAACGAGACGCCTCCGCCCAGGTGGGTGGTCAAGCAGAACGAGCACATGCTGTGCCGCACGCGCCCCGTCTGGTGCGTGGCAGCCCGCAGCACCACCCCGGCCAGCCCGCCGTCGGTCTCGGCCACCAGGTAGGCCCGCTGTGGTGCGGACGGGTCCCGCCAGCCGAGAAAGTCGAGGTCGTCCCACGGACGCAATTCAAGATCATTGGGTACGGCCAGCCGCTTCGCCTCGCCCCGACTGCAATTGACGAAGGATGAGCGGATGACGGATTCGGTCAGGGCCAACATAGGCAGTAGCCTAGCCACCCTAGGCAAGTGATTATTAGGGGTAGGTTGGGAGTGTGTTGGATGGCACGTGCCGGGGTTACCGCCGAGCGCCTGACGCTGGCCGCGGCCGCGCTGGCCGACGAGGTGGGCGTGGAGAACGTGACAGTCGCCGCCCTCGCGCGCCACTTCGGGGTCAAGGACGCGAGCCTGTACTTCCACATCAAGAACGCGCGGGACCTGCGCGTCCGGATCGCTCTGCTGGCCCTGGCGGAACTCGCCGACCGGGTCGCCACCGCCCTCGCCGGTCGGGCCGGCAAGGACGCGCTGGTGGCCTTCGCCAACGCGTACCGGGACTACGCGAGGCAACACCCGGGCCGCTACGCCGCGATGCAGATCGACCTCGACCCGGAGACCGCCATGGCGAGCGCCGGCGTTCGGCACGCGGAGATGACCCGGGCCATCCTGCGCGGCTACCGCCTCGCCGAGCCCGACCAGACCGACGCGGTGCGGATGATGCACAGCACGTTCCACGGGTTCGTGAGCCTGGAGAAGACCGGCAGTTTCCGGCACACCCCCCGTACGACCGACGACTCGTGGGCCCGCACGTTGGATGCCCTCGACGCCGTCCTGAGCAACTGGCCGTCCCGGTGAGCGGCCCCGCCGTCACGACATAGGCTCGACGGCGTGGATCATCTTGAGCTGGCCGACTGGCGGGAGCGGGTGGCCCGTCTGTACCTGTCCGACGTCGACCTGACCGGGTTCCGGGCGCAGCGCGACGAGCTGTTCGCCACCCACCCGCAGAGTCCGATCCCGCCGGCGGAGCGATCCGACTTCACTGGGGTTCGTTACTTCCCCGCCAACCCGGACGCCGTGGTGGAGGCGCCGCTGCGACCGGCCAGCGGCGAGCTGCGGATCGACACCGGCGGCCCGGACGGGGTGGTCGCGTACCGGCGGGTGGCGGTGGCCGAGACGCCGTGGGGACCACTGACCCTGTGGTGGATCGAGGCGTACGGGGGTGGACTGTTCGTTCCGGTGCGCGACGGCACCTGCGGGCAGGACACCTACGGGGGTGGGCGGTACCTCACCGACACCGTGAAGGGCACCTTCGGCCGGGGCGTCGAGCTGCTGCCCGGCGACCGGGTCCGGCTGGACGGCAACTATCTCTACAACCCGAGCTGCGCCTATGACGACCGCTGGGCCTGCCCACTCGCACCGCCGGAGAACCGGGTCGCTGTCGACATCCGCGCCGGCGAGCTGGCGTACCACGACTGAACGGCCGCCCGCCCCGAGCGCTGCCGGGACGGGCGGTCGTCAGGTCGTGGCTCAGCGGGCGTTCGCGCCCGGCACCTGCATCCGGGCCAACAGCTGACGTGCCTGGTCGGCGAGCTGCGCGTCGACGATCACCGCGTACTGGCCGGCGCGCAGTGAGCTGGCCGAGGTGAAGTCGCGCTGTCCGCCGGTCATGGCGTGGGCGACCGCGCCGAACACGGCACCCCAGATCGCACCGATGACCAGTCCGACCAGGATCACCGCCAGCCAGTTGCCGACGGTGAAGATGCCGAACAGCAGACCGATGAAGAGCCCGAACCAGGCGCCGGTGCCCGCACCGAGCAGGCCGGCGCGACCGGTGGTCATCCGCCCGAGCACCGTCTCCACAAGTTTGAGGTTCGTGCCGACGATGGCGCTGTGTTCCACCGGGAAACGGTTGTCGGCCAGGTAGTCGACGACCCGCTGCGCAGCCGGATAGTCCGGGTACGAGCCGATCGTCACGGTCGGCGGACCGGCCTCCGGCCCGTGGCCGTCACCGGCCGGCGTCGACGGCCGGCCGGCCGGCCCGGACGGAAGCAGGTCGCCACCCTGTGTGCCGGGCCGCCACGCGGCGGTCGGCCCCGAAGCTGACGTCATGAGCATCCTCCCTCGTCAGCTTCCGGGGTTCCCGCCCACGGCCGGCGGTAACGCCGGCCGGCGTGCTTCGGCCGCTGCGCCCTGGGGCATGGGTCCGACCAGCCCGGGTAGGTACGCAGGTGCAGAGCGGACAGATCAGCGACTACGGCTTCCTCGCCGACGGCCGCAGCGCGGCGCTGGTGGACCACACCGGCTCGGTGAACTGGTGGTGCCCGGGCCGGTTCGATGCCCCGTCGGTGTTCGCGCGGCTGCTCGACGACGGCGCCGGGCACTGGTCGATCCGTCCGGAGGGCGACTACACGGTCGAACGCCGCTACCTCGACGACACCCTGGTGCTGCGGACGGTCTTCCGCACCGCACAGGGGGAGGTGGCGCTCACCGACGCGCTCGCCTTCGAGCCCGGCGCTCGTGGTCACGACATCGGCGTGAACTCGCCGCAGGTGCTGGTCCGCTCGGTCGAAGGGCTGTCCGGTGAGGTGCCGATGCGGTCGTACTACCGGCCGCGCTTCGAGTACGGCCGCACCATCGCGTACCTGGTCGAGCGGGACGACATGTTGGAGGCCATCGCCGGCGCCGCCCGGCTCACCCTGCGGTGCAGTGTGGGATTCACCCCCGGCGACGGCGAGGCCACCGCCACGTTCACGGTCCGCGCCGGCACGACACACAACTTCACCCTCGGGTACGCCCCGACCTACGACGCGCCGTTGCCCGAGGTGCCGGACGCCGACCAGACCATCGCCGACACCGTGGCCGGCTGGCGGTCCTGGGCCGACGAGCACGAGTACCAGGGCCTCTACGCCGAAGAGGTGCGGCGCAGCCGCCTGGTGGTGCAGGGCATGACGTACGGGCCCAGCGGCGCGGTGGTGGCCTCGGTGACCACCTCACTGCCGGAGAAGCTCGGCGGGGACCGCAACTACGACTACCGCTACGTCTGGGTGCGCGACTTCAGTCTCACCCTGCGGGCGCTGTGGCGCTCGACGTGCGTTTCCGAGGTGCAGCGGCAGTTCGCCTGGCTGGGCCGGGCGATGGGCCGGGTCGACGACAAGCCGGTGCCCATCATGTACGGGGTGCTGGGGGAGCGGGACCTCACCGAGCACCGACTGGAGCAGCTCGGCGGGTACCGCGACAGCCCGCCGGTGGTGATCGGCAACGACGCCTGGCAGCAGCGGCAGACCGACATCTTCGGCGAGGCGATGGATGCCGCCTGGTTGATGCGCGACAGGCTGGTGCCGCTGGACCAGGAGGTGCGCCACGTCCTCCGGGTGCTCGCCGACCAGGCCGCTCGGGACTGGGAGCTGCCCGACGCGGGGATGTGGGAGGAACGTGGCATCGAACACCACCACGTGTCGTCGAAGGTGCAGTGCTGGGTCGCGCTCGACCGGGCGGTCCGCTTCGGTGACCGGCTCGGCGAGGCACCCGACGTGGCCCGCTGGGCGGCCGCCCGCGACAAGGTACGCGCCGAGGTGCTCGAACGGGGGTGGAACGAGCGCGTCCAGGCGTACACCGGGAGTTTCGAGTCCGACGAGCTGGACGCCTCGGTGCTGGTGATGCCGCTGGTGGGGTTCCTCCGGGCCGACGACCCGCGGATGCGCTCGACGATTCACGCTGTGGAGGACCGGCTGTCGCACGACGGCCTGTTGCGGCGATGGGACGGCGACCCGGCCGGTTTCCTCATCTGCTCGTTCTGGCTGGTGTGCTGCCTGGCGCTGGCCGGCGACCGCGACCGGGCGCACACTCTGTTCAAGGAGTTGGCGGGGCGGGTCAACGACCTGGGCCTGTTCGCCGAGCAGATCGACCCGCTGACCGGCGAGCAGTTGGGCAACTTTCCCCAGGCGTTCTCCCACATCGGCCTGATCAACGCCGCCGGTGTGCTGACCGACGTCGAGCGGGATCCCGCGTTGCGCGGTCTCGGCATGCCGCCGAAGCACTTCAGTCCGGCGCGTTCCTGAACCGCCGGCTGCCGGCGGGCGGCACCGGGGCGCGGGGGAGAATGCCGGCATGCGGTTGGTGCTCACGGCAGACACCCACGTACCCAAGCGGGCCCGGGACCTGCCCGGCCCGCTCTGGGCCGCGATCGAGGCGGCGGACGTGGTGGTCCACGCCGGCGACTGGGTGGACGAGGCGCTGCTCGACGCGATGACAGCGCGTTCGCGCCGACTCGTCGGGGTGTACGGCAACAACGACGGGCCGGCGCTGCGCGCCCGGCTGCCGGAGGTGGCCCGGGTCGACCTCGACGGCCTGCGGGTCGCCGTGGTGCACGAGACCGGCCCACGGACCGGACGCGAGAAGCGGTGTGCCGCTCTCTACCCCGACGTCGACCTGCTGGTCTTCGGGCACTCGCACATCCCGTGGGACACCGAGGCACCCGGTGGGCTGCGCCTGCTCAACCCCGGGTCACCCACCGACCGGCGCTCCCAACCGCACGCCACCTACCTCAGCGCCACGATCAGCGCCGGCCGCCTGACCGAGGTGACGCTGCACCGGGTCACCCGCGACTGACCGCGCGACGGTCCTGCGCACGTGCGTCCTGCGGGGTCCTACTGGCCTCGGCCCGTCTCCGCCTGGAGTTCGTCGATCTGCTTGGAGGCCTCGGCCTTGGTCAGGTCGGCCGGGATCTCCGCGTTCGCCTCGCGGGCGAGCGTGTGCAGGTAGGACTCCTGCGCCGCGGTGGGCGGCTCGTCGCCGGTGACCCACTCGTCCGGGTCCTTGATCGCGGCGTTCTGGTCGGCCTGCTGGTTGTCGCGGTCCGTCATCGTCATCACCCTTTCTTCGAACAGGTGTGCCAGTACCCCGATCATCGGCGGTTCATGCGCCCCGGCCCCGCTCGCCCGTCCCGGGCGCTCGTCGCCACCATCCGCGCAACATCAGGGATGTTGCTGTCTCCGGCGGGTCTGAGACAGCACCATCCGGGAAGTTGCTCGGGTGTGCGGGGGCAACGGCGAGTCCAGCCCGGGATCGGCCATCGCGCGCCGCCTACGATCAGCGGATGACGGTGGACCGGTCAGGTGTGGTGGTGGTCGGAGCGGGCATCGCCGGGACGGCCTGCGCTGTGGAACTGGTGCGCGCCGGGGTGCCGGTGCAGGTCCGGGAGCGCGGGCACGTCTGCGGAGGCCGGATGGCCAGCAAACGCTTCGGCGGCCGCCCCGCCGACATCGGCGCCGCGTACTTCACCGCCGACGACCCGGACTTCACCGCCGTGGTCGAGCAGTGGCGCGCCGCCGGCCTGGTCCGCGAATGGACCGACACCTTCCAGTCGTACGACCGTGACGGGCGTCGGGACGTACCCGGACCGATGCGCTTCGCCGCGCCGCGCGGGCTGCGGTCGCTTGTCGAACACCTGGCCAGCGCGGTGCCGGTGACCGTCGACCGGCTGGTGCTCACCGTCGAGCCCGGGCCGACGGTGGACGGCCAGCCGTGCGCGGCGGTCGCCCTGGCCATGCCCGGCCCGCAGGCTGCCCTGCTGCTCGACCCCGCCCTGGCCGACGCCACACGGGTCGTGCAGGCGCAGGGCTGGTCGCCGACGATGGCCGCAGTGCTGCGCTTCCCGACCCGGCGGTGGCCGGACTTCCGGGGCGCGTTCGTCAACGACCACCCGGTGCTCGGCCTCGTCTGCGACGACGGTGACCGGCGTGGTGACGGTGCTCCGGTGCTGGTCGCGCACACCGTCGCGGAGTTCGCCGCCGGTCACCTGGCCCAGCCCACCGGGGCCGGACCGGCCGTCGAGCAGGCCGTCCGCGACCTCCTGAGCCTTCCCGAGCAGGCCGTCGACGTGCACGTGCACCGGTGGACGTACGCGAAGCCGACCGCCCACACCGCCGGTGCCACCCACCACCTCGACGCCGACGGGATCGGCCTGGCCGGCGACGCGTTCGGTAAGCCGCAGGTCCAGACCGCCTGGCGCTCCGGCCGGGACCTCGGTCGTGCCCTGGTCGCCCGCCTGACCTGAACAGGTCGTCAGGAGTGCCCGGCCGCCGCGACGGGCCGGGCGTCGCTGTCCCGCTCGGCCGGGTCGGACGTCCGCTCGCCCTCCCGGTCCAGCAGTTGCATCACGGGTGTCGCCGTGATGCCGTGCACCACCACGGACACGAGCACCACCAGGCCGACGGTCGCCCAGAGCAGCTCGGCCTGCGGGAAGTCGGCCTTCGTGGTGGCGTACGCGAGGTAGTAGAACGAGCCGACGCCGCGGATGCCGAACGACGAGATGACCCAGTGCTCGGCCGGCCGTCCCGGCGCCCCGCGCAGCGACAACCAGCCGAACAGCGGCCGGATCAGGAACACCAGCGCCAACCCGACGGCGGCCGCCGACCAGGTCAGCGGGATGAGCAGGCCACCCACGATCGCGCCGCCGAGCAGCAGCAGCAACACCAGGGTGAGCAGCCGTTCGACCTGCTCGGCGAAGTCGTGCAGCACCGAGTGGAACTCGTGGGTCCGCTCGGCGGCCCGGATCGCCCGGGCGGCCACGAACACCGCCAGGAAGCCGTACCCGCCGACCACCTCCACCAGCCCGTACGCGAGGAACGTGGCGGCCAGCGCCAGGAAACCCTCGGCGTGCCGGGCCAGCCGTAGCTTGCTGGGCGCGCGGAAGAACAACTTGCCCAGCAGCCAGCCGATGAGGAGACCGCCGCCGACGCCGACGCCCACCTTCCACAGCACGTCCACCGTGAACCACTCGACGAACCACTCGCGGGGGGCGAGGCTGGTCGAGGCGATCGCGATGGCGGCGTAGACGAACGGGAACGCCAGCCCGTCGTTGAGCCCGGCCTCGGAGGTCAACGCGAAGCGGACCTCGTCCTCGGAATCCTCCACATCCGTCGGCTCACCGACCTGCACGTCGGCGGCGAGCACCGGGTCGGTCGGGGCCAGCGCGGCGCCCAACAACAGGGCGGCGGCCGGCACCAGCCCCGCCCACCACCACCCGAGCAGGGCGACAGCCGCGATGCACAGTGGCATCGCGATCGCCAGCAGCCGCCAGGTGGACGACCACCGCCGCCAACTCAACGGTCGGTCGATCTTGAGCCCGGCGCCCATCAGTGCGACGATCACGCCGATCTCGGTGAGGTGGGTCGCCAGCTCCGGGTGGGCCAGCGGGTCGGGTGTCGGTAGCCCCACCGGCAGCAGGAACACCAGCATGCCGAGGGCGAGGAAGGCGATCGGCATGGAGAGTGGACGCTGCTCCAGGACCCGCGGGAGGATGCCCGCGAGCAGAGCGCCCACACCGACCAGCGCGAACGCCACATCTACCGGCTCCACGGCACCACCTTTCGGCCGCACCCGCGAGGCGCGGGCAGGTGGTGACAGACCTTGCCCCGCAATGCCCCCCGCTAAGCGCGTACCGGCGGGCCAACCGGAGTGATGCTTACCCTCTCGGTCGGGCGAGTGGCGACTCCGCCAACTCACCCAGCAACGCGGCCGGGTCGTCGTACACCGCCACCGCGCCGGCGCCGGCCAGCTCGCCCCGGCTGGTGCCGCCACAGGTCAGCCCCACGCACGGGATGTCCAGCTTGCCGGCCGCGACGACGTCCCACACGGAGTCACCGACGAAGACCACCCGCTCGGCCGCCAACCCGGACTGCTCCAGCGCCGCGACCAGGATGTCCGGGGCTGGCTTGCTCTGTTCCGCGTCCGCCGAGGAGGTGATCGTGTCGATCACGTCGTCGGCGGCCAGCGCCCGGCGCAACGCGCCGACCTCCGGTTCCGACGCGGAGGTGGCGAGCACGATCCGCATCCCCCGCTCCGCGCAGGCGCGCAGCAGGTCGGCGGCCCGGGGCAGTGGTGTGAGCCGCTCCCAGTACTCGGCGTACAGGGTGTCGTGCGCGTCGCGCAGCTTGGAGTCGGCGTCGCGGTCCCGCTCGGGGCCGAGCAGGTGGTCCAGGAGTTTGTCCGAGCCCATCCCGATCGAGCGGTGCACCACGGCCATCGGCACCGGCTGGTCGGTCTGGCGCAACGCCTCCCACCAGCTCACCGTGTGCAGGTAGGTGGTGTCGACCAGAGTGCCGTCGACGTCGAAGAGGACTCCGGCGGGTTTGTCGGTACGCATGGGCGTCCTCCTACCCGGTCGGGCGGTCTTCAGGCGGCGTCGGCGTTTCGGGTGCGGATCTCGAACCAGACCGTGGAGCCGCGGACCGACGGGTCGGTGCCCCAGGCGTCGCTGAGCTCCTCGATCAGGCCCAGACCGCGCCCGCGACTGCTCAACGTGTCGGTGCGGGCCCGGGTCACGGTGCCCCGGGTGCCGGAATCGGCGACCGAGACGAGCAGCCGTTCGGGGCTGAGGTCGATCTCCACCCGGGCGGCCGTGCCGGCGTGCAGCAACGCGTTGGTCGTCAGTTCGCTGGTGCACAGCACCGCCGCCCCGATCACCGACTCGGCCACCTGCCAGTCGGTGAGCTGACCGGTCATCCAGTGCCGGACCCGGCTGGGCGCGGTCGGCTCCGCGGGCATCTCCATGCTCGCCGACCGGCTCGGCTTGAGGGCGTGCTCGACCGCCAGCACGGCCACGTCGTCCTCGGTGCCGCCCGGAACCGCCGCGGTTGCCACCGCGCAGAGGGCGCGCGGGTCACCGCTGCCGGCCTTCGCGACGGCGTCGCGGAGGGTGGTCAGCCCGACGGTGAGGCTGTGCCGTCGGCGTTCCACCACCCCGTCGCTGAACAGCAGCAGGGTGTCACCGGGGCGGAACGGGACCGTCACGGTGCCCGGCCGGCCGCCCAGACCCAGCGGAGGACCGGCGGGAACGTCGAGATAC
Source organism: Micromonospora taraxaci (assembly GCF_007830095.1). Classification (NCBI taxonomy): domain Bacteria; kingdom Bacillati; phylum Actinomycetota; class Actinomycetes; order Micromonosporales; family Micromonosporaceae; genus Micromonospora; species Micromonospora taraxaci. Next base: position 5,169,243 of record NZ_VIWZ01000001.1, on the reverse strand, counting down.
TCGGCGTGCGAGCGGCCCCCCGGGTCGCCGCGACGGATCAGCGGCGCGGGGTGCCCGGAACTGGCCAGGGTCAGCTCCCGCCGTTCCGCGTCGATCACCCCGAACACCACTGTGACGAAGAGTTCGTGTGTGCCGGCCTCCACGCCCAGGCTGCTCACCAGCCGGTCCAGCCCGGCCAGCACGGTGTCCGGCGCGGAATCGGCCAGAGCCAGCGCGCGTAGCGCGGCGCGGACCTGTCCCATCCGCGCGGCGGCCTGCACGTCGTGGCCGGCGACGTCGCCCAGCACCACGCCGAGCGCGCCGTTGGGCAGCAGGAAGGCGTCGTAGAAGTCGCCCCCGGCGGCGTTGCCGTCGACCCCCGGGTCGTAACGGGCCGCGATCCGCAGCCGGGGCAGGTCCGGCAGATGCTCCGGCAGCATGCTGCGCTGCAACAACTGGGCGGTGCCGTGCTGGGTCTCGAAGCGGCGGGCCCGCTCGGCGGCCTGACCGATCAGCTCGGCCGAGGCGGCCAGCAGCGCCCGCTCGGCCGGCGACCAGGTGTGCGGGATCTGGTAGCCGACCGCCAGCCCGCCGCGCACCACCGAGGTGCCCAGCGGCAGGGCCGCCATCGAGCGGACCTTCTGGTCGTGGCGGTCCACCGCGGTGTCCCGCAGCGGTTGCCCGTCCCGGACGAACGACGGGCCACCGGAGCGCGCCGCCTGCACCACAGGCGACGACCAGTCCGCCGGAGCGCGCCGCCAGAGCGGAGGGAGTCGCTCGTCGGCCTCGTCCAGCAACTCGCCGCGCACCCGGCGCACCATGCGCCAACCGCCGCCGCCCTCGTCCACGACGAACGAGGCCTGGTCGGGGTCGAACGTGGTGATCGCGTACCGCAGCGCCACCCGGGCCACGTCGTCGAGGGTGAGCGTGCCGGCGAGCGCAGCGGCCACCTCGCTGAGACTCTGCAACTGTTCGGTGACGTGAGTGGTCTCGGCCGCGACCGTCAACACGCCGACGATCCGCCCGACGCTGTCCCGTACCGGCGAGTATCCCCTGGTGAAGACCGCCTGCTCCACTGTCGCGGAGTGCCCACGGACCAGGGGCAGCGTCGACTCCTTCTCCAGGAACGGCACCCCCTGCCGGTAACAGCGCTCGATGACCGCACCGACGCCCGGGAGCGCCCAGATCTCCGCGAACACCTCGGCGGCCGGGCGACCGAGGGCGCTCGGGTGCTTGGTGCCCAGCAACTCGCCGTAGCCGGCGTTGTAGAGCAGCACCAGGTCGTCGCCGTACGCCAGCGCCATCGGCATCGGTGAGGCGGCGATCAGCTCGACCACGGCCCGGACCGCCACGTCCCAGCCTTCCGGTGGGCCCAGGGGGGTGCCAGCCCAGTCGTGGGCGAGCACGGTAGCGACCGCACCGGACCCGGTGGACGCGCCCGGGCCGGGAGTTGCTGGCGTGGGGACTCGCCCGACCGTTCCTGGCATGTCCGCAGCCTAGTCGGCCGGTGGGAAAAGGCATCCGATCATGGCGGTGAGCCGTCGCCGTCCCCGGCCGCGGGGGGCGTTCGGGCAGTTCAGGGCCCCTGTCGGGTGGCTTGTCGCAAAAATGGCGGCGCTCTGCGCGGACTGCCGCACCGGTTGCCGGGTATGCGCCCGGCGCAGTCCATGCGACAGGAGGGACATCATGCTGAAAACCCTCGCGGTCCGGCAGGCCGACATCGGCGATGCCATCGCCGACACCTGGAGGTCAGTGCTGCTCTTCATCCCGAAGGCAGTGGCCTTCATCGTCATCCTCGTGGTCGGCTGGCTCATCGCCAGAGCCGTCCTCAAGATCGTGGATACGGTGCTGGAACGGGTGCGCTTCGACCAAGCGGTCGAACGCGGCGGGATCAAACGGGCCCTGGAGAGAACGAAGTACGACGCCAGCGACATCCTGGCCAGACTTGCGTACTACGCCGTACTGCTGTTCACGCTCCAGTTCGCCTTCGGAGTCTGGGGACCCAACGCGATCAGTGACCTGATCAGCGGCGTGGTGGCCTGGCTGCCGCGTGCGTTCATCGCGATCGTCATCGTGGTGGTGGCGGCCGCGATCGCCAACGCCGTCCGGGATCTGGTCACCGGCGCGCTGGGAGGGCTCTCGTACGGCAAGGTGTTGGCCGACCTGACGGCGATCTTCATCATCGCTCTCGGTGTGATCGCCGCGCTGAACCAGGTGGGTATCGCCACTACGGTGACGACCCCGGTGCTGATCGCGGTGCTCGCCACGGTGGCCGGCATCCTGATCGTCGGTGTCGGCGGTGGTCTGGTCAAGCCGATGCAGAACCGTTGGGACGGTTGGCTGCGTCGGGCGGCCGAGGAGGCCCGGGCGGTGCAGCAGCAGCGTCAGGCCAGCACTGCCGGGCGGAGCGACGTGGAGCGGCAGATGGCCGACCGCGGCGGGGACCGCACCCAGGCCATGCCTCGGGTGGACGAAGCCCAGCAGTACCGCTCGTAGCGGGCGCAACGGCACGGCTGGTGGGGAGGGCGTTCCGCGGACGATGCGGGACGTCCTCCTCGCGCCGTGACCGGGCTGGCCTGCGGATCAGGCCCGGTCGAGCGAGCGGGCCAGCGCGCAGACCGCGAGCAGCCGGGTGAGCAGCCACTCCGGCTGACTCCAGTCCACCGGCCCGTCCGGCGGCGTCCACCCGTGCTCCAGGGCGGCCTCGCGGACCCCCTCGGCGTAGCCGGCGAGCATCGCCGGGCTCAGCGGTTGGCGGTCCCCGTCGAGGCTGTCCCGTACGGCAGCCGCGTGCTGGTCGACGAGGGCGAGCAGCCCCGGTCGCGCGGCGGCGGCGGCCAGCCCGACGGTGCCGACGGAGACGGTGAGGGCGGCCAGGGTGGACCGCGCCGAGTCGACGGCGGTACGGGGGGCGACCCGGGTGAACGGCACACGCATGGTGACCGAGGCTAACCGACCGGTGACCGCCTCGACCTCGGCCGCTCGGCGGATGTCGGCAGCGCCACTGGGCGAACCAGCGCTGACCGTGGGGGTTGATCCGGCACAGACGGGGCAGCAGGAACAGCACCCGCGAATGGCGCCATACGGCACGGAGGCAGGCATGGAACAGCAGGTGGACGGACCTGACGAGCAGCACCGGCGGCCAGCCGGCGTGAGCGACGCGACGGTCGCCGCGCTCGGCAAGCTCAGCGAGGCGCTGGAGTGCGTGGAGCGGGCCCGGGGGCACCTGTACTCGATGCACCAGTTGATCGGGCATGCCGACCTGATGCTCGACGACGCGGTGGAGCAGTTCCGCGCCGCCGGGCATCCGCGGCTCGCCGAGCGGATCGGCACCGAGTTGCGCGGCCGCAACGTCATCGCCGGGCGGTGGACGTTCCAGATCGTCGAGGACTTCGACGACGGTTACCACGCGCTGTTCCGGGAGCTGGACCAGCAGGCCCGGGACGAGTTGGTGGGCGGGCGACGGCACCTCTACGAGGCGGAGATGAAGGAGCGCCGCCGCAGCCCGGGTCGGCCGGGGCACGAAGCCCGGCCGGGCGGGGAAGGTTAGTCGCCTGTCGCGTCGGCCGGCCGACGCCGTGCCGCGTCGTCGGCGATGATCACAGTGGCCACCATCAGCGCGACACAGAGGCTGAACAGCCACGACTCGTCGGCGACGAGCCAGGCGGACACGGGCGCCTGCAGCGCGGCGAGCAGGAAGCCGAGCCAGGCGAGCCGGCGCTGACGCGGGGAGAGAACTCCGGAGCCTTGATGCATCCCGGAATTCTTACGCGTACACGCCGGATTGCCGTCCTCCGATCGGCCGATTCTGGATGAGCTGTCCGTTTTCTCGACCGTCCGGACACGACTTCTTTCCGTGGCGGGCGCCCCGGTGCCGACCGCGCTAGGGTGCCTCTGCGGCAGGATGGTGCCTCGTGTCCACCACACCACCACGCCCCCGCGCCTCGCTGCTCCTGCTGGCCTACCTCGGGTTCGTCAGCCTCGGTCTACCTGACAGCCTGCTCGGGGTGGGCTGGCCCTCGATCCGGGGCGACTTCGACGTACCGACCGAGGCGGTCGGTTGGGTGCTCACCGCCGGCACTGTCGGTTATCTCACCTCCAGCGTGCTGGCCGGGTTCACGTTGGCCCGGGTGGGCGTGGGCGCCCTGCTCGCCGGGAGCACCCTGCTCGCCAGCCTGGCGCTGACCGGCTATTCGGTGAGCCCCACGCTGGCCGTGCTGGTGGGTTGTGCGCTGCTGGTCGGGCTCGGGTCCGGCGCTGTCGACTCCGGGCTCAACGCGTACGCCGCCGGGGCCTTCGGGCCGCGCCACATGAACTGGCTGCACGCCTTCTTCGGCCTGGGCGTGGCGATCGGCCCGCTGATCATGACCGGGGTGCTCAGCGCCGGGCTGGTCTGGCGCTGGGGTTACGGCATCGTGGCCGCCGCCCAGCTCGTTCTCGCCATCGCGTTCGCGCTCACCGTGCGGGCCTGGCAACGCGGCGTCCCGGCCGACACCGCTGTCGACGCCGCCGGAACGGAAGGCGCCGGGATCGCGCCCGCCGCGTCGGCGGTCGTCCGGGTTCCGGTCCGGGAGACGCTGCGGCTGCCGGCGGTCTGGTCCGGGCTGCTCGCCTTCGCGCTGTACGTGGCCATCGAGGTGTCCGCCGGCCTCTGGGCGTTCCTCCTGCTGACCGAGGGGCGCGGGCTGAGCGCGGCGGTGGCCGGCGGTTGCGTCTCCGCGTACTGGGGCAGCCTCTTCGTCGGTCGGATCGTGCAGGGTGTGGTGGCCGAGCGGCTGGGTTCCAGCCTGGTGCTGCGGGCCAGCCTGGCCGGAATGGCAGTGGGGGCCGCGCTGATCGCGATCCCCGGGCCGGCAGCGCTGGCGGTGCTCGGTCTGGTCGTCGTCGGTTTCGCCGCCGCGCCGGTGTTCCCGCTGCTCACCCTCACCACCGCCGACCGGGTCGGCCCGGCGCACACGGACCGGGCCATCGGACTGCAGATCGGCGCGTCCGGCATCGGCGCGGCGCTCGTCCCGGCCGCGCTGGGCGTGCTGATCGGCAACACGTCAGTGGAGGTGCTGGGATCGGCCCTGGTGGTGCTCGCGCTGGGGCTGATCGCGCTCTACGAATGGGGTGCGCGGCGACCTTCCGCAGGTCCGTCCGCTGCGGTGGTGCTGCCCGCCCAGCCCGACGGCGATCAGACGTCCGGGCCGGTCCGTCCGGTGGTGGACGGGCGGTAGGCGCGCTGCGGGTCGGTGGCCTCCCGGGTGTTGCCCTGGGCCTGTCCCTCGCGGTCCGACGCGGCCGGTCCGTGCCCGAACGCGGCCTCTTCGCCCGCGTCGTTACCTGTCACGTCGTCGGCCTGCCCGTCGAGGCTGGAGCCGGACACGGCCCGTTCCAGCTCTTCCAACGGAAGTCGTTCCTCGTCCCGCCACACCCTGATGTTGTCGTCGGTCATGCTCTCAGCCGTACCCGGGCGCGATGATCGCAAACGGTGTCGCGGGAGCGGGCTCGGACACGGCGATGGCCGCCGGAGATCCGGCGGCCATCGGTGAAGCTGTCCAGGGTCACGGCTGCGGGCGGTCCACCGACCCGCGCCAGGCGCCGGTCTCCTGACCGCGCCGCTCGATGTACGTCTTGAAGCGCTCCAGGTCGCCCTTGGCGCGTCGGTCGACGATCCCGAGCTTGTCGCCGGCCTGCTCGACCACGCCGTGCGGCTCGAACTCGAGCTGCAGGGTCACCCGGGTCTTGTCCGCGTCGAGCCGGTGGAAGGTCACCACGCCGGCCTGCTGGGTGCCGTCGGTGGAGCGCCACGCGACGCGCTCGTCCGGGAGCTGTTCGGTGATCTCGGCGTCGAACTCGCGCTTCACCCCGGCGATGTCCACCTTCCAGTGGGTCATCGTGTCGGAGAGCTGCCGGACCTCCTGCACACCCTCCATGAACTCGGGGAACTCCTCGAACTGCGTCCACTGGTCGTACGCGGTGCGTACGGGCACGGAAACGTCGACATGTTCGGTTACGCCACTCATCAGAGAACCTCCTTCAGTCGCTAATGGTCGTCGGGTCGGGGGTGACCCGGTCACCAGCGAGTTGTCTCGTTCTTGTTGCCGAGCGCGGCCCACACCTCGGAAACGGTCTGGTAGACGGTGCCCTCGGGCAGTCGTTCCAGTGCCGCCACGATGTCGTCCGGCGCCTCGTTCTCGCGGGCGCTGGCGATGAGCACCAGGCGGTCGCCCGGCAGCGCGCTCATCGAGATGAACCGGCCGAGCCGGCTGCGCTGCTCGACGTCCGTGGAACTCATTCCCTGTGGGGTGCCGGTGCGCAGGTCGCCGGCCGGGGCGGTGGTCGTCTCCGGCTGGTCCTCGCCAGCCGGTTCCGGCACTCGCGACTCGTCGACCCGAGAGCCGCCGGTCCCCGGCCCCTGCACGAGGCCGCTGACCTCCTGGCTCATCTGTTCGTCGATCCTCGGTCCGTGCTTGCTGTTGCCACGCTCCATGTCTTCTGCGCTACCCGGCACCTCGCCCGCTAAACCGGCACCCGGTCGCGAACGGGCCCATGGTCCGGCGTCGAACCGGACAACCACCCCGACGGGGTTCAGTCGTCGGCCGGCCTGCGTGGTGGCAGCACCGGATCCTCCGGGTCCCGGTCGCCGGCCTGCAACTGTCGCCCGCGCTGCACCTCGGCGTTGATCTGGACCCCCAGCATCAGCGCGGAGTTGCTCAGGTAGAGCCAGACCAGGAAGGCGATGGCCGCCCCGAGGCTGCCGTAGGTGGTGTTGTACGAGCCGAAGTTGGCCACGTAGAGGCCGAAGCCGAAGGAGGCCACCGCCCAGGAGACCAGGGCCACCGCACCGCCCGGTGTGAGCCAGCGGAACCGGGGCTGGCGCACGTTCGGCGCGATCCAGAACAGCAGGGACAGCAGGATCATCATGATCATGGCGAGGACCGGCCACTTCGCCACGCTCCACACCGTGCGGGCCAGACCGCCGGCATTGATCAGATCGCCCACCGCGTCGGTGACCGGGCCACTGACGATCAACGCGAGGGCGACCACAGCGAGCAGCACCAACGTGATCGCGGCCAGGCCGATCTGCAACGGGCGCAACTTCCAGACCGGGCGGCCCTCGTCCACCCCGTACACGGCGTTGGAGGCCCGGGTGAACGCACCGATGAAGCCCGACGCGGACCACAACGCGCCCAGCAGGCCGAAGCTCAACAGCAGCTTGGGGTTGCTCTGGTCGAGCACCACGGTCCGGATCACGCCGACCACGCCGCCCTCGTCGTCGGTCAGCACCGACCCGGCGCCCACCTGGTTGGCCAGGTCGACCACTGTGTCCAGGGTCCGCTCTCCGTCGGAGACCAGTCCGACAAGCGCCACCACCACGATCGCGGACGGAAACAGCGCGAGGACCCCGTAGTAGGTGAGTGCGGCGGCCCAGTCCGAGCAGTTGTCGTTGACGAAGTTCTGCACGCTGCGGACCAGCACCCCACGCCAGGTCCGCCAGCTCAACTGCCGCATCCGTCGGGGAACCCGGGGGCGCTGGGCACCGTCGAGCGTCGTACCGGGCTCCATGGTCGTCATGCCGCTCCCTGCGCCCCGGCCACCGGATGACCGGTCGTCCGGTCAGGCCTGGCCCGCCGGTACCCGCACCGGGAAATCGACAAACCCGACCGTCGTACGCCGCCGTTTAGGCGGGGATGCCGGGGGAACGTCAGGGGGATCCGAACGACGCGGAGGAGGACGAGATGCCCGGGCGCGAAGACCTGCCCAGCACGCTGCGACGCTCCTCGGACAAGGCGCAGCGCACCTGGGAGAAGACGCACGACTCGGCGGTCGAGACCTACGGCGAGGGGGAGCGGTCGCACCGGACCGCGTTCGCCGCGGTGAAGCACCAGTTCGAGAAGGTGGGCGACCACTGGGAGCCGAAGGGGCGCAAGGGCCCGAGCGACCAGCAGGCCGCCGGTGGCGGACCGGAACGGCGCGCACCCACCGCCGGTGGGGTGGACGCCAACGCCACCAAGGACCACCTGATGGCGGTGGCCCGCGAGCTGGACGTACCCGGACGGTCCAACATGAACAAGCCGGACCTGGTCAAGGCGATCCAGAAGGCCAACGACCGGGCCACCCGCAAGGCTCGCGGGGACTGACCTGTCAGACGACGGTACGGGCGGACGCACCACCCCTGCGTCCGCCCGTTCCGTTCACCATTCGCCGCCGCCGGGCGCCTCGATGTGCACCGCCTTGGTGGCGGTGAACTCGTCCAGCAGCTCCGGGCCGTACCCGAAGCCCTGCCCGCTGGCGCGACGCGGGTGCGCGGCGCCACCCGGCGCTCCCCCGAACACTGCGTTGACCTTGACGGTGCCCACCGGCAGCTCCCGCCAGGCCCGCTGCGCGTGACTCATCGACGTGGTCAACACGGTGGCGGCCAGCCCGTACGGGGAGTCCGCGGCGCAGCGCAGCGCCTCGTCGAACGAGTCTACGACCACCACGGGCGCGACCGGCCCGAACGTCTCCTCCCGCACCAGCGGCATGTCGTGCCGGCAGTCCGTGACCACAGTGGCCGGGTAGAACGCCCCCGGCCCGTCCGGCACCTCGCCTCCGGCCCGCACCCGTGCGCCGGCTGCCACCGCCGCCGTCACCTGCCCGTGCACGTGGTCGCGGTGCCGACGGTCGACCAGCGGGCCCAGCTCGGTACCCGGGTCCCGGCCCGGCCCGACCCGCAGCGCCTCGGCGTGCCGCGTCAGGGCGGCCACGAAGTCCCCGGCCACCTCCCGGTGCACGTAGATCCGCTCCACCGCCACACAGATCTGCCCGGCGTTGGCGAACGCGCCGAGCGCGGCCTGACCGGCCGCCCACTCCGGGTCGACGCCTGCGTCGACGATCAACGGATCACTGCCCCCGTTCTCCAGGAGCACCTTCGCGCCGGTGCGGGCCGCGGCGGCGGCGATCGCCCGACCGGTAGCTGTCGACCCCACGTGCGCCACCACGTCGACGTCCTGCGCGGCCAGCGCCGCACCGACCTCCGGGCCGCCGGTGAGCAGGGACAGGACACCAGCCGGCAGCGCCTGGTCCAGCGCCCGGGCCAACAGCCAACCCGTCGCCGGTGCACGTTCGCTCGGCTTGTAGAGCACCACGTTGCCGGTGACCAGGGCCGCACCGAGCAGACCGCAGGACACCGCCACCGGGTCGTTCCACGGGGTGATCGCGGCGACCACACCACGCGGCTGCGGGGTCAGGAAGTCCAGCGCGTCGACTCCACCGTTGAGGGTCCGCCCGCCCCGCAGCGGGGCGAGCTCCGCGTACTGTCGCAGGGTGCCGATGCCCGCCTCGACGCCACCGCGGGCGTCCGCCAACGGCTTGCCCATCTCCGCCGTGACCGCCTCGGCCAGCTCCTCGGTGGCCGCCGCCACCGCGTCCGCGGCCCGGTGCAGCGCCGCCGCCCGTTCGGCCGGCGCGGTCGCCGCCCACTGCGCCGCCGCGTTCCGTGCCGCCTGGGCCGCCTTGCCGACCTCGTCGGCAGTGGCCACCGGCACCGTGCTGACCGGCGTTCCGTCCGCCGGATCACACACCACCAGTTCACCGCCGTCGCCGCCCGCGCCCCACACCCCACCCACCAGCTGCGCAACCGTGTACATGCGGCGCTGGATGCCCGGGCCTCGGCGAGACAAACGCGTTTCGCCCGGTTGCACGCCGGGTAGGCGGATCGGATGACCACCACCGCCGCACAGAGCGCGGACGCCGTCATCGTCGGGGCCGGTCACAACGGCCTGGTGGCGGCGAACCTGCTGGCCGACGCCGGCTGGGAGGTGGTGGTGCTGGAGGCCACCTCCGCGCCCGGTGGCGCGGTCCGCTCCGCCGAGGTCACCGCGCCCGGCTACCTGAGCGACCTCTACAGCTCGTTCTACCCCCTGGGGTACGCGTCACCGGTGCTGGCCGACCTCGACCTGGGTCGGCACGGCCTGTCCTGGCGACATGCGCCGGACGTGCTGGCGCACCTGCTGCCTGACGGCCGAGCAGCGGTGATCAACCGGGACCTGGACGTCACGGCGGCCTCGCTGGAGCAGTTCGCCCCCGGTGACGGCAAGCGCTGGCTCAACGCGTACACCGACTGGCTCGACGTGGCCGACCCGATGCTGGACGCGATCACCTCGCCGTTCCCGCCGGTCCGTGGCGGGTTGGGTCTGCTGCGTCGGCTGCGGGTCGCCGGCGCGCTGCGACTGGCCCGGCGACTGGTGGTGCCGGTGCGCAAGCTCGGCGACGAACTCTTCGACGGCCCCGGCGGGCCGGCCCTGCTGGCCGGCTGCGCCCTGCACACCGACCTGTCCCCGGAGGAGGCCGGCTCCGGGGTGTACGGCTGGTTGCTGGCCATGCTCGGCCAGCAGATCGGTTGGCCGGTGCCCGAGGGCGGCGCACAGCAGATCACCAACGCGCTGGTGGCTCGGTTGCAGGAGCGCGGTGGGGTGATCCTCTACGGCGCCCACGTCGACCGGGTGCTCACCGCCCGCGGCCGGGCCATGGGGGTCCGCACCGTCGGCGGTGCGCTGTGGCGGGCCCGACGGGCCGTCCTCGCCGACGTGCCGGCGCCGGCGCTCTACCTCGACCTGGTCGGTGCGGCAGCGCTGCCGTCACGGCTGGTGGAGGACCTGGCGCACTTCCGCTGGGACGGTTCGACGCTGAAGGTGGACTGGGCGCTGTCCGCGCCGATGCCCTGGATCAACCGCGAGCTGGCCGGCGCCGGCACTGTGCACCTGGGCGCGGACCTGAACGGGTTGACCCGGTACGCGAGCGAGCTGGCCCGAGGCGAACTGCCCCGTGACCCGTTCCTGCTGCTCGGGCAGATGTCCGTGGCCGACCCCAGTCACTCCCCGCCGGGCACCGAGTCGCTCTGGTCGTACACCCACCTGCCGTTTCGTCGGGACTGGCGGGCCGAGGACGTCGCCGGTCACGTGCAGCGCATGGAGGACGTGTTGGAGGCGGCGGCACCGGGTTTCCGGCAGCTCGTCGTCGGCCGGCACGTGGCGGGCCCGGCCGACCTGGAGAAGGGCAACCCGAGCCTGGTCGGCGGCACCCTCGGCGGTGGCACCGCCGCCGCGTACCAACAGCTGTTCCTGCGCCCGATCCCGGGCCTGGGCCGGGCGGACACTCCGGTGGACCGGCTCTTCCTGGCCAGTGCGTCGGCGCATCCCGGCGGCGGGGTGCACGGCGCGCCCGGCGCGAACGCGGCCCGCGCGGCGCTGGCCCGCGACCGCGCCCTGACCGGCCGGGCGTACGCCGCAGCCATCGCAACGGCCCACCGAGCTGTCTACCCCGATTGACCCGCCCGGCCCGGCCGTCGGTCCTCGCCTACGGTGATCAAGAGGTTTGCGTCAGATTCCGGGGTGCCGGTGACGCGAACCTCTTGATCGCGAGAGGGCCGAACGGGTTCAGTTGGTGGTGATGTTGCGGTGCTTGCTGCGCAGGCGGAAGGGCATCAGGGCGCTCTCCACCTTGGTCGCGGTGGTCATCTTGGACGCACCCTCCTTGCGCTCCTCGAAGCGGATCGGCACCTCCAGGATGGTGTGCCCCAGCTTGGTCGCGAGGTAGTGCATCTCCACCTGGAAGCTGTAGCCGTTGGACTGCACCCGGTTCAGGTCGATGTTCCGCAGCGCGTCGGCCCGCCAGATCTTGAAGCCGGCGGTGAGGTCCCGGATGCGCACCCGCAGCAGGGTGTGCACGTAAAGGTTCGCCCAGCCGCTGAGGGCCCGGCGGTACAGCGGCCAGTTCTCGTCCAGCTCGCCGCCCGGCACGTAGCGGGAACCGATCACCACGCTGGCCTGGGTGGAGAGCAGCGCGCCCAGCATGCCCGGCAGCGCCTCCGGCGGGTGCGACAGGTCGGCGTCCATCTGCGCCACGTACTCGGCGCCACCATCGAGCGCCCGTCCCATCCCGTCGACGTACGCCCGGCCGAGGCCCTCCTTGCCGGCGCGGTGGACGACCTCGATCCGCTCCGGGTGCTCGATGGCCAGCTTGTCGGCCACCTCACCGGTGCCGTCCGGGGAGTTGTCGTCGGCGACGAGGATGCGCAGGCCGGGCAGCGGCAGTGCGAGGAGCCGCTCCACAAGCGTGGGCAGGTTTCCCGCTTCGTTGTAGGTGGGAACGACGACGGTCAGGCGTACGTCCCGCCACGGCGACGGCAGCTGCACAGGCTCGATCATGCGGGCATCCTCGGTTTGCGGACATGGGGCTCAGGGAAAGGGTATCGAGTTGTCGCATTCGGGTTGAAGAGGCACCCCTTCCGGGCGTTGCGGGAGCCGGTGGCACGCGGTGTCCGATCATGGGTCCAGTGGCCGCGGGGTTGCCAGGCCAGCGCCCACGAAGACCCTCAGCGCCTGCGTCGTGTGACGGCGGCGAGGGTCAGAGCCGCGACGGTGAGTGCGATCCCGGTCAGCGCCGGCTTGTGGGTGCCGACCCAGAGCGCCGCCGAGCGGTCGTGTGCCCGGTCGGAGAAGACGCCCGCCGCGCCCCGGTCCGTGTCCTCGTCGCAGGGATGGTCGAGATTGTCCCGCCAGGTGGCTGGATCGATCTCCTCGTCGGTCTGCTGGCTGTCGTAGCCGTCGCGGGCCAGCTTCCGGTCGAGCAGCCCGGGGAACAGGATGTCGGCCAGTCGGGCCTGCCACGTCGGGCCGCCCACGTTCAGCTCCCGGGTGCCGCGCTCGGCGGCCCAGACGACGGCCCGCGCGGCCAACTCCGGCGTGAAGATCGGCGGCACCGGCTGCGGATGCCGGGGCAGCCGGGTACGGACCCAGGAGAACTGCGGCGTGTTGATGGCGGGCAGCTGCACCATCGACAGCCTCACCCCCGGGCAGTCGTGCAGGAGCTCGGCGCGCAGCGAGTCGTTGAAGCCCTGCACCGCGTGTTTGCTCGCGCAGTACGCCGACTGCAGGGGGATCCCCCGGTAGGCCAACGCGGAGCCCACCTGCACGATCGTGCCCCGCCCGTGCGCCCGCATGTGTCGCAGCGCCGCCAGGGTGCCGTGCACGGTGCCCAGGTAGGTGACCTCGGTGACCCGGCGGAACTCGCGCGCCGGGATCTCCCAGGCGGGCGCGAACACCGACGCCATGGCGTTGTTGATCCACAGGTCGATGCCGCCCCACCGGTGCACCACGTCGTCGGCGGCCTGCTGCACCGCCCCCGCGTCGGCCACGTCGACCCGGTAGACGCGGACGTCCGTCGCGCCGCGCAGCCGGCACTCCCGCTCGGCGGCGGCGAGGCCCGCCTCACCCCGTGCCAGCAGCGCCACCCGGGCGCCCCGAGCCGCGTACGCGTGCGCGACGGCCCGACCGACGCCGGCGCTCGCGCCCGTCACCACCACGGTCTGCGCCACGGTCACCCCTTCTGCCGGGTGGCGATGTCGGCCAGCCGGTCCAGCGTCTCCCGGTTGCGCAGATGCAGCACCAGGTCGTTGAGCTTGTTGTGGAGCCACCGCAGCGGGCCGGCGGCGAAGTCCTCCCCGATGCGCACCCGGGTGGCGTCCTCGCCGACGGGTTCCAGCGTGAAGGCCACTATCGCCTCACCCGCCGGCCAGAGGCCGGCCTTCAGCACGAGTCGGTGCGGCGGTTCGCAGACCAGCACCGTCGACGCGTCCTGCAGCGAGAACGGCCACGGCCCGGCCCGGTGGTGCAGTTGGCTGCCCACCCGGGGCCAGGTGTCGTCGACATCGCGCATGTGTGCCGTGCCGACCACCCAGTCGCTGTACGTCCACCCGTCGGCCAGCACGTCGAACACCTGCTGCGGGGGAGCTTCGATCACTTTCTCCACAATCGCCACTGGATTCCCGTACCCGCGCCTGGGCGGTGCTAACGGCCGGCGGGTTAGCTTCTCGGGCACGGCGGGTAAGGCCGACGCGGGGCGCCGCTGGTGGCGCTGGCCCACCCCCTCGGCGACGACGTTTACTCCTCGGGGCGCAGGGAACCCGCCGGCTGTGCGACAGGACCAGGAGGATCGGTATCAGCGCAGGTCAGCCCCGGTTTACGCCGCTGCTGACCGCGCCGGTTCGGCCGGGTTGCGCACCACCGCCGGAAGCCCTCGACCCGTCCTGTACGACGCCGTGTTGCTGGACCGCGACGGCACGCTGATCGAGGACGTTCCGTACAACGGCGACCCGGAGAAGGTGCGACCGGTGCCGGGAGCGCGGGCCGCGCTGGACCGGTTGCGGGCGGCCGGGCTGCGGCTGGCGGTGGTCACGAACCAGTCGGGTCTGGCCCGGGGCTACTTCACCGGGGAGCAGATGCGGGCGGTGCACGCCCGCGTCGAGGAGTTGCTGGGCCGGTTCGACGCCTGGCTGGTCTGCCCGCACGACGACGAGGACCGGTGCGACTGCCGTAAGCCGGCACCCGGCCTGGTGCACGCCGCCGCCCGGGAACTGGGCACGACCGCGTCCCGGTGCGTGATGGTGGGCGACATCGGCCGGGACGTCGCGGCCGCACTGGCCGCCGGGGCGACGGGCGTCCTGGTGCCCACTCCGGTGACCCGACCGGAGGAGGTCGCCGCCGCCGGGTGGACGGCCACCGACCTGCCGGCGGCGGTGGACGAGATCCTGCGCCGTCAACGGGCCGTGCTGCCGACCGCCCCGCCCGGCGAGCCGGTGCGGACCGCGTTGGTGGTCCGATCGGACTCGGCGGGGGACGTGCTGGTGACCGGGCCGGCGATCCGCGCCGTCGCGGCCGGGGCGCAGCGGGTGGTGCTGCTGTGCGGGCCGCGGGGCCGTGCCGCCGCCGATCTGCTGCCCGGCGTCGACGAGATCATCGAGCACCCGCTGCCCTGGATCGACAGCACCCCGGCACCTGTCGACCCGGAGGACATGCGGAGCCTGATCGCCCGCCTCGGCGCGGTCGGCGCCGACCAGGCGGTGGTCTTCACCTCGTTCCACCAGTCCGCACTGCCGCTGGCACTGCTGCTGCGGATGGCGGGGATCGGCCGGATCGCGGCGATCAGCGACGACTACCCGGGCTCGCTGCTGGACGTCCGACACCGGGTGCCGGTGGGCGTCCCCGAACCCGAACGCGCCCTCTCTCTCGCCGCCGCCGCCGGACACCGGCTGCCCGACGGCGACGAGCCGGTGCTCCGGCTCCGCCACGACGTCGTGGCGGGGCGTCCGTCCGATCTCGGCGACCCGGGGTACGTGGTGCTGCACCCCGGCTCGGCCGCGTCGAGCCGGGCCTGCCCGCCCGACGTCGCGACGAGGATCGCCGCAACGCTGACCGCCGCCGGGCACCGGGTGCTGGTCACCGGCGGCCCCGACGAGCGTGAGGTCACCGCCCGGGTCGCGGCGGCGGGTGGCACCGACCTGGGTGGACGAACCGACCTGGCCGGCCTGGCCAGAATCGTGGCGGACGCCAGCGCTGTCGTCGTCGGCAACACCGGGCCGGCGCACCTGGCCGCCGCCGCCGGTGTGCCGGTGGTGAGCCTCTTCGCGCCGACCGTCCCGTTCGGTCAGTGGGGCCCCTACCGGGTGCCCACCGTCCGGATCGGCGACGCGACCGCGCCGTGCCGGGACACCCGGGCCGCCAGCTGCCCGGTCCCCGGCCACCCCTGCCTCAGCGACGTCGACCCGGACGCTGTGGTCGACGCGCTGCGGATGCTCGCCGTCGGTGGTGGTGGCGGCCGATGAACATCCTGCTCTGGCACGTGCACGGATCCTGGACCACATCGTTCGTGCACGGCGGCCACCGCTATCTGATCCCCACCACACCCGACCGCGGCCCCTACGGCCTCGGCCGGGCCCGCACCTACCCCTGGCCGGACAGCGCGGTCGAGGTCACCCCTGAGGATCTGCCCGGCACCGACGTCGACCTGGTCATCCTGCAACGACCGGAGGAGATCGACCGGGCGCAGGAGTGGCTGCGTCGCCGCCCCGGACGTGACGTCCCGGCCATCTACGTCGAACACAACACCCCCAAGGGCGACGTACCCAACACGCGCCACCCGATGGCCGACCGCGACGACCTGCTCATCGCTCACGTCACGGGGTTCAACCAGATCTTCTGGGACACCGGCGCCACCCGCACCACAGTGGTCGACCACGGCATCGTCGCACCCACCGTCTCCTACACCGGGGAACTCGACCGGCTCGCCGTGGTGATCAACGAACCGGTCCGGCGCGGCCGGGTCACCGGCACCGACCTGCTGCCCCGGTTCGCCGAGATCGCCCCGCTGGACGTCTTCGGGATGGGCGTCGCCGGTCTGGCCGACCACCTCGGGTTGCCCGCCGACCGACTCACCAGCCACGACGACGTGCCCCAGCACCGGATGCACGCCGAGCTGGGCCGGCGGCGCGCGTACCTGCACCTGTGCCGGTGGACGTCGCTCGGGCTCAGCCTCATCGAGGCGATGGCGATCGGCATGCCGGTCGTCGCGCTCGCCACCACCGAGGCGGTGATGGCGGTGCCCCCGGAGGCCGGGGTTCTCGCCACCCGGATCGACACCCTGCTCGACGCCGCCCGCCGGTTCATCGACGAACCGGCGACCGCACGTCAGGCCGGAGCGGCGGCGCGGACCGCCGCGCGCGACAGGTACGGCCTCGACCGTTTCCTCGCTGACTGGGACCGGCTGCTGGAGGAGGAAGTATGCGGATCGCGATGATCTCGGAGCACGCCAGCCCGCTCGCCGTCCTCGGAGGGGAGGACGCCGGCGGCCAGAACACGCACGTCGCGGAGCTGTCCGCCGCTCTCGCCGCCGCCGGGCACGAGGTGCGGGTCTACACGCGCCGGGACGCGCCCGACCTGCCGGTGACCGTCCGCAGCCCGGACGGGTACGACGTGGTGCACGTGCCCGCCGGCCCGGCCGAGCCGGTCGCCAAGGACGCGCTGCTGCCGCACATGCGGGAGTTCAGCCGTTGGTTGACCGAGCGCTGGCGGGGCGGGGAGTGGGTGCCCGAGGTGATCCACGCGCACTTCTGGATGAGTGGCCTGGCGGCGCTGACCGCCGGGCGGCAGACCGGGGTGCCGGTGGTGCAGACGTACCACGCGTTGGGCACCGTGAAGCGCCGCTACCAGGGTGTGCAGGACACCAGCCCGGCCCGGCGGGTGTCCTACGAACGCGAGTTGGGCCGATCGGTGGACCGGATCGTCGCGCAGTGCCGCGACGAGGTGGGCGAGCTCGTCCGGATGGGTGTACCCCGGTCCCGGATGACCGTCGTGCCCTCCGGGGTCAACCTCGCCACGTTCGCCCCGCTCGGGCCGGCCGCCGACCGGGAGCCGGGTCGGACCCGGATCCTGACCGTGGGCCGGCTGGTCGAACGCAAGGGCTTCCAGACCGTGATCCGCGCGATGGCGCTGGTCGCCGGCGCCGAGTGCGTGGTCGTCGGCGGCCCGCCCGAAGGACTGCTCGAAACCGACCCGTACGCCCGGCGACTGCGGGCCCTCGCCGAGTCGTGCGGGGTGGCCGACCGGGTGCACCTGGTCGGCGCGGTGCCCCGGGAGGAGATGGGCCGCTGGTACCGCTCGGCGGACCTGCTGGTCGCCGCACCCTGGTACGAGCCGTTCGGGTTGACCCCCTTGGAGGCGATGGCCTGCGGGGTGCCGGTCGTCGGCACCGCCGTCGGCGGCATCCGGGACACCGTGGTCGACGGGACGACAGGTGACCTCGTACCGGCGCGGGACCCGCACGCGCTGGCCGCCGCGATCCAGGGGTTGCTCGACGACCGGATCAGGCGTTTCGCGTACGCCACGGCGGCCCGCGAGCGGGCCCGGACCCGGTACTCGTGGGCGGCGACCGCCGAGCGGCTGGTCGAGGTCTACAGCGAGGTGGCCGCCGTCCGCCGGCCGACGCGGGTGGTGGCCTGATGCCGGCGGGCAGCCTGCTCGACACCCACCTGACGAACCTCGCGGCGGCGTTGGTGCCGTACCGGCGGTGTGAGTCGCAGTTGGCGCGCTGGGGCGCCGACCTGGCCCACCGGCTGGCCACCGGGGGGCGTCTGCTGGTCGCCGGCAACGGCGGCAGCGCCGCCGAGGCCCAGCACCTCACCGCCGAGCTGGTCGGCAAGCTCCACGACGACCGCCAGCCGCTGTCGGCGATCGCGCTGCACGCGGAGACGAGCGCGCTCACCGCCATCGCCAACGACTACGGCTACGACGACGTCTACGCCCGGCAGGTGCAGGCCCATGGTCGCCCCGGTGACGTCCTGTTGCTGCTCAGCACCAGCGGGGCCAGCCCCAATCTGGTCCGCGCCGCGCAGGCCGCCCGCGATGTCGGCGTGACCAGTTGGGCGCTCACCGGGGCCGTTCCCAACCCCCTCGCCGACGCCTGTGACGACGTGCTGGCCGTCGTGTCCGGTGACACCCAGGTCGTCCAGGAGCTGCACCTCGTGACCAGTCACCTTCTCTGCGAGTACCTGGAACAGGAGTTGCCCGCCGCGTTGGCCGCGGCCGACGCGGCGGCGATCGTCCGCCGCGTGCCGGGGGAGGCCGGGTCGGTGCGCGCCGGGGTCGACGTGGTGCTCGACGGTGGGGCCGCACAGCAGGTCGACGCGTGAGGATGAGGAGGCAATCGTGAGGGGACCCGTGGTGGTGCTCGGCGACACCCTGCTCGACCGGGACGTGGAGGGGGTGGTGAACCGTCTCTGCCCGGACTCCCCGGTGCCGGTGCTCGACGAGACCTCGGCCGTCGACCGGCCCGGTGGCGCCGGTCTGGCAGCGGTGTTCGCGGCCGCGCAGGGCGCCGAGGTGGTGCTGGTGACAGCGCTCGCCGACGACGCTGGTGGCGCCCGACTGAGCGCGCTGCTCGCCGCCGCCGGCGTGCAGGTGTACCCGCTGGCCCTGCCCGGTGCGACACCGGAGAAGATCCGCCTCCGGGCTCGGGGCAGGGTGCTGCTGCGCCACGACCGCGGCGGCGCGTCCGGGGAGCCCGGTGAGCCGTCCGACGAGGTCCTTCGGGTGATCGGTTCGGCGTCGGCGGTGCTGGTCAGCGACTACGGCCGGGGGGTGGCCCGGCAGCCCGCGCTGCGCGACGCGTTGGCCGCGACCCGTGCGCCGGTGGTGTGGGACCCGCACCCGCGTGGCCCGGAGGCGGTGCCCGGTGTGCACCTGGCCACCCCGAACGAGTCGGAGGTACGTGAGCTGGTCCCGGCGGTGCCCGGCGCGTCCCGGTTGGCCACCGCGTCCCGCGGGGCGCAGGGGCTGCGGCGGCGCTGGCGGGCCGGTGCGGTGGCGGTGACGTTGGGCGGTGACGGCGCGTTGCTCTGCCATGCCGGGTCGACGCCGCTCGTGGTACCGACCCCGGGCAGCGCCGAGGGGGACACCTGCGGGGCCGGCGACCGGTTCGCGGCCGCCGCCAGCCTCGCGTTGGCCGAGGGCGCGTTGGTCTCCGAGGCGGTGCAGGTGGCGGTCGCCGAGGCGTCCAGTTTCGTGGCCGGTGGGGGAGTGGCCGCGGCGCTGCCGTCCGATCTGGCGCCGGCGAGGAGCGCGCCCGGCCGGGGAGTCTTCCGGTCGCTGCCGAGGGGCGGTATGGCGGGCGACCCGGTGGGGGTCGCCGCGGTCGCCACGCTCCTGCGGGAGGTACGCGCCGCGGGCGGCACTGTGGTGGCGACCGGCGGCTGCTTCGACCTTCTGCACGCCGGGCACGTGGCCACCCTGCAGGCCGCCCGGCAGCTCGGTGACTGCCTGATCGTCTGTCTGAACTCCGACGCCAGCGTGGCCGGGTTGAAGGGCCCGGACCGGCCGGTGATGTCCGAGGGTGACCGTAGCCGGGTGCTGAGCGCACTGAGCTGCGTCGACGCGGTACTCGTCTTCGACGAGCCGACCCCGGCCGCGGCGCTGTCCTGGGTACGCCCGGACATCTGGGTGAAGGGCGGCGACTACGCCACCGGAGGCGGGGACGACGCCACCGCCCTACCGGAGGCGGAGGTCCTGCGCCGGTGGGGCGGGAACACTGTGGTGGTGCCCTACCTGGACGGTCGGTCCACCACCGACATGATCGTCCGTACGCTCGCGGAGCAGACCCGATGACCGCCACGCGGCCCGGGGCCGGCCCGACGGTCCTGGTCACCGGTGGCGCGAGCGGGCTCGGCGCGGCGGTGGTCGCGGCGGTGGCCGCGTCTGGTGGCCGGCCGGTCGTGCTGGACCGGCAGCCACCGGCCGACGGGGTGTCCTGGACCGAGTGCGACCTGGCCGACACGCGGGCCGCGGAGGTGGCCACCCAGCACCTCGCCGAGCAGGCCGGCGGTCTGGACGCGGTGGTCACCGCCGCCGGCATGGATGTGCCGGGTCGACTCCTCGACGTGCCGGGCGAGACCTGGGACCGGATCGTCGCCGTCGACCTGTTGGCCACCGCGGCGGTGATCCGGGCCGCGTTGCCGTTCCTGCTGACGTCTCGGGGCCGCATCGTCACGGTCGCCTCCACCCTCGGTGTCAAGGCGGTCAGCGACGCCACCGCGTACTGCGCGGCGAAGTTCGGGGTGGTGGGGTTCACCCGAGCCCTCGCCGCCGAGTTGGCCGGTCAGGTCGGCGTCACCCTGCTCATTCCGGGTGGGATGCGCACCGCGTTCTTCGACGAACGTGACCCGCAGTACAAGCCGGGGCCAGACGCGAACCTCAACGAGCCCGCCGACACCGCCGCCGCGATCATGTTCGCGCTCAACCAGCCGCCCGGTTGCGCGGTGCGCGAGTTGGTGGTCTGCGCCGAGCAGGAGACGTCGTACCCGTGATCCTCGTGCTGCGCGCTCTCGGCGTCGGCGATCTGGTGACCGCGGTGCCCGCGCTGCGGGCGCTGCGGGCCGCGTACCCCTCTCGGGAGCTGGCGCTCGCCGCGCCCGCCGGGCTGGCTCCGCTCGTCGACCTGGTCGGCGGCGTGGACCGGCTGGTGGACACCTCCGGGCTGGACCGGCCCTTCCGGGTCGGGTCGGCCCCGCAGGTCGCCGTCAACCTGCACGGGCGCGGCCCGCAGTCGCACCGGTTGCTCGCGGCCACCAGGCCCGGCCGGCTGCTCGCCTTCGCTGACCCGGACGGCGACCACGTCGACGGTCCGCAGTGGGCCGACGACGAGCACGAGGTGGACCGGTGGTGCCGGCTGCTGTCCTGGTACGGCATCCCGGCCGACCGGGCCGACCTCGGCCTGCGCCGGCCCGCGCCGGCCGGGCTGCCCGCCGGTGTGACGGTGCTGCATCCCGGCAGCAAGGTCCCCGCCAAGCGGTGGCCGGCCGAGCGGTTCGCCGCGCTGGCCCGGGCGTTGACCGACCAGGGACACCGGGTGCTGCTCACCGGATCGGCCGACGAGCGGGCGCTGGCGGCCCGGGTGGCCGAGGCGGCCGGCCTGGGGTCGGACGCGGTGCTTGCCGGCCGGACCGACCTCGGCACGCTCGCCGCGCTGGTGGCCGACGCCCGGCTGGTGGTCAGCGGGGACACCGGCGTGGCCCATCTGGCCACCGGGTACGGCACCGCGTCGGTGGTCCTCTTCGGGCCGGTGCCGCCGGCGCACTGGGGACCGCCACCGGACCGGCCCCGGCACCGGGTGCTCTGGGCCGGCGAGGGCGATTGGCCCAGGTGGGACGGGGTAGGAAGCCACCCGACGATGGCGGCCCTGCGTCTCGACGAAGTGTTGGCCGCGGTGGCTGAGGTGGAGAGGGTGGTGCGGGTCTCCGGTGCGGTTGCGGCGTAGTGACCCGGGTCGACCGGGGTACGGACGGCGTCGGCGCGGTCGGGGCTGGCACTTCGTCGACCCGACCGGTGCTCCGGTTCGGGACGCGGAGGTCCTGGCCCGGCTGCGGGAGTTGGTCATTCCTCCGGCCTGGCAGAACGTCTGGATCTCGCCGTACCCGAACGGCCACATCCAGGCGATCGGGATCGACGCGGCCGGGCGCAAGCAGTACGTCTACCACCCGCGGTGGCGGGAGAAGCAGGACGAGGCGAAGTTCTACCACATGCTGGAGGTGGCCCGTCGGCTTCCGGCGCTGCGGGAGCGGGTGGGGCGTGACCTGGACGGCCGGGGGTTGAACCGGGACCGGGTGCTCGCCACGGTGGCCCGCCTGCTGGACATGGGGATGTTCCGGGTCGGCAGTGACCAGTACGCGGCCGGCGACGACCCGACGTACGGGGTGTCCACCCTGCGCCCCGAGCATGCCCGGTCCCGCGGCGGCTGCGTGGTCCTGGTGTTCCCGGCGAAGGGTGGCATCGAGCAGGTACGCCGGATCGAAGACCCGGAGTTGTGTCAGGTGCTGGTCGATCTGCGCCGTCGGCGTCGGCGGGCGGACCGGTTGTTCGGCTACTGGGACGGCCGGGACTGGCGGGATGTGCGCAGCGACGAGGTGAACGGCTACCTGCGTGATGCCAGTGGTGGGGAGATGACCGCCAAGGACTTCCGCACCTGGCACGCGACGGTGCTCGCCGCCACCGAGTTGGCCGCTGCCGCTCCGGCCCGGTCGGTGACCGCCCGGCGCAGGGCGGTGGTCGCCGTGATGCGTGCGGTGGCCGAGCTGCTGGGCAACACTCCGACGGTGGCTCGTGCGTCGTACGTGGATCCTCGGGTGGTCGACCTCTACCACGACGGGGTGGTGGCGTCGGTGGATCCGAAGGCGTCACGCGAGGAGGCCGAGCGGGTCGTCCTGGAGCTGTTGGAGAAGGCCTGACCGGCCCCGCCTACGATCCTGGGGGGAAGTGGCGGGGCCGGAGACTCGGGCGTGACCGGGCAGCCACCGGGCGGCCGCCCGCCGCGCTCAGGCGGCGGGCGCCTCGCCACGGCCCCCGTTGGCGGCCCACCGCGAGCGGTCGGCCACGTGGTGTCAGTCTGCCCGCCTCGAGTTGACCACGGACGCCGCGCTGTTGACGATCCGCGCCGGATGCGAGGCGCTGTCGCGATGTTCCTGCGGGCTCACCCCGTAGGCTGCCCGGAACGCCCGGCTGAAGTGGGCTTTGTCGGAGAACCCCCACCGTGCCGCAATGGTCTGCACCGGTTGGTTGCGCAGCGCCGGGTCGGACAGGTCGCGTCGGCACCGGGTCAGCCGCAGATCACGGATGTACGACGCCACAGTGGTCTCCTCGGCCTCGAACAGTCGATGCAGGGACCGCACCGAGATGTGGTGAGCGTCGGCGACGGCCCCGGGGCTGAGCGTCGCGTCGCCCAGGTGCCGGTGGACGTACGCCTGCACCTGGGCGAGCAGTGCCCGGCGGCGCACCTCGGTGGGTACGGCGTCCTCGGCGACCAGGTGCCGGCCGAGCATGGTGGTGGCCAGGTCGAGCCCGACCGCGCCGAGCCGGCTCGCGTCGGCGGCATGGTACTGCTCGGGGTGCCTGGTCACCTGCAACAGGAACTGCGCGAGCAGCGCCCCGATGCCCTCGCTGCCGGACATCCGTCCGCCGTAGAGCGCGGCCATCCGCTGCGGCGGCAGCGGTAGCGCGGCGTGGGGGATCAACGTGATGATCGAGGTCGCCTGGTCCCGTTCCGGTTCCGTCGCGTGGTGGCAGACGTCGTGCGGTCGGGACCCGTCGTAGAAGGTGAACTCGCCGGCCAGGATCTCGCTGCGGCGACCGTCCTGACTGGACGTGCCGATGCCGCCGGTGGTGTAGGCGAGGATGTACAGCTCCGGGTCGGACTGACGGACCAGCTTCTGGGTGCGGGTGGCGTCCAGTGACGGGTACTGGTATTCCACGAGTTGGATCGGACCGAGCGAGATGAAGTCGGCGCGGGCGGCGAAATCGTCGGCGTGCGCGGACTGGATGCGCAGTGGCGCCGAGGTGCGTGCGACCAGGTCCAGCCACATCCCGAACCGCTCGCCCGGGGGCAGGACTGTGGTGTCGATGGTGTCTCTCGGTAGCATTTCGCGCCTCAGCCCGCTCGACGTTCCATGAGTGCCTCGACGCCGTCGAGGATCCGGTCCAGGCCGAAGACGAACTCGTCGTCCGGGTCGTCGTCCTGGTTGATCACACCGGCGCTCAGCACCCGGTGCAGCGCCGGGAAGCGGGCCGGGTCGATGAGCCGGGCCAGCATCCGGCTGTAGGCGGGCATCATCTCGCTCGGCGTGAGGCCGGAAGCCTGGGCGCCCTCGGCGATCTGCGACGTGAGCGTGGCCTCGTTGCGGACGTACCCGGTGATCAGGAGCAGCGTCGACATCTTCTCGCCCTCGCCGAGGGTGGTGCCGTCGAGGCAGCGCAGCCCGTCCTCCATCCAGCCGAGCTGCTGAGGCGTGATCGGCGGACCGCTGATCGGCACGTGCAGCAGCCAGGTGCGCCGCCGCAGCACGTCGTGCTCGGCCCAGGCCCAGCGGGTCAGACCGGCGCGCCAGTCGGTCTCCGGCGGGGGCGGTCCGGGCGACGGGCCGTAACCGGTGTCCACCATGAGCAGCAGCAGCTCGTCCTTCGAGCCGACGTACCGGTAGAGGGCCATGGTGGCGGCGCCCAGCTCCTTGGCGACCCGGCTCATGGAGACGGCCGCCAGCCCGTCGGCGTCGGCCACGCGTACGGCGGCGTCCACGATGGTGGACACGCTCATCCCCGGCCGGGGGCCCTTGGGTGGTCGTTCCCGCAGACCCCAGGCGCTCTCGATGGCCGGCGGGAGCACTGGCCCGCTGTCGTCTGTCTGTGCCGCCACATTTCCTCCTTGCCCCGCCATCCTAGTTCTGCGTATGGTCTACGCATAACAGCGTACGCCATACGCGGAAGGAGAAATGATCATGACGACCACCACCACACCGGCACCGCGAGCGGGCCGGCGGGAGTGGATTGGCCTCACGGTGCTGATGCTGCCCCTGCTCCTTGTCTCGATGGACGTGTCGGTGCTCTACTTCGCCGTCCCGTTTATCAGCGCGGAGTTGCGCCCCACCGCAACCGAGCAACTCTGGATCTTCGACATCTACGGCTTCGTGCTGGCCGGGCTGCTCATTACCATGGGCGCTCTCGGCGACCGGATCGGCCGACGTCGACTCCTGCTGATCGGCGCCACCGCGTTCGGGGCGGCGTCGCTGCTGGCCGCGTACGCCGACAGCACCGCGACGCTCATCGCCGCGCGCGCCCTGCTCGGCGTCGGCGGAGCCACCCTCATGCCCTCGACGCTCGCCCTGGTGCGCAACATGTTCCACGACGCGAAGCAGCGCGGCACCGCCATCGCCGTCTGGACCGCCACCCTCACCGGCGGCATCGCGATCGGCCCGGTGCTCAGCGGCATCATGTTGGAGCACTTCTGGTGGGGCTCGATCTTCCTGATCAACATCCCGGCGATGCTGATGCTGCTCCTGCTCGCCCCGCTGCTGGTGCCCGAGTTCCGCAACCCGGCGACCGGGCGGTTCGACCTGGTCAGCGCGGCGCTGTCGCTCGGGGCGCTGCTGCCGGTGATCTACGGCATCAAGGAGATGGCCCGCGACGGCCTCAGCCCGGTGCGGGTGCTCGCCATCGTCGGCGGCCTGCTGGTGGGCGCGCTCTTCCTGCACCGTCAGCGGACGCGGGCGTACCCGATGGTCGATCTCAGGCTGTTCCGCCGTCGCGGCTTCGGCGGGGCGCTCGCGGTCAACCTGCTGGCGATGTTCGCCATCGTCGGCTTCGCCATCTTCACCACCCAGCACCTCCAGTTGGTGCTCGGCCTGAGCCCGCTGCGGGCGGCACTGTGGAGCCTCGTACCGTCCCTCGCCGTGGGCGGAGTCGCACCGGCCGCCGCCGCCCTCGCCCACCGCGTCGAACGGGCGTACCTGATCGGTGCGGGATTCGGGATCGCCGCGGTCGGCTTCGTGGTGTTGACCCAGGTCACGCCCGAGACGCCGCTGTGGTTGCTCCTCGTCGGCGCCAGTGTCTACGCGGGTGGCCTGGTGATGGTGATGTCCCTCGTCACCGAGCTGGTCCTCGGTGCGGCGCCGCCCGAGCAGGCCGGCGTCGCGTCGGCGCTGACCGAGTCCAGCAGCGAGCTGGGCGGTGCGCTGGGAATGGCGATCCTGGGCAGCGTGGGCGCCGCGGTCTACCGCCGCGAGATCGTCGACGGCCTGCCGGCCGGGCTGCCCGCCGACGCCGGCGACGCGGCGCAGGAGACGCTTGGCGGTGCGCTCGCCGTCGCCCAGGGGTTGCCGGCGGAACTGGCCGACGCGGTGCGACACGCCGCCGGTGTCGCGTTCACCGACGGGCTGCACCTGGCCGCGTACGCCGCCGTGGCGGTGATGCTGCTGGGCGCGGTCACCGCGCTGGTCGCCCTGCGCGGCGTCCGACCGGCCGACTCCACGGCACTGGCCGCCGAGCCGACCGGTCCGGCCGACGCGTCGCTGTCGTCGGTCAGTCGTTGAGCACGTGCGCGAGCCGGTCGCGGAAGCGCCGCTCGGAGTCGCTGACGGATTCGCCGCCGATGCCCAGCAGCCCACCGCTGGACGCGGCGCCCACCACCTGCTCGGCGATCTGCACGAGCCAGTGCTTGTACGCGCCGGCCTCGCCCTCGTCGACACGGGCGGCCAGCAGCGCGGCGGCCTGGCCGGCCCGCAGCAGCACGTCGTCGATCAGCGCGCGCGGGTCGTCGGGCGCGATGACCGGCAGCTCGGCACCGGCCTCCGGGTCGCCCACCCGGGTCACGATCTCACCGGCCACGGCGGCGACCAACGGGCTGGCCGACTCGCGGCCGGTAGAGATGGTCTCCAGGCCGGCAGCGGTCTCCGCCATGGTCCGGCGGGTGCCGTCGGACTCGGCGGCGCTCGCCGCGGTCAGCACCGACTGCGGCAGGCCGACCAGCAACCCCCACTCCCCGTCGGAGAAACCGAATCCGGTGTACGCCGGCTGCTCGATCACGGCAATGCCCCTTCCGCCCTGCTCTGCTTGGTCATTCGGTGCTCTGGTCGGTCGATCCACCGGGCCCGACACGGGCGCCCGGGTCAGGCTAGTCCAGGGTCAGCAGGCCCTGTTCGGACACCACGCGCACCGACAACGTCTTGTACCCGACCTCGTCGAAGAGAACCGTCATCTTGTCGTCCTCGTAGGAGAGCACCAGGCCCTGGCCCCACTCCGGGTGACGCACCCGGCTGTGCACCGGGAACGGGCCGACCGCGCCCTCGTCGGCGACGCTGGTGCCGTTGTGGCAGTTGTCGCAGTGACCGCAGACGTCGGTCATCTGCTCGCCGAAGTAGGCCAGCAGGGTCTGCCCCCGGCAGGCGTTGGTCTCGGCGAAGGCACGCATCATGTCGGTGCGGGACCGGGTCACTGTCTGTTGGCGTTCCGCCTCGGCCAGCGCCGCCGAGGCGGCGTCGGTCGGGGTGGGGGAGTAGCGCGGTGCGCCGATGCGCTGCCGGGCGCGCGGCTCGGCGGCCCCGACCTGCTCCAGCAGGGCGAGATACTGGCCCAGCTTGCGCGGCCCGAGGCCGGTGGCCTCGCGCAGGTCGGTCTTGGTGGCCGCCTTGCGACGCAGCAACGCGGCCAGGTCGCGCAGCTCGTCGACGTCGGGCAGACCCCCGCTGAAGAACCGTTGCAGACCCACGTCCTCGGCCCGCCACAGCAACAACACCCGGGCCGGTTGCCCGTCGCGCCCGGCCCGGCCGATCTCCTGGAAGTAGCTGTCCGGTGAGTCGGGCAGCGCCATGTGCACCACCCAGGCGATGTTCGGCTTGTCGATGCCCATCCCGAAGGCAGAGGTCGCCACCATGATGGGGACCTGGTCGGCGAGGAACGCCTCGTGCAGCTCCGCGCGGGCGCCGACCGGCATCCCGCCGTGGTACGACAGCGCCGGGAAGCCGGCGTCGGTCAGCCGGGCGGCCAACTCCTCGGAGGAGCGGCGGGTCGGCACGTAGATGATCCCCGGCCGCCCCTCGTCGCGCAGCAGCGTCATCAGACGCCGCCACCGGTAGTCCTCGTCCGGGCAGTGCGCCACCTCCAGGAAGAGGTTGGGCCGGTCCAGCCCGGAGATGACCACGTCCGGATCGCGCAGGCGCAGGCGGGCGATGATGTCGTCGCGTACCGGTGGGGAGGCGGTGGCGGTGAGCGCCACCACCGGTGGCCGACCGAGGCCCTCGATGAGGTGCCCGAGCGCTAGGTAGTCGGGGCGGAAGTCGTGCCCCCACGCGGAGATGCAGTGCGCCTCGTCGATCGCCACCAGCGCCGGCTTCAGCGCGGCGACCTCGGCCATCCGGTCGGGGTTGCTGAGCTGCTCCGGGGTGATGAACAGGAACTCGGCCCGACCCTCGCGGATCTCGGTGATCGCCTCGGCCTGCTGGGCGGCCGACTCGTTCGAGCTGATCCGCACCGCCCGCAGCTCCGGGCGCTGCCGTTCGTTGAGGGCGGCGATCTGGTCCTGTTGGAGCGCCAGCAGCGGGGAGATCACCACGGTGGGGCCGGGGATCAGGCTGGCCGGGATCTGGTAGATGGCCGACTTGCCGGCACCGGTGGGCAACACCACCAGGGCGTCACGTCGCTTCATCACCGCGCGCATGGCGGCCAGTTGGTTGGGCCGCAGCGCCTTCCAGCCGAAGAGGCTCCGGGCCGCGCGGCGCAACGTCATCGAATGCGTGGACAGTTTCATCGAGGGCCGGAGGTACCCGAGCCCATGACCGCCGAAACGCGTTCCGACGATCATGGGCCCGTTGATAGCCGACTCAGCGCAGCCGGGGCAGGACCTCGCGCTGGTACAGGTCGAACAAGCCCTGGTGGTGCGGGCCGGTGTTGGCCACGTAGACCTCGTCGAAACCGGCCTTGGCGTTCTTGTCGATCATCTCCAGGTGCGCGTCCACGCTGTTGCCGCAGACGAACGCCTCCTTCAGCATCTCCGGCTTGACCAGCTCGGAGGCCTGCTCGAAGTGTCGTGGTGAGGGCAGCACCTGGGACAGCTCACCGGGCACCCCCGCGTTCGGCCACCGCTCGTACGCGATGCGCATCCCCTCGTCCTCGCTGTCCGCGTACGCCGCCTTGAAGCCGGCCTGGCACGGCTTGTCGCCGCCACCGTTCTCGCGGAAACGCCGGACCATCTCCCCGTCGGGCATGGTGCTCACGTAGCCGTCACCGATGCGCGCGGCGAGGTCGATCGCCTTCGGGCCGAAGCCGGAGACGTAGATCGGCGGGGGAGTGTCGGGCAGCGTGTAGATCCGCGCGTGTTCGACTGTGTAGTGCTTACCGTGGTGGTTGACGAATCCGCCGCCCCACAGCTCGCGCATCACCGCGACGGCCTCCTCCAGCATCTCCAAGCGGACGTCGGCCTGCGGCCAGGCGTCACCGAAGATGTGCTCGTTGAGCGCCTCGCCGGTGCCGACGCCGAGCACGAACCGTCCGCCGTGCAGCACCGCGCTGGTCGCCGCCGCCTGCGCGATCACGGCCGGGTGGATCCGGACGGTCGGGCAGGTCACCGCGGTGGTCACCGGCAGTGAGCAGACCTGGCTGAGCGCGCCGATCATCGACCAGACGAAAGGGCTCTGGCCCTGGGCGTCGACCCAGGGGTGGTAGTGGTCGGAGATCCAGAGCGCCTCGAAGCCGGCCCGTTCGGCCCCCTGCGCCTGCTCCAGCAACTCGGCTGGCGTGAACTCCTCACTGGACAGAAAGTATCCGATCTTCATGGTCTCCCCTTCGGCGCGCGGTCCTGCTGATAGGGAAGCCGTACCCCGGGCGTGGTCGGCCACACCGGCCTGCCGGGGCCCGTTCGTTCAGCGCCGGCCGAACATCGCGCGGATCGCGGCGAGCAGCAGCAGGGCGCCGACCACCAGGCCGAGCAGGCGTACGCCGGGGATGTCGGCCGGGCTCGTCGCGTCGGCCAGCAGGGCGGGGTCCATCCCCGCACTCTCCCCGGGGAGCGGGCCCTGAGGCAACTGTAAGGTTTATTGACTATTGAATCGCCCGGTGTGACCATGGCATGACCGCCTGCCGGTGGCGGTGCGCCGATGGCGCGCGAGAGATGGGGTACGGGGGCCGCATGAGCGAGCGCAACCAGCGGGTCGACGGGGGCGCACCGACGCCGGCGATCGAGACCGGTCGTCCTGAGGGGGCGGTGTGACCACTCCCGCCGGCCACCTCCCGGCGCTCGCCGCCGCCGTCCTGCAACCCGGGTTCGTCGGCACCACCCCGCCACCGTGGGTGTGCCGCTGGCTCGGTGAGGGCCTCGGCGCTGTGGTGCTCTTCGCCCGCAACGTCGTCGACCCCGCACAGGTGGCGGCGCTCACCGCGACGCTGCGCGCGGAACGGCCGGACGTCATCGTCGCGATCGACGAGGAGGCCGGCGACGTCACCCGGCTCGAATCGGTGCACGGCAGCACCCGGCCCGGCAACTTCGCCCTCGGCGCTGTCGACGACCCGGAGCTGACCGAGGCGGTCGCCCGGGACCTCGGCGTCGAGCTGGCCGCGGCCGGGGTGACCCTCAACTACGCCCCGGACGCCGACGTCAACTCCAACCCCGACAACCCGGTGATCGGCGTGCGCTCCTTCGGCGCCGACCCGGCGCTGGTCGCGCGACACACCGCCGCCTGGGTACGCGGGCTCCAGGCCGGCGGCGTGGCCGCCTGCGCCAAGCACTTCCCGGGCCACGGCGACACCCGCGTCGACTCCCACCACGACCTGCCGCGGATCACCGCCGACCGGGACCGGTTGGATGCCTGCGAGCTGGCCCCGTTCCGGGCCGCCGTGGCCGCCGGCGTGCAGGCGGTGATGACCGGCCACCTGCTGGTACCGGCGCTCGACCCGCAGCTGCCGGCCACGTTGAGTCAACGCATCCTGGGCGGGCTGCTCCGCGACGAGATGGGCTTCTCCGGTGTGGTGGTGACGGATGCGATCGAGATGCGCGCCGTCGCCGACCGGTACGGCTTCGCCGGGGCGACCGTCCGCGCCCTGGCGGCGGGCGCCGACGCGATCTGCATCGGCGGCGAGCGGGCCGACGAGGAGGCGGCGCGCGAGCTGCGCGACGCCATCGTCGCCGCTGTCGTCTCCGGTGACCTGCCCGAGGAGCGACTCGCCGAGGCCGCCAAGCGGGTCGGGCAACTCGCCGCCTGGACGATGGCCGCCCGCACCGCCGGGTCGGCCGGGCGGCGTGACGCCGCCGACGTCGGGCTGGTCGCCGCCCGCCGCGCCGTCCGGGTCACCGCCTCCCGGACCGCGACGGACGCGCTGCCGCTGACCCGCCCGGCGTACGTCGTCGAGTTCGAGCCACTTCGCAACATCGCTATCGGCGCGGAGACCCCGTGGGGGATCGGCGCTCCCCTGGGCGAGTTGCTGCCCGGCACCAGCACGGTCCGCTACGCCGAGCCCGATGTGCCGGCCGACCCCGGCGCCGGAGCGGGCACCCGCCCACTGGTCCTGGTGGTCCGCGACCTGCACCGGCACGACTGGATGCGCTCCGCTGTGCACCGCGCGTTGGCCGCCCGGCCGGACGCGGTGGTGGTCGAGCTGGGCGTGCCGGAGCTGGTGACCGGGTCGGTGCACCTGGCCACCCACGGCGCCACCCGGGCCAGCGGCTGGGCCGCCGCGGAGGTGCTGACCGGCGCCCGCTGACCGGCCCGCGCCCGTCGACCGATGGCACCCGTTGGCGGGCCCGCGTTACGGCAGGTCGGCCACCAGGTCGGCGTACTCGGGGTGCTTGTCGATGAACGCCGCCATGAAGGGGCACTGCGGCACCACTGTGGCCCCGCGGGCGCGGACCTCGTCGAGGGTGCCCCGGATCAGCGCGCCGCCCACGCCCTTGCCCTGGAAGCCCCGGTCCACCTCGGTGTGGGTGAAGACCAGGACCTCCCCGCGCATCAGGTACGCGGTGAAGCCGGCCAGCGCGTCG
Source organism: Micromonospora taraxaci (assembly GCF_007830095.1). Classification (NCBI taxonomy): domain Bacteria; kingdom Bacillati; phylum Actinomycetota; class Actinomycetes; order Micromonosporales; family Micromonosporaceae; genus Micromonospora; species Micromonospora taraxaci. Next base: position 5,137,623 of record NZ_VIWZ01000001.1, on the reverse strand, counting down.
TCGACCAGGATCTCGAAGCGGCGCTTCGCCGGGTTGTCCTCGACCAGGGTGCTCATCCGGCCATTGTCCCCGCGGCGTCGGCCAGCGCGTCGAGTTCGGCGAGCAACCGGTCCACCTCGTCCGCGGTGTTGTAGTGGTAGATGCTGGCCCGCACCGCGCCGCCGCTGTCGCGCAGGCCCATCATCTGGAAGTACTCGTAGGCGTAGTAGTCACCGACGGAGAGGCAGAACCCGGCGGCGCCCAACGCCTCCTGGGTGGCCCCCGGCGACATCCCGGCGACCCGGAACGAGACCGTCGGGCAGCGTCGCGCCGGCGAACCGTAGACCGTGACGGCCGGCCGCTGTGCCAGCCCGGTGAGCAGCCGGTCCAGCAGTGCCTCCTCGTGCGCCTGCGCGGCTGCCAGCCCGGCCCGCAGCCGCGCCCGCCGGTCCCCGACCGCGTCCGGGTCCAACCCCGCCAGGTGATCCACCGCCGCCGTCACGCCGGCGAGCAGCGGGAAGCTCGGCGTGCCGTACTCGAACCGGTCCGGCACCGCGTCCGAGGACGGCACCAGCTTCGCCGGGCGCAGCGCCGCCCACCGGGCCGGGTCGGCCACCATCGCCGCCAGGTGCGGTCCGGACCACTTGTACGCGCTGGTCACCACCACGTCCGCGCCGAGCGAGGCCAGGTCGGTCGGTCCGTGCGGAACCGAGTGCACCCCATCGACGTAGACCAGCGCGCCGGCCGCGTGCGCGATCTTGGCGATCGCCGGCACGTCCGGCACGGTGCCGATGGCGTTGCTGCCGGCAGTCACCGCCACCAACCTCGTCCGCTCACCGACCAGGTCGGCGTACTGGGCGGCGGGCAGCTCACCGGTGCTCGGGTCGACCTCGGCCCAGCGCACCGTCGCACCGGCCGCCTCGGCGGCCTGCACCCACGGCCGGATGTTCGCGTCGTGGTCGAGCCGGGACACCACCACCTCGTCACCCGGACGCCAGCTCGCGCCGAGCGTGCGGGCCAGGGTGTACGTCAGCGCGGTGGCGCTCGGGCCGAGCACCACCCCGGACGGGTCGGCGCCGAGCAGGTCGGCGACCGCCGAGCGGGCCTCGGCCACCAGCTCCAACGACCGGCGGCCCGCTACGTTGGCGGCGCTGCGGTTGCCGACCGCCGACCGCATGGCGTCGGTGACCGCGTCGATCACACCCGCTGCGGTCTGGGTGCCGCCGGCACCGTCGAAGTGGACGAAGCCCTCGGTCAGGGCGGGGTATGCGGCCCGGGTGCGGGCGATGTCGAACGGCATGTCCCGGACCCTAGCCGGGGCGCTCCCCGTGCTCGCCGTCGCCTCGGCGTCGCGGGCGTCTCGTACTCTTGGCGGGGTGACGAACCGACCCGCCACCATGCCCATGCCCCCCGTCCGCCGCGCCGCCGGTCTCTTCGCCGGTCTGGCGCTCGGCCTCGCCGTGCTCGCCGGTTGCAGCTCCCAGGGCGCCTCCACCGACTGCGGGCTGGACGCCTGCACTGTCACCTTCGAGCGGGGTGTCGACGCGAGGGCCTCCATCTTCGGCGTGGAGGCCAAGCTGGTCGGTGCCGAGGGTGACCAGGTCACCGTCGAGGTCGCCGGTGAGCAGCTCAGCCTCACCGTGGGCCAGCAGGCCGCCGAGGCCGGCGGTTTCGCGGTCACGCTGGACAGCGTCACCGACCAGCAGGTCAAGATCCGCGTTTCCCGCAACCCGAGTAACTGATCCGCGCCGGGCGGCGGTGGCCGACGTTTGGGAATCTTCGAAATCGGAGATTGTGACGCCATGTCACTCACCCGTAGCGCCGAAGCCACCGCCTCCCGAACGGCGGACAGCCGGTGGCTGGAACTCCTCGCCCGGGCCGGCTTCATCGGCTACGGCATCGTCCACCTCCTCTTCGCCTGGTTGGCATTGCAGATCGCGTTCGGCACGTCGTCCGACGACGGCGACCAGTCCGGCGCGCTGCGTACCCTCTCCGAACAGCCCCTGGGTAAGTTCCTGGTCATCGCGGTCGCGGTCGGCCTGCTCGCGATGGCGATCTGGCAGGCGCTCGAGGCGGCGGTCGGGCACCGCGCCGAGCGCGGCAGTGAGCGGGTCACGGAACGGCTCGCCTCGGCCGGCCGGACCATCGTCTACCTCTACTTCGCCTGGACCGCCTTCAAGGTCTTCAAGGACGCCGGGTCGAACAGCGCCGACCAGCAGGAGGCGTTGACCGGCAAACTGATGACCTCCAGCGGCGGCCGTTGGCTGGTCGGCCTGGCCGGTCTGGTGCTCGCCGCGATCGGCATCGGTCTGGTGATCTACGGGGCCGTCAAGCGGTTCGAGAAGCACCTGAAGACCGGCGAGATGAGCCCGAAGACCCGCCAGTTGGCCCGCCGACTCGGCATGGCCGGGTACATCGCCAAGGGCGTCGCGTACGGCATCTCCGGTCTGCTGATCATCGTGGCGGCGGTCAACTACGACCCGGAGAAGGCCCGTGGTCTGGACGCCGCGCTGCACACGCTGCGCGAGCAGTCGTACGGCATGTTCCTGCTGACCCTTGTCGCCCTGGGCATCGCCGCCTTCGGCGTCTACTGCTTCCTCCAGTCCCGGTACCGCAAGGTCTGAGCTGGTCGATACCACGGACATCGGGCACTCTTGGGCTTTTGCCCGGAGTGCCCGACGTCTGATCGAAGGGAAGCAACGGAGCTGTGCAGAATTATCTCGAAACGGCCGTCGCCGCGCTCGTCGCGGCGGCGGTCGCTCTCTTCCTGGTCGAGGTCGTCCACCGGCTGACCCGGCGGTTCGGCCGTCGGTCGCAGCTGCTCACCGAGCTGACCGATCACGCCCACCGCCCGTTCCAGGTCGCCGGGACGGTCCTCGCCGTGCAGTTCGCCGTCCGCTTCAGCACCGGGTACGCGGTCGGCGAGAGCTGGCGCCGCCTGTTGCTGCACCTGCTCGTCCTCGGCGTCATCGCAACACTGGCCTGGTTGGTGGCCGCGCTGCTGGTCGTCGTGGAGGACACCGCGCTGGCCCGGTTCCGGGTCGACGTGCCGGACAACCGGCACGCCCGGCGGGTCCGGACCCAGGTGGTGATGCTGCGCCGCCTGACCATCGCGGTGATCGTCATCCTGACCGTCGGCGTGATGCTGATGACGTTCCCCAGCGTGCGGGGCATCGGCGCGGGTGTGCTCACCTCGGCCGGTGTGGTCGGTGTGGTGGCCGCGCTCGCCGCGCAGAGCCTGCTCGGCAACGTCTTCGCCGGCGTCCAGCTCGCCTTCAGCGACGCCGTCCGGCTCGACGACGTGGTGGTCGTCGAGGGGGAGTGGGGTCGGATCGAGGAGCTGACCCTCAGCTACGTGGTCGTGCAGATCTGGGACGACCGGCGGCTGATCCTGCCCACCTCGTACTTCACCAGCAAGCCGTTCCAGAACTGGACACGGACCGAGTCGGCGGTGCTCGGCACCGCCGAGTTCGACGTGGACTGGGCGGTGCCGGTGCAGACCATGCGCGAGGAACTGCGTCGCCTGGTAGAGGGCACCGAGCTGTGGGACGGGCGGGTGTGCGTCCTGCAGGTCACCGACGCCACCGGCGGGATGGTCCGCATCCGCGCGCTGGTCAGCGCCGCCGACGCGGGCAGTCTGTGGGACCTGCGCTGCCTGGTGCGGGAGCACCTGGTGACCTGGATCCGGGACAACCGCCCGACCGCGATGCCCCGGGTGCGCACCGAGCTGGGTGACTCCACCAGCAACCTGCCCTGGCAGTGGGTGCAGCCGAGGCGGCCGGTACGCCGCCTGTCCGACACCGAGGCGCCCGACGACGCCCGCGTCTTCGGCGGCAGCGACGACGGCGACGCCCGCAGCGAAGCCTTCGTGGGCCCCGAAGAAACCCGCCCCTGACCCCGCCCCGGCCCTCCCTTTTTCCGTCGGTCATGAAGTTATTGCCTTACCGCCCGGTGTGTCGTGGCAACAACTTCATGATCGACCGGGATGGGGGTGGAAAGGGGGTGGGGTGGGAGGTTTGGTCGGGCTTGGGTGGGGGATGTGCTGCCGGACGTCTCTGCCGCGATCACGGCATCGGCCGGCGTATTCGCGGCGCGGCGTGCGGACGACGCGGACGGTCGGCTGCTCGGCGCGCTTTAGGATTGACGGGCGGCGACTCCGGGCATACAGCGCGGTGATGAGGAAAGGAGGACAGCATGGCTGACGTGGCGAACGCCCGCACATCCCACAACGGGAGCGAGCCCTCCACCGCCGAGTTGGTGCAACGGGCCACCGAACAGGTCTCCCGTCTGGTGCGGGACGAACTGGCGCTGGCCCGAGCGGAGTTGACCCAGAAGGGCAAGCACGCCGGCATCGGGATCGGCCTCTTCGGCGGCGGCGGTGCGCTGGCGTTCTTCGGCCTGGGCGCGTTGGTCGCCACGGCGATCCTGCTGCTCGACCTGGTGTTGCCCGCCTGGGCCGCCGCGCTGATCGTGGCGGTGGCCTGTTTCCTGGTGGCCGGCATCCTCGCCCTGGTGGGCAAGAAGCAGGTCAGCCGCGCCGTCCCGCCCGTGCCGGCGGCGACGGTCCGCAGCCTCCGGGCCGACGTGGACACCGTCACCGCCGCGGTGAAGGACAGGGGGCGGCAATGACCGGCAACGGGACCGGCGACACGGAGGCGCTCCGCGAGGAGATCCGTCGCACTCGGGTCGAGTTGGGCGAGACGATGGAGGCGTTGGCCGCCAAGGCCGACGTCAAGGCGCGCCTGAAGGAGTCCGCAGGGCAGGCGAAGGAGCGGATGCGCGAGCAGGCGGCGCAGACCGTCGCCCGGGTCCGCGGGCAGGCCGTGCGTGGCGCCGGGATGGCGCGGGCGCAGGCCCAGCACAAGGGTGAGCTGGTGCGTGACAAGGGCGAGTTGGTACGCCGCAACCCGGTGCCGTGGGCGGCCATCGCCGCCGGTGCGGTGGCCACCGTGGTGGTGTTGATGATCGTGCGGGGGAGGCGTAGGTGAGCAAGAGCATCAGCCGGGTCGCGTACCGGCCGGTCGGCGTGTTGATGGGTATCGCCGCAGGCGCGGTGGCCGGGGCGATCTTCCGGCAGGTCTGGAAGGTCACCGCGGGCGACGGTGAGGCGCCGAACGCGACAGACGAGGATCGCGGCTGGGGTGAGATCCTGGCCGCCGCGGCGTTGCAGGGAGCGATCTTCGCGGTCGTCCGGGCCGCCGTGGACCGGGGCGGCGCGGTCGGCGTCCGCCGGATGACCGGCTCCTGGCCGGACTGACCACAGCGACTTCGGCCCCCTTCCCGCATCGATGGGAAGGGGGCTTTCGCATGGGTTCGGACGCCGCCCAGCGGATCTCGGGCATCCGTCAGGTCACATGTCGGAGAAATTCGTCGGAGAGGTCGTGACAGACTTTTTGCGTACGTGATTTGCTGGTCCACGCTGTTGAGAGATGGCGTGGGTTGAGAGAAGTCTCCTTCGTGGGGCCGCCTCAGGCGCCGCTGCTCGAAAACGGCCAATCGGCCGGACGGCGTGCACGGCCACCAGTTTTTAGAGGGAGATACACATGGCTCAGGGAACCGTGAAGTGGTTCAACGCTGACAAGGGCTTCGGCTTCATCACCGTCGATGGTGGGGGTGCTGACGTGTTCGTCCACTTCTCGGCCATCCAGACCAGCGGCTACCGCTCGCTGGAGGAGAACCAGCGGGTGGAGTTCGAGATCGCTCAGGGTCAGAAGGGCCCGCAGGCCGAGCAGGTTCGTCCCATCTGAGTGAGACGGCCGGCCCCCACCGGCCAGTGGGACGATCCGGCCAGGGTCGTTGAAAGCCCTGCACCCCTCCCGGGGTGCAGGGCTTTTCCACGCGTTCGGGTTGCTCAGGTTCGGCGACGTGAGCGCAGACCGAACCAGAGCACCACCAGCCCGGCCAGCGACACGAGCGGCCCAAGCACCGCCCAGATCCTCTCGTTGGTCATCAGGCTGCCGCTGACGTAGCCGAGGCCCTGCACCGTCCACACCGCACCGATCACGACGGCCAACAGGCCGAGGGTGAGCGAAAGCCAGCCCCTCATCACGTCCCCTCTCCGCTGCCCGAGGCAGCGCGCCGCCCTCCAGCATGGCCGGCCGCGCGGCGCGACGCGAGTACCCGGGAAGCGCGGGTCACCACCGGTCGTGCACCTGCGGGCGGATCAGCTCGTCGTAGATCTCGCGTACGGCTGCCAACTGCTCGTCGGTCAGCGGCGACAGGGCCGCCGTCGCGGCGTTGCGTCGCGCCTGGTCGGCGTCGCGGGCACCGGGGATGACCACTGTGACGCCCGCCTGGTCCAGCACCCAGCGCAGCGCGAACTGCGCCATCGTGCGGTCCGCGTCGACCAGCGGCGCGAGTCGGCGGACGGCGGCGATCCCCTGCTCGAAGTCGACGCCGGAGAACGTCTCGCCGACGTCGAAGGCGGCACCGTGCCGGTTGTAGTTGCGGTGGTCGTCGGCGGGGAACTCGGTGTGCTCGTCGTACCGGCCGGAGAGCAGGCCACTGGCCAGCGGCACCCGGGCGATGATGCCCACACCGGCGGCCGCGGCGGCGGGCAGGACCTGCTCCAACGGCTTGTGGCGGACCGCGTTCAGGATGATCTGGACGCTCGCCACACCCGGCCGGGCGATCGCGGTGAGGGCCTGGTCGCAGGTCTCGACGCTGACCCCGTACCCGGCGATGGCCTTCTCGGCGACCAGGGTGTCCAGCCCGTCGAAGACCTCGTCGGAGGAGAACACGGCGGTGGGCGGGCAGTGCAGCTGGACCAGGTCCAGCGTGTCCATTCCCAGGTTGGCCCGGGAGCGGTCGGTCCACTGCCGGAAGTTGGCCAGGGTGTACGCCTCCGGTCGCTGCTCGACGCGGCGGCCCATCTTGGTGGCGACGGTGAGCCCGGCGTCGGGCCGGGAGCGCAGGAAGCGGCCGATCAGTTGCTCGCTGCGGCCGTCTCCGTACACGTCGGCGGTGTCGAGGAAGGTGACCCCGGAGTCCACGGCGGCGGTGAGCACCGCCATCGCGTCGGCCTCGCTGACGGTGCCCCAGTCGGCGCCGAGTTGCCAGGCGCCCAGGCCGACCGCGCCGACGGTCCGGCCGAGCCGGGTGAAGCTGCGCTGTTCCATGCCCCGAGCCTAGTGATCGGGTTGCCGCCATGCCACGCGAGCCGTACCGTAAAACAAAACGGACGTACGGTTTGGGAGGCGAGATGTGGGATCCGACGGCCTACCTGCGCTACGGCGACGAGCGGTCTCGACCCTTCCACGACCTCGTCGCACGGATCCCCGCCGCGCGACCCCGGGCCGTGGTCGACCTCGGATGCGGCCCCGGCCAGCTCACCGCCACCCTCGCCGAGCGCTGGCCGACGAGCCGGGTCCTCGGCCTGGACTCCTCACCCGAGATGATCGACCGGGCCAGTGCCCTGGGCGCTCCCGTCGACTTCGCGGTCGCCGACCTGCGCGACTGGCGACCGACCGGCGACGAGGACGTGGTGGTCAGCAACGCCGCGCTCCAGTGGGTGCCCGGTCACCAGGAGCTGCTGCGCCGCTGGGCCGCCGGGCTGCCCGCCGGCGCGTGGCTCGCCATGCAGGTCCCCGGCAACTTCGAGGCTCCGTCACACCGCGCCCTGCGCGAGGTCGCCGACCGGCCGACCTGGCGCGGTGAGGTGGCCCCGCTGCTGCGCGCGGACCCCGTCGACGACCCGGCCGACTACGCGGCGCTGCTGACCACCGCCGGCTGCGCGGTGGACGCCTGGGAGACTACCTACGTGCACCTGCTGCCGGCTCGGCCCGCCGCCGAGCACCCGGTCCTGACCTGGATGGAGGGCACCGCGCTGCGCCCCGTCCGGGCCGCGCTGGACGCCGCCGGGTGGTCGGCCTTCCGAACCGAGCTGGGGGTACGGCTCACCGCCGCGTACCCGGTGCGGCAGGGTCAGGTGTACTTCCCGTTCCGCCGCGTCTTCGTCGTCGCCCACACCGGCGACCATGCACAGGAGAACCAGTGACCGATCTGACCACCTTCATCGCCGGCCTGCCCAAGGTGGAGCTGCACGTGCACCACGTCGGCTCCGCCTCGCCCCGGATCGTCGCGGAACTGGCCGCCCGCCACGAGGGACGCACCCCCGTACCGGCCGACCCCGAGGCGCTCGCCTCCTACTTCGAGTTCCGCGACTTCGCGCACTTCGTCGAGGTGTACCTGAGCGTGGTGGACCTCATCCGCGACCCGGAGGACGTCTGGATCCTCACCCACGAGGTGGCCCGGGAGCTGGCCCGCCAACAGGTCCGGTACGCGGAGCTGACCATCACCCCGTACTCGCACGTGCGTCGGGGCATCCCCGCGCCGGCGTTCTGCGAGGCCATCGAGGACGCCCGCCAGCGCGCCCTGGCCGACTTCGGCCTGGAGCTGCGCTGGTGCTTCGACATCCCCGGCGAGGCCGGCCTGCCCGCCGCCGAGGAGACGCTGCGCATCGCCCTGGACGAGCGGCCGGCCGGGCTGGTCAGCTTCGGGCTGGGTGGCCCCGAGATCGGCGTACCCCGGCCGCAGTTCCGGCCCTACTTCGAACAGGCCCGCGCGGCCGGTCTGCGCTCGGTGCCGCACGCCGGGGAGACCACCGGGCCGCAGACGATCTGGGACGCGCTGAACGAGTTGGGCGCCGAGCGGATCGGGCACGGCATCTCCGCCGCCCAGGACCCGGAGCTGCTGACCTACCTGGCCGAGCGGCAGATCGGGATGGAGGTCTGCCCGACGTCCAACGTGCGGACCCGGGCGGTGGCCAACCTCGACGAGCACCCGCTGCGTCAGCTCGTCGACGCCGGGCTACTGGTCACCATCAACTCCGACGATCCGCCGATGTTCGGCACCACCCTCAACGACGAGTACGCGGTGGCGGCCCGCCTCCTCGGGGCCGATCGCGAGGGCGTGGCCGGGCTGGCTCGCAACGCGGTGACCGCGTCCTTCCTCGACGCCGCCGGCAAGCAGCGGATCACCGCCGAGATCGACGCGTACCTCACCAGCGCCGGCTGAGCCGACACGGCCGGGGTCGAGGGGGAGAGCAGGGCGCGCGGCGGGAGCGTGGGTGTGGGGGGACCTGAGACTCCCGCCGCGCGCGCGGCTTCACCGGCCGTGGGTGCGTGGTGCGCTCGACCGGTGAAACTGTTGGGTTCCTGCACTGATCCTGTCAGCCCACAACCGTTCCAGCTCGGTCGTTAACCGCGATCTAAGGAAGACTTGCACCGGGGCACAACCCGGGCCGGCACTGTCACTCGTCGGTGGGTCGCTGGCGTGGCCAGCGCCGTCCGGTGGCCTTCGTGTCCCGGGCGTCACGCGCCATCCGACCCACCAGGCCGAACCGGCTGACCTGACGAGGCGTCGCCTCCGGGTCGGCCAGCAGCATCACCACGCTGGCCCCGCCCAGCCGGGCGCGGTCGATGCTCACCGAGCCGTTGGCCTGCAACGCCACCCGCTTCGCGATGTCCAGACCGAGCCCGGTCGAACCCTGGTCGCTGGTCCCCCGGCGCAGTGCCCGGTCCGGGTCGGGGATGCCGGGTCCGGCGTCGTCGACCCGGATCGCCACGTAACCGTCGCGCCGCGACACGGCCACCTCGAACGCGGTGCCCTGCGGTGTGTAACGGAAGACGTTACCGATCACCGCGTCCAGCGCGGCGGCCAGCTCGGCTCGTGGCACCGGGGCGGGGATGCGCAACTGCGCGCCGTTCACCCGGTGCGGCCGGTTCTGGTCACCGGCCAGCGCCGCCCAGAACACCATGCGGTCCCGGACCACCTCGCTGACGTCGCACATCGCCGGCCCGGCCTCGTGCGCCACCGCCTTGCGGGTGGTCTTGATCAGCACGTCGATCTCACCCTCCAGGGTGACGATCGCCTGCCGGATCCGTCGGATGCCACGGAGCCGGTCCAACTCCGCAGGGCTGAACGAACCCACGCTGGTGTCGTCGGACTCCAACGCCTCCGCGTCCAACCGCAGCACCGTCAACGGGGTACGCAGACGGTGCGACAGATCGGCCACCAGCTCCCGCTCGTCGGTGCGGGCCGCGTCGAGCCGGTCGGCCATCCGGTTGAAGGCGTAGCCGGCCTCGGCCAGTTCACGGGGACCGGTCGGCTCGACCCGTACCCCCAGGTCGCCGTCGCCGATGGAGAGCGCGGCCTTGACCAGACCCCGGGTCGAGTCCACCGCGCGGGCGGCGACCCGGTCGACCACCAGCACCGCCGCCCCGGCCATCGCCGCGCCGACCGCGAACAGCAGCCACCAGGTGCCGCCGCCCTCGCCCAACGTCGAATCCGGGAGGAACACCTCGACCACCGCCGTCCGGTCACCGAGGACCACCGGGTCGAGTCGAAGCACACCGCCGTCGACATCGACGACCAACGACCGTCGGTCGGCTCGGGCCTGGTCAAGGTCGCTGCCGCTGGCCCGACCGGTCGACTCGTCCAGCCCCAACCCGTGCACCACCGGCGGGAAGTCGGACCCCTCGGCGCTGGCCACCACGGCACGCTCGACGGCCGCCGGGTCGGTGCTCACCGCCAGCGCGCCGGTCACCAGCGCGCTGCGCCGGGCCGCGTCGGCGATCGCCTCGTCCCGGCTCTGCTCCCGCAGGCTGAGCCCGAGCGGGATCAGGAAGGCGAGCGCGACGAGACTGCACATGCCGGCCGTGAGCAGGGCCAGCGCCGTCCTCAGTCCGGTGCCACCAACCGGAATCCGACCCCCCGCACGGTGCGCAGGTAGCGCGGCTTCGCTGCGGACTCGCCCATCTTTCTGCGAAGCCAGTACAGGTGAACGTCGATTGTCTGGTCCTCGCCGACCGATGGCTGCCGCCATACCTCCTCCAAGAGTTCCCGGCGGGACACTACCCGCCCAGGTCGCGCGGCGAGATACGCCAGCAGGTCGAATTCCTTACGGGTCAGCGCCAGTGGCTCCCCGTCGAGCAGGGCGCTGCGCTCGCCCACGTCCACCCGGAGCCCACCGACGCTGTGCACCGCCGGCTGCACCGTCCGGCTGGCCCGCCCGGCCCGGCGCAGCACTGTGGTGATCCGCGCGTCCAGGTGCGCCCCCGTGAACGGCTTGACCATGTAGTCGTCCGCGCCCGCGCGGAGCAGCTTCACCACGGACTGCTCGTCGTCGCGGGCGGTGGCGATGATGATCGGGACGTCGGTGATGCCCCGCAGCATCCGCAACGCGTCCGAGCCGTCCAGGTCGGGCAGGCCCAGGTCGAGCACCACCAGGTCGGGTGTCTCCGCGGCGACCCGACGCAGCGCGTCCAACGCCGTACCCACGGCGTGCACGGCATGCCCACGGTCGGTGAGGGACCGCAGCATCGCGCCGCGTACGACGTGATCGTCTTCGACCAGGAGCACGGAGGCCACGACAAGACCGTACTTGGCCTGGCAAGTTGATCGCGTTGCGGCGTACCTGAGGGGCGGGCCAGCTGGTACGACGATGTCGTTCACGCTGTTCGTCGATGCCCGACTGGCGCTCTGACGCCGCGCCCGCCTGGCCGCCCAGGGCGTCCTGGGCGTCCTGGGCGTGATCAACTCGGGTTTCCGGACGTCGGGCCGTCCGCGCGACTGGGATGCTGCGGTTTCCGGAAACCCGAGTCGATCAACGAGAAGCGGGCACCGGTTCGGCGGGGGCCGCGGTTTCGGCCGGCGTCGTGGGGTCGTCGGTGGGTTCGGTGCCGTCGGCCCGGGTCGCGGGTTCGTCGGTGCGGCGGCCGGTCACTTCGGCGAGGGTCGGGGGCTGGTCCGCGTTCCCGGTCGCCTCGGCGAGCGCCAGGGGCTCGGCCGGGTCGCGTCGGCGCCACCGGCTGACCAGCCAGCCGATCGCCGCGCCGCCGCCGAGCCCGGCGAGCAGGCCAGCGGCCAGCATCCCGTCGGCGCTGCCCGACTCCTCGCCGGCACCACCGGCACGAGCGGCCGGATCGTCGTCGACACCGGTGCCCGGACCGGCCGGCGCGCCGGGGGCCGGTGCCCCGTGGCCCCCGCCGTGTGCGGCCGGTCCGGCAGCGCCCGGGGCCGCCGGCAGCAGGGTCAGCACCGGGGCGCGGTGCGCGCCCGTCGCGTCCGCCCACCGGACCACAGTGCCATCGGCGTACGTCTGGACGACCTCGAAGGTGAGCCGCTCCGCCTGCGGCATCGGGCCCATGGACAGCGCCAGCCGGGCCGGCCCGGACCCGCTCTCGCCGACCCGGACCCAGGTCACCGCCGTGGTCACAGTGCTCACCCCGGAGGAGTGGATTCCGGCCAGCGGCTTGTCCAGGGTGCGGGAGCTGAGCCGGGGCGCCCACCCGTCCACCGACATCGGGTAGACCTCGGCGATCGGCGCGTCGACCGGCAGCCGGACCTCGATCTGGTTCGTCTTCGTGCCGGCTCGATCCTCCGGCACTGTGAATTCGAGGCGTACGGCGTCGCCCTGTCGGGCCTCGGTCGGGGTGGTCGTCACGTCCGCCGCGGACGCCGCGCTGGGCCAGAACAGCAGCCCGGCGGCGGTCAGCGCGGTCACCGCCGCGATCCGCCGTCGGCGCTCGCCGCCGTGCGTGCTCGCCATCTCGTGCCCCCATCCGTGTCCGTGCGGCCGGCACCGGTTTCCGGCCACACCTGGTAGTTCGGCTGCGGGGCGCGAAAGGTTCAACGTGGCCGGCAGGAAGGTGCCCTTCCGGACCCCGGGAGGGTGGACCGATAGCATCGGCAGGAGCCGAGGATCGGCACCGTTTCGTACCGCTTGGAGGAGTCACCGTGTCCGCACCCCGTACCCCCGCCGTGGCCGACCCCGTCGTCGTCGCCGCCGGGACGACGGCGGCCGACGCGGTGGCCGCGGCCGGACTGCCCGCGAACGGCCCCAAGGCGATCGTCGTGGTCCGCGACCCGCAGGGTCAGCTGCGTGACCTGGACTGGTCGCCGGCCGAGGAGACCGTCGTCGAGCCGGTCAGCCTGGATTCGCCCGACGGGCTCAACGTGCTGCGCCACTCCACCGCGCACGTCCTCGCCCAGGCCGTGCAGGACATCTTCCCCGAGGCCAAGCTGGGCATCGGCCCGCCGATCGAGAACGGCTTCTACTACGACTTCGACGTCGACAAGCCGTTCCAGCCCGATGACCTCAGCAAGCTCGAGAAGCGCATGCAGGAGATCATCAAGTCCGGGCAGCGGTTCCGCCGTCGCCGCTTCGGCAGCCTGGACGAGGCGCGCTCCGAGCTGGCCGACGAGCCCTTCAAGCTGGAGTTGATCGAGGTCAAGGGCGAGGGCCTGGACACCGACGAGGTCATGGAGGTGGGCGGCGGCGAGCTGACCATCTACGACAACCTCGACGCCAAGGAGGACAAGGTCTGCTGGTCGGACCTCTGCCGGGGCCCGCACCTGCCGACCACCCGCCTGATCGGCGCGTTCAAGCTGATGCGCTCCGCCGCCGCCTACTGGCGCGGTTCGGAGAAGAACCCCCAACTGCAGCGGGTGTACGGCACCGCGTGGCCGACCCGGGACGAGCTCAAGGCGTACCTGAAGCTGCTGGAGGAGGCCGCCCGGCGCGACCACCGCAAGCTCGGCGCGGACCTCGACCTGTTCAGCTTCCCCGACGAGATCGGCTCCGGCCTCGCGGTCTTCCACCCCAAGGGCGGGATCATCCGCCGGGAGATGGAGCACTACTCGCGGCGGCGCCACGAGGAGGCGGGGTACGAGTTCGTCAACACCCCGCACATCACCAAGGCGCAGCTGTTCCAGACCTCCGGTCACCTGCCGTACTACGCGGACACCATGTTCCCGCCCATGCAGCTGGAGGGCGCGGACTACTACCTCAAGGCGATGAACTGCCCGATGCACAACCTGATCTTCAGGGGGCGCGGGCGGTCGTACCGGGAGCTGCCGCTGCGGATGTTCGAGTTCGGCACCGTCTACCGGTACGAGAAGTCCGGCGTCGTGCACGGCCTGACCCGGGTCCGTGGCCTGACCCAGGACGACTCGCACATCTACTGCACCCGCGAGCAGATGGCCGGTGAGCTGTCCACGCTGCTCAGCTTCGTGCTCGACCTGCTGCGTGACTACGGGCTGGACGACTTCTACCTGGAGCTGTCGACCCGGGACGACTCGCCCAAGTTCATCGGCGCCGACGAGGACTGGGAAGAGGCCACCGAGGCGCTGCGGACCGCCGCCGCGACCTCCGGCCTGGACCTGGTGCCCGACCCTGGCGGCGCGGCGTTCTACGGGCCGAAGATCTCCGTGCAGGCGCGGGACGCGATCGGCCGGACCTGGCAGATGTCCACCATCCAGGTCGACTTCAACCAGCCGGAGCGCTTCGGGCTGGAGTACCAGGCAGCCGACGGCAGCCGCCAGCGGCCCGTCATGATCCACCGGGCGTTGTTCGGGTCGATCGAACGGTTCTTCGGGGTGCTCACCGAGCACTACGCGGGGGCGTTCCCGGCCTGGCTGGCGCCGGTGCAGGTGGTGGGCATCCCGATCCGTGAGGACCACACCGACTACCTGCACGGCTTCGTCGCGGCGCTGCGCGCCGAGGGGATCCGCGCCCAGGTGGACGCGGGTGACGACCGGATGCAGAAGAAGATCCGTACGGCGCAGCAGCAGAAGATCCCGTTCATGGTGATCGCCGGTGACGACGACGTGGCCGCCGGCACCGTCTCCTTCCGCTACCGCGACGGATCCCAGCGCAACGGTGTGCCGGTCGCCGAGGCGGTGACCCACGTCCTCGACGTGGTCAGCTCCCGCACCAACATCGGCCCCTCGGCCGCCGCGGAATGACGCCCCCGGTGCGTGCCCGGCCGACCGGCCGGGCACGCACCGGAGTCAGATGCCGCAGTTCGGTGCTGACCAGCCGCCGACCGCCGCGACGTGCGTGTGGTCGTTGTGGTCCGGGTAGCCGGGGCCGAGGATCTGCCCGAAGCCGTGGTAGCGGGCCTGCTGGGCCAGCCGGCAGAACGACGGCGACCCGACCAGGTCGACCCCGTCGCCGTACAGGTGTCGACTGTTCGACGCGCCGCCGACAGCGCTGTTGCAGGCGTAGCTGCGGAAGCTGCTGCTGATCGAGATCGACACGTCGCCGAGGGCGTGCCGCATGGCCTGGAGCTTCCACATCGAGACGAGCGCGTTGAACCGTGCCGTGCTCGCCGAGACCGCACCGCCGGACCAGTCGCTGTTGCACTTGTTCAGCTCGGGGTAGCTGAAGTTGGCCGGTGTGCAGTCGTCGTCCTGGAGGGCGTAGAGCCGATTGAACGTCTGCGGGCCGGCGATCCCGTCCGCGGGCAGCCCGTACGCCTGCTGGAAGCGGATTACCGCCGACCGGGTGGCCGGGCCGAACGCGCCGTCGAGGCCGAGCACCGCGCCGTAACCGGGGTAGCCGGCGACGCGGATCTGGAGTTGCCGGACGTCCTCACCGGATGCCCCCTGGGACAGGGTGCGACCCCAGGTGTAGCAGCCGTCCGCCTGGGCGGCGCCGGCGGTGAGGGTGACGCCGGCCACTGTGGTGGCGGCGGTCAGGGCGAGTGCCGCGAGGAGCCGGCCGAGCCGTCGGATCATGGAGCCCTCCATTAATGCATGGAAGTTTCTGGATGCATGGAATCTTCATGTTTCACTGTTGATCCGTCAAGAACTTGCACGGTGACGTTTTCCCGTCGGGCAGGTGTCGCGGCATGCCTGCGGGGCTCCGTAGGATCGGCTCGTGACAGGGGCGGAACGGCACACGGACATCGGCGGCATGGCGGACGGCCTGGAGCGGCTCTGGACGCCGCACCGGATGACCTACATCTCCGGCGAGGACCGCCCGGCCGAGGGCTACGAGAAGCCGACCGGCTGCCCGTTCTGCCGCGCTCCCCAGCTGCCGCCGGAGGAGAGCCTGGTGGTGGCCCGCGGCGAGCACGTCTTCGTGGTGCTCAACCTCTACCCGTACAACCCGGGCCACCTGCTGGTCTGCCCCTACCGGCACGTCGCCGACTACACCGACCTGGACGTGCCGGAGACCACCGAGCTGGCGTCGTACACCCAGACCGCGATGCGGGTCATCCGCACGGTGAGCAACGCGCACGGCTTCAACCTGGGCATGAACCAGGGCGGGGTGGCCGGCGCGGGCATCGCCGCGCACCTGCACCAGCACGTGGTGCCCCGCTGGGGCGGCGACGCGAACTTCATGCCGGTGATCGGCCGCACCAAGGTCCTGCCGCAACTGCTGCACGACACCCGCGACCTGCTCGCCCGCGCCTGGCCGTCCTGACCGTCGGCGCGACGCGAGGCCTGCGCCGGTCCCTCTAGTCGGCGCGCAGCAGCGGCGTCAGCTCCGGCCAGCTCTCCACCCGGTGTACGAGAGGCAGCAGCGCTGTGCGAGCGGCGACCTCCGCCGGGCGGGGCCGGAACAGGAAGCGGTGCGGCACCGACGTCAGGTAGCCGAGCACCTCCAGCTTGTCGTCCACGAAGTGGGTCAGCCCGAGGCGCTGGGCGATCGGCGCCTTGTCCGGACGGGTACGGCAGAAGTGGAGCCGCTCGACCGGGATACCGGTGCGCGCCGCGAAGTCGTGGTGGGCCAGCCACTCCCGGGTGCGGCGCTCGGTGGCCTCCCCGCACTTGGACACCAGGTGCACCTCGTCGAACGCCGGGCCGAGCGCCGCGAGCGCGTCGAACGCCCCGTGGACCACAGGTGTACGCAGGTAGTGCGCGCCGAAGAACGAGGTGTCGGCGTCCCCGTCGGCCGGCTCGATGATCACGCCGCCGATGTCCACACCCAGCCTCCGCATGCGGGTGATCATGCCGTAGTGGTCGGTCGGCTCGCATCCACGATTCCGGCCCCGGGATCTGCTACGCCCCGGCCCGTGGAGGTGGCACGATCGGCCGATGGCAGTCACGACACGGACGTTGGGACGCAGCGGCATCGAGGTCAGCGCCCTCGGTATGGGGTGCTGGGCGATCGGCGGCCCGTGGGCTGAGGGCACCCAACCGCTGGGCTGGGGCGCTGTCGACGACGACGAGTCGGTGCGGACGGTCCGCCGGGCGCTCGACCTGGGCGTCACCCTCTTCGACACCGCCGACACGTACGGCGCCGGGCACAGCGAGCGGGTGCTCGGCCGGGCGCTCGCCGGCCGCCGGGACGAGGCCGTGATCGCCACCAAGTGGGGTTACACCTTCGACGAGGCGAGCCGACAGGCCACCGGTGAGGACGCGTCGCCCGCGTACCTGCGCACCGCCGTGACCGACTCGCTGCGCCGTCTCGGCACCGACCGGATCGACCTCTACCAGCTGCACCTCGCCGACCTGTCGGTGCCACGCGCGCAGGCGCTGATCGGCGGCTGCGAGGACCTGGTCGCCGAGGGCCTGATCCGCGCGTACGGGTGGAGCACCGACCGTCCCGACCGGGCCACCGCGTTCGGGCACGCCGCCACCGGGGCGACTGCCGTGCAGCACACCCTGTCCGTTCTGCGGGACGCCCCGGAGCTGCTCGCCGTCTGCGACAAGTACGACCTCGCCAGCGTCAACCGGGGCCCGCTGGGCATGGGACTGCTCACCGGCAAATACTCGGCCGGGTCGACCCTGCCCCACGACGACGTACGCGGGTTGGCCCCCGGTTGGTTGGAGTGGTTCCGCGGTGGCCGGCCCGCGCCGGAGTGGCTCCGTCGGGTGGGTGCGGTCCGTGCCGCGCTCACCGCCGACGGGCGCACCCTCGCCCAGGGCGCGCTGGGCTGGATCTGGGCCCGCAGCGGCCGCACCATCCCGATCCCCGGCTGCCGTACTGTCGCCCAGATCGAGGAGAACGCCGCAGCGCTGCACCGGGGCCCGCTGCCGCCGGACCAGTTCGTCGAGGTCGAGCGCCAGTTGGCGGCGCTGCGCACGGCGGCGCTACGCGACGCCGACCGCCCCCACTGGCCCCCGCCCATCCATCCCACCGTGCACCCCTGACGCAGTGTTCTGACCCGGTCGGGTCCGCCCCGCGGAGCGGAGCCACGCTCCCGGCGGGTCAGGCCTGTCGCGGGTCGGGGTTCGTGCCACCCCCGATGTCGGTGCCGGCCCCTGTAGAGCTGCCCCATTTCTGGGGCGGCCGCTGCGCACTCGGGCGTTGGGTGCGTTGACGTCGCACTGAGGGCGCGTTGTCGCCGCGCTGAGGGCGCGTCGGCGGCGGCTTGGTCGGCATGCAGCGGGAGGTAGCCGCGCCCCACATCTGGGGCAGCTCTACAGGACGCGACCACGGCAGACCCATCCGCCCGGCCCCGCCCGCCCCGATGACCTTGTCGGTCATGCCGAGACGAACCGGGCGGGCAGGCAGGGCCGAGCCGGGCAGGCGGGTGGGGTCAGGTGGTGTGCTCTTTGCGGATCTGGTCGGCCAGGTGCGCCGGCATCGGGTCGTGGCGGACGAAGTGACGGCGGAATGTGCCGGTGCCGGCCGTCATCGAGCGCAGCTCGACGGCGTACCGCAGCAACTCGGTGGCCGGCACCTCGGCGCGGACGAGGGTACGGCCATCGGTGTCCGGGTCGGGCTCGGTGCCGAGCACACGGCCTCGTCGGCCGGACAGGTCGCCCATCACCGTGCCCACCGAACCGTCCGGCACCCGGATGGTGACCTCGTCGATCGGCTCCAGCAGTGCCGGCTGGCCACGGTCGGCGGCGTCGCGCAGGGCCAGTGCTCCGGCGGTCTGGAAGGCCGCGTCGGAGGAGTCGACGCTGTGCGCCTTGCCGTCGACCAGGGTCACCCGCAGGTCCACCACCGGGTGACCGGCGACCAGACCGCGTTCGAGTTGGGCGCGGACGCCCTTCTCCACCGAGGGGATGTAGTTGTGCGGCACCGCGCCGCCGACGACCCGGTCGACGAACTCGAAGCCGCTGCCCGCGGGCAGCGGTTCGACCTCGATGTCGCAGACCGCGTACTGGCCGTGGCCACCGGACTGCTTGACGTGCCGGCCGTGCCCCTTCGCCGGCACTGTCAGGGTCTCGCGCAGCGACACCTTGACCGGCTCGGTGTCCAGTTCGACGCCGCCGGCCCGCAGCCGGTCGAGCACCACGTCGGCGTGCGCCTCGCCCATGCACCAGAGAACCAGCTGGTGGGTGTCCTGGTTGCGTTCCAGGCGCAGCGTGGGGTCGCCCGCGACGAGGCGGGCGAGGTTACGGGCCAGGGCGTCCTCGTCAGCGCGACTGTGGGCGACGATCGCCACCGGCAGCAGCGGTTCCGGCATCTCCCAGGGGGCGATCAGCAGCGGGTCGGTCTTGGCCGAGATGGTGTCGCCGGTCTCCGCGCTGCCCGACTTGGTGATCGCGCAGAGGTCGCCGGCCACGCAGAGCGGCACCTCGCGGAGGGTCGCGCCCAGCGGGGTGTAGATGTGCCCGACCCGCTCGTCGGCGTCGTGGTCGGGGTGCCCGCGTTCGGCCATGCCGTGACCGGAGACGTGCACCGTCTGGTCGGGGCGCAGCGTGCCGGAGAAGACCCGGACCAGCGAGACCCGGCCGACGTGGCGGTCGACGGTGGTCTTGACGACCTCCGCGACGAGCGGCCCGGCCGGGTCGCAGGTCAACGGCGGCCGCGGTGAGCCGTCCACGCCGGTCACCGCCGGCAGGTCGTGCTCCAGCGGCGACGGGAACGCGGCGGTCAGCACCTCCAGCAGCACGTCCAGCCCGACGCCGGTCTGGGCGCAGACCGGCACCACCGGGTAGAAGTGACCCCGGGCGACGGCCTTCTCCAGGTCGTCGATGAGCACCTCGTCGCTGATGTCCTCGCCGTCGAGGTAGCGGTCCATCAGGGTCTCGTCCTCGCTCTCGGCGATGATCCCCTCGATCAGCTCGTCGCGGGACTCGTCGATGGCCCGCTGGTGCTCCGGGTCGGGATCGCGGACGTCGGCGGGCAACCCGGCGCTGTAGTCGAAGACCCGACGAGTGATCAGGCCGAGCAGGCCCTCGGTGGACACGCCGTCGTCGCCGAGCATCGGCAGGTAGAGCGGCATCACGTTGTCGCCGAAGAGGCGCTGGCAGAGCGCCACCGTCTCGTCGACGTCAGCGCGGGGCTGGTCCAGTCGGGCCACCGCGACCGCGCGCGGCATGTCGACGGCGGCGCACTCCTCCCACAGCGCGACGGTGGCGGCGTCCATGCCGCCCGCCGCCGAGACGACGAAGAGCGCGGCGTCGGCGGCCCGTAGCCCGGCCCGCAGCTCGCCCACGAAGTCGGCGTACCCGGGGGTGTCCAGGAGGTTGACCTTGATGCCGTTGTGCAGCAGTGGTGCGCAGGACAGGCTGACCGAGCGTTGTTGGCGCACGGCGGCGGGGTCGTGGTCGCCGACAGTGGTGCCGTCGACCACGGAGCCGGCCCGGCCGATCGTGCCCGTCGCCGCGAGCAGGGCCTCGACAAGTGTCGTCTTGCCCGCTCCGGAGTGCCCGACGAGCACCACGTTGCGGACCCGCTCGGGCTCGGTCATGACCGGCGTGCCGCCGGTGGAGCCCTTCTCCTGGTTCTTCTGCGCCATCGGGCGCACCTCCCTCAGCCGGTGGTGGGTGGCGACCGCCGCGCGACGGGAAGCGGCCCGGGGCGAGTGCGCGGCGATATCCTCCGGTGGTCTGCTGCACAGCGGGAACGGGACGGGTGGATGGGTGAGCTGGCTCACCCCCTGGCCCGATCTCACACCCGTTGCCGGGTAGGCACAAGCCTCTCGCAGGCGCGTCGGCGGGACCGGCCGTATCGGCGGAGCTGGGCGGACCGTTATCGTGGGGACCGCCATGGCGAAGATCTTCCAAGTGTCGGCCCGCGCGGGGATGACCCGCGTCGTCGAGCCGATTGCCCGTGCCCTTCTGCGCGCGGGCGTCACCCCCAATGCCGTCACCGTCGCGGGCACCGTTGGTGTGCTCGTCGGCGCGCTCGGCTTCGGTGCCCGCGGCCATCTGGTCGCGGGCGCGTTGATTGTCACCCTGTTCGCGCTCACCGACCTGCTCGACGGGACGATGGCCCGGATGAGCGGTGGCTCCACCAGGTTCGGCGCGTTCCTCGATTCGAGCATGGATCGGGTCGCCGACAGCGCCGTCTTCGGCGCGGTCGCGTACTGGCTGGCCACGCAGGACAACTACTCGGGGGTGGCTGCCGCGCTGGTCTGCCTGGCCGCCGGGAGCCTGGTCTCCTACGTGAAGGCCCGCGCCGAGGGTCTCGGCATGACCTGCAACGTGGGTATCGCCGAGCGCACCGAGCGGCTGCTGATCGTCGGCGTCGGCGGAATCCTCACCGGCGTCGGTGTCGATCCGGCGCTGGAGATCGCGCTCTGGCTGCTCGCCGCCGTGTCGATCTTCACGGTGGGGCAGCGGATGGCGCACGTCTACCGCCAGGCCCAGCAGCTCCAGCCGGACGGCCAGGCGTGAGCGGCGCGGTGACGCGGTCCCGGAAGACCGGCGGCCGGGCCGCGTGAACCTCACCGAGCTGGGCTACGTCGCCGGGTGGCGGGTGGTCCGCGCGCTACCCCGGCCGCTGGTCGCTGCGGCGTTCCGAACGGGCGCGGACCGCGCCCACCGACGCGGCGGCGGGGGTACGGACCGACTGCGCGCGAACCTGCGCCGGGTGGTCGGCCCGGAGCTGCCCGACGCCGAGCTAGACGATCTCGTCAAGCGGGGGCTGCGCTCCTACGCCCGGTACTGGATGGAGGCGTTCCGGCTGCCGTCGTTGAGCCGGGCGCAGATCCTGTCCGGCTTCCGGCTCGACGGCGCCGAGATGCTCGCCGCCGACGTGGCCGCGGGCCGGGGCGCCGTGGTGGCGTTGCCGCACGCCGGCAACTGGGACGCCGCGGGGGCCTGGGTGGCGGCCACCGGTTGGCCGCTCACCACGGTCATGGAGCGACTCAAGCCGGAGGGCGTCTACGAGCGTTTCATCGCCTTCCGGGAGAGCGTGGGGATGGAGATCCTGCCGACCCACGGTGGGCCGCGTCCGGCGTTCGAGGTGCTGCTGGACCGGTTGCGTGCCGGTGCGGTGGTGCCGCTGCTGGCCGACCGGGACCTCTCCGCCCGTGGTGTGGAGGTGGACTTCTTCGGCGGGAAGACCCGGATGCCGGCAGGGCCCGCGTTGCTCGCGTTGCACACCGGAGCGCCGCTCTACGTGGCCTCGATGTGGTACGAACCCGACGCGGCCTGCGCGTCGCTCGCCGGCCCGCTGCCGGTGCCGGGGCCCGAGGTGGGGCCCCTGGACGAGCGGGTCCGGTCGCTGACCCAGCTGATCGCCGACCGTCTGGCGGCGGGTATCGCCCGGCATCCGGAAGACTGGCACATGTTGCAGCGGATGTGGCTGGACCAGCGGGCGGCGGGGGACGGCACGGCGCTGCCCTCGTCGGCCTCCGGTCCGGCCTGAGGGCGAGGTGGGCACGGTGGGATGGTGTCCCACGATCACGGACAGGGGGCGCTGACGCATGCGGATCGGCATCGTGTGCCCGTACTCCTTCGACGTCCCCGGCGGTGTGCAGAACCACGTGATGGACCTCGCCGAGGCGTTGATCGCCCTCGGTCACGAGGTCAGCGTGCTCGCCCCGGCCGACGAGGATTCGCCGCTGCCGCCGTACGTGGTGTCCGCCGGCCGTGCCGTGCCGCTGCCGTACAACGGATCGGTGGCCCGGATCGCGTTCGGCCCGGTCTCGACCGCCCGGGTCCGGCGCTGGATCACCAACGGCGACTTCGACGTGCTGCACGTGCACGAGCCGCTCACGTTGAGCCTGTCGTTGCTGGCCGTGCTCTCCGCGCGGGGCCCGGTGGTGGCCACGTTCCACACCGCGATGACCCGTTCCCGGGTGTTGGCGGCGGCGCAGGGTGTCCTCCAGATCGTGTTGGAACGGATCACCGCCCGGATCGCGGTCAGCGCGCTGGCCCGCAAGGTGCAGGTGGAGCACATGGACGGCGGCGCCGTGGAGATCCCCAACGGGGTGGCGGTGGCCAAGTTCGCCGACGCCGAGCCGTTGCCGGGCTGGCCGGGGGATTGGGGCCCGGGTACCGGCGGCACGCTGGGGTTCCTCGGCCGGTTCACCGAGGCGCGCAAGGGCTTCCCGGTGCTGCGTGACGCGTTCGTGGCGCTGGCCGCCACCCGACCCGGGCTGCGGTTGCTCGTCGCCGGCCCCGGTGACCCCGACGACCTGTACGACCAGTTCCCGGCCGATCTGCATGAGCGCGTCACGTTCCTCGGCCTGGTCACCGAACCGGACAAGGCGCGCATGTTGCGGAGCGTTCACCTCTACGTGGCGCCGAACACCGGTGGCGAGTCGTTCGGCATGATCCTCACCGAGGCCCTGGCCGCGGGTACGACGGTTGTCGCCAGCGACCTGGACGCGTTCCGGCGGGTGCTCGACGGTGGGCGCGCCGGTCGGCTCTTTCCCACCGGCGACCCGGTGGGGCTGCGCGACGCGCTGACCGAGCTGTTGGACGACCCCTCCGCGCGGGCGACGTTGACCGCCTGCGGGGATCAGGTCGTGGCGAATTTCGACTGGCCGGTGGTTGCCCGCCGTGTTCTGGAGGTATACGCAGCGGCGATCGAGGCAACCGACGGGCGGGTCATCGACCAGGAATGGGTGGGGCTGGGCTGACCGCTGTGACTGACGGTGTTGCGGTGATTGGTCAACCGGCCTGACCGCACCCAATCGGAGCTGAAACGGAGCAGCACTACGATGCCGCACATGTGGTGGGTGGTGGCCGCGAGCGTGGTCGTAGGGCTGGTCGCGGCGTACCTCATCTGGACGGCCGGTCGGGTCGACAGGTTGCAGGGTCGCGCGGAGCTGGCGGCCCGGGCCCTGGACGCCCACCTGCTGCGCCGGGCGGCCGCGGCCGCGGTGCTGGCTGAGCGGCGTTTCGGCGTCGAGCTGTACGCGGCGGCCCGGATCGCCCTGGACGCCGGCCCGGACGAGCGTGAGGCGGCGGAGAACGACCTGACCCGGCAGTTGCGTGCCGTCCAGTTGGATCCGGACGATCCGGACTGTGGGGCGGTCATCGCGGCCAGTCGCCGCTTGGCGCTGTCCCGGCAGGTGCACACGGATCTGGTCCGGGACGCGCGCTCGGCGCGTAGCCGGCCGCTGGTGCGGTTGTTGCGGATGGGGCGGGGCCGGGAGTGGCCGCGCTACTTCGACATCGACGACCCGACCCTGACGGTGCCCGCCGACGTCCCCGCCACCTGACCGGGAGGTCGCGCACGACCGGTGATCAGGGCCACAGGGCAGGCCACCGGGGGTCTGATTGGCTGTCGGTGCGGCGTTGAACCGCACGTAGCATTTTTGCTGCCACCCCCCAGAGTCCGTCCAAGGAGCGATGACCCGTGCCCGAAAACACCGCCTCGAACACCGGTACCGCCCCCGTCGTCGGCTCGGCCCGCGTGAAGCGTGGCATGGCCGAGATGCTGAAGGGCGGCGTGATCATGGATGTGGTCAACGCCGAGCAGGCCAAGATCGCTGAGGACGCCGGCGCCGTCGCGGTGATGGCCCTGGAGCGGGTGCCCGCCGACATCCGCGCGCAGGGTGGGGTGTCCCGGATGAGTGACCCCGACATGATCGACGGGATCATCGAGGCGGTCTCCATCCCGGTGATGGCCAAGGCCCGCATCGGCCACTTCGTGGAGGCGCAGATCCTCCAGTCGCTCGGCGTGGACTACGTCGACGAGTCCGAGGTGCTGACCCCGGCCGACTACGCGAACCACATCGACAAGTGGGCCTTCACGGTGCCCTTCGTCTGTGGCGCGACCAACCTGGGCGAGGCTCTGCGCCGGATCACCGAGGGTGCGGCCATGATCCGCTCCAAGGGTGAGGCGGGCACCGGTGACGTCTCCAACGCCACCACCCACATGCGCAAGATCCGCCAGGAGATCCGTCGGCTGTCCTCGCTGCCGGCCGACGAGCTGTACGTCGCGGCCAAGGAGCTGCAGGCCCCGTACGAGCTGGTCAAGGAGGTCGCCGAGAGCGGCAAGTTGCCGGTGGTGCTGTTCACCGCCGGTGGGATCGCCACTCCGGCCGACGCCGCGATGATGATGCAGCTCGGTGCGGAGGGCGTCTTCGTCGGCTCGGGCATCTTCAAGGCCGGCAACCCGGCCCAGCGGGCCGCAGCGATCGTCAAGGCCACCACCTTCCACGACGACCCGGATGTGCTGGCGAAGGTCTCCCGTGGTCTCGGCGAGGCCATGGTCGGCATCAACGTCGACGAGATCCCGCAGCCGCACCGCCTGGCCGAGCGGGGCTGGTGACCGGACCCATGGCCGTACCCGTGATCGGTGTTCTCGCGCTTCAGGGGGACGTCCGCGAGCACGTGGCGGCGCTGGCCGCGGCGGGTGCGGACGCCCGCCCGGTGCGTCGTCCGACGGAGCTGGACACGGTCGACGGCCTGGTGATTCCCGGGGGCGAGTCCACCACCATCAGCAAGCTCACCGACATCTTCGAGATGCGCGAGCCGATCGACAAGCGGATCGCCGACGGCATGCCGGTCTACGGTTCCTGCGCCGGCATGATCATGCTGGCCACGGCGGTGCTGGACGGCCGACCCGACCAGCGTGGCTTCGCCGGCATCGACATGACAGTGCGGCGCAACGCGTTCGGTCGGCAGGTCGACTCGTTCGAGGCCCCGGTGGAGATCACCGGGGTGCCGGGGGAGCCGTTCCACGCGGTGTTCATCCGGGCGCCCTGGGTCGAGCGGGTCGGTGCCGGTGTCGAGGTGATCGGCACGGTGACCGGTGGTCCGGCCGCCGACCGGATCGTGGCGGTCCGGCAGGGCAACCTGCTGGCCACCTCGTTCCACCCGGAGTTAACGGGTGACCTGCGGGTGCACGCGTACTTCGTGGACCTGGTGCGGGCCGCCTGAGCGGTCGGGCGGCGCCGCCCTCAGAACGGCGGGCATGTTCTCCGGCCCTGGCTGGTTGTCCTGCGGGTCGCCAGCGGCACCCCGGCGGGTGCCGGATGTGACACGCCCGGGTGTGACCTCGGTAAGATTGCCGCGGTTCGGCAGGGCCGTCGCCCGGCGCGGCATTCCCGCGGAGCCGACCGGCCGCCGGACCGCCCGATGCGGCGCGTCGTCGGTGCGGCAGTCGATGCAGGCGTGGAATGACAGACGGAGGTAGAAGATGTCCGGCCACTCAAAGTGGGCGACGACCAAGCACAAGAAGGCCGTCATCGACGCCAAGCGCGGCAAGATGTTCGCCAAGCTGATCAAGAACGTCGAGGTGGCCGCGCGCACCGGTGGCGGCGACCCCTCCGGTAACCCGACTCTCTTCGACGCGATCCAGAAGGCGAAGAAGAGCTCGGTGCCGAACGACAACATCGATCGCGCCGTCAAGCGCGGCTCAGGCCTGGAGGCCGGCGGCGCCGACTGGCAGACGATCATGTACGAGGGGTACGGCCCGAACGGCGTCGCGATGCTGATCGAGTGCCTCACCGACAACCGCAACCGGGCGGCGACCGAGGTGCGCACCGCGCTGACCCGCAACGGCGGCTCGCTGGCCGACGCCGGCTCGGTGTCGTACATGTTCTCCCGCAAGGGCGTGGTGATCGTCCCCAAGGAGGGCACCAGCGAGGACGACGTGATGATGGCCGTCCTCGACGCCGGCGCCGAGGAGGTCAACGACCTCGGTGAGGCGTACGAGGTGGTGTCCGAGCCGACCGACCTGATCGCGGTCCGCACC
Organism: Micromonospora taraxaci; assembly: GCF_007830095.1. NCBI lineage: Bacteria > Bacillati > Actinomycetota > Actinomycetes > Micromonosporales > Micromonosporaceae > Micromonospora > Micromonospora taraxaci. The sequence goes on along the minus strand of NZ_VIWZ01000001.1, from coordinate 5,111,069 downwards.
GCCCTGCAGGACGCCGGCATCGAGTACGAGTCGGCCGAGTCCTCCCTCATCCCCAGCATGAACATTCCGCTGGACGAGGAGGGCGCGCGTAAGGTCTTCAAGCTGATCGACGTGCTGGAAGACTGCGACGACGTGCAGAACGTCTACGCGAACTTCGACGTCAGCGACGACGTGATGGCGGCCGTCGACGCCTGAGGGCGGCAGCCCGCAACGGTAGCCGGCGCCAAACCGCAACGGAGGGGGCCGTCACCGGCCCCCTCCGCCTTGGTACGACCAACCACCCGCCATGATCCACACCAAGTCGGCGACATCGCGGTATCCGAGCCCCGGGATACCCCAACATCGGCGAAAACAGCAAGAACCCGGACGGCGGAGCGCTGACTTTCGGGCAGGCATCGTGGCGGAGCCTCGTCAGCCTGGCAAAGAGAATCGGCACCGCACGCTGATCACCGAGAAGCCCTGACACGCATGAGTGTCAGGGCTTCCGTGCGCCTCGCCGTGATCAACCAGCGGCTTTGACCTACTCCGCCGCAGCCCCTAGCGGGCCAGGCGGTCCAGCAGCTCGCCAAGCAGTGCCTGTTCGCCAGGGGTGAGGTCACCCGGGTCGTTGCCGACCAGCGCACGCAACGTCAGTGCGGCGCTTGCGCGGCTCGCGGGGGCGTCGGTGGAGGGCGTGTGCAGGACTCCACCCAGCGCGGCCTCTCGGACGCGTTCGGACAGCCCGAAGTCCGGCTCCGGCTGGCTGATCAAGGTGAGCGTGATGCCGACGTTGGCGGCGAGCACCTGTTCGGCGGCGTCGTCCGCGGGCACTGTGAGCAGGCCCTGGGCGGCGGCGTCGGTGAACCGCTCGCGCAACGCGGCGTGCGCGGGAGCGGTGACCACGCAGGGCTTTCCCGGCTCGACGCGGCCGTAGAGCAGCCCGTAGAACGACGGGTGCTCCAGCCCGAACTGCACGTGTCTGTCCCAGCCCTCGCGTAGGTCGTCGAGCGGGTTGCCAGAGCTCTCGACAGTTGTGTACTGGGTGAAGCCGTGGTTGACCACGGCGTCGATCAGGCCCTGCTTGCTGCCGAAGTGGTGGTACAGCGTGGGGGCCTGTACTCCGGCGCGTTCGCACACCGCCCGAGTGGACACCGTGCCGCCGGCCTGCAACAACTCCGCCGCGGCGAGCAGGAGTCGATCCCGTGCGTTCTGCATGTTTGCTATGGTAGCTCATGTAGCGCTACATTGGCTGATATAGCGAAGGGGGAAGTCCATGAGGACTTGGTTCATCACGGGTGGGACGCCCGGAGGGTTCGGCCTGGTCTACGCGGAGGCTGCCCTGGAGCAGGGCGATCAGGTGGTGGTGACCTCGCGTCGGCCCTCCGAACTGCGAGAGTGGGCTGAATCACACGGCGACCGTGTGCTGGTGCTCCAGCTCGACGTCACCGATGCCGACCAGGTGCGTGCGGCGGTCAAGGCGGCCGAGGAGCGGTTCGGCGGGATCGACGTGCTCGTCAACAGCGCGGGTCGTGGCTGGTACGGCTCGATCGAGGGTGCCCCGGACGAGACGATCCGCCGAACGTTCGACCTCAACCTGTTCGCCGTGGTCGAGATGGTGCGCGCGGTCCTGCCCGGTATGCGGGCACGCGGCAACGGCTGGATCGTGAACATGTCGTCGGTGGCAGGCCTCGTCGGCGCACTGGGGTTTGGCTACTACGCGGCGGCGAAGTTCGCGGTCGAAGGAGTGTCGGAGACACTGCGCCAGGAAGTTGAGCCGTTCGGTGTGCGCGTGCTCGTCGTGGAGCCGGGAGCATTCCGCACCAAGGCCTTCGCCTACTTCCAGAACGAGGACGTCAACGAGATCGTCGACGCCTACGTGCCGATGGTCGAGAGCGTCAAGGCGGCGTTCGTGGACCACGACGGCAAGCAGGCAGGAGACCCCGTCCGCGGAGTGCGGGCCGTGATGAGCGCGATGAACGCACCCGTTCCGCCGAAACGGATCGTGCTCGGCAACTCCGGCTACGACGTTGTCGTCGCGATGCATGAGAACGCACTCGCGGAGCTGCGCGCCAACGAGAAGCTCTCCCGAGGGGCGGACTTCTGACGCACGCCCATACCAGCACGCGCCCGCGTCCTGACAATCAAGAAAACTGGAGAACAGAAATGAACGACATCACTCTGCCCAAGGCCGTCGACACCTTCATCACGGCCACCAACGCGCACGACGCGAACGCGCTGGCCGCGGTCTTCGGCGACGGGGCCACCGTACGCGATGACGGGCAGACCTGGGCCGGCGAGGCCGAGATCCGCGAGTGGATCCAGGGGCACCTGATCAACCCCAAGGTCGTGCTCACGCCGACCTCGTTCGCGGACGACCGGCTGGTGGCCTCCGGGGACGGTGACTTCCCCGGCGGGCCTCTGTCCTTCGCCCTCGTGTTTGATATCAAGGACGACCAGGTCACCGACCTCACGATCGAGCCCGTCTGACTCGTGATCGGCCGGGGCTGCCCGAGGGCTGCTCCGGCCTGAGACCTCGGTGGGGAGAGTGCGGAGGTGACAGTGGTGGCGGACCGGTTCGCGCCCGGCGACACTGTGGTGCGTCGTGAGGTGCTGCGCGGCGAGGTGTGGTTCGCCTGCCCGACGATCTGCGTCGAGGACTCGCCCGACCTGCTCGCGCTCTACCTCCCGCCGGGCGCCGAGTTCGGCTTCCCGGCGGCCGGTGCCTTCCCGTGCGGGAGGCACCCGTGGGAGACCGCCGGGCACCGCTCCTGGTCGGGCCACGGCAAGTTGATGCTGCAACGCCCCGGTGAGGCGCACTCGGTCGACGTGTTCTGGACGGGGCCGGGTCGCGACTTCGCCGGCTGGTACTTCAACCTCCAGGATCCGGTGCGGCGTACCCCGATCGGGGTGGACACCCTGGACCACGAGCTGGACCTGTGGTGGGGTGCGGACGCCGACCGGTACGTCTGGAAGGACGTGGAGTTGTTCGCCCAGCGCCTCGTCGAGGGGCGCTACCCGGGCATGGGTGACGCGATCCAGGCCGAGGGCGACCGGATCGCCGCGCTGCTCGACGCCGGTGAACGGTGGTGGGACCCGGCGTGGGCGACATGGCAGCCTGAGCCGGCCTGGTCCGCGCCGCCGCTGCCGGTCGGTTGGGACCGGGTGCCCCCGGCCCGCTGAGCGGCCCTCGGCTCAGCGGCCCGGCAGTGTGTCGACCAGGAACACCTGGTCCGCTCCGTTGGTGCACGGCTCGGCGAGCGCCTCGGCCGAGACCTCGGTGTCGTCGTCGCGCAGGCCGACGCACAGGTCGCCGCCGGCCGGCCGGATGCGGTACGAGGTCGGCGTCGATCCGGTCGACTCGAACCGGAACAGCCGGGACGATTTGGCACTGGAGCAGTCGATCACGGGTTCGAGCATGTTCCGCCCGGGATCCTCGTCCCGGACACTGAGGCACCCCACCCCGTGCGCCGGGTGGTTCCACTTGATGAAGTACACCCCGTCCGACACCGGCTCCAGGTAGGTGTCCGGCGGGGTGGCCTCCGCGCAGGGCCGCTGAACCGCCACCTCGTGCCGGTACTGGCCGGTGCGATCCCGCCCCTCCGTGACACAGAGCTGCGGACTTCGGGCGGGCCGGATCTGGCTCAGCCGAGCGCTCGGCGCGAGCGTCGGGCTGGCACTGACGTCCGATGTGGCCGACGGGCCGGCGCCGCCGTCCGGTGTGGATGCCGGGCCGGCGCTCGCCGAGGTGGTCGATTCGCCGAGCGGTGTCCTTCGCTGCTTGTCATCGGGCCGCTGGATCCAGACACCGACGCCGATCGCGACCAGCAGGGTGCCGACGAGAGGCAGCGCCAGCGGCACGGGCCGCGTGAACCACCGCGAACGGGTCGCGCTCCCGTCCACCACCCCCGGCACCGTGGCCTCGGCGGGCGGACGGTCGGGCGACGGGTGGTCGGGCGCGGTGCGGTCCGTGGACGGCTGGTCGGGCGTGGGCGGCTCCGGTGCGTAGGCACCCACCGCGAGGCGGTGCCGCGCCCGCAGCCACGCCTCGACTTCGTCGCCGGCACCGCAGGCCCGGACGAAGGCGGCCACCACCTCGGGTCGCGGCAGCGTGTTCCGACGGACGATGTCCGCCGCCGTGCTGCGGGCCAGCACGTCACCGACCGCCGCCGCGCGTTGCTCCAACTGGCGGTACGTGAGCCGCGACCGGTCCTTGAGTTGGCGTAGCAGGTCGACGAACTCGGTCGGGTCGGCCGCCTCGTCCGGTCGTAGTTCCCCCGTGGACATCGCCCGATTCTCCCGACCGTGCAGCAGCGGGGGCAAGCCGGGGTCCAGCGACTGTCCGAGATGGTCGGACAAAACCCGGACAGGTGGCCTTGAGCTGCGCGGACACTGCACCGGGGCGGCCAGGCCATTGTTCCGGCCGACGGCCTTCTCTAGCGTCTTCCTCGATGGCCGCGCCGCTGACGGCGTACGGCCCACGGGTTCGGACCGGCACCGGTCCGGACCCGACGACACCGACGACCTGGGGGATTCGATGGATGACGCTGCCCTGGATCTGGCGCCGCAGGCGACCACTGCGGGGGAGTACGTCGCGCTGCTCCGAGACGTCCGTCGGCGCTCCGGCCTGACCTACCGGGAGGTTTCCCGCCGGGCCTCGGCCACCGGACACTGGCTTCCGCCGAGCACCTTGGCCACGATGCTGGGGCGGAGCACCCTGCCCCGGGAACGTACCGTCGTGGCGTTGCTGGCGGCCTGCGGTACGACGGCCGGCGAGGTCGAGCGGTGGTTGACGGTGCGGCGCGACATCGAGGCCCACCTCAGCGAGCGGGACCGCGTCGCGATTCAGGAAACGGGGACCACCACGGCCCCGCCCGCCGACCCAGCCCCGCCGGCAGACCCGGCCCCGCCCGCCGCTCCGGCCCCGCCGGCCGCTCCGGCTCCACCGGCGGACCTGGCCCCGCCTGCCGGACCGGTCCCACCGGAGTTGGTGTCACCCGACGTGCCCCGGCCGGCACGTCGACGCCTCCGGCTGGCGGCGGTAGCTCTGCTCGCCGTGCTGACGGTCGGCGCGGCCGGGACGCTGCTACCGCGCGCCAACCCCACGACGGACGACGCGCCGACCGACGACTGCCCGGTCGTCCTGCGCCAGGGCATGTACGGCCCGTGCGTGCAGAGCCTCCAGGAACGTCTGGTGGCGGGCGGACTGTTCGTGCCGGTGGACGGCTGGTTCGGCCCGGACACCACCAGTCGGCTGATCGCCTTCCAGGCACTGGGTGGCCTGCCGGTCAGCGGCACCGCCGACGGCAGGATGCTCGACGAACTGTCGGGCGATCTGGTGGCGGCCAGGTGGCCGGAGGAGCGGGTCGGAAAGTACGTGCGGAAGGCGTTCCCGGAGGATCCGGCGGCAGCGGTGCAGGTGGCGCGGTGCCTGTCCGGGCTCGACCCGTACCGGGTGGAGATCGCCGCGGACGGATCACGGCGCTGGGGGGTGTTCCAGTTCAGCGATGTGGAGTTGTCCCGCCTCGGCGTCGACCGTCGGACCGCGCTCGATCCGGTGTGGAACGTCCGGGCCGCGCGGGACGTGTGGTCGCGTACCACCAGCTTCGAGCACTGGGACTGCGCCCCGCTGCCGTGACCGAGACGTGCTGCTCCCCGCCCGCCCCCGTGGGCCGGGCGGGGAGCAGCCCGCGTGGGCTACACCGACTGACGACTCACGGTCGCAGGAGGTTGGCGTAGACGTACGCGCCCACCGAGCGTCCGGTGGCGAGTCCGGCGTCCGCGTCGAACCGGTAGTGCACACCGAGGTAGATCCGGCTGAGCGCGTTCTCCTCGGCGGCGTGGTCGAAGCCGGTCATGCGCCGGACCACGCCCTGCGCGTGCGGATCGTCGGTGGTCGCGTCGAAGGCGATCGCGTCGGTGCCGAAGAACCTCTTCATGACGGCGGACCAGGCCCCCGCGAAGGTGGCGTGCCCGGAGATGTAGGCCGGGAAGGCCGGCGTGTACGGGACCCCGGCGCGATCCTGTGACAGCGGCTGCCAACCGACGCCGCCCGCCGCCTCGATGGCGGACACCGGCCGCCACAGGTCGATCGGTGTCTGGTACTTGGCGTCCCAGGCGGCGATGGCGGCGTCGGCGAGCGCCAAGGCGACCAGGCCGAAGAGCCGGGCGTTGGCCAGGATGCCGAGCTGGCGCTGCTCCGACACGATTCGGGTGTGCGCGAACAGCTGACCCGGTGGTTTGTAGGTACCACCCAGGTCGTTGGCCCAGAAGAACGCGATCTGCGTCTGTTCGGGGGTCCGCAGCGACGGCGTCCGACCGCCGTAGTCGCGGATCTCCTGCACCTGCGCGGAGTACTCCGCTCTGCCGAGCAGGTCGGCGTACCCGGTGGCCCCGGCCGGTAGACCGGGGCGGAACTGCCGGCCGGAGGTGAGCGCGAACGGGGTGACCAGGCCCCAGTTCGGGCTGACCGCCGCCTTGCCGTTGGTCGGCCGCCACGACCCGGGTACGCCGTCCAGCTGGTAGGGCGTGTTGTTGCCGGAGCCGTCGTTGGCGCGGGCCTGAAGGTTGGCGGTGGCCGCCGCCGCGCCGACGGTGTCACCCCGGGCGACCTCGGCGGCGTTCACCCCGGACGGCCGGAGCGCCACGGCACCGGCGAGAGCCTGGGAGTAGGACTGACCCTGCCCGCCGTAGAGGGCGGTCAGCACGTCGTACGCGGCCCGGTCGATGGCCGCGTGCAGGGACGGCGCCACGACGTTGTCCATGGTGCCGGGGTAGCTGACCGGCACTCGTACCCGATAGGGGCTGCCGACGCCGGTGACCGAGACGGCGGCGTCGTGCATCGCCGCGTGCAGGATGGCGGCCTCGCGGGACGAGGTGGTGGGTGGCAGGTCCAGAGCCTTGTACGTGGCCAGGAGGACGCCGTTCCAGTACAGGATCGGGTCGGTGGCCGGGTCGACGGCCAGCGGGGTGAGCGAGATGTTGTCCAACCGGACCGTCGAGGCGGCCTGGCCACCGAAGTGGAACAGGAGTACCGCCTTCGGGTCACCGAACGGGGACACGAAGTCGAAGGTGAACCGGCGCATCGTCGGGGTGAGCGCGACGCTCTGGTCGACGGCGGAGGTGAAGGGCGTGTCCGCCCGGGAGACCGAGACGCGTAGCGAGCGGCTGACGTCGGCGGTGGCGTCGAACTGCAACCGGTACCGTTGCGCCGCCGTCACGCCGAACTCGAAGTGGCCGACCAGGTCCTCCCAGACGGGCTTGCCGACCGTCGCGCTGGTGCGGACGCGCAGTTGCCCGGCGTTGACAGTCGTGCTGGTCGAGGCGAGCCGGGTCCACCAGGGCTGGGTGCTGCCGTTGTCGAACGTGCCGTTGAGGATGAGGTCACCCGAGACGGCGGCGGCCGGCGTGGGCCGGACGAGGGCGGCGAGGGTGCTGGCGAGGACGACGGCGAGCACCGCGCTGAGGAGACGACGGAGGTGCCGTGGGTCGATCGGTGGGGACATCGAGAGCCTTTCCGGTCCGAAAACCGGCGACGACCAGGTCGTTGCCGTGAGGATCGGCTCACCGTAGGAGCGTTCGCCCTGTTCGCAGCCGCCGAACAGTATTCGGACCGGTGCCGTACGGCGGCGGGCGCCGGTGTCCGACCAGGACACCGGCGCCCGCGCGCGAACCGTCGGCTCAGCCGATCGTCTCCCGCTCCCGCCAGGCGGTACGCAGGGAGGTCCGGCCGTTGGTGCGCAGGAGCGAACCCTCGTACACCCGGGCACCGGCGACCAGGAACGCGCCGGCGGCGAGCACCAGGATGACCAGCGAGACGAACGGTTCCCAGCCGGCCGCGTCGCCGGTGAACAGCCGCAGCGGCATGGCCGTGGGCGACGAGAACGGCAGGTAGGACAGCACCCGCATCGCGGTGTCGTTGTCGTTCAGGAAGATCACCGCGAAGAACGGCAGCATGACGGCGAGCTGCACCGGCGTCGACACCGCGGCGATGTCCTCCTGCCGGTTGGCCAGTGCGCCGGCCGCCGCCCACATCGCCGCGAGCAGCACGAAACCGATCACGAAGAACGGCACGAACCAGCCGATCGCCGGGGCGAGCAGGCCGAGCAGGCCGCCACTGTCGCCGATCTGCATGCCGATCACCGCCACCACGGCGATGAGCGCGATCTGCGCGAACGCCAGGATGGCGCCGGCCACCACTTTTCCGGCCAGCAGGGCCCGGACCGGCACGGCGGCGACCAGGATCTCCACGATCCGGGTCTGCTTCTCCTCGGTGACGCTCTGCGCGATCTGCAGGCCGAAGGTCTGTGAGGTGATGAAGAAGACGAACGCGAAGACGAACGGCACCAGGAACGCCACCACCGGGTCGACCGCGTCCGGGTCGAGCAACTGCACGGGCGGCGAGCTGCTCAGCGCCTGGACCACATCGGTGGGTGACTCGTCCATCGCGAGCACCTTCGGGCCGGAGACCACAGCCGCGTCCACGTCACCGTCGCGGACGGCCTGCTCGGCGGCCCGGTCGTCGGCCACGACCCGGACGTCGAGTCCGGCGTCGCGCAGCGGGCCGGCGGCCTCCTGGGTGACGGCCACGCTGTCCGGGCCGCCGGAGAGCAGCGGCGGCAGGATGGTGCCGGCCGCAGCGATCAGCAGGAAGAACAGGGTGCCGAACAGGAACGTCCGGTCGCGGAGCTTGACCCGGATCTCGCGTTCGGCGACCAACCGGGTGGCCTGGGTGACGTTCACTGGGTGACCTCTCGGAAGATCTCGGTGAGCGAGGGGCTGACCGGGCGGAAGGCGCGGACCGGGCCGCGGGCGAGGGCTGCCTGCAACACCTGTTGCTCGTCGGCGCCGGCGGGCAGGTCGAAGACCACCCGCGGGCCGTCCAACTCGACCACCGTCACCCCGGGGTGGTCGCGGACCCAGCCGGCGTCGCTCGCCACCACCAGCTCGAAGCGCGGCATCGTGTACGAGTCGCGTAGCTGCTGTCGGCTGCCAGCGGCCCGGATCACCCCGGCTCCGATGATCACCAGGTCGTCGCAGAGGCGTTCCACGACGTCGAGTTGGTGGCTGGAGAAGAGCACCGGCGCTCCGGCCGAGGCCCGTTCCCGCAGCACGGTGACGACGGTGTCGACGGCCAGCGGGTCGAGGCCGGAGAACGGTTCGTCGAGCACCAGCACCTCGGGGTCGTGCACCAGCGCGGCGGCGATCTGGGCGCGTTGCTGGTTGCCCAGCGACAGCGTCTCCAGCAGGTCGTCACCGCGTTCACCGAGCCCGACCCGTTCCAGCAGGGTGTCGGTGGACCGTCGTGCCGCGGCGGCGTCCAGACCGTGCAGCCGGCCGAGGTAGGTCACCTGCTCCCGGGTGGTCATCTTCGGGTAGAGGCCCCGCTCCTCCGGCATGTAGCCGAAGCGTCGACGGTCCTGCCGGGTCAGCTTCGTGTCACCCCAGCTCACCTCGCCGGCGTCGGGAGAGAGCACACCCAGGATGATCCGCATGGTGGTGGTCTTGCCGGCGCCGTTGGCGCCCACGAAGCCGGTCATCCGTCCGGCGGTCACCTCGAAGGACACGTTCTTGAGCACCTGCCGGTCGCCGAAACTGCGGTCGACACCGTCGAGGCGGAGCGTTCTGGTCACGGACCCACGCTAGATCGAATACGCCGGCCCGCCGTCCGTCCGGCGGCTGAGCGGGCGGTCCGCCTCGCGGCGGACGGCGGTCAGCCCCCGGGTCGGACCACCCCGTTCTCGTAGGCGAACACCACCGCCTGCACGCGGTCGCGCAGGCCGAGTTTGGCCAGCACCCGGCTCACGTGCGTCTTCACCGTCGCCTCGCCCAGGTGGATGGTCGCTGCGATCTCCGCGTTGCTCGATCCGGCAGCGAGCAGCACCAGCACCTCGCGTTCCCGTGGCGTCAGCTCGGCCAGCGCGGCGTCGGCGTCCGGGCCTCGGTGGGCGGTACCCGTCGGGTCACCGGGGCGGGCGAACGTGGAGATCACCCGCCGGGTGATCTCCGGGGCGAGCAGGCCGTCACCCCGGGCCAGCACGCGGATCGCCTCGACCAGTTCCTCCGGCGTGCCGTTCTTGAGCAGGAAGCCACTGGCCCCGGCCCGCAGCGCGGCGAACAGGTAGTCGTCGCGGTCGAACGTCGTGAGGATGAGCACCGCGGGCGCAGCGGGCCCGTCGGCGGTGATCTGCCGGGTGGCCTCCAGGCCGTCCATCCCGGGCATCTCCACATCCATGAGTACGACGTCGGGGCTGGTGGCCCGGGTCATGCTGACGGCGCGTTCGCCGTCGGCGGCCTCGCCGACCACCTCGATGTCGTCCTCCACCTCGAGGATGACCCGGAAGCCGGTGCGGACGAGGTGCTGGTCGTCGGCGAGAAGAACCCGAACCGTCTGATCGGCGGTGCTCATGCCCTGCCCTCCCCGTCGGCGACCAGGAGTCGCTCGTCGCCCGGCTGATGCCGCGTGCCCGCCGCCGAGGCCAGCGGGAAGCGGGCGCGTACCCGCCAACCGCCGCCGGCGCGCGGCCCGGCCTCCAGGTCGCCGTCGTGGGCGGTGACCCGTTCGCGCATCCCGATCAGCCCCAGACCCTGGGTGTTGGTCCGGCCGCCGGCCCGTCCGTCGTCGGTCACGTCGACCTCCACCTCCCGGGCCAGATACCGGACCCGTACGTCCAACAGGTCCGCCCCGGCGTGCTTCAGGGTGTTGGTGACCGCCTCCTGCGTCACCCGGTAGGCCGCCTGCGAGACCGACTCGGGCAACGCGACAGCGTCGCCGTACACCCCGAGGGTTGCCGTCAGGCCGGCGACGCGGGCCCGCTCGACCAGCTCGCCGATCCGCTCGACGCCGCCAGCGGCCGGCGGCGCGGCGTCGGCGCCGGTGGAGGTCCGCAGCACGCCGAGCATGCGACGCAGTTCGTCGACGGCGGTGCGCGCGCTCTGCTCGATGGCGGCGAGCGCGGCGCGGGCCTTGTCCTGGTCGCGGTCGAACACCCGGCGACAGGCGGACGCCTGCACTCCCATCACCGACACGTGGTGCGCGACCACGTCGTGCAGTTCCCGGGCGATCCGGACCCGTTCGCCGAGCACCGCCCGTTCCCGGGCCTCGGCCTGGGACCTGCGCAGGTCCTCGGCCTGGGTACGCAGTTCGTGTTCCCGCCGGGCGGACACCCAGGCGGTCTCGCCGAAGAAGTACGCGAAACCGAGCGTCAGCAGGTTGACCAGCACGCCGGTGACGATCGCGGCGAGCACGGGTGGCACCGGACCGACAGCTTCGTCGAAGGCATCGGGGGGAATGTGGTCGATCATCACCGCGTAGTAGACCCCCAGCCAGGCGAACATCGTGGCGATCACGCCGAGCCGTAGCCGGCGGGCCAGCTGGTGATTCCTGCCCCAGGCGCCGGCGGTGTAGAGCGCGCAGAACAGAGCCCACGCGGAGAACTGGGTCTCCGGGGCCGAGCGTGCCTGCGCGGCGATGAACACCACAGCGACAACCAGCAGGATGGCGACCGGCCAGCGCCGCCGCCACATCAGCGGCAGCGTCACCGCGACGGTCCAGAACAACTGCTCCAGCCCGGACGGCGGCGGGCCCAGGAGGAACGCTCCCGTGCTGCGGGCCAGCGTGAGGCTGACCAGCGCCAGCCCGGTCACCGCCAGCCCGATCCAGAGGTCGTTGCGGCGCTGTTCGGCCGTCGGGCCCGGGCGGCGCCATTCCTCTCGCGGTGCCTCGGTCATCCGGGAACGATGCCACGGCGGTCTGCGCGCCCGCCGACCGGGCGGGCGGCTGCCGCGACGGTCACGCCGACGGGCGGCGGCCCGACGCGGGGTACGCGCCGGGCCGCCTCGGGTGTCGCTCACGCCGTCTGCTGGCGCGTCTTACGGGCGGTGTCGATCATGTCCCAGACCACGATCGCGGCGGTACCCAGCGCGATGGCCAGCCCGATGCCGTCCCGGTTGTCCGCCTCCGCCACCCAGCTCAGCCGCTCGCCCAGGGCCGGGTTGAGCAGCCGGTCGGAGAGCGCCAGCCACACCAGCGGCACCGAGAATGCCAGGTTGAGCACTGCCTTGACGCCGAACAGGGCCCAGGTCCAGCGCCCGATCCGGTACTTCACGACCTCGAAGATCACGCTGGCGACCAGCACCACGATCAACGCCGGCAGCCAGAACGACCACAGGGCCGGGTCGAGGATCGGGATGTTCTCGCCGTCGGTGCCCCTGACCCAGGACTGGTAGTGCTGGAACGGCAGGTAGCCGATGGTCAGCACCAGCATGATCACCGACGCGATGGTGTCGGCGAGGGGGATGCCCCGGCGCACCGGGGCGTCGGGCAGTTGGTCGACGGTCCACTCCGGCAGGTCCACGGCCGTCTGGGTGCGCTCGATGATGGCGAAGGTCAGGGTGAGCCAGAAGGTGATCTGAACGGCCACCTGCATGGCCACGACGAGGCCCGGCCCGATCGCGCCGAAACCCTTTCCCTCGGCGGCTTCCACGATGGTGACGATCGTGCCGACGAGCGCCGGGATGAAGCTGAGCAACAGCTTCAGCAGTCGCAGCCAGAGCAGGTAGTAGGTCGGGCCGATCAGTTGCAGCCGGCGGTCGGCGTACCGGGCGGCCAGCACGTCGGGGTTGCCCAGCTCGGTGAGCACCTCCCGCTCGGCGGTGGTGGCGTCCTGGCCGCCGTCGGTCCGACCCTCGATCATGTCGTCGATGGAGGCGCGCAGCTCGCTGGCGATCTCGTCGCGGCGCGGAGCGGGCACCGAGCGCAGGGTGGCGGCGAGGTAGCGGTCGGTCAGGGTGTTCATCGGTCCACTCCTTGGATCAGCCCGGTGACGGAGGTCTGCACGGCGGCGAGGTCGTCGAGCAGCCGGCTCAGCATCGACTCGCCCTCGTCGCTGGTCCGGTAGAACTTGCGCGGCCGGCTCTCCTCGGTGTTCCACTCGCTGGTCAGCAGCCCCTGGTCCTCCAGGCGGCGCAGCAGCGGATAGAGGGTGTTGGCGTCCACCGGGAAGCCGTGTTCGGTGAGCCGTTGCAGCAGTGCGTAGCCGTAGTCAGGTCGGCGTAGCGCGACCAGGCTGGCCACCACGACGGTGCCTCGACGCAACTCCTGTAGGTGCGTCCGTAGAACGTCCTCGCTAACCATGTGTCACACCATACTGTGTGGCACACAGTGTTGTCTACGGCGATAGCGTTGTGTCTCCTAGGGGTGTCGAACGCGACCCGCCTGCCCTACGCGTCCCGCCCGTCGGCGACCGTTGTTCACCCCCTTTGCTCTGCTGCTGCGGATGCGCCAGGGCGTTGCCGCAGGGTGGTGCCTCAAGGGCAGCAGAGCAAAGGAGGCGCGGGGCGCCCGGCTCGCACCGGACGCCCCGCAGAAAGCCCTGGTCAGCAGGCCGCGCCCTGCCGGAAGTTGCGCTCGACGAAGCTGGCCGGCCCGACCTGGAAGTAGCCGACGCCAGGCCGGATCGGGTGCCCGGTAAACAGCTCCACCCGCGAGCCGACCCGCACCAGGTACGCCTCGGCGTCCCCCGCGTCGTTGCGGATCAGCGAACCCCGCAGCCCGTAGATGTCCTCCAGTTCGGCGAAGGACATGCCGACCGACGCCCCGGCGGGGGAGTAGGGCGGCACGGTGGCCGTACCGACCTCCACCAGCCGGCCGTCGCGGAAGGCCAGCAGGAGCACACCGGCCCAGGAGCCGGTCGCGCCGGCGTGCACCACCCCACCGCAGGCCGGCGCGGTCCAGTCGATGTGCCCGGCCGCGGTGAGCGCCGCCAGGCTGGCACCGATCCGGTACGCCCCGGCGCCGCCGACGCCGAGCACCTGCGGGTGGTGGTGCACCGCGGTCGGCGGGGCGCCGACCGGAGCTGCCGCCGCTGCCGGGCCGGCGACGGTGGCCGGGACGAGCGTGCCGAGCGTCAGCAGGGCGGCGGTGAAGAGGATCGAGGGACGTTTCATGGCGTTCTCCTTCGGTGACGAGGTGTCCTGCCCTGTTAGTCACCGCGCCGGAGCCAACGGTTCGTGAGGTTCACGTCCGGCCCGGTCTACTGTGCAGAGAGACGCCCACCGGGGGTGACACCGTGACGGCTCCGCTGCGGATCGGGCCCTACGCCGTCGAGCGACTGCTCGGCGTCGGGTCGTTCGCGACGGTCTGGCTGGGCTACGACCAGGTCCTCGACACCCGCGTCGCGATCAAGGTGTTGGCCGAGAACTGGAGCCACGACCTGCGGGTGCGGGAACGCTTCCTGGACGAGGCCCGGTTGCTGCGCCGGCTGGAACACGAGCGACTCATCCGGGTGCACACCGTCGGTGAGTTGCCCGACGGTCGCCCGTACGCGGTCCTGGCGTGGGCGGATCGGGGGAGCCTGCGGGACCGCCTGGCCGGCGGCGAGATCCCCGCGTCCTCGGCGCTGCGGCTGCTCGGTGAGATCTGCGCCGGCGTCGCCGTACTGCACCGAAACGGCGTCGTGCACCGTGACCTCACCCCGGGCAACATCCTGTTCCGCTCCGTCGGCCCGGACGCCGAACAGGTGCTGATCGCCGACCTCGGCCTCGCGAAGGCGCTCGCCGCCGCCTCCGGGCTGACCGCCCGGGCCGGCACCCCCGGGTACATGGCCCCGGAGCAGGACGACCCGGGCGCGGTGGTCGACACCCGCGCCGACGTGTACGGGCTCGGCCGGCTCGGCATCCGACTGCTGGCCGCCGGCTCGCCGGCCGGCACCGAACCGCCTCGACGCCCCGCGGAGATCCGACTACGCGAAGGCGTGCCCGCCGCAGTCGCGGCGGTGCTCGTCCGGGCCACCGCGTACCAACCGGCCAACCGTTACCCGGACGCCTCGGCGCTGCACGACGCGCTGGCCCGCGCCCGCGCCCGCGCTGCGGTGGAGCGGGTGCTCGGTACGACCCGCCGCCGCCCGTACCTGTCGCGGCTGGCCGGGGCCGTCGTCGCGACCGCCCTCGTGGTGGGTGGGGTGGGTGCCGAGCCCGGCGGTGCCGGGTCGGGTCGACCGGTCGTCGGCACGTACACCACCGGGCCGCTCACCGTGGCGTTGCCGGCAGGCTGGTCGGCCACGGGAACCACCTGGGCCGGCCAGTTCGATGCCGGCGGCGAACCGGAACCGGCGCTGGTGATGTCGCCGCAACCCCGCCGCTGGGCCGCCGACCCCCGGCTGCCCGGCGCGTTCGTCGGCCTCTCCGCCGCCACGGCGGTCCGCACCACACCGGCCGGGTTCCTGGCCGAGCGGACGCACGGGGACTGCACACCCGCCCCGGCTCGCACCACCCGCCAGGCGGGCGTCGAGTGGACGGTGGTGGCGTACCGCTGCGACCAGGGTCGGCCGCGGATCGTCGAATCCGCCGGCCTGCATCCCGGCCGGGCCGCTCTGGTGTACGTGCAGATCGTGCCACCGGAGCACGCCGCCCCCGAGTTCGTGGACGCCGTCCTCGCCGGAGTGCGGGTCGGGTAGGTACGGTCCGGCAGACCGGCGGCGCGCTAACGAACCACCACGGTGATGGTGTGCGCGCGGTCGTCCTTGGGGATCGTGACGGCGACGGTGCCGGGTCGGACGAACCGGATGTCCACCACCCCGGCCTCGTAGTGCTGCGAGACCAGCTCCGGCCGGTCCACGGTGACCAGACCGGGCCCGATTCCCTGGATCCGCAGCACCGCGCCGGTGGCGAAGCAGAGCGACCGCAGCAGCTCCAGTTCGGTGTCGGCCACCGGCAGGTCGTAGCGGACCGCGCCGAGGCAACTGCTGGTCGGCGTGGTCGGTGACAGGGTCGGTCGCGGTGGCGTACCCCGGGTCCTGATCGGCGCGGGGGGCACCGGCGGCTCGGCGGCCGGCGGCGGCCGAGTTGGTGACCGGCTGGCGCCGGGCGTCACCGACGGTGTGGGTGCAGACGCCACCGCCGACGTCGACGGGGACGGCCCGGGTGGCTGTACGGGCAGCGGCGAGACCGCGTCGCTGCCGCAGGCGGCGATCGTCACGGTGGCCGCGAGAGCGGTGACGGCGCGGCCGACGGCCCGGCGGAGCGGCATCACCCAGCCCCCTTCCCCCGATCGTCGATGCGTCTCGCCGACTCAGCCCGAGTCGGTGCCGAGCCGTTGTCGGACCTGGTGACGGGCCAGGTGCAACCGCGACTTCACGGTGCCCACCGGCACGTCGAGCAGCTCGGCGATCTCGGGATAGCTCAGCCCGAGAACGTCGCGCAGTGCCACCACCTCGGCGAGGTCGGGGCGGACGGCGTCGAAGGCGTCGAGCAGGTCGAGGCGGGTGCCCGCGACCACGCTCGTCCGTCGTGGGTCGGCCCGGTCGGGTAGCGGTACGCCGTCGGCCTCCAACCGGCAGCGGCGGCGCAGCGTGCGGTACGTCGAGCGGGCCCGGTTGGCGGTCAGCCGGTGCAGCCAGGTGCGGAACGAGGAGCGTCCCTCGAACCGGGTGATGCCGTTGGCCAGCGCCAGCAGGGTGTCCTGGCAGGCCTCCTCGGCATCCTCCCGATTGGGCAGGAACCGGGCGCACAGCCGCAGCGCCTCGGGGCGCACCGCGAGCAGCAGGGCGTCCAACGCCGCCGGGTCGCCGTGTGCGGCGGACCGGGCCAGGGCGTCGATGTCGTCCGCGTCGGGCATGCCGGGTGTCCAATGCTCGCCGGTGCCGATCCCCGAGCGTACGGCGAGCGGTGCCGCAGCGCCCCCGTACGGTCCGGCACCCGACGGCTATTCGAAGCGGGACACGTCGCCGGCGCCCCGGCGCAGGATCTCCGGCTCGGGGCCGGACAGGTCGATCACGGTCGTCGGCTCCATGCCGCAGTCGCCGGCGTCGAGCACCGCGTCGACCTGGTGGTCGAGCCGTTCCTTGATCTCCCAGCCCTGGGTCATCGGCTCGTCGTCGCCGGGCAGGACCAGGGTGCTCGACACCAGCGGCTCGCCCAGCTCGGCCAGCAGCGCCTGGGTGACGGTGTGCCGGGGTACGCGTACCCCGACGGTGCGCTTCTTCGGGTGCAACATCCGGCGCGGCACCTCGCGGGTGGCCGGCAGGATGAAGGTGTAGCTGCCCGGGGTGGACGCCTTCACCAGGCGGAAGACCGAGTTGCTGATCTGGACGAACTGACCGAGCTGCGCGAAGTCCCGGCAGATGAGCGTGAAGTGGTGCCGGTCGTCGAGGTGGCGGATTTGCCGGATCCGGTCCAACCCGTCCTGGTTGCCCAGCTGGATGCCGAGCGCGTAGCAGGAGTCGGTCGGGTAGGCGACCAGCCCGCCACCGCGGATCAGGTCGGCGACCTGGCCGATGATCCGGGGCTGAGGGTTGTCCGGGTGTACGTCGTAGTACCTCGCCATCCTGCGAGCCTAGGCGCATGTGCGGCCGGGCAGGAGACGAGGGCCACGACCCTCGGCGCGGACGGTGGAGCCGTCGAGATCACCTCGGTAGGGTAGGTCCCGGTCGGCTCCGACCAACAAGATCCACACCGCCGGGGGGCGCCACGCATGGCTGATTCGTTCGCGCATCTGCACGTGCACACGGAATACTCGATGCTCGACGGAGCGGCCCGCCTGAAGGACCTGTTCGCCGAGGCCAACCGGCTCGGCATGTCCGCCGTGGCGATCACCGACCACGGCAACATGCACGGCGCGAACGACTTCTACAACCAGGCGATGGCCGCCGGGATCACGCCGATCCTGGGCGTCGAGGCGTACGTGGCGCCGGAGTCGCGCTATCACAAGGCTCGGGTCAAGTGGGGTCGGCCGGAGCAGAAGAGCGACGACATCTCCGGTAACGGCGCGATCACCCACAAGACGATGTGGGCGAAGAACGCGCAGGGCCTGAAGAACCTGTTCACCCTGAACTCGCGGGCGTCCATGGAGGGGCACTACGTCAAGTGGCCCCGGATGGACATGGAGCTGATCGCCGAGCACGCCGAGGGGATCATGGCCACCACCGGCTGCCCGTCCGGCGCGGTGCAGACCCGCCTGCGCCTGGGCCAGTTCGACGAGGCGCTCAAGGTCGCCGCGAGCTACCAGGACATCTTCGGCAAGGACAACTACTTCCTGGAGATCATGGATCACGGCCTCTCTATCGAGAGCCGGGTCCGTGAAGGGCTCACCGAGATCGCCCGCAAGCTGGACATCCCGCCGGTCGTCACGAACGACTCGCACTACACCCACGAGGCGCAGGCCACCGCGCACGACGTGCTGCTCTGCGTGCAGACCGGCAGCAACATCGACGACCCGAACCGGTTCCGGTTCGAGGGTGGCGGCTACTTCATCAAGAGCGCCGACCAGATGCGCGCTGTGGACTCGTCGGAGCTGTGGCAGGAGGGCTGTCGCAACACCCTGCTGGTCGCCGAGAAGGTCGACCCGAAGGGCATGTTCGAGTTCCACAACCTGATGCCGCGCTTCCCGGTGCCGGAGGGGGAGACCGAGGAGTCCTGGTTCCGCAAGGAGACCTTCGCCGGCCTGGGCCGCCGCTACCCGAACGGCATCCCGGAGGGGCACGTCGTCCAGGCGGAGTACGAGCTGGGCGTCATCAACCAGATGGGCTTCCCGTCGTACTTCCTCGTGGTCGCCGACTTCATCCAGTGGGCCAAGAGCCAGGGCATCTCGGTGGGCCCGGGCCGTGGTTCGGCCGCCGGCTCCCTCGTCGCGTACGCGCTGGGCATCACCGACCTCGATCCGATCCAGCACGGTCTGATCTTCGAGCGGTTCCTGAACCCCGAGCGTGTCTCGATGCCGGATGTCGACATCGACTTCGACGAGCGTCGGCGCGGTGAGGTGATCAAGTACGTCACCGACAAGTGGGGTGAGGACAAGGTCGCTCAGATCGCCACCTTCGGTACGATCAAGGCGAAGGCCGCGATCAAGGACTCCGCCCGGGTCCTCGGTTTCCCGTACGCGGTCGGCGACCGGATCACCAAGGCGATGCCGCCGGCGGTGATGGGCAAGGACATCCCGCTCACCGGCATCTTCGACACCAAGCACCCCCGGTACGCCGAGGCCGGCGAGATCCGTGGCCTGTACGACTCCGACCCGGACGTCCGCAAGGTGATTGACACCGCGAAGGGCATCGAGGGGCTGATCCGGCAGACCGGTGTGCACGCCGCCGGCGTCATCATGTCCGCCGAGCCGATCATCGAGCACATCCCGTTGATGCGCCGCGACGCCGACGGGGCGATCATCACGCAGTTCGACTACCCGACCTGCGAGTCGCTCGGGCTGCTGAAGATGGACTTCCTCGGCCTGCGCAACCTGACGATCATCGACGACGCGGTCAAGAACATCGAGCTGAACCACGGCCTCAAGCTCGACCTGCTGGCCCTGCCGCTGGACGACCCGGCCGCGTACGAGCTGCTGGCCCGGGGCGACACCCTGGGCGTGTTCCAGCTCGACGGTGGGCCGATGCGGTCGCTGCTGCGGTTGATGAAGCCGGACAACTTCGAGGACATCTCCGCCGTCCTGGCCCTGTACCGGCCCGGCCCGATGGGCGTCGACTCGCACACCAACTACGCGCTGCGCAAGAACGGCCTCCAGGAGATCACGCCGATCCACCCGGAGCTGGAGGAGCCGCTGCGGGAGATCCTGGCACCCACCCACGGCCTGATCGTCTACCAGGAGCAGGTGCAGCGCGCCGCGCAGATCCTCGCCGGTTACACCCTCGGTCAGGCGGACCTGCTGCGCCGGGCCATGGGTAAGAAGAAGAAGGAGATCCTCGACAAGGAGTTCATCCCGTTCCGGGACGGCTGCCGCGAGCGCGGCTACTCCGACGAGGCGATCCAGGCGGTGTGGGACGTCCTGGTGCCGTTCGCCGGGTACGCGTTCAACAAGGCGCACTCCGCCGCGTACGGCCTGGTCTCCTACTGGACGGCGTACCTGAAGGCGCACTACCCGGCCGAGTACATGGCCGGGCTGCTGACGTCCGTCGGTGACGACAAGGACAAGATGGCGCTCTACCTGTCCGAGTGTCGCCGGATGCGTATCCAGGTGCTGCCGCCGGACGTGAACACCTCGGCCGGGCCGTTCACCCCGGTCGGCAAGGACATCCGCTTCGGCCTGGCGGCGGTCCGCAACGTCGGCGCGAACGTGGTCGCCTCGATCATGCGCTGCCGTGACGAGAAGGGCGAGTACGCCGACTTCTACGACTTCCTGTCCAAGGTGGACGCGGTGGTCTGCAACAAGAAGACCATCGAATCGCTGATCAAGGCGGGTGCGTTCGACTCTCTCGACCACCCCCGCAAGGGTCTGCTCGCGGTCCACGCCGACGCCATCGACGCGTACGCCGACGTCAAGCGCAAGGAGGCGGTCGGCCAGTACGACCTCTTCGGCGCGGGCTTCGGCGACGCCGACACCGGCAGCACCACTGTGATGCCGGTCATCGGTGACAGTGAGTGGGACAAGCGCGACAAGCTGGCCTTCGAGCGGGAGATGCTCGGCCTGTACGTGTCCGACCACCCGCTGTTCGGTCTGGAGCACATCCTCGGCGCTGCGGCCGACACCACCATCGCGTCCCTGGCCGAGGACGGCGCGGTGCCCGACGGGGCGGTGGTCACCCTCGCCGGCATCCTCTCCGGGGTGCAGCGCCGGGTCACCAAGCAGGGCCGCGCCTGGGCCTCGGCCACCCTGGAGGATCTCGCCGGTGGGGTGGAGGCGCTGTTCTTCCCCAACACCTACGAGGTGATCGGGCAGTACATCGCCGAGGACGCCATCGTGGTGGTCAAGGGTCGGGTGGACCGCCGCGACGACACCCCCCGGATCATGGCGATGGACATGTCCATGCCGGACGTCAGCACCAGCGCCACCAACAAGCCGGTCACCCTCACGATCCCGGTGCACCGCTGCACGCCGCCACTGATGGAGAAGCTCAAGGAAACCCTGGTGCTGCACCCCGGCGACACCGAGGTGCACGTCAAACTCCTCAACGGCGGGCGCACCACCACCCTGCGGCTGGGCCCGTTCCGGGTGGCGGCGACGACCGCGCTGATGGGTGACCTGAAGAGCGTCCTCGGCCCGGCCAACGTGAGCTGACCGTCCGCGGCCCAGCCGGCGTCATCGCCGGCCGGGCCGCGGACGGTCGCCGGGCTCAGCCCCGGTCGGGGGCGGCGATCTCGCGCAGCTGGCCGTCGGCCAGCCGCAACCAGCGCTGCACGCCGATCTCGGCGAGGAACCGTTCGTCGTGGCTGACCACCACGAACGCACCCTGGTACGCGGTCAGCGCGCTCTCCAGTTGACCGACGCTGACCAGGTCCAGGTTGTTGGTCGGCTCGTCGAGCAGCAGCAGTTGCGGTGCCGGCTCGGCGCAGAGCACACAGGCGAGGGTCGCGCGCAGCCGCTCACCGCCGGAGAGCACCCCGACGGGCAGGTTGACCCGGGCACCCCGGAAGAGGAACCGGGCGAGCAGGTTCATCCGCCTGGCGTCCGGCAGGCTCGGCGCGTACGCGGCGAAGTTCTCCGCCACCGTCCGGTCGAGGTCCAGCAGGTCCAGCCGCTGCGACAGGTACGCGATCCGCCCGTCGGCTCGCTTGACGTCACCGCCGGCCGGTTCGAGGTCGCCGTTGACGAGCCGCAGCAGGGTCGACTTGCCGACGCCGTTCGCCCCGGTGAGCGCGATCCGTTCCGGACCTCGGATCACCAGGTCCGCGCCGTCGCCGCCGAACAGCTCCCGGTCGTCGAAGCGGGCCCGCATCCCCGTACCGGTGAAGACCGTCCGTCCGGCCGGGACGGTGGTGTCCGGCAGGTCCACGACGATCCGGTCCTCCTCGCGGACCGCCCGACCGGCCTCATCCAGTCGGGCCTTGGCCTGACCGAGCCGGCTGGAGTGCGTTTCCTGGGCCTTGCCCGCCGACTCCTGCGCGCTGCGCTTGAGCCCGCCGGCGACGATCCGGGCCAGCCCGGCGTTCTTGAGGTTCTTCGAGGCGTTGCTGGCCCTCCGGTCGGCCCGCTCCCGCGCCTGCTGCATCTCCCGCTTCTCCCGCTTCACCTCCTGCTCGGCGTTGCGCAGGTTGCTCTCAGCCACCTCCCGCGCCGCCTGCACCGCCTCGGTGTACGCGGTGAAGTTGCCCCCGAACCAGCGGATCTCGCCGCGCTCCAGCTCGGCAATCCGGTCCATCCGATCCAGCAGCTCCCGGTCGTGGCTGACCAGCAGCAGGCACCCGGACCAGTCGGTGAGCACGTCGTAGAGCTTGTGCCGGGCCTCCACGTCGAGGTTGTTGGTCGGCTCGTCGAGCAGCAGCACGTCCGGGCGTCGGAGCAGCTGCGCCGCCAGGCCGAGGGAGACCACCTGGCCACCGCTGAGCGTGTGCAGCGGCCGGTCGAGCGACAGGTCGCCCAGACCGAGCCGGTCCAGTTCACCGCGGGTGCGCTCCTCGATGTCCCAGTCGTCGCCGATGGTGGCGAAGTGCTCCTCGCTGGCGTCGCCGGCCTCGATGGCGTGCAGTGCCGCGATCCGCTCGGCGACGCCGAGCACCTGCGCCACGGCAAGGTCGCCGGCCAGGGGGAGGGTCTGCGGGAGGTAGCCGAGCAGGCCGTCGACGGTGACGCTGCCGCCGCTGGGCCGCAGCTCCCCGGCGATCAGCCGCAGCAGGGTGCTCTTGCCGGCGCCGTTGGGCGCGACCAGGCCGGTGCGACCGCCGGGAACGGTGAAGGACAGCTCCGAGAAGACCGGGGTGTCGTCCGGCCAGGAGAAGGACAGGTTCGAGCAGACGATGAACGCATCAGACATGCGAGTGACCTCAAAGGGTGGGCTGGGCGCGTTCGAGCACGCCCGACGACAAACGGGACCGGTGGAACGACGTCATGGCCACCGCGGCTGCGCGGAACGCGCCGAACCGATGGCCGCACACATCCGGTCTCACCCGGAGATGTCGTCGTCACCCGCCATGTCTGGTCTCCCTGGTCGTACCGCTGACCCAACGGGCCCAGTCTAACAACGGATCTTCACCCCGCCACCGGGTTCCCGCGCTGTCCGGGCGTGGAGGAAGCTAGGAGACGTCGAAGAGGCGTAGCCCGTCGTACTCGGCGAAGTCGGCGAAATCCTTGCCGTTGAACGTCGCGAGCGGTAGCCGGTCGACGAGGCAGCACGCCGCGATCCAGGAGTCGTTGGTCGGCCGGGGGCGCCCACGGTGCTGAGCTCGCGCCTGAAGATGCCCCCAGGTCACCGCCACGGCCTCGTCGAAGGGCAGCACGACGATCCCGGACCGCCACTGCGCGAGATCAGCCAACTTGCGTGGCCCCCAACTGCGCAGTGCCGTCCACTTGGTCAGTTCGCCAAGCGTCACGAAGGTTACGCAAAGGGTCTTACCGGCCAAGCGGGCGCGGAGACGGTCCGACAGCCGCCCGCGGAGGATCGCTGACGCCACGTCGGTGTCGAGGACGACGAGGCTCACGCGGCGCCGGCCCGCCGGGAGGTGTACAGGTCTGCGAGGAATTCGTCCAACTCGTCGTCAGACTCGAACAGATCGGGACGCGCCAGGTCGTCCACGGAGGCGATAGGTCGAACGCCCTGGCGTCGAGCCAACTCCTCCGCCGGGACATGCTCGGCCGTTGGCCACTCGGGCATCCGCTCCGCGTTACTCGACGTCACGGCTCACCTCCTGGTTGTCGGTCTGGTCGATTCTCCCACCTTCCCCGTCGACTGACCGCCTCTCGCGGCGGTGGCGAGTCGACGTTTCGTCGTGCTCACCGGGGCCGGTATTCGACTTCGGGGCGGCCGGGAGTGCCGTAGCGGGGGGTTCGGACTGCCCTGTCGATGGTCACCAGGTATTCCAGGTAGCGGCGGGCGGTCACCCGGGAGATGCCCGTCGCCGCGCTCACCTCGGTCGCCGACAACCCCACCTGCGCGCCGGTCCCGTCGGTGAGGGCTGCGCGTACCCGATTGAGGGTCTGCGCGTCGAGCCCCTTGGGCAGGCTGTGCCCGGCGGTGCCGCGCAGGGTGGCGAACATCCGGTCCACGTCGTGCTGGGCGGCCACCTCACCGTCGGCGAGCGCCTGGGCGCGGTAGTCCGCGTACCGCTCCAGCTTGTCGCGGAACGCGGCGAACGTGAACGGTTTGAGCAGGTAGTGCGTCACCCCGAGGGACACCGCGGTCCGCACCACCGCCAGGTCCCGCGCGGAGGTCACCGCGAGCACGTCGACGCTGCTGCCGGCCGCGCGCAGCGCCCGGCAGACGTCCAGGCCGTGCAGGTCGGGCAGCCGAAAGTCCAGGAGTACGAGGTCCACGTCGCCGCCGTCGTTGGCCCGCAGCGCCGCCATCGCCGCCCGCGCGGTGTGCGCCACGCCGACCACCACGAAACCGGGAACCCGTTCGGTGTACGCGCTGTGCGCCTCGGCCAGCAGCGGCTCGTCCTCGACGACCAGCACCCGGATGTCGGTCATGACCGCCCGCCCGGCAGCCGGACGGTGAACAGGCTGCCGCCGTCGTCCGAGCGGGTCACCTCGGCGCTACCGCCGTGTCGGCGGACCACCTGCCCGACCAGGGCCAGGCCGAGGCCCCGCCCGGTGCTCTTGGTGGACCAGCCTCGCCGGAACGCGTCCGCCACCCGTTCCGGGGCCAGCCCGGGTCCGCTGTCGGCGACCCGGATGACCAGCTCGTCGTCGACAGCGCCGACGAACACCCGTACCCGTCGAGGCGCGGGTGTGCCGGCCACCGCCTCCAGGGCGTTGTCGACCAGGTTGCCGACCACGGTGAGCAGGTCGCCGGTCGGCAGTGGGCTGTCGTCGAGGCGGCAGTCCGGCTCGACGACCAGGTCCACCCCGCGCTCGCCGGCCTGCGCGGACTTGCCCAGCAGCAGCGCGGCCAGCGCCGGCTCGGTCACGGCGCCGACCACCCGGTCGGTCAGTTGCTGGGCGAGGGCCAGGTCCCGGGTGCCGAGCCGGACGGCCTCGTCGGCGCGACCCAACTCCACAAGGGTCAGCACGGTGTGCAGCCGGTTGGCCGACTCGTGGGTCTGCGCCTGCAGCGCCTCGGTCAACGCGCGCACCGAGTCCAGCTCACTTGCCAGGGTGCGCAGCTCGGTCTGGTCCCGCAGGGTCAACACGGTGCCGAGCACCGCGCCCTCGAAGCGGGTGGTCCGCTGGTTGGCGACGAGGACCCGGTCACCAGCGAGGATCGGCTCGTCGCGGGCGTCGCGCCCGGAACTGAGCAACTCGGCCACCGCCGGTGGCAGGTCGATCCCGGCGACCGGCTGGTCGATCACCGGCGCGTCGGTGTCGAGGCCCAGCAGACGCCGGCCCTCGTCGTTGACCAGCGCCACCCGCCGGTCGGTGGTCAACACCACGAGACCCTCGCGGACGGAGTGCAGAACCGCGTCGTAGTACTCGTACATCCGGGTCATCTGCGCCGGGCCAAGACCGTGGGTCTGGCGGCGGAGCCGGCGGCTGAGCAGCCAGGAGCCCGTCGCGGCGAGGGCCAGGGCCGGCGCGGCGACACCGAACAGCACCGGCAACTGGCCGAGCAGCTTCTTGTCGATGGCGCGGGTGGTGATGCCCACCGAGACCAGACCGACGAGGCGTCGCTGCTCGTCGTACACCGGGACCACCGCGCGCACCGACTCGCCGAGCGTCCCGACGTTGGTGGTGGTGAACGCGCGGCCCGCCAGAGCGGGCCCGATCTCGCCGACGAACGGCTCGCCGATCCGGTCCGGGGTGGGGTGCGAGAAACGGGTGCGGTCGGGGGCCATCACCACCACGAAGTCGGTGCCCGTCGCCTGCCGGGTCGATTCGGCGTACGGCTGGAGGACGCGCGCCGGGTCGGCGGTCGTGAGGGCCGCGCGGACGTCGGGGGAGCGGGCCACGGTCTGCGCCACCGCGAGCACCTCCTCCTGCGCGGCCTGGCGGGAGTCGCTGCGGGCCAGCCAGACGGCGCCCGCCGCGCCGGCCAGCACGAGCAGCGTCACCACCACCGCCTGGAGGGCGAAGAGTTGCCCCGCGATGCTCCACTGGCGTCGGGCCACCCTCCAACACCTCCTTCGTGTGCCGCCGCTGCTGCGGTCGCGGTGAACAGAATGACCGCAAGGCTGTCAACGGGTGAGAGGCACTTCACATTGTTGACATGGACACCGAATCCACCACCTCAGCGGCGCCTCCGGTCCGCCGGGACCGTACCCGTTACCTCTACCTGGCCGTCATCGTGGCCGTGGTCGCCGGCATCGTCGTCGGCCTGGTCGCCCCCGATTTCGGCAAGGAACTCAAGCCGATCGGCACCGGCTTCGTCAACCTGATCAAGATGATGATCAGCCCCGTCATCTTCTGCACCATCGTGCTCGGCGTCGGCTCCGTGCGGCAGGCCGCGAAGGTCGGCAAGGTGGGCGGTCTCGCCCTCGGCTACTTCCTCACCATGTCGACGGTCGCGCTCGCCATCGGCCTGGTGGTCGGCAACCTCATCCACCCCGGCTCCGGTCTCGACCTCGGCCAGGACCTCGCGGGCGCGGGCAAGGCCGCCGCCGGCGACGAGGCCGGCGGGACGGCGGACTTCCTACTCGGGATCATCCCGACCACGCTGCTCTCCGCGCTTACCGAGGGCGAGGTGCTCCAGACGCTGCTGGTGGCCCTGCTGGTCGGCTTCGCCGTGCAGGCCATGGGTCGACGTGGTGAGCCGGTGCTCGGCGCGATCGCCGTCATCCAGCGGGTCGTGTTCAAGGTGCTCGCCATGATCATGTGGCTGGCGCCGGTCGGCGCGTTCGGGGCCATGGCCGCCGTGGTCGGCGCGACCGGCGTGGACGCGCTCAAGAGCCTCGCCCAGATCATGCTCGGCTTCTACGCCACCTGCCTGATCTTCGTGCTGGTGGTCCTGGGCGCGCTGCTCTGGTTCGTGGCCCGGATCTCGATCTTCTCGCTGCTGCGGTACCTGGGCCGGGAGTTCCTGCTGATCCTGTCGACGTCATCGTCGGAGTCGGCGTTGCCGCGGCTGATCGCGAAGATGGAGCACTTCGGGGTCAGCAAGCCGGTCGTCGGCATCACCGTGCCAACCGGCTACTCCTTCAACCTGGACGGCACGGCGATCTACCTGACGATGGCGTCGCTGTTCATCGCCGACGCGCTGGGCAAGCCGCTCTCGATCGGCGAGCAGATCTCGCTGCTGCTGTTCATGATCATCGCCTCGAAGGGCGCCGCCGGGGTCACCGGCGCCGGGCTGGCCACGCTGGCCGGCGGACTTCAGTCGCACCGGCCGGACCTCGTCGACGGCGTCGGTCTGATCGTCGGCATCGACCGGTTCATGTCCGAGGCGCGGGCGCTGACGAACTTCGCGGGCAACGCCGTGGCGACAGTGCTGGTGGGGACGTGGACCGGGGAGTTCGACCGGGACCGGGCGGCCGAGGTGCTGCGCGGTGACGACCCGTTCGACGAGGCCACGATGCTCGACGACCACGACGACTCGGACGAGGACGAGACGTCGGCGCGGCGGTCCACCCAGGAGGTTGGCGTCCCGGCCTGACGCCGTCTCGATGGGTCAGGGGTCGCGCCGGCCGGGGGCGGGCGCGACCCCGCCCGCGCCGAATGCTCGTCGCCAGGATCCGTGCACCATCAGGGTTGTTGCTGCTCGGGTCTTGGGGGCAGCGCTAAGGGCGGGCGCGTGGGTCGTCGCGGAAGGCTTGGGGGGACACCCCGAATGTGGTCGTGAAGACCCTGCTGAAGTGGGCCTGGGAGCGGAAACCCCAGCGGGCGGCGATGCTGTAGATGGGCCGCCCTCGGAGCAGGGGGTTGCGCAGGTCGCGGGCGCACCGATCCAGGCGCTTGCTGCGGATGATCTCGGCGACCGTCTGGTCCTCGGTCTCGAACGCTCGGTGCAGACTGCGGAGCGAGACGTGATGCGCGGCGGCGACGGCGCTTGGCGACAGGTCGGGGTCGGCGAGGTGCTCGTCGATGAACGCCTTGACCAGCATGCTCAGGTTGTGGCCACGTACCTCGGTCGGCAGGGTGTCGGTGAGGTCCAACTGCTGGGCGACCATCGCGGAGATGAGATCCTGCACGACGGTGCCCAGGAGCGGGATGTCGCGCTCGTGGTACTGCTCGGGATGGCTCATCACCTGGTGGACGAACTGGTTGAGCAGGACGCCGATGCCCTCGGTGGCGGAGATGCTCGTGCCGAGCAGCCGCGAGATCCGGTTGGGATGCACCGGCAGGAGACCGTGCGGGACGAGGATCGTCCGGGTGGTCAGGATGCCCTCGTGGTGCGACCGTACCTGGTGTGTCGACTGATGGGGTCGGGACGTGTCGACGATGGCGAAGTTGCCCGGCGTGAAGTGGTTCGCCCGCCGTTCCTGCTCCACCCCGCCCTGCCCGGACAACGGGAGTGCGAACTGGTACATCTCCGGGTCGCTGCGGCGGATGAAGGTGCCGGTCCGCTGCATGTCCAGGGAGGGGTACCGCCAGGTCGACAGCACGACCTCGCCCAGGCTGATGACCTCTGCCCGGGCCCGGAAGTCCGCTGCGTGGGCACTGTGGATGCGCATCGGCACCGACTCTCGTGCCACCAGGTCGTGCCAGTACCCGAACCGCTCAGCCGGGGGCACCACGGCGGTGTCCGCCGAGCCTACGGTGAGCACGAGTTGCCTCGATCCTTGTCGATGCGTCGACGAGCCAGGATGGCGCTACCGCATGAGCCTACAAGATCAACCAATGCGGGCCCAGGTCCGACGGGATCAGGTGGACCGGGGCCCGCCGAGCGTCGTCCAGCACGTCCAGCTCCTGCGGTGGGTCACGACCGCCAGGCGTTCAGGCAGCCTGCCATGACCCGGAAGGGGATGGCCTGCCCCCTGGTCTGGTCCACAGTGCCGGCCAGGTGGAGGTCCAGTTCTCGGCAGTGGAAGAGCCAGGTCCCGAGCGTGACCGGGCGGCGCCTCGGCGACATGAGCCGCCCGACCGCGAAGAGCATGGTGCCCAGCCCGCACCACATCGAGGTCGCCAGTGCCGAGACCGGAGGACGGGGGCGCAAGGTCTGCC
This sequence comes from Micromonospora taraxaci, assembly GCF_007830095.1. Classification (NCBI taxonomy): domain Bacteria; kingdom Bacillati; phylum Actinomycetota; class Actinomycetes; order Micromonosporales; family Micromonosporaceae; genus Micromonospora; species Micromonospora taraxaci. The sequence goes on along the minus strand of NZ_VIWZ01000001.1, from coordinate 5,082,181 downwards.
CGGGACGCGGCCGGTGAATTCCCCGACACATTCCGAGTGGCCTCGCGATCGGGAAAAGGATGCGCAATTATTGCCAACCGCCACGTCAGGGACTTGGTGGACTCCGATCGAGCTCTTCCCGCATGCTGCCGCTCGCCGGGACGATTGGCGAATAGAAAGACCTCGACGATCGAGAGGGCTACGAAGACGCCCACGGCGAGCGCCGGATTCAGGACGATGTCGTCGCGCGTCCAGGTCGCGACCGTCGACCGGGGCTTCCCGGCCCCGTGTCAGTCGGCACCCGGCTCTCCCCGGCGAATTCGAATACCCTCGATATCAATAACGGATGGTCGATATACGTGTTGGTAACATCGCGGTGGGCGACAGTTGCGGCAGTGCTGACGCAATTGCTCCGGAAGGGCCGACTGGTTGCCTGTAGACGTCACCTGTGACATATCCAACTGTCGCTTTTTCGGCCGCCGTAAAAATTGGGCACGTAATCATTGCCGGGTACCTTCCTGTCGTGCCCGACGCTCCTCCACAGTTGATTGCCGACCGTTATCGGCTGGTCCGCCCGCTCGGTCAGGGTGGAATGGGTCGCGTGTGGCAGGCCCGCGACGAGATGCTGCAACGGGACGTGGCCATCAAGGAGCTGGTGGCACCGCCGGGCCTGCGCGACGACGAACGCCGGGAGTTGCGTGAGCGGTCCATGCGCGAGGCGCGGGCGGTCGCCCGTCTGGGCCACGTCAACGTGGTGCGCGTCTTCGACGTGCTGCACTCGGACGACGACCCCTGGATCGTGATGGAGCTCGTACCGTCCCGGTCCCTGCACCAGGTGCTTGAAGCCGAGGGGCCGATGCCGGCGGATCGCGCCGCGCGGATCGGGCTGGGGGTTCTGAGCGCGTTGCGGGCCGCGCACCGGGCCGGCGTGCTGCACCGGGACGTCAAACCCGCCAACGTGCTGCTCGCCGACGACGGTCGGGTGGTGCTGACCGACTTCGGGCTGGCCACCCTTCCCGGGGACCCTCGGATGACCCAGACCGGAATGGTGCTCGGCTCGCCGGCGTTCCTCGCGCCGGAACGGGCCACCGACGGCGACGTGGGGCCGGCCGCCGACCTGTGGTCGCTCGGCGCCACCCTCTACGCGGCGGTCGAAGGGCGTACCCCGTACCACCGCTCGTCTCCGATAGCCACGCTGGCAGCCCTGGCCACCGAAGCGCCACCGCCGGCCCAGCGGGCCGGTCGGCTGACCCCGCTCCTGGAAGGACTGCTGCGCCGGGAGCCTGATCAGCGGATCACCGCGGATCAGGCGGAGCTGCTGTTGCGCCAGGCCGCCGAGCCGGACGGGACAACCGCCCGCCTGGGCGCCACCGGCACCGGACCCCGTCCCAGGATCGTGCCCGAGTTCGTCAGCGCCGCGCCCGTCGCACCCGCCGATGCGGCCCCACCAGCGCCACCGGCTCAGGCCGGCCCGCCCGCCCCGCCGGCCGAGCCGGTCCCACTCGCGCCGCCGGCCGAGCCGGTCCCACTCGCGCCGCCGGCCGAGCCGGGCCCAGCCGTGCCGCCGGCCGTCGACGGTCCGACGCTGTCGAAGCCGGTCGGTAAGCGTCGGATCCGGCTGATCGGGTCGGTGACAGCCGTCGCTGTGCTGCTCGTCCTGCTGGTCACCGCGTCCCTGCTGAACCACGGCCCGTCCGGCGGTACGGGTGACGGCGCGGTGGCGGCGCCGACCGGGAACCCGTCCGCGATCGCCGAGACGCCGGTGTCCCGGGTACTGCCGCCGCCACCGGCGGGCTGGCGCTACTACCGCGACGATCCCCGCTTCCTCGTGCCGGTGCCGGACGGCTGGCAGGCGCGGCGCGACGGTGAGCGGGCCGAGTTCCGCGAGCCGGACGGCAGCCGGGTCCTCGTCGTCGGCGAACTCCGGTCCGTGCCAGCGGACCTGGTCGCCGAGCTTCGGGCGCGGGAGGCAGCGCAACGCCGGCGGTACGCCGACTACCGCCGGGTCCGGCTCGCCGCACTGCCGTACCAGGTGCGGGCCGCCGAGTGGGAGTGGACGTACACCGACGAGGACGGGACGCCCACACAGATGGTCAGCCGGGCGTTCGTCGGTCACAACGGGCACGCGTACCTGATCGACTGGACCACGTCCGCCGCCGAATGGTCCGCGAGCGCGGCCGTCTTCGCGCTGATCGCCGATGGTTTCCAGGGCTTGCCGGTGACAGCCGGCCCACCGTCCGGATCCGCCGGCCCGCCACCCCCGGCGAGCGCGGGGCCGCCGTCGCCGGGGGCGGGCAGCGGTACGACGACAGCTCCGGGGACCTTGGTGCAGCAACCGTCGGCTCCGCCGCCGGCCTCGCCCACACCGGCCGGCACGCCCGCTGGCAAGCAGATCTCCAGCTTCGCCAGCGACCGGTGCATCGACATCCCCGACGGCAACGCCACAGCTGGTGTCCGGTTGCAGATCTGGGACTGTCGTCGTACCGCGAAGCAGCTCTGGACCTTCCCCGCGGACGGCACGGTCCGTTCGATGGGCAAGTGCCTGGATGTCGCCGGCCACTCCACCGCCGACGGTGCTGCCGTTCTGCTGGCCGACTGCTCCGGCGCCTCGTCGCAGAAGTTCACCCTCAACAAGGCCTACGACCTGGTGAACACCAAGGCGGACAGGTGCGTCGACGTGCTCGACGCGAACCCGGACAACGGCGCCCGGTTGCAGATCTGGCAGTGCACCGGCAACGCCAACCAGAAGTGGCGGGCCAACTGAGCGCTGACGCCTGACGCTCTGATGGTTACGGTCGTGGATGCCGTGGTTCCCCGACCGTCCGAGGAGTGATCGCATGTCCCCCTCTCCGTCCCGGCTGTTCTCGCAGATAGCGACCGCCGAACGACCGGCTGGGACACGTGTGGTCATGCGACGTGCTGTGGTGCTCGGCGGCAGCATGGCCGGGCTGATGGCGGCGCGCGTGTTGAGCGACCACGCCGAGGAGGTCCTGATCGTCGAACGGGACCCGTCCGACGTCGAAGCCGGACCCCGCCCGGGTGTGCCCCAGGGCAGTCAGGTGCACGCGCTGCTGCCCGCCGGCCAGGTCCAGTTGGAACGCTGGTTTCCCGGCATCGCCGACGAGGCGCTCGCGCTCGGCGCTCCGCCGCCGCCGACCGACCCGGGAACAGCGAAGGTCTTCGTCAACGGCATGCTCGGGCTGCCGCCGGCGGCGACCGGCACCGGGCCTGCGCTGATCACCACGCGTCCGTTCCTGGAGGCGTTGGTCCGGCGGCGGACGCTCGCCGTGGACAACATCCGCATGGTGTACGGGCGGGCGGAGGGTCTGCTCTTCGACGAGCGGCGGGTGACCGGCGCGCGGTACGTGCCCGAGGCCGGCGGCGAGGCGGTCGTCGAACCAGCGGACCTGGTGGTCGACGCGATGGGTCGGTCCAGCCGGCTCAGCGACTGGTTGGCCGAGCACGGGTGGCCCCGCCCGCCGATGCAACGCATGCCGATCAAGCTCAACTACGCGACGGCGCTCTACCGTCGTGACGAGAAGGTCAGCGACGCCTGGGTCGCGGTCTTCCACACCATGGCCGGCAAGGGGCGTACCGCCCGGATCGGTGGGATCAACTCGGTCGAGGGAGACCGTTGGATCATGCTGGTGGCCGGTTACGACGAGGATCGGCCCAGCCGCGACGTCGCCGACTTCACCGCGCGCTGCAGGGAGCACTACCCGCAGATGTTCGGCGACATCGCCGAGCACGGGGAGATGCTGGGCGGGGTGGTCACGTACCACCAGGCGGACAGCCGACGCCGTAACTTCCACAAGCTCGACCGCCTGCCCGCCGGGTTGGTCGCGGCCGGCGACGCCGTCGCGTCCTTCAACCCGGTGTACGGGCAGGGCATGACCTCCGCGGCGCTGCACGCGTCCTGCCTGTCGGCGTACCTGCGGTCCGGCCCGAAGCCGCACGACGAGCCGGCGCGGGCGTACTTCGACCAGGTCCGGGTGGTCGTCGACGCCGCCTGGCAGATCTCCACGACCGCCGACATCGAGCTCCCGCACGTCGACGGGCCGTACCCGCCGGGGTACCGGGTCACCAAGTGGTTCGGTGACCTGCTCTTCCGGACGTCGCTGACCGATCCGGTGCTCAATGCCCGGCTGGGCCGGGTCACCACCATGCTCGACCACCCGGCGACCCTGGGCCGCCCCGGCACCCTGCTCCGCGCGCTCCGTCTCAGCCTGCTCCGGGGCGCTCGGCGCTGACCCGTCGGCTCTCGGCGCTGATTCGCCCCGAAACCCGCCGTTCCCGGCAGGCTCCGGGGAGAATGGGTTGCCGGGGAGGGGTGTCGCGACGAGCCCGGGGGAGCAGGCGTGCTCGCAACCAGCCTCCTTGGCCGCCTCCGCCGCCGTGACCCGGGGTACGCCGTCCTGCGACGTGCCGCCCGGCTGACGCTCGTGGCGTCCGTCGTCTTCTACGGCTGCCGTTACGGTGCCGGCAGTTCGGTGCTCGCCACCTACGGTCTGTTCGGCACGATCGCCGCCGGGGCGTTCGCGCAGCTGCCCGGTCCCGCGCCGCAACGGGCGCGGATCCTGGTCATCTCGCTGCCGGCGGTCTGGGCGCTGATCGCGGCGGGTTCCCTGTTGGCCTGGAGCACGTGGGCGGCGGCCGGCGGGATGCTGGTCATCGGGTTCGTCGTGGCGTTCGGCGGGGTCGGCAACCCGCGCCTGGTGGGGTGGGCCAGCGCGTTCCAACTCTTCTACATCCTGGCGTCCTTCCCGCCGTACCAGCCGGACACGCTGCCGCAACGTCTCGGCGGCGTCACGCTCGCCATCGTGCTGCTCGCCGCGGCCGAGGTGCTGCTCTGGCCCGACCCGGTGCCGGTCTCCTACCCGCAGCGACTCGCCGAGGCGGCCGACGGCGTCGCGGCGTTCCTCGACAGCGCCGCCGGCGCGCTGACCGAGCCGCACCCGGACCACGCCGGCCGGAACGCGCGACGCCAGCGGGCGTACGACGTCGTCGGCCCGCTTGATCTGGCCCGTAACCCTCCGGCGTGGGCGCCCACCGCGGCGGGCGCTCAGGACCGTGCGTTACGGATCTGCGCGGCGGCGTTGCGGGAGGTGCTGGCCAAGGCGGACCGGTTGGCGGCGGACGTCCCACCGGAACCGATCCCGGACCTGGCGGCGGCGCGACTGCTGCGCGTCGGCGCGGACACGACCCGGGCGGCCGGTCGTAGCCTGACCGCGGGCGGAGCACCAGTGGACCTCGATGGTCTGGACGCCGTGGTTGGGCGGGCCGAGGCGGCGGTGGGCGAGGGCGACGGTCAGCCACCGGACGTGCCCCGGTTGTGCCGGGACGCGACGGCGCTGGCCCTCGCCGACCAGGTACGGGTCTTCGCTGTCGGCACCCGACTGGCCACCGGATCGCGACTCGACGGCGTGGATGCCCCGCCGGGTTTGTTCGACTACGCGGGGCACAACGAGTGGACGCTGTACTGGCGGCAGTTCCGCTCCCACCTGGCGCCCCGCTCGGCCCACCTGCACAGCTCGCTGAGGCTGGCCGTCGCCTTGGCCGTCGCCCGGGTGGCCGCCGGGTTGCTGCAGCTCACGCACGGCTTCTGGGTGCTGTTGGCGACGCTCACGGTCCTGCGCACCTCGGCCGCGGACACCCGCTCCGCGCTGCGGCCCTCGGTGCTGGGCACCATCGCCGGCGCCCTCGTCAGCGGCGCCGTGATGCTCGTCGTCGACCTGCCGATCGTCTACGCCGTCGTCCTGCCGGTCACCCTGATCCTGGCCTTCGGCGTCGGACGCCTGCTCGGTCCGGTCTGGCAGCAGGCGCTGTTCACGGTGCTGCTGACCGTCGTCTTCGCCCAGCTCGACCCGCAAGGGTGGCGGCTCGCCGAGGCGCGGCTCGTCGACGTGCTGCTCGGCGCGGTGATCGGCGTGCTGGCCGGTGTGGCCATGTGGCCCCGTGGGGCGAGCCACGACCTGCGGCACAACGCCGTCCGTTACCTCGCGGCCAGCGCGGACGCGGTCGAGCAGACCGTCGAGGCGGTGCTCGGCGATGCACCGTCACCGCAGCGTGCCATCGACCGGGTACGCCGTCGGATGGTTCTGATCGACTCGTCGTACTGCCAGTACCACTCCGAGCGGCACGACCCGCACCGGCAGCAGGTCAACTGGGACGCCGTCCTGAGCGCCGGACATCACGTGGTGCCCGGCGTCGGGTCACTGCTGCGGCGTAACCCACCCGGCTGTCTCGCCGGCTGGCCCGCGGCTGCGGCGTTGCTGCGCGACGCCGTCGCACATCTGCGCTCGGCGTACGACGAGTTGGCCGAGGAGGTGACCCGTGGCCGGTCGTCGGGCCCGAGGCCTGCACCGATCACCTGTGTCGACGAGCTGGACCGGGTCCGGCCACTGCTCGGCGAGGTCGATCCGCAGGCGGTCCGGCACCTGGTCGAGGTCGACAGGTGGCTCGCCGCTCTCGCCGACACCCTCGCCCTCGCCCGGGTCCGACCGGAGACTCCGGGCGAGCCGACCGGGAAGCCCTGACCTGCCGACTCACTGCGGCAGGCCGCCGATCGCCGATTGGCCGTGCCTGTCGCACACCGGTCCGCCTACCGTCGAGGTCATGGAGATCGAGCAGGCGCAGCAGTTGTGGAAGCCGGAGCCCGGTTGGTTGAACACCGCCTCCTACGGGCTGCCGCCCGAGCCGGCGTGGACGGCGTTGCAGGAGGCGCTCGCCCAGTGGCGGGTCGGCAGCAGCTCCTGGGAGGGCTGGGGTGACTCGGTGCAGCGCTCCCGTACCGCGTTCGCCGGCCTGATCGGCGTGCCGGAGGGCGACGTGGCGGTCGGCGCGTCCGTCTCGCAGATGCTCGCGCCGGTCGCTGGGGCGTTGCCCGCCGGCACGACAGTGGTGGTCCCGGACGTCGAGTTCACCTCGAACCTGTTCCCCTGGCTCGTCCAGGAGGAGCGTGGCATCTCGGTCCGCGTGGTGCCGTTGGAGTCGCTCGTCGACGCCATCGACGCGGACACCGACCTGGTCGCGTTCAGCCTGGTGCAGTCGGCCGACGGTGCGGTCGCCGCGTACGACGACATCGTGGCCGCGGCCCGCGCGTACGACGCGTTGGTGGTGGTGGACGCGACCCAGGCGTGCGGCTGGCTGCCCTTCGACGGGAGCCGGGCCGACGTGGTGACGGTGGGCGGCTACAAGTGGCTGATGAACCCGCGCGGGACCGCGTTCACCTACCTGGCTCCGGCGCTGCGCGAACGACTGCGCCCCGACGCCGCCGGCTGGTACGCGGGCCACGACCCGCACGCCTCCTACTACGGCCCGCCGTTGCGGCTGGCCGACGACGCCCGCCGGTTCGACATCTCACCGGCCTGGTTCAGCTGGGTGGGGGCGGCACCTGCCCTGGAGTTGGTCGCCGAGATCGGCGTGCCGGCGATCCAGGCGCACGACGTGGCGTTGGCCAATCGGTTCCGGACCGGGCTCGGCCAGCCGCCGGGGGAGAGCGCCATCGTCAGCGTGGACGTGCCGGACGCGGAGCGGCGTCTGGCGGAGGCCGGCATCCGGGCGGCGGTGCGCGCCGGACGGGTCCGGGCCTCGTTCCACATCTACTCCACCGAGGCCGACGTGGACGCGGCCCTGGCGGCGTTGACCGGCTGATCCCGCTTGTGGGGACGGCCGACTCGACGGTCGGCCGTCCCCAGTGTGTCAGGAGCAGCGGTTCCTCAGGAGCAGCGATACGTCAGGAGCAGCGGTCGAAGGTCGCGGCGGCGTAGGAGAGCGGCTGCCACTCCAGATTGATGCCGATGCTCATGTCCCACCGGCCGTCGGCGAGCCGACCGAAGTGGACGATTTCGCTGCCCGCGCCGTCGTAGTAGTACCATCCCTCGCCCTCGTACACGGCGAGTCGGGTGGCCGCCTTGGCCAGGGTCTTCGGGCCGACGACGCCGTCGGCGACGAGACCTCGCGCGGTCTGCCACTTCTTCGTGGCGGCCGTCGTCACCGGCCCGAACTGGCAGTCCACGTCCGAGTAGGCGAGGTAACCGTCCGCCCACAGGATCATCTGCCACATGGCGACCACGTTGCTGTACGAGCGGGTCGACGCGGAGATGGGGCCCTCGTCGTTCCAGTCGTCGGTCCAGGTGCCGGAACCCGCGACGTAGCCCTGGCTGACACTCGCGGACGCCGGCGCGGCCGCGGTGACGACGGTGCCGAACGTGGCGACGGCCATCGCCAGCGCGGCGGCCTTGATGAGTCGGTGCATGAGCGTTCCCCCTCTGATCCCCTGGTGGGTGTCATAGGGGTAGATGAGCGAACGGCCCACGTGGTTCACGAGCAGCCGACTGCTCCGGCTGCTCCGCGTCGAAACCCGCCAAGATCCGCGCAACATCAGGGATCTAGGTGTCTCCCGCGTGTCGGAGACAGCAACATCCGGGAAGTTGCGCGGATCTTGGCGTGGGCGTGGGCGTGGGCGTGGGCGTGGGCGTGGGCGTGGGCGTGGCGGTGGGGCCCTAGGCCAGGTGACCGCCGATCTTCGTGTAGCCGCGCAGCAGGTCCCGGGAGATGATCAGCCGCTGCATCTCGTCGGTGCCCTCGAAGATCCGGTAGAGCCGGACCTGCCGGTACCAGCGCTCGATGGGCAGCTCACGCGTGTAGCCCATGCCGCCGTGGATCTGGAGCACCCGGTCGACCACCCGGTTGACCATGCCGGCGCCGTAGAGCTTGCCCATCGACGAGGCGTGCCGGGGGTCGAGGCCCTGGTCGACCGTCCACGCGGAACGCAGCACCAGCCAGCGGGCCGCCTCCAGCTCGGTCTCCGAGTCGGCGATCATCCACTGGATGGCCTGGTTGGCGCCGATCTTCGTGCCGAAGGTCTCCCGGGTGTTGGCGTAGTCGATCGCCATCTGCAGCACCCGCTCGGCGATGCCGATGGCGTGCGACGGGATGGTGTAGCGGCCCTTGCCGATCCACTCCATGCCCAGCGTGAAGCCCTGCCCGATCTCGCCGAGAATGTTGCGGTGCGGCACGCGTACGCCGTCGAAGATGAGCGACGCCGGCCCGCCCTCGCCCATGGTCTGGATGAACTCCGAGCGCCACCCCATCGACCGGTCCACCAGGAACGCGGTCGCCCCGCCGTTGCGGGCGCCCTTCTCCCGGTCGGTCACCGCGACCACGATGGCGAAGTCGGCGTCGTGGCCGCCGGTGATGAAGGTCTTCTCGCCGTCGAGGATCCAGTCGTCGCCGTCCCGGCGGGCGGACAGCCGGATGTTGGCGGCGTCCGAGCCGGCACCGGGCTCGGTGATCGCGAAACAGGAACGCCGCTCGCCCTCGATGGTCGGGATGAGGAACTCCTGCTTCTGCTCCTCGGTGGCGTGGAACAGGATGTTGTCCGCCTCGCCGCCGAAGCGGAACGGCACGAACGTGTGGCCCAGCTCCGTCCAGATCAACGACTGGAGCACCGCCGGCAGGTCCATTCCGCCGTACTCTTCCGGGGTGGCCAGGCCCCAGAAGCCGAACTTGCGCGCCTTGAGTTGCAGCTCACGCACCTCGGAGTGGTCCAGGCCCGGCTGGTGTGCCCGCTCCCGGCGGAGCACCTCCGCCTCCAGAGGCATCACCTCGCGGCGGATGAACGATCGGACGGTGTCCCGTACCGCCCGCTCCTCGTCGGTGAGCGAAAAGTCCACGGTGGTCCTCCTGGCGTCGGCGCAGCCGGTCACCCATTAAACTAGCGGTGCAAGTTTTGCCGCGTCCAGACCCGACGGCCGAGACCTCAAGGAGCGCAGTGCCCCGACCCCGCCAGCCCCGGCTCACCCGGCAGCTGATCGTCGAGACCGCCACCGCGCTCATCGACGCCGAGGGCCTGCCCGCGTTCTCCACCCGCCGGCTCGCCGCCGAGCTGGGCGTCCGCGGGCCCTCGCTCTACAACCACTTCGCCACGAAGGACGAGATCCTCGACGCGGTCGCCGACACTGTCACCGGCGCCGTCGACACCGGAGGCTTCACCGGCCGGGACTGGGTCGCCGCGCTGCGCGACTGGGCCTGGTCGTACCGGCGGGCGCTCACCGCCCACCCGAACATCGTGCCGTACCTGGCGCAGGGGCCCGGTCGGCGACCGGCCGCACTGGCCATGGCCGACGCGGTCTACGGCGGCCTGGTCCGTGCCGGCTGGCCTCCCGCCCGGGCCACCCACATCGGCGCCGCGCTGCGGTACTTCGTGGCCGGGTCGGCCCTCGGCTCGTTCGCCCGGGGTTTCGTGGAGGACCCGGAGCTGTACGCGGCGCACTACCCGCACCTGCGCGACGCGCACCGGCTCGCCGAGCACCAGCAGAGCGTGGACGAGGGCGCCTTCGCCCTCGGCCTGGACGCCCTGCTGCACGGGCTGGCCGCCGAGTACGCCCGCACCGTGGATCCCGTCCGTACCGCCGGCGCGGTGGAGTCCACAGGGCCCAACGGGTAGCGTCCAAACTCCCAGCGCTAGTTTCATCGCCCATCGCGACCCCGTCGCCATCGCCGGTCGCCCACCCCCGAAGGGACGACATGGACCTCGCCGCCCCGCCGTCACCGCTGCCCGACGCCCTGCGCCTCCGGCGCCACCTGCACCTCGGCGGCGAATGGACGTCCCCCGCCGACGTCGAGCTGATCGACGTGGAGAACCCGAGCACCGGCGAGCTGGTCGGTCAGGTGCCGGCCGGCACCCCGGCCGACGTGGACGCGGCCGTGGCCGCGGCCCGCGCCGCGTTCCCCGGTTGGTCGGCGACCGCCCCCGCCGAGCGCTCCGCGCACCTGGACCGGCTGCACGCCGCGCTCGCCTCGCGCGCCGACGACCTCGCCCGCACCATCGCCGTGGAGTTGGGCGCACCGCTCAAGCTCGCCACCCGGGTGCAGGTCGGGCTGCCGCTGACCGTCCTGCGCGACCACGTCGCGCTCGCCGCCCGCGCGCCGGTCGAGGAGAGCATCGGCAACTCCCTCGTCGTCCGCGAGCCGATCGGCGTGGTCGGCGCGATCACCCCGTGGAACTACCCCCTGCACCAGGTGATGGCGAAACTGGCCCCCGCGCTCGCCGCCGGCTGCACTGTGGTGCTGAAGCCCAGTGAGGTGACCCCGCTGACCGCGTACCTGCTCTTCGACGCGGTCACCGAGGCCGGGCTGCCGCCGGGGGTGCTCAACCTGGTCACCGGCACCGGGCCGGTGGTCGGTGAGGCGCTGGCCGGGCATCCCGACGTCGACCTGGTGTCGTTCACCGGATCCACCGCCACCGGCGCCCGGATCATGCGCCTCGCCGCCGACCGGATCGCCCGGGTCGCGCTGGAGTTGGGCGGCAAGTCCGCCAACGTGATCCTTCCCGACGCCGACCTGGGCACCGCGGTCAAGGTGGGCGTCGGCAACGCCCTGCTCAACTCCGGCCAGACCTGCACCGCGTGGACCCGGATGCTGGTGCACCGCGACCGGTACGACGAGGCGCTCGACCTGATCGCCACGGCGGTCGCCGGCTACCGGCTCGGTGACCCGTTCGACCCGGCCACCCGCCTCGGCCCGCTGGTCTCCGCCGCCCAGGCGGACCGGGTGCGTGGCCACATCGATCGGGCTCTGGCCGACGGCGCACGGCTGGTCGTCGGTGGCCCGGACGCCCCGGTGCCGCCGCAGGGGCACTTCGTCGCGCCGACCGTCTTCGCCGACGTGCACCCCGACAGCGCGCTCGCCCAGGAGGAGGTCTTCGGCCCGGTGCTCGCCGTCATCCCGTTCACCGACACCGACGAGGCGGTAGCCATCGCCAACAACTCCAGGTACGGGCTGGCCGGCGCGGTCTGGTCCGCCGACACCGACGCGGCGCTCGCGGTGGCCCGTCGGCTGCGCACCGGGGCGGTGGACATCAACGGCGCGCCGTTCAACCCGCTCGCCCCGTTCGGTGGCTACAAGCAGTCCGGGCTCGGCCGGGAGTTGGGCGTGCACGGGCTCGCCGAGTTCTGCGAGCTGAAGGCGATCCAGCGATGAGCGGCCCGGAGACGTCCCCGGCCGCGTCGGTCACCGTTCGCGCGCTGGTCGCGCGGGGCTCCGGCGCCGAGCTGCGGATCGAGCAGGTACGCCTGCCCGCTCCCGGCCCCGGCGAGGTCCGGGTGAAGATCACCGCCGCCGGGGTCTGCCACTCCGACCTGTCGATGGCCAACGGCACCCTCGCCGCGAGGTTCCCGCTGGTGCTCGGACATGAGGCGACCGGAGTGGTGGCCGCGACCGGGCCGGGCGTGGAGCTGGCCGTCGGCACCCCGGTGGTCCTCAACTGGGCGCCGGCCTGCCGGGCCTGCTGGTGGTGCCGACGTGGCGAGCCGTGGCTCTGCGCCGCCACCACGGCCCCGACCGTGCCCCGCGGCGAGACCGACGACGGCGTACCGCTGCACCTGACCCTCGGCCTCGGCGCGCTCGCCGAGGCGGTGGTGGTGCCCGAACGCGCCGTCATCCCGATCCCGGCCGGGTTGCCGCCCGCGCAGGCCGCCCTGCTCGGCTGTGCGGTGCTCACGGGCGTCGGCGCGGTCGGCAACACGGCCCGGGTGGCACCTGGTGAGAGTGTGGCAGTGGTCGGGCTCGGTGGGGTCGGCCTCGCCGTCCTGGCCGCCGCCCGCCGGGCCGGTGCCACCACGATCCTCGCCGTCGACGTCGCCGAGGCCAAGCGCGACCTCGCGCTCGCCGCAGGCGCGACCGACTTCCTGCTCTCCGACGACCGGCTCTCCAAGGAGATCCGGGCCCGTACCGAAGGCCGGGGCGTCGACCACGCGTTCGAGTGCGTCGGCCGGGCCGCCACCATCCGCGCCGCCTGGCGGCTCACCCGGCGCGGGGGAGCGGTGACGGTGGTCGGCATGGGCGCCAAGGACGACATGGTCAGCCTCGGCGCGCTGGACATCTTCCACTCTGCCCGTACCCTGCGCTCCTCGGTCTACGGCTCGTCCGACCCGGACCGGGAGGTGCCGGTGCTGGCCGCCGCCCTCGCCGACGGCGCGCTGGATCTGCGTGTGCTGGTCAGCGGCACGATCCCGCTGGACGAGGCACCCATGGCGTTCGATCGGCTGGCGCGGGGCGAGGGCGCTCGCTGGGTGGTCACACTGGACTGAGCGTCCGGCCGAAACCGGGTCGTGGGTCTGCGTGGCGGCTGTTAGCGTCGCGGCATGTTCGCCACCGAGCGGGTCCGACTGCGCCCGCCCACTCCCGACGACGCGCCGAACATGTTCCGTCTGTACGGGGATCCCGAGTTGCACCTGGTCACCGACGGCGAGCCGTTCCTGCCGCCGCACGTCGGCCAGATCCGGGCCCGGCTGGAGAAGAAGGTCACCGACCCGCCCGACGGCCAGGCCAATGTGTCGCTGGTGGCGGAGACCGTGGCCGACGGCACGTTCCTCGGTGGCAGCGTGCTGTGGGGTATCAGCGCGTTCAACCAGTACGCCCACCTCGGCATCTCACTGCTACCCGAGGCACGTGGCCAGGGGTACGGGACCGAGGTGATCCGGCTGCTCTGCCGGTACGGCTTCCGCAACCGCAACCTGCGCCGTCTGGAGTTGGAGACACTGGCCAGCAACACGGCCATGCGGCGGACCGCGGAGGCGTGCGGCTTCACGCACGAAGGCACCCAGCGGGAGCGCGAGTACGACGGCGACGGCTTCGCGGACATGGTGATCTACGGGCTGCTCCGGCGCGACTGGACGCCGTAGCCGGCCCGGCTGCGGTGTCCAGTCGCGATCCCGTGGGGCGTTAGCCGGTCTGCTCGGCCAGTGCGATGGCGATGCCGGCGGGGCCGCGCAGGTAACACAGCCGGTAGCTGTTCTCGTACTGCACCAGCTCGCCGATGAGTTCGGCCCCGTGCGGGCGCAGGCGGTCGAGGATGTCGTCCATGTCGTCGACGGCGAACATGATGCGATGGGCGCCCAGCGTGTTCGTCGGCGCGCGCGGGTCACCCTCTCGGCTGGGCGGCGTCTGGTATCTGGTCAGCTCGACCCGTCCGTGGCCGTCCGGGGTGCGCATCATCGCGATGTCCGAGCGGACTCCCGCAAGGCCGACGAGGCGATCCACCGCGCTGCCCTCGACTGTCGCCTCGCCTTCCCGCTCAAGTCCGAGTTCGACGAAGAACGCCACGGCGGCGGCGAGGTCGTCGACGACGATGGCGACGTTGTCCATCCGCTGGATCGTCCCTCGCCGAGGCTGCGGGCCTCGCACGGTGGCGTCGGTCATGATGCTCTCCTCTCGGGCGGCCGTCACTTGCCGGTGACGATGCCCGGGTTGATGCAGAGGCCCGGGTTGGCGCCGTTCTTCTCCGCGATCTCCAGACAGCGGGTCACCTTGTCGACCTTCGCATTGGTCTCGGTGATCTGCTTGGAAATCTCGGCGTTCTTGCGGTCCTGCTCCAGGTTGCGGGTCTGGGCCAGCTTGTCCTGGAACGCCTTGATGTTGCCCTCGGTCTTGTCGTCGTGGTTCACCCGGGTGATGGTCACCGAGAGGATGTCCACGTCGGTGGCGAGCCGGGTCTCCGCGCTGGTCTTGATGTTCGTCGCGAACGGCTTCAGGTCGACGTTGAGGTCACCGGTCTGCGCGTCGATCTTCTCGAGCGGGTTGTACGCGGCGAACGCGTCGTTGACCGCGCTGTCGAGTTGCACACCCACCCGCTGGCCTCGGAAGCTGCCGAAGTCTCCCTTGTAGTCCATGAACTGTTTCGGCGCGTTCTCCGGCTTGACCTGCCACTCGACGAGCACCTCGACGCACGCGTCGGCGAGCGTGCCGGTGCGGACGCGTACGCAGTTGTTCCCGCCGATGTGGTCGTACTTCTGCCGGCCGGCGTCCCACTCGCCGACCTTCTGCCACGGCGCCACCCACTTCAGCCCCGAGCCGGTCACCTCGCCGGTGGGCTTGCCGAAGCTGGTGACGATGCCGACCGAGCGGATGGGCACCGAGTGGGCGCTCGCGGTGACGCCGACGAGCAGGGTGAGGGCGAGGAAGACGAGCGCCGCGAGGGCGGCCGTCCGCTTCAACGGCCGCGCGGGGGCGACCAGGGCCAGGACGGCGCTGACCGCCAGGGCGACGGCGAAGACGATCGCCATGGTGAAGCCGACGGGCATGGGGTGGGACCTTCCGCTGGGCTGTGTGGATCATCAACCTAGGAGACCCGGTCAAGCCGGCGGCGTGCGGGAGTGGAGTTCCCGCACGTCCACCGCCCGCCGGATGCCGACGCCATCGACGGTCTTCGACCCCGCGCGGTCCGCCGCTGGTTAAATCCGCGACGGCGCATCCACCGCGCGTTGTTTCAGCGAATCCCGGGTGGAAACCATCTACCCGGGGGTACGTCTGGTGCTGACCGATCCGATGCCGGCCGAGGCTGTGGAGATCGCGCACAAGCAGGTCCTGTTGGCGGCCGAGGACCTGGACGGTCACGGTGTCGCCACGCTGGTGCTGGAATTGGCGGAGGCGTGGGGCGTGCCGGCGCTCTGGGAGCAGGTCTGCCGCCCGTTGCTGGCTCGGCTGCCGGGGCGGACGGCTGCGGAGCTCGTCGTCGAGCACGCTCTCACCGAGGGTGTCCGGGTCGCGTTCGACGTGTACCGGCGCGAACCGGGCCGCCCACTGCCCGCCGGTGGGGTGCTGCTGGCCGGCGTCGAGAGGGAAGCCCACAGCCTCGGGCTGCAGGCGCTGGCGGCCGCGCTGCGCGAGCAGGGTCGCGGCTGTCTGAATCTCGGCTCGACGTTGCCCTGGCCGGCGCTGACCAGCGCGGTCCACCGCGCGCGCCCGCACACCGTCGTGCTCTGGTCGCAGACGCCGGTCACCGGCCGCGCGTACCGGCTGGTGCGCTTCGCCCGGGACTTCCCCTGCCTGCGGGTGTACGGCGCCGGGCCGGGCTGGATCGAGCCGCTCACCCGGCCGGCGGCGCACCTCGGCTCGCTGCCGGCTGCGGTCGCCGCCTGTCTGGACGTGCCTGCGGGGCGTGATGCCCACCACATACGATACGGATCGGTGCCGTATCGTTAATGGGGGTCGTAGGCTGACCCACGTTACGAGTCTGACCCGTATCGTATTGCGCCGCGGGTGAAGCGTGGGGGGAAACCAGGCATGGAGCTGCACAACAACACGGGCCACCCGAGGAGGTGGGCGATCCTGGGGGTGCTGGTGATCAGCCTCCTCGTGGTCGTCCTCGACAACACGATCCTCAACGTGGCCCTGCGCACCCTGGCCGACCCGGTGCACGGCCTCGGCGCCAGCCAGGGTCAGCTGGAGTGGGCCATCAACTCCTACACGCTGGTCTTCGCCGGGCTGCTGTTCACCTTCGGAGTTCTCGGCGACCGCGCCGGCCGCAAGCGCTTCCTGATGGTCGGTCTGGCGCTGTTCGGCCTGGCGTCGCTGCTCTCCGCGTACGCCCAGAGCCCTGGCCAGCTCATCGCGGCCCGCGCCCTCATGGGCGTCGGCGGCGCGGCCATCATGCCGGTGACCCTGTCGATCATCTCCAACGTCTTCGACCCGCGTGAGCGTGGCCGGGCCATCGGTGTCTGGGCCGGCGCTGTCGGTCTCGCCGTGGCCATCGGCCCGATCCTCGGCGGCGCGCTGCTGGAGCACTTCTGGTGGGGCTCGGTCTTCCTGATCAACGTGCCGGTGGTCGTCGCCGGCGTGGTCCTGGTGGCCCTGCTGGTCCCCGAGTCGCGTGACCCACGCCCGGGCCGCGTCGACGTGCTCGGCGTCCTGCTCTCCGTGGTCGGTCTGGTCGCCCTGTCCTACGGCATCATCGACGGCGGTGAGCACGGCTTCGACCGTCCGATGGCCTGGGGCTCGATCCTCGTCGGCATCGCCGTGCTGGCCTGGTTCGTCCAGCACGAGCGGCGCAGCGACCACCCGTCGCTGGACGTCCGACTGTTCAAGGTGCCCCGTTTCGCCGCCCCGGTCGCCATCGTCGGCCTGGTGTTCTTCGCCGCGATGGGCTCCATGTTCTTCGGCTCGTTCTACCTGCAGCTGGTGCGGGGCTACAGCCCGCTGCAGACCGGTCTGCTCTTCCTGCCCTTCGCCGGCGCCCAGCTGATCTTCGCGCCCCGCAGCGCCGCGATGGTCCGTCGCTACGGCGGCAAGGCCGTCGCCACCGTGGGGCTGGCGCTGACCGTGATCTCGCTCGCCGCGTTCGTCTTCATCGGCGCCTCCACCCCGATCTGGATCGTGCTGCTCGTCTTCCTCATCCAGGGCGCCGGGATGGCCAACATCATGCCGCCGGCCACCGAGTCGATCATGTCGGCGCTGCCGCGCGAGAAGGCCGGTGTCGGCTCCGCGGTCAGCAACACCATCCGTCAGGTGGCCGGCGCGCTCGGTGTCGCGGTCCTCGGCTCGGTGCTCTCCGCGGTCTACCGCAGCGACATCGGTGACGCGCTGACCGGGCTGCCCACGGGTGCCCGCGACGCGGCCAACGAGTCGATCTCCGGGGCGTACGCGGCGGCGGGCCAGCTCGGCCCGGCGGCGCCGGCGCTGATCTCGGCCGCCAACGACGCCTTCGTCACCGCCATGCACTGGGCGGCCGGGCTCTCCGGGATCATCGCCGCGCTCGGAATCATCGTGGTGCTGCGCTGGATGCCCGGTCGGGAGGACACCAGCCTCGCGCCGGCGGCCCCGGTCGCCGAGCCCGAGTTGGCCGGCACGGCATAGGTTCGGGGAGAATGTCGGACATGACGTCCACTGCCGATGCTCCGCGGTCGCCCGGGCGACCGCGGAGCATCCGCGCCGACGAGGCGATCATCGAAGCCACCCTCGACCTGCTCGCCGAGGGCAGCACCATCGAGGCGCTCTCGATCGAGGCCATCGCCGCCCGTGCCGGGGTCGGCAAGGCCACCATCTACCGCCGCTGGGCCGGCAAGGACGCCCTGCTGCTCGACGCGCTGCGGCGACTCAAGGGCGTCATGGCGCAGCCGGCCGGTCACTCCGTCCGTGACGACCTGGTGCTGCTGGTCGGCGCGATCGGCAAGAACGTCGACCCGCGAGCGGCGAAGATCATGCCCTGCCTGGCACCCGCCGTGAACCGCAGCGCGGACCAGTTCCAGCTCTACCAGAACATCATCTCGCCCCGGCGGCAGCTGATGCGCGAAGTGCTGCGACGCGGCATCGACGAGGGTGTGCTCCGCGCCGACATCGACGTGGAGGTGACGATGGCACTGCTCACCGGGCCCATGCTGATCCAGCGGGTGCTGCAGTGGAATCCGGACCTGGACGAGCAGACCCTGCCCGAGCGGGTCGTCGACGCCGTACTGGAGGGCATCCGCGCCCGCTGACCCGGCGTACCGGGCACGGCGTGGCTCTCCACGCCGGGCCCGGAGTCTGGTCCGGTGGCGCGGTCAGCCGGCCGGGGCGCGCAGCCGGTGCAGGCGCAGCGCGAGCTGCACCTCCAACGCCCGGTCGGGCCGTTGCCAGTCGGCGCCGAGCAACTGCCCCACCCGCTCCAGCCGCTGGGTCACCGTGTTGACGTGCACGTGCAGTTGCTCGGCGGCCCGGGCCAGGCTGCCACCCACCCCGAAGTACGCCTCCAACGTCTTCACCAGAGCCGTTCCGCGCCGGGCGTCGTAGTCGACCACCGGCCCCACGGTGGCGCTGAGGAACTGGGTCACGTCCTTCTCGCCCCGGTCACCCACCGTCCCCAGCAGCAACCCGACGAACCCCAGTTCCGCAGTGCTCGCACCCTGACCGGCGCGGCCCAGGGCACCCAGCGCGGTCAGGCACCGGTCCGCCTCCTGGAACGTGGCGGCCAGCGCCCCCGGGCCGTTCGACGGGCCACTCGCCCCGGCGGTCACCGGACGGCCGGTCACCCGGGACAGGTCCCGGGCCACCGCGCGAGCGCTGCCACCCGCGTCCTGCCCGGGCAGCATCAGCACCACCCGGCCGTCGCGCGCCGCCGCCAGTCCGCCGCGCGCCGAGGCGTACGTGGTGGCCCAGGACAGCACCCGCTGCCGAGCCGAGCCGGTCGCGGCGATCGCGTCGTCGCCCACCGCCACCAGCACGTGCGGCGCGTCCAGGTCGACCCCGAGCCGACGGGCCCGGCTGCGCAACGCGTCGGTGTCCCGCAGCGGGCGGGCGATCAGGTCGTCCAGCAGCTCGCCACGGACCCGACCCTCCGCCTCCGCGACCGTCCGACGGAACAACAGCAACAGCGCGGTCACCAGCGCGGCGCGCTCCAGGATCCGCTGATCGGCGTCGACCAGCTCGTCGTCCGGACGCAGCACCAGGGCACCCAGGTTCTCCGCTCCCGCCACCACCGCCGCGTACCAGAGCGGGCTGCGGCGCACGCTGCGCCCCTCGGTGCGCGACGCCGCCACCGCCTCGACGATGTCCGCCCGGTCCGGCTCGTCGATCTCGCCCACCCGGGCCAGCAGTCGGCCCTCGGCGTCCAGCGCCAGCAGCGCGCCGCCCAGCACCTCGGTCACCGCGGCCGCCACGTCCTCCACACCGCCGCCGCGCAGCACCAGCGCCGTCATCCGGTCGTGTGCCGCCGCCGCCCGCTCCACCGAGCTGCTGTGCGCCCGGATGGTGGTGTTCGCCGCCGACAACTCGGCCAACGCCGAGCGGGTCTCGGTCAGCAGCCGGGCGGTGTCGATCGCCACCGCGGCGTGCGCGGCGAGGGAGACCAGCAGCGCCACCTCCTCCCGGACGAACGGCCGGGCCGAACGGTTCGCCGCGTAGAGCACACCGATCGAGGTGGAGCCGAGCCGCAGCGGCACCCCGAGGATCGCGACGAGGCCCTCCTCCCCGACCCCGGCGTCGATCTCGCCGGTGTGGTGGAAGCGCGCGTCCTCGCCGTAGTTCGCGGTGACGTACGGAGCCCCGGACTGGGCCACCAGGCCACCGAGGCCGGCACCCATCGGCAACCGGAGCCGCTGGAACCGGGCCGAGACCGACCCGTCGGTCACCCGCATGTAGGTGTCGCCGCGCTCGTCGTCGTTCAACGTCATATAGGCCACGTCGGCGCCGAGCAGATTGCGGGCCCGGTGCACGATCGCCCGCAGCACGTCGTCCAGGTCACGTAGCCCGGCCAGGTCGCTGACCGTGTCGTACAGGCCGGACAGCTCCGTCTCGCGGCGGCGGCGGCGCTCCAACAACGCGCGTACCCGCAACGCCACCGACCTGGCCTGCTCCAGCTCGGCCAGCCGATCGGGCGGCAACCCGGCGGCGCGCGCGGCCACCAACGGCCCCTCGAACTCGACCGCCGCGGCCTCCCGCGCGAGCAGTTCCAGGAACTCCACCGGCGATGACATGGTCGACATTGTGCTCGGGCCCACTAGTTGGCCGTCCAGCCCCCGTCGAGGGCGATCGACGCGCCGGTGATGAACGCCGCGGGCGGCGAGCAGAGGTACGCCAGCAGCTCGGCCACCTCCTCCGGCTCGATCAGTCGCTTGATCGCGGCCCGGGCCAGCATGATCTTCTCGATCACCTCGGTCTCGTCGATGCCGTGGCTGACCGCCTGGTCGGCGATCTGGCTCTCCACCAGCGCCGTGCGCACGTACGCCGGGTTGATGCAGTTGGCCGTCACCCCGTGCGCGGCGCCCTCCAGGGCGACCACCTTCGACAGCCCTTCCAGAGCGTGCTTGGCCGAGACGTACGCAGCCTTGTACGGCGAGGCACGCAACCCGTGCACCGAGGAGATGTTGACGACACGACCCCAACCCCGGGCGTACATGTGGGGCAGAGCCCGGCGGATCAGCAGGAACGGCGCCTCCACCATGACCCGCTGGATGTACTCGAAGCGCTCGACCGGAAAGTCCTGAAGCGGCGCGACGTGCTGAAGCCCGGCGTTGTTCACGATGATGTCCACGTCCACGTCGAGGCGGTCCACCGCCGCCGCGTCGGACAGGTCCACACCCTCGGCCCGGCCGCCAGCCTCGGCGGCCACCGCCTTTGCCGCCTCCAGGTTGCGGTCCACCACGAGCACCTTCGCGCCGGCCGCACCCAGCCGCAGGGCGCACGCCCGCCCGATGCCACTGCCACCCCCGGTCACCAGGGCGGTCCGGCCAGCGAGGTCAACCTGTACGACGTGGGGGACCGCCACGGGTTCTGCCGTCATGGCGCAAGAAGTTACGAGCTGTGCCCTCCCCGGCACATGGGTCGGCGACACATACTCCAGGCCGAAGCTGTGTGGCTCGCTGTGCCCTCGCCACCCGCTGCCCACCTGCCCTCGCCGCCCGCCCGCCGCGCCGCGCCGCAAGATCGCCGCGTGCGCCGTGAGATCGCGCAACATCCAGGATGTAGTGGCATCCCGGCGTTCCGTGGCCACTACATCCTGGATCGAGCGTGACCTTGACGGCTGCGGGCGTTCCGACCCCACTCCCGGCCGGCCAGCGAAGGCCTCCGTCCTCAAGATCCGCGCAACAACGGTGATGGTGCTGCCTCCCGCGACCCGGAGGCAGCACCATCCGGGACATTGCGCGGATCTTGGGCGCGGGGTGCGGGGTGCGGGGTGCGGAGGGCGTGTCCCGTGGGGCTGGCGGGAAGGGCGACGGTTAGGGTGTCGAACACACGTACTGCTGACGGCTGGGGGAGGAGGCGGCGTGCGCGTGCTCGGTGTCGACCCGGGGTTGACCCGGTGTGGTGTGGGCGTGGTCGAGGGTGTCCCCGGGAGGCCCTGCACTCTGGTCGCGTACTACGTGGTCTACACCGACCCGGCCGATGATTTGCCGCTGCGCCTGCTGCACCTGGACCAGTCGTTGACCAAGCTGGTCGCGGAGCACCAGCCGGAGAGCGTCGCCGTCGAGCGGGTGTTCAGCCAGCACAACGTGCGGACGGTGATGGGGACCGCGCAGGCCAGCGGCATCGCCGTGTTGGCCGGGGCGCGCGCCGGGTTGCCCGTGCAGACGTACACCCCGAGTGAGGTGAAGGCGGCCGTGACCGGTTCCGGTCAGGCCGACAAGGCGCAGATGACCGCGATGGTGACCCGGTTGCTGCGGCTGGCCGAGCCACCGAAGCCGGCCGACGCCGCCGACGCGCTGGCGTTGGCGATCTGCCATATCTGGCGTGGCGGAACCCGCTCGAAGTTGGCGGCGGCGGCCGATCGGGCACGACGAGGAGGAGCACGATGATCGCCAGCGTGCGCGGCACGGTGACCGCGACGGGTCCGGACCAGGCTGTGATCGAGGTCGGCGGTGTCGGTCTGGCCGTGCACTGCGCCCCGGGGACGCTCGCGGACCTGCGGGTCGGCCAGGTCGCCCGGCTCGCCACCAGCCTCATCGTGCGGGAAGACTCGCTGACCCTCTACGGCTTCGCCGACGACGACGCCAAGTCGCTGTTCGAGCTGCTCCAGACCGCGAGTGGGGTGGGCCCGCGCCTGGCCCAGGCGGTGCTGGCGGTGCACACCCCGGACGCGGTACGCAAGGCGATCGCCAACGCCGACACGGCGGCGCTGACCCGGGTGCCCGGCATCGGTAAGAAGGGTGCCGAGCGTCTGGTGCTGGAGCTGCGCGACCGGATCGGTCCGGTGCCGATCGGCGCCGACGGTGCGGCCGGCGTGACCGGCGGCGCCTGGCCGGACCAGGTCCGGCAGGCACTCGTCGGGCTGGGCTGGACGGCCGGTCAGGCCGATCAGGCGGTGGCCGCCGTGGCGGAGACGATCGACGGTCCGACGCCGCCGGTACCGGTCCTGCTCAAGCAGGCCATCCGCCTGCTCGGTCGTACCCGGTGAGCGAGACCGACGGGCTCGTCTCGGCGTACGTCAGCGACGCCGACCGGGACGCGGAGGCGACGGTCCGGCCGAAGCGGTTGGCCGAGTTCATTGCCCAGGACCGGGTACGCGACCAGCTCGACCTGTTGTTGCAGGGCGCGATGCGCCGGGGTTCGCCGCCGGACCACATCCTGCTCTCCGGCCCTCCGGGGCTGGGCAAGACGAGTCTGGCCAACATCGTCGCCGCCGAGTTGGGTGCGGGCATCCGGGTGACCAGCGGCCCTGCCATCGAGCGGTCCGGTGATCTGGCGGCCATCCTGACGAGTCTCGCCGAGGGCGACGTGCTCTTCATCGACGAGATCCACCGCATCGCGCGGCCGGCGGAGGAGTTGCTCTACAGCGCGATGGAGGACTTCCGGGTCGACGTGGTGGTCGGCAAGGGTCCGGGGGCGACGGCGATCCCGTTGGACGTCGAACCGTTCACCCTGGTCGGTGCGACGACCCGTTCGGGCCTGTTGACCGGGCCGATGCGGGACCGGTTCGGTTTCGTCGCGCACCTCGACTTCTACGCCCCGGCTGATCTGGAGACGTTGCTGCACCGTTCGGCGCGGATCCTCGGCGTGCCGATCACCGCCGAGGGCGCCGCCGAGGTCGCCGGACGGTCCCGGGGCACGCCCCGGATCGCCAACCGGTTGTTGCGCCGCGTCCGGGACTACGCGGAGGTGCGGGCCGACGGGGTGGTCAATCTTGAGACCGCCCGTGCCGCGTTGACGGTGTACGACGTGGACGCGCTCGGTCTGGACCGGCTGGACCGCGCGGTGTTGACCGCGTTGGTCGACTCGTTCCGGGGAGGTCCGGTGGGCCTGTCCACACTGGCGGTGGCGGTGGGGGAGCAGCCGGACACGGTGGAGGAGGTCTGCGAGCCGTTCCTGGTCCGGGCTGGTCTGTTGGCCCGTACGCCACGGGGGCGGGTGGCTACGGAGGCAGCTTGGCGGCATCTGGGGCGAACTCCGCCGAATGGTACATTTGGTGCAGATAGTCCGCCGGTGCCCGATCTGTTCTCCTTGGATACCGATCAGGCGTGATGTGAACGTGATCTGTGCCGCATTCGGTGTTCTCAGGTGCAGGGTTTAGACTTCGCCGCGGTCTGTACAGGACGTGAGAATCCGCCTCCGCTCCGGCACCCCCGGGTGCCGGGAAGGCGGCCAAGGGAAGGTCAGTAACCGTGCATTACGCAGCAGCGGGTGGCGGGGCCGGCGGTTTCACGCCGATCCTGATGATCGCCCTGCTCTTCGGTGTCATGTATTTCATGATGATCCGGCCCCAGCAGAAGCGCCGCAAAGAGGCGGAGGCGATGCAGTCCAACCTCGGCCCCGGCGACGAGGTCGTGACCATCGGTGGGCTCTACGGCACGGTCACCGGCATCGAGGACGACACCGTCCTGATCGAGGTCGCACCTGGCGTGCAGACCCGCTACGCCCGTCCGGCCATCGCCCGGGTCGTCACCCGCGCGGAGTTGCCGAGCGAGCCGGTCACCGAGGACGCGGACACCGCCAAGGACTGACCGTCTTCTCCCGGGGTGGTGGTCCGGCGTACGGCCGGCCCACCCGCCTTCCGGGTCACCGCCCCCGACGGGGCAGCGGACGAGACGTGAAAACTGGATAGTTGGGTCGACGCCGGGCGTCGGCACGTTCCCGTGACCGTCGGCGATGCACGCCGCCCGGTCCTCGTGCCGGCATCTCGTCGGCTCAAGGCAGACCCGTCGGGCGGGATCACCGGCCCGACACCGCCGTCGCTGCGCAGAGCGGCGCGACCGTACAGGGAGACAGGACAGCCGTGGCACCACCTCAGGGACAGATGCGCCCCGGGCGGCAGCTCGCCGTGCTCGGGTTCATCTTCGTGGTCCTCTATCTTTTGGTGTTCTTCGCCGGCGCCAACGGCAGCTTCAAGGACCGGCTCGAGCCAAAGCTCGGCCTGGACCTGATCGGCGGCACCCGGATGACGCTGGAGGCGACCAACTCCATCGACGGCAAGCCGCCGACGGCGGAGAACCTCGAGGAGGCCCGGCAGATCATCGAGAACCGGGTCAACGGGCTCGGCGTTGCCGAGGCCGAGGTGGTCACCGAGGGCAACCGGAACATCGTCATCTCCCTGCCCGGTGAGAACCGGAACCTCGACGAGGTGGGCAGCGCGGCCGAGCTGCGCTTCCGCAAGGTGCTGAAGGCGGCGGACGGCAGCGGGACGATCGCCGCGCCGCCGGCCGCCACGCCGACCCCGTCGGGCAGTGCCGCTCCGACCCCGTCCGGCGGCGCGACCCCGACCCCGTCGGGCAGCGGTGCGCCGAAGGCGACGTCGTCGCCCAGCGGCGGTCAGGGCGGAATGGCCCCCGCGTCGCCCAGCGCCACGCCGACGCCCTCCGCGTCCGCCTCGCCGAGCGCCGCCACGCCGACGCCGAGCGCCAGCGCAGAGCCGGTGTCGGCCAGCATCGAGGAGCAGCGCAAGGCCGTCGAGCAGAAGGTCGGCGCCGCCGCCTGGCAGGCCGCCAACGGGCTGCAGGCCCCGGCCGACCTGACCGCCGACCCGTCCCTCGGTGACAAGCTCAAGCCGTTCGGCACGCTGTCGCCGCAGGAGGTGGCGGTGCTGCCGGCGCAGATGCAGTTCAACGTGCCGACGATCGGCTGCCCGACGCAGCTCGACAAGCGCCCGCCGGCGTCGATCTCCGACCCGAAGCAGCAGGTCGTCGCCTGCGAGGGCGGCGCCTCGAAGTACCTGCTCGACCAGGCCAAGGTGCTCGGCACCGACGTGGACGACGCCGACGCGGTGCTCGACCAGACCAACTCCTGGGTCGTCAGCCTGGACTTCACCGGCGACGGTCAGAGCAAGTGGACCGCGCTGACCCGCGAGTCGTTCAACAACGAGGGCCAGGCCTGCGACGCGACCGCGCTGGGCCAGGACGGCAAGTGCCGGGTGGCCGTCGTGCTGGACAACGAGATCGTCTCCTCTCCGGAGATCCAGGGTGTGCTGACCGGCAACTCCCAGATCACCGGCAACTTCAACCAGAAGGACGCCAGCGCGCTCGCCGGCCAGCTCCGCTACGGCGCGCTCCCGGTGACCTTCAAGCAGCAGGAGGCGCAGAACGTCACCGCCACGCTCGGCGCAAGCCACCTGCGTGCCGGTCTGCTCGCTGCCGGCATCGGCATGCTGCTGGTCATCATCTACTCGTTCTTCTACTACCGGCTGCTCGGCTCGGTGATCTTCCTGAGCCTCATCCTCTCCGCGCTGCTGGTCTTCGGCGCGCTGGTGGTGCTCGGCCGGCAGATCGGCTTCACGCTCACCCTCGCCGGCATCGCCGGCATGATCGTCTCACTAGGTGTAGCGGCGGACTCGTTCGTCATCTACTTCGAACGATTGAAGGACGAGATCCGGGAGGGGCGCAGCCCGCGTAGCGCGGTGCCCCGCGCCTGGATCCGGGCCCGCCGGACGATCATCTCGGCCAACGCGATCACCCTGCTCTCCGCTGTGGTGCTCTACGTGGTGTCGGTCGGCACGGTCAAGGGCTTCGCCTTCGCGCTCGGTCTGGCCACCGTGCTGGACCTGGTCGTGGTCTTCCTCTTCCGCCACCCGATCATGACGATGTTCGCCCGGACCCGGGCGTTCCTGTCCCCGCGGGTCAGCGGTCTGGGCCGGGCACTCCCGGCTCGCAACCAGCCGACTCAGCAGCCCCGCAACCCGCGCGCCAAGGAGGCCTGAGATGGCTCAAAACGGTCTGGCGAGCCGTCTCTACAACGGTGAGGCCGGTCTCAACATCGTCGGCCGGCGCAAGCTCTGGTTCGGCGTCGCCGGGGTTCTGGTCCTGATCGCGATCCTCAGCTTCTCGATCCGCGGTTTCAGCCTGGGCATCGAGTTCGCCGGCGGTAACTCGTTCCAGGTGCCGGCGAGCGTCGGCACCCTGGACGACGCCGAGCGGGAGGTGGACGCGGCTCTCGCCGCGGAGAACACCGGTGCCCACGTGGTCACCGCGCAGAAGGTCGGCGGCCCCGGTGGCGACTCCTACGAGCTGCGTACCGGGCAGCTCAGCGCCGAGCAGGCCAACGCGGTCAAGGCGCAGATCGCCCAGGACCTCGGCATCAGCGAGGACCAGATCAGCGGCAACCAGGTCAGCGAGGCGTGGGGCAGCCAGGTCACCGAGCGCGCCGTGCTCGGTCTGGTCATCTTCATCGCGCTGGTGATGGTCTACCTGATCCTGCGCTTCGAGTGGCGGATGGCCGTCGCCGCGGTCTCCTCGCTGATCATGAACCTGGTCCTCACCGCCGGCATCTACTCGCTGGTCGGCTTCGAGGTCACCCCGTCGACGATCATCGGCTTCCTCACCATCCTGGGCTTCGCGCTCTACGACGTGGTGGTGGTCTTCGACAAGGTCCAGGAGAACACCCGGGGCATCACCGCGAACAACAACCAGACGTACGGCGAGGCGGCCAACCTGGCCGTCAACCAGAGCCTGATGCGGTCGTTGAACACCTCGGTGGTCGCGCTGCTGCCGGTCGGCGGTCTGCTCTTCATCGGTGCCGGCCTGCTCGGCGCCGGCACGCTGAAGGACCTCGGTCTGGTGCTGTTCGTCGGTATGGCGGTGGCGTTCCTGACCTCCATCCTGGTGGCTACGCCGCTGCTGGCGCTGCTGAAGAACTACGACCCGCGGATCCAGGCGCACAACAAGCGCGTCCTGACCCGCCGGGGCGCGATTGCCCGGGGCGAGGTCACCGGCAAGGGTGCGGCGAGCCCGGCCCAGGCCGACGTGACCGACGAGCCGCTCGACCCGGACGCCGCGGCGCTGGCCGGCGCCGCCCCGAAGGTGGGCGCACGGCCGGCGGGCAAGCGGCCGACCGGCGCCCGGGGCGGTCGCCCGGGTGGCGGCGGCAACCGGCCGGGTGGCGCCAAGCGGCGCTGACCTGACCGAAACACCCGAACGGGAACACCCGAACGGCGTCCGGCATGCTGTTGCCGGACGCCGTTCGTCGTCGAAGGGAAACGAGACAGCCGTGACGGAGACCCACAGCACCGAGGCGCGCGGGGACAGCGGTCCGGAGACCGCCCGACTGGTCGCCAGCCGGGTGCTGGACGTGCCCGACTTCCCGAAGCCCGGCGTCCTGTTCAAGGACCTGATGCCGCTGTTCGCCGACGGGAAGGTCTTCCGCGAGGTGGTCGACGGGATCGTCGCGTACCACGGGCGGGACGCCTTCGACGTGGTGGTCGGCATCGAGGCGCGCGGCTTCGTCGTCGCCGCGGCCGTCGCGTACGCCGCCGGGGTGGGAGTGGTGCCGGTGCGAAAGGCGGGCAAGCTGCCCCGCCCGGCGCACTCGGCCTCCTACGCCCTGGAGTACGGCGAGGCCACCCTGGAGGTGCACGAGGATGCCTTCACGGCCGGGCACCGGGTGCTGGTGGTGGACGACGTGCTGGCCACCGGCGGCACCGCCGAGGCGACGCTGGATCTGGTCGAGCGGGCCGGCGGGACCGTCACCGGCTTCACAGTGCTGCTGGAGCTCGGGTTTCTCGGTGGGCGGGAGCGGTTGGCGCAGCGTCCCGTTCACGCCCTGCTGACCGTTTGAGCCGGTCGACGCGCCGGCGACCGTTTGGTGCCGGATCCGTCGAGGTGAAGGCGGTGCCGACCGTCCGGCGGAGCGGCAGGGGGCCGTCCGTGCGGGTAGCATTGCCCTTTGCCGAAGCCGGCGGCACACGTCCGGCGAGGCGAGACCAGGCCGACCGATGTTCGGTCGGTGTGTTTCCGGCGAGCGGTGAGGAGGCCGGTGTCCCACGATGTCGTCCCTCCGGCGGAGGGCACGGTGCACCCGACAGGCGACGCTGACGGCTCGGTGACCGACCGGACAGGCGACGTGCCGGCCCGGGTGACGGGCACCGGCAACGGCTCCACCAGGGCTGCGAGCGAGAGCACGGCTTCCCCGATCAGCGCCCCGCCGAGTGCCGAGGCGTCGCCCGGCGCCGACGGGGTGGTGGTGCCGTTCCCGACGGACGCGGGCATCGACCCGTCGCCCAGCGGGGGCTTCGGGCTGTCCAACGCGCCCACCGGCCGGCGGGTCCGGGCCCGGTTGGCCCGGTTCAACGCGCCCTGGCAGACCTCGCAGGTCAGCGAGGTGCTGGAGCCGCTCATCGCGAGCCACCGGGACAATCACCCCAAGGCCGACGCCCGGCTGCTCCAGCGCGCCTTCGACACGGCGGCGCGGTGGCACTCCGGGCAGTACCGCAAGTCCGGTGACCCGTACATCACCCACCCGCTCGCCGTGGCGACGATCCTCGGCAACCTGGGGATGGACACCACCACGTTGGTGGCCGCGCTGTTGCACGACACCATCGAGGACACCGAATACACGCTCGACCAGATGCGCGCCGACTTCGGCGGCGAGGTCGCTCTGCTGGTCGACGGCGTCACGAAGCTCGACAAGGTCAAGCTGGGTGACGCGGCGAAGGCCGAGACGATCCGCAAGATGGTCGTGGCGATGGCCAAGGACCCGCGGGTGCTGGTGATCAAGCTGGCCGACCGGTTGCACAACATGCGCACCCTGACCTTCCTGCCCCGCCCCAAGCAGGAGCAGAAGGCCAAGGAGACGCTGGAGATCCTGGCGCCGCTGGCGCACCGGCTCGGTATGAACACGATCAAGTGGGAGCTGGAGGATCTGTCCTTCGGCACGTTGTTCCCGAAGCGCTACGAGGAGATCAACCGGCTGATCGGGGAGCACCAGCCGCAGCGTGAGGCGCTGCTGCGGCAGGTGACGCAGAAGGTGCAGACCGACCTGAAGGCCGCCAAGATCAAGGCGGAGACGACCGGGCGGCCGAAGCACCTCTACTCGATCTACCAGAAGATGATCGTGCGGGGTCGGGACTTCAACGACATCTACGACCTGGTGGGCGTTCGGATCCTGGTCGACACGGTTCGGGACTGCTACGCGGCGCTTGGTGTGATCCACGCCAACTGGCAGCCGGTGCCGGGGCGGTTCAAGGACTACATCGCCATGCCCAAGTTCAACATGTACCAGTCGTTGCACACGACTGTCATCGGGCCCACCGGCAAGCCGGTGGAGATGCAGATCCGCACGTACGCGATGCACCGCACCGCGGAGTTCGGCATCGCCGCGCACTGGAAGTACAAGGAGCACAAGGGCACTCAGATCGTCGGCCCACCGGCGCACATCGACGAGATGACCTGGTTGCGGCAGTTGCTCGACTGGCAGCGTGAGGCGGCCGACCCGAGCGAGTTCCTGGACGCGCTGCGCTTCGACCTGTCCAGCCAGGAGGTGTACGTCTTCACCCCCAAGGGTGACGTCATCCCGCTGCCGACCGGCTCGACGCCCGTGGACTTCGCGTACGCGGTGCACACCGAGGTGGGGCACAAGTGCATCGGCGCGAGGGTCAACGGCAAGCTGGTGCCGCTGGAATCGACGCTGTCCAACGGCGACGTGATCGAGATCTTCACGTCGAAGTCCGAGACCGCCGGCCCGACTCAGGACTGGCTGGGCTTCGTCAAGAGCCCTCGCGCGCGCACGAAGATCCGCCAGTACTTCAACAAGGAGCGGCGCGAGGAGGCGATCGAGGCCGGCAAGGACGCGATCGTCAAGGCGATGCGCAAGCAGGGCATGCCCCTGCAGCGGATGCTCACCTCCGACGCGCTCATGTCGATCGCACGGGACCTGCACCTGGCCGACGTGGCGTCGCTCTACGCGGCCGTCGGCGACAGCCAGGTCTCCGCGCAGTCGGTGGTGCAGAAGCTGATGGCCGCGTACGGCGGCGAGGAGGGCGCGGCGGAGGACATCGCCGAGACCGCCGTCGCCACCCGGCCACCGCGCAGCCGGCAGAGCAGCAGCGACCCCGGTGTCGTGGTCCGGGGCGTCAGCGACGTCTGGATCAAGCTGGCCCGCTGCTGCACACCGGTCCCACCGGACTCGGTGTTCGGCTTCGTCACCCGCTCCGGCGGGGTGAGCGTGCACCGCGACGACTGCGCCAACGCCGAGGACCTGCGGGCGCAGAGCGAGCGGGTGGTCGAGGTGAGTTGGAAGCTCACCTCCGCCTCGACGTTCCTGGTCGCCATCCAGGTCGAGGCACTGGACCGGCACAAGCTGCTGGCCGACGTCACCCGGGTGCTCTCCGACGAGCGGGTCAACATCCTCTCCGCCACCGTCACCACGACCCGCGACCGGGTGGCGGTGAGCCGGTTCAGCTTCGAGATGGCCGACCCGAAGCACCTGGGCCACCTGCTGGCCACGGTCCGCAAGGTCGACGGCGTCTTCGACGCGTACCGGGTGACCTCCGGCGCCTGACGTGTAAACGGAAGCGCCCGCCGGCTCAGCCGGCGGGCGCTTCGTCGTTGCTCGGGTGTCAGCCCTGCGGGTTGCTCATGGCGAGGTCCTTGATGACGACCTCCTTCTTCGGGTGGCCACCACCGGCCTGCTGGGCGAACGCCCCGTCGTCACCGGCCTTGGCCACGTCCTTGACGATGTCCAGACCACCGGTGATGGTGCCGAGCACCGTGTACGCCGGGTCCAGCGGCGAGTCGCCGTAGACGATGAAGAACTGGCTGCCGGTGCTGCCCGGCTGGCCGGAGTTGGCCATCGCGATGACACCCTCCGGGTACGGCGGGCGCTTGTCGGTGGGGAGGTTCTCCTCCTGCATGCGGTAGCTCGGGCCGCCTTGGCCGTCGGTGTCCCGCCAACCGTTGCCGGTGGCGCTGGGGTCACCGCACTGCAACACCTTGATGCCCTCGGTCACCAGGCGGTGGCACTTGGTGTTGTCGAAGAAGTTCTTCTCCGCGAGGTAGGTGAAGCTGCCGGCGGTGCACGGCACCAGCGAACGGTCGACCTTGGCGGTGATCGGGCCGAGGTTGGTGTCGATCGTCATGGTCTGCACGCCGGTGCCGGACTGCTCGTTGCTCGGCAGCCCGACGTCCTTGATCTGCGGGGGCCGCTGATCGGTGGGCAGCGCGTTGAACGCGCACTCGGACGCCCCGGGCGCCGCCGCGGTGGTGTCGGGCTTGTCGTCGTCGCCGCCCAGGCTCACCGCCAACCAGACGGTGCCGGCGACCACGAGCACCAGCGCGACACCCGCGCTGACGATCGCCTGCGTCTGCCGGCGCTTGCGGGCCTTGGCCGAGCGCTCGGCCATCTCCTTCTCGAGCCGGGCGCGTGCCGCCGCGCGCTGCCGCTCTCTGGTGGACGTCACGCCTGGATCCTCCTGGCTGTCTGCTGCTGAGTGCCGACTGGGTGGGTGGTGGCGGCCGGTCAGCCGGCGCTCGGGCTGCTGACCGGAGCGCCGGTGGCCGACGGCGCCGCACCGGTGACCGGCTCACCGACCGTGAGGCTCTGGATCGTCACGTCGGTGGTGGGCTTGACCTTGGCTCCGGTCCCATTGTCCACGGTCGGGAGGGCGCCGATCTTCTCCACCACGTCGAGCCCGCCGGTCACCCGGCCGATCACCGGGAACTTCGGGTCGGTGGTGGTGAAGTCCTTGAAGAAGAGCAGGAACTGGCTGCCGTTGCTGCCCGGCGGGTTGGAGATCATCGCCACGGTGCCCTTGGGGTACGTCGGCGGTTGGCCGGGGGCCGGGCTGGCAGACGGGGACGCCGACGGCACGGTCGGCAGTTCCTCGTCGTAGAACGAGTAGGTAGGCCCACCGAGGCCGGTGCCGCTGGGGTCGCCGCAGCGCAGCGCGCCGTCCGCGGTGATCTCGTGGCACTTCGTGTTGTCGTAGAACGACCGGCTCGCCAGGTGGGCGATGCTCGCCGCCGCGCACGGGGAGTTGGTCAGGTTCAGCTCGGCGGTGATCGGCGCGCCCTGGTTGGTGGTCACCGTCATCGTCCGGGTGCCGTCGGTGGGCAGGTCCTTGGTCGCCGGCGTGCCGACGTCCTTGAGGTTGGTGTTGGCGGTCGCGTCCTGCGGCGTCCAGATGCAGGTCTCCGCCGCGTCCGTGTTCTGCTTCGGGTCGGAGTCGAACGCCCCGAGCGCCCAGGCCGAGCCGGCCACCACCAACACGAGGATCAGAGCGGCTCCGACTCCGGCCTGGATCTGCCGACGGCGCCGCACGGTGGCGGCCCGGCGAGCCATCTGCCGGTCGAGCTTGGCCCGCGCCAGTTTGCGCTGCCGGTCCCTGCTGGAAGCCACCCGTGCTCCCCTTTCCTTCACCTGGTCGTCGCCGGCGGCCGGGCGTCCCGGCCCGTCCGGGCGTCACGTGTGTCGCGCCACACGCCCGCCAGAGTGTACGGCTAGCGACTGGGAATGTGGTGTACGAGGTTCCACCCCATCCCGAGCAGCGCTTATCGGGAGTTGTCACTGTGCCCTACGGGGTGCCTGAGGCGGACGCGGCAAAGTCGGTGGGCACGCCCGTTAGGCTGCTGGGCAGGACGACGACTGCTCGACGGAGAGGACAGCGCCCGTGCTCGTGGCCGGCTTTCCCGCGGACGCCTTCGGCACCAACTGCTACGTGGTCGCCACCGCGCCGGGGGAGCAGTGCGTGGTGGTCGACCCCGGCATCGGGGTGCTCGGCCAGCTCGACGCGCTGCTCGCCGAGCACCGCCTGCATCCGGCCGCCGTGCTGCTCACCCACGGCCACCTCGACCACACCTTCTCGGTCGCGCCGGTCTGCGGCGCGCGCGGCATCACCGCCTACGTGCACCCCGGTGACCGGGAGATGCTGGCCGACCCGTCCAAGGGGCTCTCCAGCGACCTGACGTCGCTCTTCGGGGGCCGGTTGACCTACACCGAACCGGAGGACGTGGCGGAGCTGACCGACGGCGCCACACTCACCCTCGCCGGTCTGGAGATCGCCGTCGACCACGCGCCGGGCCATACCGGCGGGTCGGTGCTGTTCCGGTTGCCGGGCGCCGGGTCGGGCTGGGAGGCCGACGAGCTGTGCCTCTCCGGCGACGTCCTCTTCGCCGGGTCGATCGGTCGCACCGACCTGCCGGGCGGAAGCATGCCGGCCATGCTCACCAGCCTGCGCGACAAGATCCTTCCGTTGGCCGACGACACTGTCGTGCTGCCCGGCCACGGGCCCGCCACCACCATCGGTCGCGAGCGCGTCAGCAACCCGTACCTCGTCGAGGTGGCGCAGATCGGCGGCGGCCGACCGGCGGCGCCCACCCGGGGCCTCTAGACCTTCTCCGCGCCGCGCGCGGACCCACGACACCACCGCGCCGCGGGCGCGGAACCGCAAGGAGTACGCCGATGAGCAAGCCCACGCCCATCTCCGGTTTCCCGGAGTGGACCCCCGGTCAGCGGATGGTCGAGCAGTTCGTGCTGGACCGGATCCGGGCCACCTTCGAGCTGTACGGCTTCGCGCCGCTGGAGACCCGCGCGGTGGAGCCGCTGGACCAGCTGCTGCGCAAGGGCGAGACCTCGAAGGAGGTCTACGTGATCCGGCGGTTGCACGCCGACGCGGAGGGCGCGGGTGGCGACGACCAGTTGGGTCTGCACTTCGACCTGACCGTGCCGTTCGCCCGGTACGTGCTGGAGAACGCCGGCAAGTTGGCCTTCCCGTTCCGCCGCTACCAGATCCAGAAGGTGTGGCGGGGTGAGCGGCCGCAGGAGGGCCGTTACCGGGAGTTCGTCCAGGCCGACATCGACATCGTCGACCGGGACACCCTGGCCCCGCACCACGAGGCCGAGATGCCTCTGGTCATCGGGGACGCCCTGCGCTCGTTGCCGATTCCGCCGGTGACCATCCAGGTCAACAACCGCAAGATCTGCGAGGGCTTCTACCGGGGCATCGGGCTGACCGACCCGGAGGCGGCGCTGCGCGCTGTCGACAAGCTCGACAAGATCGGCCCGGCGAAGGTGGCCGACCTGCTGGCCCAGACCGCCGGTGCGAGCGAGGCGCAGGCCAAGGCGTGTCTGGCGCTGGCCGAGATCTCCGCGCCGGACGCCTCGTTCGCGGACGCCGTCCGCGCGCTCGGGGTGAGCGACCCGCTGCTCGACGAGGGCATCGACGAGTTGGTCCGGGTGGTGGAGACCGCCGCCGAGCACTCGCCCGGCCTCTGCGTGGCGGACCTGCGCATCGCCCGCGGTCTGGACTACTACACGGGCACTGTCTACGAGACCCAGCTGCGCGGCTACGAGCGGTTCGGCTCGATCTGCTCCGGCGGCCGGTACGACAACCTGGCCAGCGCGGGCGCGGTCTCGTACCCCGGTGTGGGGATCTCGATCGGGGTGACCCGGC
Source organism: Micromonospora taraxaci (assembly GCF_007830095.1). NCBI lineage: Bacteria > Bacillati > Actinomycetota > Actinomycetes > Micromonosporales > Micromonosporaceae > Micromonospora > Micromonospora taraxaci. Next base: position 5,047,362 of record NZ_VIWZ01000001.1, on the reverse strand, counting down.
TGCTCGGGTTGCTCTTCGGCGCGGGGGCGTTGTCGGTCTCCCGGGAGGTGCCGACCGCCGTGCTCGTCGCGGTCACGAACGAGGAGCGGCGGGCGGACAGCAACCGGGTCGCCGAGGCCCTGCGCCGCAGTGGCGTGCCCACGGAGGTGTCGCCGAGCGCGGCGAAGTTCGGTAAGCAGATCCGCTACGCCGAGCGGCGGGGGATTCCGTACGTCTGGTTCCCGGGCGTCGAGGGAGCGCCGGACGAGGTGAAGGACATCCGCTCTGGTGAGCAGGTCACGGCCGTCGCTCAGGAGTGGATGCCGCCCGTGGCGGACCTGAAGCCGACGGTCGGGTGAGTGTCTCCACTGGCGCTAACGGCCGCGGGGACCTACGGTAGCGTAAGTTACGCCACCGTAGGGAGCTTCTCGTGACCGTCAGCACCACACTGAGTCAGACCGCACTTCTCGTCGAGTTGGAGCCGGTGGTTGCCCGCAACCTGGACCGGCACCTCACCCTGGCCAAGGAGTGGTTCCCGCACGAGTACGTGCCGTGGAGCGAGGGGCGCACCTTCGACGGGCCGCTCGGCGGCGAGGCGTGGTCGCCGACCGACTCGACGATCCCGGACGTGGCCCGCACCGCGCTGATCGTGAACCTGCTGACCGAGGACAACCTGCCCTCGTACCACCACGAGATCGCCACCCTGTTCGGCCGCGACGGCGCGTGGGGCACCTGGGTGCACCGGTGGACCGCGGAGGAGGGCCGGCACGGCGTCGCGATCCGCGACTACCTGACCGTCACCCGCGCCGTCGACCCGGTGGCGTTGGAGCGGGCCCGGATGACGCACATGTCGGAGGGCTACACCAACGCCCACGGCGACGAGGTGCTGCACTCGCTGGCGTACGTCTCGTTCCAGGAGCTGGCCACCCGGATCTCGCACCGCAACACCGGCAAGGCCACCGGCGACCCCGCCTGCGAGGCGCTGTTGGCCCGGGTGGCCGCCGACGAGAACCTGCACATGGTCTTCTACCGCAACCTGCTCGCCGCCGCGTTCGAGCTGGCCCCGAGCCAGGCCATGCGGGCGGTCGCCGACGTGGTGGCCGACTTCCAGATGCCGGGCAGCGGCATCGACGGTTTCGCCCGTAAGTCCGTGGCGATCGCCCTGGCCGGCATCTACGACCTCCGCCAGCACCGCGACGAGGTGTTGCAGCCGGTGCTGCGTCAGTGGGACGTCTTCAACGTGACCGGCCTCAACGCCGACGGCGAAGCCGCCCGCGAGCAGCTCGCCACCCAGCTCGACTCCCTGGACCGCGCCGCGAGTCGCTTCGAGGAGAAGCGCGACGCCCGAGCCGCCCGCCTAGCCCTCCGCTAACCCCCCCCGGGGCCCCCACCCTCGCACGCCCCTTCTGCCCCTGTTGATCATGAAGTTATTGCCACTCGCGCGGCGTGTCGGGGCAATAACTTCATGATCGACGCAGAGGGCGCGAGGGGAGGGGGTCATGGTTGGGGGAGGAGGAGGCAGGTGCTGGTGGCGTGGGCTATCAGGCGGTCGCTCGCGTCGGTGATGCGGGCCTCCGCCAGGGCCGTGCGACGGCCGCGTTGCAGCACCGTGCCCTCGCAGCGAAGGGTGCCGCTGTCGACAGTGACCGGGCGGAGGAACTTCACGTTGAGGTCCAACGACGTGTAGCCGACGCCGGCCGGCAGGGTGGTGTGCACGGCACACCCGGCGGCGGTGTCCAGCAGGGTCGAGAGCACGCCACCGTGGACGGTGCCGAGCGGGTTGTAGTGGAACTCCTGCGGGGTCAGCTCGACGCTGACCCGCCCCTCGTCGGCCTGCATCCGGGTCATGTCGAGGAGGTGCATCACCGGTGGCGCGGCCAGTTCGCCGGCGATCATCGCGCGGAGCATGTCGATGCCGCTGCGTCGACCGACCTGGGCGGCGTTGGCCGCCGGGTCCGCCCAGCTGAAGGTGCGGCTGCGCCCCGGTTCCTGCGTCTGCGTCATGGACGCAGCCTGGCAGCCGGTTGCTGAGTCTGTCAACGAGACCTAGCCTGGGCGGATGCGACCCGCGGCACTGGACTGGTCGGTGGAGAACTGCACCATCGCCCGCGCGATGGAGATCCTCGGCGAGCGGTGGACCCTTGTGGTGCTCCGGGAGGTGTTCACCGGCGTGCGCCGCTTCGACGACATGCGGGTGCGTACCGGCATTCCGCGTCAGGTGCTGACCAACCGCCTGGCCAACCTCGTCGAGCAGGGCGTGCTGAGCCGTGAGCCGTACCGGGAGCCGGGCAGTCGCGTGCGCCACGAGTACCGGCTGACGGAGAAGGGCCTGGACCTCTGGCCGGTGCTGGTCGCCGTGCTCGGATGGGGCGACCGGCACCTCGCGGATGCGGAGGGGCCGCCGCTCACCGTCGTGCACCGTGACTGCGACGCCCCGGTGCGCGTCGAGTTGCGGTGCGCCGACGGGCACGATGTGGAGCGGATGCGCGACGTCGTGCCGCGCCCGGGCCCCGGGGCCCGTCGCCGTACGTCCTGAGGCGATCCGTGGACGCTACCCACGCATCCGGCAGGCATCGATGATCGTGCGCACGAAAATCGACATCGGTGTGACGGTGGTTGTTCACCAGCGAGTCAGTGGTGTTGCGCCGAGATGGCCGACCAAGATCGGCAAATTCGGGCGAATCCAAGCCTTGTCAATGATCTTAAGTATGTGAATACTTCAGTTCACCCGGCCGGTTTTCGCAGATCGGCCGGGTTGCCCTCGGGTCCGTCGTCCCCCACGACGAGACCCGCTCCCCCGCCCAGGAGGTTTGTTACATGCGACCCACGAGGTCCTCGTTCCGCGTCGCGGCCACAGTCGCCGTGTCCGGATCCCTGGTCGTCGGCGCGCTCATCGGCGCACCCGCCCAGGCCGCTCCCGCAGCCTCGCCGGATGCCGCCGCCGCGCTCTCCGCGGAACTCGGCGACCGCTCGGCCGGCTCGTACATCGACGCCAGCGGCAAGTCCGTCGTCACCGTGACCGACGCCGCCGCCGCCAGCAAGGCGAGCAAGGCCGGCGCCGTCGTCCGCTACGTCACCCGCGGTGCCGCCGAGCTCAACCGGGCCACCGCCGACCTGGAGCGCTCCGCCAAGATTCCGGGCACCGCCTGGTGGAGTGACCCGGTCACCAACCAGGTCGTCGTCTCCGTGGACAGCACCGTCACCGGGGCGAAGCTGGAGCGGGTCAAGGCCGCCGCCGCGCGGGCCAACGGCGCGGTCCGGGTCGAAGCCGAGGCCGGCGTGCTGAGCACCCGGATCTCCGGCGGTCAGGCCATCTACGCCGGCGGGGGCGGGCGCTGCTCGCTCGGCTTCAACGTGCGCAGTGGCAGCACCTACTCGTTCCTGACGGCCGGGCACTGCACCAACATCTCGGCCAGCTGGTACTCGAACTCCGCCCAGACCGCGCTGCTCGGCAGCCGTACCGGCACCAGCTTCCCGGGTAACGACTACGGCATCGTGCGGCACAACAACTCGGCCAACGCGGCCGGCAACGTCTCCCTCTACAACGGCAGCTTCCGCGACATCACCGGCGCCGGCAACGCGTCCGTCGGCCAGTCGGTGCAGCGCTCCGGCAGCACCACCGGCCTGCGCAGCGGCTCGGTGACCGCGACCAACGCCACGGTGAACTACGCCGAGGGTTCGGTCTCCGGTCTGATCCGCACCAACGTCTGCGCCGAGCCGGGCGACAGCGGCGGCTCGCTGTTCGCCAACACCACCGCCCTGGGCCTGACCTCCGGTGGTAGCGGCAACTGCCGCACCGGCGGCACGACCTTCTTCCAGCCGGTCACCGAGGCGCTCAGCCGCTACGGCGTCAGCGTCTTCTGATCGAACCACCGATCGCGGGCCGCCGGAACACTCCGGCGGCCCGCGTCGCGTTTGACAGCCACCGAACCCCACCGAACACGACGACGCTCAGCCGGGCCCGGACGGTTTCGGTCGACGCCGGGAGAGCAGCACGGCGGCCAGCGGTACGCCCGCCTCGGCGGCCGCCGCCAGCCGCTCGGTCAGCCCGATCCAGGCTCCGTCGGTGAAGAATTCGACGGCGAACCAGCCGACCAGCGCGAGGAGGCCCACCGTCGCCGCGAGCGCCAGCCGGCGTACGAAAGCCGCAGCGGGGCGGTGCTCCCCGTCGAGGGACGGCCTCGCGCGACTCGGCACCGCCAGGGCCGGCCAGACGGCCAACGCCCCGAACGCCACACCGGCGGCCACGGCGTGGGTCGTCGAGTCACCGGTCGGGTGCTGCGGGAACGCGACAAGGATCAGGGTCGCCAGCCCGCCCAGCGCGAGCAGCGCTCGGCCCGCCGGTGCGGCGCTGACCAGGCCGAGCGCGGTCGCCAGGTGACAGAGGCCCAGGCCGGCCAGCCCCAGCGTCATGATCCAGCGATGGTCCGCGCCCGTGGCGGCCAGCGCGCTGATGGTCTGCCGCACCGGGTCGAACCCCTCGGACTGGGCGGCCTGCGCCAGGGTCCAGCCACCGACGAGGAACACTGGTGCGCCACCGGCTGACAGCAGGGCCCAGCGGGGAACGGCAGACATCGGGCGATCGTAGCGATGCGACACCAACGCGGTTCCCAGGCCGCGTTCGGGCCGCCCAGCCACGTTCGGGTGGGCGGCCCGACGGCTGGATCAGACCGGGTGAGGTCTCACGGCAGCCGGTCGCCAGAAGCGGGCCCGCTCGGTGGTCCGAGCGGATCGGGGGGTACGACGCCGATGGTCGGCAGGTCCGGGCCGACGCGTACGGTGCCGGCGGTCGACCAGGCGAGGTGTGCCCGCCGGGCGGAGAGGACCGCCAGCAGCGGCCAGAGGGAGACCGCCACCGCAGTGACCCGCTCGGCCAACCCCGTGCGGGACCCACTGGTCACCTCGAACGCGCACCAGCCGAAGAGCGCGAGCAGCACGAGCGTGGCGCTCAGCCCGACCGCCCGGCGGAACGCCCAGGGCGGTTCCGGTTGGGTGGGGTGCTCGGTGTCGTGGCCGCGCGGCAGCCGCAGTGCCGAGCCGGCCGGCCAGAGCACCAGGGCGAGGACGGCCACCGTCGCCGCGACGCCGTGGCTGAGCGAACCGCCGACCGGCGGCCGGGGAAAGGCGACGAGCGCGATGGTGGCCACCCCACCGATCGCGAGCAGGAAACGGCTGGGCAGCCCGGCCGCGTGCAGGACGGCGGCGACCGACAGGTAACAGCAGCCGAGCAGCACCAGGGCCACCACCATGATCCAGGCGTCGGTGGCGTCCTGTCCTGCCAGCTCGCTGATGGTGTCCCGGACCGGGTCGTACCCGACGGGCTGTCGGGCCTCCGCCACCGTCCAACCGGCCACCAGCAGCACGGGTGCCGCCGCCGCCGTGGCGACGGCCCAGTTCGGTACGGGCCGCATTTCGCCACGTTAACCGGCAGGGCCGTCGGCCGAGTCGGGTTCGCCGGTCCGCCCCACCTGCGAATCACGCCGGCCTGGCGGGTGCCCCGGAGGTGGGACGGCCACCCCTGACAGAATGCCGGTGAGGACTGTTCCACGATGAGGAGTTGCCAGCCGTGATCCGTACCCACAATGCCGGAAGCCTGCGCGCCGCGGACGCCGGCTCGACGGTGACGCTCGCCGGGTGGGTGGCCCGCCGGCGCGACCACGGCGGGGTCATCTTCGTCGACCTGCGCGACGGTTCCGGCGTTGTCCAGGTGGTGTTCCGCGAGGAGGACGCGCACGCGCTGCGCAACGAGTTCTGCGTGAAGGTCGTCGGCGAGGTGACCCGCCGGCCGGACGGCAACGAGAACCCGGAGCTGCCCACCGGCGAGGTCGAGGTGACCGCCGCCGAGTTGGAGGTGCTCTCCGAGGCGGCCCCGCTGCCGCTGCCGGTGGACGACCAGATCGAGGCCGGCGACGACATCCGGCTCCGGTACCGCTATCTGGACCTGCGCCGCAGCGGCCCGGCGAACGCGCTGCGGCTGCGCTCGCGCGCCAGCCACCTCGCCCGGGGCGTCCTGCACGAGCGGGACTTCCTGGAGATCGAGACGCCGACGCTGACCCGCTCGACCCCCGAGGGCGCCCGCGACTTCCTGGTCCCGGTGCGTCTTCAGCCGGGCAGCTGGTACGCGCTGCCGCAGTCGCCGCAGCTGTTCAAGCAGCTGCTGATGGTCGGCGGCATGGAGCGGTACTACCAGATCGCCCGCTGCTACCGCGACGAGGACTTCCGGGCCGACCGGCAGCCCGAGTTCACCCAGCTCGACATCGAGATGTCCTTCGTCACCGAGGACGACGTGATCGACCTCGGCGAGGCGATCGTCTCGACGCTGTGGAAGGACCTGGCCGGGCACGAGATCTCCGGGCCGATCCCACGGATCACCTGGCACGACGCGATGGCCCGGTACGGCTCCGACAAGCCGGACCTGCGCTACGGGGTCGAGCTGACCGAGCTGACCGAGTACCTGCGCGGCACCGAGTTCCGGGTCTTCGCCGGTGCGATCGACGCGGGCGGCTACGTCGGCGCGGTGGTGATGCCGGGTGGCGCTTCGCAGAGCCGCAAGGAGCTGGACGGCTGGCAGGACTGGGCGAAGGCGCGCGGCGCACGCGGCCTGGCGTACGTGGTGCTGGACGCCGAGACCGGTGAGGCGCGCGGCCCGGTGGCCAAGAACCTCTCCGCCGAGCACCTCGGTGGGCTCGCCGACGCGGTCGGCGCCAAGCCGGGAGACGCGGTCTTCTTCGCCGCGAGCGGCACCACCCGGGAGGCGCAGGAGTTGCTCGGCGCCGCTCGGGTCGAGATCGCCAAGCGCTCCGGCCTGATCGACGAGAGCGCCTGGGCGTTCTGCTGGGTGGTCGACGCGCCGATGTTCGAGCGCACGGACGAGGGCGGTTGGACGGCCGTGCACCACCCGTTCACCTCGCCGAACGCCGAGTGGGTCGACCGGTTCGAGGAGGCTCCGGACCGGGCCCTGGCGTACGCGTACGACATCGTCTGCAACGGCAACGAGATCGGCGGCGGGTCGATCCGTATCCACCGGGGTGACGTGCAGAAGCGGGTCTTCGACCTGCTCGGCATCACGCCCGAGGAGGCGCAGGACAAGTTCGGGTTCCTGTTGGAGGCGTTCAAGTACGGTGCCCCGCCGCACGGCGGCATCGCCTTCGGCTGGGACCGGGTGTGCATGCTGCTCGCCGGGGCCGACTCCATCCGTGAGGTCATCGCCTTCCCGAAGACCCGTGGTGGGTTCGACCCGCTGACCAGCGCTCCGACCCCGATCACCGCCCAGCAGCGCACCGAGGCCGGCATCGACGCGAAGCCCAAGCCGCCCGCCACCGCCCACACCGGCACCGCAGGCGGAGCAGCCCCGGTGGCAGACCCGGTCTGACCGCACCCCCGGCCCTTGCTTGGTTGATCAAGAGGTTTGCGTCATCATCGCCCGGCGAGATGACGCAAACCTCTTGATCGTTGGCGGGGGAGTGGGCTCATGCGGGTGCTTGTTGTTGGGGGCAGTGGGCTTCTGGGGCGTGCGGTGTGTTCGCGGGCCGTCGACGCCGGTCTGTCGGTGGTCGGGACGTTCCACTCCGGTCTGATCGGCGTGCCGGGGGTTGACGCACGGCGGCTGGACGTGACCGACCGGTCCGCCGTGCGCGCGCTGGTCGCCGAGGTGCGGCCGGACGCCGTGGTCGGGACCCCCTATCGGTACGGGGACTGGGCGGTCACCGCCGACGGAGCCGCGCACGTGGCGCTCGCCGCCGCCGAGGCCGGTGCCCGGCTGGTGCACGTGTCCAGCGACGCCCTGCACGCCGGCCGACCCACGCCGTACGCCGACGACGAACCACCGACGCCGGTGCACGCGTACGGCGCCGCGAAGGCCGCGGCCGAGACCGCCGTGCGGGCGATCGACTCCGGCGCGGCACTGGTGCGTACCTCGCTGATCCTGGGGGAGGGCAGCAAACAGATCCAGCTCTGCCGGGACGCGCTCGCCGGCCGCGCGGTCCTGTTCTCCGACGAGCTGCGGTGCCCGGTCGACGTCACCGACCTGGCCGACGCCGTGCTGGAACTGGTCGCCTCGTCGTACGCGGGGCTGCTCAACGTGGCCGGCCCGGACGCGGTGAGCCGGGCCGAGCTGGGTCTGCTGGTCGCCGAGCGGTACGGCCTGGACGCGGCCGGGTTGAGGACCACCACCGGGGCCGCCACCGGACTGTCCCGCCCCCTCGACGTACGCCTGGACTCCGCCCGAGCTGCCGGCCTGCTGCGGACGCGCCTGCGCGGGGTGCGCGAACTCCTGGCACCGTGAAGCTGTTGCACACTTTCTTTGCATAGGAGTTGTGCATAGGAAGTGTGCAGAGATAGTGTGCGGTCATGGCGAACGACGAAGCGACAGCGCGACCGGCGCCGCGTGAGGTGCGGATCGACAAACGGCAGGTCCGGGTGCTGGCCCATCCGCTGCGGATGCGGCTGGTCGGGGCCCTGCGCGTGAAGGGGCCCGCCACCGCCACCACCCTGGCGGAACTGCTCGGCACCAACACCGGCGCGACCAGTTACCACCTGCGCCAGCTCGCCGACGTCGGGCTGGTCGTCGAGGATCCCGACCGAGGCAGCGGCCGGCAGCGCTGGTGGCAGGCGGCACACGACGTCACCAACTGGGACGCGACCGACTTCGACGACGACCCCGACGCCCGGGCCGCGATCGAGTGGATCCAGGGGGACCAGGTGCGGCTGCTCGCCGAGACCGCCGACCGCTGGTTCGCTACCCAGCACGAGTGGTCGCCGGCCTGGCGGGACGCCTTCGGTATGAGCGACATCTTCATGACCATCCCCGCGGCCCGGCTGGAGGAGCTTCAGGCGGAGGTGTGGAAGGTGTTGGAGCGGTATCACCGCGAGGCCGACAACGCCGACCCCGTGGACCCTGAGGCCCGCCCGGTGCAGGTCTTCCTGGCCAGCTACCCGCTACACGAGGGCCTTCGGTGAGCGCGAGGAGTGAGCCGGGTTTGCGAGCCCCGCAGTCGCGAATTGAGGAGATGCCGTGAGCGCGCTGACCGTACGCCAGGTTCGGGGTCGTTACCTCACGCTCTACGGCCTGCGGTGGCTGCCCACGGGTCTGATGATCCCGGTGATGATCCTGCTGATGCAGGAGCGCGGCCTGTCGTTGCCGCAGATCGGCCTGGTCAGCACCGCGCAGGGGCTGCTGGTGCTGGCGCTGGAGTTGCCCACCGGTGGGCTCGCCGACGCGCTCGGTCGCCGACCGGTGCTGCTCGCCGCCGGGGTGCTCAACCTGGCGTCGCTGGCGTTGTTCGCGGTGGCCGACTCGTTCGTGCTGTTCTTCATCGTCTGGGCCTTGCAGGGCGTCTACCGGGCGTTGGACAGCGGCCCGCTGGAGTCCTGGTACGTCGATGCCACGTTGGCCGCCGACCCGGACGCGGAGTACGAGCGCGGTCTCGGGTACGCCGGCACCGTCGTCGGCGGGGCCATCGCCGGGGGTGCGCTGATCAGCGGTGGTCTGATCGCGCTGGGTCCGATCGGGCCGGTCACCGCGCTGACGGTGCCCGTGCTCGCCGCCATCCTGGCGCAGGTGATCGCTCTGGTCGCGTTGGTCGTGCTGCTGGTCGAGGAGCGGCCGGCCACCGGGTTCGCGGCGCTGCGGTCCTCGGTGGTGCAGGCGCCCCGGATGATCGGCGAGGCGGTCGGGCTGCTGCGTCGCTCCCGGGTGCTGCTGGCCCTGGTGGCGGTGGAGCTGTTCTGGGGCTTCGGCATGGTCACCTTCGAGTCGTTGCTGCCGGTCCGGCTCGCCGAGGTGATCGGTGATCCGGAACGTGCCGCCGCGCTGCTCGGACCGGCGAACTCGGCTGCCTGGCTCGCCTCGGCGGCGGGTGCGGCGCTGACTCCGCTGCTGTTGCGCTGGTTGGGCGCTGCCCCGGGGGCCGCTCTGCTGCGCATCCTCCAGGGCGTGACGGTGGTCGGGATGGGTCTGTTCGCCGGGCCGGTCGGGGTACTCGTGGCGTACCTGGCCTGCTACGCCGTGCACGGCGCGTCCAATCCGCTGCACAGTGGGCTGCTGCACCGGCAGGTCGACGGTCCGTACCGGACCAGCGTGCTCTCGCTGAACTCGATGATGGGGCAGCCTGCCGCCGCGCTCGGCGGGGTGGTCCTGACCGCTATCGCCGCCGCCACCAGCGTCAGCACCGCGATGGTGGTCGGCGGCGTGGTGTTGGCCGTCGCCGCCCCGCTCTACCTGCCCGCCTGGCTGGCCGGCCGTCGGGCGGCCCCGGCCGTCGAGCCGGCCGCAGTCCCCGTGCCTGCCGAGAGATGACGAGACGTCACCGGCACCTCAGGCGAGGCGGATCGAGCTGAGCGGGAGGGTGAAGGTGTAGCCGAGCCGACGGTAGAGCCGGGCCGCCCCGACGTTGTGCGTGTAGACGCCGAGCCCGACGGTGTCGTGGCGTGCCAGCAGCGCCCGGGTCATGCCTGCGGTCAGGGACGCGCCCAGCCCGCGCCCGCGCTGGTCGGGGGCGACGGTCAGGCCGGCGACGAAGCCGATGTCGCCCTGGCTGCGGTCGGCGCCGCACGCCACCAACCGGTCGCCGGCGCGGATGCCGTACCAGTCGACCACCCGCGGGTCGCCGGGGCGGGAGGTGCTGCTGGGGAAGGCCTCGTCGACCAGTGCCGCAAGTGCGGGAAGGTCGGCGTCGGTGAGGCGTACCACCGGCTGCTCGTTCGGCTGGGCCGGTGGTGGCGTGGTCGTCCAGTGGAAGTCCCAGTCGCTGTGGTCGGCCACCGCCAGCCGTCCGGTCAGCAGACCGCGATCGTGCCGGGGCAGGTGCAGCCGCTGTCCCGGGCGCAGCATCCCGTCGGCGGCGAGCGCGACACAGATCTCCAGCGCCGGTTCGGCCGGGCCGATCGCGCAGCCGGCCGGTCCGTGTTCGGGCGGAACCAACCACAGCACGGCACCGTCGCGCTGGTACGCGGCCGTCGGCGTGGCCCGCCCGAGCGCGTGCCGGGCGAACGGGTGGTGGCCGACAGCGCCCAGGACGGCGTCCCGGTTCGTCAGCACCTGGTCGTCGGTGATCATGGACCCAGCCTAGAAGTCGAGGGCGGAGTGCCCGCGCCGGGTTGCCCCGATCCACCATGGAGATTGGCGAGCCGACCGATTGGGTACATCACGCGCCGACCTACTGGGAACCCCCACCGGAGGACCGACATGCTCGCCATTCTCGCGGCCATCGTCTTTGGCTTCGCCCTGCTGCTCGACCTGCTCAACACAGACTTCGGAGCACCGGACCTGTTCAACTGGAACACTCTCGTGCTCATCGGGCTCCTCCTGCTCTCGCTCTACCTGGGCGGCGTCGGCAGCGGCCCGCGCGGCGGTGGCGGCGGCCGCTGGTACCGGGGCCGTCGCCCCGGTCGTGGCTGACCGGAACCGATCACCGGTGGCGGGCCCCCGGCGCGATTCCGGCGTCGTGGGCCCGGCCCGGTACTGTCTTCGTGATGGAGTCCGACGCCCTCTTCTCCCTCGGTGAACCCGCCGGGTCGCGCAGCGCGCCCGACGGTCCCGCCGGTGTCGACGGCTTCACCGCGGTGGCCGACGACTCACCACTGCCCGTCCGCATGCGCCCCGCGAGCCTCGACGAACTGATCGGGCAGGACCACCTGCTCGCCCCGGGGGCCCCGTTACGGCAGTTGGTCTCCGGCGGCGCCCCGATGTCGGTGATCCTCTGGGGCCCGCCCGGCAGCGGCAAGACCACCATCGCGCATCTGGTGGCCGGAGCGACCGACCGTCGCTTCGTCGCCATGTCGGCGCTCTCCGCCGGCGTGAAGGACGTGCGGGCGGTGATCGAGACGGCCCGCCGCCAGCGCCGCTCGGGCGGCGCGCAGACCGTGCTCTTCATCGACGAGGTGCACCGGTTCAGCAAGACCCAACAGGATTCGCTGCTCGCCGCCGTCGAGGACCGTACCGTCACGTTGCTGGCGGCCACCACCGAGAACCCGTACTTCTCGGTCATCTCACCGCTGTTGTCGCGGTGCGTGCTCCTCACCCTGCAACCGCTGGACGACGAGGCGGTGCGGGGCCTGCTGCGTCGCGCGGTCGCCGACAAGCGCGGCCTCGACGCGGCGCTCACACTGACCACCGAGGCCGAGGACCACCTGGTCCGGCTCGCCTCCGGTGACGTCCGCAAGGCACTCACCGCGCTGGAGGCGGCGGCGGCCTCCGCCACGGCGCTCGGCACCGGCCGGATCGACCTGACCACCGCCGAGCAGGCGGTCGACGTGGCCGCGGTGCGTTACGACCGCGACGGCGACGCCCACTACGACGTCGTCAGCGCCTTCATCAAGAGCATGCGCGGATCGGACGTGGACGCCGCCGTGCACTGGCTGGCGCGCATGCTGGTCGCCGGCGAGGACGCCCGGTTCATCGCCCGCCGCCTGGTCATCTTCGCCAGTGAGGACGTGGGGATGGCCGACCCCGGGGCCCTGAGCGTCGCCACAGCGGCCGCGCACGCGGTCGAGTACGTCGGGCTTCCCGAAGCGCAGCTCAACCTGGCCCAGGCGGTGATCCACCTGGCCACCGCCCCCAAGTCGAACTCGGCCACCACCGCCATCGGGGCCGCGATCGCCGACGTCCGGGCCGGTCGTGGCGGATCCGTGCCACGAGGGCTGCGCGACGCGCACTACGCCGGAGCCCGAGGGTTGGGTCACGGAACCGGCTACCGCTACCCGCACGACGACCAGCGCGGCGTGGTCACCCAGCAGTACGTCCCGGACGACCTGGTGGGCACCGACTACTACCAGCCCAGTCCGCACGGGGCGGAACGGGCGGTGGCCAGCCGGCTGCCGGTGCTGCGCCGCATCGTGCGTGGTCTGCCGGCCCCGGCCGCCCGTCCGGACACCCCGGCAGTCGAGTCACCCGTAACGGCGCAGACCGCGTCGGCGCTTGCTGGCGAGAGTGGTCGCCCGGCGACGGGCACGGGCGCCACCGGCACTATGCAGGACAGCGGCACCGACGCCGCAGGAGAGGGTCAACAGTGAGATCGCGTGGTGGGGACCGCCCGGACGAGGGCGCGGACGAGCGGCGCGATCCCCGCGCCAAGGCGCGTCGCTGGGGTCGGGGTCGGGCGGCGGAGCCCGAGCCGGAGGAGCCGGTCGCCGGTGAGGAGTTCGGCTGGATCGACGACCTGCGCTCGGCCAAGCAGCAACGCACCGAACTGGGCCCGGACGGTGCCCCGGCAGAGCCGAACCGCCCCCCCGGGGGTGCGCCGGCCGGGCCGCAGCGGGGTGCCCCGGCTGGTGCGCGCGCAGGAGTACCCGTGCCGCCGGAGACCCCGGGGCCGCCCGCTCCGCGGCAGAGCGACCCGGACGGTCCCGGCCCTCGTCGGCCGGCCGACGGCCCCTGGCCGGGGGAGGCGCCACCGGCGGGCCGCCGCCCGGACGAGCGGCCCCCCGCGGCCGGCCCCGGTGCCCCTGCCCCTGGCCAGCCAGCGCGTCGCGGTGTGCAACCGGCCCCCGGTGCCCGCGCCGCCGTACCGCCGTCGCCACCCACCGCCCGTCCGGTCGGCGGTGACCCGGCCGGCCCACCGGGCCCTCACCCGACTCCGGACGCGCCCGGCGGCCCGGTCCGTGCTCGCTCCGCGGCGGCTCCCCCCGGACCACCCGTGGGCCCTCCGAGCTCCGGCGCCCCGACGGGTCGTCGCCCGGATCCCAGCGCCGCCGGCGGACAGCCGGACGCCGTGCCTCCGCTGCGCCGTCCGGACGCCGCCCCGCCGAGCCGTCGGCCGGGCCCGGAGTCCGTCGAGCCCGGCCGAGCACGCCCGCCGGCCGAGGGCACGCCCGCCGGTCGCCGGCCCGCCGGACCCGCGCCCGATCCGGCGCGGGCCGCCGGGCCGTCCGCTGCCGGCGTGGCTCGGTTCGACGGCGCGCCGACTGGCGCCGTCCCCCAGGCGGCCGACGGCCTGCGACCCGACCCCGCCATCGAGCACGACCCACGTACCGCCCGGCGTCGGCCGGGCCCGGTCGACCCCGGGGCGCCGGAGCCCACCGGCCGCCGTGCCGCCGAGCCCGCCCGCCCCGCAGGCGGCGGCCGTCGTCGTGCCGCCGAACCCGACGAGCCGGTGGTGCCCCGCTCGGGTAACGCACCACCGGTGCCCGCGGCGTCCGGCGGCCACAGCGGCGCGACGCCCACCATCGTCCCGACTGACGGCGCCGGTCGCCGCCGGGCCGCCTCCGACGAACCGGAGCGGCGTACGCCAGCCGGCGGCGAACCCCGGGTGGACCGCCCGGAGCGGCCCGCCGACTGGCTGCGCCAGGCCGGTCGCCTGCCGCACACCGACCCAGGTCTGCCCGTCGTCAACCGCCGAGGGGCCACCCCGCCACCGCCGGGTCGGCGACCCGTGCCGCCCGCCAACACGGGGGACATCGTCGACCACGCGGCCGGTCGACTCGGCGTACCGGACCCGGCCGCGGAGCGCCCCGCCGCCCGCCGGCCCGCCGGCCTGCCGGCCGACCCGGGAGCGGAGACGACGACAGGACGTCGCGCCGTCCGGCCGGACGCGTCAGGTTCCACCGGCGAACAGGCTCTGCCCTATCCGCCGTCGCCCGGCGACCGACCCGGCCGAGGTCGAGGCGCTGCGGCGCCCCCACCGGATCCGGCCGGTCGGCGTGGTCGTGCGGCGGCCGGGCCCGGTCCGGACGGGGCGCCCGCTGCGGATCCGGCCGGTCGACGACGTCGTCCGTCGGCCGAATCCGGCCCCGACGGCTCGGCTGGTCCGGGTCGACCCGGACCCCGCGGCGACGAACCGTACGTCGCGGGACGCCCCGCGCCCGCCGGCGGTCCTGCCGCACCGGCTCGTGGCGCTGCCCGCTCCGCCCCACCCGGACGGGTCCGGCCCGGCCCGGGGGACGCCCCTGCGCCGGGCGTCGGCCGGGGCGGCACCGACGGCCCACCCCGTCCCGGTGCGGATGCTCGCGGCGCCACCCGTCCGGAGGGTCCGGCTCGTGCCGCGGTGCCTCCGGGTGTGGACGGCCCACCGGGTGCGCGTCCCGAAGGCTCTGCCCGTGTCGCGGTGCCCCCGGGTGCGGACGGTCCGCCACGTGCGCGTCCGGAGGGTCCGGCCCGGGCCGCCGTCCGCCCACCCGGTGCCGCGCAGCCACCCCTCGCCGAGGAACGAGCGGGTGGTCCGCCGATCGCTCGCCCCGCGCCCTCCGACCGTGCCGCTGGACGTGCCCTGCCGCCGAACCGGGAGCCCGGCCGAGCCGAACCGAGCGGCGTCGCCCCGGTGCCGCCGCCCGGCCGCCCCGGCGATCCCGTCGGGGTGGCGCGGGCCGCCGCAGTGGTGCCGACCCCGTCCGGGCCGGCGGAACGGCCGGTACCGGAGCAGCCCGGCGGCCCCGCACTCCGTCCCGCCGACTCGCCCGCAGACGCCGACCCGGCGGCTGCCCGGTCCGAGGCGCATCGGGAGTCGCGTGAACGGCGGCGTCTGCGTGCGGCGGTGCTGGTGCTGGTCAGCGTCGTGCTGCTCGGCGCGGTGCCGCTCTTCTTCGGCCTCCGGACGTTGAGCCGTGACCCGGTCTTCGACAACCTGGACCAGCTCGACGTGCCGGGTTGGGCGGCGGCGAAGACCGTCGACGACGTCAGCGGCAGCCGATGGTGTCTGCTCGACTGCCGGCTGCGGGAACGCACCGTCACCTCGGAGAAGGCCCCGGCGGAGACGGCACAGGCCTACGAGGAGGCGTTGCGGCAGGACGGTTGGCAGCCGTGGAAGGTGAGTCGCTGCCCGGAGCAGGAGACGAAGGGCAGCTACACCTGCTGGCGGCGCGACGAGTTGACGCTCGACCTGTGGGTACGCGAGCCGACCTGTGTGCCGCCGCCGGTCGACGGCGAGCCGGCCGTGCCGTCTGCCGATCCGTCGGCCGCTGCGACCGAGTGCACCGGCTCGTTGGTGTCGGTGAAGGTCCGTAACGCGATCGACGACGAGCGCACCAGGCCACAGCCGACCACCGACCCGTCACTGACCGGAGAGGATCCGTACCCGACGGTCAGCGGCGATCCGCTGGGCGAGCTGACACCCTCACCGTCGTGAGCCGGGCTCCATCACGGACGGTAGGGTCTGGGGCTGGCGGGCACGCCCGCTGCCGGTGACCGCCGACGGGGTGGCGGCCGGTACGGGTGCCATCGTTGTGCGTTCCTGGGACGTCGGGTCCTGCGGAACTTCTGCTTGAGGAGGACAGGCGTGAGCGAGCTTGGAGCGATCGCGGCGTTGATCGCGGCATCCGCGTTCGCGGTGCTGGTGCTCATCCTGACGCTGCCCATCCTGCGGCTGCGGCACACGGTTGACGCCACCACCCGGATGATCAACGACCTCAACGATCGGACCGCGCCGCTGCTCGGCGACGTGAACACGACGGTGAAGAACGTCAACGTGGCGCTGGAGCAGGTGCAGACCTCGCTCGACGGCGTGAACCTCCAGCTGGCGAAGGTCGACACGATGACCAGCCACGCGCAGAACGTCACCGCCAACGTCGCCAACCTGGCCACCGTCGTCTCCGCCGCGGCCGCCAACCCGCTGGTCAAGGTGGCCGCGTTCGGCTACAGCGTGCGGAAGGCCGCCGCGAGCCGCCGGCACGCCGAGACCGAGCGTGAGGTCCGCGACACCATCAAGCAGCAGCGGCGGGCCGCGCGGCGCGGCAACAGCTGACCCGGCCGAGGCACCAGGAAGGTAGCGAGACATGAGGCGTCTGTTCTGGCTCGGTATCGGGGTGGCCGTCGGTGTGATCGTGGTCCGCAAGGCGACCCGGACCGCCCAGGCGTACACACCGGCCGGCATCGCCAGCTCGCTGACGGAATCCGCTGGCGGCCTGGTCGAGTCGCTGCGTAACTTCGTGGAGGACGTCCGGGTCGGGATGGCCGAACGCGAGCAGGAGATCCACCAGGCGTTCGCCCAGGGCGAGGCGTTCGACGACCAGTTCGCCGAGTTGCGGGAAGACCCGCGGATCGGCGATCGAAACATCTTTCCGGAGGAACATCAGCGATGAAGACGGCGGAGATCAAGCGGCGGTACCTCGCCCATTTCGAGGCGAATGGCCACGCTGTGGTGCCGTCCGCTCCGCTGCCCGCCATCAGCGACCCGAATCTGTTGTTCGTCAACGCCGGCATGGTGCAGTTCGTGCCGTATTTCCTGGGTCAGCAGACGCCCGCGTACCAGCGGGCGGTCAGCGTGCAGAAGTGCATCCGGACCCCGGACATCGACGAGGTCGGTAAGACCAGTCGGCACGGCACGTTCTTCCAGATGAACGGCAACTTCTCCTTCGGTGACTACTTCAAGGCCGGGGCGATTCCGCTGGCGTGGGAGTTGTCCACGAAGCCGATCGCCGAGGGTGGCTACGGGCTGGATCCGGAGCGGATCTGGCCGACGATCTACCTGGACGACGACGAGGCGTTCGAGATCTGGCGGTCGGTCGGCGTTCCGGCGGAGCGGATCGTGCGGCGCGGCAAGGCGGACAACTTCTGGTCCATGGGCATTCCCGGGCCGTGCGGTCCGTCGTCGGAGCTGTTCTACGACCGGGGTCCGGAGTACGGCCGCGAGGGTGGCCCGGCGGTCGACGAGGACCGGTACATGGAGTACTGGAACCTCGTCTTCATGCAGTTCGAGCGGGGTCCGGGTACGACCAAGGAGGACTACCCGATCCTGGGTGACCTGCCGGCGAAGAACATCGACACCGGCATGGGCCTGGAGCGGATGGCCTCGATCCTGCAGGGTGTGGACAACCTGTACGAGATCGACGAGGTGCGGCCGATCCTGGCGCGGGCGGCGGAGCTGACCGGCAAGCGGTACGGCGCGCACTCGGGGCATGTGGCGAGTGAGTCGCACCCGGACGACGTGCGGTTGCGGGTGATCGCGGACCACGTGCGGACGGCGTTGATGCTGATCGGCGACGGGGTGACCCCGAGCAACGAGGGCCGTGGGTACGTGCTGCGGCGGATCATGCGGCGGGCGATCCGGTCGATCCGGTTGCTGGGCTGGCAGGACCGGGCGCTGCCCGAGCTGCTGCCGGTGGCGCGGGACTGCATGGCCCCGTCGTACCCGGAGTTGGCGACCGACTTCGACCGCATCGCGGACTACGCGTACGCGGAGGAGGAGGCGTTCCTGTCCACCCTGCGGGCGGGCACGACGATCCTGGACACCGCGATCGCGGAGACCCGCACGGCGGGTGGCAGCTCGCTGTCCGGGGCGAAGGCGTTCCAGTTGCACGACACCTACGGTTTCCCGATCGATCTGACCCTGGAGATCGCCGCGGAGCAGGGCCTCACCGTCGACGACGAGGGCTTCCGCCGGCTGATGGCGGATCAGCGCACCCGGGCCAAGGCCGACGCGCAGGCCCGCAAGACCGGGCACGTCGACCTGTCGGCGTACCGGTCGGTGCTCGACGCGGGTGGTCCGGTGACGTTCACCGGCTACAGCGAGGTGTCCCGCGAGTCGACGGTGCGGGCGCTGCTCGGCGCCGATGGCCCACGTCAGGCGGCCACCGAGGGTGACACCATCGAGCTGGTCCTCGACACCACCCCGTTCTACGCCGAGGGCGGTGGACAGCAGCCCGACCAGGGCATGATCACCGTTGGCGGCGGGCAGGTCGAGGTGCTCGACGTGCAGCAGCCGGTGCCCGGCCTGATCGTGCACCGCGCTCGGGTGATCCGGGGTGAGGTGCGGGCCGGCGAGGCCGGTTTCGCCGAGATCGACACGACTCGGCGCCGGGCGATCTCCCGCTCGCACACCGCCACCCACCTGGTGCACCAGACCATGCGCAACTTCCTCGGTGAGTCGGCCACGCAGGCGGGGTCGCTGAACGCGCCCGGCCGGCTCCGGTTCGACTTCAACACCCCGACAGGGGTGTCGCCGAGCGTCCTGCGCGATGTGGAGCAGCAGGTCAACGAGGTGTTGCTGGCCGACCTGGAGGTGCACGCCTTCATCACCTCGTTGGACGAGGCGCGGCGGATCGGCGCGATGGCGCTCTTCGGCGAGAAGTACGGCGAGGAGGTGCGGGTCGTCGAGGTGGGTGACTACGCCCGGGAGCTGTGCGGCGGCACGCACGTGGCCCGTTCGGCCCAGCTCGGCCTCGTGAAGATCCTCTCCGAGTCGTCGATCGGTTCCGGCGTCCGCCGGGTCGAGGCGCTGGTCGGCATGGACGCCTTCGGCTTCCTGGCCAAGGAACACCTGCTGGTGTCCCGGCTGGCCGAGCTGTACCGGGTGCCCAACGACCAGGTCGCCGACCGGGTGGAGCAGACGGTCACGCAGCTGCGGGACGCGGAGAAGGAGCTGGAGAAGCTCCGCGCCCAGTTGGTGCTGGGCGGGGCGGCAGCGCTCGCGGCGCAGGCCAAGGACGTGCGCGGGGTCGCGTACGTGGGCACCGAGGCGCCGGAGGGTGCGGCCGGCAACGACGTGCGGACCCTGGCCCAGGAGATCCGCGGCAAGATCGACCCGGCGCGGCCGGCGGTGGTCGCGGTGGCGGCCCGCTCGAACGGCAAGGCGTCCCTGGTGGTGGCGGTCAACGCTGCCGCTCGCGGTCGGGGCCTGGCGGCGTCGGATCTGGTGAAGGCGGCGTTCTCCGGGCGCGGTGGCGGCAGCCCCGACCTCGCCCAGGGCGGCGGTCTGCCGGCGGGCGAGGCGCCGAACCTGCTGCTCACCGTCGAGAAGGCGATTACCGAGGCGTGATGAACGATCACTGTCGGTCAGGGCGGGCCATGTGGCCCGCCCTGGTTCGTACCCACCCGGTGGTGACCGTCGGTGGCTGAATTGACGCGCGGTGTGCGACTGGGTGTCGATGTCGGCCAGGTGCGGGTGGGTGTCTCCCGCTCGGATCCGGACGGGATTCTGGCGACGCCGCTGGTCACGCTCGCTCGTGACCTCACCGCGGCGCCGGACGCGGTCCCGAGCGACCTCGCCGAGTTGGCCGCGTTGGTGGCCGAACATGAGGCCGTCGCGGTTGTCGTCGGCCTTCCGGTCAATCTCGCGGGTAAACACGGCCCGGCGGCTGTCCACGTGAAGGCGTACGCTGACCGACTGGTCGATGTGATAGCGCCCGTCCCGGTAACGCTCACTGACGAGAGGATGTCGACCGTGGTCGCTTCTCGTAGGCTTGCCGAGCGTGGCGTCCGAGGTAAGCGTCAACGTGCGGTTGTCGACCAGGCGGCCGCGGTGGAGATTCTGCAGAGCTGGCTGGACGCGCAGCGGAGGCGGACGTAATGATCGACGATCTGGACCTTGGGTTCGACGAGCCGGAGCGGGGGGAGAAGGGCCGGCACCGGCGCGGCTTCCGCAAGCGCAACGGCAAGTCCGGTGGCGGCCGGGGCAAGACATTCCTGGCGTTGTTGATGGCTCTGGTCCTGTTGGGCGGCATCGGCGGTGTCGCGTTCTACGGCTTCGACCGGATCCAGAACTACTTCGTCACCCCCGACTACGACGGCGCCGGAGCGGGTGAGATCACCGTCGAGATCAAGAACGGGGCGCTGCTCGCCGACATGGCCGACGCCCTGGTCGCTGCCGACGTGGTGAAGAGCCAGAAGGCGTTCATCGAGGCGGCCGAGGCCAACTCGCGCAGCAAGAACATCCAGCCGGGCACGTACAAGCTGCGCAAGCAGATGAGCGGTGCGAACGCCGTGACCGCGATGCTCGACCTGAAGAACAAGATCGTCAACGGCCTCACCATCCCCGAGGGCCGTACCGCCAAGAACATCTACAAGCTGCTCTCCGAGAAGACCAAGATCCCGGTCAAGGAGTTTGAGGCCGCCGCGAAGGACCCGGAGGCGCTCGGCGTCCCGGAGTGGTGGTTCAAGCGCGACGACGGCAAGAAGATCGTCAAGTCTGTCGAGGGCTTCCTCTACCCGGACACGTACGAGATCCCGCCGAAGGCCACCGCGGAGAGCATCCTCAAGCTGATGGTGGACAACTTCCTCTCGGTGAGCGGTGAGATGAAGTTCGCCGACCGGGTGCAGAAGGAACGCAAGGTCAGCCCCTACGAGGCGTTGATCGTGGCGTCGCTGGCGCAGGCCGAGGCGGGCAACAAGGACGACCTCGGCAAGGTTGCCCGGGTGGCGTACAACCGGGCGTACGGCGAGTTCCCGTGCAACTGCCTGGAGATGGACGTCACCGTCAACTACTACCTGGAGTCGATCGGCAAGCCGACCAAGTCGTCCAAGCAGATGACGGCGGCCGAGCTGGACGACCCGAAGAACCCGTACAACCGCAAGCTGCCCGGCATGATCCCCACCCCGATCAACAACCCGGGGAAGCAGGCCTTGGAAGGGGCGATGGCAACGCCGACGGGCAAGTGGCTCTACTTCGTGGCTATCGACAAGCAGGGCCACTCGGCGTTCGCCGAGACGTACGAGCAGCATCAGCGCAACGAGGCGAAGGCCCGGGAGGCCGGCATCATCTGACCGGCCCGGTCGACATCTGAAAGGCTCCCTTCCCGCTGACCAGAATGGTGGTCGTGTCGGGAAGGGAGCCTTTTGATGTGTGCGCGGCGACGCGGTTACGGCGCTAGTGTCAGTGACTCGTGCCCGTCCAGGAACCGGTGCGCGGGTTCAGGAACGTCCACACGCCATTGCTGTTCTGCTTACGCAGGGCGAAAGTGCGGTTGTAGCCGTAGTAGAAGTACCCGGTCTGGGTGCTGGTGTCATAACCGGTGTTCCGGTTGACCGCTCCGTACGCCTCGCCCCAGGTCTCCGGCCCGACCGAGCCGTCGATGCCGACGTTCATCACGTCCTGCCAGGTCCGGGTCTTGGCTGCGGTGTTGGAGCCGAACTCCCCGTCGATGAAGCTGGTGCCGACGTTGCCGGTCAGGTCGTCGGCCCAGACGATGGCCTGCCAGAGCCGGACGATGTTGCCAGTGCGCACGCAGGAGCTGGAATTGCACAGCTGGTGGTTGTCGGACCAGCTGCCCGCCGCCGGGTCCGCTTTGGCGGGCGCGCCGATCATCAGCGAAAGGCTGAAGACCGCAGCAATTGCGATAAGGGCGCGAAGAATGCGTTTGTTCAAGGTTCCCCCCCATTTTCAGATCGCTCGTACCGTCGCCGGAATGCTTTCACTCCCATCGATGACCGTCAAGCGATGGTCCGGCCCCCGAGCGTCGTCCGCAGCAGTGGTTCTCTGGTGGCCTGGCCTGCATGCTGGGTACTGTCGATCCGAGTTCCCCGGGAGGGCGGAGAGTGATGCGGAACACGGCAGGAGCCCTGGGTGGTGCGGGGTGATCGAGGCGACCCGCAGGGCCGCGGTGCTGGGCAAGCCGATCGCGCACTCCCTCTCACCGGTGATCCACACCGCCGGTTACGCCGCCGCCGGGCTGACCGGGTGGTCGTACACCCGGATCGAGTGCGCGGCGGCGGAGCTGCCGGATCTGGTCGCCGGCCTGGGCCCGGAGTGGGCCGGGTTGTCGGTGACCATGCCGGGCAAGGAGGCGGCGCTCGCCGTGGCCGCGCAGGCCTCGCCGGTTGCCGCCGCCGTCGGCGCGGCCAACACGTTGGTACGCCGCCCGGACGGTTCCTGGTACGCCGACAACACCGACGTCGCCGGCATGGTGCGGGTGCTCATCGCAGCCGGGGTGAATGCGGGTGCGGCGGTGACGGTGCTCGGCGCCGGTGGCACGGCCCGCGCCGCGCTCGCTGCCGCTGCTCAACTGGCGTGCTTCTCGGTGACGGTGGTCGCCCGCCGGTCGGGGGCGATCGACGAGCTGCGGCCGGTAGCCGATGCCCTGGGTGTCGCGCTGACCCCCGCCGGCTGGGCCGACGCGCCCCGGCACCTCTCCGCCGCCGACCTGGCTGTCTCCACCGTTCCGAAGGGGGTCGCCGACCCGTTGGCCGCCGAGGTGGCCTGGCGGCCGGGCGCGGTGTTCTTCGACGCTCTCTACGACCCGTGGCCCACCCCGTTGGCCGCCTCCGCCGTCGCGGCCGGTCTGCGGGTGGTGTCCGGTCTGGACCTGCTGCTCGCTCAGGCGGTAGGGCAGTTCGAGCAGTTCACCGGTGTGCCCGCCCCGGTCGAGGCGATGCGGGAAGCCCTCACCGCGGCCCGCTAGGAGTCGGCCTCCGGGCGGGGCGATGGTGGCCAACTTAGCGGAGAGTTAAGACGCGCTTACGGAAAACTGTCCTGCATACGACATCACCTGGTCGTCGATACGCTGCTGACCGTTACGGAAGCAGATACAGGGAGTGCCCTTGACCAGGCATGGACTGCACCGCAGAACTCGGATCCACCACGCACGTCGGCGCCGGGCGATCGCCATCGGCGTGGTCGGCGGTTCGGTGGTCGCCGGCATCGTGGCGACCATGATGCCGCTGCTGGCCAGCGACGACCTGTCGATCCGGGCGGCGGCCGACACCACCGCGAGCGCGGTGTCGCAGGACGGTGACAACGCGGCCAAGGCGACGCTGGCCACCTGCCCGACGCGTTGCGACGGCAACTCGCGCGGTGGCCGCGAGGCGGTCATCGAGTTCGCCGTGACCACCGTGCCGGCCGCCGCGGTCAACCTCCGGGCGACGCTGCGGGTGCACGCCTGGCAGCAGTTCGCCGCCGTCGTGACAGCGCACGCCTCACCGCTGAGCGCGCACGAGGCTCGGCCGGCGTTGGCATCGCCCGGTGACGCGCTGGACAGCGTGTCCGCGGTGTCCAGCGGCGTCAACGAGTGGGACATCTCCGAGCTGGTCACCGGCAACGGCACCTGGACGGTCTCGCTGACGCAGAGTGGCTTGGAGAGCCGGATCTACTGGGCGTCGGCCGACAATGGTGATCCGGAGCTGCGTCCCACCCTGCTGGTCAGCTACGACATCGGCGCTGCGCCGTCGTCGCCGCCGGCCACCCGGCCGACGCCGAGCACGTTGCCGACCACCACCGCCCCGAAGCCCTCGCCGACGGCCGCGCCGACGACCCGGACGCCCTCCGCCACCGCAGTCCCCACCAACCCGCCCGTCGGGTGCGGCTCGGTGTCGGACAAACTCGTGCCTTCCTGTGGCGCCTGGTGGGGGATGTACTCACCCGCCGGGGCGGCCGGCGGCTGGGACCACGGCAAGGCTGTCACCGACGTGGAGAGCCAGGTCGGGCGGAGGTTCGACATCGTGCACCGCTATCACGACTTCTCCAACGCCGGCAGCAACGGTGCGTTCCCCGACGCGTACGAACTGCGGCAGTTGCGGGAGGGCCGGTTGTTGTTCTTCGCCTGGGAGTCCCGCGACTTCTCCGCCGGCACCACCCTCACCTGGGCCGATGTCTACAGCGGCAGGCACGATGCGACCATCGACGCGGTCGCGGATCGGGTTCGCGCGGTCGGCGTGCCGGTCTTCATGGGCTTCGACCACGAGCCGGAGGACGAGCCGGCCAAGGGCAGCGACGCCGACTTCGTCCGTGCCTGGCGCTACGTCCACGAGCGGTTCGCCACGGCGGGTACGACCAACGCGGTCTGGGTCTGGACGATGATGGGCTGGTCAGGCCACTATTCACGGTACGCCGGCCTGTACCCGGGTGACCGGTACGTCGACTGGGTGGCCTACGACCCGTACAACTTCCACGTCTGCAACGGCAGCACGGTGTGGAGGAATCCGAGCACGACGGTCGGTGGTTTCTACAACTGGCTGGACGACAGCGGCATCGGGGCCGGCAAGCCCCGGATGCTCGCCGAGTTCGGCACCAACTTCGACGCCGCCGACCCGAGTGCCAAACAGCGCTGGTTCCAGGAGTTCCCGGCAGCGCTGAAAGCGCACCCGAAGATCAGGGCCGCCATCTACTTCAACTCGGCCGGCATGACCAACCGTACGGCCCGCTGCGACATGACGATGAACCACGACGCCGCGGCGGTGGCGGGCTTCGCGCAGGCCGGACAGGACCCGTACCTGCGGCAGCCGACCGGAGGCAGTCGCTGACGATCGCACGGACGGTGGAGGAGGACCGATGGCGGTGACGGAGACCAGGTGGCCACGTGCCACGGACGTGACGGGGCCAGTGACCGGTCCACCGGACGGCGGTGTCCGGCGGTGGTGCTGATCTACGCTCTGGGGGCGGCGTCCGTGCTGGTGCCGGCCGTCCTGATCCCCGTGGCGGCGACCCGGTGGGCTCCGGCCGCACAGCGGAGCCGCGCGGCGGACCGGCTACGCGTCGCGGTGGCCGGGCTCACCGGGGCTCTCGGCCGAAACGGCGCCGCTCTCGTCGTTCTGCTCGCTGGGTCGGCGGCGGTGGTGACGGTCTGCTGGCCCCTCGGTGAGGCGCTGTCCAGACTGGAGCCGTCCGTCGATCACCCGGTCTTCGACTACGTGCACGCCCGCCGGGTCGACGGGTGGGCCGAGGTCAACTCGTTCGTCACGGCGCTCGGGGACCGGTACCCGCTCAAGTGGGTGACGGTGGTCGCGGCGGTCGGCTTCGCCATCGCCTGGCGACACCGTCGCTGGTGGATTCCGCTGATCGCGCTGCCGATGCAGTTCGTGGTCGAGCAGTACACCCAGCAGATCCTGGCAGTGACCGTGAACCGGGGCCACCCACCCACTGACGTCGGCACCTATCCCTCTGGCGGTTGCGCCCGCGTCATGCTCACGTTCGGCGTCATCGCGGTGCTGGCGGGGTTGACCTGGAACGTCTCGCGACGCGGCCGAATCGCCATCGCGACCGCGCTGGCCGTGCTGGTCTCTGTGGAGGGTTACACCCGCATCTATGCCGAGAAGCACTGGCTCACGGACGTGCTCGGTGGCTGGATCTTCGGCGCGCTGCTGCTCGGCGTGCTGGTTCTGACGGTGCTCGTCGCCGAGGGGCGGGTGCGTCCACCCGCCCGGTCCGTGCACGTGGCACCCGTCGAGGCCACGACCACCGCCTGACCCGTTCGTCGCATCGCCACCCGGGCACGGCTCACCCGCGGTGTCTGACACCCGACAGCGAAACGGCCGCCGCCGCCGCGTCCGTGCCAGTGACCGCCCAATCGGCGGATATCGCCAACGGTGACCGAGGGGGCACGCTACGTGGGTTCTCGTCCAACCTGGAGGCGCAGCGTGCCCACAGTCAGGCCCTCTCGGCGATCTGCACGATGTCGTATCCGCGCGGCGGCAGTCGGTCTGGTGACCGTAGCCGCGCTGTTGACGATCCCCTCTGCCGCCTCGGCCGTGGTGGTGCCGGCCCCCGAGACGGCGACCCTGGTGTCGACGAATCCCGCCGACGTCACACCGCACGGCCGCGATGGCGAGAGCCGCGCCTTCGCGCAGGTCGGCTCGCGGGTGTACGTGGGGGGCAGCTTCACCCAGATTCGGCAGACCGCCGCCACGGCGTGGGTCAACCAGAGCTACCTGTTCGCGTACGACCGGGTTAGCGGAACCATTTCGACCACGTTCCTGCCGGCCCTCGACGGCCCGGTCAACACCCTGCTCGCCGGCCCGAACGGCACGCTCATCGTCGGCGGCGGGTTCAAGACGGTCAACGGTGTCTCCCGGAAGAACCTGGTCGCCCTGGATCCGACGACCGGGGCGACCATCGACAGTTGGGTCGGTCGTTCGGACGGCGGCATGATCCGGGACATGGTGCTGCGCGGCAACTGGCTCTACGTCGCGGGCGCTTTCAACTGGTTGAACGGCGCCGCGCACTCCGGGCTGGGTCGACTCAACGCCACCACCGGTGCGATCGACCCGACGTTCACCATCAACGCCACGGTCGGAAGGCACGGCACCGGCTCGTACGGCTGGACGATCGATGTCACGCCGAACGGGCAGACCATGATCGCCGCCGGCAACTTCACAGTCGTGAACGGACTGCCCCGGAACCAGATGGCGATGATCGATCTCTCGGGCACGCCGACGCTGCTGGACTGGAGCACCGAGAAATTCGTCGCGCCGTGCGCGGCGCCCGCGACCTTCGTGCACTACGTCCAGGATGTGAAGTTCGGCGCGGACGGCAGTTGGTTCGTCGTCGGCACCAACGGCGGTGCCGGTTGGCCGGCGGCGTACTGTGACGCGCTGATCCGCTTCGAGACCGCGAACCGGGGTGGGGGTCAGCTCGGCACCTGGGTCGACTACACCGGCAACGACACCATCACCTCCGTCGAGGTGGCCGACAATGTCATCTACCTGGGCGGGCACTTCCGCTGGCTGAACAACCCGAACGCCACCGACGCGGCGGGCGACGGCGCGATCGACCGCCTCGGCATCGCCGCCGTCACTCCGGCGACCGGCCTGCCGGTGGCCTGGAATCCCGGCCGCCGCGGCAGCGCGTCCATGCCGGAGGGCACAAGCACCTGGGGTTCGCAGGTCCCCGTGCTCTGGCGAGGCAGCGACGGGCTCTACTTCGGGCACAACTCCGACGGAATGGGCAGC
The DNA here is from genome assembly GCF_007830095.1 of Micromonospora taraxaci. Lineage (NCBI taxonomy): Bacteria > Bacillati > Actinomycetota > Actinomycetes > Micromonosporales > Micromonosporaceae > Micromonospora > Micromonospora taraxaci. The sequence continues at coordinate 5,020,079 of NZ_VIWZ01000001.1, read as the reverse complement.
GAGTACCACGGCCGGCTCGGCATGTTTCCGCTCGACGGTGGCCGGACCGTGGTCCCGAAGACGCCGCCGACCGCGACCACCGGCAACCTCTACCTCGGCACCGGCGAAGGCCAGCTGGCCAAGGCGTCGTTCAACGGCGCGAGTGTCGGTGCCCCCACCACCGTCAGCCAACCCAACTACACGAGTGCCGGTGCGACCTGGCGGGTGAGCGACCGCATCTACTGGGCGCACACCGTGGCCGGTGCCCCCACCGGCAGCCGGATCGACGTCTCGATGTTCAACGGCGGTGCCATCGGCGTCCCCTGGGAGTCGTCGGGGTTCAACGACTGGTTCAACGCCGCGGGCATGACCGGCGCGTTCTACCTCGGTGGCCGGTTGTACTACACCCGCAGCGGTGCCAACGCGCTCTACTACCGCTACTTCGAGATCGACGGTAACTACCTGGGCGCCACCGAGTTCAGCCTGCAGACCACGGGTGTCACCTGGTCGTCGGTGCGCGGCATGGCCTGGGTCGGCGGCCGGATCGTGTACGGCGGTAGCGACGGAACGCTGCGCAGCGTGCCGTTCGATCCCACGGCCGACCTGGCGGTCAACGGCGCGGCCAGCACGGTGATCGCACCGGCGAGCGGGGCCCTGACCTGGTCCACGCCCCGGATCTTCTTCTCCGTGCAGTGACAGCGACCTCCACTGTCACCGAAAATCGACAGATGACGATCCGGTCGGCGGCGGACCAGATCGCTGGCCCGAAGCGTTTCGAGGGGATGTGCCACGCCTGTCGCAGGTGTCGACACGTCCAGGCAACCCACGACAGACGGTGAAGTTTCATGGTTGATGTACCTCCCGGTACCTGGTCCGCCGGCACCCTCGGCGGTGGGGGCACGTCGGCCCGCACGGTCACCCTGACGGATCTGCTCCGCGTCCCGCTGCACCGGATCCGTCTGGTGGGGGCGGTCGCCGCCGTCGGCCTCCTCGCCGTCCTCGGGTACGTCGTCCTGATGCCCAGCGCGGTCACCGCGAGCGCCGTGGTGGCGGTACGCCCGGTCGTCACCGACGCGTTCACCCCCAGCGGCGCCGCCGCCGACCGGGCGGTGAACATGAACGTGGAGAGCGGCATCGCCACCGGGACGGAGGTCGTGCAACGGCTCGCGGCCGAGGGCCGGGACCAGCGCGAGGTGCGCGACGCCCTTGAGGTGGAGGTGCCCACCGGCGGGCAGATCCTCCGCTTCTCGTACACCGGTCGCTCGGCCGACGACGCGGTACGCAACGTCAACCTCGCCGCGCAGACCTACCTCGACGTACGCCGGACGATGTACGAGAAGCAGCGGGCCGAGATGCTGAAGCGCTACGACGAGAGCATCGTGGAGGTGGACAAACAGCGGGAGATTCTGCAGCGGCGAATCGTCAGCGCGCGGGATGGTGCGCTGGACGCCGCCATTGCCGAACTGGGCGGCACCAACAGTCAGCTCACCCAGTTGAGGTCGGCGCGGACAGAGATCGCGGCGGTCGATGTCAATCCGGGTTGGATCACACAGAGCGCGGAAAATGTTCTGGTCTCCTCCGGCCGGCACACCCTGCTCTACGTGCTGGCCGGGCTGCTCGGCGGCGCGCTGCTGGGCGTGGTGCTGGCGTTCGCCTGGGAGTCCGCGGACCGTCGGGTCCGATCGGTCCACGACGGACGTGACGTCACCGGCCTGCCGCTGCTCGGCACTGTGCGCGGCGGCCTGTTCGCCGGCGGCCTGTTCGGCGGCCGACGGAAGGTGATGGACGCCGACATCCGGTACGTGGCGATGGCGATCGCCGAGCGGGTTCGCGAGCCGGCCCGGGTGGCGTTGCTGACCACACGTGAGGACCCGAGCACCATCACCGCCTCCCTGGCGGTCGCGCTCGCCGCGCCCGGCCGGGATGTCTACGTGGCCGACGACAGCGGCCGACTGGAGAGGCTGCGTGCCGCGGTGCTGGCGGACCGGGCCCAACTGCCCGCGGCGCTCAACCCGGCCCGTCCCCTCGTCCCGAAGCCCCGAGGCACCGATGCGGTCAGCGGCAATGGCATCATCGGCCAGGTCCCCACCCGCCGCCCGTCGCCCTACCCGGTCGGCAGCCGCCCGTCGAAGGACCCGGACGCCACCCTGACCCTGCCGCGAACGACTTTGGACGCGACGGCGAACGGCCCGGGTGCGGCCGCGACCAAGGCGGGCGAGGTGCCCGTGGGTGCCGGCGGGGTGCGTTTCGGCACGTGGCGGCAGCGCGTCACCACCGGGGTCGTGCTCTTCAACGCGCCACCCTCGGAGGCCGACGAGCGTGGCGTCGCGGTGGCCCGCCAGGGCAGCGCGGTCATCCTGGTCGAACAGGACAGGACCCGGCACAGCGACCTGCGCCGGCTCGTGGAGCGGCTTCGTGCGGCCGGGGTCACCCCCCTGGGTTTCGTGCTCACCGGCAGCGGACGGGGCTGAGGGTGTCTGTCACCCTCGCCCTGGCGGCCAGCGAGCCGGAGGGGGAGGGCCCCTCGGCCGTCGCGGCGCCGCCGCCACCGCGGCTGCCCCGTTGGCCGCTGCTGATCATGTTCGGTCTGGTCCCGGTGTGGTGGTTGGCCGGCGCGTTCTACCTGGTCTGGCCGCTGTGCGGCGCAGTGCTGCTGGCGTTGCTGATCGTCCGGGGGCGGGTGCCGCTGCCTCCGGCCACCGGCGTCTGGCTGCTGTTTCTGGCCCTGGTGCTCCTGAGCGCCACCCAACTACCCTCGCCGATCTCGCTGCTCCCCTTCGGTCTGCGGCTGGGCTACTACGTCACCGCCCTCGTGGTCGGCGGGTACGTGTACGTGTATGCCAGGGAGCGAGCCGATCCGGCGGCGGCGCTCGTGCCGATCTGCGCGTTCTGGTTCGGCCTGGTGCTGCTGGGTTGGCTTGGTGTGCTGGCGCCGCGATTCGCGCTGACCACCCCGATGGAGATGGTGCTGCCTGCCGGCCTGGCCGACCACCCGTACACGCAGGATCTGGTCCACATCAGGGCCGCCGAGTACAGCGAACTGTCGCCCAACCCGATCTACCGTCCGACGGCGCCGTTTCCGTACACCAACAACTACGGCAGCGCGTACGCGATGACGTTGCCCTGCGTCGTGGCGTACACCATGTTGCGCCGCCGGGGTTTCCTCCGTTGGGCGCTGCTCGTGTCGCTGCCGCTGTCGCTTGCACCGGCCTTCCTCACCCTGAACCGGGTCATGTTCGTGAGTCTCGGCGTCGGCCTGGGCGTGCTCGGCGTGCGGGCCGCGCTGCGGGGAAACGTCCGGGTGGGCGCCTCCGTCGTCGGGGTCCTGGTCATCGGCGGGCTCACTGCTCTGTTGATCCCGGTCGGCGAGTTGATCAACAAGCGGGTCCAGTCGAGCGACACGAACAGCGACCGACTCTCCCTCTACGTCGAGGTCGTCCGCCGGATCGGGGCCGCACCGTGGCTCGGTTACGGCGCGCCCGTCACCGTGGACACGGTCACGGCGCAGGTGCCCGTCGGCACCCAGGGGCAGCTCTGGATGGTGATGTTCAGCCACGGCATACCGGCGTTGCTCTGCTTCCTCGCCTGGTTCGCGATCGTTGTGCTGAAGAGCGCGCGGGCCCGCTCGGCGCCCGGGCAGTGGCTGGCGGTGGTCCCGGTGATCTGCCTGGTGCAGATCCCGTTCTACGGCATGGCCGACCCCACCATCACGATCGCCTTCTTCGGGGTCGCCGTCGCGATGGCGCTCGCCGAGCGGGAAGCGGGCCCTCGGCACCCCGACCAGGCGCACCCCACTCGCCCGCGAAGGGCCGTCGCGGGATGACCGCCGGCACTCACTCGGCCGTCGACTCCGGCCCCGACGAGCCCTCGGTCGACGCTACGGCCGCAGCGCGGCGCGGCGTCCGTACGGGTCTCGCGGGTCTGGCCGGTGCCGCCGCCAACGGTCTCTTCGGCTTTCTGCTGGTGGTCGTCATCACCCGTGGCTACGGCACGGTCGGCTCGGGGGCGTTCTTCACCGCTGTCGGCATCGTCACGGTCACCGCCGCTGTCTGCACCCTGGGTGCGGAGACCGCCCTGATCTGGCTGCTGCCGCGCCGGCGTCTCGGCGGGCGGGGCGACGCCGCCCGGGTGCTCCCGGTGGCTCTCCTGCCGCCGCTCGTGGCCGCGGTCGTCGTCGGCCTGGTCGGGGTTGTCGCGGCAGGTGCGCTCGGTCCCCGCCTGTTGAACACGGGCGAGGGCGGTACGTCCCTGATCGCGGTCAGCTTCGCGGCGGTGCCGTTGGTGGTGGCGATGACACTCCTGCTCGCCGTGGTGCGCTGCGTCCGACCGATTCGGGCGTACGTCGGCGTGCAGTCCGTCCTGGTGCCGCTCGCCCGACCGGTGCTGGTCGGGCTGGCGGCCGTTGCCGGCGGTGGAGTGCTGGTCGGTCTGACCGGTTGGCTGCTCCCGGCCGTGTTCGCCGTTCTGGTCTGCCTGGCGTTGGTGGTGGGTCCGCTCGGCGTCCGCCGGGGTGCGGCGCTGCGACCGGAGCGGGCCGACTGGTCGGCGTTCTGGAGGTTCGCGCTGCCCCGCGCCGCGTCCGCCGCGATCGATGCCAGCGCCGTCTGGGTGGGCGTCCTGCTCACCTCGATGCTTGCCGGGCCGGCCGACGCTGGCGTCTTCGGCGCGGTCGGTCGCTACATCCTGGCCGGACAGTTGGCCATGCATGGGCTGCGGGTCGCGGTGTCGCCGCAGTTGTCCCGGCTGCTGGGGCGCAGCGAGCGGGCCGCCGCCGCGGCGGTGCACCGGCAACTGACCGTCTGGGTGCTGATGCTGTCGTGGCCGGTCTACCTGCTGCTTGCGGTGTTCGGGCTGGGGTTCCTCGAGATCTTCGGGCCCGAGTTCACCTCCGGCGCCGCCGCCGTGACCGTGCTCGCCCTGGCCATGCTGGTCAACACCGGTCTGGGAAACGTGCAGAGCCTGCTGCTGATGGGCGGTCGCAGCGGCCTGCACCTGACCACGACGGTGACCGGGCTGCTGGTCACCGTCTCCCTTGGGCTGTGGCTGATCCCGGGGCACGGCGTGACCGGCGCGGCCGTCGCCTGGGCGGCCGGTATCGCCATCGAGAACCTGACCGCGTTCGGCTGCGCTCGGGCGGTGCTGGGTCAGCCGCTGGTCGATGCGGCGCTGTTGCGCGCGGCGGCCGGGGTGGTGGTCGGCGTTTCAGCGGCGGCTCTGGCCGGCGTGATCGTGGGTGGCCGAGGGCTTCCTGGCCTGGTGGTGGCGTTGGGCGTGCTGGCGGCCGGCTGCGTCGGCTTGTCGACTATGCCCGACGTGCGACGGTTCATCCGGGTGACGATGAGGCAACTCCGTGGCGACATCGAGGCGGAATCGGCAGCAGCCGGTGCCACCTCCACGTCGCCGAAGGGCAGGTGAGCAGCGGTGTCGTCCATCCGCGACCGGGTGAAGCAGATCGTGCCGAGCCAGGTGACCAACCGGGTGAAGGACTCCCTGGTCGGCTACGGCGTCCGCACCAGCGGTCGACGGCCGTTGCCGGACTTCCTCATCATCGGCACCAAGCGGGGCGGCACCACCTCACTGTGGAACTACCTGATCCAGCACCCGCTGGTGCCCCGCCTCTTCCCCGCCTGGAACACCAAGGCCTCGCACTACTTCGAGCAGAACTGGCACCGGGGCGAGGCCTGGTACCGCTCGCACTTCCCGACGTCCCGGCAGCGGGCGACGCTGCAGCGCCGGCACGGTGGCCCGGTGCGGGTTGGTGAGGCCGCTCCGCTCTACATGTTCCACCCTCTCGCCGCGCAGCGGGTCGCCGCGCTGATGCCGACGGTGCGGCTGATCGTGCTGCTGCGCGACCCGGTGGAGCGGGCGTACTCGCACTGGAAGGAACGGCGGACGCACGGCGTCGAGCCGCTGGACTTCGCCGACGCGCTGGCCGCTGAGCAGGAGCGGACGGCGGGGGAGCGGGAGCGACTGATCGCCGAGCCGGAGTCCTTCAGCGAGCCCTTCGACTGGTACACCTACCGTGCGCGGGGGCGCTACCTGGAGCACCTGGAGCCGTGGCTGGGCCGGTTCGACCGCGAGCGGATCCTGGTCCTTCCCAGCGAGGACCTCTACCGCGACGCCCGCGGCACCTACCGCAGAACGGTGGAGTTCCTGGGGTTGCCCCCGCACGACCTGCCCGCCTTCAAGGTCTACAACGATCGCCGGTCGGTGCCGCTGGAGGCGCAGGTGCGGGCGGAGCTGACCGAGTACTACCGACCGCACAACGCGGCGCTACGGCAGCGGCTGGGGTTGGACCTCGACTGGTCGGAGCGGGCACCGTGACGGCCGGGGCCGCGGTCTCCGGCGATCCTCGTTTTCGTGGTGACGGACTGGGCTGGGTCACCCGGGCGGTGTTCGGTGACGAGCGCATCGCCCTCACCGTGAGTGGTCCACCACCGCCCGGGCACCGCGCCGCCGCCCGGTACGCGGTCGTCCCGTCGCTGGCTCGGGCACGGTTCCTGCTGCCGCTCGGCGCGCCGCGCGCCACGGCCGCGTCGCTGCTGGCGTACAACGCGTTGCGCCCGTGGAGAGTGCGGGTGGTGCGGGCCGTGCTGGGGGTGCTGGCCCGGGTCGGCGCGATGGACCTGGCCCCGTTTCCCCGACTCACCGTGTCGCTACCCGACGAGGTCGCGGCCGACGAGGTGCTGCTGGCCGGGCAGTTGGGCACCGCGCTCGGTGGGGCCGGGGTCTACGCGGCCTGCGGGGTGCGCCCGCCGGACCCGAACCACAAGCCGACTCTGCAACTGTTCGCGCCCGACGGCCGCGCCCTCGGGTACGCGAAGATCGGTTGGAACGGTGCCACCCGGGCACTGGTGACGGCCGAGGCGGCGGCCCTGCGCGACCTGACCACGGCGACCCGAACACCGGACCACCCGGCGGCACCCCGACTGCTCGTCGAGACGGCCGCCAGCGGGCAGCTGGTCGCGCTGGTCGAGCCGTTGCCGCCGGCCGTGCGGGGGGTGGTGGCCGACGCACCTCCGCGAATCGCCGCGTTGTTGGCGGTCGCCCGTCGCGGCAGTCCTCCGGAGCCACCGCGGCAACTGGCCGGGTCGCCGTTCCTGGTTCGGCTCACCGCTGAGGCGGAGCGCGCCGCTGCCAGCGCACCGGATGGCGCCCGGGCGGTCGCCGCCGTCGCCGCGTTGGCGCGTCGGCACGGCGGCACGGCCGTTGAGTTCGGGCACTGGCACGGCGACTGGGTGCCCTGGAACCTGGGCGTGCACGCCGGCCGCCTCGTGGCCTGGGACTGGGAGCACAGTGGGCCGGGCGTTCCGCTCGGCTTCGATCTGGCCCACGACGCGTTTCAGCGGGCCCTGGTACTCCGGGACGCGCCAGCCGCCGCGGCGGCCCTGGCCGTCGACGCCCATCTCGACCGGTACGGCGCGGAGCTGGGGCTCGGGCCGGCGGCCCGCAGGTTGGTGGCGGACGCCTACCTGCTGGAGATGTGGCTGCGCGCCTGGCGGCTCGCCGATGCCGGCGCGGGCTGGAATGCCGCGCTGCACCCCGCCCTGCTGGACGTCATCGAGAAACGAACCAGCGACTGATCCTTCGAGATTGGTAAATGTCCTATCCATCATCGATTTCGACGATGAGAAAGAAATTCCACGCCATGGTGATCATTGATGGGGCTGATCGTGTTCGACTGCCCGGTGCTCCCACCTGCGGATCCATATGTCCGTCGATCGCTCTGTTCACCGCCCGGGGACGTGTGATCTGCTGGTGCATGGCTGCCACCGAAAATCCAAGCGCACGTGTGGGGAGTCGCGTGGACACGACAATCGAGAATGCCAACGATCCTGGGGTCCTTCTCCTGGTGGGCTCCAGTGGCGGCCACCTGGCCCAATTGCTCGCCCTGCGTCCGTGGTACGAAAGCTGGCGGCGTTGCTGGATCACCTTCGACACACCCGAGGCGGTTTCGCAGCTCGTCGGCGAGGAGGTGGTCGCGGCGCACCATCCGACCACCCGCAACGTGCCGAACCTGCTGCGCAACACCGTCCTCGCCTGGCGGGTGCTGCGGTCGCGCCGGGTCGCCGCGGTGGTTACCACCGGAGCTGGAGTGGCCGTTCCGTTCGTGCTGCTGGCCCGGCTCTGGCGCGTACCCACCGTCTACATCGAGGTGTACGACCGCATCGACACCGCGACCGTGACCGCCCGACTCTGCCGACCGTTTCTCTCCGCGATGCTCGTGCAGTGGGATGAGCAGCGGCGGCAGTACCCGGAGGCCACCGTCGTGGGGACCCTGTTGTGAGCGCCGAGAACACCGGCAACGTCCCCGCGCACCGGGTCACCGCGGGTCGACCCCGACCGGCACCGAGCGCCGGGTTGTCCCGACCGCGACGCTCCGGCGATCTCGCCCGGGCCCGGGTGCTGGTCGCCGTCGGCACCGACACGCACCCCTTCGACCGCCTGATCCGCTGGCTGGAGGACTGGCACCGCGGCGTGGACGAGGACGTCGGGCTGACCGTCCAGCACGGACACACCCGGGCACCCGCGGTCCCCGGGGCGGTGACCTTCCTCGGCCACCGTGAACTCCAGGCCGCGATGGCCGAGGCCGACCTGGTGGTCTGCCACGCCGGGCCCGCCACCATTCTGGAGGCACGCAGGCAGGGGCACCTGCCGATCGTCACCCCCCGGGACCCGGCCCGGGGCGAGCACGTCGACGACCACCAGCTGCTCTTCGCCCGTCGCCTGGGCGCAGCCGGCATGGTGGCGCTGGCCGAGACCCGGGAGGCGGTGGTCGGGGCGCTCACCGCGGGGCTCGCCGACCCCTTCCGGTTCACCGTCGCGGCGGATCCGGACGCGGCCACGACACGCCGGGCGGCGGTCGAGCAGGTCGGGCGAATCGTGGAGGACTTGGTGGTCGCGTCGGTCAGCCAGCGGCAGCGCGCGAGATGGTGGTCGTGGTTGCTACCGGACCGGCACGGGGAGCGGCGATGACCGGACACCCGCGGGTGAGCGCGGTCGTGCCCACCCGGGACCGTCCGGAGCTGGTCCGGGCCGCGGTGCGCGCCATCCTCGACCAGGACTACCCGGGCCCCGTCGAGGTGGTGGTGGTCCACGACCAGTCGGCACCGGATCAGTCGCTGACGCAGCTGTCTCGCCTGGACCGTCAGGTCCGGGTGATCCCCAACGAGCGGACCCCGGGCCTGGCCGGCGCGCGCAACTCCGGGGCCCTCGCCGCCGTCGGGGAGTTCGTCGCGTTCTGCGACGACGACGACGAGTGGTTGCCCGGCAAGCTACGGGCCCAGGTCGACGCGCTCGCCGCTGCCCCCGACGCGCAGTTGGTCAGCTGCGGCATCCGGGTCAGCTACGACGGGAACACCGTCGACCGGGTGCTGGCCCGCGACTCGGTCACCCTCGCTGATCTGCTGCGGGACCGGATGACGGAGCTGCACCCGTCGACGTTCCTGATGCGCGCCGCCGCGCTGCGCGCCGGGTTCGGACTGGTCGACGAAGAGATACCTGGTGGCTACGCGGAGGACTACGAGTTTCTGCTCCGCGCGGCACGCAACGCGCCGCTGGTCAACCTGTGCACGCCGTACGTGCTGGTGCGCTGGCACAGGCGTTCCTACTTCGCGCAGCGCTGGGACACCATCTCGGAGGCGTTGCAGTGGCTCTTGGAGCGCTACCCCGAGTTCGGGACCCAACCGGCCGGCGCGGCGCGGGTCTCGGGACAGATCGCCTTCGCCCACGCCGCTTCCGGCGACCGGCGGGTGGCGATGCGCTGGGCTCGGCACGCCCTGCGGCGCAACCCGCGCGAGCCGCGCGCGTACCTCGCGCTCGCGGTGGCCGGGAGGATGCTCCGCGCCGACACGGTGCTGCGCACGCTGCACCGGCGGGGCCGGGGCCTCTGACCGAGGCAATTCCTGCGACATCGACGCTTCAGCAGACCGGAGGACAGGCACCCATGGGACTCCACGCGCTCAGGTTCCGTCTCGTCGACTCACCGACCTCACTGGGCGCGAAACGGCGGGCGCTGCGCGCGGCCTGGCTGTCGGACACTTTCCCGAGCCTGGCGGACATGACCGTCCTCGACCTGGGTGGTCGGGTGGAGAGTTGGGCACACGTCGCCGTCCGACCGGCACACGTGCACGTGGTCAACCTGGAGCCGCTGCCGACGGATCTGCCCGACTGGGCCGAGGCTGACCAGGCCGATGCCTGCGAGCTGCCCAAGAGCATCCTCAGCCGCGACTACGACCTCGTCTTCAGCAACAGCGTCCTGGAGCACGTCGGTGGCCACGAGCGTCGTCGCCGGATGGCGGAGGCGATCCGTGGGTTGGGGCGTGCGTACTGGGTGCAGACGCCGTACCGCTACTTCCCGGTCGAGCCACACTGGGTGGCGCCGGGAATGCAGTTCCTGCCGGTGTCGGCACGGGTGGTGATGGCGCGCAGGTGGCCGCTCGCCTATTCTCCGGGCAAGTCCTACGCGGCGGCCATTCGGCAGGTCCTGACGACCGAGTTGATCGGTCGCACCGAACTCCGGTACCTGTTTCCGGACGCCGTCATCCGCAACGAGCGTCTGCTGGGCCTGACCAAGTCGATCATCGCGATCCGACGCCAGTGAGCGACGATCGTCGGGTCGTCGGCATCGCGGTGAAGAGGTGTGCAATCGGCATGGTGCGGGTTTCCGGGTCGCTGTCGAACGCGTCGCCGGCCGTTATGCCGTCGCCTCTGCCGAACCGTCCTCGGTGGCCGGTGCCCGGCCCATTGTCGGCAATGTGACTCTAGATCGAATCAACGGACATCACGCTGACGGAGTGGGCCCTGGTCGAGCGTCTGCCGCACGTCGTCTTTCGACGAGAATCGGGTTGTGGCCGATTGTGCAATCCAATCTCACTGGTTGGACCGTTGTGCGTCCAGAGGTGGTCGGCGGCCATGGATGCGACGATCCTGACCAGCACCGGGAGCGCCGTCATTCCAGTTTGTGCACGTGCCGACGGAGCCGCCGCTGTTATCCGAAAGGGATGCCACGGGCGTGTGCGACAGGGCCGTACGGGAAATGCGAGACGGTTATCCACCTGATGTTCGGCCTACTGCGCCGGCTCGGTCCGCCGGCGGAGGTGGCGCCGTCGACGGTGGTGGCACCTCGCTGGGGTCCTGCGGCGGCCGGGGCTCGTTGATCTGCGGCCAGCCGGCCGACCAGACCCGGCGTTGCCGCCAAACAGAGATCCAGTCGACGCCACGGGACCGCTCCGAGGTGAGCAGTGCCGTGCCGACGGCCCGCAGGCCGACACCGGCGGCCAGTAGGCCGATGCCGAGTCGAGCCCGTGGCGGTGACCAGTGGCGGCGAACGTAGGTGGCCTTGCCCCGAAGGATCTTCACCCGCTGCCCCTCAGAACTCGACGAGGCACCACCGACATGGATCACGGCGACGTCCGGGTTGAGGATCGGCCGAGCGCCGAGGGCGGCGGCCCGAGCCGCCAGGTCGATGTCGTCGCTGTACAGGAAGAACTGCGGATCGAAGCCGCCAAGCTGGCAGAACAGGTCACGCTCGATGAGCATGAGGCAGCCGGAGACCGCCGGTACCTCGCACACCGACTGCCGGTCGTACCGGGGCAGGCCCTCCGGATTGGCCCACTGGTAGCGGGAGAAGGCGGTCGACAGGCCGGTGGCGAAGGTGAAGTGGCTCCACAGGCTCGGTAGCCCCCAGCAGGAATACCCGTCGTCCGTGCCGTCGGCGTGCAACGTCCGCCCGGTGTAGACGCGGTGCTCGGGCTGGCGCCGGGCGAACGTGAGCAGGTCGGTAACCGGGTGGCCGACCGGAACGGTGTCCGGGTTGAGCAGCAGAAGATACTCCCCGTCGCTGGCGACTGCGCCCCGGTTGACGCCACGGCCCCAGCCCACGTTCTCGGTCAGTCGGATCAGCCGCACCTCGGGGAAGCGTTCGGCGATTGCGTCGGCGGAGTCGTCGAGCGAGGCGTTGTCGACCACTGTGATGTCGAACCGGACGTCCGGGGTGCGGCTGTCGATGAGCTCCCGCAGGCAGCGCAGGGTCAGGTCGCGCGTGTTGTACGAGACGACGACGACCGAGACGTCGGGCCGACTCAATGCTGCCCCCCGGTCTGGACCGGCCCGTCCGGCGCGGCCGCGGCCCGATCCGCGAGGGCCTCCGGCCGCAGGCGCAGCCGCTGACGGGCGCTCACCGCCATCAGCTCCAGCGCGAACGGAAGATCGTGTACGAGGTACCGCCGCATCAGCCGTGCGGGCTCGCTGGCCAGCCGATGCGCCCACTCCAGCCCGGACAGCTGCATCCACTGCGGAGCCCGTCGCTGCACGCCCGCCACGAAGCCGATGGCCGCCCCGCAGCCCAGGAACCAGGCGCGGGGCAACAGGGGGCGGAGCCGGGCGATCACGCGTTCCTGCTTGGGGAAGCCGAGCCCGACAAAGACCAGGTCCGGCTGGGCCGCGGCCACGGTGGCGCAGGCCGCATCGAGCTGGTCCGGGTGGGCGTCGAAGCCGAACGGCGGGCTGAGGTGGCCAGCGATCCGCAACCGCGGGATCCGGGACCTCATGACCTGTCCTGCGCGGCTCGGGGTGCTCGGTGCGCCGCCCATCAGATAGACCGAGCGGTCGTGCTCGGCCAGTGCGGCCGACAGGCTCCAGATCAGGTCCGAGCCTGGAACTCGGGCCGGCAGTGGACGTCCGGCAATGTGACTGGCCCAGACCAGCGGTTTGCCGTCGGCAACGACCAGGCTCGCTGATTCGACGTGCGCCCGTGATTCCCGATCTCGACGAGTAAGTCGAAGGATGTCCACATTGGGGGTTACGATCTGTCCGCCCCGTCCTGCGGCAAGTTCGGTGACGACATGCTGAATCACGTCTTTCTCTTGTAGCGGGTCGAAGTCGACCCCGTAGACGTTGACCCGGCTTCCGACACGAGAACCGTGCACATAGGAGGGCATGGGACAGCAATCTACCGAGGCTGCGCGCAGAGGCAAGGCATCAAACGGGCAGCATCTGCGGGCTTCCGCGTGAGAAGGCACTCGGCCATTCGACCGGTTGTTGGTTTGCCTCCCGACTGGCAGCATCGATGCGTGCAAATCAGTGTCATCATGCCCGCGTTCAATGAAGCGGCCGGGATCCGTGGTGTCCTTCGGCGCCTGCTCGAATCTCCTGAATTCGGCGCCGATATGGAGGTTATCGTCGCCGCAAACGGATGTACCGACGACACTGCCGCAGTCGCTCGTTCTTTTGGTGTACACGTTTTGGAAATCTCCACACCGTCCAAAGCTGCCGCGATGAACGCCGCTGACCAGGCATCGAACGGCGACGTTCGAATTTATGTGGACGCTGATGTGCCCGTCACGGCCGAAGTGTTGCGCCAGCTCGCCGCCGCCGTGAGCCAGCCCGGGGTCGTCGCGGCGGTGCCCCGGCCACTGATCGACTGCTCGGGAAGCGCCTGGCCCGTCCGCGCCTACTACGCGATGAACGCCAGGCTCCCGGTGTTTCGCAACCGCCTCTTCGGGCGCGGGATCATCGCGCTCTCCGCCGAGGCGAGATCCCGCTTCGACCGGATTCCCGAGATCACGGCCGACGACATGTTCCTCGACGCGGTGGTCGGCGCGGACGAGAAGGTGGAGATCGACGCGGTGATACGCGTACGCGCGCCGCAGCGCACGGGCGATCTCATCCGCCGGGTGGCCCGTGCGCGGGAGGGCAACGCCGAGTTCTGGCGTTTCGTCCGGTCCGCCCCGCCGGAGTACGGCCTCCCGCTCGACCCGGTGCCCGGCCCGAGCTCCTGGTCCTGGCTCCGGCACGTGCTGCTCCGGTCGCCCCGGTTACTGCCGGCGGCGGCCTGCTATGTCGTGATCATCCTGCTGGCCGAGGCGCAGCGGCGCTCTCCAGGGTGGAGTGTGCGCTCCGGCTGGGGGCGGGGGGAGCGCCCCCAGCTCGGGCGGTAGTCCTCGGCGGCTGAATACCGCTTTTGCCGGATCAACGACCGTCGGGGCATTCCGGGCGATTGGGGTGCCTATTCTCAAGTAACCATTAAGTCTCACGAAGGGCCGTACCCGACTGGTTGCTGCTCCTCGTTAGCCCGGGCAGCGGTGGCTGACCGGAACAGCGGTAGCTGTCCGCGTCAGACAATCGCACTGGGGAGGCGTATCCATCTCGATCAAACGGGATGGCGGGCGATAAGAGCTCCAACCCGAAAGGTGCCAGTCTCGTGGAAAGCCAGCATCCTCCCGTTCCTCCGGCCCCCCGCCCGCCCGCCTCGCCGCCGGGGCGCCACCCACGTCGCGGGCGCTTGACCTTCACCATCGCCGCGGCCCTGGCCGTCCTGGCCTCGGCAACGGTCATCGCCGCCGACGCCGCGACCAGCCGATCCGCAACCTTCTCCTTCTTCGCCGGGACCGACGTCTCCGGCGTACCGACCGATCCCGACACCCAGCCCGTCGAGCTCGGCCTGCGCTTCACCTCGAGCAGCAACGGGACGCTGACGGCCGTCCGGATCCTCAAGGCGAACGGTTCCGGAAGCTCCCACCCGGTCAACGTCTGGTCCGCGAGGGGCCAGAAGCTCGCCACCGCGACCTCGACCGCCGAGTCGCCCTCGGGCTGGCAGGAGGTGAAGCTCCCGACGCCGGTGCGGATCGACGCCGGCCAGGTGTACGTCGTCTCGTACCACACCACTCGGTACCGGGCGACGCAGAACTTCTTCAACCGGACGGTGACCTCCGGCCCACTGAGCACCTCGGGCGTCGCGGGTGTCTACGCGTACGGCACCGGTGGCTTCCCCACGTCGACCTACCAGGCCAGCAACTACTGGGTCGATGTCGTCTTCGCTCCCGCCGTGGGTGGATCGGCCTCGCCGAGCGTCTCCCCCCGCCCGAGCACCTCGCCGACCCCGACCCCGTCGGCGACGCGCACCCCGACGCCCGGTCCGACACCGACCACCACGGCCAGTCCGCTGGCCCTGCCCCGGGTTGCGTGGGAGGGTGGCCCCGCCTATTACGGGACGTTCCCGGTCGCCCGGGCAGCGGGCTGGACCAACCCGGCCTTCTTCCCGATCGGGGTGTGGCAGGAGAGCGTGATCGAGGCACGGGACACCACTCTGGACAAGAGCGCGGGCATCAACACCTACGTGGCGCCGACCGACAACAGCAACCTGCGGCTCATCGAGAGCGCTGGAATGAGCGTGATCGGGGGCAACAGCCAGCAGCTCGGGCCGTCGACGGTCGCCTGGTCACTGTCCGACGAGGTTGACATGTGGGGCGGGCCGGGCAGCTCCGCCTGGACCGGCAACCACCCCGGCCAGGGAGCGGTCTGCCAACCTGCCAACAGCCGCTGTGGATACACGATCCAGGAGGCGATGCTCAGGCGGTTCCCCGCCGACGGGCGGCTGCGGTACGCCAACTACGGCAAGGGCGTCATGTTCTGGGAGACCGACGCCGAGGCGGGTCGCTTCGTCAACAGCTACACCAGCATGGTCTCCAACGACATCTACTGGTACACCGATCCCGGCGTCTGCAACTCCCCGTCCGAGGGGCCCGGCATTGGTGTCCGGCCGGAGAACTGCCGACGCGCCGCGAACTACGGCCGGACCATGGACCGGATGCGCCACCTCGACGGGGCCGACGGCAAGCGTCAGCCGATCTTCGCCTTCGTGGAGGTGGGGCACCCGTTCACCGAGAACGACGCACCGACCATCACCGGTGACCAGATCGCCGGTGCGGTGATGAACTCGCTGATCCACGAGGCGCGGGGCATCCAGTACTTCAACCACAACTTCGGTGGGGCCTGCCTCTCCCAGCACGTGCTGCGCGATCGGTGTGGCGCTGCGATCCGGCCGGTGGTGACCGAGTTGAACCGGCGGGTGACGTCCCTGGCGCCCGTGCTGAACACGCAGTCGTACGAGTGGCGGTTCAACCCGAACCTCGACACGATGCTCAAGGCGTACGGGAACTCGTACTACGTCTTCGCCATGCCGGGCCGGACCGGCGGCACCGGCACCCAGAAGCTGACGCTCCCGCCCGGAATGAAGGGGGCACGGGCAGAGGTGCTGTTCGAGAACCGAACGGTGCCGATCAGCGGCGGCGCGTTGCAGGATGCGTTCGCCCGTGAGTCCGCGTACCACATCTACAAGATCACACCGTGACGTCCTGACGTTACCCACCCGGATTCCGGCCCCACCCCTGGTGGGGCCGGAATCCCCGCGGCCGGGGGTGTCCCTACGGGTTTCGTCAAGCGGGGACGGGTGCCTGATCTGTCGGCCGTGGTTGGTAGGGGATCTTGTCGCGGAGCATGGCCTGTAGGGGCGTCGCGGCGGCGGCGGGCGAGGTCAGGGACGGTGCCCGACCTCCTTGAAGAACGCCAGGATGCTGGCGCACTCCCGTTCGGCCGAATATTCAGCCCGCACGTAGCGCGCTGCCTCCAGGCCCCGCGACCAGCACCAGCCGGGCTGCTCGGCCTCCCGGGTCAGGCATTCCTGCAGCGCGCGGCTCAGCCCGAGCAGGTCGCCGGTGGGCACCGGGTGGCTGAACGCGGGATCGAAGAACTCCCGGCCGCCGAATCCGTGGAAACCGACGACGTAGTTTCCGGACGCCATCGCCTCGACCGCAGGCAGCCCGAAACCCTCCTGGTAGCAGGTGCTCAGGAAGATCGTCGAGGCGCGTAGCCGGCGGGCGACCTCCTCCTGCGAGGCGCCGTCCACCGCGTCGATGGTCCACCCGGTCAGCGCGTTCCGTGCCCGCAGCAGGTGCAGGACGTTCTCGATGTCCGCCCGCCCGCGCCGCGGCAGGTAACTGATCACCCGTCCGTTGGGGCGGTCGGGCGGGTTGAACAGCGCGGTGTCGACGCTCAACCGGACCCGGTGGATGGGCCTGCGGAACGCGTACTCGAGAAGGTCCTGGCTGTGCTCCGAGACCACCATGACGCCGAGCAGACCGGGGCTGTCCAGGTAGTGCCGCGTGACCAACTCCGCGTCCACGTTCCAGGTGAGGTGCCCACTCTGGTTGAAGACGACGTGCCGCACCCTCGCCGGCAACCGCGGCAGCAGCCGGGCGTCGATCTCGGGAACCACGAGGAGATCGTCGGGTCCGAGTGGGCTCGACCGCACGTCGGTGACCCGGGTTCGATTCGGGAACCAACTGCACCGGAAGCCGCGCCGCTCGTGCAGCACCGCGGCGGCGACCCCGGCCTCGTTGAGCACATCGACATGTCGATAGAGGGTGCGGATGCCGCCGGAGGGCTTGTCGTAGTCGCGGGCCAGGTAGTAGATGGTCGGTGCCGCGGCCGACGTCTCCCGTAACCGGATCTTGGGCGGACCGTGCTGCCGGTACTGCTGATAGGCCCGGTACGCCCGCCGTGCCTGCTCCTCAAGGCCCATCGTCCGCCGCCGTCAGATGCTCAGGATGCCGAGCTTGCGGGCGAGTCGCAGGGAGCGGTCGAAGACGGTCAGACCAATCGCGAACATGATCACACTGAACCCGGTCAGGATCGCCAGCGAGAGTAGCGGGGACAACCCCTCGGCCGGCGGATCACCCATGAGCAGCTGCCGCTCGGCGGCGATGACGTAGGAGTGCGGCACGAGGTAGCTGACCCAGCGGATCCACTCCGGCAGCACGCTGATGGGGAAGAGGGTGCCGCCAAGCACGCCTGCGGCCAGGCTGTAGAGCATGATGACCGGCTCGCCGCGCTTGAACAGGATGATGAAACTGGCGGCGAGGGTGCCGATGGCGTTGCAGGCGGCTATCCCGACCAGGAACACCAGCAGCGCGAGGGGGATGGACCGCCATTCGATCTGGGCGCCCAACAGGCTGCCGAACGCGATCATGAAAGCCGCCATCACGGTGCCGGTGACACTGCGCCAGATGTTCATCGCGATCGGGATCAGCGCCCACGGCACGGGCTCCACCAGGTAGGTCTCGAGTGTGCCGCGTTCCTGCGCGAACTGGAGCCGGTTGGTCAGTGCGGTCAGCGCGTCCTGGAAGCCCGCGGTGACGCTCGCGCCGATGAGCATGAAGGCGAACGCGTCGGTGGCGTTCAGGAACGTGCCCTGGAAGAAGTAGAGCAGCACGGGGAAGACCACCGCGGCGTAGCGCAGGATGGTTGTCGCCGGGAACATCCGCTCTTCCACCAGGTCGATGCGGACGTAGGCCGCACAGGTGTCGAGCGACTTGCGCCAAAGGCCACGACGGCCGATCGGGGCGGTGTAGGCCAGGCTCATGTCGCTCCGCCTTCTGCGGTCTGGTCGTGCCGGTAGGCGCGAGCGATGAGGTCCCGCAGCGGCATCGGGATCTCGCGGACGTGTCGGACCTGCCGGGTGCCGGCACCAAGCGCGGCCAGCACGTCGCCCGCTCCATCGCGGGCCTTGAGCCAGCACCGGACGGTGGGCCCGTCGACGGTGAGCTCCAGGCCCAGCGATGTCAGGCCCGCGGCCGCCTGGTCGGCCGCGTCGGTGGAGGCGAAGACCAGTTCGAGTTGTGGTCGTTCCCACTGTTCCCGCAGGCTGTCGAGGTCGCCGAAGTACTTGACCCGGCCCTTGTCGAGTAGCAGCGCCTGCGAACGTAGCGCCTCGATCTCTTCGAGGCGGTGCGACGAGATCAGCACCGCGAGTCGCTCACGCTGGACGAGATCGGTGATCAGATCGAGGAGCCCGTGCGCGGCGATCGGATCCACCGCGCCGGTCGGCTCGTCGAGGATGAGCACCCGAGGGCCGGACAGCAGCGCCCGTGCCAGCCTCAGCCGGGCCTTCATGCCGGCCGACAGGCCGGCGACGACCGTGTCGATCCGCGACTCCAGATCCACCGTCGCCAGGACCTCGGGAATCCGGGTCGCCATCAGCCGCGGTGACATGCCCTGCAACCGGCCGTGCATGTGCAGGTTCTCCCGGGCGGTGGCCCGCATGAGCAGGCTCCGGTCGTCCGCGGGCATCCAGCCGACGACCTGGCGGATCTGCTCCGAGTCTCGCTCGACATCGAGCCCGAGGAGGGTGCCCGTGCCGCTGGTCGCCGTGGTCAGACCGACGATTATCCGGAACAGGGTGGTCTTACCGGCGCCGTTCGGGCCGACGATCGCGCAGATCTCGCCGGCGCGAACGGTCAGGTCGATGCCGTCGAGCGCGATGACGTCCGACGCGATGTGCGTCCGCGCCAGGACCCGCATCCACCGCGGCGTCGGCTCGTACACCTTGCTCAGGCCGGACAGGACGAGGACCTCCTCGGCCTCGGCGGGTGAGTGCGCGCCGGGGCGTTGTGCCCGACCGAGGCCGTCCTCCGGGGTAGGTGTTTCCGATCGCCCGGCCGACGGGAGATCGGCCACGCCGACGTCAACCGTTCGCTCCGAAATCGCCGACATGCCGTCAACCGCCCCTTCGCCCTCGTGGTTCTGCTTGTCCGCCGCGCCGGTCAGACTCGGATGCCCCGCCAACGCCACCAGCCCCACCGCACCCGGCGATCCACCCGGTCCGCCAGCCGCCGCAGCCAGGGTGGGCGCTCAGGCCGTCGTCCGCGGCGTACGTTGCGTTCGTAGCGCCGCCAGAGCCGCGACCCCCGCGCCTCGGCGTCGATGCTCTCCGCCAGGGCCGCCAACCGCTCGGGCAACTCGTCGCCGCTGTCATTGAACTCGTAGGCACGGCACGCGAGGGACAATGCCGTCTGGGCGAGCGCCGTGCGGGCCGCGGTGTGCAGGTGACGCACCGGCTCGACCCGGTCGCCCTCCTCGGCGAAGAGGATCTCGAAGACGGTGTGTCGCTCGGTGATGTCTCGGATCATGCCGCCGTACTCCTGGACGTGCATGTTGGCCCCGTGTACGCGGTAGAAAGCCTGGTCGACCCCGTTGACCCGGCCGACGTGGGCGCGGGCGGCGGCGCGTAGCCAGAGCAGGAAATCCGCGGCGTGCGGCACCCGCGAGTCGTATCCCTTGAGGTCGTGCATGACACTCGCCCGCATCACCACCTCGGGCGTCGACACCGGGTTGGTGGCCCGCCCGCAGTTCTCCCTCAGCCACTGCTCGCCGGTCCAGATCGTCCACGAGGTCGCCCGGGTCCGCGGGGTGGGCGTGCGGTCGTTGAACGCCGCGGAGAACCCGTAGACGAACCCGACCTCCGGATGCGCCTCCAACAACGCTGTGGCCCGCGCCAACGAACCGGGCGTCAACAGGTCGTCCGCGGAGAGCAGGACCAGATAGTCGCCGGTCGCCTTCGCCAGGCCCTCGTTGTACGTGGCGAGATGACCCTGGTTGACCACGTGCTCGATCACCTGGACCCGCGGATCCACGGCGATCGTGCGGGCCACCTCGACGCTGCCGTCGGGTGAGGCGTCGTCGACGATCAGGACATCGACGTCCACGCCCTCCTGCGTCAGAATGCTCTGCACGCAGGCCGGGAGATAACGGCCGTAGTTGTAACAGGGAACCACGACGGAAACGGTCGGTCGCCGCCGCAACGGGCGTGGCCGTTCCCGCGTCACCACGCGGTGACGCTCACGTCGGCGAGGCTCACCAGGACTCCCTCAATCGCCTGTCTACAGAGATCCGCGCAAGCAGGGCCGCGCCGCTCCTCAAGGTGCCGTACGTCTGCGCTGACGCACAACCTCCGACTGCGTGGAGCTGCTGTCCGGTAATTGACTGCGTCACGTGTGCGGGCGGAATACGACGTCCACCCAGAAGTTGTGCGAAGCGGCAGAATCGGGGAAGCCGCCGCCGTAGCGGAAGCCCGCTCCACCTGCCGGTATGTGCAGTGGTCCCCGATCAATCCCCTGGCCCGAGAAGGCGTTCAGATTGACCGCGTACTGCCCGACCGAGGTCCAGTAGGAGACGACATACGTGGTCCCCGCCGAAATGTTGACGGGTTGTGAAAATGTGGCGACCTGCCAGCCGGATCCGGTCTCGTTCGTGAACGACGCCGTCGCCAACAGGTCTCCGCCGGAGGTCCACAGCGTGCCGGTGTGCAGCCCGTTGTTGTCCGGCCCCTTGAAGAATCGCACCCCCGTCACCGAACCGCCGACGTCCGCGGTGAACCGCGCGCCGACCTCGATCGAGTTTGGGTCGCTCCAGCTCGGATGCTGCGGTGTGTCGGTGTCGCTGAACAGGCTGACCGGCGGACCCAGCGGTGGAGTCGGGCTGGGGCTGGACGTCGGCGTTGGTGTCGGTGTCGGGTCCGGGCCGGGCGCCGAGTCCGGCACGAAGAGCGGGTCGACCCAGTAGTTGCTGGACTGGTACGAGCTCTGCGGGAACGCGTGCCTGCCGTAGTTGTAGACGCCGTTGGCCGTGGTCGGCGGCGCACTGAGCGGTCCGTTGGTCCAGAGCGTCGAGAAGAAGTTCGACGTCGACGCGTAGTGGCCGTTGGGTGCGAAGTAAGACGCGACGTACGTGGTACCGGCGGCGACCGTGATCGGGCTGTCGAACCGCACGCTCTGCCAGCCCGAGCCCGACTCACCGGAGAACGTGGCACGGGCCAGCAGCGTGCCGGAGGCCGTCCAGAGGCTGCCGGTGTGCGTACCGCTGTTGCCCGGGCCCTGGTAGAAGCGCACCCCGACGACCCGTCCGTTTGTCGACGGGACGAACTTCACGCCCAGCTCCACGGCGCTGGGGTCGCTGTCCGCCGCCGACTGCGGCGTCGCGTTCGGCGGGAACATCGTGTAGATGGCGGCGTACGCGTCGGTGGTGAACGACCAGACGGTGGGCTGGTCACCCGGGTTGCCCTGGTTGTCGACCACCGTCACGGTGGCGGTGTAGAGGGTCGCGGTGGCCAGGGCGGTCGACGGGGTGAAGGTCACCGTCTTGGTCGCGTCGTCGTATCCGACCGTGCCGGCGACCGGCACGCCCGCCTGGTTGCGGAGGGCGAACTGGATGGACGTCGGGTTCAACGGCTTCGAGAAGATCACGGACGGACGTACCGTGATCGGCACTGTGGTGGCGTTCGCCGACGGTGCGGTTGTCACCGGGCTCGGCGCCCCGGCCGCGCTGTCGATGAACGTCACGTCCACCCAGTAGTTGACGTCCTTGTACGTCAACGTCGGGAAGCCACTGCCGTAGGCGAAGACGCCGTTGCCCCGGGACGGAATGGAGCGGGGAGCGATCAGCGGAGCGGAGTTCACGTCCCGGCCGCTGAACGCCAGTGGGTCGGCGGCGTAACCGCCGTTGGGCGCGGTGTAGGACGCGACGTACTCCGTGCCGTGGGTGATGGGCACAGGGCTGGCGAAGGCCAGCGTCTGCCAGCCGGCGCTGGTCTCCCCGACGAACGTTCCGGTGGCCAGCCGGGTACCGGTGCTCGTCCAGAGGCTTCCGGTGTGCGTGCCCGTGTTGGCTGCGCCCTTGTAGAAGCGGACGCCGGTGACGTAGCCGTCGTTCTGCGAGGTGAATCGCACGCCCAGTTCGACCGGAGAACTGTCGTTGACCGCCGGATTATCCGGCACCCGGGAGCCGAAGAGGGTGCTGGGACCGGCCAGTTTCAGAGTGATCGTGGACGGCGTCGCCGGCATGTTGACGCTGTCGTCGATCGCCCGGACCCGGAGCACCTGGGTGCCGGCGCCGCTGGCGTGGAAACTGTACGACCAGGACGTGGTGCCCTCGGCGGCGTGCCAGGTGGCGCCGCCGTCGGTCGACACCTCGACGCCCGCCACCCGGCCACCACCGGCGTCGGCGGCGCTGCCCTGCACGGTCACCAGGGAACCGTTGGTGACCGTCGATCCGTTCGCCAGTGAGGTGATGGTGACCGTGGGAGCCACGGTGTCGGTGGACTCCGACACCGGCTCGAGGTCCGGCATCAGCGTCGCCGGCTGAACCCCCATGTCAGCGAAGAGGTTGACGGTGGCCTGCTGCATGCGGCTGTCGGCCGGCGAGGTGGTGCCGTCGTGGACCGGGTCCAGACCCCACGCCCACTGGACGGTCCCGGCGCCGAACACCAGAGCTCCGCTGGCGGCGCGGTACATCGTGAGGTGGTGCGTAGTGGCACCCGGGGTGACCGTGTTGCCGAAGTCGCGCAGGTATTCCGGTGTTGATCCGGTCGTGGTGGAGAGCCGGATGAGGCCGGCTGGCCGGAATCCGTTGTCCACGTCCTCGTCGGACTCGTAGCCGACCGTGTGCGGAGCGAGCGTCGCTGTCTGGCCCGACCCGATACTGTCGAGGCCGGTCTTCCGCCACAGCCGGAACTTGCCCTGGTATTCGGGCACTTGTAGCGCGAGGTCGGTGTTGTTGCTCATGTAGGCGGTGCCGGTCAGCGCGTTCTCCGGCTGTCCCGCGCCGTTGCCGGGCTGGATGAACCGCGGGTCTCGCCAGGTGCCGGTCCACTCGTTGGTCGGGTCAATGTCGGCGTTGGCCCAGGTTTCCTTGTAGCAGACCAGCGTGCGGTGCGGGGTGTTGGTGCCGTCCACGCTGGGCGCGAGCCGGGTCCGCCAGTAGACCTCGTTGCCGCTGAAGAAGGCCAGGTTGACGCCGGCATCGCGGGCCGCCTCGACGTTGGCGCGCTCCGGGCCGGACCAGTACTCGTCGTGTCCGACGGAGAGGAACACGTCGTGGTTCTTGATGAGGTCGCCACGTCGGTCGGTGTCGATGTCGGTGGTGTAGCTCACGTCGTACCCGTTGCGCTCCAGGAAGCGGATCATGGGGTACTCGTTGCTGAACAGGAAGTCACGGCCATTGCTGCTGCCCCGGGTGGAGAACGGCCGGTTGTAGCTGACCTCGAATGCCCGGCCGTTCTGCAGCGCCTCGTAGAAGCTCCCGCCGCCGTAGGTGTTGTAGGCGTGCCAGGTGGCATCGGAGGTCTTGAAGAAGAGGCTTGAGGTGCTGCTGTCGTTGCGCACCACGAAGGTGATGTGGCTCGCGCTGCCGGTGTCGACGTCGGTGCGCTTCAACCGGGCGACGTACACGCCGGAGACGGCGTCCGGCGGGACCTGCCACGACGCGGACACCCGCCAGTTCCCACAGTCGAACATCTGGGTCTCGTGGTTGGTGATGCACTCGTCGGGTTGGTGCTGCGGCAGTGTCGCCGACGGCGTCACCGGTGTGATCCGCCGGGCGCCGGCGCCGCCGTACCAACCGAGGCGGTAGATGTCGATGGTGTACGCGCTCGACACGGTGTCGATCTTGAAGTCGATCCGCTGGCCACGGTTCACGCTGATGTCGGTGGCAAAACCCTGGATCGTCCAGTCACCGAAACCGTCGATGTCCCACTCCGAGGCCGGTTGCCCTGCCTGAGCGTTCTCGCAGACCACGGGATTCGGACTGCAACTGGCGGCGGCCGGGGTCGGGTCGGCGATCGTCGCGGCGATCGTTCCGGCGAGGACCACGCTGACGGCGACCAGAGCCGCCAAGCCGGGCCGCATCCGGCGGTGCACACCGCCTGTGGTGGCCCAACCGCCGGCCGGTGGTGGGGTGCCCGGCAGTGCCGTCCGGAGCAGTGGCTGGGTCTTCATCGCCATCGGGCACCAACCTCTCGTGACGAGACGGCACGGCGCCTGCCGGGCGGCTCAATACTGAAAAATAGAGAACCTCTCATCTCCTGCCAACGGCCGTCCACACTGGCTGTAACACCGGCCGGACGCCAATTGCCAACCGATCAGGCACGCTTGGTCGGATGGCAGACAGCTGAGGCGGATGAGCAGGTGGGCCTGCTCTCACGCCACCTGTCGTGCCGGCCTGGTTCAATCCACCGGACAAGCGGGCACGACAGGTGGGGGACCATGGGAAGCTGGGGCAGTGGCAACTTCGACAACGACACCGCCGCGGATCATCTGGGGGTCTTGACTGACCGCCTCGTCGCCGAAGTCGCCGAGGCGATGTCCGGCGACCCCGTCAGGATCGAGCCCGATGAGTACTGGGGCGTGGCCGTGCCCTGCAACCTCGAGCTGCTCCACCTCATTGCGCAACAGGACTATGTCGGGGCCAACCTGCCCGACTCGGACACCATCACCGGCTGGAAAACCACGTTCCTGGCCGTTTGGGATGGGGCCATCGACGACCTGAAGCCCACACCCGGCCACAAGGAACAGCGGCGTGCCCACCTCGTCCGAACCTTCGACCAGCTCGCCGAAATGGCCAAGTCCGAACAGGCGTAACGCTCCGAAACCCGCCCCAGGGCCTGTTTCACAAGGGCGAGCTGGGCGAAACAGGCCCTAGTCCCGGGTGGGCCGCTGGCTCGCCGGACCCTGCTGCTCCGCGCCCCGCACGCGAGGTAGGACGATGGTGAGATCGGAGGCGTTGGCCCGTGGCGGTACGACGGGTGCCTTCGTCGGCTCGGCCGCGTCACGGGCAGCTTCCGGACCGTCGAACGGCACCACCTGCTTCGTGCGGCGCGGGCCGATCGCCTCGGCGACCGAGATCATGCCGAAGAGCAGCACCAGGCAGGCGGCCGACACCGCGATCATCGACCGGATGGTCCCGGTGACCTTGCGCGTCGGATCCGTCGGCGGGTTGATCGGCAGTGCCTGGAAGAGATACTTGTCGTCCGCGCCGTCGACCTTCTGCATGTCGTACAGCTCTTTTTCCATGCTCGCGGCCACCAGATCGAGCGTCTTCGCGGCCGACTCGGGGGAGCTGCCCGTGCCCACGATGTTGATGACCAGGCCCGAGCCGATCGCGTTGGTCGAGCTGATCGTGTAGTCCTCGTCGGCCCCCTGGCTGGTCAACCCCTGGCGGACCAGGCCACCCGACACTCGCTGGGCCAGCACGTCGACCACCACGGACGGGTTGGGCAGTCGCAGGTACGGGTTGTTGGCGTTGACCTTGAGCAGCGTCGGGTCCCGTTCGATCGCGGCGTCGCTGGGCTGGGGTGGCGGGGCGATCAGCACGTACTGCGCCTGTGACTCATAGACCGGCGGTATCCCGAAGGCGACGAAGGCGTTCCCGGCGATCAGCACTGCCAACACTGCCAGCACGATCAGCTTGTGGCGTCGCACGGTCGTGAACAGGGCCAGGAGATCCATCAGGGCTCAATTCTTGCGGCAGGAGACGGGCGGGTGGCCTGCGGCGGTGCCGGCTCTGCTGGCCGCAGGGCCGCCGCCGTCACCGACACGGGGAAGATCTGGGTGTGCGCGGGCCACCGCTGGACGGCCAGCCAGCAGGTGGCGCAGAGCCCGAGGACTACGGCGTGGACCGAGGCGAACTGCGCGAACGAGAACGCGTCGAAGGTGTACGCCCCGACCGTCGCGGCGAGGCAGGCACCGGCCAGCGCGCCGCACAGCGAGCGCAACTCGGGACTGGTCGTCTGGGCCCGCGCCTGCAGCGCCGTGATGGCGGGGACCAGGAAATACAGCACGAGCGCGGTCAGGCCCAGGACGCCCATTTCGATGGAGGTCTTCAGGTACTGGTTGTCCAGAATCCGGGTGGCGTCCTCCGGGAGGAACGTGCCACCGCCCCGACCCAGCCACGGGGCCTGCTGCACCAGCGCGACCACCCGGGGGTAGTTGTCCAGCCGGTTGGTGATCGAGGCATCCTCTGACCCGGCAGTGATGGAGCCGATGATCGTCCGCAGGTAGCCCGGTGTGGTGGCGAAGATGGCGACAACGGCGGCCGGCGCGAAGGCGAACAGCCAGACCCGTTGCTTGGCGGGCAGACAGATGATGAACGTCGCCATCGCGACACCGACAGCCAGGATCGCCGACCGGGAGACGGACATCGGTATGCACATGCCGATCAGCCCCACCGGCAGCCACCGCCGCACGGTCGAGCGTTCCCGGTCGTGAATGCCGAGCCAGATCGCCACCGGCAGGAGCATGCCGGCGACCACGCCCAGTTCGATCGGATGAATCGTCGTCCCGGTGACCCGGACGAGGGCGTCACGGCCCTGGAACGAGCCGTACGCGTCGCCGGTCTCGAAGCCCGGCAGCGCCAGGCGTAGCAGCGGCTTGAGGTCCCACAGGAACCAGAACTGCAAAGTGGCCACGGCACCAGAGAACGCGCCACCCCACACCACGGTCCGAATGACTCGCAGCAGGTCGGCTGGGCTGCGCAGGTGCTCGGCGGTCACCAGGATCACCCCGGACATGCCGACGAGCAGCAGCATCCAACGGTCGGCGCTGAGCCGCTGGGTCTCGTCCGGCGTGAACAGCGGCATGGCGGCGTAGGAGAGCAGCGCACAGATCCACAGCAGCGCCAACGCCCCGCGAACGGGATAGCGGGTGTGCACCGGATCGTGCAGTCCCAGCAGCGCCGTCACCGCCCAGGCCAGGAAGAGGACAAGGGAGACGAGGCTGGCCAGGTAACCCTGCGCGCCGACGATCCGGATCACCGTGTCCGACGGAAAGATGAAGGCGCTGAGGATGAAGAGTTGCAGCATGAAAGCGGCCTGGCGGGATCCCTGCGGTCGCACCACCCGGAGGGTCTCGGCGGGTCTCTCTCCGGAAGCCCGGCCGCCGTTCGCACGCCTGGCGTCGCTGGTCATGGTCGTCGTCGATCCGTTGAATCGCCGCACCATGCTCTCGTTCCTACCCTTGGATCGGGATCCTTCAGTGGAGGGCTGGCCAGAGCGTACCGCCCTGGCGTGACCCACGGAATCGTCCTGTTTCACCGGTCAGCGCGCCGGACGGCCGGGTTCAACCACCGCGTCGGGCCGTCGGTGTATCCGGGCCGCTCTCGCACGTCACATTGTCGTCCGTGGTCAGGCCAGGGAAAGGTCGGCCAGTGCCCTTCGACGCAGCGGCGTGGGCGTTTTGGACTTGGCGGAGATCATCACCGCGATGTCGTGATCCTGGATCTCGCCGAGAAACGTCCGCATCGCGCGTTCGTCCAATGGGGTTTCTTCCCAGTAGGAGTGGCAGAGGGTGTCCGCGACGCGGAAGGAGTCGACATTCGTTCCCGCCCCGGCAACCTCATCGACATAGACGCCGTACAGCGTCCACTCGGAGAAGTGCAGTTTCGCCCCGATCGCGTCCGCCCACCGACGCCCGGTCACCGACTCCACCCGGGCCAGCAGCCGCCGTACGACGGCCGGATCCCACGCCAGCAGCGACGAGACGTAGTCGGGGTAGGGCGGCGCGGCCGCCGGCACACCGAGCAGGGACCGGGCGACCTGGTGCCAGATCACGTGCCGGGGCAGCCGCTCGTCGACCTCGTCGGGTTTGCGATAGAAGCGGACGACCTCGTCACGGCGGAAGGTGTCGGCGGAGAACGGCCGGACGAACTGGATGTCCGAGTCGACCAGCACGACGACGTCGGCGTCTGATCGTGCCGCGGCCGCGAGCTTGATGATCTGCTGCAGGATCCAGCCGCGCAACGGCGGGAACGGGCGACGAAGGTTGACCGAGAGGTTCCCACCCGGCAGGGACCGGAAGGATCGGGGCAGGAAATCCGCCTCGTCGTGGATCACCGCGCGCGGCCCGCTCAACTGACCGAACAGTGCCAGATCGGCTCGCGGCACGATGATGTGGTGGCGGATCGAATCCGGCGCGTGCGCCAGCACCGAGCGGTGCAGGTCGGCGCAGCGGTCGAAGTCCGGCCCGAAGCTGGGGGTGATGATGGCCAGTCGTGACATGCCAGGAGTCCTTCTGTCGGCCGGCGGTGGGCCCGGCTTTTCGGTGTTCACCGGACCACTGCCGGCGACCAGGCGTCGGATACCAGCAGCTCGGGACCGCCCCGGCCGTCGGCCGGGCTTGACCAGATGTCGCTGGTCGCCGTCCCGGTGCCGCCGCGGGGCAGCGCGTAGATGATTCTCGTGTCGTCGAGCCATTCGACCTGGTCATCGACGCTGCGGGTCTCGGCGAGCAGCGTCTCGGTGCCGGTCGCGAGGTCGTAGACGGCGAGGCGCCAGCGGCCGGGCGGCAGGTCGCCGTGCTTCTTGAAGGCGATTCGGGTCCCGTCCGGGGAGAGCGACGGGCACTCGGCGTCCTCCCGCAGGGCGGTCACCCGGCGGGCGGCGAGACTCCCCTCGACCAGCCAGGTCTTCCCCCCGGATGCGGCGGTGGCGTAGAACCGGTCGTCGTCGGCGAAGGTCACCCCCCACAGGTTCTTGTCCACGGCGGTGACCACCGCACCCTCGACGACGAGTGGGAACTGCTCGACGTCCCCGATCACCTCACCCGCGGTCCGGCTGATCACGGTACGGGTGGAGAACTGCCCCGGATTCGCGTACGAGTCCCCGAAGACGAACGTGGTCGTCGCCACCAGCGACCCGTCCGGCGACAACCGGGCCCGGCTCGGTGTGCCGACCAGCGGTAGGTCGCGCCGCGCCGACCAGCCCGCGTCGAGCAGCCGCGCCCGGTACGTGGTCAGCAGGCCCCGCTCGGCGGAGAGGCAGATCGCCTCGTCCCGGGTCGCGTAGACCCGCTCGCACGCGGCGTCGGTGACCGCGCGGGGCCCGGCCGGCGCCGAGAGCGGGACCATGGCCACCCGGCCGTAGTCGGCGCCGAGGGCCGTGTTGCGGAAGACCAGGTGTGGCACGTCGCGCACCATGGCGAGGTCGTCCCGCGTCGGCGCGCCGGTCGCCGACGTCCGTGCGGCGGTCAGGTCCCGGCGGGCCTGCCAGACATAACCGCCCGCGCCGAGGAACGCCACCAGCAGCACCACTGCCAGCGCCGTCAGCCGCGCCCGTGGCCCGAGCCCACCCATCCGCCCGCTCATGCCGGCACTCCACCGGGTCGGGCGCCGGGGAGCGTCGCCGGGGTCGGACGATCGATGCCACGCAGCAGCCAGGCGGCGATCGGCACGGCGACCGCGAGCAGGGCGGCGAAGAGCAGCAGCGCCGGGCGGGGACCCTGGATGCTCCAGAGCAGACCGAATAGCACCGACGCGGCGAACCGGGCCAGCGCCACGGTGGTTTGGGCGGCGGCGATGCCGCTTCCTCGTGCCCGGGCGCCCACGAGGCGGCTCACCAACGCCGCCAGCACGCCGTCGGTGGCGGCGTAGAAGGTGCCGAGCAGCACCAGGACCGCGAGGGTCCCGCCGACGCCGCTGCTGGGCAGCGTCGCGAGCAGATAGGCGCCCAGCAGCGCCAGGTGACCGGCGACCAGCACCCGGCCGCGGCCGACCCGGTCGGCCAGCAGCCCCATGGGTACGGCCAGCGCCAGGTAGGCGACGTTGGTCCCCACGTAGAGCAGGGGGAAGTAGCGGGCGGTGAAGTCGTCCCGGTCCTGCAGGAGCAGGTAGAGGAAGCCGTCGCCGATGGTCAGCAGGCCCAGCAGTGCGGCGGCCAGCAGCGGTCGCCGCAGACCTCGTCCGGCGACCTCCGAGAACACCTCGCGCAGAGTGGCCCGGGCCGCGCCGGCCGCCGTCGGCAGGTCCGGCACGAGCAGCACCAGCACCGCAACCCCGGCGACGGCGAAGGCGAACGAGACGACGAAGATCGAGTCGTAGCTGCCAGGGACGGCCGCGAGCAGCGCGAAGGCGACCAGGGGGCCGATGGCGGCGCCAAGGGTGTCCAGCGCCCGGTGCACGCCGAAGGCCCGCCCCAGCACGTCCGGTTGCGACGCCGCAGCGATCAGGGCGTCCCGGGGGGCGGTGCGCAGGCCCTTGCCCAACCGGTCGGCGGTGACCACCGCGGTTATCGCAGCGAAGCCAGCCGCGGGCAGCATCGCCAGGCGGCTCAACGCCGATGCGGCGTACCCGGTCACCGCCACCCACTTCGGTCGCTGCCCGCGGTCGCCGACATAGCCTCCGGCGATCCGTACCAGCGCGCTGACGCCCTGGTAGATGCCGTCCAGGAAGCCGTACGCGACAGGGCTCAGGCCGACCACGGCGGTCAGGTAGAGCGGCAGGATCGAGGCCACCATCTCCGACGACACGTCGGTGAGAAGACTGACCGTGCCGAGCAGCACGACCGTCCCGGACACCCGGCGCACGGCGCTGCGGGCCCGGCTCGTACCGGCATCGTCCGGCCGGTCCCGCAGCGTCACGTACACGACATCTCCATCCCCAGGTTCGCCTGCCCGTCCGCCGCCCGGGTCGCCTGCGACCTGGGGGAGCAGACCCGCTCAGCCGGCCAGCGCGGCGGTCAGCGCGGCGACGACGGCCTGTTGCTGGTCGGCGGTGATCTGCGGATAGATCGGCAGCGAGAGCAGTTCGGTCGCGATCCGCTCCGCGTGCGGGAAGGCCCCCTGCGGGTAGCCGAGGCCGGCGAAGGCTTTCGTCAGGTGCACCGGCACGGGGTAGTGGATCCCCGCCCCGACGCCGCTCGCGTTGAGCCGCGCCAGCACGCGGTCCCGGCGGGCCGGGGTGCCGTCGCCGGGGACCCGGAGACAGTAGATGTGCCAGACGTGCTCGTTGCCCGGCAGGGTCACCGGGCGGAGCACGTCGACCGACTCCAGCAGCGCGTCGTACCGGGCGGCCGCGGCCCGGCGCAGCGCGTTCCAGTTGGCCAGCCGGGCCAGCTTGGCGCGGAGCACGACCGCCTGGAGGCCGTCCAGTCGGCTGTTCACACCGATGACGTCGTGCACGTACTTCTGCACGCCGCCGTGGCTGCCGAGGGTGCGGACCATGGTGGCGACGTCGGCGTCGGCGGTCACCACGGCGCCGGCGTCGCCGTACGCCCCCAGGTTCTTGCCGGGGTAGAAGCTCGTCGCGGCGATGCCGTCGACACCGGCGCCGCGTCCGTGCCGGGTGGCGCCCTGGCACTGCGCGGCGTCCTCGACGATGGCGATGTCACGTCCGGCCAGGCCGTCGCGTAGGCGCTCCACCGGGGCCAGTTGGCCGTAGAGGTGTACCGGGATGATCGCCCGGGTGGCCGGCGTGATCGCGGCCAGCGCCGCGTCGACGTCGATCAGGTACGAGTCGGGATCGCAGTCGACAAGCACCGGTCGGGCGCCGGCACGGGCGACGGCCTCGGCGGTGGCGATGAAGGTGTTCGTGGGCAGGATCACCTCGGCGCCTCCTCCGACGCCGACGGCGCGTAGTGCCAGTTCGAGCGCGTCGGTGCCGTTGGCGACCCCCACGCAGTGGTTCACCCCGGCGAACGCCGCGTACTCGCGTTCGAAGGCGGCCACCTCGGGGCCGCCGATGAAGGCGGTGTCCGCCAGGACCCGCTTGAAGCCGACGGCGACCTCCTCCGCCACCTCGGCGTGCGCAGCCTGCAGGTCCACCAACGGAATCGCGGTCATCGTGCGAGCACTCCCTGCAGAGTTGGCTGACGGACGGGACGGAGGAAGCGGGCCGGATTGCCGGCCCACACCTCGTCGGGGGGTACGTCGCTGAGCACGACCGCACCCATGCCGATGATCGATTTCGCGCCGACGGTGAGCGATTCGCGGATCAGCGCCCCTGCCCCGAGGTAGGCGCCGCGGCCGATCCGCACGGAACCGGAGATCCGCACGCCCGAGGCGATCGTGACGTGGTCGGCGACGATGTCGTCGTGGGTGAGCACGGTCTGCGGCATGATCGCCACGTGCGCGCCGACCGTGACGTCGGCGGTCAGGACGACCTGGGCCAGCAGCACCGAGCCCGGCCCGACCGTGCAGCCGGCGGGCACCTCGGCCGACGGGTGGACGACGCTTGCGTACCGTGCCACCGGCAGGCCCAGCCGCCGTACCACCCGCTCGCGGACGCCGGGGTCGCGGGCGTTGGCGACACAGACCACCACGGCGGCATCGGGCAGGTCGGCGATCGCGTCCAGCGGGCCCAGCACCGGCAACCCGGCACGGGTCACGCCGTGCAGGGCGGGGTCGTCGTCGAGGAAGCCCCGTAGTCGCCAGGTCGGCGCCACCGCGTTGATCGCCGCGACGGTGGCCGCCGTCTCCCGAGCCATTCCGCCGGCACCGACGATCACGAGATCGTTGGTCATCGGCGGACCAGTCCACGAAGCGTTCCGACGATGTGGTCCTGGTCGTCCTCGGTGAGCGCATGGTGCAGGGGCAGGACCAGCGAGTCGCGTGTGATCCGCTCGGTCACCGGCAGCGGGGCCGGTTTGACGCCCGCGTACGCCGGCTCCAGGTGCGACGCCATGATGCCGCGCCGGGCGGACACTCCGGCGGCGGCGAGCGCGGCGAGGGTTTCGTCGCGTCCGACGCCGAACTCGTCGGTGAGCAGCACCCAGAACGTCTGGAAATTGGTGCGGCCGTGCGCCGGGTCGCGGACCGCGACCGCACCGGGCACGTCGGCCAGCAACTCGTGGTACCGCGCGGCGAGGTGGCGACGCTGCGCCACGATGTCCCTGAGCTTGCCGAGTTGGACCAGGCCGATGGCGGCCTGGATGTCGGTCATCCGGTAGTTGTAGCCCGTCTCCAGGTACGCCTCGAGGATCGGTTGGGCGCTCGCGTGCCGGTCCGCGGCCGACACGTTCATCCCGTGCTCGCGCAGCCGGCGCAGCCGCACCGCCCAGTCCGCGTCGTCGGTGGTGATCATCCCGCCCTCGCCGGTGGTGAGGAGCTTTCGCGGGTGGAACGACCACGCCGCGAGCAAAGCCCCGGCACCGACCGGAGCACCGTTCACCGTAGAGCCGGCCGCGCACGCCGCGTCTTCGATCAGCGACACGCCCCAGCGGTCGGCGGCGGTCCGCAGCGCGGACACCTCGGCCGGCACGCCGCCCTGGTGCACGGCGATGACGGCCCTGGTGCGCGGGGTGCGCACCGCGTCGAGCGTCGCCACCGTGACGTTGCCGGTGGTGATGTCCACATCGGCGAAGACGGGCCGCGCTCCGACGTAGCGGACCGCGTTGGCGGTGGCGATGAACGACAGCGACGGGACGATCACCTCGTCACCGGGCTGCACCCCGACCGCGACGAGCGCGAGGTGCAGCGCCGTGGTGCAGGAGCTGACGGCGACGCCGTGGGCCGCCCCGACACTGGCGGCGAACGCGGCCTCGAACGCCGCGACCCGCGGGCCCTGGGCGACCCACCCCGAGCGGACAGCGTCCGCCGCGGCCAGTGCCTCCTCCTCGCCGAGCGCGGGGAGCATCACCGGGATGCGGCGGGCCGCCTCGATGGTCACCGCGCCTCCTGGGACCCGCCGTGGGCGGGCTGCTCCGCGCGCCACCACTCGACCAGCCCCTGGAGGCCTTCCCGAAGACCGATCTCCGCCCGGAAGCCGAGTGCCCGCGCGGCGGCGGAGGTGTCGGCGAGTCGCCGGGTGACCCCGTTGACCGTCCGCGCCGGGCCGTACTCCGGGGACAGGTCGCTCTTCATCACCGACAGCAGCGTGCGGGCGAGCTCGTTGAGGCTGGTCTCGACCCCACTGGCGATGTTGAACACCTCGTCGGTGTGCGCCGACTCGGCGGCCAGGATGTTGGCCCGGGCGATGTCGACAACGTCCACGAAGTCCATCGTCTGGGTGCCGTCGCCGAGGATCAGCGGGGGGAGGCCCGCGTCGATGCGCTCCATCCAGCGGATCAGCACCTCGGTGTACAGCCCGTGGACGTCCATCCGCTGGCCGTACACGTTGAAGTACCGCAGGGCCACATAGTCCAACCCGTACATCCCGTGGAAGCTGCGCAGCATGCCCTCGTTGAACGCCTTGGCGGCCCCGTAGAACGTGTCGTTGTTGTACGGGTGGTGCCGTTCGCCGGTGGGGAACTCCTCGGCCAGGCCGTAGACCGACGCCGACGACGAGGCGATCACCTTGCGGACGCCCTCGGCGGCGGCAGCCTCCAGCACGTTGAACGTGCCGTCGACGAGCACCTCGTTGGCCAGTCGGGGCTCCTCGGCGCACTGCGTGATCCGGATGGCGGCGAGGTGGAAGACCAGGTCCTTGCCCCGGGTGACGTCGCGGACGAGGTCGACGTCGCGGATGTCGCCCTCCACCACGCGCACCCGGTCGCTCTGCAGCGCCCACGCCAGGTTCTCGCGCCGGCCGCGTACGAGGTTGTCGAGGACGACGACCTCGCTGGCACCGCCGCGCACGAGTAGGTCGACCACGTGCGAGCCGATCGTGCCGGCTCCGCCCGTCACCAGGGCACGCGCATTCTTGACCGAAACCGCCGCACTCATCGTTCGGACTCTCCTTCCAGATCGACCATCACGCCACCCTTGGTGAGACTGTGCGAGGCTGCCTGCAGGATCTGCAGGACCCGTAGGCCGCTTCGGCCGTCGGTGAGCGCGGGCGATCCGCTGCGGATGGCGCGCGCGTACTCCTCGACCATGGTCCGCAGCGCCTCGCGCTCGGTCAGTGCCGGCGCCACCATGTCCCCCGAGCGGTAGGACACGAGCACGTCGTGGCGTTCTTCGGCGCCGAGTTCGTCCGGCGTCGCCACGTCGACGCCCCGATCGAAGATCGCCAGCCGCTGGCTGGGGTTGAGGTCGTCCCAGACCAGGGTGCGCTTGGAGCCACCGATGATGGTGGTGCGGATCTTGACGGGGGAGAGCCAGTTGACGTGGATGTGTGCGATCGCACCGGTGTTGAGTCGGAGCGTGAGGTACGCGACGCAACTACGGCCGGCGCCGATGCCGTCGACACCGTGCGCGGCGACGGCCACCGGCACGACGCCCGGCGGCAGCACGAAGTCCAGGATGGACAGATCGTGCGGCGCCAGGTCCCAGATCACGTCGATGTCCCGCTGGACCAGACCGAGATTGATGCGAACCGAGTCGAGGTAGTGCAGCTCGCCCAGCTCACCCGCGTGCAGCAGCTCACGGATGCGGAGAACAGCCGGGGTGTAGCAGTAGGTGTGGTCGCACATGAGCGTGAGCCCGCGCCGGTCGGCTTCCTCGACGAGTTGGCGGCCCTCGTCGTAGGTGGCGGCGAGGGGCTTCTCCACCAGCACGTGCTTGCCGGCGCGCAGCGCGGCCAGCGCCACCGGCAGGTGGGTGCCGGCCGGGGTGGCGATCGCGACGGCCTGCACCGCGT
Organism: Micromonospora taraxaci; assembly: GCF_007830095.1. Taxonomy (NCBI): domain Bacteria; kingdom Bacillati; phylum Actinomycetota; class Actinomycetes; order Micromonosporales; family Micromonosporaceae; genus Micromonospora; species Micromonospora taraxaci. The sequence goes on along the minus strand of NZ_VIWZ01000001.1, from coordinate 4,984,424 downwards.
CATCGGCCAGCACGGTGTCGAGGTCGTCGGTGACCTGCACGGTCGAGTAGTCCCCAAGCACGCGGCGGGCCCGGTCGACGTCGAGGTCACACAGCCAGCGCAGCCGGAACGCCGTGGATCCCTGGAAGTTGCGAACCAGGTTGGGGCCCCAGTAGCCGGCGCCGATGACGGCGATCCCGATGGGTTGGTCGGAGACGGCAGGTGAAGAAGTCACGGTGATCCGTTTCGTCTACGGCGGTTCGTGGTGGGCGACCAAGAGCCGACGTCCGACACAGCGCAGTGTCGGACCAGGATTGGCACCCGTTGACCTGGCCCGCCCCGGGAAGCTACCGGCCGCAGATCGGCGTGGACAGCGCTGTGTCGGATTTCGGCGGGCCGCCGCTGGGGAACCCATACCTTCGGCCCAGGCGCACCGGCTGTCGGTCGCGTCAATTCGAGCCGACGGGTGCGTGACACGGGCCGCCTCAAGGGCAGCCGGCGGTCCGCGCTGGTTCCTACAGTGATGGGCACCGAACTCACGACGAGGAACGAGATGACCGATTCTGTGGAGCCACACCGCAACGACGTGTTCGTTGCACCCGGCGCCGATGTCGACGTACGCGCGACGATCCAGCCTGGCACGAAGATCTGGCATCTCGCCCAGGTGCGGGAGGACGCCCGCCTCGGGCACGACTGCGTGATCGGCCGGGGCGCGTATGTCGGACCGGGCGTACGCCTCGGCGACAACGTGAAGGTCCAGAACTACGGTCTCGTCTACGAGCCCGCCGTGCTGGGCGACGGCGTCTTCGTGGGGCCTGCGGCAGTGCTCACCAACGACGAGTACCCGCGGGCGGTGACGCCGGAGGGCCGGCTCAAGGGTGGCGACGACTGGACAGCGGTCGGGGTCACCGTGGGGGAGGGCGCGGCGATCGGAGCTCGGGCCGTCTGTGTGGCGCCCGTGACGGTTGGCCGTTGGGCGTTGATCGCCGCGGGCGCCGTCGTCACCACGGACGTGCCCGACTTCGCGCTCGTGGTTGGCGTCCCGGCCCGCAGGGTGGGCTGGGTGGGTCGGGCGGGCGAGCCGCTGGTCGCCAAGGGCGACGGCCGGTTCGTCTGTCCGCGCACGGGCGGTGAGTACCGGGAACTGGCTGGTGTGCTGACGGAGGTGTGAGGGCGGGGAGACCCCTGACCTGGGTCGCTGAGGTCGCTGCCGGCCGGGCTGCCCGGCGCGCCGCCCCGATCCCAGGTTTCCCCTCGGGCCGGGGGCGTCCACCGGGCGGGACACGGCGGGCAGCGTGTCCGGGCGGTGGCCGGGCGTGACAGACTGATCGCTGTGTTGCGTTGGCTGACTGCAGGTGAATCGCACGGTCCCGCCCTCGTCGCGATGATGGAGGGGGTGCCGGCCGGCATCGAGGTGACCACCTCCGTGATCGCCGACGAGCTGGCCCGCCGGCGGCTGGGCTACGGCCGCGGCGCCCGGATGTCGTTCGAGCGGGACGAGGTCGAGCTGCTCGGCGGTCTGCGCCACGGCGTCACGCTGGGCAGCCCGGTGGCCATCCGGGTCGGCAACTCCGAGTGGCCGAAGTGGCAGACCGTGATGGCCGCCGACCCGGTCGACCCCGACGAGCTGGCCCGCCAGGCCCGCAACGCCCCGCTGACCCGACCCCGGCCGGGCCACGCGGACCTGGCCGGCATGCAGAAGTACGGCCACACCGACGCCCGGCCGATCCTGGAACGCGCCAGCGCCCGGGAGACCGCCGCCCGGGTCGCCGTCGGCGCGGTCGCCAAGGCGCTGATCCGTCAGGCGCTCGGCATCGAGATCGTCTCGCACGTCGTCGAGCTGGGCCCAGTGGCCGCGAAGCCCGGTCTGCGTCCGGTCCCGTCCGACGCCGCCCGCATCGACGCTGACCCGCTGCGCTGCCTCGACCCGGAGGCCAGCGCCCTGATGGTCGCCGAGGTCGACGCCGCGAAAAAGGCCGCCGACACCCTCGGCGGCGTGGTCGAGGTGTTGGCGTACGGGGTGCCGCCGGGGTTGGGCAGTCACGTGCAGTGGGACCGCAAGCTCGACGCTCGACTGGCCACCGCGCTGATGTCGATCCAGGCCATCAAGGGTGTGGAGATCGGTGACGGCTGGCAGCAGGCCCGGTCCCGTGGCTCGGAGGCGCACGACGAGATCATTCCGTCCGCCACCGGCGTCCGCCGGGTCACCGACCGGGCGGGTGGCCTGGAGGGTGGCATCACCACCGGGGAGCCGTTGCGGGTCCGCGCGGCGATGAAGCCGATCTCCTCGCTGAACCGGGCCCTCTCCACTGTGGACGTCTCCACCGGTGAGCCGGCCACCGCGATCAACCAGCGTTCCGACGTCTGTGCGGTGCCGGCCGCGGCGGTTGTCGCCGAGGCGATGGTGGCGCTGGTGCTCGCCGAGGCGGCCACCGAGAAGTTCGGCGGCGACTCGATCGCCGAGATCCGCCGCAACCTGGCCGGTTACCTCGACGCGCTGGTCATCCGCTGATGGCACCGGTCGTCGTGCTGGTCGGCGCGCCCGGCTGCGGCAAGACCACCGTCGGGCGGGCGCTCGCCGACACCCTCTCGGTGGAGTTCCGCGACACCGACATCGACATCGAGCAGATGGCCGGCAAGCCGATCCCGGAGATCTTCATCGACGAGGGTGAGGCTCACTTCCGTACCCTCGAGCGGGCCGCGGTGGCGGCGGCGCTGGCCGGCGGCACGGGCGTGCTCGCCCTCGGCGGCGGCGCGGTGTTGGCCGAGGAGACCCGGGCCGCCCTGGTCGGGCACCGGGTGGTGTACCTCTCGGTCGAGTTGCCCGACGCGGTGAAGCGGGTCGGGCTCGGCGCGGGCCGCCCGCTGCTGGCGATCAACCCGCGGGCGACCCTCAAGCACCTTCTGGACCAGCGTCGGCCGCTCTACGCCGAGGTGGCCACCGAGACGGTGACCACCGACGGCCGGACCCCGGCGGCGGTCGTCGCCGAGATCGCCGCGCTGCTGCCCCGCTGACGTCCGCACCCGCCGGGGCGGGCTGCCCCCGATTCGGGTCTCTGCTCAGCCCCGGGCGGCCGCGTCGAGGATGTCGGCGAGAGCCTTCGGTTCGCTGAGCATCGGCCAGTGCCCGGTCGGCAACTCGAACAGGTGGCCGCCGGCCAGCCCGGTGAAGAACGGGTGCCCTTCGTCGATCATCTGCCGGACCACGGCGAGCGGGAAGGTGCTGGCGACCAGCGCGGTCGGCACCGGACGACCGCCGGTGCGGCGGACCGGGTCGGTGGCCGCGCGCAGCGGCTGCGGGGTGGCCCGGGCGCGCAGCAGAGCCAACGTGGGCTCGTCCAGACCGGCCAGGTTGGTCGGGTCGGCGGTCGGATCCCAGGCCGGCGGCGGCAGCAGGTCACCGTCGCCGATCGCGGCCCGGAGTCGTTCCTGCTCCTCCGGCGGCACCGTGTCGAACTGCGCGGTGCCGTCCGGCAGTGGTCCGCTCTCCACGTAGACCACCCGGGCGATCCGGTCCGGGATGCGGTCGGCCGCCTGCGCGACCGGCATGCCGCCACCGGAGTGCCCGACCAGCAGCACGTCGCGCAGATCCTCGACCTCGATCAGCCGGACGATGTCCGCTGTGTGCGTCTCCAGGCCGACCTCCGGCCCGGCGAGGTGGTCCCGCTCGGCCAACCCGGTCAGGGTCATCGGGTGGACCTCGTGCCCCTGCGCCCGCAACGTCGCGGTCACCTCCCGCCACGCCCAGGCGCCCAACCAGAACCCCGGAACCAGCACGAACGTCGCCATCTGTCGCTCCTTCTCTCGGTTACCGACAGACCGTACGATCGAATGCGGGCAGAATCCGCCCGGTTTGGAGGAGTGGCCCGTGTCACATCCCGCCGGTCGGGTGCTGGCTCTCCTCGAGGTGTTGCAGACCCGGCACCGCGCTACCGCCGCCGAGCTGGCCGGCTGGCTCGGCGTCGACGAGCGGACCGTGCGCCGGTACGCGGCCACCCTGGTCGAGCTGGGCATCCCCGTCACCGCCGACCGAGGCCGCTACGGCGGCTACCGGCTGCACTCCGGATACAAGCTGCCGCCGCTCATGCTCACCGACGACGAGGCGGTGGCCGTGCTGCTCGGCCTGGTCGTCGCCGAACGGGTCGGGCTCGCCACCGAGCAGCCGGCCACCGCCACCGCCCTGGCGAAGATCCGCCGGGTGCTGCCGGCGGCGCTCGCCGACCGGCTCGCCGCCGTGCAGGAGCACCTGGGCTTCACCCTGCGTCGACCGGAGCAGGAGCGCGGGCCGGCGTCGGGCACCCTGCTCACGCTCGCCTCGGCGGCCCGACACCGGCAACGGGTGGCACTCGACTACCGCTCCTGGCGGGGCGAGCGCTCGCACCGGGAACTCGACCCGTACGGGCTGGTCTTCCACGCCGGCCGTTGGTATGTCACCGGCCACGACCACCGGCGGGGGGAGGTCCGCACATTCCGGCTGGACCGCATCGGCGCCGTCACGCCGGGCGAGGCGACGTTCACCGTGCCGGACGGCTTCGAGGCGGTCGCCTGGGTGACGCGGTCCCTCGCTGGTGTGCCGTACCAGCACGAGGTGGAGGTGTTACTCGAGACCGACCTGGTCGCCGCCCGTCGCCGCATCCCGCCCAGCGTGGCCGAGTTGACCGCCACCACCGACGGGGTGCTGCTGCGGGCTCGGGCGGAGAGCCTGCCCGGTATGGCCGCGCTGCTCTCCGGTCTGGGCTGCCCCTTCACCGTGCGACAGCCGGAGGCCCTGCGCACCGCCGTGGCCGAGCACGCCCGCCGACTGGCGGAGTGGGCCGCCCGGCCAGCAGGTGGACAGACACCGTCGCCGCGCCGCCCGCTGGACTAGGCTGCCGGCGATGGACGAGGTGACCCGGATTCCGGTCGGCGGCGAGCGGCCGTACGACGTGTTGGTGGGGCGTGACCTGCTGGGCGCGCTGCCCGGCCTGCTGCCCGGGGCGAGTCGGGCGGCGGTGCTGCACGCGCCCCCGCTCAAGGCCCTCGCGGACGCGGTTGGCGAGCGGCTGCGCGCCGCCGGCATCGAGCCGCTGCCGATCGAGGTGCCCGACGCCGAGTCGGGCAAGCAGATCGACGTCGCCGCTGCCTGTTGGGACCGGCTCGGGGAGGCCGGGTTCACCCGCACCGACGCGGTGGTCGGGGTGGGCGGCGGTGCGGTGACCGACCTGGCCGGCTTCGTCGCGGCCTGCTGGTTGCGCGGGGTGCGCTGGGTTCCGGTGGCGACCTCGCTGCTGGGCATGGTCGACGCCGCCGTCGGCGGCAAGACGGGCATCAACACGGCCGCCGGCAAGAACCTGGTGGGCTCGTTCCACCCGCCGGTCGGGGTCCTCGCCGACCTGGCGACCCTGGACAGCCTGCCCGCTGTCGACGTCGCGGCCGGGCTCGCCGAGGTGGTCAAGTGCGGCTTCATCGCCGACCCGGTGATCCTCGACCTGGTCGAGCGCGATCCGGCGGCTGCCACCGACGTGTGTGGGCCGGCGACGCGGGAGCTGATCGAGCGGGCGATCCGGGTCAAGGCCGACGTGGTCGCCGGTGACCTGCGCGAGTCGGGGTTGCGGGAGGTGCTCAACTACGGTCACACCCTCGCCCACGCGATCGAGCAGAACGAGGGCTACCGGTGGCGGCACGGCCACGCCGTCGCTGTCGGCCTGGTGTACGCCGCTGCGCTGGCGCGCCTCGCCGGCCGGCTGGACGCCCCGACCGCCGACCGGCACCGGGTCACCCTGACCGCGCTCGGTCTGCCGGTGAGCTACCCGGCTGACGCGTGGCCGCGCCTGCTGGCGACCATGCGGGTGGACAAGAAGGCCCGGGGCAGCCGGCTGCGGTTCGTGGTGCTCGACGGGCTGGCCCGCCCGGCGATGTTCGAGGGCCCGGACGACGCGCTGCTGGAGGCCGCCTACCAGGAGGTTTCCAACCCGTGAAGGTCTACGTCCTGAACGGGCCGAACCTGGGCCGGCTGGGCACCCGCGAGCCCGAGGTGTACGGCGCGACCACCTACGCCGACCTGGTCGCGCTCTGCGAGGCCACCGGTCGGGAGCTGGGGCTGGACGTGACGGTCCGGCAGACCGACGCCGAGCACGAGCTGCTCGGCTGGCTGCACGCGGCGGCCGACGAGGGCGCCGCCGTGGTGCTCAACCCGGCCGCCTGGTCGCACTACTCGTACGCCGTGCGGGACGCCTGCGCCATGCTGCGGGGGCCGTTGGTGGAGGTGCACCTCTCCAACATCCACGCCCGCGAGGAGTTCCGGCACCATTCGGTGGTGTCCGCGGTGGCGACCGGGGTGATCTGCGGCCTCGGCATCGACGGTTATCGCCTCGCACTGCACCACCTGGCCGCCCGAGCCGCCTGACCGGCGGCTTCCCGCCCGCCGCACCCGACCTTTCACCGCCTTTCGCGCCGGTCTGTGAAATATCACCCATTGTGATCGCCGACTCTCGTCGGCGAGCGTCACTCCGCGTCCCCCGCCCGGCGCTAGGGCACCTGCCTGCTCGCTCCCTTTGCTCTGCACCTGCGGATGCGACAGGGCGGTGAGCTGCGAATATGTGAGCTGCGTTGCCGCAGGTGCGACAGCCTGCCGGTACGGTGCGTGACTGTCGCATATAGGCATGCAAAGCAAAGGGGATCGACCAGGGGAGGGGTGCCTCCCTGGAAAGTTGCTCTGCGTTACCTGCGTGGGTGTCGATGCCCAAGGGATGGTCCGCGCCGAAGTAGGGCGGTCAGCGAGTCTCGGCGCAGCTAGTAGACTCGTAAGGTCTGTCCGCCAATTGATGATCAAGGCAGGAAATGGCCTCCACCAACGACCTCAAAAACGGCCTGGTACTCAACCTGGACGGCGAGCTCTGGGCCGTCGTCGAGTTCCAGCACGTCAAGCCCGGTAAGGGTGGTGCCTTCGTGCGCACCACGCTGAAGAACGTGCTGTCCGGGAAGGTGGTCGACAAGACCTTCAACGCGGGCACCAAGGTCGAGACCGCGACCGTTGACAAGCGCACGATGCAGTACCTGTACGCCGACGGCGAGGACTTCGTCTTCATGGATCTGGAGACCTTCGACCAGATCACCGTGCCCGGTGGCACCGTCGGCGAGGCAGCCAACTACCTGCTGCCCGAGGCGGAGGCGACCGTCGCCCAGCACGAGGGTGTGCCGCTCTACATCGAGCTGCCCACCAGCGTCGTGCTGGAGGTCACCTACACCGAGCCGGGCCTGCAGGGCGACCGTTCCACCGGTGGCAACAAGCCGGCGACCGTGGAGACCGGCGCCACCGTGCAGGTGCCGCTGTTCATCACCACCGGCGAGAAGATCAAGGTCGACACCCGCGACGGCCGTTACCTCGGCCGCGCCTGATGGCTGAGGGTTCCAAGCAGCAGATGCCGGCGCGCCGCAAGGCGCGCAAGCGGGCGCTGGATGTCCTCTACGAGGCCGACCTGCGGGACAAGCCTCCGGTGGAGGTGCTCGCCGGGTACGTGCAGCGGATCGAGCAGCCCCGACCGGAGCACCTGGGTTACGCGGTGGGCCTGGTCGAGGGTGTCGCCGAACACCTCAACCGGATCGACGAGCTGATCGCCAGCTACGCCGAGGGTTGGACGCTGGACCGGATGCCGGTCGTCGACCGGAATCTGGCTCGGATCGCCGTCTACGAGTTGCTCTACGTCGACGAGATCGACGACGCGGTGGCGATCAGCGAGGCCGTGGAACTGGCCCGGCAGATGTCCACCGACGATTCGCCGCGCTTCCTCAACGGGGTGCTCGGCCGGATCGCCGAGTACGCCACCCGCTGATCGAAGCGGCACCACGATCGAAAAGGGCCCGTGCCGGATGGCACGGGCCCTTTCGGGTGGAGCTGTCGCTCAGGAGGCGAAGAACGCCCGGGGGTCGGCCACCAGCACGCCGTGCTCGGTGAGCCGCTCGATCAGGCCCGACGGTGAGGCGTCGTACACGATCGCGAGTGCCCGCAGGTCGTCGGCGCGGATCGAGAGCACCCGGCCGTTGTAGTCACCACGCTGCTGCTGGATGGCGCGGGCGTAGCGCGCGACGTAGGCCAGGTCCTCGGAGGCCTCGTCGTAGAGCCGCTCCAGGTCCAGGACGATCTTGCTGGTGGGCTCGTGCCGGACGCCGCTGCCGTCAGGCAGCAACTCCGAGACGGGGACACGGTAGAACTCGGCCAACTCGGCCAGGCGGGACACCGTCACGGCCCGGTCGCCGCGCTCGTACGAGCCGACCACCACGGCCTTCCACCGCCCGTTCGACTTTTCCTCCACACCCTGCAGGGAGAGACCCTGCTGCTGGCGGATGGAGCGCAGGCGGGCGCCCAGCGACTTGGCGTATTCAGAGGGCATTCGGACACTCCCAGTGCTGCTCGGGGTTCTCCCGTCGATCGCTACGGAGCGTGACGGTACGGGGAATGGGACACCTGGTCAAGTGGTCGTGACCCTACCGTTGGGGAGCGTCCGGGAAGTTATCCCCTTTTCGTGGTCCTGACCCGGTGGTCAGCGGCCGCCGTCCATCGGCCCGGTGACCACTGGTAACGTGGCGTGAAGCCCCGGCCCAGGTCCGCTCCCGCGGTCCGGCCGGAGGTGCCCGACATCCTTTAACGACCCGTCCCGTGAGGCGGGGAAGGAGGTCCGCCGTGGCATACCCACCGGCTGCCCGCTCGTCACCACCGCGACAACCCTCGGTGAAGGTGATCCTCGCCAGCGCCGACGTGCAACGCGTGGTCGACCGCATCGCCCACCAGATCCTGGAGAAGACCCAGGGTGCCGCCAACACGGTGCTTCTTGGGATTCCCACGAGAGGTACCCCTCTGGCGCGGCGGCTCGCCGACCGGATCAGCACCTTCGAGGACGTCGCCGTACCCGTGGGTGTGCTCGACATCACCCTCTACCGCGACGACCTGCGCCGGCACGCCACCCGCGCGGTCGGCCCGACCGAGTTGCCGTCCAGCGGCATCGACGGCAAGCGGGTCATCCTCGTCGACGACGTGCTGTTCTCCGGCCGTACCGTCCGGGCCGCGCTCGACGCGCTCAACGACGTCGGCCGCCCGGCCTCCGTCCAGCTCGCCGTCCTGGTCGATCGCGGTCACCGGGAGTTGCCGATCCGCGCCGACTACGTCGGCAAGAACATCCCGACCTCGCTCGCCGAGAGCGTGAAGGTGACGCTCGCCGAGATCGACGGCGTGGACGAGGTCAAGCTCTACGGGGGACCAGCCCAGTGAGCGCGAGGAGTGCAGCGCAGCGGAGCCCCGCAGTCGCGAACGAAAGGCCAGCAGAGTGATCAAGCATCTGCTCTCCGGCGCGGACCTGGACGCCGCCACCGCCACCGAGATCCTGGACACCGCCGCCGAGATGGCCACCGTCGCCGGCCGGGAGATCAAGAAGCTGCCCGCGCTGCGCGGCCGGACCGTGGTGAACCTCTTCTACGAGGACTCCACCCGTACCCGGATCTCGTTCGAGGCGGCGGCGAAGCGCCTCAGCGCCGACGTGATCAACTTTTCCGCGAAGGGGTCCAGCGTCACCAAGGGCGAGAGCCTGAAGGACACCGCGTTGACCCTGCAGGCCATGGGCGCCGACGCCGTCGTCGTCCGGCACCCCGCCTCCGGCGCTCCGCACCGACTGGCCAACTGGGTCGACGGTTCGGTCGTCAACGCCGGCGACGGCACCCACGAGCACCCCACCCAGGCGCTGCTGGACGCGTACACCATGCGGGCCCGGCTGGGCCGGCTGGCCGGCCTGTCGGTCGCCGTGGTCGGGGACGTCCTGCACTCCCGTGTCGCCCGCTCCAACGTGCTGCTGCTCTCCACCCTCGGCGCCAAGGTCACCCTGGTCGGCCCGCCGACACTCATCCCGGTCGACATCGCCGGAGCCCTCGCCCCCGGCACCGACGTCTCCTACGACCTCGACTCCGTGCTGCCCAACGTGGACGTGGTGATGATGCTGCGGGTGCAGCGGGAACGGATGAACGACTCCTACTTCCCCTCCGCGCGCGAGTACGCCCGCCGCTACGGGCTGGACGGCCCCCGGATGCGCCGGCTGCCCGAGCACGCGATCGTCATGCACCCCGGCCCGATGAACCGGGGGATGGAGATCACCGCCGAGGTCGCCGACTCACCCCGCTCCACGATCGTCGAACAGGTCACCAACGGGGTCTCCGTGCGGATGGCTGTCCTTTACCTGCTGCTCGGAGGGAACAACCGGTGAGCGCGTACCTGATCACCAACGTGAGCGTCGTCGGTGGCCCGCCGACCGACCTGCTGATCCGCGACGGCGTGGTCGCCGAGGTCGCCGACGGCCTGTCCGCGCCGGACGCCACAGTCGTCGACGGCACCGGGCTGGTCGCCCTGCCCGGCCTGGTCGACCTGCACACCCACCTGCGCGAACCCGGTCGGGAGGACGCCGAGACCGTCGAGTCCGGATCCCGCGCCGCCGCACTCGGCGGCTACACGGCGGTCTGCGCCATGGCCAACACCTCCCCGGTGGCGGACACCGCCGGTGTGGTCGAGCAGGTCTGGCGGCTCGGCCGGGAGGCCGGCCTGGTCGACGTGCAACCGATCGGCGCGGTCACCGTCGGGCTGGCCGGCGAGCGCCTGGCCGAGCTGGGCGCGATGGCCGATTCCGCGGCCCGGGTGCGGATCTTCTCCGACGACGGGCACTGCGTCGCCGACCCGAAGCTGATGCGTCGCGCCCTGGAATACGTCAAGGCGTTCGACGGGATCATCGCCCAGCACGCCGAGGAGCCGCGGCTCACCGAGGGCGCCCAGATGCACGAGGGCGAGGTCTCCACCCGGCTCGGGCTGATCGGCTGGCCGGCGGTCGCCGAGGAGGCGATCATCGCCCGCGACGTGCTGCTCGCCGAACACGTCGGCAGCCGACTGCACGTCTGCCACGTCTCCACCGCCGGCAGCGTCGAGGTGCTGCGCCAGGCAAAGTCACGCGGGGTACGCGTCACCGCCGAGGTAACCCCGCACCACCTGCTGCTCACCGACGAGCGCGCCGAGACCTACGACCCGGTCTTCAAGGTCAACCCGCCGCTGCGGACGGCCGCGGACATCGCCGCGTTGCGCGCCGCGCTCGCCGACGGGGTGATCGACATCATCGCCACCGACCACGCCCCGCACGCCGTGGAGGACAAGGAGTGCGAGTGGGCGTACGCCCGGCCGGGGATGCTCGGTCTGGAGACGGCCCTGTCCATCGCGCTCGACGTGCTCGGCCCCGAGTGGGACCTGATCGCCGAGCGGATGTCGCGTACCCCCGCCCGGATCGCGGGGTTGACCGGGCACGGCGTCGACCCGGCACCCGGCGTGCCGGCCAACCTGACAGTGGTCGACCCGGCCGCCCGCCGCACCATCGAACCGGCGGAGCTGGCCAGTCGCAGTCGCAACACCCCGTACGCCCGCATGACGTTGCCGGGTCGCATCGTGGCGACCTTCCTGCGCGGCGAGCCGACGGTCCTGGACGGAAAGGCAGTCAAGTAATGGCCAAGCGCAGGCCCGCGATCCTCGTACTCGAGGACGGGCGCACGTTCCCCGGCGAGGCGTACGGCAGCGTCGGCGAGACCTTCGGCGAGGCGGTCTTCAACACCGGCATGACCGGCTACCAGGAGACGCTCACCGACCCGTCGTACCACCGGCAGGTGGTGGTGCAGACCGCGCCGCACATCGGCAACACCGGCGTCAACGGCGAGGACGACGAGTCCGGCCGGATCTGGGTGGCCGGTTACGTCGTGCGCGACCCGGCCCGGATCGGCTCGAACTGGCGGGCCACCGGCGGCCTCGAGGACCGGCTCGCCACCGAGGGTGTGGTGGGCATCAGCGGGGTGGACACCCGGGCGTTGACCCGGCACCTGCGGGAGCGGGGCGCCATGCGGGTGGGCATCTCCAGCGTCGAGAAGGACCCGCAGAGCCTGCTGGCCCGGGTCCGGCAGGCACCGCAGATGACCGGCGCGGACCTGTCCGCCGAGGTGACCACCGCCGAGCCGTACGTCGTCGAGGCCCTCGGCGAGCACCGGTTCACCGTGGCGGCGCTGGATCTCGGCATCAAGCGCAACGTGCCCCGTCGGCTCGCCACGCGTGGGGTGACCACCCACGTGCTGCCGGCCTCGTCGACGATCGAGCAGCTCCTGGCCACCGGCGCCGACGCGATCTTCCTGTCGCCCGGCCCCGGCGACCCGGCCACTGCCGACGGCCCGGTGGCGCTGGCCCGGGAGGCGCTGCGGCGGGAGGTGCCGCTGTTCGGCATCTGCTTCGGCAGTCAGATCCTCGGGCGGGCGCTCGGCTTCGGCACCTACAAGCTGGGCTACGGCCACCGCGGGATCAACCAGCCGGTGCTCGACCGGGCCACCGGCAAGGTCGAGGTGACCAGCCACAACCACGGCTTCGCGGTCGAGGTGCCCGGTGCGGGCGCCGGCGCGGTGGTTCCCGACCAGGTGATCGACACGGACTTCGGTGGCGTGCGGGTGTCGCACGTCTGCCTCAACGACAACGTGGTCGAGGGGCTGCGGGCCGTGGACGTACCCGCGTTCACGGTCCAGTACCACCCGGAGGCGGCGGCCGGCCCGCACGACGCCGACTACCTCTTCGACCGTTTCGCGGAACTGATCGAAGGCAAGACCCACAGCAAGGGGCGCAGCAATGCCTAAGCGGACCGATCTCAAGCACATCCTGGTGATCGGCTCGGGGCCGATCGTCATCGGGCAGGCCTGCGAGTTCGACTACTCCGGCACCCAGGCCTGTCGGGTGCTGCGCAGTGAGGGGATCCGGGTCAGCCTGGTCAACTCCAACCCGGCCACGATCATGACGGACCCGGAGTTCGCCGACGCGACCTACGTCGAGCCGATCACCCCGGAGTTCGTGGAGCTGGTCATCGCCAAGGAACGCCCGGACGCGATCCTGGCGACCCTCGGCGGGCAGACCGCGCTGAACACGGCGGTCGCCCTGCACGAGGGCGGCATCCTGGAGAAGTACGGCGTGGAGTTGATCGGCGCGAACATCGACGCCATCAACCGCGGCGAGGACCGGCAGCTGTTCAAGGAGATCGTGGCGAAGGCCGGCGTACGCCTGGGTGTCGAGGACCCGAACGGGCTGGTGCCCCGCTCCCGGGTCTGCCACTCGATGGAGGAGGTCGAGGCGACAGTCGCCGAGCTGGGCCTGCCGGTGGTGATCCGGCCGTCGTTCACCATGGGTGGCCTGGGTTCCGGCATGGCGCACACCTCGGAGGACCTGGCCCGCATCGCCGGCGATGGTCTCGCCGCCAGCCCGGTGCACGAGGTGCTCATCGAGGAGAGCGTGCTCGGTTGGAAGGAGTACGAACTCGAACTGATGCGCGACCGGCACGACAACGTGGTGGTGGTCTGCTCGATCGAGAACGTTGACCCGATGGGCGTGCACACCGGCGACAGCGTCACAGTGGCCCCGGCCATGACGCTCACCGACCGGGAGTACCAGCGCCTGCGTGACCTGGGCATCGCCGTGCTCCGCGAGGTCGGGGTGGACACCGGTGGCTGCAACATCCAGTTCGCGGTCAACCCGGTCGACGGCCGGATCGTCGTGATCGAGATGAACCCCCGGGTGTCCCGTTCCTCGGCGCTGGCCTCCAAGGCGACCGGCTTCCCGATCGCGAAGATCGCCGCGAAGCTGGCCATCGGTTACACCCTCGACGAGATCCCCAACGACATCACCCTGAAGACCCCGGCGGCCTTCGAGCCGACCCTGGACTACGTGGTGGTGAAGATCCCCCGGTTCGCGTTCGAGAAGTTCCCCGGCGCGGACCCGGAGCTGACCACCACGATGAAGTCGGTGGGCGAGGCGATGAGCCTCGGGCGTAACTTCACCGAGGCGTTGAACAAGGCCATGCGCTCGATGGAAACCAAGTCGGCCGGTTTCTGGACGCAGCCCGACCCGGAGGGCGTCACCCTCGCGGACACCCTCGCCGCGTTGCGGATCCCGCACGACGGCCGGCTGTACACGGTGGAGCGGGCGCTGCGCCTCGGCGCGTCGATCGCCGAGGTCGCCGAAGCCTCCGGCGGGATCGACCCGTGGTTCCTCGACCAGATCGCCGCGCTGATCGAGCTGCGCGCGGAGATCGTGGACGCTCCGGTGCTCGACGCCGACCTGCTGCGCCAGGCCAAGCGGGCCGGCCTGTCCGACCGTCAGCTCGCCGCGCTGCGCCCGGAGTTGGCCGCCGAGGACGGCGTACGCACCCTGCGGCACCGCCTCGACGTGCGTCCGGTCTACAAGACGGTGGACACCTGCGCGGCCGAGTTCGAGGCGACGACTCCGTACCACTACTCGACGTACGACCTGGAGACCGAGGTCGTGCCGTCGAACCGGCCGAAGGTGCTGATCCTGGGCTCCGGCCCGAACCGGATCGGTCAGGGCATCGAGTTCGACTACTCCTGCGTGCACGCGGTACAAGCGCTGCGAAGCGCGCCGATCGGTGCAGCCGCTGCGTCCGGTTCCGGTGCTGCAGGCACCGGTTTTGAGACCGTCATGGTCAACTGCAACCCGGAGACCGTCTCCACCGACTACGACACCGCCGACCGGCTCTACTTCGAGCCGCTGACGTTCGAGGACGTCCTGGAGGTCTGGCACGCCGAGGACTCGTCCGGCCGGGCTGCCGGCGGGCCGGGCGTGGTCGGGGTGGTCGTGCAGCTCGGTGGTCAGACCCCGCTGGGGCTGGCGCAGCGGCTCAAGGACGCCGGTGTGCCGATCGTCGGCACCTCCCCGGAGTCTATCCACCTGGCCGAGGAGCGCGGCGCGTTCGGCGCGGTGCTGGCCCGGGCCGGGCTGCGTGCGCCCGCGCACGGCATGGCCACCTCCTACGACGAGGCCAAGACGATCGCCGACGAGATCGGCTACCCGGTGCTGGTCCGGCCGTCGTACGTGCTGGGCGGGCGGGGCATGGAGATCGTCTACGACGACCCGACGCTGCGCGACTACATCGGACGGGCCACCGACATCTCCCCGGACCACCCGGTGCTGGTGGACCGGTTCCTCGACGACGCCATCGAGATCGACGTGGACGCGCTCTGCGACGCCGACGGCGAGGTCTACATCGGCGGCGTGATGGAGCACATCGAGGAGGCCGGCATCCACTCCGGCGACTCGTCCTGCGCGTTGCCGCCGATCACCCTCGCGGGCTCGCACCTGGCCGAGGTCCGCCGCTACACCGAGGCCATCGCGCGTGGCGTCGGCGTCCGTGGCCTGCTCAACGTGCAGTACGCGCTCAAGGACGACGTGCTCTATGTCCTGGAGGCCAACCCGCGGGCGTCGCGGACCGTTCCGTTCGTCTCCAAGGCGACGGCGGTGCCGCTGGCCAAGGCGGCGGCGCGGATCGCGCTCGGCGCGAGCATCGCCGAGCTGCGCGCCGAGGGTCTGCTGCCGGCGACCGGTGACGGGGGCACGATGCCCGCCGACGCGCCGGTCGCGGTCAAGGAGGCGGTGCTGCCGTTCAAGCGTTTCCGGACCCGCTCCGGCAAGGGGATCGATTCGCTGCTCGGCCCGGAGATGAAGTCGACGGGCGAGGTGATGGGCATCGACACCAACTTCGGGCACGCGTTCGCCAAGAGCCAGTCGGCCGCGTACGGGTCGCTGCCGACCGGCGGGAAGATCTTCGTGTCGGTGGCCAACCGGGACAAGCGCGGCATGATCTTCCCGATCAAGCGGCTGGCCGATCTGGGCTTCGAGATCGTCGCGACCACCGGCACGGCTGAGGTGCTGCGCCGGCACGGCATCGCCTGCGAGCAGATCCGCAAGCACTACCAGGCGGGCGAGGGCGACGACGCGGTGTCGTTGATCGGCGGCGGCCACGTGGCGCTGGTGATCAACACGCCGCAGGGCTCGGGTGCCAGTGCCCGCTCCGACGGCTACGAGATCCGCAGCGCCGCCGTCACCGCGGACATCCCCTGCATCACCACAGTGCCCGGGGCGGCCGCGGCCGTGATGGGCATCGAGGCGCGGATCCGGGGCGACATGCGGGTACGCCCGCTGCAGGACCTGCACGCCACCCTGCGGGCGGCCCAGTGACAGTGTTCGAGCGGGTCGTACGACCCGGGTTGTTCCGGCTCGGGGGTGGGGACGCCGAGGCGGCGCACGAGTGGACCCTGCGGCGGTTGGCCGCCGTGTCGCGGCGCCCGGCCGCCCTGGCCGCGCTGCGGGCCCGGTACGCGGTCGACGCGCCGCGCACGGTGTTCGGCGTGCGGTTCCCCAACCCGGTCGGGTTGGCCGCCGGCATGGACAAGGACGGCGCGGCGTTGCCGGCTTGGCCGGCGCTGGGCTTCGGTTTCGTCGAGGTCGGCACTGTCACCGCGCACGCACAGCCGGGCAACCCGCGACCACGGCTGTTCCGCCTGCCGGCCAGCGAGGCGGTGGTCAACCGGATGGGCTTCAACAACGCCGGCGCCGCCGCGTTGGCCGCCCGGCTGGCGGCGCTGCCGCGTCCGCTCGGGGTGCCGTTGGGCATCTCGCTGGGCAAGTCCAAGGTGACCCCGCTGGACGAGGCGGTCGAGGACTACCTCGCCTCGTACCGGGCGCTGCGCGGGCACGGTGACTACTTCGCGGTGAACGTGTCCTCACCAAACACTCCGGGCCTGCGCTCTCTGCAGGACCGCTCCCACCTGGACGCGCTGCTCGGCGCGTTGGTGGGGGAGAAGCCGGTGCTGGTCAAGATCGCCCCTGATCTGACCGAGGCGGCGATCGCCGAACTGCTGGAGGTCTGCCTGGCTCGGGGCGCCGCCGGGGTGATCGCCACCAACACCACGCTGTCCCGCGACGGGCTCGCCGCCGTGGACGCCGAGCGCGGCGAGCAGGCCGGTGGTCTCTCCGGTCGGCCGTTGACCGGCCGCGCCCGGGAGGTGGTGGCCTTCGTACATCGCGAGACCGGTGGTCGGCTGCCCATCATCGGCGTCGGTGGGGTGCTCGACCCGGACGACGCCACTCGGATGTTCGACGCCGGAGCCTCCCTGGTGCAGCTCTACACCGGCTTCATCTACCGGGGCCCGGCCCTGGTCCGGGCTGCCGCCCGGGCGAGTGCCACGGCGGTGACACCGGATCCGGTCGCCGGCCGGTGACCGCACGCGGCGTGGTGCCGGCCCGGCCCGACCCGGCGCCGAGCCGGCTCCGCGCCAAGGAGACCACCCCTGCTACGGGCCCTTTGCTCTGCACCCGCGGATGCACCACAGCCGTCAGTCGGTTGCTCTGCACCCATGGGTGCACCACCGCCACCACCATCACCGCCGCCGCCCGGTTGCTCTGCACCCGTCGGTGCACCACCGCCCGCCGGAGCGTGACGCCCGGCCGCCGGGTGTCGCGCCCTGAGGCGTGGCGCCCTGAGGTGTCGCGTCCGTGGGTGCAGAGCAAAGGCGGCGATGGAGCGGTTCGACCGGCCGAAGGACGACCGCCGTCCGGCCGGTTCGCGCCCCGAAAGGAGTACGCGTGACCCCCGAGGAGATCCTGGCCGTCGACCGGGACCATGTCTGGCATCCGTACGCGGCACTGCCGCCGGCGAACCCGCCATACGTGGTGCACAGCGCCGAGGGTGTACGCCTGCGGCTGGCCGACGGCCGTGAGCTGGTGGACGGGATGTCGTCCTGGTGGGCGGCGATCCACGGGTACCGGCACCCGGTGCTGGACGCGGCAGTCACCGACCAGCTCGGACGGATGAGCCACGTGATGTTCGGCGGGCTCACCCACGAGCCCGCCGTGCAGCTCGCCCGCACCCTGGTCGAGCTGTCGCCGGAGGGCCTGGAGCACGTGTTCCTGGCCGACTCCGGGTCGGTCAGCGTCGAGGTGGCGGTGAAGATGTGCCTGCAGTACCAGCGGGCCGTCGGGCAGCCGCAACGGCGTCGGTTGGCGACCTGGCGGGGCGGCTACCACGGTGACACGTTCCACCCGATGAGCGTCTGCGACCCGGAGGGCGGGATGCACCACCTCTGGGGCGACGTGCTGCCCCGCCAGGTGTTCGCCCCGGTGCCGCCGGGCGGCTTCGACGACCCACCCGACGACGCGTACGTGGCGGCGCTGGTGGAGACCGTCGAGCGGTACGCCCACGAACTGGCCGCCGTGATCGTCGAGCCGGTCGTTCAGGGCGCCGGCGGGATGCGCTTCCACCACCCGGGTTACCTCCGGGTGCTGCGCGAGGTGACCCGCGCCCACGGAGTGTTGTTGATCTTCGACGAGATCGCCACCGGGTTCGGCCGTACCGGTGCGATGTTCGCCGCCGAGCACGCCGGGGTGACCCCGGACGTGCTGTGCGTGGGCAAGGCGCTCACCGGGGGCTACCTGACGCTCGCGGCGACGCTCTGCACCCCGGAGATCGCCCGGGGCATCTCCGCCGCCGGTGTGCTGGCGCACGGGCCCACGTTCATGGGCAACCCCCTGGCCTGCGCGGTGGCCAACGCCTCCATCGGTCTGCTGCGGGCCGGAGACTGGGCGGGGCAGGTCGCCAGGGTCGGCGCCGGCCTGCGCGCCGGCCTGGAGCCGCTGCGCGGTACGCCGGGCGTCGCCGACGTGCGGGTGCTCGGCGCGATCGGGGTGGTCCAGTTGGATCACGAGGTCGACCTCGGCGCGGCCACCGCCGCCGCGGCCGGGCAGGGGGTGTGGCTGCGCCCGTTCCGCGATCTGGTCTACACGATGCCGCCGTACGTCACCGACGACGCCGACCTGGCCCGGATCGCTGCCGGCGTGGCGGCGGCCGTGGCGGCCGGCTGAACCCACGGGTACACCCCGGGAGGCGCGTCGCCGCCCGGGCGAGAAGAGAGAGGGAGCACCGGATGGAGAGCTTCGGAACCCGGCTGCACCGGGCGGTCGCCGAGCGGGGGCCGCTCTGTGTGGGCATCGACCCGCATCCCGGTCTGCTGGCCCGTTGGGGCCTCGCCGACGACGTCCAGGGTCTTGACCGCTTCACCCGGACCGTCGTGGAAGCCCTCGGTGACCGGGTTGCGGTGGTCAAGCCTCAGTCGGCCTTTTTCGAGCGGTTCGGGTCCCACGGCGTGGCCATTCTTGAGTCAACTATCCGACAGTTACGAGATGCTGGCTCGCTCGTTCTCCTTGACGTCAAACGCGGCGACATCGGCTCGACGGTGAGCGCGTACGCCTCGGCGTACCTTGATCCATCCAGCCCTCTGTATGTCGACGCGGTCACCGCGAGCCCCTACCTCGGCGTCGGTTCGCTGGCCCCGATGTTCGAGCTGGCCGCCGAGCACGGCGGCGGCGTGTTCGTGCTGGCCCTCACCTCCAACCCCGAGGGCGCGGCCGTGCAGCAGGCCCGTACGGCCGACGGCCGCACCGTGGCGCAGACCGTGATCGACGAGATTTCCCAGCTCAACAAGGGTGCGACCCCGCTCGGGAGCTTCGGTCTGGTGGTCGGTGCGACCATCGGCGACACCGGTCACGACCTGTCCGGCGTGGGGGGTCCACTGCTCGCCCCGGGCCTCGGCGCGCAGGGTGGCGGGGCAGCCGATCTGCGGACCGTCTTCGGTTCGAGCCTCGCCTCGGTGCTCCCGTCGTACTCCCGGGAGGTGCTCTCGGCAGGCCCCGACGTCGCTGCCCTGCGGGCCGCCGCGGACCGGGTGTTGGCCGACTGTCGGGCCGTTCTGCCTGCCCTCTGACTGACTGACGGGTCGGTCACTTTCCGTTGATCATGGGCCCCCCACGTTGCCGAAAGCTCCGTTGACCGCTAGTTTTCCCCGCGCTGGGAACCACGGACCCCTTGGTTCACAGCGACACCACGTTTCACAGATGCGGCGGTGCGCCCCGCCCGCCGCGATAGGGACCTGAGGAGAACTGGTGCCGCTCCCGTCACTGACCCCCGAACAACGCGCTGCCGCGCTCGAGAAGGCCGCGGAGATCCGCAAGGCCCGTGCTCAGCTGAAGGAGCAGCTCAAGCAGGGCAAGACCACCCTCGGTGCTGTCCTTGAGCGCGCCGAGAGCGACGACGTCGTCGGCAAGCTCAAGGTTTCGGCCGTCCTGCAGGCCATGCCGGGCATCGGCAAGATCCGGGCTACCCAGATCATGGAGAAGCTCAAGATCGCCGACAGCCGTCGCCTGCGTGGCCTCGGCGAGCAGCAGCGCAAGGCACTGCTTGGAGAGTTCGCCGCCAACTGAACCTGGCAGCGTGTAGAAACAAGCAGTGAGCACGGATGACGAGGCGCGCCCGGCGGCTCGGCTCACTGTCCTGGCTGGACCTTCGGGTTCCGGCAGGGAGAGTGTCGTCGAGCTCGTCCGGGCGCGTTCTCCGTCCGTGTGGTTGCCCGTACCGGCGACCACACGGCCGCGCCGCGAGTCGGAGATCGACGGGGTTGACCGCGTCTTCCTCGCTCCGGCCGAGTTCGACCGTCGGCTCGTCGCGGGCGAGCTGCTGGAGTGGTCCCGGATCGGCTCGTACCGCCGGGGCACCCCGTATCCACCATTGCGTGCCCGGCTCGACGCCGGGCAACCGGTGCTCCTCCCGCTCGACCTGCCCGGCGCTCCGCTGGTGCGCGCGCGCCTGCCGGACTCCCGGCTGGTGCTGCTGAGCCCACCCGGTTACCGACCCGACGCCCAGGTGGCAGCGGCCTTCGAGCACACGCTGACCCACGACCTCACCGAGCGGGTCGTCGAAGAGCTGGTAGGCTTACTCGGTTCTTCTTATCCGGATCCGACCTGGTCGCGCGTGCGTGGCTGACGGTCGGCCGCCGTTGAGACTCAGCACCGCGTTCGCGCGGCTCGAAAGACGCAGAGGTTAATTCGTGGGATCCATCGCCAACCCCGAAGGCATCACCAACCCGCCGATCGACGAGCTCCTCGAGAAGACGACGTCGAAGTACGCGCTGGTCATCTTCGCCGCCAAGCGCGCGCGCCAGGTGAACGCCTACTACAGCCAGCTCGGTGAGGGTCTGCTGGAGTACGTCGGCCCGCTCGTCGAGACCACCCCCCAGGAGAAGCCCCTCTCCATCGCCATGCGCGAGATCAACTCGGGCCTGCTCACCGCCGAGCCGACCGACCAGCCGTAAGCCCTCGCTGGCCGATGTCCGCCTCGATCGTCCTCGGGGTCGGCGGCGGCATCGCCGCCTACAAGGCGTGCGAGCTGCTGCGACTCTTCACCGAATCCGGCCACCGGGTTCGGGTCGTGCCGACCGCGTCGGCGCTCCGGTTCGTCGGGGCGCCGACCTGGGCGGCGCTCTCCGGTCAGCCCGTCGCCGACGACGTCTGGACCGACGTCCACGAGGTGCCGCACGTCCGCCTCGGTAAGCAGGCCGATCTGGTGGTGGTCGCGCCGACCACCACCGACCTGCTCGCGAAGGCCGCCCACGGGCTCGCCGACGACCTGCTGACCAACACCCTGCTGACCGCCCGCTGCCCGGTGCTGCTCGCCCCGGCCATGCACACCGAGATGTGGGAGCACCCGGCCACCGTCGCCAACGTCGCCACGCTGCGCTCCCGGGGTGTGCGGGTCATCGACCCCGCCGTCGGCCGGCTCACCGGTGCCGACACCGGCAAGGGGCGGCTGCCCGACCCGGCGGAGATCTTCGCCGTCGCCCGGCAGGTGCTGGCCCGGGGCGGCTCCGCCCCCGCCGACCTGGCCGGCCGCCGGGTGGTCGTCACCGCGGGTGGCACCCGGGAGCCGTTGGACCCGGTCCGCTTCCTGGGCAACCGTTCCTCCGGCAAGCAGGGGTACGCGTTCGCCCGCGCCGCCGTCGCCCGGGGCGCCCAGGTCACACTGATCGCGGCCAACGTGTCCCTACCCGACCCCGCCGGCGTCGACCTGATCCGGGTCGGCACCACTGCCGAGTTGCGGGAGGCGACGGTCAAGGCCGCCGTCGAGGCCGACGCGGTGGTGATGGCGGCGGCTCCGGCCGATTTCCGGCCGGCCACGTACGCGCCTGGCAAAATCAAAAAGTCCGACGATGGCGTCGCGCCCACCATCGAGCTGGTGACGAACCCCGACATCGCGGCGGAGCTCGGCCAGCGCAAGCGACCGGAGCAACTGTTCGTGGTGTTCGCCGCCGAGACCGGCGACGCCGAAGCCAACGGCCGGGCGAAACTCGCCCGGAAACGGGCCGACCTCATCGTGATCAACGAGGTCGGTCCGGACCTGGTCTTCGGCGCCGACACCAACACGGTGACGGTCATCGGCGCGGACGGCTCGGTCGCCCATCTGCCCGAGCAGGCCAAGGAGTCCGTGGCCGACGCGGTATGGGATCTCGTCGTGGCGCGGCTACCCGGCAGTTCCTGACGGGTGGTAAAGGGCGCGACCGATCCCGACACCAGCCGCAGTGGTGATTAGACTGCCGCGGAACGACCTCACACGCTTAGGAGTGCCGTGACACGCCGTCTCTTCACGTCCGAATCGGTCACGGAAGGCCACCCGGACAAGATCGCCGACCAGATCAGCGATGGCATCCTCGACGCGCTGCTGGCCGAGGATCCGCACAGCCGGGTGGCGGTCGAGACCATGATCACCACCGGCCAGGTGCACATCGCCGGCGAGGTGACCACCAAGGCGTACGCCGACATCCCGACGATCGTCCGTCGGACCATCCTCGACATCGGCTACGACTCGTCGAAGAAGGGCTTCGACGGGGCCTCCTGCGGGGTCAGCGTCTCCATCGGCGCGCAGTCCGAGGACATCGCGCAGGGCGTGGACAACGCCTTCGAGCTGCGTACCGGGGCGTCGGAGAGCGCGCTGGACGCGCAGGGCGCCGGCGACCAGGGCATGATGTTCGGCTTCGCCTGCTCGGAGACTCCCGAGCTGATGCCGCTGCCGATCGCCCTCGCGCACCGACTGGCCCGCCGGCTCGCCGCGGTCCGCAAGGACGGCACGATCCCCTACCTGCGCCCGGACGGCAAGACCCAGGTCACCATCGAGTACGAGGGGCTGCGCCCGGTCCGGCTGAACACCGTCGTCGTGTCCAGCCAGCACGCCGCTGACATCTCCCTGGACTCGCTGCTCACCCCGGACGTGCGTGACCACGTCATCGCCCCGGAGCTGGAGAGCCTCGGTCTGGACACCGAGGGCTACCGGCTGCTGGTCAACCCGACCGGGCGGTTCGAGATCGGCGGCCCCATGGGTGACGCCGGGCTCACCGGCCGAAAGATCATCGTCGACACTTACGGCGGGTACGCCCGCCACGGCGGTGGCGCGTTCTCCGGCAAGGACCCGTCGAAGGTGGACCGGTCGGCCGCGTACGCCATGCGCTGGGTCGCCAAGAACGTGGTCGCCGCCGGCCTGGCCGAGCGGTGCGAGGCTCAGGTCGCCTACGCCATCGGCAAGGCGCACCCGGTCAGCCTGTTCATCGAGACGTTCGGCACCGAGACCGTGCCGGTCTCCTCGATCGAGAAGGCCGTCACCGAGGTGTTCGACCTGCGTCCGGCCGCGATCATCCGGGACCTCAACCTGCTCCGCCCGATCTACCAGCAGACCGCCGCGTACGGCCACTTCGGCCGCGAGTTGCCGGACCTGACCTGGGAGAGCACCGACCGGGCCGCCGACCTCAAGTCGGCCGCGGGAGCCTGACCGCCACCAGGCGTAGCGACCGGCGACCCGCGGATGGGTCGCCGGTCGCGCGCGTCTGCGTGGATGTCGGACTGGCGCACCTGGACCGGCCGTTCGACTACCTGGTGCCGGCCGAGCTGGACGAGGTGGCGGTGCCCGGCACCCGGGTGAAGGTGCGCTTCGCCGGGCAGCTCGTCGACGGGTGGTTGCTGTCCCGCGCCGACGACTCCGGGCACACCGGCCGCCTCGCGTACCTGGAGAAGGTGGTTTCGCCGGAACCGGTGCTGGCACCCGAGATCGCCGGGCTGGCCCGCGCGGTCGCCGACCGGTACGCGGGCAACCTCGCCGACGTGCTCCGGCTCGCCGTGCCGCCCCGGCACGCCCGGGTGGAGAAGGAACCCCGCGACGACCAGCCGGCTCCGACGGCGGTCGCCGAGGAGGCGGTGGTCGACCCGCGCGGGTGGGGGGACTACCCGACCGGTCCCGCGCTGCTGCGGGCGCTCACCGACGGGCGGGCTCCCCGCGCGGTCTGGTCGGCGCTGCCGGGCGAGGACTGGGCGGCCCGCTACGCCGACGCGGTGGCCGCCACCGTGGCCGGGGGGCGCGGCGCTGTCGTCGTGGTGCCCGACGCCCGCGACCTCGACCGGCTGGACGCCGCGCTCACCGCCGTCCTCGGGGAGGGACGGCACGTCAGCCTCACGGCCGCGCTCGGGCCGGCGCGCCGCTACCGCGCGTTCCTCGCTGCCCGCCGGGGGCAGGTGCCGGTGGTGATCGGCACCCGGGCGGCGATGTTCGCCCCGGTGGACCGCCTCGGTCTGGTCGCCATCTGGGACGACGGCGACGACCTGCACTCCGAGCCCCGGGCACCCTATCCGCACGCCCGCGACGTGCTGCTCACCCGCGCCCAGCTTGCCGAGGCCGGGGCGCTGGTCGGTGGTTACGCGCGCAGCGCCGAGGCGCAGCTGCTGCTGGAGACCGGCTGGGCGCGGGAGGTGGTCGCCGACCGCGCGACGGTGCGGGCTCGCATTCCGGCCATCGCGCCGACCGGCGACGACCCCCAACTGGCCCGCGACCCCGGGGCCGCCACCGCCCGGCTGCCCAGCCTGGCCTGGACGGCCGCCCGCGACGCCCTCCGGCAGGACCTGCCGGTGCTGGTGCAGGTGCCCCGGCGCGGCTACCTGCCGTCGATCTCCTGCGCCGACTGCCGTACCCCGGCCCGATGCGCGCACTGCGCCGGCCCGCTCGCGCTGCCCTCGGCCGGCGGCACCCCGGCCTGCCGGTGGTGCGCTCGGGTGGCCGCCGCGTACGCCTGCCCGCAGTGCGGTGGGCGGCGGTTGCGGGCGGCGGTGACCGGTGCCCGGCGGACCGCCGAGGAGATGGGCCGGGCGTTCCCGGGCGTGCCGGTGCGCACCTCGGGGCGCGAGGAGGTGCTGACCGATGTTCCCGGCGGGGCGGCCCTGGTGGTGGCGACGCCCGGTGCCGAGCCGGTCGCCGAGGGCGGCTACGGAGCGGTGCTGCTGCTCGACTCGTGGGCCCTGCTGACCCGGGCCGACCTGCGCGCCGGCGAGGAGGCGTTGCGTCGCTGGCTGGCCGCGGCGGCGCTGGCCCGACCGGCCCCGGCGGGGCGGGTGGTGGTGGTCGCCGACGGCGCGCTCGCCCCGGTGCAGGCGCTGCTGCGCTGGGACGCCGCCTGGTTCGCCGGCCGGGAGTTGGCCGAGCGCCGGGAGTTGGGTTTCCCCCCGGCCGTCCGGATGGCGAGCGTCACCGGCCCGGCCGAGGCGGTGGCGGACCTGCTCACAGCGGCCCGGCTCCCCGAGGACGCCGAGGTGCTCGGGCCGGTGCCGGCCGAGGAGGGACGGGAGCGGATGCTGGTCCGGGTGCCCCGGGCCCGGGCTGCCGCGCTCGCCGAGGCGTTGCACTCGGCGGCCGGCGCTCGTGCCGCCCGAAAGGCCGCCGACCCGGTCCGTCTCCAGGTCGATCCGCTGAGCCTGTTCTGAGGAGTTTCGGCTGGTGCCGGCGGCGGCGGACCCCGCCGGTCGGGAGTGGCCTCGCACACTGCGTCCGGCAGAGGGGTGGCGCCGGAGTGGTAGCATCGCCCGTCATGCCGAGGCGTACGGCGGCTCCCGGTCGCGACGGAGCGTCAGACGCGCTCAGTCGGGGCCGCAGCGGGCTGTCGCGACGATGGCGGGAACGCGTCGGTCGGACGCGGTGTCGATGATGTCAATGAGCCGGTGATCAGGGGTGGACAAGTCGTGACCGTTGGACAATCGATCGTCTTCAACGGCGACCTCGGCAGCGGCAAGAGCACCGTGTCGGTCGAGATCGCCAAGCGGCTCGGGATGCGCCGGGTCAGCGTGGGGGACCTCTACCGGGAGATGGCGCAGCAGCGGCAGATGACCGCTCTGCAGCTCAATCTGCACGCCGAGCTCGACCAGGCCGTCGACGGCTACGTCGACCAGCTCCAGCGGGACATCGCCGCCTCCGGTGAGCGCCTCGTCATGGACTCCCGGCTGGCCTGGCACTTCTTCACCGACGCGCTCAAGGTGCACATGATCACCGAGCCGGGTGAGGCGGCCCGTCGGGTGCTCGCCCGGCCCTCCGGTCCGGCGGAGAGCTACGCCTCGATGGAGGAGGCCAAGGCCAAGCTCCGGGAGCGCAGTGCCAGCGAGCGCAGCCGGTTCATCATCCGGTACGGCGTGGACAAGGCCCGACTGCGCAACTACGACCTGATCTGCGACACCACCCGGGCGACCGCCTCCGAGGTGATCGAGCACATCATCGCCGCGTACGAGGGGACGCTCGGCGCTGAGGTGCTGCGGGACGCGCCACCGCTGCTGCTGCTCGACCCGGCCCGCGTCTACCCGACCGAGGACATCGCCACCCTGCGGGGTCTGTGGGACACCGACTTCGTCGGCGACGTGGCCGAGGCCGGCGACGAGGCCCTCGAACCGTTGAAGATCGGGTTCACCGGCGAGTACTTCTTCGTCGTCGACGGTCACCGCCGGCTCAGCGCCGCCCTGCAGAACGGGTTCTCCCTCGTCCCGGCCCAGCTGGTCGCCGAGGTCGATGAGCCGGTCGTGGGTGGGATGACGGCGATCGACTACTTCGCCGCCCAGGTCCGCCCCGGCCTGATCTACGACTGGGAGGCGGCCCACAAGATCCAGCTTCCGCTGCCCGAGCCCGCGTTGCTCCGTGGTGACGCGGTCCTCGCCGGGGACCCGAGCGCCAGCGCCTGAGCCTCGGCGGCCGGTGTCAGACCCGCCGGTGCCCGAGCCGCCGCTGTCTGGGCGCTCGGCGTCGACTGCGCGGCCTTGAGGGCTGCTGGATGGCGGCCGCACCGGGATGATGGAACCTCCGACGCATCGACGGGGGGCCGGCCATGGAGGCTGCCGAAGCGCTGACACTGCTCATGTCGCCGCAGGGGCGCGTCGACCCGTACCCGACGTACGAGCGGCTGCGCGCCCACGGGCCCGTGGTGCAGGCGTTGCCGGGCCTGTACGTGGTGACCGGTTACCCGGAGGTCGACGAGCTGTTGCGCGACCCCCGGCTCGGGGTGCTCGACGACGCGCTCCGGGACCAGGTCTGGCCGAACTGGCGGCAGAGCCCGGCGGTGTCGTCGATCGCCCGGTCCATGCTGCGGACCAACCCGCCTGACCACAGCCGGATGCGTCGGCTGGCCGCAGGGGCGTTCAGTCCTCGCCGGATCGCCGGCATGCGCGACGTGGTGCGGGCGCAGGCCGAGGAGTTGCTCGACCTGCTGGTCGACCGCGCCGCGGGCGGCGCTCCGGTCGACATGCTGGCCGACTTCGCGTACCCGCTGCCGGTCGGGGTGATCTGCGCGCTGCTCGGCGTACCCGCGGCTGACCGGCCGCTGTTCCGCCGCTGGGCTGGTGACCTGACCGGGGTGCTGGAGCCGGAGATAACTCCCGAGGAGTTGACGGTCGCCGACGCGGGCGCCTCCGAGCTGCGCGACTACTTCGTCGAGCTGATCGTCGCCCGGCGGCGGGCACCGGCCGACGACCTGACCACCGCGCTGGTCCAGGTGCACGACGACGACGGCGACCGCCTCACCGGCGACGAACTGCTGGCCAACCTGGTGGTGCTGCTGGTGGCCGGCTTCGAGACCACTACCAACCTGCTCGGCAACGGTCTCGTCGTGCTGCTGCGTCACCCGGCCGCCGCCGCCGAACTGCGCGCCGATCCCGCGCTCGCCCCGGCGTACGTCGAGGAGCTGCTGCGCTACGACTCGCCGGTGCAGTTGACCACCCGGACCAGCACGGCGCCGGTGCGCTGCGGCGGGCTCGACCTTCCGGCGGGCAGCGCGGCGTTGCTGCTGTTCGGCGCGGCGAACCGCGACCCGCGCCGGTTTGCCGACCCGCAGCGTTTCGACCCGATGCGGGACCAGGGGCACCCGCTGTCCTTCGGCGCCGGCCCGCACTACTGCCTCGGTGCTGGCCTGGCCCGGCTGGAGGCGCAGCTGGCGTTCCCGATGCTGCTGCGCCGCCTCCCCGAACTGGCGCTGGTCGAGCCGCCTCGGCACCGGACCCGGCTGACCCTGCGAGGCTACGAGAGCCTGCTGGTGTCGCTGGGCACGCCGGCCGTCGCCGACGGAGGTGCGTCGGCCGGCGCGCGGCGGGGCGCTCCGTAGGCTGCCGCCGTCCGGGCCCAGCGAAGGGCCGGGCCGGCGCGCGGGATGCGCACCGACCCGGCCACCGGGTCGAACGGCGGGTCGCCGAGCTCGCTCAGCCGAGGACGACGCCCGTGGCGCCGACGCCGGCCATGCCGGAGAAGATGTCCTCGTAGTAGAACCGCCAGGCGCAGACCCGCCCGGTGGGGCGGTAGCCGGTGCAGGCCGTGGACGTGTTGGTGTCGTCGATGGCGGTGTTGGTGCCGGTCGCCCAGACCTGGAGGGTGTTCGCCGCGTTCACGATCTCCACCGGGCCACCGCTGTCGCCCTGACCGACGGCGTTGAGGCCGGTGGTGTTCTCCGCCTGAACCTGCCCGCAGACCTGGCCGAAGTCGCGCACGTTGATGCACAGGTTGCGGGCCTTCACCTGGATCGAGCAGCGGGTGCCGGAGTACGCGCCGGAGGTGCACACCCAGTTGCCGACCTGGCTGGCCGACGCGCCGATCACCTGGTTGCTGAACTCACTGACCACGTTGCCCTGCGCGTCGGTGCTGTTGTT
This sequence comes from Micromonospora taraxaci, assembly GCF_007830095.1. NCBI lineage: Bacteria > Bacillati > Actinomycetota > Actinomycetes > Micromonosporales > Micromonosporaceae > Micromonospora > Micromonospora taraxaci. Next base: position 4,955,764 of record NZ_VIWZ01000001.1, on the reverse strand, counting down.
GAAGACCCGGCCGCCGGAGCCGCCCGACAACAGCAGGGTGTCGGTGCCGGCGTTGCGGAAGCTGACGGTGCCCATCGCCTGCCCGGTCGGGTCGGTCGCGACGTTGTTGAGGTTGCCGCAGTGCGCGGCGGAGAGGATCCGCGCATTCCCGTTCTTGAAGACCCCGAAGCCGGTCGAGCAGCCACCGCCGGTGGTGGCGTTGCGCCAGGCGGCACCGCCCCACCACGGCGCGGTGTCGTCCCACCGCGTCGCGGGCGCGGCGGCGACCTTGGTCTGCACGGTCACCGGCACGCCGGCCAGGGCCGTCGCGCCGAGCAGACCGTCCTGCGTGCCGACGAGCAGGCCGGCGCCGTCGGCGCGCGGCCCGACAGTGGTGATCTCGTCGCCCGCCTTGGCCCGCAGGCGGTCGGCCGCGGCAAGAAGTTCCCGCTGGGAGTACGCGGCGGGCAGCACCTGCGTGGCGACGGTGGCCCGGGCGTTGGCCACCAGGTTGGCCGGCGGCTCCCCCTTCCAGTAGACCTTGAGGTGGCGGTTGGTGGGGTCGGCGACGATGCCCGCGAACCCGGAGTTGGCGCTGCGCTGCGCCGCGTTCGTGATCTGGGCGGCGGCGTTGTTCATGCGCTGCTGCAACCGGAGCAGCTCGGACCAGGAGGCGAAGCCGCCGGGCACCGGTGTGCTGTCGACGAACGACCCGGCGGTGGCGGCCTTGCCGCCGGGTGCGGCGATGCCAGCGTTGCCGCCGGGTGCGGCGATGCCAGCCTTGCCGTCCGGTGCGGCGGTGGCCGGTGCGGCGGTCACTCCCGCGACGAGCAGCGTGAGGCCGAACGCGGTGACGGCGACGCGACGCAGCATCGCGGACCGCCGAACGGTCGGGTGTGGACGGATCATCAGGTACCTCTTCCCCCAGGGATCGTGGAGCGGGCCGAACCCGCACGAGGACGGTGGCACGGGACCTCGGCTTCGCGTCGCGCATCCTGGACGGCACTGGACACCGCCGGACATCATCGGACGATCAACGGTCCGAAGTGGAACTGTCAGACATCGGCGGTCGCCTATCGATGGGAGTGGCGGTGGAATTAGCCTGCCCGTGCGCATCCGGGGGGACCGGGTGACCGGGGGGTGGGAGCCGTATGTCCGACCAACGGGTACCGCCCGGCGCTCGACCGACGGAGCAGGGCTCACCCGGGTCGTTCGAGGGGGCCCGCGGCGGCTGCGACGCGCAGACACTGCCGGAACTGGCCGGGCTGTTACGCCAGTTGCGCCGTCGGGAAGCCCGGCAGCAGGGTGAGACCCAACTGACGTATCGGCAGTTGGCCGCCAAGACCGGCTGGTCACGGGGGATCATCGGGGAGTACTTCGCCGGCAACATCCTGCCTCCGCCGGAGCGGTTCGACGTCCTCATCCGCCTGCTCGGGGCGACCCCCGCCGAGCAGGGGGCACTGGCCACCGCGCGGGACCGGGTCGAGGAGGGGCGCCGACGACCGAACCGGGATCACGCCGCGACCGGGCGGACGGGCGTCGGGCCGGCCCGGGCCCGGGGCGGCGGCCAACGGGCCGGTACGACGTCGACCCGGCTGCCCGTGCCCCGCCAACTACCCCCGGCGCTACCCGGATTCATCGGACGTGTTGCCCAGCTCGCCCAGCTCGACGCCGAGTGCGTCAACCCCGCCCCGCACGAGGACGGCGGTCCGGGGCCAGTGACCATCATGACGCTGTCCGGCACCGCCGGGGTCGGCAAGACGACCCTGGCGGTGTACTGGGCGCACCGGGTGGCCGACCGTTTCCCGGACGGCCAGCTCTACGTCGACCTGCGCGGCTTCGACTCCACCGGGACGGAGATGACCGCCGTCGAGGCGGTACGCGGCTTCCTCGAGGCCCTCGAGGTGCCGCCCGAACGCATACCCACCCACCTGACCGCGCAGGTGGGCCTCTACCGCAGCCTGCTCGCCAACCGCCGGATGCTGGTGCTGTTGGACAATGCCCGCGACATCGACCACGTTCGGCCCCTGCTGGTCGGCAGCCCGACCTGCCTGGTCCTGGTCACCAGCCGCAACCGGCTCGCCGGCCTGGTCGCCGCCGAGGGCGCCCGGCCGATCGGCGTCGGCCTGCTCAGTGCCGCCGAGTCCTGGCAACTGCTGGCCCGCCGGCTCGGCGCGCAGCGGTTGACGGTCGAGCCGAAGGCGGTGGACGAGATCATCGAGCGGTGCGCGCGGCTGCCGCTGGCGCTGGCGGTGCTCGCCGCGAGGGGTGCGGCGAATCCGGCGTTCTCCCTGGCGGCCCTCGCCGCCGAGCTGCGCGAGGCGCCGCGTCCGCTGGACTCCTTCGACGGGGGGGATGCCAGCACCGACGTGCAGGCCGTCTTCTCCTGGTCGTACCGGAACCTGACGCCGGCGGCGGCACGTCTGTTCCGGCTGTTCGGCTGCCACCCGGGGCCGGACATCGGGGTCGCCGCCGCGGCCAGCCTGGCCGGGCTGCCCCGGGCCCAGGTGCCCCGACTGCTGGCGGAGCTGGCCCACGCTCACCTGGTCACCGAGCATGCCCCCGGCCGGTTCGGCGCCCACGACCTGCTCCGGGCGTACGCCGCCGAGCAGGCTGAACGTCTCGAACCGGCGGAGTCCCGGCGGGCCGCGATCCGGCGAGGGCTCGACCACTACCTGCACACCGCGCACGCGGCCGCGTTGCTGCTGCAGCCGGGTCGGGATCCGGTCACCCTGGCCGCCGCCGGGCCGGGCGTGGTGCCCGAGGAGATCACCGACCACGGGCAGGCGCTCGCCTGGTTCACCGTCGAGTACCCGGTGCTGTTGGCGGCGGTCGCGTACGCGAGGCGTACCGGGTTCGACGGTCATGCCTGGCAGTTGGCCTGGACGTTGGTGGACTTCCTGCAACGCCGGGGGCGCTGGCCGGACCTGGTCCTCGCCCAGGAGGCCGCGCTGGCCGGGGCGCGACGGGTGGGCGACCGGCTCGGGCAGGCGAACGCCCACCGTGACCTCGCCCGGGTGCTGTACCGGCTGGGCCGGGTGGACGAGGCGGCGAGGAACTACCGGCAGGCGCTGGTGATCTTCGAGTCGTTGGGCGACCACACCGGGCAGGCGCGTACCCACCGGGCGTTCGGCGCGATGCTCGACGGGCTCGGACGGTACGCCGAGGCGCTTGACCACGGTGAACGCGCGCTGGCGCTGTACCAGGCCGCCGGCCACCTGGCGGGGGAGGCGAGTGCGCGCAACGCGGTGGGTTGGGCGCACGCCCAGCTCGGCCAGTACGGGCCGGCACTCGCGCACTGCGGGGAGGCGTTGGCGCTGCTGCGCCCGACCGGTGACCGGCATGGTGAGGCGAACACCTGGGACAGCCTGGGCTTCATCCACGCCCAGTTGGGTGAGCACCGCGAGGCGATCCGCTGTTACGGGCGGGCCCTGCGGCTGTACCGGCGGATCAGCGACCGCTACGACGAGGCGGACACCCTGTCCCGGCTCGGGGTGAGTCGGCACGCGGCGGGGGACCCGGCCGGTGCGGTGCGTACCTGGCGGCGGGCGCTGGGCATCCTCGACGACCTCGGCCACCCGGACAGCGAGCGGGTACGGGACCTGCTGACCCGGGCCGAGTCCCCGGACGCGGGAGCCGGCCGGTGACGCTGGGCACACCGGCGGTCGCCGATCGAGGTACGCCGGCCGGCGGACGGCCGGGCACTCCGTAGACTGGTACGGCATCCCCGTCCGACCCGTGAAGGAGCCACCCCGCGTGACCGTCCAGCCCATCCGTCTTTTTGGGGATCCGGTGCTGCGCACGCCGGCCGATCCGGTGGTCGACTTCGACGCCGAGCTGCGTCGGCTGGTCGCCGACCTGACCGACACGATGCGTGAGCAGAACGGCGCCGGTCTGGCCGCACCGCAGCTCGGTGTGAGTCTGCGGGTGTTCGCCTTCGACGTCGACGACGTGCTCGGGCACCTGGTCAATCCCGTGCTGGAGTTCCCCGACGAGGAGGAGCAGGACGGCCCGGAGGGCTGCCTGTCCATCCCCGGGCTCTACTTCGACACCAAGCGCCGCCAGAACGTCATCGCCAAGGGCTTCAGCGCGTTCGGCGACCCGGTGCAGATCGTCGGCACCGGCCTGATGTCCCGCTGCGTGCAGCACGAGACCGACCACCTCGACGGCGTGCTCTTCCTGGACCGGCTGGACGCCGCCGGTCGCAAGGAGGCCATGAAGGCGATCCGCCAGGCCGACTGGTACGACGCGGCAGCCCCGCCCACGGTCAAGCTCAGCCCGCACATCAGCGACCCCTTCGGTCTGGGTCGGTGACCCGGATGCGCGTGGTCTTCGCCGGTACGCCGGCTGTCGCCGTTCCCGCCCTGGCTGCCGTCGCCGCCTCCCGGCACGAGCTGGTCGCCGTGGTCACCCGACCCGACGCGCCCGCCGGACGCGGACGTGGCCTGTCCCGGTCCCCGGTCGGCGAGTGGGCCGACGAGCACGGCGTCGAGGTGCTCACTCCGGCCCGGCCCCGCGAGCCCGAGTTCCTCGACCGGCTCCGCGCGCTCGCACCGGACTGCGTGCCGGTGGTCGCCTACGGCGCGCTGGTGCCGCCGGCCGCCCTGGAGATCCCCCGGCACGGCTGGATCAACCTGCACTTCTCGCTGCTGCCCGCCTGGCGTGGCGCCGCACCGGTGCAGCACGCCGTGCTGCACGGTGACGAGCTGACCGGCGCCAGCGTCTTCCAGTTGGAGGAGGGCCTGGACACCGGCCCGGTCTACGGCACCCTCACCGACGAGATCCGCGCGGCCGACACCTCCGGCGACCTGCTGGGGCGGCTCGCCGACTCCGGCGCCGGGCTGCTGGTGGCGGTGCTCGACGCGATCGCCGACGGCACCGCGCGGGCCGAGCCGCAGCCCGCCGACGGGGTGTCGCTGGCACCGAAACTGACGGTGGACGACGCCCGGCTGCGCTGGGGCGACCCGGCTTTCGCCGTGGACCGTCGGCTCCGGGCCTGCACCCCGGCCCCGGGTGGCTGGACCACGTTCCGAGGCGAGCGGGTGAAGCTCGGCCCGGTCGTGCCGGAGCCCGACGGCCCGGAGTTGAAGCCGGGGGAGTTGCTGGTGGAGAAGTCCCGGGTGCTCGCCGGCACGGCGACCGTGCCGGTGCGCCTCGGCGAGGTCCGTGCCGCCGGTAAGCGGGCGATGGGCGCCACCGACTGGGCGCGCGGCGTCCGCGTCGGCACCGGCGAGGAGTTCGCGTGACGGCCCCGGAGGGGACGCGCCCCACACGCTCGGGCCCGACCTCGGGTCGTGGCGGGGACCGCCGGCCGGTCCGGCCGCCACTGGACCGACCGCGTCGTGCCGCGTACGAGGCGGTGGCGGCGGTGCACCGCGACGACGCGTTCGCCAACCTGGTGCTCCCCACCATCCTGCGGGAGGAGGGGCTGTTCGGCCGGGACGCGGCCTTCGCCACCGAGCTGACCTACGGCACCCTGCGCCACCTGGGCACGTTGGACGCGATCCTGACCGACGCGTCCGGTCGGGACGTGGCCCGCATCGACCCTCCGGCACGTGACGCGCTGCGGCTCGGGGCGTACCAACTGCTGTACACCCGGGTGCCGCCGCACGCCGCTGTCTCCTCGACAGTGGACCTGGTCCGCTCGGTCGCGCCGGGTGCCGCGGGTTTCGCCAACGCGGTGCTGCGCGAGGTGTCCACCCGTGACGTGGATGCCTGGGTGGCGAAGCTCGCCCCACCGATGGAGACCGACCCGGTGGGGTACCTGGCCCTGGCGTACAGCCATCCACAGTGGATCGTGCGGGCCTTCTCCGAGGCGCTCGGCGGCGACCTGGGCGAGACGACACGACTCCTGATCGAGGACAACGAGCGCCCGGCGGTGCACCTCTGCGCCCGGCCGGGGCTGATCGACCCGGTCGACCTGGCCGACCAGGTGGGCGGTGCGCCCGGTGCCTTCTCGCCGTACGCCGTCTATCTGCCCGGGGGCGCTCCGGGCGACATCCCGGCGGTGGTCGAGGGTCTTGCCCACGTCCAGGACGAGGGCTCTCAGTTGGTGGCGGCGGCGCTCGCCGACGCGCCGCTCGACGGTCCGGACGGGCGCTGGCTGGACCTGTGCGCCGGTCCGGGTGGCAAGGCCGGTCTGCTGGGTGCCCTGGCCGCGCAGCGTGGCGCCCGGGTGACAGCTGTGGAGGTGGCCGAGCACCGGGCCCGGTTGGTGTCCCAGGCGACCCGGGGCCTGCCGGTGGCCGTGCTGGCCATGGACGGCCGGGAGGTCGGCGGCGATCCGAAGCTGCCCGAGCAGCACTTCGACCGGGTGCTGGTCGACGCCCCGTGCACAGGGCTGGGCTCGTTGCGCCGTCGGCCGGAGTCACGGTGGCGTCGTCAACCGTCGGACCTGCCGCCCCTGACGCGGCTGCAACGGGAGTTGCTCGGTGCGGCGCTGCGGGCGGTCCGGCCCGGTGGCCTGGTCGCCTATGTCACCTGCTCGCCGCACACGGTCGAGACGCACGTGACGGTGACCGAGGCAGCCCGCCGCAGTGGTGTCGCGGTGGACTTCGTGGACGCCCGTCCGCTGCTGCCGGCCGGGATGCCAGGTCTGGGCGACGGGCCGACCGTGCAGCTCTGGCCACACCGCCACGGCACCGACGCGATGTTCCTCGCGGTCCTGCGCCGAAACTGATGCGGTTCGCGTCCGGCCGGTTCCCCCGGCCGGACGCGGCGGCTCAGGTGACCGGGAGGCCCTTGGTACCGGCGTTCTTCATCGAACGGGTCAGGTCCCGGTCGGAGATCCAGAGGAAGCACTGCACGCCGCGGTTGCCGTTCTTCCACTCTTCCTCGTACGGCTGGTAGTAGATCGTTCCGGCGCGGAAGTCGAGTTGGGAGTTGTCCGGCACCTTCGCGTACCTGGCGATCATCGACTGGCAGGCCTTGTGGGTGCGCTTGGTGGTGCGGGAGAACTCGGCGTAGCTGACGTCCGGGGCCTGCCACACCCCGACGAACTCGGCGTGGTGCTTCGCGGTGCAGGACACCGGCACCATCTCGTCGATGTCGTCCTTGACCATCTTCGGGTTGAAGCAGCGGTACGCCAGGGGGGCGCCGCCGGACAACGAGCCCCGGAGGCTGCCGGTGCGCAGGTCGACGGTGGTGTCGTCGATGCTGACGATCTCGGTGACGTCGCAGCGGTACCAGCGGGCCCCGCCCGCCCAGGCCTGCGGCGACGGCAGCACGACGGTCAGGCCGAGTCGTCCGGAGCGCCAGTCGGCGCCGACCGCCTTGTTGACCTGCTTGTCGCACGCGGCCTGCGCGGCCCGCATGCCCGCCGAGCCGGGCAGTGGCGTTGTGCCGGGCTCGGCGGCGGGACCGGTGAGGGTGCCGACGTGCATGGTCTCGACCCGGTGCGCCTCGGTGCACGGCGTCGGGTTGTAGCCGGTCAGGAAGCCGACCTGCTGGGTGGTCTGGTGGCAGACGTCCGCGGCGGGTACGAACTGCTGCGCCGCGACGGGCGCCGGCCAGTCGTCGATGAGGTCACGGTCGAGTCCGGCGGGCGCGTTGCATCCGGCCAGTGCCAGCGCGAGGGCCGCACCTCCGGCGAACGCCGTCAACCATCGTCGCATCCCTGACCTCCCCGCCGCTGGTGGCCGCCGACCGGACCCGGCCGGGCGGTAGCGCCACGGCGCAGCAGCATACGGCACCACTGCTCAGATCGCCGGAAGTCCCTCGGGGCCGGCGCCGCGCATCGAACGGGTGAGTTTGCGGTCGTCGCTCCACAGGAAACAGCGCACTCCACGGTCGCCCTCCTCCCACTCCTTTTGTGACGGTGGGTAGTAGATGGACCCGGCCCGGTACGGCAGCTCGCTGTTGTTCGGCACTGACGCGAACGTGGCGATCAGCTCCATGCAGCGCTGGTGCGCCTGGGCGGCGGCTTTGCTGAAGTCGGCCCAACTCATGTCGCGTTCCTCGTAGACGCCCACGAACTCGGCGCGGTGTGGTTCGGTGCAGAGCACGGGTGCCATGTAGTTGAGGTTGTCGCCGATCAGCTTCGGGTCGAAGCAGCGGTGCGTGAGCGGGCTGTCGCCGATCAACGCGCCGCGCAGGCTGCCGGTGCGGTTGACCGGTCGGGTGTTGTCGATGCTGCCGGTCTCGCTGAGGTCGCAGCGGAACCAGCGCGCCCCGCCGGACCAGGCGGGCGTGGACGGCAACGCGAGGTTCAACGCGAGGCGGGCGGTGTGCCAGTCGCCGCCGAGCACCTCCCGGGCCCGTTGGTCGCACTCCGCGCGGGCGGTGCGCAGCGCCGGCGAGCCGGGCTCGGGCCGGGTCTCGGCCAGCGCGTCGGGTCCGGCGAAGGTGCCGACGTGGATGGTCTCGGCCAGGTGGTTGCGCGCGCAGTCCACCGTCTCGTACGTGCTGGCCTGTACGACCGGGATGATCCGGGGCAGGCAGGTGTCGGTGGCCGGACTGAATGGCTTCGGAACCCGCAGCGCCGGCCAGTCGTCGGTGAGGTCACCGTCCGCGCCTCGTGCCGGCGCGCAACCGGCCAGCAGTATCGTCGTGACGCCGGCCAGCACCAGCGCTGGGAGCCACCGTCGCATCGTCCGCCCTTCCCGGGAGCTGGCGGCCGGTCACCGCGCCCCGCGGCGAGACCCCGGCGGGCGTGCAGCCTATGGCACAGTCCCGGTTGGAGTGTCGTCGCCTTTCCGCCGATCGGCCAGCCATTGACGTCTGTTCGTCCGGATTCGGGGGTCCGGATCGACTAATTCTGCACCAGTGGTCACTGCTGGGTCACAGCGCGTCCCCAAAGGTGGCGCGATGCGGGTCGCGGGTGGCCACGTTCGTACACTGGCCACGTGACCGTACCGCCGACGATCGTCGCGCCGAGCATTCTGGCCGCCGATTTCTCCCGCCTCGCCGAAGAGGTCCGTGCCGTCGAGGACGCCGCGGACTGGTTGCACGTCGACGTGATGGACAACCACTTCGTGCCGAACCTGACCATCGGCCTGCCCGTGGTGCAGAGCCTGCGGGCTGTCACCGCGATGCCGTTCGACGTGCACCTGATGATTGAGGATCCGCGTCGGTGGGCTCCCGGTTACGCCGACGCCGGGGCGTACAACGTCACCTTCCACGCCGAGGCCTCCGACGATCCGGTGGCGCTGGCCAAGGATCTGCGGTCGGCCGGCGCGAAGGCGGGCCTGGCCATCGACCGGGACACCCCGATAGAGCCGTACCTGGACCTGCTGCCCAGCTTCGACACCCTGCTGATCATGACGATCAAGGCCGGCTTCGGTGGGCAGCGGTTCATCCCGCAACTGCTCGACAAGGTGCGTACCGCCCGCCGGCACGTCTCGACCGGGCACCTGGAACTGCGCATCGAGGTGGACGGCGGGATCGCCGCCGACACCATCGAGCAGGCCGCCGCGGCGGGCGCTGACGCGTTCGTCGCCGGCACCGCCGTGTACGGCGCCGCGGACCCGGCGGAAGCGGTACGGCGGCTGCGTTCGCTGGCGGAACGCGCGGCTCCCGGCGCCTGACGTGGAACCCGACGGCGACCGCAAGGACATCATCCTCGTCGTCGACGACGACGAGGACATCGCTCGTTTCGTCGAGTTCAACCTGCGCCTACACGGCTTCGACGTGATCCACGCCAGCGACGGCCAGGAGGCCCTCGAGGTCATCGAACGTGAGCGTCCGGACCTGGCGGTGGTCGACCTCATGATGCCCCGGATCGACGGGCTGGAGCTGACCCGGCGGCTCCGCGCCGACCCGATGACCTCCGCCCTGCCGGTGATCATGTTGACGGCCAAGGGGATGACCGTCGACAAGGTGCTGGGGCTCAGCGCCGGCGCCGACGACTACCTGGTCAAGCCGTTCGACACCGCCGAGCTGGTGGCCCGGGTCTCGTCCACGCTGCGCCGCAACAAGGAGTTCCGGGAGGTCTCCCCGCTGACCGGGCTGCCCGGCAACAGCCGGATCCGTCGGGAGATCAGCGACCGGGTGCGGCAGGGCGTGGACTACGCCGTCGGCTACGTCGACATCGACCGGTTCAAGAGCGTCAACGACCGGTACGGCTTCGTCCGGGGCGACGACTTCATCTCCGCGCTGGCCCGCAGCCTGCACCGGGCGGTGGTGGGTGTCGGCCTGCCGCCGGCCTTCCTCGGCCACGTCGGCGGTGACGACTTCGTCATCGTCTGCGCCCCGGACCAGGTCCGCCCGCTGACCTCCCAGGCGGTGGTGGACTTCGAGACCGCCGCCGACACGCTCTACGACCCGACCGACCGGGAGCGCGGCTTCGTCGAGCTGAAGGACCGGCGTGGCAACATCCGTCGCGCCGCCCTGGTCACCCTGTCCATCGGGGTGTCCCTCTCCGACGCCGGCAAGCGGTTCACCGACCCCCTGGAGGTGATCGCGGTGGCGTCGGAGATGAAGACGGTCGCCAAGAGCCAACCCGGGTCGTACGTGGCGGTGGACCGGCGGCGCGGCGTCACCTGACGCGTGATCCCGCTGTGAAGTAGCTCGCCTAGGTGGCGGCGGAGCGGCGTCAGCGTGTAAGACTGCCGGTATAACCCACCACGCGCTGGCGGGACTCGGTGAAATTCCGAACCGGCGGTGATCCACGGTCCAACCGTGGTCAGCCCGCGACCCGGACGGCTCTGCCGCCCGGTGGACCTGGTGAAAATCCGGGGCCGACGGTTGGGGGCGGTTCGTCCGCGCCCAGACAGTCCGGATGGGAGACAGCGCGCGGGACGGACGGTCCGTGCCGGCCGCTGGCTTCAGCGTGCCGCGCCGACCTCCCGGGGCGGCTGTGCCGTTCCCGGATTCCGCCTCCGCCTGCCCGCGGCCCCATGGCCGCAGCCTCCCTGACCGCCAGCGCGCGGACGGCGAGTGAGAGGGCAGGGCAGGGCGATGGCCAGCGTCTCCGTTGACGAGGCGATGCGGCGTGCGATCGAGTTGGCGGCGCGCGGGCTCGGTACGACCAGCCCCAATCCGGTGGTCGGGTGCGTGCTGCTCGACGAGGACGGCCAGGTCGTGGGGGAGGGCTTCCACGCGTACGCCGGCGGGCCGCACGCCGAGATCGTCGCCCTGGCGCAGGCCGGGCAGCGGGCCAAGGGCGGCACCGCAGTCGTCACCCTGGAACCCTGTGACCACACCGGCCGCACCGGCCCCTGCAGTTCCGCGCTGGTCCAGGCCGGGGTCGCCCGGGTGGTCATCGCCGTACCCGATCCCAACCCGGTCGCGTCCGGTGGCGCCGCCACCCTGCGCGCCGCCGGGGTCCGCGTCGATCTCGGGGTACGCGGCGAGGAGGCCGAGGCCGGCAACGTCGCATGGCTGACCTCGATGCGCCGGGGCTGGCCGTACGTCATCTGGAAGTACGCCGCCACGCTCGACGGGCGCGCCGCCGCCCTGGACGGCACCAGCATGTGGATCACCTCGGAGGCGGCCCGGATCGACGTGCACGCGCTGCGCGGCACTGTCGACGCGGTGCTCGCCGGGGTGGGCACCGTGCTCGCCGACGACCCCCGGCTGACCGCTCGCAACCTGCGCGACGGCAGCCTGGCCATCCGGCAGCCGCTGCGGGTGGTGGTGGACAGCTCCGGGCGTACCCCGGCTGACGCCCGGGTCCGCGACGGCGCCGCGCGGACGTGGATCGCGACCGCCGAGGAGGTCGGCGCCGGCCCGGACGGCCGGGTCGACCTGCCGGCGCTGCTCGCGGCGCTGCACGAGCGGGGGGTCCGCTCGCTGCTGCTGGAGGGCGGCCCCCGGCTGGCCGGCGCGTTCCTGCAGGCCGGCCTGGTCGACAAGGTCATCGGGTACGTCGCGCCCCGGCTGCTCGGCGCCGGTCCGACCGCTCTGGTCGACGCGGGAGTGAGCACCATCGCTGAGGCCATCGATCTGGAGTTCGTCGACGTTACGCAGATCGGTCCGGATCTCCGGATCACCGCTTTGCCCCGCAAAAGGGAGGGCTGACATGTTCACCGGCATTATCGAGGAGTTGGGGGAGATCGTCCGGGTCACGGCGACGGCGGGCGATTCCGCGCTGATCGGCGTCCGTGGTCCGTTGGTCACCTCGGACGCCCGGCACGGCGACTCCATCGCGGTCAACGGCGTCTGCCTGACCGTCGTGGACGTGGCCGACGGGGTCTTCACCGCCGACGTGATGGGCGAGACGCTTCGCCGCTCCGCGCTGGGCGCGCTGAGCGTGGGCGACCCGGTCAACCTGGAGCGGGCCGCCGCACTCGGCAGCCGGCTCGGCGGGCACCTGGTGCAGGGCCACGTGGACGGGGTCGGCGAGCTGATCTCCCGGGAGCCGGCCGAGCAGTGGGAGACTGTCCGGTTCCGGCTGCCCGCCGGCCTGTCCCGGTACGTGGTGGAGAAGGGCTCGATCACCATCGATGGTGTCTCGCTGACCGTGGCCGAGGTGGGCGCGGACGAGTTCGCCGTCGGGTTGATCCCGACCACGCTCAAGCTGACCACGCTCGGCGCGAAGGGGGCCGGTGACCCGGTCAACCTGGAGGTCGACGTGCTGGCCAAGTACGTCGAGCGGCTGCTCGGCGACCGGCTGGCCGGCACCGACGGTTCCGCTGCGGCCTCGATCACGGGCGGGGTGGCCTGATGGGTCCGCTCGGTTGGCTGTTGGACGCCCAGGTGCAAGTGGCCGGCTCGCCGGTGCTGGTCCGGGAGATCGTCGGCAACGCGTTCGGTCTGATCTCCGCGCTGCTCGGGCTGCGCCGGGTGGTCTGGGCCTGGCCGGTCGGCATGATCGGCAACGCGCTGCTCCTGACCGTCTTCCTCGGCGGGGTGTTCGCCACCCCGCAGGCGCACGACCTGTACGGGCAGGCCGGACGACAGGTGTTCTTCTTCGCGGTCAGCGTCTACGGCTGGTGGCGCTGGCAGCGCAACCGTCGCGCCGAGGGCGGGCAGGCGGCGGTCGTCCCACGGTGGGCCACCGGGCGGGAGCGGCTGATGCTGCTGCTGGCCGCCGTGGTCGGCACCGCCGCGGCGTACCCGGTGCTCAAGGCACTGGGCTCGTGGGGTCCGCTGCCCGACGCCTGGATCCTCACCGGCAGTCTGCTGGCCACGTACGGCATGGCCCGCGGCTGGGTGGAGTTCTGGCTGCTGTGGATCGCGGTGGACGCGGTCGGCGTGCCGCTGCTGCTGCGCGGCGGGTTCTACCCGTCGGCGGTCATGTACCTGATCTACGGCGCGCTGTGCGTGTGGGGCTTCGCCGCCTGGTGGCGCACCTCGCGCGCCACCCGGCCGGCCGCCGTTCGGAAACCCGTCTACACGGAGGCCGTGGCATGAGCGAGCACAGCGAGCGAATCGGCAGGTTCAGCGTCACGGCGCCTCATGACGCCACGGAGCGAAGCGGAGTGGCGGCATGAGCAGCTTCGGAAGCATCGAGCAGGCGATCGCCGAGATCGCGGCCGGCCGGCCGGTCGTCGTGGTCGACGACGCGGACCGGGAGAACGAGGGCGACCTGATCTTCGCGGCCGAGCTGGCCACGCCGGAGCTGATGGCGTTCATGGTGCGCTACACCTCCGGCTACGTGTGCGTGGCGCTGACCGAGAGCGAGGCCGACCGCCTCGACCTGCCGCCGATGCACCACACCAACCAGGACCGGCGCGGCACCGCGTACACGGTGACAGTGGACGCCCGGGAGGGGATCAGCACCGGCATCTCGGCGGCCGACCGCGCGCACACCAGTCGGCTGCTCGCCGACGCGGCGACCGATTCGACCGACCTGGCCCGGCCGGGGCACGTGGTGCCGCTGCGCGCCCGCGAGGGCGGCGTGCTGCGCCGGCCCGGGCACACCGAGGCGGGGATCGACCTGACCCGGCTGGCCGGGCTGCGCCCGGCGGGCGTGCTCTGCGAGCTGGTCAACGACGACGGCACCATGATGCGGCTGCCCGACCTGGAGAAGTTCGCCGCCGAACACGGTCTCGTCCTGGTCACCATCGCCGACCTGATCGCCTACCGGCGGCGCACCGAGAAGCAGGTCGAGCTGGTCGCCGACGCCCGGATGCCCACCCGGCACGGGGTGTTCCGCGCGCTCGGCTACCGCGCCGAGCACGACCCGGCCGAGCACGTCGCGATGGTGCTGGGTGAGATCGGTGACGGCCAGGACGTGCTGGTCCGGGTGCACTCCGAGTGCCTGACCGGGGACGTCTTCGGTTCGCTGCGCTGCGACTGCGGCCCGCAGTTGGACGCCGCGCTGGCCCGGGTCGCGCGGGAGGGCCGAGGCGTCGTGCTCTACGTCCGCGGGCACGAGGGGCGTGGCATCGGGCTGCTGCACAAGTTGCAGGCGTACCAGTTGCAGGACCTGGGCCGCGACACCGTCGACGCCAACCTCGACCTGGGGTTGCCGGCCGACGCCCGGGACTACGGCACCGGCGCGCAGATCCTCTACGACCTGGGTGTGCGCTCGATGCGGTTGCTGACCAACAACCCGGCCAAGCGGGCCGGGCTGGAGGGCTACGGGTTGACCATCACCGGCCGCGAGGGGCTGCCGGCCGGGGCGCACCCGGAGAACATGCGCTACCTGCGCACCAAGCGGGACCGGATGGGTCACCTGCTGGACGAGTTGGACGAGGTGTCCGAGGCGCCGCTGGGGCGTCCGGTCGCCAACGACGAGATCGGAGCATGACGATGGCGGGTTTCGGTGAGCCGGGAGTCGAGGCGGTGGACGCCGCAGGGCTGACCGTCGGAATCGTCGCCGCCCGCTGGCACGGCGATCTGACCGACCACATGGTGGAGCGTGCGGTGGCCGCCGCCGAGGCGTGCGGGGCGCGGTCCGTGGTCGCCCGCGTCGCCGGTTCGGTCGAGCTGCCGGTGGTCGCCCAGGCCCTCGCCCGCCGCTGCGACGTGGTGGTCGCCCTCGGCGTGGTGGTGCGCGGCGCCACCGCCCACTTCGACTACGTCTGCCGTTCGGTCACCGACGGTCTGACCCGGGTGGCGCTGGACGAGGGCAAGCCGGTGGCGCACGGGGTGTTGACGGTGGAGACCATCGAGCAGGCCCGGGACCGCGCCGGTCTGCCCGGCTCGGCGGAGGACAAGGGCTGGGCCGCCACCGTCGCCGCGCTCGACGCCGCGCTGGCCGTCCGGGTCGTGGCCGCCGGCAACGCCCAGCGGGTCGGCTTCGGCGGCTGACGCCTCCACCGGCCCTCGTTCAGAGCCGACCGGCCTCGATGATCCGGCGCAGGAACTGCCGGGTCCGAGGCTGGGTCGGCTCGCCCAGCACCTGCTCGGGCGGGCCGCTCTCCAGGACGCGCCCCGCGTCGAGGAAACACACCTGGTCGGCGACCTCCCGGGCGAAGCCCATCTCGTGGGTGGCCAGCACCATGGTCATGCCGTCGGCCTTCAGGTCCCGGATCATCGCCAGCACCTCGCCGACAAGTTCCGGGTCCAGCGCCGAGGTCACCTCGTCCAGCAACATCAGCCGAGGCGAGTTCGCCAACGCCCGGACGATCGCCACCCGCTGCTGCTGACCGCCGGAGAGCCGGTCCGGGTAGGCGTCCGCCTTCGCACCGAGCCCCACCCGGTCCAGCAACTCCCGGGCCTGGGCCTCCGCCTCCGCACGAGCCCGCCGGTGTACGCGGCGCGGCGCGAGAGTGACGTTCTCCAACACGGTCAGATGCGGGAAGAGGTTGTACGCCTGGAAGACCATGCCGATCCGCCGACGGACCCGGTCGGCGTCCACCCGGGGATCGGAGATGTCCTCCCCGTCCAACTCGATGGTCCCGTCGTCGATCTCCTCCAGCAGGTTCACACACCGCAGCAGTGTCGACTTGCCGGACCCGGACGCACCGATCAGGGCCACCACCTGATGCTCGGCGACGGTCAGGTCGAGCTGGTCGAGCACCACATGGTCGGCGAACTCCTTGCGCAGACCCCGGCACCGCAACAACGCCATCGTCACCCTCCCGACTGTCGGCGGGCCGCCCGCAACGTCACCCAGTCGGTGACCGCGATCAGCGGGATGGCGAGCAGCACGAACAGCACCCCCGCCACGATGTACGGCGTGTAGTTGAACGACTGGGCGGTGGCGATCTGGGCGGCGCGGACCGCGTCGATCGGCCCGGCGAGCGAGACCAACCCGACGTCCTTCTGCAACGCCACCACGTCGTTGAGCAGGGGTGGCGCCACCCGGCGGACGGCCTGCGGCAGGACCACGTGCCGCATCGTCTGCCGGTAGGTCAGGCCCAGTGAGCGCGCCGCGGCGAGCTGACTGGGGTGCACCGACTCGATGCCGGCCCGGAACACCTCGGCCAGGTAGCCGCCGTAGGTGAGGACCAACGCGAGCCCACCCAGCACCAGCACCGGCGGCATCCCCTGCAACCGCAGGCCGGGCACACCGAGGGTGAGCAGGTACAGCACGATGATCAGCGGTAGCCCACGTAACGTGTACGTGTAACCGGCGGCCAGCGCCCGGACCGGGAAGAAGACCGGGCCGCGCAGCGTCCGCAGCACCGCGATCACCAACCCGAGCAGCAGCGCCCCGGCCGCACAACAGACCAGCAGTCGGACGTTCAACCAGAGCCCGGTCACCACGGCCGGCAGCGCGTCCCGGGCGATCGCCGGGTCCAGGAACGACTGCCGGACCCGGTCCCACCCGGGCGCGCCGGTCACCGCGACGACCAGCAGCGTGCCGAGCACCGCCGTGGACGAGGCCGCGACCAGCACGCTGTAGACGGTCTGCCGGCGTCGGTACGCCGACCGCCGCCGCTGGGCCTCGGTGGGAACGCGATCCAGGAGGGTCACCGCAGCTCGGCCGCGCCCGCCACCTGCGCCAGCCACTTCTGCTCCAACTCCTTCAGCGTGCCCGCCGAGGTGAGCTGACCGACAGCGCCGCTCACGCACGAGGTCAGGGGAGAGTTCTTGTCCAGCAGCAACCCGAACGCCTCGGGCGTACCGACCTGGGGCACCTGCCCGACGATCGTCGCGTCGGTGATCTCCGCGCCGGTGATGTAGAAGGCGGTCGGCAGGTCCACCACGAGACCGTCCAACTGACCGTTCTGCAGGGCCTTCTTGGCGTCGTCGTTGCTGTTGTAGACCCGCGGCTCGGTGCCCGGCTTGATCACGTCGGTGATCGCCTGGTAGCTGGTGGTGCCGACCTGTGCGCCGAGCCGCGCGTCGCGAAGGTCGGCCAGCGACGTCTTGCCGGCGATCTTCGAGGACTTCAACGCCACGACGGTCTGCCGCACCAGGTAGTACGGCGCGGAGAAGTCGACAGCCTGCTTGCGCTCCTCGGTGATGGAGAACTGGTTGATGTCGAAGTCGAAGTTCTTCGGTCCGGGCGCGATCGCCGCGTCGAACTTGACCCGCGTCCAGGTGACGTCGGCACGGGCGTACCCGAGCTTCTCGGCCACCGCGTACGCGACAGCGGACTCGAAGCCCTCGCCGTTGTCCGGCTTGTCCTTCGAGAACCACGGCTCGTACGCGGGCTGGTCGGTCGCGATGGTCAGCTTGCCCGGCGTACGGGTGGGCAGGCTGTCCTTGGCGCACGACAGCGCCGAGGTGACGACGGGGGTCGGTTGCGTCTTTTGTGGCGCGCATCCGGCGGTGGCTACGACGGCGGCACCGGCGAGGGTGAGCGCGAGGAGACGTGAGCTGCTGGCCATGGCGGACAGCGTAGGGCTTGATGGCCGTCGATCGACGATTGTCCCACCATGTTGGTAGGGAATTGTCCCGCTGGCTGAGTGCCGGCGGACCCGGGCGTGGGGCGCCGGTCGGGTGGCTGGAAGAATCGCTTCCCGTGAAGACGTTCGAGGAGTTGTTCGCCGAGCTGCAGGCCAAGGCCGCCGCCGGCACCCCGGGCTCGGGCACCGTCGCCGCCCTCGACAAGGGCGTGCACTTCATCGGCAAGAAGGTCGTCGAGGAGGCCGCCGAGTCGTGGATGGCCGCCGAGCACGAGGGGCCGGAGCGCACCGCCGAGGAGATCTCCCAACTGCTCTACCAGGTCCAGGTGCTGATGCTCGCCAGCGGTCTGGAGCTCAAGGACGTCTACCGACATCTGTGAGTGCCCTCACCCGTTGATCGTCATTCGGATCGAAGGAGCACTCCGTCATGCTGCGTGTCGCCATTCCCAACAAGGGCACCCTGGCCGAACCGGCCGCCCAGATGCTGCGCGAGGCGGGCTACCGCCAGCGCACCGACCCCAAGGACCTCGTCTGCCGGGATGAGGCCAACGACGTCGAATTCTTCTACCTACGCCCCAAGGACATCGCCACCTACGTCGGCTCCGGTGACCTCGACCTCGGCATCACTGGCCGGGACCTGCTGATCGACTCGGCCGCGCCGGCCGAAGAGGTCGTCGACCTCGCCTTCGGGCGGGCCACCTTCCGCTTCGCCGCCCGCCCCGACGACATCGCCTCCGTACAGGACCTGGGCGGCCACCGGATCGCCACCGCGTACCCGGGACTGGTCGAGCGGCACCTCCGCGAGGTGGGGGTCAAGGCCGACGTGATCCGCCTCGACGGCGCGGTGGAGAACGCCGTACGCCTCGGTGTCGCCGACGTGATCGCGGACGTGGTCGAGACCGGCGCCACCCTGCGCCAGGCGGGCCTGGTCGTCTTCGGCGAGCCCCTGCTGCGCTCCTCGGCGGTGCTGGTCCGTCGTGCCGACGCGCCCGCGCACCCACAGGCCGAGCAGCTCCTGCGTCGCCTGCACGGTGTGCTGGTCGCCCGCCGCTACGTGATGCTCGCCTACGACGTGCCAGCCGGCCTGCTGGACCGGGCCAGCGGGCTCACCCCGGGCATCGAGTCGCCCACCGTCTCGCCCCTGCACCGTGAGGGCTGGGTGGCGGTGCAGGCGATGGTGCTCCGCGACGACGTCCACCGCATCATGGACGAGTTGTACGAGTTGGGCGCCCGCGCCATCCTCGTCACCAACATCCACGCCTGTCGCCTCTGACCGTTCAGGTCCGGCCGCCGTCCTTGATCAACTCGGTTTCCCCGAAGTGGGGGTGTCCGGCCCGCCGCGACACCCCCACTTCCCCGAACCGGAGTGGATCTGCCCGGT
Organism: Micromonospora taraxaci; assembly: GCF_007830095.1. Lineage (NCBI taxonomy): Bacteria > Bacillati > Actinomycetota > Actinomycetes > Micromonosporales > Micromonosporaceae > Micromonospora > Micromonospora taraxaci. Next base: position 4,936,777 of record NZ_VIWZ01000001.1, on the reverse strand, counting down.
GCGTCGGCCTCGCGGCGCGGGGAACGGCCGGCGACGGCGCCTGAGCGCCGCACGATCGCGCTCGAACGGTGAAGTAGTGGCCTCACTCCCTACCCGAGGCCACTACTTCCTGGTTCGAGCGCGATCTTGTGGTTGTGGGTCCCCGAGGACGGGTCGGCTCGGTCGTGGTCCTGTGGCCTGGCGGCCGACAGTGAGGTTTGAGGCGTTGGTCAGCGGGTGGTGCGTTTGAGGGGCCGGGTGCGGATGGCAGACTGGTGGGGTGAGTGAAACCGAGCTGGTCCGCCTGAAGCCCCGCCGCATCCGCGTGGTCTGTTGGTCGGCGGCGGTTGCGTTGGTGGTGGTGTTCGGTCTGGTCGCCACCTCGCTGAGTGGGCCGACCGGCGACGGCTACGGCAGCTTCCAGCGTGGTGACCAGGTGGCGATGATCGGCCTGGGCATCTTCGGTGCGCTGGGGTTCCTGCTGTTCACCCGTCCGCGGGTGGAGGCGGACGCGCGTGGCATCCGGGTGCGCAACGTGATCAGCTCCTACGAGCTGCCCTGGGAGGTCGTGCGGGGAGTCCGCTTCGACCGGGGCGCGCCGTGGGCCAGCCTGGAACTGCACGACGACGACCTGCTGCCGATGGTCGCCCTGCAGGCTGCGGACAAGGAGCTGGCCGTCGAAGGGGTCCGCGCGCTGCGGCGACTGCACCAGGCGCACCAGGCCCACCTCGCCGAACGCGCCGAACGCGCCGTCGACCACTGAGCGCCGCGCCGCCGGCCGCCGAGTGCCGCACCGTCGGTCAACCTGCGTCCGTGGCCGCCGCACCCGACCGCCGACCCGCGCTCGCCGTCGGCCGTTGACCCGGCCTCGATCGCAAGATCCGGACAACATCCCCGAAGTTGCTGCCTCAGCGATGCCGGAGGCAGCAACTTCGGGGAAAGTGCGCCGGGGCAGCGGGGCAGCGGGGCACGCGGGGCATGGCACGGACACCCGGGACAGCCCCAGATGGTGCCCCGGGTGTCCCGGTTTGGGGGTGGCCGGGACGTCGGTGTAGTGTTGTCGAGTCGACCAGGCTGTCTCCGCATGCGAGCAGGCAGCCTTGAAAGCGGAGCGCCTGCTCCCACCCGAGTCGCCGCTACGGTGGCCGGGTCCGGTCACCGGTTCCGGGCACGTCCCGGCGTCGGATGCGCGATCCTGTGATCGTGCTGACCGGTCGAGCGGGCCCTGGCATGCGCCGGGGCCTTCTGCTTTTCGGGTCGGTTCCCATCCGGGAGCCGCAGGGGTCGGCCACTGAGCAGAAACGACTCGAGGAGGCCCCATCAGCGTCGAACCACGCGTGAACGAGCAGATCCGGGCACGTGAGGTCCGACTGGTCGGCCCAGAGGGTGAGCAGGTGGGCATCGTCCCGCTGGAGCGCGCTCTTCAGCTGGCCGCGGACGTCGATCTGGACCTGGTCGAGGTTGCGCCGATGGCGCGCCCGCCGGTGTGCAAGCTCATGGACTTCGGCAAGTTCAAGTACGAGAGCGCACTCAAGGCGCGCGAAGCGCGGCGTAACCAGCAGCAGACCGTCATCAAGGAAATGAAGCTTCGGCCGAAGATCGACCCGCACGACTACGAGACCAAGAAGGGTCACGTGGTGCGGTTCCTCAAGGCGGGCGACAAGGTCAAGGTGACGATCATGTTCCGCGGTCGCGAGCAGAGTCGCCCGGAGCTGGGTTACCGGCTTCTGCGTCGGCTCGAATCCGAGATCACGGAACTGGGATACGTCGAGGCCGCTCCCAAGCAGGACGGCCGAAACATGATCATGGTTCTCGCTCCGCACCGGGCCGTCAAGGCTTCCGCGGTCGCCGCCACGGCGTCTCGCGGTGGCCCTCGGGACCGGGCTGCGGACGAGTCCGCCGCTCCGGCAGCCGATGACACCGCGGCGGTCGGCGAGACCGCCACAGCCGGTGACGCCGGCACCGCCGCCACCAGCGGCGAGTAACAGGGGAGAGACGTTCCACATGCCGAAGATGAAGAGCCACACGGGTATGGGTAAGCGGGTCAAGGTGACCGGCAAGGGCAAGATCGTTGCCCAGCAGGCCGGCCTCCGTCACAACCTGGAGAAGAAGCCCTCCACCCAGACCCGCCGGCTGACCGGCACGGTCGTGCTGGCCAAGGCCGACGTCAAGCGCATCAAGAAGCTGCTCGGCCGCTGACGCGCGCCACCTTTACGTAATTAGGAGTTGAGATGGCACGCGTCAAGCGGGCTGTAAACGCCCAGAAGAAGCGTCGTACCCTGCTGGAGACCGCGAGCGGTTACCGCGGTCAGCGCTCCCGCCTGTACCGCAAGGCCAAGGAGCAGGTGCTGCACTCGATGCAGTACGCCTACCGGGACCGTCGCGACCGCAAGGGCGACTTCCGGCAGCTGTGGATTCAGCGGATCAACGCGGGCGCCCGGGCCAACGGGATGACCTACAACCGTCTGATCCAGGGCCTGCGTCTGGCCGGCATCGAGGTCGACCGCAAGATCCTGGCCGACATGGCTGTCAACGACGCCGCTTCCTTCGCGGCGATCGTGGAGCTGGCCCGGGCTGCGGTCACGGCCGAGGGCACCGGCGGCGCGGCGGCTCAGGCCGCCTGATCCCCACGCACCAGAGCGAGGCGTCTCCCGTGTCGGCACCGCCGTCCGGGGGGCGCCTCAATCGTGCCGGAGGAGCGCACACCATGGCCTTCACCCCGCGTACCCCCAGGGTTGTCGCCGCCCGCCGCCTGCAACGCCGCCGGGACCGCGACGCCACAGGTCGTTTCCTGGCCGAGGGCCCGCAGGCAGTCCGCGAGGCCCTCGCCCGGCCGGGCGTGGTCACCGAACTCTTCGGTACGCCCGCCGCGCTCGACAGGTACCCGGAGTTGGCCGCCACGGCGGCCCGCGCCGACGTGCCGGTCTCCGAGGTGACCGACGACGCCATCGCGGCGCTGACCGAGACCGTCGCCCCGCAGGGGTTGGTCGCCGTCTGCCAGCACCTGGACGTCACACTCGAGCAGGCCCTCGCCGGTGCGCCCCGGCTGGTGGCGGTGCTCGCCGAGATCCGCGACCCGGGCAACGCCGGCACGGTGCTGCGCACCGCCGACGCGGCCGGCGCGGGTGCGGTGATCTTCGCCGGAGAGGCCGTCGATCCGTACAACGGTAAGTGTGTGCGGGCCTCGGCCGGCAGCCTCTTCCACGTCGACGTGGTGCGCGCCGCCGACCCGGTCGCGGTGGTCGACGCGCTGCGCGCCGCCGGCCTGTCGATCTTCGCCACCACGGGGTACGGCGACGACGACCTGGACGACCTGACCGACTACGGCCGGCTCGTCGGGCCTACCGCCTGGCTGTTCGGCTCTGAGGCGCACGGGCTGCCCGAGGAGTTGACCGCCGCCGCCGATGCCACGGTGCGGGTGCCGCTGTACGGGCGCGCGGAGAGCCTCAACCTGGCTGCCGCGGCGGCCGTGTGCCTGTACGCTTCAGCGAGAGCACAGCGCTGACGGTGTCCACACCCGGCGCGACCGACAGCAGGGGAGAGCGTCCGTCCATGAACGCGACACGGCGTTCGTTTAGCCAGCCCGCCGGTGTCGGCGGGCGGCGGGCCTGACCTGCTCCCTGCACAACTCCTACCGGCGGGCTGCGGCACAGCCGCGCGTCCGTAGACTCGCTTCGCCGCCCCGATGAGGGCTGGCGCCGCCGTGAGGGAGTGCCCGTACGCCATGAGCTACCGCAACGATCCGTACGACCCGAAGCAGGTCGCCCTGCTCGACCCCGCCGCCCTGGCCGAGGCCGTCGCGGACGCCACGAAGGCGTTCGAGTCCGCCGCCGACCCGGACGCGTTGACCGGGCTGCGCTCGGTGCACCTCGGTGACCGGTCCCCGGTCTCGTTGGCCCGCCGGGAGATCGGCGCGTTGCCGCCGGCCGCGAAGTCCGACGCCGGTAAGCGGGTCAACGAGGCCCGCCGGGCGATCGAGTCCGCGTACGCCGAGCGCGCCGAGGTGGTGGAGCGCGAGCAGGCCCAGCGGGTGCTGGTCGAGGAGCGGGTGGACGTCACCCTGCCCTACGACAGGCGTCCCCGCGGTGCCCGTCACCCGCTGAGCACGCTGATGGAGTCGATCAGCGACCTGTTCGTCGGGATGGGCTACGAGGTGGCCGAGGGGCCCGAGGTCGACCTGGAGTGGGTCAACTTCGACGCGCTGAACATCCCCGCCGACCACCCGGCGCGCGGGTTGATGGACACCTTCCACATCGCATCCGCCGATGGCTCCGCGGGCTCGGGCCTTGTTCTACGAACGCACACGTCGACGGTGCAGACCCGCACGATGCTCAGCCGAAAGCCGCCGATCTACGTGATCGTGCCCGGCCGGGTCTACCGCACCGACGAGATCGACGCCACGCACAGCCCGGTGTTCCACCAGGCCGAGGGCCTGGTCGTCGACAAGGGCATCACCATGGCGCACCTGCGGGGGACGCTCGACCACTTCGCCCGGGCGATGTTCGGGCCGGAGGCGAAGACCCGGTGGCGGCCGCACTACTTTCCGTTCACCGAGCCGTCGGCGGAGTTCGACGTGTGGTTCCCGGAGCACCGTGACGGCCCACAGTGGGTCGAGTGGGGCGGCTGCGGCATGGTCAACCCCCGGGTGCTGCGCGCCTGTGGGGTCGACCCGGAGGTCTACTCCGGATTCGCGTTCGGCATGGGCATCGACCGGACCCTGATGATCCGGCACGGGGTCAGCGACATCCGCCACCTCTTCGAGGGCGACGTGCGGTTCAGCCGCGCGCTCGGGACCGGGGCGTAGGCGATGCGGGTACGAGACACGGGAACGGTGGTCTGAAGTCATGCGAGTTTCTGTCAGTTGGCTGCGGGAGTACGTCGACCTCCCCGCCGACCTGCCCACCGGTGACCTGGAGCAGGCCCTGGTCGACCTCGGCATCGAGGTCGAGTCCGTGGTGGACCTGGCCGAGTCGGTCACCGGTCAGCTCGTCGTCGGTGAGGTACGCGAGATCGAGGAGCTCACCGGCTTCAAGAAGCCGATCCGGTTCTGCCGGGTGGACGTGGGTGACGCGAACGGCACCGGGGAGCCGCAGGAGATCGTCTGCGGTGCGCGTAACTTCGCCGTCGGTGACCGGGTGGTGGTGATCCTGCCCGGTGGTGTGCTGCCCGGCGGGTTCGCGATCGGCGCCCGGAAGACGTACGGGCACAACTCGGCGGGCATGATCTGCTCGGCGAAGGAGCTGGGTCTGGGCGACGACCACTCCGGCATCATCGTGCTGGGGCCGGACGTGACGGCCAAGCCGGGCGACGACGCGCGCACGGTGGTCGGTCTCGACGACGTCGTGCTCGACCTGGAGATCACCCCCGACCGGGGGTACGCGTTGAGCCTGCGCGGCCTGGCCCGGGAGTTGTCGCACGCATTCGAGGTGCCGCTGCGCGACCCGGCCCTGGCGCCGGCACCGGGCGGCACCGAGACGCCCGCGTACCCGGTGGAGGTCCGCGACACGGTCGGCTGCGACCGGTACGCCGCCCGTTTGGTCCGCGGCGTCGACCCGAACGCGCCCACGCCGTCGTGGATGGCCCAGCGACTCGTCACCGCCGGCATCCGCAGCATCTCGCTGCCCGTCGACATCACCAACTACGTGATGCTGGAGCTGGGCCAGCCGATGCACGCGTTCGACGCCGACCGGATCGCCGGGCCGCTGGTGGTCCGTCGCGCCGAGGCGGGGGAGAAGCTGACCACCCTGGACGGTGTCAACCGGGTGCTCACCGCCGACGACATGGTCATCTGCGACGACACCGGGCCCATCTCGCTCGCCGCGGTGATGGGCGGCGAGACCAGCGAGGTCGTCACCGGCGGCACCACGAACGTCCTCTTCGAGGCGGCCCACTGGGACCCTGCCATGGTCGGGCGCACCGCCCGCCGGCACAAGCTGTTCAGCGAAGCCGCGAAGCGCTGGGAGCGGGGCGTCGACCCCGCCGTGGCGCTTGTCGCGTTGGAACGTGCCGTGGGGCTGCTCACCGAGCACGGCGGTGGCACGCCGGGCGCGGAGATCCTGGATATCGACCACGTCCGGCCGCGTACCCCGATCAGCCTCCCGGCGGACCTGCCGACCCGGCGGGTCGGGGTCGAGTACCCGCCGGCGCGGGTGGTCGCCCTGCTGGAGCGGGTCGGCTGCACCGTCGCGCAGGGTTCCGATCGGCTGTCCGAGGACCCGGGCGCTGTCGGCGTGGCCAGCGGTGTCGGGACGACGCTGAGCGTCACCCCGCCGACCTGGCGGCCCGACCTGACCGACCCGGCCGACCTGGTCGAGGAGGTGGTCCGCCTCGACGGGTACGACAAGGTGCCGTCGGTGCTGCCGACCGCCCCTCCGGGGCGTGGTCTGACCCCGCGGCAGCGTCGCCGCCGGGCCGTCGCCGGTTCGCTGGCCGAGCGGGGGTACGTGGAGGTGCTCGCGCACCCGTTCGTGTCGCCGGAGCTGGCCGACCAGCTCGGCCTGCCGGCCGACGATCCGCGTCGGCCCGCGGTGCGGCTGGCCAACCCGTTGTCCGAGGAGGAGCCGCTGCTGCGCACCACGCTGCTCGGCCCGCTGCTCGGCACCCTCAAGCGCAACCTCGGCCGGGGTCTTCGCGACCTCGCCCTCTACGAGATCGGTGCGGTCTTCCACCCGCGCGCCGGTGCCGGCAGCCCGCCGGCGATGGGCGTGGACCGGCGTCCCACCGACGAGGAGTTCGCCGCCGCCGACGCGGTGGTCCCGGCGCAGCCGGTGCACGTCGCGGCGGTGCTTTCCGGCGACATCGACCCGGCCGGTTGGTGGGGTGCGGGTCGACCGGCCGGCTGGGCGGACGCGATCGAGGCGGCCCGGGACGTGTTGGCCGCTGCCGGGATCCCGGACGAGTGGGTCGAGGTGCGAGCGGCCGAGTACGCCCCGTGGCACCCGGGCCGCTGCGCCGAACTGCTGGTCGACGGCACCGTCGTCGGGCACGCCGGTGAGTTGCACCCGGTGGTCGTCGCGGCGCTGGAGCTGCCCCGTCGCACCTGCGCGATGGAGCTGAACCTCGACGCGTTGCCGCCGAGCCCGGTGACGCCCGCGCCGACGGTCTCCGGCTTCCCGCCGGCGCTCATCGACGTGGCGTTGGTGGTGGACGACTCGGTGCCGGCGGAGCAGGTGCGCCGGGCGCTGGAGGCGGGCGCCGGTGAGCTGCTGGAGGACGTACGGCTGTTCGACGTCTACTCCAGTGCGCAGCTCGGCGAGGGTCGCCGGTCGCTGGCGTACAAGCTGACCTTCCGGGCCCCGGATCGGACGCTCACCGTCGAGGAGGCGGTCGCGGCACGGGACGCGGCGGTGGCCGTAGCGGCGGAGCGCCTCGGCGCCACCCTGCGCGGCGCATAACGGGATCGGGCCGTCCCCGCCCGGCGATACCTGTTGATCCGCGGGTCAGGGTTTCCAGTACCTGGCGGCGTACCAACGAGCAAGGCCCTGAACTGGGATCAATCCCAGCTCGGGGCCTTTTCGTGTGCGGCGGCGGTATTGGTCGCTCGGTGTGGCGAGGTCTCCGGGGCCGCTGTTCGGCGGCTGGCCAGTGTGGCATAGACCGGGCGGGCGGGCTTCCGGCTGTCCGTCGTTTCCGGGGCGACTGGCGTGGGTTTGTGGACCTAACCGGTCTGTCTCACGTTTGGTGGTGACGGGGGATACAGCCATCTGGCCTTGAAAGAGGTTGTCGTTGTGGCCGGGTCGTTATCAGCGTCAACGCCCACCGGCCCACGTTCCCCTGATGCGCCCGAGGGGGCCGCATAACGCATTCCAGGAAGACTATCCATCGTAGAGTCGGGTCATTGACTTCTGCTTCAAGCAGGGGCATTACATCGGCGACACTTCACGTGCGCCAGTCATCCACCCGGTGCAACGACTCGACCAGACGGTGACTTGGAGAGGTGACGCATGGATCTCGTCAACCTGTCGGCCACCGTGGCCGGAATATTGGCGACGGGTGCGGTGGAGGGGGCAGGCGCCTATATGAGTGTTGGCCTGCTGAAGGAGATGGCAGAGCGAGTCCGTAATGCCTTCGCGGGCGATCGACGCTCGCTTGCTGTTCTCGATCAGGTCCGCACCGACCCGTCCGACTCCCGGAGCCGCCATGACCTCGCGGAAGCCCTCAAATGGTACGCCGAGCGGGATGAGCAGTTAGCCAGCGATCTACAGCGATGGGTAGCTGCCGCACCACCCCTGCTCACGCAGAACCTCATCGCCCAACGGGATGCCTATGCCGCCGGCAACGATCAGACAATCAACCACTACCACTGGCGTGAGGACTGATCGTCGAGCTGGTTAGGGTGGCTACGAGGTGACTCAACCGGGGGACGACGGCTGGCTCCGGCAGGACGTGTCGGCCGGACGCGACGCATACGCGGCGCAGCATCAGACCATCAACTTCCATTTCGGTACTCCTGCCATTCCGCTTCAGCGGGAACCGGGACGGCGCGGGAAGCTGCGCGCCTTCGTCTCCTCAACCTTCACGGATCTGCGTGAATGCCGGGAGCAGGTGCGCAAGACGCTGCAGCGACTGGGCGTCGCGGACGTGGCCATGGAGACCTACACGGCCGAGGAGACGCGGCCGGTCGATAAGTGCCTGGCGGACGTACGCTCCTGTGACGTCTATATCGGATTGTTCGCCTGGCGGTACGGCTACGTACCGGACGGACACCAGCACTCGATAACCGAGTTGGAGTACCGGGCTGCTGGGGCTGCCGGGATTCCTCGCTTGGTCTTCCTGCTCCGGGAGGATGCTCCGTGGCCGCCGACGCTGATGGACCTCGGCAACCCCGCCCAAGACCGGATCCGGGCGCTGAGGTCCGAGCTGGCGACAGCACACGTTTGTGAGTTCTTCAGCTCTGCACAGGACCTCCGTTCTGCGGTCTCGGAGACGGTCGGCCGTTGGATGCATAGCACGGGTCACGGCTCGGATGCCAAACCTGGTATCACCGCGGCGACCGTCAGCGCCTGGAACGCTTATAACCGCCGTCTGACGGAGCAGTATCACGGGCTGGACCTCGACGCGCTGACTCCGCCGGACCGTGAGGAGTACTTGCAGATACAGCTGCGGGAGATTTTCGTTGAACCCAACGTGCGGGAAGATGTGCCGCCGGCTGAGTTGTCCAAGGAACTGCAGCGGAAGCTGCAGGACGCCGCCGAGCTGTCGTCTTCGGATGTGCCAAAGGGCCTGGACCGCCAGGATCTGGAGGATGCCCGGCGTACGTACCGTGCACGTCCCGCGACACCGGCCTTCGACGTACTGACCTCGGTCGCGCAGCGGGCCTGTGTTCTCCTTGGCGACCCAGGGGCGGGCAAGTCCACCCTGGCCCGGTACGTCAGTCTGGCGCTGATCGACGAGCGGCCCGACGATCGGCTCGAACCACTGCAGGGTTACCAGCCGGTGCTGGTCGAGCTACGAGAGTATGCCCTACACCGGCAGAAGTACGAGACGTTCACCGAGTACCTGGCTTACCGGCACCGCGCGGATGGGCTGGGAGTTTCCGCCGAGGTTCTTGACCAGTACCTGACGCACAACGGTCGGGCCCTCATGATCTTTGACGGCTTGGACGAGTTGTTCGACCAGCGGGAGCGGGAGCAAGTCTCACTCCAAATCGCCGGGTTCGCGGCGGCCCACCCACAGGCCCGGATCCTCGTCACGTCGCGGATCATCGGCTATCGCCCCAGGGTCTTGCGGGACGCCGGGTTCGGGCTGTACACGGTCCAGGATCTCGACCTCCGGCAGGTCGACGCGTTCCTCGGATCCTGGTATGAATTGGCTCTGCATGACCGGCCGGCGATGGCCGCCGAGCGTCGTCAGCGACTGGCCTCGGCCATCTCCGAGTCGCCGCCCATCCGGGAACTTGCCGGCAACCCGCTGCTGCTGACCATCCTCGCGATTATCGGCAAACACCAGGAGCTACCGCGCGAACGGTGGAAGGTCTACGACCATGCGGCAAGCGTTCTCGTGCAGCACTGGGACATCAACAAGCACCTCAACGACGTCCGAATCGACGCAGCCATCATCCGTGAAGACGACAAGAAGGAGTTGCTGAGGCGGCTTGCGCATCGGATGCAGGAGGGTGTCCGCGGACTCGCTGGCAATCACCTGTGGGAGGACGACCTGTCCGCGGAGATCCGGAACTATCTTCGGTTTCGGTTCCAGTACAGCGAAGCTCAAGCCATTGCGGTCGCCACGGCGATGATCGAGCAGTTCCGGACCCGCAACTTTGTCCTGGCTCGATACGGCCCTGGCGTGTACGGCTTCGTGCACCGGGCACTCCTGGAGTTCTTCTGCGCCAGCGAGATCGTCTCTCGGTTCGAGAAGACCCGCGAGCTTACCGAGGCGGATCTGACCTCGAGGGTCTACGCGGCGCACTGGGAGGACCCCGCCTGGGCGGAAGTCCTCCGGCTCATCGCCGGCATGGTCGACGCGACGATCGCCGACCAACTCATCACGTATCTGCTGACGGAAGCCAGACCGATCCGGTCGACGGTACTGGACCGGCCGCCCCTCGGTGCCGTTGTCCTGGCCGTGCAATGCCTCGCCGAGGTCAGGAACCTTGGTGCCGCGGCGGGCTCTGCCCGGCTCGTCCTGCGATCAATCATCGACCTGCTCCACTGCCCGACCCGCTCGTTCAAGGACGATCGCGACGGGAATCGGATGGAAACGATCCTGCCGATCATTGCCACCATCGGAGCCCGGTGGCCGGGCCGAGACATCTACCTAGACTGGTTCCGCGGTCAGGGCCACCGAGCCACACTGCGCCCTGCGGCGCAACACGCGGCCAGGATCGCCGCCGCGCTCTTCCCCGACTCTCCGGATATCGCGGGCCTGCTCGCCGAGGGCGCCCTCACCGGCGCAAGCGCGCAGCAACGCCGTGCCTGCCTGCTCGGTCACGCGGCCGCGTGGACCGATGCCCCGCTGACTCGGCAACTGGTGGACCGCAGTCGCCGCGATCCTGCCCCTTTGGTCCGCAGAGCGGCGATCGAGGTTCTCACCACCCACTGGCCTGCCGCGTCCGACACACTCGACACCCTTCTCCTGACGGTGCGGGACGTGCACGCTGATGTCCGCAAGGACGCGCTCGAGGCGCTCAACGTTCATTGGAGCGGTGCCACCGCGACATACCCTGCCGTCCTGGGGCGGGCAGCGCACGACCCGAGTCGGAAGGTCCGGCAGGCGGCCGTGGAATGCCTCGGCAGCCGCTGGCCGGACCGAGACGAGACTCGGGCAGCGCTGGGCGCAGCGTGCAGTGACCCCGCCTGGGAAGTCCGCCGGGCGGCGATCAAGGCGTTGGCGACCCGCCTGACCCAGGAGGACGACACCTATCTGGCAGTCCAGCACGCGCTTGCAGACGCCGACGAAGATGTCCGTGCGGCCGCGGTGGAGGTCCTGTCCAGCCGGTGGACGGACCGCCCAGACACTTTGCTGATGGTGTGCCGCGCCGCCGAGGACATCGACGACACCGTGCGCAAGGCCGCCCTCGGCGCACTGGTCGCGCGGTGGCCCGACCACACCAGCACGTACGCCGTTCTCGGCCGGCTGGTCACCGATCTGAACGGTGAGGTCCGCTGCACCGCGATCGAGGCCACCATCCGGCGCCGGCGGCTCTCCGATCCGGTCGCGGCCCTTCTCGAACAGACGGCGCGGGACGCGAGCGAAGTCGTTCGCCTCGCCACGATCGAAACCCTCGCCCGGAGTTGGGCCGAGGAGCCCGGCAGTCGGAGCGCGTTCCTGCACGCGCTCACCGATCCCAGCCCCGACGTGCGCAAGGCCGCGATAACCGCGCTGGCCGATCACTGGGTTGAGCATCCGGAAACCCGGGCCGCTCTTGAGCAGGCGGTCGTCGACCTCGATTCCGGAGTACGGGAGGCCGCGCTACGTGCCACGGCCACCTACTGGGCGGACGACCCGGCGCTGCGTGACCTGTTCGTTCGAGTGACCCGCTCCGACAGTTGGCGGTTGCGGCAGTTGGCTTTGGAGACCCTCGTGGCCTGCTGGCCAACGGCACCCGAGACGATGGCCGCACTGGCCCATGGTTGCCGGGACGAATCCGGCATCGTCCGCCAGACAGCCATCGAGGCATTCGCGGTTGATCCCGACGCGTCTCCCGCACACCAGGCCGCCGTGCTGGCGGCGACCCGGGACGACCATCATGGCACCCGCACGTCCGCGATTGACGCCATGGCCGCCGGTTGGGTGGCTTCGTGGCAATCGCAGACCGCGGTACTTACGGCGCTGCGTTCACGGCACGCGGCGGTCCGGCGTACCGCGGTCCTCACCCTCGCCACGCGGTGGCCCGACCAACCCATCACCTGGCGCGCTATCCACCGCTGCCTCGCCGACGCGTGTTCCGATGTACGCGCAGCCTCACTTGACATTCTCGCCGCGCACCGGACAGATCGACCGGACTCAGTCGACGCGTTCCTCAGCGCTGCGCATGATCCTGAGGGATCGATCCGGAACCACGCGCTCCATGCACTTGCCGCCACCTGGAGTGACCACCCGGGAACGGGCGAGGCGCTGGTCCGGGCACTCCGTGACCCGCACGAAGACGCACGCCAGACGGCGTTGGAGGCGCTGTCGCTGCGTACCGCATCGGACGACCGGATTCATGCCGCCTTGATCGAGGCCAGCCGCGACCGTAACTGGGGTGTACGCCGGATGGCTTTGGACACGTTGGCCGCCCGGTGGGACGCACGCCCGGGCAGCTTGGCTGCGGTTCGCGACGCCTCCCTAGATTCCGACGAGAATGTCCGGTCCGCCGCACTGATCGCGCTGGCAACCCGCTGGGCCGATCATCCCGATGCTTTGGACCGGATCGAAGATCGCCTTCGCGACTACAGCGCCCACGTCCGCCGCAATGCCCTTGAGATCCTGGCCACCAGGTGGCGGGACGATCCACGGACTCGAGAGCTGCTCCTCCGGGCCCGGCGGGATCCGGACTGCGACATCCGATGGGTGGCTACCACGGCACCCGGGGTGTTCGGTCCCAGCTCAGATCCGGCGGGCATGGAAGAGGCCGTGGTTGCCACCCACCACGAGAACAACGTCCACCGCCTCGCCGGCCTGCAGGCACTGCTCCTCCGGTGGCCGGATCAGCCGGAGGCATTCGCTGCCGCGCGAGCTGCGGTTGTCGACGCGACCATGTGGCTGATTCGAGAGACCGCGCTCCATGCCTTAGGCACGCGCTGGTTCGCTGATCCCGAGTCGGGGGCAACCGCATTGCGGGGCACAATCCACCCGGACCCTGACGTCCGGGAGAGTGCGATTCGGGCTCTGGGGTGCTGGTGGCCGATGCATCCGGACGCACGGACCGCGTTCCACCGGGCCGTCCGTTCCTCAACGGCCAAGGCCGCCGTCGCGGCGCTCCATGCGCTTGTCGAACACCTACCGGATCACCCGGACACGCTTCCGGCGGTGCTTGGCGCGACGCGGCATCCGGGACCGGAAGTGCGCCTGGCCGCTCTGCGGGCCTTGACCGCCTGGTGGTCTGAGCACCCCGAGACGCTCACGGCGCTCCGGCGAGCGGCCGAGGATGTGGACGGTAACGTGCGCACCGACGCCGTAAAGACGCTGACGAACCACTGGTCCGGCCACCGCAGCACGCTCTCCGTCCTGCGTCGGGCGACATGCGATCCGGATGCCGCCGTGCGGGCGGCCCGCCGCGACGCCATGGCCCGGCAACAACGAGCATCCCTGCCGACCAGAGCTGAACTGTACCGGTCCACCCGAGCCACAGATTGGACCGTCCGCTTCGACAGCCTGATCACGATCGTCGCTCGCTGGCCCACTGACCCGGAAAGCCTGCGAGCAGTCCGTCGCCTTTCCGCCGATGGCGATCCCGATATCCGGCACGATGTCATCCGTCTGCTGGCCGAATTCTGGCCGGATCAACCTGCGACGCTTTGTACCGTTCAGGAAGCGACGACCGACGTGGACTGGTGGGTGCGGTACGGAGCAGTGAAGGCGTTGGGGCGGAGATGGCCGGACCACCCCAAGTCGTCCGGTCTCATTCACGCGGCCGCCAAAGACCCGAATCAGATAGTGCGTTACCTGGCCTTCAGCCTCCTGGCCACTCGCTGGCTCGACCGAGCCGAGGTTATGCCGACGGTGGTTGCCGCGGCGACCGTCGATGCCAACAACCTAGTGGGTCGGCAGGCGGTGATGGTACTGGCCGCCGCCTGGCCCGAGGCGCCCGAGGTTATGCCGGCCGTCCGCGCCGCGACATTCAGCTCACGAATAGACACGCGATGGCTGGCCAACGAAGCGCTCATCGCATGGGGTAAGTCCGCCGCGCATCCGCACACTCCCCGGCTCGCCGAGCCAGCCGCGCTGCTGACCGCAGCACGAAGCCGCAATCACACGGCGCGGTGCGATGCCCTACAGGAACTGGCCGGCCGGTTCGCCGACCATCGGGACACCCTGCCGGCGTTGCGCCGGGCCACCGAATCCTCCTGTCCGGGCGTTCGGCACGTTGCGTTGAGCGGGATCCTCTCTGCCTGGGCCGACCATGTCGACACCCCGGGGCACCTTCGCCGGGCTGCCGCCGATTCGGATCCCGTCGTACGCCGTAGCGCCCTGGCCCACTTGGCGAGCAACTGGCCGCAGTCCCCGGCGACGCTCGCCGCTCTCAAGCAGGGCGCGCGGGACGATGACATCGGCATTCGGAGCTTTGCGGTCGAGTCCCTCCTCCTGGTGGCACCGGACGTGGATCTGGCGACAAAAAACCAACCGCCGGAAGACTGGGACGGCAACTATGTGTACGTATTCGTTCGGAAGTGGCTCGACTGGCGAGGCCGCACGTCTACAGCCCTCGAACCGGACAAGTAGCTCCCAGAAGCGCCGTCCGGACAGGTATTTGCGCTTTGGCCGTCCATGATGGACGACGTCAGGCGGGGTGCGATCAGAGCCCATCGGGGGTCGGACGGATGGCTCGCCGTTCGGTCGTGATCAATGCTGGTGACGGCGGGGTGCTCGGCCGCAGTGAGATCGTTCCGGCTGTCGGTAGACGTGGTGGCGTGAGTCGGGTCCTGGCCAGTAGTTGCAGACCCAGATGGCGGCGAGCGTTCTGGCTCCCTTTAGGCCTAAGTCGCTAAGGGACGTCTCGTAACTGGGTGAAGGCGTGTCCCCAGCGCCGGCGCCGGCCGGCGGTCAGCCGGTCAGGATGATGTTGTGGAGGTTGGCGATGCCGGAGGCGGCGTCGGCCAATGTGTGGGCGGCGCGGCGGTAGTCGTGCAGGATTTTGAAGGACTTCATCCTGGCCAGGGCGTGTTCGACTCCGGCGCGGACGGTGCGGTGGTGGCTGTTCAGCTCTTCTTTCCAGGCTGGCAGCACACCGCCGTCGGCGGGCTTGCGGTACGGGATGATCACCTCGGAGCTGCCGCGGTAGCCGCCGTCGGCCATGACGGGTCGCCCGGCCAGTTTCTCTTCGATGCCGCTGGTGCGGTAGACGATCGTGTCGTTTCGATTGCCGGGCTGCGGGTCGCCGACGGCGATGACAAGGCGGGTGCTGGCGTCGATGGCGACCTGCAGGTTCGTTGAGTACCGGTAGTTCTTGCTCTTGGTGGCCAGGCGGTGATCGCGGGTGGGGATCAGGGTGCCGTCGACGATGGCGATCTGGTCGACCGGCCGTCGGCGCACCGGTGCCAGGGCCAGCAATGGGCCAAGGGTGTCGATGACCCGGTGCGCGGCGGAGTGCGACACCCCGAACAGCGGGCCGATCTGGCGCATAGTCAGGTTCGTGCGCAAGTACACGGCCACCAACAGCACCCGATCGGGCAGGTCGAGAGCCCATTGCCGGCCCGGCCGCCCGTCGCTGATCGCGTCACCGCCACGCTCGGCGACCAAGTGGACCAGCTGGCGGAATTGGGCGGGCTGCAGCCCGGTGAACGGGAAAATCCACGCCGGGCGGGCTGCGGTGATCACCTGCACCCAGGCAGCCTGACCGACCGTCTTAACCAGACAGTCACCGGGGTGAGGAGACCTCCCTTGGACGATCTTCGAGTGGTGCTGGAATCCTGCTCAGATGAGCCAGGACCAAGCGCAGGTGCTGTCCCGTGGTACCAACTTTGCCGTCGTGCAGCTTTCGGGTAGGGCATTCCCCGGCATCCACCTGCAGGGCGATACGTTCGCTGCCCTGCTGGTACAGCTGGCGGACGCGGCGCGCCTACTGCGCCATGACCCCGGCGGCCGCGCAGCTCTCGACGAGCTGGACGACGTAGTCGGAGAGTTAGAGCGCTTCCTCGGTTTCTACGAAGCGACGCTCTCGGAGCGAGGGATCCAGCGGCCATACTGATACGGCGGTCACCGGCAGAAGCTCACCTCGAAGACCACCGTCAGTCGGACCACCGCACCAGCGACGGACATCTCACCATCGTCGAGATACGAGACGTCCCTTAGGCGCGCAATATCGGGATGCTGTCGAGCTGATCTTGGCGGAGGTTTGATCTGATGATGCCGGACGGCCGTCCCCGTTCGGGTTCGCAAACCACTACCTCCTTCGGCGTGATCGCGAAGTTGACGCTGAAGTCGTGGTCCGCGTCGGGCAGCTCATCATCGAGGAGTTGGGTCTGGTGGATCGTTGTGGCGATGGCGGTTTCGGTGGTGACGAGCCCAGCCTGGGTGAGGAGGGCGATCTCCAGGTCGGAGTAGCCGGCGCCCTTGCCGACCCGTACGCCGCTGTGGCGGCTGACAGCGACGCTGCCGCAGACGATGAGGTCCACCGGGCGCATCTCGGCCGGTCCCACGGTGGCAGCGACCTGCGGCGCGCCACTACTTGTAACCGCGATCTCGATTGGTGCGGTGAGGCTGGCGGGGTCGAGCAGATAAAAGGGCTTGGGGGTAGCGAGTCTTGGGACCGCCATGTAGAGCAGCTTGCCTTCCTGCAGGGCTCGTACCCGGACGGGAAGCTGTGCCCGGTCGGGGTTGCATTTGATAACCCGGGCGTTCTTCCATACGTCCAGCTCCGCGAGGTGGGCTGCGGCTTCTTCCTTGCCGACGAAGTCAGGGATGTGACCGTGCACGCCGGGTGGGACGGCGCCTTGACGTTCGAGGAGGTCCCATACGTGTTGCCGAACGGCGTGTTTGGCGCGGTCCATGTCGGTCACGTTGGTGCTCCTAGGGGCTCATGAGTGTGAGGAGTCGGTCGTTTACGTCTTGAACCGAGGACTCGTTGCGCCAGGGGCGTAGCTGTCGGGCGGCGGCGAAGGCGAGGTTGAGTCCGCCGCCGGCACGGGTCCGCTCGATGACGTCGATGGCCTGATGTAGGTAGGACGTTGCGGCGTCGACATCGCGTTGGAGGATGCTGGCGAGGGCGAGATTGCCGAGGATGACGGCGGTGGATTTGCGGCGTGCGGCGATCAGTTGTCGGGCGTTCTCGAGCGCTGGCACTGCTTGTTCTGGCTTGTTGAGGGAGAGCCAGCAGGAGCCCGCGAGCCTCGCGTAGTGACTGGGGCAGAAGATGTCGGTGGCTGGATCTCGGGCGTCGATGGCGGCGAAGTGAGTTTCGGCGGTACCGAGAGCGTCGGAGCAGTCCCCGGCCTGACCGAGCATCGCGTGTGCCTCAGCCCGATGCAGTTGGGCGAGACCCGCGATGACGTGACTGTCGCTTTGGCTGACGGCGGCGGCGCGGGTGGTCAGGACAAGGCCAACGTTGGGTTGCTTCGTGCCGTAGAGAGCGAGGTAGCTCTTGCGGAGCAACGCGTTAGCCTCGGTGACCGGGTCTCGCGTTTCCTGGGCTGCGCTGATTGCTTGGTCGAAGTAGCCGGCGCTGGTGCCATGGTCGCGCCGCTGCGAGGCGTCCCAGACGAGCTGACCCATCAACGTCGCGGACTCGGCGACTGCTGCCACCAGTTCGCGCTGAACCGGCCCGTTGCCGGCGTGCTGGCGAAGGAAGACTGCCTGACCGTGTAGTTGCCCGGCTTCGGCGAGCAGGAGCGTCGAGGGCGTGTGGTCGTAGCGCTCGTCGAGGCGCTGCACGCGCTCCCTCAGGTACGCCACAGCGATCAGGTCGACGCGGCCGGGATTGCGCAGCACGTAGCCGAGACGCTCGTCGGGCGGTGACGGTGCCTGGCCGACGTCGGCTAAGAGTTCGGCCAGTTCTTCGATCGGTAGCTTGAGGGCCGCGGCAAGACGCGGCCGGTGCCAGGGCTGCGGGTCAGTCTCCGCCCGTTCCCACCGCACAACGGTGGAGCGGTCGACGCCGACGGCTTCGGCG
Organism: Micromonospora taraxaci; assembly: GCF_007830095.1. NCBI lineage: Bacteria > Bacillati > Actinomycetota > Actinomycetes > Micromonosporales > Micromonosporaceae > Micromonospora > Micromonospora taraxaci. The sequence continues at coordinate 4,918,545 of NZ_VIWZ01000001.1, read as the reverse complement.
AGGCGTTCCTGGCTCAGACCGATCGTCTTGCGGCGCTGGGCAAGCCGGTGCCGACGCCTATCCGCCACGTACCGCCTCCCTCGCCGTCATCCGTCACGGTCCATTCATCCAGCTCACACCGTGTGACGCAATGGGGTTGCGTCAGTTCTGCGCCGTTGCCGCGCTGGGCATCAGCGACCGCCGAGGCTTGTGAAGAGGCATGGCCGGAACGGGTGAGAGCAGAAGCCGCTGTGCAAGGCGTGGCGATCACATGAGGTCCCGCCCGTTCCGCTGCCACTTCAAGGCCGACTCACTGAGTGGGGGAAAGAAGTGAGCGCCCAGGAGCGAGACCGGCTTGATTCCACCGGAGCGTCTTCTGCCGCCCGGAACCACGAAGAGCCCGCACGCCTTACCCAAACCCAACGCCTCGACGCCGGGCAGAGAGCGCACACCCCGCTGCGCCCGATCTGGCTCTGCCGTGCCTGCGGACAACCCTGGCCCTGTGGCCGGGCGAAGCTCGCTCTCGTCACCGAGTACGACGGAAACCCGGTCAGCCTGTTCCTCTACCTGGCCAGTCTGCTCCACGACGCCATCGACGACCTGCATAAGCTCAACCCCGCCACCACGGGTTGCGCCAGTGACATGTTCGATCGGTTCCTTGGCTGGCCCGCCCGACACACCCGCTCCTACCGGATGACTGAGATCGGTTCTCCCCGGCCCGAGGAGACAGAAGCATGAACGGCTTCCCGCTCGCCGGGATCGGGACGCATCACGTTGCAGCCGCTATTCATTAGCATGCAGTGAGTTGCATGAACTTGCACTCGTGAGTCGGCCTTGTTAATCTTCTCTGCATAGTCATGCGGAGGTGAGTATGGGGATCCGAGTCGCGGTTGCCGGTGCGAGCGGCTACGCCGGGGGTGAGTTGCTTCGCCTGGTCGCCGGGCACCCGGAGTTCGACCTGGTCGCCGCCACCGCGCACAGCCAGGCCGGGCACCGCGTCGACGCGGTGCACCCCCAGCTCACCGGCCTGGACCTGGTGCTCGGCACGACCGACCCCGCCACGCTGGCCGACGCTGATCTGGTCTTCCTGGCCCTGCCGCACGGCGAGTCGGCGGCCCTCGCCGCGCAGTTGCCGCCGGAGGTGCGCGTCGTCGACCTCGGTGCCGACCACCGGCTGGCCGACCCGTACGCCTGGGCGCAGTACTACGGCGGCACCCACGCCGGGCAGTGGACCTACGGCCTGCCCGAGCTGCCCGGTCAACGGGAGTTGATCGCCGGCTCGACCCGGGTGGCGAACACCGGCTGCTACGCCGCCGCGATCACCCTGGCGCTCGCGCCGCTGATCGCCGACGGCGCGGCCAACCCGGCCGACGTGGTGGTGGTCGCCGCCTCCGGCACCTCCGGGGCCGGCCGCGCGGCCAAGGCGCATCTGCTGGCCAGCGAGGTCATGGGCGACCTGTCGCCGTACCGTGTCGGCACCCACCAGCACGTACCGGAGATCAAGCAGGCCTCCGGCGCGACCGGGCTGTCGTTCACCCCGGTCCTGGCGCCGATGCCGCGCGGCATCCTGGCCACTGTCACCGCGGTGCCGGCGCGCGGCGTCGACCCGCAGGAGGTGCTGACGCGGGCGTACGCGGACGCGCCGTTCGTGCACGTGCTGCCGGAGGGCCGCTGGCCGCACACGGCCGCCACGTTGGGCTCCAACTCGTGTCACCTGCAGGCCACCGTCGACGTCGACTCGGGTCGGCTGATCGTGCTCAGCGCGCTCGACAACCTGGGCAAGGGCGCCGCTGGTCAGGCCGTGCAGAACGCCAACCTCATGCTCGGCCTGCCGGAGACGACGGGCCTGTCGATCTGGGGGGTCAGCCCGTGAGCGCGAGAAGTGCAGCGCAGCGGAGCCCCGCAGTCGCGAACGAAAGGCAGGCGCCGTGAGTGTCACCACCCCTCGGGGGTTCCGGGCGGCCGGGGTTGCCGCCGGACTCAAGGCCAGCGGCGGCGCGGACGTCGCGCTGGTGGTCAACGACGGCCCGGACGCCGGTGTCGCCGGTGTCTTCACCACCAACCGGGTCAAGGCCGCGCCGGTGCTCTGGAGTCAGCAGGTCGTGCAGGGCGGTGTGGTCCGCGCTGTGGTGCTCAACTCCGGTGGCGCCAACGCCTGCACCGGCCCGGGCGGTTTCCAGGACACCCACGCCACGGCCGAGCACACCGCCGCCGCGCTGACCTCGGTGAGCCCGCGGCTGATCCTCGGTGCCGGTGAGGTCGCGGTCTGCTCGACGGGCCTGATCGGTGAGCGGCTGCCGATGCCGAAGCTGCTGTCCGGCGTCCGGTCGGCGATCAAGAGCTTGTCCCGCGATGGTGGCGAGGCCGCCGCCGAGGCCATCATGACCACTGACACCCGGCCGAAGACCACAGTGGCCCGGGGCAGCGGTTGGACGGTCGGCGGGATGGCCAAGGGCTCCGGGATGCTCGCTCCCGGGATGGCGACCATGCTCTGCGTGCTCACCACCGACGCGGTGGCCGGGCCGGCGGTGCTGGACGAGGCGCTGTGCGCGGCGACCCGGGTCACCTTCGACCGGGTCGACTCCGACGGCTGCATGTCCACCAACGACACGGTGTTGCTGCTGGCGAGCGGCGCGAGCGGCATCGAGCCGACAGCGGCGGAGCTGACCGCCGCGGTCACCGCGGCCTGTCACGACCTGGCCCAGCAGTTGGTGTCCGACGCCGAGGGCGCGACCAAGGAGGTCGCCATCGAGGTGGTGAACGCCGCCGACGAGGACGACGCGGTCGAGGTGGGCCGTACGGTGGCGCGCAACAACCTGGTCAAGACCGCGTTGTTCGGCAACGACCCGAACTGGGGCCGGATCCTCGCCGCCGTCGGCACCACCGCCGCCGCGTTCGACCCGGACGAGGTGGACGTGGCGGTCAACGGGGTGTGGGTGTGCCGGCGTGGCGCCGCCGCCGAGGACCGCTCGAAGGTCGACCTGACCGGGCGGGACGTGACCATCCGGATCGACCTGCACGCGGGTACGTCGGCGGCGACGATCTGGACCAACGACCTGTCCCACGCGTACGTGCACGAGAACTCGGCGTACTCGACGTGAGCGCGAGGAACGCAGCGAAGCGGAGTCCCGCAGTCGCGAACGAAAGGCCGGCGCGGTGAGCCTCAGCACCGATCTCGCCCGAGCCCAGGTCAAGGCGGAGACGCTGATCGAGGCGTTGCCCTGGTTGGCGCGTTTCTCCGGTTCCACTGTCGTGGTCAAGTACGGCGGCAACGCGATGACCGATCCCGAGTTGCAGCGGGCGTTCGCGGCCGACATGGTCTTTCTGCGCTACGCCGGCCTGAAGCCGGTGGTGGTGCATGGCGGGGGCCCGCAGATCTCCGCCATGCTGGGTCGGCTCGGCATCGCCAGCGAGTTCCGGGGTGGCCTGCGGGTGACCACCGCCGAGGCGATGGACGTGGTCCGGATGGTGCTGGTCGGGCAGGTGGGCCGCGAGCTCGTCGGTCTGATCAACTCGCACGGCCCGTACGCCGTCGGTCTTTCCGGTGAGGATGCCCGGCTGTTCACCGCGGTGCGGCGCCCGGCGTACGTGGACGGGTTGCCGGTCGACGTGGGTCAGGTCGGGGACGTCGAGTCGGTTGACGTGTCCGCGGTGACCGACCTGATCGAGGCCGGTCGGATCCCGGTGATCTCCACTGTGGCGCCGGACGTCGACGGGGTGCTGCACAACCTCAACGCGGACACCGCCGCCGCCGCGCTGGCGATCGCGTTGCAGGCTCGCAAGCTGGTCGTGCTCACCGACGTCGCCGGCCTGTACGCCGACTGGCCGGACACCACCAGCCTGGTCTCCGAGATCGCCGCGGACGACCTGGCCACGTTGCTGCCCAGTCTGGAGTCGGGAATGGTGCCGAAGATGGAGGCCTGCCTGCGGGCGGTGCGTGGGGGAGTGCCCGCCGCGCACGTCGTGGACGGTCGGGTGGCGCACTCCACGTTGCTGGAGGTGTTCACCTCGGAAGGGTTCGGAACGATGGTGGTGCCGGGAGACGGGATGGTCGCGTCGTGAGCACGTTGGGGCAGCGCTGGAAGCAGTCCATGATGGACAACTACGGCACGCCGCCGCTGGCGCTGGTCTCCGGCGCCGGTGCCGTCGTTGTCGACGACACCGGCCGGGAATACCTCGACCTGGTCGGCGGCATCGCGGTAAACGCCCTCGGTCACGCCCATCCGGCCGTGGTCGCGGCGGTGTCGAAGCAGGTCGCGACCCTCGGGCATGTCTCCAACCTCTACGTCGCCGAGCCGCCGGTGGCTCTGGCCGAGTTGTTGTTGGCGCTCGCCGGCCGGCCCGGCCGGGTCTTCTTCGCCAACTCGGGCGCGGAGGCCAACGAGGCGGCGTTCAAGCTCTCCCGGCGCACCGGCCGCACGCACGTGGTCGCCACCAGGGGTGGCTTCCACGGCCGCACCATGGGTGCGCTCGCGTTGACCGGTCAGCCCGCCAAGGCCGATCCGTTCCGGCCGCTGCCCGGCGAGGTGACCCACGTCGACTACGGCGACGTGGCCGCTCTGGAGGAGGCCGTCTCCGACGCCACCGCGATGCTGATCGTGGAGCCGATCCAGGGTGAGAACGGTGTGGTCGTCCCGCCGGCCGGTTATCTCGCGGCGGCCCGGCGGATCACCGCCCGGCACGGGGCGTTGCTGGTCCTCGACGAGGTGCAGACCGGCATCGGTCGTACCGGGCACTGGTTCGCGCACCAGGCCGAGGGCGTGGAGCCGGACGTCGTCACCCTGGCCAAGGGTCTGGGCGGCGGGTTGCCCATCGGCGCCACGCTGGCCTTCGGCCCGGCGGCCGACCTGCTCACCCCCGGCTCGCACGGCACGACGTTCGGCGGCAACCCGGTCAGCTGCGCGGCGGCGCTCGCCGTGGTGGCGACCATCGCCAACGAGGGGCTGCTCGACAACGTCAAGCGGGTCGGTGAGCGGCTGCGCCGGGGCATCGAGGCGCTGGGCCACCCCCTGATCGCCGGAGTACGCGGCACGGGGCTGCTGCTCGGCGTGGTGCTCACCGCGCCGGTGGCGTCGGTGCTCGCCGACGCCCTGCGGGAGGCCGGCTTCCTGGTGAACCCCGTGCAGCCGGGTGTGCTCCGGCTGGTCCCGCCCCTGATTCTCACCGCCGCCCAGGCCGACGCGTTTGTCGCCGCGCTGCCCGCCGCACTGGACGTGACGGCCCCGGCGGCCGCCGGCGCGGCACTCGCACCCACCACGCTGACCACCACCACAGGGACGACTCGATGACCCGGCACTTCCTGCGCGACGACGACCTCTCACCCGCCGAGCAGTCAGCGGTCCTCGACCTGGCGGAGCGGATGAAGGCGGACCGGTTCGGTCACCGGCCGTTGGTCGGCCCCCGCTCGGTGGCGGTGCTCTTCGACAAGCAGAGCCTGCGGACCCGGATCTCGTTCGACGCCGGGATCGCCGAGCTGGGTGGGCACCCCCTCGTCGTGGACACGCAGGTCACCCACTTCGGCCGGGGCGAGTCCCTCGCCGACGCGGGGCGTGTGTTGTCCCGCTACGTCGCGGCCATCGTGCTGCGTACCCACGGCGACGACCGGATCGCCGAGGTGGCGGCGGGGGCCAGCGTGCCGGTGGTCAACGCGCTCACCGACGGCTTCCACCCGTGCCAGCTGCTGGCCGACCTGCTGACCGTCCGGGAGAGGTGTGGCGGCACGGCCGGGCGCACCCTGGCGTACGTGGGGGACAGCGCGAACAACATGGCGCAGTCGTACCTGCTGGCCGGGGCGACGGCCGGCATGCACGTCCGGGTCGCCGGGCCGGCCGGGTTCGCACCCGATCCGGCCGTGGTGGACCGGGCGGCCCTGATCGCCGCCGAGACCGGCGGGTCGGTGCGGGTGCTGACCGACCCGGCCCAGGCGGTACGCGACGCCGACGTGCTCGCCACGGACACCTGGACCTCGATGGGTCAGGAGTCCGACGGGCTGGACCGGATCACGCCGTTCCTGCCGTACCAGGTCAACAAGGAACTGCTCGGCCAGGCCGCTCCGGACGCGATCGTGCTGCACTGCCTGCCCGCGCACCGCGGCGAGGAGATCACCGACGAGGTGCTCGACGGCCCGCAGAGCGCGGTCTTCGACCAGGCCGAGAACCGGCTGCACGCGCAGAAGGCACTGCTGACGTTCCTGCTGGACACGGCGACCGGGGAGTCCCGATGACCGCCCCGTTGACCCGCGCGGCCCGACACGCCCGCATCGTGGAGCTGATCCGCGACAAGGCCATCCGGTCCCAGACCGAGTTGGCCGACCTGCTCGCCGCCGACGGTGTCGGTGTCACCCAGGCCACCCTCTCGCGGGACCTCGAAGAGTTGGGCGCGGTCAAGGTGCGCGGCGGCGACGGTCCGGCCGTCTACCTGATCCCCGAGGACGGCAAACGTCCGCTGCGCGACGCCGAGGCAGCGCCGGCCCGGCTGATGCGGCTGCTGCACGAGCTGCTCAACGGCGTCGACTCCAGCGGCAACATCGCCGTGCTGCGTACCCCGCCGGGCGCAGCCCAGTACCTGGCCAGCGCGTTGGACCGGGCGGGTCTGCCGGAGATCGTCGGCACGATCGCCGGCGACGACACCATCCTCGTCGTGGCCCGCGAGGACGTCGGTGGGGCGGCGCTCGGTGAGAAGCTCGCCGGCTGGGCCCGACGGGACGACAGCGTCGAAGGGAACACCACGTCATGAGCGAGCGGGTCGTCCTCGCGTACTCCGGAGGGTTGGACACGTCCGTCGCCATTCCGTACCTGGCCGAGCAGACCGGCGCCGAGGTGATCGCGGTCGCGGTCGACGTCGGTCAGGGTGGGGAGGACCTGGGCGCGATCCGGCAGCGTGCGCTGGACTGTGGCGCCGTCGAGGCGGAGGTGGTCGACGCGCGGGACGAGTTCGCCGCCGAGTACTGCCTGCCGGCCATCCGGGCCAACGCCCTCTACATGGACCGCTACCCGCTGGTGTCGGCGTTGTCCCGGCCGCTGATCGTGAAGCACCTGGTGGCGGCGGCACGTGCGCACGGCGGCACGATCGTGTCGCACGGCTGCACCGGCAAGGGCAACGACCAGGTCCGCTTCGAGGTGGGCCTGAACGCGCTCGCTCCCGACCTGAAGATCATTGCGCCGGCTCGGGACTTCGCCTGGAGCCGGGACAAGGCGATCGCCTTCGCCGAGGAGCGCGGGCTGCCGATCGACGTGTCGGCCCGGTCCCCGTACTCGATCGACCAGAACCTGTGGGGTCGCGCCGTGGAGACCGGGTTCCTGGAGGACATCTGGAACGCCCCGGTGGAAGGCCTCTACTCGTACACCGCCGACCCGGCGCAGGAGCGCGACGCCGACGAAGTCGTGATCACGTTCGACGCCGGCGTGCCGGTGGCGATCGACGGTGAGACGGTCACCCCGTACCAGGCGATCCTTGAGCTCAACCGGCGTGCCGGCGACCACGGCGTGGGCCGGCTCGACATGGTCGAGGACCGCCTCGTGGGCATCAAGAGCCGCGAGGTGTACGAGGCGCCCGGCGCGATTGCGTTGATCACCGCCCACCAGGAGTTGGAAGCGGTGACAGTGGAGCGGGATCTGGCCCGGTTCAAGAAGAGCGTCGACCAGCGCTGGGGCGAACTCGTCTACGACGGCCTGTGGTTCTCACCCCTGAAGGAGTCGTTGGACGCGTTCATCGACGACGCGCAGCGACACGTGAGCGGTGAGGTGCGGATGACCCTGCACGGGGGCCGGGCCACCGTCACCGGCCGGCGCTCCGAGGCGAGCCTCTACGACTTCGGGATGGCCACCTACGACACCGGCGACACCTTCGACCAGTCCCTGGCCAAGGGCTTCGTGCAGTTGTGGGGGCTGCCGAGTCGGATGGCCGCCGCACGGGACGCCCGGTTGGGCGGTGGCGCGCAGTGACATGTGCGAGCGCGAGCGGTGAGCGAGCGCAGCGAGTAGGCCCCGCAGTCGCGACCGAAGGGCAAGCCGAGAAATGATGGGCGACGTGGACGACAAGAGCCTGACCGAGAACAGCGCAGCCACCAACCGGACGAGCCTGTGGGGTGGCCGGTTCGCCGGCGGTCCCGCCGAGGCGCTCGCCCGACTGTCGGTGAGCGTGCAGTTCGACTGGCGCCTGGCCCCGTACGACATCGCCGGTTCCCGGGCGCACGCCCGGGTCCTCGCCGGCGCCGGCCTGCTCGACCCGGAGGAGCTGGGTCGGATCCTGGCCGCGTTGGACGACCTGGAGGCCGCCTGTGCCTCCGGGACGTTCCGCCCCACCATCGACGACGAGGACGTGCACACCGCGCTGGAGCGGGGTCTGCTGGAGCGCCTCGGCAGCCTCGGCGGCAAGCTGCGGGCCGGCCGGTCCCGCAACGACCAGGTCGCCACCGACCTGCGGCTCTACCTGCGCGACCACGCCCGGGGCGTGGCCAGCCGCCTGGTGGAGCTGGCGGAGGCGCTTGTCGAACAGGCCGAACGGCACATCGACACCGCCGCGCCCGGCATGACCCACCTCCAGCACGCCCAGCCGGTCACCTTCGGGCACTGGTTGCTCGCCCACGTGCAGCCGTTGCTGCGGGACCTGGAGCGGCTGCGCGACTGGGACCACCGGGCGGCCGTCAGCCCGCTCGGCGCGGGCGCCCTCGCCGGTTCCGGGCTGCCCCTGGACCCGGTGGCCGTGGCCAAGGAGCTGGGCTTCCGTACGTCGTTCGCGAACTCGATGGACGCGGTCGCCGACCGGGACTTCGTCGCCGAGTTCCTCTTCACCACCGCCATGATCGGGGTGCACCTGTCCCGGCTCGGCGAGGAGGTGGTGCTCTGGACGTCGCACGAGTTCGGCTGGGTGGAGCTGGACGACTCGTTCGCCACCGGTTCGTCGATCATGCCGCAGAAGAAGAACGCGGACATCGCCGAGCTGGCGCGCGGCAAGTCCGGGCGGCTGGTCGGTGGGCTGGTGACCGTCCTGACCATGCTCAAGGGCCTGCCGATGACCTACGACCGGGACATGCAGGAGGACAAGGAGCCGGCGTTCGACGCCGTGGACACCCTTGAGCTGCTGCTGCCGGCCCTGGCGGGAATGATCTCCACGATGTCGGTCCGGGTGGACCGTCTCGTCGCCGCCGCGCCGGTCGGGTTCTCCCTGGCCACCGAGGTCGCCGACTGGCTGGTTCGGCGCAACGTGCCGTTCCGTGACGCGCACGAGATCACCGGCCGGTTGGTGGCGCTCTGCGCGGCCCGCGAGTGCGAGCTGGAGGACGTCTCGGACGAGGACCTGGCCGCGATCAGCGGGCACCTCGACCCGTCGGTGCGCGACGTGCTCTCGGTTCGTTCGGCCCTCGCGGCCCGTACCACTCCCGGCTCCACCGGCCCTGGCCCGGTCGCCGACCAGCTCGCCTCCGCCGCCGACCGGCTGGCCGGCTGGCGGGAGTGGGCCACCGAGTCGGTCGTACCGCGCTGACCTCGCCGCGGCGTCGGCGCGTTCCGCCGGCGCCGCGGTCGGTTCAGACCGTCGGGCGCTCCCGCTTCGGGAGCTTGGCAACCACCATCTCGTACGACCCGTCGACCGCCTCGGTCAGCTCCTCGGCGTCGATCCCGCCGGTCAGGCGCAGCGTGTTCCACCCGGACCGGCCGATGTAGGCCATCACCCTGGCGTCGTCCGGGTGCCGGTGCAGCCACTCGTCGGCCACCTCGCGGGTCGGCCCGCACTTGACGCCGACCGTCGGCTCACCCGATCCGTTGCCGAGGAACGCGAAGATCCGGCTGCCGACCTTCACCACCTCGTCGCCCTCCCACGGCCGGTCCAGCCACGCTCCCGGCTTGGCCAGGCAGTACGCCAGCATGTCCGCGCGCTCCATGGGTGCCCTCCTCGTCGTTGGCCCAGTCTGCCCGCCCGGCCGCCGGTCGGCACGGTCGTCCCGTCTCGTCTCGTCTCGTCGATCATGGAAGTGTGGTGCCTGAGTTGGCACCCATGGTGGTTATGTCCCCACCACAACTCCGTGATCGACCAGGCGGGACGGTCAGGAATTCGGCTCGGCGGAGCGGGCGGCGACCCGCTCGTAGCGCTGCCGGGCCGCCTGCGCGCTGCCCAGGCCCAGCCCGTACGCGATCGCCTGCCAGGTCAATCCCCGATCGCGGGCCAGCGTCATCAACCCGGCCTCCAGGGCGTCCAGTTCGGCGCGCACGTGCGGCAGCAGGGTCAGCGCGGCGGTGAGGTCACCGGTGTCGACCGGTTCCTCGGACGGCTCGCGCTCGGCCCCGCCGGCGGCGAGCGCGGTGATCAGGGCCACCGCCTCCCAGGGGTCCAGCACGTAGGGGTGGGCCCAGCGTCCGCGCTGGCTGTCGGTGCCGGCGTGCCGTTCGCTGATCCGCTGGAGTGCCTCGTGGGTGCGGTGGGCACGGGCGCGGGCCGGGTGGGGCGCGGTGAACGGATCGTCGATCGTCATATTCCGAGCACACACTATCAACGCACCGTTGTCAACATTTTGTTGAATCGTGGGTAAGGTCGGTTTGCCGATCTCCGTCGCCCGGAGTTTCCTGGACCGGTGGACTACTCCCCGCTGCACGCCCCCGCCGCTCAGATACCCGAGACGGCGCGGTCGCTCCTCGGCTGGGAGCTCACGGCCGGCCCTGTCCGGGTCCGGCTGACCGAGGTCGAGGCGTACGCGGGCACGGGGGAGGACCCGGCCTCACACGCCCACCGCGGCCCCACCCCGCGCACCGCTGTCATGTTCGGCCCGGCCGGATACGCCTACACCTACTTCGTGTTCGGCATGCACTGGTGTCTGAACGTCGTGTGTGGCGCCGAGGGAGAGGCGGCGGCCGTCCTGCTGCGCGCGGGTGAGGTCGTCGACGGAGTGGACGTCGCCCGCGAACGCCGGGGCGACGTGGCCGATCGTGATCTCGCCCGCGGGCCCGCCCGGCTGGTCGTCGCGCTCGGTATCAACGCGGCGGCCAACGGCACGTCCATGATCGACGGCAGTGGCCCGCTGCTGTTGACGCCGCCGAAGCGCCCGCTCGCCAGGTCGGCCATCTCGGCCGGACCCCGGGTCGGGGTGGCCGCCGCCCACGATGTTCCCTGGCGCTTCTGGATCACCGGCGACCCCACCGTCAGTAGCTACCGGCGGCACGTTCCCCGCCGTCGGGCCGCGAGGACGGCCGAGGTGTAGCCCCGGTCGCGCCGAAACTCGGACACCGCCTCCACGGCCACTGGGATAGGTTCCGCCCGGAGGTGCGGAGTGAGTTTTCGGCTGGCGGCGTACGCCGTGTGCATCAAGGACGAGCGGGTGCTGCTCGCGCACTACGTGAGACCGACCGGCGAGAGGCACTGGACCCTGCCCGGCGGCAAGGTCGAGCAGGCGGAGGATCCGTTCGACGCGGTGATCCGGGAGGTCGCCGAGGAGACCGGTTACGAGGCGGTGGTCGAGCGACTGCTGGGCGTGGATTCGCGGGTGATTCCCGCTGCCGAGGCGCTGCGGGGTGTCGAGCACCAGAATGTCGGCATCTTCTACCGGGTCCGCGTCGTCGGCGGCACGCTCCGGCCCGAGCCGAACGGCGAGACCGCCGAGTCGGTCTGGACTCCGCTGCCGGACGTGGCGTGCCTGCGCCGATCGGCGGTGGTCGACATCGGCCTCGCCCTGGCGCGGACGCTTCCGCCGACGGGCCACGTCGGCCCTGTTGTGGTCGGGGGCCTCGTCCAGCATTGAGAACGCGCGTCCGCGCGGGGGCGGCGTGTGTCCGCTGAACGTGTCGGGGGGTGTGGCCATAATCACCGCACCTGCTCACCGACGGTTCGGAGGACGTGATGGCAACACTGCTCGCGATCGGCACGGCCAAGGGGTTGTTCCTCGCCACCAGTGGCGACGACCGGCGCAGTTGGGAGATCACCGGCCCGCACTTTCCGATGACAGGTGTCTACGCGGTCGCTGTCGACACCCGTCGTCCCACCCCCCGGTTGCTCGCCGGGGTGACCAGCTCACACTTCGGGCCCAGCGTCGCCACCAGCGACGACCTCGGCGCTTCCTGGGACGAGCCCGACCAGGCGCCGGTGGCGTTCCCGAGCGACACGGGCGTCTCCCTCGGTCGGGTCTGGCAGCTGATGCCGGCAGGCCCTGACGAGCCGGACGTGGTCTGGGCCGGCACCGAGCCGTCCGCCCTGTTCAAGTCCACCGATGGTGGTCGCAGCTTCGAGCTGGTCCGGTCCCTCTGGGACCACCCGCACCGCCCGGAGTGGGAGGCCGGCTTCGGCGGTCAGGCAGTGCACACCGTGCTGCCGCACCCGCGTGACCCGGCCCGGCTGCTGGTCGCCATGTCCACCGGCGGGGTCTACCGCTCGGAGGACGCCGGGGCCAGTTGGGCGCCGGGCAACACCGGCATCCGCGCGTACTTCATGCCCGACGAGTGGCCGGAGTTCGGCCAGTGCGTGCACAAGGTCGCCCGGGACGCGGGCAACCCCGAGCGGTTGTACGCGCAGAACCACCACGGCGTCTACCGCTCCGACGACGACGGCCGCACGTGGTCCTCGATCGCCGACGGGCTGCCCAGTGACTTCGGCTTCCCGATGGTGGCCCACCCCGGCCGCGGCGGCATGGTGTGGACCTTCCCGTTGGTGGCCGACAGCGAGCGGTTCCCCACCGATCACCGGTGCCGGGTGTTCCGTTCCGTAGACGCGGGCGGCAAGTGGGAGCCGCTGTCGGTGGGGCTGCCGGAGGGGCCGTTCTACCCGGCGGTGCTGCGGGACGCGATGTGCGCCGACGACTCCACCCCGGGTGGGGTCTACTTCGGCACCCGGTCCGGGTCGGTCTTCGCCAGCCGCGACGAGGGCGACTCCTGGTCGACGGTTGCCACGCACCTGCCCGACGTGCTCTGCGTCCGCGCTGCGACGGTGTGACGTGGTCACCGTGCTGCTGCCCGGTCCGCTGCGGGGTGAGGCCGGCGGTGCCAGTCGGCTGAGCGTCGCCGCCACCGGGACCCTCCGGGCGGTCCTCGACGAGCTGGCCGCCCACCATCCGAGGCTGTCCCGCCGGATCCGTGACGAGCGGGGTGAGCTGCGCCGCTACGTCAACGTCTTCGTCGACGGGGAAGACTGCCGGCACTCCGGTGGTCTCGCCACGCCGGTCGGCGACGACGCCGAGGTGCAGGTGTTGCCGTCGGTCGCGGGCGGCTGAGCGAGGCCCCGGACCGACCGGGATCCGTCTCCGGACGTGACCGGCGCCACATCGGGTCAACCCGCCGACGGAATAGTTGACTCGTCAAATAAGTTGACAGCTGCGTCCGGGCACCACGAATGACCCGGTTCAACACGCAAGGAGCTGGTCATGCAGTTCGGAGTCTTCACCGTCGGCGACGTCACGGTCGACCCGACCACCGGTCGGGAGCCGACCGAGCATGAGCGGATCAAGGCGATGGTCGCCATCGCGCTGAAGGCCGAGGAGGTCGGCCTGGACGTCTTCGCCACCGGCGAGCACCACAACCCGCCGTTCGTGCCGTCGTCCCCGACCACCATGATGGGCCACATCGCGGCGCGTACCGAGCGTCTGCTGCTGTCCACCGCGACCACGCTGATCACCACCAACGACCCGGTGAAGATCGCCGAGGACTACGCGATGCTCCAGCACCTGTCCGACGGTCGGGTGGACCTCATGATGGGCCGCGGCAACACCGGCCCGGTCTACCCGTGGTTCGGCAAGGACATCCGCGCCGGCATCCCCCTCGCCATCGAGAACTACGACCTGCTGCACCGGCTGTGGCGCGAGGACGTGGTCGACTGGAAGGGCAAGTACCGCACGCCGTTGCAGTCGTTCACCTCGACGCCGCGCCCGCTCGACGGGGTGCCCCCGTTCGTCTGGCACGGCTCGATCCGCAGCCCGGAGATCGCCGAGCAGGCCGCGTACTACGGCGACGGCTTCTTCGCCAACCACATCTTCTGGCCCAAGGAGCACACCCAGCGGATGGTCGGCCTCTACCGCCAGCGCTACGCGCACTACGGCCACGGCACCGCCGACCAGGCCATCGTCGGCCTGGGCGGGCAGGTGTTCATGCGCCGCAACTCGCAGGACGCCGTCCGGGAGTTCCGTCCGTACTTCGACAACGCCCCGGTCTACGGGCACGGGCCGTCGCTGGAGGAGTTCACCCGGGAGACGCCGCTGACGGTGGGCAGCCCGCAGCAGGTCATCGACCGCACCCTGGGCTTCCGGGAGTACGTCGGCGACTACCAGCGGCAGCTGTTCCTGATGGACCACGCGGGCCTGCCCCTGAAGACGGTGCTGGAGCAGCTCGACCTGCTCGGCGAGGAGGTCGTGCCGGTGCTGCGCAAGGAGTTCGCCGCGCTGCGTCCGGCGCACGTGCCGGAGGCGCCCACCCACGCCTCGCTGGTCGCCGCCGCAGGCGGCGCCAAGGACAGCACCGTGCACGCCGTCGACGACGTCACGGGCAAGGCGCCGGAGGAGGCGACCCGATGACCCGCCGCACCCTGGCCGTGGTCTCGGCGGGGCTGAGTCAGCCCTCGTCGACCCGGCTGCTCGCCGACCAGCTCGCCGCGGCCACCCGCGACGAGTTGGTCCGGCGCGGCGCCGAGGTGGAGCTGCACGTCGTCGACCTGCGGGAGTACGCCCACGACGTGGTGAACAACATGCTCACCGGGTTCGCGCCGGCGGCGCTGCGCGAGGTCGTCGACAGGGTGACCGGCGCGGACGGCCTCATCGCCGTCACCCCGATCTTCAGCGCCTCCTACAACGGGCTCTTCAAGTCCTTCTTCGACGTGTTGGACAAGGAGTCGCTCGTCGACCGGCCGGTGCTGATCGGGGCCACCGGCGGCACCGCCCGGCACTCGCTGGCCCTGGAGCACGCCGTCCGCCCGATGTTCGCGTACCTGCGGTCGGTGGTGGTCCCGACCGCGGTCTTCGCCGCCCCGGAGGACTGGGCGGACGGCACCGCCGACGGCGCGTTGCGCGGTCGGATCCGGCGCGCCGCCGGGGAGTTGGCCGACCAGATTGAGCGTCGCCCGCCGGCCGGCGGGCCCGCCGACCCGTTCGCCCTCACCACCGACTTCCTCCAGATGCTCGGCCGAGGGGACGGCGCGCCGGTCAGCTGACCGGGTACGGGTGGGCGACCAGCACCGGGCAGTGCGCGTGCTGGATCGCCGCCTGGCTGACCGAGCCGAGCAGCATGCCGGTGAACCCGGCCCGGCCCCGGGTGCCCACGACCAGCAGCGACGCGGTGCCGCTAGCCTCGATGAGCCCCTGGGCCGCCCCGGCGGCCCGGACGGGATGCTCCCGCACCACCAGGTCGGGATGCTCGGCGCGGACCGCGGCGGAGGCATCGGCCAGCAGCCGCACCGCATCGGCCTGGTATGCGGCCTGCGACTCCTCGATCTCCTCCGGCACCGTCCGGCCCTCGGTCGGCGGGCCGACGTGCACCAGCACCACCGGCACGTCGCGTAGTGCCGCCTCGTCGGCGGCGTAGCCCGCGGCGAGCCGGGACGACTCGGACCCGTCGACGCCGACGAGCACCGGGGCGTCCACCGGGATCGGCTGTTCGTCCGGGCGGACCACCAGCACCGGGCAGTGCGCGTGCGCGGCGACCTGAGAGCCGACCGAGCCGAGCAGCAGCCCGGCGAAACCGCCCAGCCCTCGACTGCCCACCACGACGAGGTCGGCCCGGCGGGACTCCTCGATCATGGTGATGCCGGGGCCGCCGGCGACCTGACGCACCTCGACGACCAGGCCGGGCCACCTGTCGGCCAGCTCGGTCGCCGTACGCTCCAACATTTTCTGCGCGTCCTCGGAGGGAGCCGGCACCCCGAGGTCGTACGGGTTGAGCGGCACGCCGTAGCCGAGCGGGTGCAGGAAGCCGTGCACCAGGTGCAGCGGTCGGGACCGGAGCTGCGCGGCGCGGGCCGCGTGCTCGGCGGCGACGAGGCTGGACGGCGATCCGTCCACGCCCACCACGACGGGTCGGTTCATCGGCGCTCCCTGGGTCGGTCAGCTCATTGTCGACCGTGCACCCGCGCCGCGCCGCCGAACGCGCCGGCCGGGAGGCGGCCGGCGCGGACGGGGGTACGGCGTTCAGGCGTCCCGGCGGTGCCGGACGATCGCCAGCGGGCTGTGCGAGTGGTGCAGGACCGCGTGGCTCACCGAGCCGAGCAGAGCACCGGCGAGGGCGCCCCGGCCGTGTGCTCCGACCACGGTGAGCTGCGCGCTGGCGGACTGCTGCACCAGCACCCGAGCTGCCGCGCCGTACGCCACACACTGGCGTACCGGCACCTCGGGATACCGCTGCGACCAGCCGGCCAGGGATTCGGCGAGCACCCGCTTCTCGTCGGCGGCCAGGGCGTCGACGTCGTACACCAGCGGCAGAATGTCGCCGGGGCCGGTCGGCGTGGGGGTGAGCCAGGCGTGCACGGCCACCAGGTCGGTGCCGCGCAGCGCGGCCTCCTCGAAGGCGAATGCCAGGGCCTCGGTGGACAGGGCCGAGCCGTCGACGCCGACCAGCACGGGGCCGTCGGCGCGCGCCTCACCCTTGACCACCAGCACCGGGCACTCGGCGCGGGCGGAGACCTGCACGGCCACCGAGCCGATCAGCAGTTCGGCGAAACCTCCCAGTCCCCGGCTGCCGAGCACCAGTAGCGCCGCGTCGCGGGATTCGCCCAGGAGCACCGGCGTGGCCGCGCCGTCGATCACCGCGCCGGTGACGGCGAGTTCCGGCGCGGTCTTGCCGGCCTCGGTCACCGCCTCGGCGACGGTCAGCTCAGCCTGGTGACGAAGCCCGGCGTCGACGGGAGCGCCCGGCGCTGGAATCAGCGGTACGTCGTAGAGGGGCCAGATGAACGCGTGCACCACCCGCAGGGGGCGCTGCCGCACCGTCGCTTCCTGGGCGGCGACCCGCACCGCCTCCAGCGCCGAGGTCGAGCCGTCCACCGCCACCACAATGGGAGCACCGGATCTGATGGTCATCACGTCCTCCTTCATCCGTCTTCATCCTCGTGCGATGTCGTCCCGGCGGTCAGGGGCGTACGGCAAGGGGTCGGGGGCCGTTGGTCCCGTCACTCGTCACGCCCCGTCAGCGTCCCGGCGGGACGCCGCCAGCGACGGGCCAGCCGCAGCGCCAGCCCGGGCACGACGCTGACCGCCGCGCAGGCCAGCATCACGCTCGGCCCCAGCGGGTCGGTGCCGAGCAACTCCCGCAGCGGAGCGAACAGCACTCCACCGACCTGGAGTAGCGCCGACGTCGCCACCGCGACGAGGAGGCCGGGGTTGCGGTGTCGGGCTCCGGGCAGCCGGGGCGCTCGGACCGCCAGCGCCACCCCGAGCTGGGCGAGCCCGAGCACCACGAAGACCACCGACTGCCACGGCAGGCCCTGATGTGCGGCGAACACGCCGGCGCCGAGCACCACGGCGGCGATCAGCGAGCCGGTGACCAGGACGTCCCGACCCAGCCCGGCGCCGAGCACCGACTCCTGGGGCGAGCGCGGCGGGCGGCGCAGGGTCCCGGGTTCGGCCGGCTCGGCGCCGAGCGCCACGCCGGGCACCCCGTGGGTCAGCAGGTTGACCCAGAGGATCTGGGCGGGCAGCAGCGGTACGGCCAACCCGAACAGGGGGCCGGTCAGCATCACCATGATCTCCGCCACCCCACCGGCGAGGGCGTACCGCAGGAACCGGCGGATGTTGTCGTAGATCCGGCGGCCCTCGCCGATCGCGGTGGCCACGGTGGACAGCTCGTCGTCGACCAGAACCAGGTCAGCGGCCTGCCGGGCGACCTCGGTGCCACTACCCATGGCCACCCCGATGTCGGCGCGTCGAAGCGCCGGTGCGTCGTTCACCCCGTCACCGGTCATCGCCACCACCTCGCCATGGGCTTGCAGGCCGGCGATGATGTCGAGCTTCTGTTCCGGCTGGGTCCGGGCGAAGACCCGCGTGTCCGGGTGCGCCGTCTGGTCGTCGTCGCCGCTGGCGAGGGGGTCGCCCACGCGCCAGAGGCCGAGCTGACCACCGATCGCCGCGGCCGTGGCCGGGTGGTCTCCGGTGATCAGCAGCAGCCGTACGCCGGCGGTGTCGAAGCTGTCGGCGATCTCCGGGGCGCCGACGCGCAGCGGGTCACCGACGGCGACCAGCCCCACCGGACGCAGCCCGGTGGGTGCGGCGAGGTTGGGTATCCGGTCCACCAGGGCGGCCGCGACGGCGAGCACCCGTAACCCTTCGGCCGCCAGCCGCCGCGCCGTGGCGGTCAGTTCGTCGATCTCCTCGGCGGTCGCGTCGACCAGCGGGGCGCCGAGGATGCTCTCGGGTGCACCTTTGCAGACCACCAGGTAACGCTGGTCGCAGGAGCGGTGCACCGTGATCATCCGGCGTTGCGCCTGGTCGAAGGGGTGCTCAGCGACCCGGGGCCAGGCGGCGCGGGTCGTCTGCGGGTCGAGGCCGCACCGGGCCGCGAAGGCGACCAGCGCCGCTTCCAGGGGGTCACCGACCGCAGCCCAGTCGGGTCGCTCGTCGTCCGGCGGCGACAGGGCGGCGTCGTTGCAGAGCAGCCCGGCACGCGCCAGTCGGCGCAGCCCTTCCGGTACGGCCACCACCGCGCCGTCCCGGTGCACCGTGCCGTACGGGGCGTACCCGGTGCCGGTGACTCCATATCGGGCACCGTCGGCAGTGACCACCTGCTGCACCGCCATCCGCCCCTCGGTCAGGGTGCCGGTCTTGTCGGAGGCGATCACCGTCACCGAGCCGAGTGTCTCGACCGCGTGCAGTTGGCGCGGGATGGCGTGCGCGGCGGCCATCCGGCGGGCGCCGAGCGCGAGGGCCAGGGTCACCACGGCCGGCAGCGACTCGGGCACCGCCGCGACCACCAGGCTCACCGCGGTGATCGCCATGTCCACCACTGGCCGGCCACCGATCACGCCGATGGCGAACACCAGCCCGGACAGGGCCACCGCGACCAACCCGAGCACCCGGCCCAGGGCGGAGAGCCGGCGCTGCAGTGGTGTGGTGGTGGGACGGGTGCCGGCCACCAGCGCGCTGATCCGGCCCAGGGCGCTCACTGCTCCCGTGCGGAGCACGGTGCCGGCTGCCCGTCCGGTGGTGACGACGGTCCCGGCCAGCGCCTCCTCGCCCGGGGTACGCCCCACTGTCACCGACTCACCGGTCAGCGCGGACTCGTCCAGGTGCAGCCGGTTCGCCTCGATCAGCAGCAGGTCGGCCGGGACGATGTCGCCGGCCTCGACGCGGACCAGATCGCCGGGGACCAGGTCGGCAGCGGGCACCGCCAGTTCCCGGCCGTCGCGCACGACCCGGGCGGCGGGCGCGGCGAGCCGGTCCAGCGCGGCGATCGCGCGGTCGGCGCGTACCTCCTGCACCACCCCGATGACGGTGTTCACCAGCACGACCAGGACGATCACCGAAGTGTCCGGGTAGTCGCCGAGCACCGTGGTGACGGCCGCCGCAGCAAGCAGAAGTGCCACCAGCGGGTCGGTGAGCTGATTCAGGATCCGTACGGCCAGGTGTTGGCGGGGTGGCGGGATGACCGTGTTGGGGCCGGTGGCGCGCAGCCGGGCGGCGGCCTCGGCCGCGCCGAGCCCGACCGGCACGGCCAGGTCGACGGGGTCCTCCAGGATCCCGCCTCGTCCTCCGGTCGTCGTCACCCGTGACCTCCCCGTGCTGCGCGGCGCGTCGCCCGCACGCCGTCCCGTTCTCACGATGGGGCTGTGCGACCGCGCCGGGCAGAGGCGTTGCGCCCGTGCGGCCCGGGACCAACGGCCCTCGCGCCGCGTACCCGGGAGAGGTCGGATGGGGCCAGGGCCGGCGACGGCCGCGACGGAGGGACGGCACCGTGACCCCGTTGGACATGCTCCGGGAGCATCCCTTCCTGACCGGCTTGCCGCCAGGTTGCCGGCCGAGGCTCACCGGGTACGCCCGACCGTCATTAGCCGCTGCGGCTGCCGGCTCAGAAGACGGCCAGCCCGCGTTCGGCGAACTGACCGCGGACCCGGGCCAGCAACTCGGGGTCGGGCGGCTCGGTGTCGGCCAGCGGGAACGTGAGGCCAAGTTCGGCGTACTTGTGCGCGCCGAGCCGGTGGAAGGGCAGCACGTCGACCCGCTGCACGGAGGCCAGACCGGCGGCGAAGTCGGCGACGCCCGCCACGTTGTCCACCGCGTCGGTCAGGCCGGGCACCAGCACGAACCGGATCCAGATCGGTGTGCCCCGCTGCGCCAGGCGGCGGCCGAAGCGCAGGGTCGGGCTCACCGACCCGGTCCGGGTGACCCGCCGGTACGTCGCGGGGTTCCACGACTTCACGTCCAGCAGCACCAGGTCGGTGGCGTCGAGCAGGTCGTCGTCGGCGCGTACCCCGAGGAAGCCGGACGTGTCCAGAGCGGTGTGCAGACCGAGGTCGTGGCAACGGCGCAGCACCTCGCGGGTGAACCAGGGTTGTAGCAGCGGCTCGCCACCGCTGAGCGTCACCCCGCCGCCGGCGATGCCGATGAACCGCCGGTACCGTTCGATCTCCGCCATCAGCTCGTCCACAGTGCAGGTTCGACCACTGCGCCGGTACCAGGTGTCCGGGCTGTGGCAGTAGCGGCAGCGCAGTGGGCAGCCGGCGAGAAACGCCACGAAGCGGACCGCCGGCCCGTCCACCCCCACGGAGATGTCCCACGAGTGCACGTACCCGACGGTCGGGGCGTCGGTCCGCCCGGGCCGACGCCCGGGCGGCGGCGCCGGCCGCGTCGTCACAGCGACCCGTGGAAGGTACGCGACACCACGTCGCGTTGCTGCTCGGGCGTGAGCCGGACGAAGTTCACCGCGTACCCGGAGACCCGCACGGTCAGCTGCGGGTAGCGCTCCGGGTGCGCCATCGCGTCGACGAGGGTGGCCCGGTCCAGGACGTTGACGTTGAGGTGGAACCCACCAGCGTCGGTATACCCGTCGAGCACCCCGGCCAGGTTGTCGATGCGCTCCTGGCGGGTTCGCCCCAACCCGTCGGGGGTGACCGTTCCGGTCAGCGAGATCCCGTCGCGGGCGGCGTCGTACGGCAGCCTCGCCACCGACAGCGCCGCCGCGACCAAGCCGTGGTTGTCGCGCCCGTTCATCGGATTCGCCCCGGGGGCGAAGGGCTCGCCCGCGCGCCGGCCGTCCGGGGTGTTGCCGGTGTGCTTGCCGTACACCACGTTCGAGGTGATGGTGAGCACCGACATGGTCAGCTCGGCGTCGCGGTAGGTGCGCTGCCGGCGCAACTTCGCCGCGAACGCCTCGGTCAGCCACACGGCGATGGAGTCGGCCCGGTCGTCGTTGTTGCCGTAGGTGGGGGGCGCACCCTCCACGACGTAGTCGACCGCGAGGCCGCTGGCGTCCCGCAGCACCGTCACCCGGCCGTAGCGGATCGCGGCGAGGCTGTCCACCGCCACCGACAGGCCGGCGATGCCGGTGGCCATGAACCGGCGCACCGGGTGGTCGTGCAACGCCATCTCCAGCCGTTCGTAGGCGTACCGGTCGTGCTGGTGGTGGATCACGTTCAGGGCGTCGACGTACGTCTCGGCGAGCCAGTCCAGCGTCCGGTCGTACGCGGCCAGCACGGTGTCGTAGTCGAGGACCTCGCCGTCCACCGGTGGTGTCGCCGGGGCGACCTGTTCGCCGCTCAGCTCGTCGCGACCGCCGTTGATCGCGTAGAGCAGCGCCTTCGCCAGGTTCGCCCGCGCCCCGAAGAACTGCATGTCCCGGCCGACCCGCAGTGCGGACACGCAGCAGGCGATGGCGGTGTCGTCGTCGTACGCCGGGCGGATCAGCTCGTCGTTCTCGTACTGGATGGCGCTGGTGTCCAGCGAAACCTGAGCGCAGAACCGCTTGAACCCGTCGGGTAGCCGCGGCGACCAGAGCACTGTCAGGTTGGGCTCCGGGGCCGGACCGAGGTTGTAGAGGGTCTGTAGGTAGCGGAAGCTGGTGCGGGTCACCAGCGGCCGGCCGTCGACGCCCATCCCGCCGAGCGACTCGGTGACCCAGGTGGGGTCACCGGAGAAGAGTTCGTCGTACTCCGGGGTGCGCAGGAACCGGATGATTCGCAGCTTGATCACGAAGTCGTCGATCAGCTCCTGCGCGTCCATCTCGGTCAGCCGCCCCTCGGCGAGGTCGCGCCGCAGGTAGACGTCGAGGAACGTGGCGGTGCGCCCGAGCGACATCGCCGCGCCGTTCTGTTCCTTGGTGGCGGCGAGGTACGCGAAGTACAACCACTGGATGGCCTCTTGGCCGGTCGTGGCCGGCCCGGAGATGTCGTAGCCGTAGCTCGCGGCCATCCGCTTCAGTTCGTCCAGAGCTCGGAGTTGCTCGGCCAACTCGTCCCGGTCGCGGATCACGTCGTCGGTCGACGGCCGGTCGTCGAGGGCCTCCCGGACCGTCCGGCGCTCGGCGATCAGCCGGTCCACGCCATACAACGCGACCCGGCGGTAGTCGCCGATGATCCTTCCGCGCCCGTACGCGTCGGGCAGCCCGGTGATGATGTGCGAGCGCCGCGCGGCCAGCACGTCGGCCGGGTACGCGTCGAAGACCGCGTCGTTGTGCGTCTTCCGGTAGTTGGTGAAGATCTGGTGCACCGTCGGGTCGGGTTGGTACCCGTACACCCGCAGTGCGGTCTCCACCATCCGCAGGCCGCCGGTCGGCATGATGGCGCGGCGCAGTGGCGCGTCGGTCTGCAGGCCGACGATGAGTTCCTTGTCCCGGTCGATCCAGCCGGGGGCGTGCGCGGTGATCGTCGACGGGGTGGCGGTGTCGATGTCGAGGACACCGCGTCGGCGTTCCTCGACGAAGAGCTTCGCCAGCGCGCCCCAGACCTCGAGGGTGCGGCAGGTCGGACCGGTGAGGAAGCTGCCGTCGCCGGTGTACGGCTCGTGGTTGACCCGGATGAAGTCGGCGACGTCGATCGTGTCCTGCCACGTGCCGTGGGTGAACCCCCGCCAGGGTGCGCGGGGGGCGGTGCCGAGCGCGGCCGCTCCCGCCCGGGCGCTCGGGGGTGACGATCGGAGGGCGGTCATGGCTGGAGAACCAGACGGGCGGCGACCCGGCCGGCGAGGACGTCCTCGACCGCCGTGTTGATGTCGTCGAGCTTGCGGATCTCGTAGGCGACCCGGGTCCGCCCGGCGGCGTGCAGCCGGAACACCTCGGCGAGGTCGGCGCGGGTGCCGACGATCGAGCCGACCACCGTGATCCCCTTGAGCACCGTCTCGAAGACCGGCAGGGCGATCGTGTTCTCCTTGGGCAGGGACACCAGCACGAGCCGCCCGCCGCGACGCAGGCACCGGTGCGCCTGCTCGATCACCGTGGGGTTCGCGGCGAGGACGATCGCCACGTCGGCTCCACCGAGGCGGGTGATCGCGTCGACCGGGTCGACCTGGACGGCGTTCACGGTGTGCGCGGCGCCGAGCGCGGTAGCCAGGGCGAGCTTCTCGGCGGTGACGTCGACGGCGATGGTCTCGCCGCCGAAGAGTTGCGCGTACTGCTGCGCCAGGTGGCCGAGCCCGCCGATGCCGAAGATCGCCACCCGGTCGCCGGGGCGTACCCCGGCCACCTTCACGGCCTTGTACGTGGTGACTCCGGCGCAGGTCAACGGTGCCGCCTCGAACGGGTCGACACCGTCGGGTACGCGTACCGCGTAACGGGCGGCGGTCACGGCGTACTCCGCGTGCGCGCCGTCGATGCTGTAGCCGGTGTTGCGCTGCGACTCGCAGAGGGTCTCCCAGCCGGTCACGCAGTAGGAGCAGGTGCCGCAGGCCCAGCCGAGCCAGGGCAGGGCCACCCGGTCGCCGACGGCGTGTTCGGTGACGCCGGGGCCGATCCGCTCGACGATGCCGACGCCCTCGTGGCCGGGCACGACCGGCGGGTTCGGCCGGACCGGCCAGTCGCCACGGGCGGCGTGGATGTCGGTGTGGCACAGCCCGCTCGCCTCGATCCGGACCAGCATCTCGCCGGGGCCGGGTTCTGGCACGGGCAGGTCGCGCATCTCCAGTGGACGGTCGAACGCGGTGACGACTGTTGCGCGCATCGGGGACCTCCTGGGTCGTTTCTCCGCTTCCGGGACCAGCCTGGGCCGCGGTGCCGGAGCGGGGCAGGGGCACGAGACCGCGACCGGCCGGGACCAAAGTCACGGATGTCGCTCTCGTCTTGCACGGAAGTACGTAACTTCGTAATATCGACGTATGAGCACGATGGAGGAGCGGCTTGCCGCACTGGAGGCGCAGGTCGCCACCCTGACCGAGCGGATGACGGTCGCACCGCCGACGCCGCCCGCTCCCGAGGGCGCCTTCTGGGCGCTCGACGGCCTCAAGCAACGACTGCCGGCCGATGGCACAGGCGCGGTCCTCTACACCGGCACCGTCCGCGTCGCCGACCAGCACTACGACTGGCAGTACGGCCGCACCGTCGACGACCTGCTCGCCGCCGACTGGACGGAGCTGGCCGGCACCCTCTCCGCGTTGGCCCATCCGGTGCGGCTGCGCCTGCTGCGGGAGGTCCTCGGCGGTCGGCAGAGCACCAGCGAGCTGGCCGAGATCGAGGAGTTGGGCACCACCGGCCAACTGCACCACCACCTGCGCCAGATCACCGCCGCCGGCTGGCTGCGCAGCGCCGGCCGAGGACGGTACGCGGTCCCGGCCGAACGCGTGGTGCCGCTGCTGGCCATCCTCACCGCCGCCGGCCGTTGACCAGACGCGGCTCGGCCGCGCATCCGACCACCCCCACGGAGGAACGACCATGCGCCGAACGACCGTTACCGCCCTCGTCGTCGCGCTGATCGCCGGCCTGGTCGGGGTGGCGCTGATGCCCCGGGCGCCCCGACTGGGCACGCAGACCAGTGGCGATCGCGACCTGGCCGCAGCCGCACGGTCGGCAGTGCCCGATCCGTCGGGGCACCGTGGGCTCGCCGTCGCCCTGGTGGAGAACGGCCGGATCCGCACCGCTGGCCTGGGCCACCGTGATCCCGCCGGTCGGCCCGTCGAGCCCGGCACCCCGTTCGAGATCGGCTCGGTCACCAAGGCGCTCACCGGCATGCTCCTCGCCGACCAGGCCGCCGCCGGTGTCGTCGGCCCCGACGACCGGCTCGGCGCCACCTGGCCCGAGGTCACCGGCCCCGCCCGCGACGTCACGCTCGCCGAACTCGCCAGCCACCGTGCCGGTCTGCCCCGGCTGGCCCTCGGCTCCCCGCTGGCCTGGGCACGCGTGCTGTTGTCCAATCTCTCCGGCGGAAACCCCTACGCCGGGCAGGACGTCGACACCATCCGCAGCGCCACCGAACGGGTCAGCACCGACGACGACGAGCGCGGCGAGGTCCACTACTCCAACTTCGGGCCATCCGTGCTTGGTCACGCGCTTGCCGCGAAGGCCGGCCTCGCGTACCCCGAGCTGCTGCACGACCGGCTGCTACGGCCGCTCGGCATGACGGCCACCAGCGTCGCCACCCGCGCCGACGACCTGCCGGCCGAACGCGCCCACGGCAGTCGGGCCGCCGGGAGGCTGCTCGACCCGTGGACGGGCGCCGGGTACGCCCCGGCCGGCACCGGCGCCTGGTCCACGGCGGAGGATCTGGCCCGGTTGGCCGCGGCGACCCTCGCGGGCACCGCGCCGGGCGCCGACGCAGCGACCGCCCGCTTCCGCGAGGACGGCGACACCCGCATCGGGTACGGTTGGTTCACCACCCGGCACGGTGACCGCGAGGTGGTGTGGCACAACGGCGCGACCAGCGGATTCCGGTCCTACGTCGGCTTCGAACGCGCCACCGGCAGAGCGGTCGTGGTGCTCGGCAACACCGACAAGGGTGTTGAACCGATCGGTCTGCGGCTGCTCGGAGTGCCGCAGGAGGAGGCCGAGGCGGCCGCCCCGGTTGTCCCGGTCTGGATCGGTATCGGTCTCGCGGTGGCCTTCACCTTTCTCGGCGGCCTGTCGCTGCTGGGCACCGCCCGCCGCCGCGAACTGGACCGGGTGACGCTGCTGGCGGCGACGGTGTGGGGGGTGGCTTACCTCGCCTTGGGGCACCGGATGGGGGACTGGTCGGTGGTGCCGGCCTGGCTGTGGCCGGTCGGGGCCGGCCTGTCCGCGGTGGGGATCGCCCAGGCGGCGGCCCGGTGGCGTGCTCTGCCGACTGTCGACGCGAAGGTGCCGTGGCGTCGCGTGTTGTCGGTGGCGAGTTCCCTGGTGGCTGCCGCGCTGGCCGTCGCGGCCGTCGTCGCCTGAGCTGAGCGCCTGCCGGGGTCGCAGACCGACCCCGGCAGCTTCGCGCTCAGCGTTCGACGACCAGCCGGTGGGCTCGCAGTGCCCGCGCCCACCAGGGACGCGGTGTCGTCGGGCGCAGCGCCGGCGTGCGTACGCCGCGCAGGCTGACCCAGCCGCCCGGCCCCATCGTCACCGCGCCGATCGCCGGCGGCTTGCGCCGACCCACCACCGCCACGGCGGCGGTGAGCACGGCGACCGCGAACGCGCCGGTCGCCGCGGCGAGCAGCCGGTCCGGGTCGGTCACCGGCCGGTACCGGACCCGTCCGCCGGAGAGGACGTACGCTCCGATCGCCCGGCCGTCGCGGACCACCGGCACCAGCGCGGACTCCGGCGTGCCCGGCAGTTCCAGCACCGGGCCCACCGGTCCCACACTGACCGGCGCGGCCACCGGCTCGGGCGTCCGCCGGGTCGGGGGTGGGCTCAGCGGTGCGGCGCCGGTGGGGTTGAGGATCGCGGTCATGGCGCTGCCTCCTATCGGGAGTCGGACGTGCCGGTGGTGGCGTCGACGGCGGCCCGTCCGGCGGCCAACCGGGCGATCGGCACCCGATACGGCGAGCAGGAGACGTAGTCCACGCCGGCGTCCGCGAAGAACGCGATCGAGTCGGGGTCTCCGCCGTGTTCGCCGCACACCCCGATGGTGAGTTTCGGTTGGGCCGCCCGACCCTCGGCGACGGCCAGCCGGACCAGGCGGCCCACGCCGACAGGATCGATGCGCTCGAAAGGAGACAGCTCAAGGATCCCCCGCTCCAGGTAGGCGTCGAAGAACGAGCCCTCCACGTCGTCGCGGGAGAACGCCCACACGGTCTGGGTCAGGTCGTTGGTGCCGAACGAGAAGAAGTGCGCCGCGCCGGCGATCTCCCCGGCGGTCAGCGCCGCCCTCGGCACCTCGATCATCGTGCCGAGGAGGATCTCCGGCGCGTCCGGCACCCCGGCGAGGACCGGTTCGATCTCGGCGCGCACCGCGCGGAGTTCCCGCACATCGCCGACCAACGGCACCATGATCTCCGGGCGCGGGTCACCGCCGTCGCGTCTCCGCTGCGCCGCGGCCTCGGCGATCGCCCTGACCTGCATCGCGAACAGTCCCGGTATCATCAGCCCGAGCCGCACCCCGCGCAGCCCGAGCATCGGGTTGGCCTCGTGCATCCGGCGTACGGCCCGCAGCAGCCTGCCGTCACGGCCCGGATCCTCGCCGCGCGCCTCGGCGCGGGCCACCCGCGCGGTCAGCTCGTGCAGCGGTGGCAGGAACTCGTGCAGTGGCGGGTCAATGAGGCGGATGGTCACCGGCAGCCCGTCCATCGCGGTCAGGATCTCCACGAAGTCGGCCCGCTGCAACGGCAGCAACGCGTCCAGCGCCGCGGTCACCTCATCCGGGCCCTCGGCCAGGATCAGCCGCTCCACCAGCTCCCGACGCGCCCCGAGAAACATGTGCTCGGTGCGGCACAGCCCGATGCCGGTGGCACCGAGGCGTCGGGCCAGCCGGGCGTCCGCCCCGGAGTCCGCATTGGCGCGTACGCCCAGCCGGCGCACCGCGTCGGCGTGCCCGAGTAGCCGGTGCACCGCCACGACCAGCGGGTCGGCCTCTGGCGCCAGCTCACCCGCGAGGTAGCGGGCGACCGGCGAGGGCCGAACCGGCAACTCGCCGGGGTAGACCTTTCCGGTCATCCCGTCGATCGAGACCACCTCACCGGCCCGGACGACCCGGTCGCCGACGGTGAATTCGCCGCGCTCGGCGTCGATGCGCAGCGCGTCCGCCCCGCAGACGCAGGTACGCCCCATGCCCCGAGCCACCACGGCGGCGTGTGAGGTCTTGCCGCCGCGCGACGTGAGCACACCGGCCGAGGCGATCATGCCGGGTAGGTCGTCCGGGTTGGTCTCCCGGCGGACCAGGATCACCGGTCCGTCCGCCGCCTCGGCGGCTGCGGAGTCGAAGACGACGCGCCCCACCGCGGCGCCGGGGGAGGCGCCGAGGCCGACGGCGAGCGGTCGCGGCGCGCCGGCCAGGTCGAACGCGGGGAACATCAGCTGGGCCAGCTGAGCGCCGGTGACCCGGTGCAGCGCCTCGTCCAGCGTGATTAGCCCCTCGTCGACCAGCTGCGCGGCGATCACGAACGCGGCCGCCGCCGTCCGCTTGCCCACCCGGGTCTGCAGCATCCAGAGCCGCCCCCGCTCGATGGTGAACTCGATGTCGCACAGGTCCCGGTAGTGCCGCTCCAACGTCGCCATGATTTCGAGCAGCCGGCGGTAACTCACCGGGTCGATGCGCGCCAGCTCGGGCAGGCCGACCGTGTTGCGGATGCCTGCCACCACGTCCTCACCCTGGGCGTTGGCGAGGTAGTCGCCGTAGACGCCGGGCGCGCCGCTGGCCGGGTCACGGGTGAACGCCACACCGGTGCCGGAGTTCGGGCCGAGGTTGCCGAAGACCATCGCCATGATGTTGACCGCCGTACCCAGGTCGTCCGGGATGTGCTCCTGGTGGCGGTACAACCGTGCCCGCTGGGAGTTCCACGACTCGAACACCGACCGGATGGCCAGGTAGAGCTGCTCGTGCGGGGCCTGCGGAAACTCGTGCCCCACCTGGGCGGCGAAGATCTTCTTGTACGTCTCCACCAGGTCGCGCAACTGCTCGGCGTTCGGCCCGGCCGGGCCGGCCGTCGCGCGTAGCGCCTCCAACTCCCGCTCGAAATCCTCCGCCGGCAGCCCGTGCACCGTACGACCGAACATCTGGATCAACCGTCGGTACGAGTCCCAGGCGAACCGGGCGTCACCGCTGTGCGCTGCCAGCCCGCCGACCGTGCTGTCGTTGAGCCCGATGTCCAGGACCGTGTCCATCATCCCCGGCATCGAGTACCGGCCACCGGAGCGGACCGCCAGCAGCAGCGGGTCGCGCGGGTCGCCGAGTCGCCGGTCCAGTCGCGCCTCCACATCCCGAAGGTGCGCGTTGACCTCGGCGAAAAGCCCGTCCGGCGGTGCGCCAGTCGCCAGGTACGCCCGGCAGGCGTCGGTGCTGATGGTGAACCCCGGCGGCACCGGCAACCCCAGCCGTGTCATCTCGCTCAGGTTCGCGCCCTTGCCGCCCAGCAGGTCGGCCCTGCCCCGGTCACCCTCGATGAAGTCGTAGACGTACTTGGGCATGGCTCCGGCCTCCCACCTTCGTTTACCGCACGGACCTCTCCATCTGTTGGTACCAATATGTCGAGGGCTGTCGGCAGGGCCGGACGGTACGGTCGGCGGGCCAGAGGTCCCGCACTGTCGCAGCCACTGCGTACCCTCGGCCGATGACTTCCGAAGTGCGGCTCCGCCCGGTCCAGGAAGACGATCTCGTCGAGTTCTTCCTGCACCAACAGGACCCGGAGGCCAACCGGATGGCCGCGTTCGGCCCCAAGGACCCGTCCGACCGTCGGGAGTTCGCCGCACACTGGGCCCGGGTGCTCACCAACCCGGCGAACCTGGTCCGCACCGCCGAGGTCGACGGCGAGGTGGTCGGCTACGTGAGCGCCTGGCCGGCCGAGGGGCAGACCGAGGTCAGCTACTGGATCGACCCGGCGCGCTGGGGTCGGGGCTACGCCACGGCGGCCCTGGCCGCCCTGCTGCGCGAGCTGCCCCGGCCGGTGCACGCCCGCGCCGCAAAGGACAACGCCGCCTCCCTCGCGGTGCTCCGCAAGTGCGGGTTCGCGGTGGTCGGTGAAGACTCGGGGTACGCGAACGGCCGCGGCGAAGACGTCGAGGAGTGGCTGCTGGAGCTGCCCGCCGACGGCCCTGACCTGGGCGGGCACTAGTCTCGCGGCGTGAACTGGTTGGATCTCGTCGGCTGGGCCGGCTCCGCGGTGCTGGTCTGGTCGCTGCTGCAGTCGCGCATCCTGCGGTTGCGGGCGCTCAACCTCGTCGGCTGCTTCGTGCTGATCGGCTACAACGCCGCGATCGAGGTCTGGCCCGGCGTCGGGCTCAACGTCGTGCTCGCGGTGATCAACATCTGGTATCTGCGCGGCATGCTCGCCACCCGGCACGACGAGAAGACCTACCAGGTGGTGGAGGTCGGCGTCGGCGACCAGTTCCTCGCGCACACGCTGCGGGTGCACGCTGCCGACATCGCCCGGTTCAACCCCGGCTTCCACTGGGATCCGAGTGCGGCGGGGTGCTCCGCGTTCCTGGTGGTGACGGCCGACGAGGTGGTCGGGGTGGTGCTGTCGCACGCCGAGGCGCGCGGCGTCGCCCAGATCGACCTGGACTACGTGACCCCGAAGTTCCGCGACTTCACCCCTGGTGAATTCGTCTACCGGCGCAGCCACCTGTTCACCGAACGGGGCTTCCACCGGGTGGTCAGCCCGCCCCGGATGGTCGCCCCCTACTACCACCGGCTCGGATTCCGCCCGGAGGGCGACTCGTACGTCCTCGACCTGCCGACCTCACCGACCCCCGGCCCGGCCTAGCGTCACCGCCGCCCGATTGGCCTAGCGTCACCGACGCCCGGCCGGGCAGCGGCGTCACCGGCGTCCCGGGTGGCACCGATTCGGCGTACCCTCGCTGCGGCAGGATTCGGCCGGCGCGGGACGGGGCAAAGACACGCCTACGCCGGGCGGGCTCACCGACCGGCGGGGCGCCGCGCGTACCGGCCGGTGCCACCACCGGAGAGGGAGCGAACCGGGCGTGCAGAGCTACGGGAGCCAACTGGCCCTGGTCGGAATCCTGGTCGTGATCAACGCGCTCTTCGCCGGCAGCGAGATGGCGTTGGTGTCACTGCGGGACAGCCAGATCCAGCGGTTGGAGCGCACCAGCCGGGCAGGGCGGGTGCTGGCCCGGCTCGCCAAGGACCCGAACCGCTTCCTCGCCACCATCCAGATCGGCATCACCCTCGCCGGTTTCCTGGCCTCCGCCGCCGCGGCGGTCTCGCTGGCCAAACCCCTGGTGCCGCTGCTCGGGGTGTTCGGCGGCGCCGCCGAAACGGTGGCGATCGTGGCGGTCACCCTCGCGCTGACCTTCGTCACCCTGGTCTTCGGGGAGCTGGCGCCCAAGCGGATCGCCATGCAGTCCGCCGAGCGGTGGGCGCTGCTGGTGGCCCGCCCACTCGACCTGCTCGCCAGCCTCACCCGGCCAGCCGTCTGGGCGCTCGGCGCCACCAGCGACGTGGTGGTCCGTTTGGCCGGGCTCAACCCCAAACACGAGCCGGAGGAGATCGGCCCGGACGAGCTGCGGGACATCGTCGCCGGCAACCACGGCTTCACCAAGGAGCAGCGCACCATCATCGCGGGCGCCGTGGAGATCGCCGACCGGCGGTTGCGGGCTGTCCTCGTACCCCGGTTGCAGGTCTTCACGCTCGACAGCGGGACCACGGCGGAGGCCGCGCGGCTCGTGCTGGCCGCCACCGGGCACTCCCGGGCGCCGGTCGTGCGCCACGGCGGCCTGGACGACACGGCCGGCGTGATCCACCTGCGGGACCTGGTGGGAGTGCCCGACGACCGCCCGGTCGACGAAATCGCCCGGCCCCCCATGCTGCTGCCCGACTCGCTACCGGTGGTGGAGGCGCTGCGCCAGTTCAAGGCCGAGCGCCAGCACATCGCGCTGGTCGTGGACGAGCGCGGCGCCGTTGACGGCATCGTGACGCTGGAGGACATCCTGGAGGAGATCGTCGGCGAGATCTACGACGAGACCGACCGGGATGTGCGCTCGGTGCGCCGCGACCCCGACGGTGCGCTCCTGCTGCCCGGCACCTTCCCGGTGCACGACCTCCCGGACATCGGCGTGGAGCTGCCGTCGCGCCCGGCCGGTGACTACACCACAGTCGCCGGGCTGGTGCTGGCCCGGCTCGGGCACATTCCCACCGTCGCCGGGGAGGACGTCACGCTGGACGGTTGGGTGCTGGTGGTGGCCGGCATCGACCACCGGGCGATCACCGAGGTACGGCTCAGCCGCGTACCCGAAGACAGCGACAGCGACGCCGAGCAGACCCCGGAGCCGGTGTTGGACGAGGCCCGGAGCTGAGCCCGACCGGAGGGCCGTAGCTCAGTCGCGTGAGAGGTTCTGCAGCCGCACCTGACCACGGGCGACCAGGCGTTCGTCGGCGTCGGTGATCTCCACCTGCCACAGCTGCTGGCTGCGGCCCCGGTGCACCGGAGTGCCGACGGCGGTCAGTTCCCCGTCGCGGACGGCCCGCAGGAAGTCGGTCTGGTTCGACACCCCGACCACGGTGCCCCGGTCGGCCAGCCAGAGGCCGCCACCCACGCTCGCCGCGGTCTCCACGACCGAGCAGTACACCCCGCCGTGCAGGATGCCGTACGGCTGGTGCAGCTCCGGTCGAACCTGCCAGCTGATGACGACCCGGTCGGGGGACGCCTCCTTGAACGTCAGGCCGAGCAGGGCGACGAGACCACCCGTCACGTCCGGAATCTCCACGGCGAATCCCTCCTCGATCAACTTGGCGCAAGCCTAACCGTGGCGGGTTGCGGCAAACCCGGTACGGGTCGGTGCCGGCGATGGGGGAGAATCGGTGACCGTGACCGACAGTAGCCTCCCGCCGCCCCGGCGGGACTCCCTGACCGACGACCTGCTCTGGCGTGGCCTGATACAGGACTCGACCGGCCTCGACGAGCTGCGCGAGCTGCTCGACGGTGGGAAGTCCGCCACGTACTACGTGGGCTTCGACCCCACCGCGGCGAGCCTGCACGTCGGCTCGCTGATGCAGGTCACCATGGCCCGCCGGCTGCAACTCGCCGGCCACCGCCCGTTGCTGCTGGTCGGCGGGGCGACCGGGCAGATCGGTGACCCGAAGGAGAGCGCCGAGCGGACCCTCAACCCGCCCGACGTGATCGCCGGGTGGGTGGAGCGCATCCGCGACCAGCTGGCCCCCTTCGTGTCGTACACCGGCGAGAACGCGGCCCAGGTCGTCAACAACCTGGACTGGACCGGCGAGATGTCGGTCGTCGAGTTCCTGCGCGACGTGGGCAAGCACTTCCCGGTGAACAAGATGCTCGCGCGGGAGGTGGTACGGGCCCGGCTGGAGACCGGCATCAGCTTCACCGAGTTCAGCTACCAGCTGCTCCAGGCCAACGACTTCTTCGAGCTGCACCGCCGACACGGCTGCCAGCTGCAGTTCGGCGGGTCCGACCAGTGGGGCAACATCACCGCGGGCGTCGACTACGTACGCCGGCGAGGCGCGGGGCCGGTGCAGGCGTTCACGACGCCGCTGGTCACCAAGTCCGACGGCACGAAGTTCGGCAAGACCGAGGGCGGCGCGGTCTGGCTCGACCCGACGATGACCAGCCCGTACGCGTTCTACCAGTTCTGGCTCAACGTCGAGGACCAGGAGGTCGACCGCTACCTGCGGTACTTCAGCTTCCGGAGCCGCGACGAGCTGGAGGAGCTCGCCAAGGCGACCGCCGAACGACCGGCGGCCCGGTTGGCGCAGCGGGCGCTCGCCGAGGAGTTGACCACCCTTGTGCACGGTGCCGACGAGACCCGACAGGCGATCGCCGCCAGCCAGGCGCTCTTCGGCCGCGGCTCGCTGGAGGAGTTGGCACCAGAGACGCTCCGCGCGGCGCTGACGGAGGCCGGGTTGGTGCGGCTCTCCGGTGAGCTGCCGGATGTGGCGGGCCTGTTGCGTGACTCCGGGCTCGTGAACGGCCTCAAGGAGGCTCGCCGGGTGATCGCCGAGGGTGGCGCCTACGTGAACAACAACCGGGTGACCGAGGTGGACGCCGAGGTCTCGCCAGCCGATCTGCTGCACGGGCGGTACCTGGTGCTGCGCCGCGGCAAGCGCTCGTTCGCCGGCGTTGAGCTGGGCGAATAGCCGAGTGTCGACGATGTGACGGGGGACGCGTCCGGCGGATTTGACGATCATCCCGCCGGGCGCGTAACTTTCTCTCTGCCAGCGCGGAACGGGGCAAACGGGACGAAAGTCCTGAGGCCGCGAACCAAGCTGGTGACCGGGTCAAGCAGGGGTTCGCTCCTGTGAGACACGGCCGGGCGGGGCTCGCCGGATTGGCCGCGAGGCGGATTTGGTGCGGCGAAGCCGACCGGGTAGTGTTTACGACCGGCAGGGCACCGGGCGAGCTCGCGGGAAACCGCAGCGGCCGGCCTGCCAAATCCGTGACGAGAGCGGCGCAAGCCGATCGAGACATGGTGCCCGCATGACTGGACGAAGCATGACGAACTGCGAAACACCGGTTTGACACAGCGGAAACCAGCGGGTAACGTAGTAAAAGTGCCTGGCGCTGAAAGCGCTAGGAACGCAGAGCGGTAAAGCCCCGGTTGGGGTTCCACGGAATGTGGGGCTTCTGGTCGGTGTGTGGTTGTTCTTTGAGAACTCAACAGGGTGCTTGTAAAGCCAGTGCCAATTATGATTTATACCCCGGACTGGTCAGTTTTTGCTGGCTGGTTGGGATTCCTTTGGCAACATTTGTTTGTTGTCAGGATGCTGTTCAACATAGTTTTTTGTTGGAGAGTTTGATCCTGGCTCAGGACGAACGCTGGCGGCGTGCTTAACACATGCAAGTCGAGCGGAAAGGCCCTTCGGGGTACTCGAGCGGCGAACGGGTGAGTAACACGTGAGCAACCTGCCCCAAGCTTTGGGATAACCCTCGGAAACGGGGGCTAATACCGAATATTACTGCTGGCCGCATGGCTGGTGGTGGAAAGTTTTTCGGCTTGGGATGGGCTCGCGGCCTATCAGCTTGTTGGTGGGGTGATGGCCTACCAAGGCGACGACGGGTAGCCGGCCTGAGAGGGCGACCGGCCACACTGGGACTGAGACACGGCCCAGACTCCTACGGGAGGCAGCAGTGGGGAATATTGCACAATGGGCGGAAGCCTGATGCAGCGACGCCGCGTGAGGGATGACGGCCTTCGGGTTGTAAACCTCTTTCAGCAGGGACGAAGCGAGAGTGACGGTACCTGCAGAAGAAGCACCGGCCAACTACGTGCCAGCAG
This sequence comes from Micromonospora taraxaci, assembly GCF_007830095.1. Taxonomy (NCBI): domain Bacteria; kingdom Bacillati; phylum Actinomycetota; class Actinomycetes; order Micromonosporales; family Micromonosporaceae; genus Micromonospora; species Micromonospora taraxaci. The sequence goes on along the minus strand of NZ_VIWZ01000001.1, from coordinate 4,883,389 downwards.
CCGCGGTAAGACGTAGGGTGCGAGCGTTGTCCGGATTTATTGGGCGTAAAGAGCTCGTAGGCGGCTTGTCGCGTCGACCGTGAAAACTTGGGGCTCAACCCCAAGCCTGCGGTCGATACGGGCAGGCTAGAGTTCGGTAGGGGAGACTGGAATTCCTGGTGTAGCGGTGAAATGCGCAGATATCAGGAGGAACACCGGTGGCGAAGGCGGGTCTCTGGGCCGATACTGACGCTGAGGAGCGAAAGCGTGGGGAGCGAACAGGATTAGATACCCTGGTAGTCCACGCTGTAAACGTTGGGCGCTAGGTGTGGGGGGCCTCTCCGGTTCCCTGTGCCGCAGCTAACGCATTAAGCGCCCCGCCTGGGGAGTACGGCCGCAAGGCTAAAACTCAAAGGAATTGACGGGGGCCCGCACAAGCGGCGGAGCATGCGGATTAATTCGATGCAACGCGAAGAACCTTACCTGGGTTTGACATGGCCGCAAAACCTCCAGAGATGGGGGGTCCTTCGGGGGCGGTCACAGGTGGTGCATGGCTGTCGTCAGCTCGTGTCGTGAGATGTTGGGTTAAGTCCCGCAACGAGCGCAACCCTCGTTCGATGTTGCCAGCGCGTTATGGCGGGGACTCATCGAAGACTGCCGGGGTCAACTCGGAGGAAGGTGGGGATGACGTCAAGTCATCATGCCCCTTATGTCCAGGGCTTCACGCATGCTACAATGGCCGGTACAATGGGCTGCGATACCGTGAGGTGGAGCGAATCCCAAAAAGCCGGTCTCAGTTCGGATCGGGGTCTGCAACTCGACCCCGTGAAGTCGGAGTCGCTAGTAATCGCAGATCAGCAACGCTGCGGTGAATACGTTCCCGGGCCTTGTACACACCGCCCGTCACGTCACGAAAGTCGGCAACACCCGAAGCCGGTGGCCCAACCCTTGTGGAGGGAGCCGTCGAAGGTGGGGCTGGCGATTGGGACGAAGTCGTAACAAGGTAGCCGTACCGGAAGGTGCGGCTGGATCACCTCCTTTCTAAGGAGCACCTTCCGACGAAAGTCGGTAAGGAGCCCGCATCACCCGAATGTGGTGGTGGGGTGCTCGAATGGCGGAGACACTGGCAAGTTTTGCCCTGGCAACGGCCGGCGGCGCCTAGTACAGCCACCCGTGGGTGGTGGGAACGGTGGCTTCTGGTGCGGCTGGGGGAGAATGTAAGCACCCTGTTGGGTCCTGAAAGAACAACCGTTGGTTGTTGTTTCAGAGACTTGGCCAGCCTCCTTGTGGGGGCTGGAAGTCTGCCAGGCATGGCCTGGCCTCACATACCGCCAACGAGTGTTGGGTTTGGTGTGGGGCGGATCGGGTTGTGGGTTGGTCGTTTGTTGAGAATTGCACAGTGGACGCGAGCATCTTTGTGGTCAAGTTGTCAAGGGCGAACGGTGAATGCCTTGGCACCAGGAGCCGATGAAGGACGTGGGAGGCCGCGATAGGCCTGGGGGAGCTGTCAACCAAGCTGTGATCCCAGGGTGTCCGAATGGGGAAACCTGGCACCAGTCATGTGGTGTCACCCACACCTGAACACATAGGGTGTGTGGAGGGAACGCGGGGAAGTGAAACATCTCAGTACCCGTAGGAAGAGAAAACAATTTAGTGATTCCGTGAGTAGTGGCGAGCGAAAGCGGATCGAGGCTAAACCGGCTGCGTGTGATACCTGTCAGGGGTTGCGTGGTCGGGGTTGTGGGACCCCGCTGAGTGTACTGACATGCGCTCGAGGAGTTACAAAGTTAGTGGCTAGTCGAACAGTCTGGAATGGCTGACCGTAGACGGTGAAAGTCCGGTAGGTGAAAGTTGCTGACCTTCTGTGGGTGTTCCCGAGTAGCGGCGGACCCCTGAAATCTGCCGTGAATCTGCCAGGACCACCTGGTAAGCCTAAATACTTCCTGGTGACCGATAGCGGACAAGTACCGTGAGGGAATGGTGAAAAGTACCCCGGGAGGGGAGTGAAATAGTACCTGAAACCGTTCGCCTACAATCCGTCGGAGCCTTGCGGGGTGACGGCGTGCCTTTTGAAGAATGAGCCTGCGAGTTAGTGGCATGTGGCGAGGTTAACCCGTGTGGGGGAGCCGTAGCGAAAGCGAGTCTGAATAGGGCGATTCAGTCGCGTGTCCTAGACCCGAAGCGGAGTGATCTAGCCATGGGCAGGCTGAAGCGCGGGTAAGACCGCGTGGAGGGCCGAACCCACCAATGTTGAAAAATTGGGGGATGACCTGTGGTTAGGGGTGAAAGGCCAATCAAACTCCGTGATAGCTGGTTCTCCCCGAAATGCATTTAGGTGCAGCGTCGCGTGTTTCTTGCCGGAGGTAGAGCACTGGATGGTCTAGGGGGCCCACAAGCTTACCGAAATCAGCCAAACTCCGAATGCCGGTAAGTGAGAGCGCGGCAGTGAGACTGCGGGGGATAAGCTTCGTAGTCGAGAGGGAAACAGCCCAGATCACCAGCTAAGGCCCCTAAGCGTGTGCTAAGTGGAAAAGGATGTGGGGTCGCATAGACAACCAGGAGGTTGGCTTAGAAGCAGCCACCCTTTAAAGAGTGCGTAATAGCTCACTGGTCAAGTGGTTCCGCGCCGACAATGTAGCGGGGCTCAAGCACACCGCCGAAGCTGTGGCATTCACATTTTATCCTCGCTTGGACGTGATTCCTTGTGCAGGTGTGTGGATGGGTAGGGGAGCGTCGTGCCGCGAGTGAAGCAGCGGGGTGACCCAGTTGTGGACGCGGCACGAGTGAGAATGCAGGCATGAGTAGCGAAAGAAGGGTGAGAAACCCTTCCGCCGGATGACCAAGGGTTCCAGGGCCAGGCTAATCCGCCCTGGGTGAGTCGGGACCTAAGGCGAGGCCGAGAGGCGTAGTCGATGGACAACGGGTTGATATTCCCGTACCCGCGAAAGAGCGTCCCTGATGAACCTCGTTGTGCTAACCACCCAAACTGACGGAGACCTTCGGGTTGATGTTGGGGAGCGTGGGAACCTGACGGGTAGTAGTCAAGCGATGGGGTGACGCAGGAAGGTAGCTGAGCCCGGCCGGTGGTTGTGCCGGGGTAAGCGTGTAGGCCGTGGTGTAGGCAAATCCGCACCACATGAAGGCTGAGACGTGATGCCGAGCCGATTCAGGTGAAGTCAGTGATCCTATGCTGCCGAGAAAAGCCTCTAGCGAGTTCTTAGCGGCCCGTACCCCAAACCGACACAGGTGGTCAGGTAGAGAATACCGAGGCGATCGGGCGAACTGTGGTTAAGGAACTCGGCAAATTGCCCCCGTAACTTAGGGAGAAGGGGGGCCGGAGACGTGAAGCCCCGCGCGGGTGGAGCGTTGTATGGCCGCAGAGAGCAGGGGGAAGCGACTGTTTACTAAAAACACAGGTCCATGCGAAGAAGTAATTCGATGTATATGGACTGACGCCTGCCCGGTGCTGGAACGTTAAGGGGACCTGTTAGCTCTTCGGGGCGAAGCGGAGAACTTAAGCGCCAGTAAACGGCGGTGGTAACTATAACCATCCTAAGGTAGCGAAATTCCTTGTCGGGTAAGTTCCGACCTGCACGAATGGCGTAACGACTTCCCCACTGTCTCAACCACAGGCCCGGCGAAATTGCAGTACGAGTAAAGATGCTCGTTACGCGCGGCAGGACGGAAAGACCCCGGGACCTTTACTATAGCTTGACATTGGTACTCGAATTAGCTTGTGTAGGATAGGTGGGAGCCGGTGAAGTCCATACGCCAGTATGGGTGGAGGCAATCTTGAAATACCACTCTGGTTGATTTGGGTATCTAACTTCGGACCGTTATCCGGTTCAGGGACAGTGTCTGGTGGGTAGTTTAACTGGGGCGGTTGCCTCCTAAAAGGTAACGGAGGCGCCCAAAGGTTCCCTCAGCCTGGTTGGCAATCAGGTGTTGAGTGCAAGTACACAAGGGAGCTTGACTGTGAGACTGACAGGTCGAGCAGGGACGAAAGTCGGGACTAGTGATCCGGCACTTGCGAGTGGAAGCGGTGTCGCTCAACGGATAAAAGGTACCCCGGGGATAACAGGCTGATCTTCCCCAAGAGTCCATATCGACGGGATGGTTTGGCACCTCGATGTCGGCTCGTCGCATCCTGGGGCTGTAGCAGGTCCCAAGGGTTGGGCTGTTCGCCCATTAAAGCGGTACGCGAGCTGGGTTTAGAACGTCGTGAGACAGTTCGGTCCCTATCCGCCGTGCGCGTAGGATACTTGAGAAGGGCTGTCCCTAGTACGAGAGGACCGGGACGGACGAACCTCTGGTGTGCCAGTTGTCCTGCCAAGGGCACGGCTGGTTAGCTACGTTCGGAAGGGATAACCGCTGAAAGCATCTAAGCGGGAAGCCTGCTTCAAGATGAGGTATCCCACCCACCTTGGTGGGGTAAGGCCCCCAGCTAGACGACTGGGTTGATAGGCCGGAAATGTAAGCCCGGTAACGGGTTCAGTTGACCGGTACTAATAGGCCGAGGACTTGACTACTAAGCTGCTACGCGTCCACTGTGCAACTCTGAACAAGCGAACACCCACGTGGAGACGTGCCGGGGTTGTTTGATATGTTCATAGAGTTACGGCGGTCATGGCGGAGGGGAAACGCCCGGTTACATTCCGAACCCGGAAGCTAAGCCCTCCAGCGCCGATGGTACTGCACTCGTGAGGGTGTGGGAGAGTAGGACGCCGCCGGACAATCTTCCAGTCGAGGGCCGCCCCATCCGGGTCGGCCCTCGACTGCGTAGCGCCATTGGTGGCGCAATCAGGAAGGATGTACCTGTGAGTTCAGGACCGCAGGGCGGAGACCGTCCCCGTCGTTACGAAGACCGTACCGACGGTGCGGGCGGACGCGACCGCGGCCCACGCCGCGACGACCGAGACCGGCCCCCGTACCGGGGCGACCGCGACAGCGGTGGCGGCACCCGCGGCGGATACGCCGGCGGTCGCGACTCTGGTTCCCGTGGTGGCGACCGGGACAGCTCGCGTTCCAGCGCCCCGCGTGAGGGTGGTTACCGCGGTGGCGACCGGGACAGCTCGCGCTCCAGCGCCCCGCGTGAGGGTGGTTACCGCGGTGGCGACCGTCGCGAGGGTGGCTTCGGTGGCGGCGACCGTCGCGAGGGCGGTTTCCGGGGCGGCGACCGTCGCGAGGGCGGTTTCCGTGGCGGTGACCGCGATGGCTCCCGTTCCGGTGCTCCCCGTGAGGGCGGCTTCCGTGGCGGTGACCGCGACGGGTCTCGTTCCGGTGCTCCCCGCGAGGGCGGTTTCCGGGGCGGCGACCGTCGCGAGGGCGGCGGTTTCCGCGGTGGTGACCGTCGTGAAGGCGGCTATCAGGGCGGCGGAGACCGTACGCACTCCGGCCCGTCCCGCGAGGGTGGCTTCCGTGGCGGTGACCGTCGTGAAGGCGGCGGCTTCCGTGGCGGCGACCGTGACGGTGGTTTCCGTGGCGGTGACCGTCGTGAAGGCGGTTCCCGCGAGGGTTCTCGGCCTGGTGCGTCCCGCGAGGGTGGCGGCTTCCGTGGCGGTGACCGCGAGGGCGGTTTCCGTGGGGGCGATCGTCGTGAGGGCGGTGGTTTCCGTGGTGGTGACCGCGAGGGTGGTTTCCGCGGCGGTGACCGCCGTGAGGGCGGCGGCTTCCGAGGCGCTGATCGTCGCGAGGGTGGTGACCGTGACGGTGGTTTCCGTGGCGGTGACCGCCGCGAAGGCGGCTTCCGCGAGGGTTCTCGGCCTGGTGCGTCCCGCGAGGGTGGCGGCTTCCGTGGTGGCGACCGCGAGGGCGGTTTCCGTGGGGGCGATCGTCGTGAGGGCGGTGGTTTCCGTGGTGGTGACCGCGAGGGCGGTTTCCGCGGCGGTGACCGTCGCGAAGGTGGCTTCCGCAGCGGCGACCGCGATGGTTCGCGCTCCGGCGCTCCTCGCGAAGGTGGCTTCCGTGGGGGCGACCGTGATGGTTCGCGCTCCGGCGCCCCTCGCGAGGGTGGTTTCCGTGGGGGCGATCGTCGTGAGGGCGGTGGCTTCCGTGGTGGTGACCGTGAGGGTGGTTTCCGCGGCGGGGATCGTCGTGAGGGCGGTGGTTTCCGCGGTGGTGACCGTGAGGGCGGTTTCCGCGGCGGTGACCGTCGCGAAGGTGGTTTCCGCGGCGGCGATCGTCGTGAGGGCGGTGGCTTCCGTGGTGGTGACCGTGAGGGCGGCTTCCGGGGCAATGACCGCCGCGAGGGTGGCGCTCCCCGTACGGGCGGCTTCCGCGGTGGCGACCGCGACGGCGGCTACCGGGGCGGTGACCGGGCGGGTGCTTCCCGCTCCGACGAGCGGCCGCGCCGCGAGGGCGAGTTCCGCCGCGACGACCGCGCTGGTGGCGCCGAGTCGTTCGAGGGCGGCCGTAACTCTGCCCCGGCTCTGCCGGACGACATCGTCGCGACCGACCTCGACAAGGACGTTCGCGCTGAGCTGCTCTCGCTGAACAAGCCGGTCGCCGAGACGGTGGCTCGGCACCTGGTCGCAACCGGTCAGCTGATCGACGAGGACCCGGCGGAGGCGTTGGCGCACGCGCTGGCCGCGCGCCGGCTCGCGTCGCGCATCTCCGCCGTCCGCGAGGCTGTCGGCCTGGCCGCGTACCACGCGGGGGAGTGGCAGACGGCGATCGCCGAGCTGCGCACGTACCACCGGATGAGCGGGCTGCAGAGCCACCTGGCGGTGCTCGCGGACTGTGAGCGGGCTTTGGGCCGGCCGGAGCGGGCCATCGACCTGTTCCGTGGTGCCGACCGGGAGAAGCTGGACCAGGCCGTGGCGATCGAGCTGTTGATCGTCGCCGCCGGCGCGCGGGGGGACCTCGGGCAGAAGGACGCCGCGGTCGCGATGCTCCAGGTCCCGGACCTCACCAGTGAGGCCACGGTGCCGTGGACGGCCCGGCTGCGGTACGCGTACGCCGACGCGCTGCTCGCCGTGGGCCGGCGCGAGGAGGCCCGCGAGTGGTTCTCCCGCGCTGCCGACGTCGACACCGAGGGTGAGACCGACGCCGCCGAGCGGCTGCTGGAGCTCGACGGTGTCGTCATCGAGGGCGACGAGGAGGACGAGGCCGCGGAGGAGATCGCCGCAGGCCCGGGTGCTCCCGGAGCGGTCCCGGCCCGACCCGACGCCGACCTGACCGGCGACGAAGACGACGACGAAGACGAAGACGAAGACGACGACTTCGACGACGACGAGCAGGACGATGTCGTCGGTCGCTCCGGCGATGACGAGGGCTTCGACGACGAGGACGAGGATCGTCACCCGGACGAGGCCGTGCGCAACGCCGCTGCGGACACCGACTCCGACGGCACGGCGACGTCCGACGACGCGGTCGACGCCGAGCGGACCGTGCCGGCCGGGGACGACGAGTTGGGGCCGACGCAGCGATGAGTGCGGACGTCGGGGAGCGGCTGGTCGACGGGTACACCCTGGTCGTCTTTGACCTGGACGGTGTGATCTACCTGATCGACCGGCCGATTCCCGGCGCCGTCGAGGCAGTGGCCCGGCTGCACGACGAGAACGTGGCGGTGGCGTACGCCACCAACAACGCGTCGCGTCGGTCCAGCGAGGTCGCGGCCCTGCTGACGGGAATGGGTGTGCCGGCGCGACCGGAGGAGGTACTCACCTCCGCCGCGGCGTCGGCCGAGGTGCTGCGCGACCGGCTCCCCGCTGGCGCGCCGGTCCTGGTGGTCGGCGCGGAGGCCCTGCGCGCGGAGTTGCGCGCGGTCGGACTGACCCCGGTCACCAAGGCCGACGAGAATCCGGCCGCTGTGGTGCAGGGGTACGGCCCGCAGGTGGGTTGGGCGGAGCTGGCCGAGGCCTCGGTGGCGGTGCGGGCTGGTGCTCTCTGGATCGCCACCAACACCGACCGTACGCTGCCCAGTGGACGGGGCCCGTTGCCGGGCAACGGTTCGCTGGTGGCCGTGTTGCGCACGGCGCTGGAACGGGACCCCGACGTGGTGGTCGGCAAGCCGGAGTCGGCGCTGTTCGAGACGGCAGCTCGGCGCGGGGGCGCTGGCCGGAGCCTGGTGGTGGGTGACCGGTTGGACACTGACATCGAGGGTGCGCGCCGCGCCGGCCTGGACAGCCTGCTGGTGCTCACCGGTGTCCATGGCGTACCGGATCTGCTGGCCGCGGAGCCGCGTCGGAGGCCCACGTACGTCGCGAGGGACCTGGCGGGGCTCTTCGACCCGGCTGCCGTCGTGCGGGTCCCGGGCCCGGCGGACGCCGGCGGCTGGTCGGTGACCGACCGCGACGGTGCGCTGGAGTTGGCGGGGTCGGGTCGGCCGTTGGACGCGGTGGCGGCGCTCTGTGCGGTGGCCTGGTCGGCATCGGAGCCGGCGCTGCCGAAGATCCGCCCGATCGGCCCGGACGCGGCGCACGCGGTGGAGAGCTTCGGTCTCAGCGCCACCGCCTGACCTCTGGCCGGGTCAGCGCGGCGTTCGTCAGAGCAGTTTGCGCAGCTTCATCAGGTCGAACGGGTTCGCCTTGATCGACACCCGGCGGGAGGTCACCGCCCTGGTGACGTCGAGGTCGCCGCGGACCAGGGCGAGCAGGTCATCGCTGGACGTGCTCAGTGCGATCTTGGCTTTGGGGTCGTCGCCGTCGGTGAGCTCGACCAGCCGCCCGCCGGTGATGCGGCCGTGGAACGCGGTGTCCAGGTCGGTGATCCGGCAGGCCAGCGTCCGGTCCAGATCGATCCGTTCGCGCACCGTCTCCGCGTTGCGGTCCAGCCGGGCGGCCAGCTCCTGCAACGCCTGCCGGCACTCGTCCACGCTGGCCACATGTCCCCCTTGCTGATCGCCACGCCGTCCTCGGCACCGTACCGCACGGCACAGTCCGGGGTGCCCGGTAGCGTGACACCTGCACACCCCGCCCCGTGGAAGGACTCAGGCATGCAGGACGCGTGGCGCGCCTACCTCGAACTGGCCATGGGCCTCACGGAGGCGCCCCGGAAGAAGGCCCAGGACGTGGCACGTCGCCTCGTCGGCTCCGGTGGCGCGACCGCCGCCCAACTCCAGGCGCTCGGCGAGGAACTGGTCACCACCGGCGCAGCCAACCGGGAGGCGCTGACCAAGCTGGTCCGCTTCGAGGTCGACCGTGCTCTCGGGGCGGTCGGCCTGGCAACCGCCGATGAGGTGGCCGAGCTGACCCGGCGCGTGCACGACCTGGAACGGCAGCTGCGCGAGGCGCGCGCCTCCGAGCCGGCGAACACGCCGACCGCCAGCCCGTCGGAGCGACCGGACCCGACCCGCGCCGCGCGGCCGGGAGACCGTCTGGTGCCGTCCGACGGCCCTGCGGGTGCCCCGGTCTCCGCTCATGCGCCCGACAAGCCGGCGGCCGGGCAGTCTGCGGCGGGGCAGGCGGTGGCCGAGCAGTCGGCGGCCGTGCAGCCGGTGGCGAAGAAGGCCGTGGCCAAGAAGGCGGTCGCCAAGAAGGCCATCGCGAAGAAGCCGCCGGCGACGATCAGCCGCACCGACGACGAGGCCCCGACCCCGGCGGCCATGCCCGCCAAGAAGGCGGTCCGTAAGCAGCCACCGGGCGCCACCGAATGAGCCAGCCCCACCCGCCGACCGGCGGGACGTTCCCGCCCCGGCCCGGCCCGCCGGCCGGTGGTGCCCCGCCCCGACCTGGGCCACCCGCCGGCGGCTCGTTCCCGCCCCGGCCGGGTCCTCCGGCCGGTGCCCGCCCCGGTCCGCCGCCGGATCTCGGGGACGAGCCGGCGCGGCACCCGGCGGTGGACGCCGCCGTGCAGGCCATGGCCAACGCCGCGATGCTCGCCCCGGCCGACCAGATCGCGCAGTACGAGGCGGCCTACGAGACGCTGCGGGAAACCCTCGCCACCATCGACCAGACCTGAGCGGCACGACCAGGCCTGAAGCAGACCGGAGAACCACCCATGGCACGTCGTAACCGGTTGGACGCCGAACTCGTCCGGCGCGGTCTGGCCCGCTCCCGGGAGCAGGCCGCCGGGCTGGTGGAGGCCGGCCGGGTCCAGCTGCGCGGGGTGGTCGCGCGCAAGGCCGCCGCGATGGTCGACCCCGCCGATCCGCTGCTGGTGACAGGCGAGGACCCGGCCGAGGAGTACGTCTCCCGAGGCGGGCACAAGCTGGCCGGCGCGCTGGCCGCGTTCGGTGCCGGTGGGCTACGGGTCGCCGGCCGGCGCTGCCTGGACGCCGGCGCCTCGACCGGTGGCTTCACCGACGTGCTGTTGCGCGCCGACGCCGCCGAGGTGGTGGCCGTGGACGTCGGCTACGGGCAGCTCGCCTGGTCGCTGCGCACCGACGAGCGGGTCCGCGTCCTGGAACGCACGAATGTTCGTACCCTCACACCGGACACGATCGGTGGGCCTGTCGACCTCACGGTGGCCGACCTGTCGTTCATCTCGCTGCGGTTGGTGCTGCCGGCGTTGGCCGGCTGCACCCGCGACGACGGTGACCTGGCGTTGATGGTGAAGCCGCAGTTCGAGGTGGGCAAGGAACGGGTCGGCGCCGGTGGTGTGGTCCGTGATCCGGAGCTGCGTGCCGAAGCGGTCCTGGACGTGGCTGCCGCGGCGGCCACGCTCGGCCTCGGTCTGGCCGACGTGGCGGCCAGCCCTCTGCCCGGGCCGAGCGGCAATGTGGAGTTCTTCGTATGGTTGCGCCGGGGCGCACCGCCGGCCGACCCGCAGCGGGTGCGGGCCGTGGTGGCGGCCGGGCCGGACGGCCCGACAGCGGCCGGCGACGTGCCGGACGTGACGGCGGCGGCGGAGGAGGTCGCAGGGTGAACGCGCGCAGCGAGGGCGCCGCGACGACACGCGGTTGGAGTGGGGCGACGGTGGTGCGACGCCACCCGGTCCAGGACGGGCGGGCGAGCCGATGAGCCGGACCGCTCTACTGGTGACCCACACCGGCCGTCGCCGCAGCACGGAGCACGCCCGGTCGGTCGCGGCCGACCTGATCGACGCGGGTTTCGAGGTACGGGTGGTCGCCGACGAGGCCGAGGACCTCGACCTGCCCGGTGTGGTGCCGGTCTCCGGCCAGAAGGCCGCCGAGGGCGCGGAGATCGTCTTCGCGCTCGGCGGGGACGGCACCTTCCTGCGCGCCGCCGAGTTGGCCCGCCCGGCGAAGGCGCCGCTGCTCGGCATCAACCTCGGCAAGGTGGGTTTCCTGGCCGAGGCGGAGATCGACGATCTGGACGTCGCGGTGCGTGACGTCGTCAGTCGCAACTACACGGTCGACGAGCGGCTCACCCTGGACGTCACCGCCGAGTTCGACGGTGGGCCGACCATCGAGTCCTGGGCGCTCAACGAGATCAGCATCGAGAAGGGCGAGCGGGCGCAGATGCTCGAACTGCTCGTCGACGTGGACGGGCGGCCGCTGTCCCGCTACGGCTGCGACGGTGTCGTCTGCGCCACCCCGACGGGCTCCACCGCGTACGCCTTCTCCGGCGGCGGCCCGGTGGTCTGGCCGGAGGTGGAGGCGCTGCTGCTGGTGCCGATCAGCGCGCACGCGTTGTTCAGCCGCCCGCTGGTCACGGCGCCGACGTCCACCTTCGTGATCACCGTCGACCCGTTCACCACCCTGGCCGTGCTCTCCTGCGATGGGCGTCGGGTCTACGACCTGCCGCCGGGCGCCCGGGTGACGGTGCGTCGGGGTGCCCTGCCGGTGCGCATCGTGCGGCTGCGGCCCCGACCGTTCACCGACCGGCTGGTCGCCAAGTTCGGCCTGCCCGTGCACGGCTGGCGCGGCAGCCGCCGGTGACAGCTTGCTGTGCGCGGTCGGCGCGGCAGCCGCCGGTGACCGTGACGCACACCGTCGGTGGACGGTAGTTGTCCACCTGACGACATGTCGCCGCTGCGGCGGCTGGTGACTAGTGACCTGGTGACAGGCTCCGACGCAGACTCCGATCGGCCCTCATCTACGGATGGTGGGCCTGGAGGAGTAGAGGAGCACATCGCATGCACTGGTCCCCACGCTGGCTCGCCGTCGGCGCGGTCGGCGCGTTGGTGGTCGGCCTCGCCGCACCGGCGTCCGCCGACCCGCCCGCCCGGCCCACCGGCCCGACATCGGGCACGCCCACCCCGGGCGCCGCGCCCGTCCGTATCACGCTGATCACCGGTGACCAGGTCGACCTGGCACCGGCGGCGCCTGGTCGGGTCGCCGCCACCGTCCGCCCGGGACCCGGGCGCGAACGGATCTTCTTCCAGACCACGCAGGTCGACGGCACGCTGCGGGTGCTTCCCAGCGACGCTCTGCCCTACGTGACCAGCGGGGTCCTCGACGCCAACCTGTTCGACGTGCAGGAGTTGGCGGCCGACGGCTACGGCGACACCGCGCGGGGCAACCTGCCGCTGATCGTGCGCTACCAGGAGCCGGCCGCCGGCCGGGTGCGACCCCTCGCCGGCGCCACCGATGCCCGCCCCCTCGAGAGCATCAACGGTGCGGCGCTGCGGGTCGGCAAGGGTGACCTCGGCGGCCTGTGGAGTTCGCTCGCCGGTACGCCGACCACCCGGACCACGGCCGCCGCGCCCCGGCTGGGCGGCGGCATCGCCCGGATCTGGCTGGACGGGAAGGTCCGCCCGACGCTGGAGCACAGCGTGCCGCAGATCGGCGCGCCGACGGCCTGGGCGGCCGGCCGGGACGGCAGCGGTGTGAAGGTGGCGGTGCTCGACACCGGCGTCGACGCCACCCACCCCGATCTGGCCGGGCGGATCGCCGAGGCGCAGGACTTCTCCGGCAGCGGTAGCGCCCGCGACGGGCACGGCCACGGCACCCACGTGGCGGCCACCATCGCCGGCAGCGGGGCGGCGTCCGACGGCTTGCGCAAGGGCGTCGCGCCCGGCGCGCAGCTGCTGGTCGGCAAGGTGCTCGACGACGGTGGTTCCGGCTATGACTCGTCCATCATCGCCGGCATGGAGTGGGCCGCCCACTCCGGCGCGAAGGTCGTCAGCATGAGCCTCGGCGGCGACCCGACCGACGGCACCGACCCGATGAGCCAGGCGGTCAACGACCTGACCGCCGAGACCGGCGCGCTGTTCGTGGTCGCTGCCGGCAACTCGGGTGCTGCGCGTACCGTCGGCGCGCCGGGCGCGGCCGCGGCGGCGCTCACCGTCGGCGCGGTGGACCGCGACGACAACCTCGCCGACTTCTCCAGCCGCGGGCCGCGGCTCGGCGACAACGGCCTCAAGCCGGAGATCACCGCGCCGGGCGTCGGCATCATCGCCGCGCGAGCCGCCGGCACCACAATGGGTACGCCGGTGGGCGACGCCTACACGGCCGCGTCCGGCACCTCGATGGCCACCCCGCACGTGGCCGGCGCCGCGGCGATCCTCGCCCAGGAACACCCGGACTGGGCTGCCGGGAAGCTCAAGGACGCCCTCGTCAGCACCACGAAGGCGAACCCGGCGCTGACCGTCTTCGAGCAGGGCGGCGGTCGGGTCGACGTGGCGCGGGCGCTCAAGCAGCAGGTGTACGCGTCGGCCACCGCGGACTTCGGCCGGATCTCCACCGGCGGTGCGGCGGTCGAGCGGACCGTGACGTACACCAACGGCACGAAGACCGCGCAGACCCTGCGGCTGGCCCTGGACCTGCGCAACCTGGACACCGGAGCGGCCGAGCCCGACGGGGTCGCCGTGACCTCCGGCGACGTGACCGTGCCGGCGGGTGGCAGTGTGGCCGTGCCGCTGCGCGCCGACCCGGCGAAGCTGGCCCGGGGCCCGCACGGTGGCTGGCTGGTGGCGACCGGCACGGACAGCGTCGCCGTGCGTACCCCGGTCGGGCTCACCGTCAGCGGTCCGCAGCACCTTGTCACCATCAAGCTGCTGGACCGGCAGGGTCAGCCGGGCCTCTCGCCGGGGTTGACCTTCTTCGGTGAGCAGCCCGAGTCGGACTTCTGGGGCATGTGGGGTGGCGAGGGCACCCTGCAGGTCGAGGAGGGCACGTACGTGCTGACCGCGCTGCTCACGCACGGCGTCCCCCTGGACGAGCAGATGACCCAGATGATCGAGCCGGAGGTGACCGTCGACCGGGACCTGACAGTGGTGCTCGACGCGCGCAAGGGCACGCCGGTACGCATCGAGACGCCGAAGCCCAGCGAGCAGCGGGCCACGCTCAGCTACTACGTGCACCGGGTGTTGGGCAACGGTCGGCAGATCGACCACGGGGTGATGGCCTACAGCACCGTTCAGCAGGTCAACGTCACGCCGACCCGCCAGGTGCGACAGGGCGAGTTCGAGTTCGCCTCGCGTTGGCAGCTCGTCGCTCCCATGGTGGACGCGATGATCAGCGGGGTGTCCGGTCCGTCGGACATCAACCTGTTGGGTACGTCGCCGGCGCCGACCGGTCGGCGGAAGCTGCCGCTGGTCTGGGCCGGCACCGGCACCCCCGCCGAGCTGACCCGGGTGCGGGGTGCCGCCGTGCTGCTCGGCGCGGATCCGAACCGCTCGGAGGAGGAGCAGGTGGCCGCCGCCGCGGCAGCCGGCGCCGCCGCGGTGCTGATCGTCCGTCCGGAGGACCAGAGCGCGTGGACGGTCTGGCGGCCCGCCGGAGAGCGGCTGCCGATCCCGGCGATGGTGGTCGCGTACGACGACGGGCAGCGGCTGATCGCGGCGGCGCGTAAGGGCCGGGCGACGATCGACCTGACGCTGACAGTGGACAGCCCCTACCTGTACGACGTGTGGCAGGTGTCGAAGGGCCGGGTGCCGGAGCGGATCGTGCACACGGTGACCGCGAAGAACACTGCGGAGGTGACCGCGAGCTACGGCGACATGGGTGCCGGTTGGGCCACCGAGGAGCGGTTCGGTTGGCGTCCGTGGCAGGAGTACGCCTGGAACGACGACCAGCGCCTGGTCCGCAACGGCACCACCCGGCAGGAGTTCGTCAGTGCCGGCGACAACTGGTGGCAGCACCGGGTGCTGCACAAGCAGATGTTCATGCAGTGGGGGCACCTGACCGGCGGTCTGACCCAGGAGCCCCGACGGTACGCCGCCGACGACCGGGAGACCGAGACCTGGCACGCGCCGGTGGTCCGCCCGGCCGTGCCGGCCAGCGGGGCGCCGGTGCCCACCCGCACCGGTGACAGCCTGGACCTGCGGGTGCCCGAGTTCGTCGACGCGGGTGGGCACTACGCAGTGGCCGGCAACAGTGAGGAGTCGGACACCGTCGAGGCCCGGGTCAGTCGGGACGGGAAGCAGGTCGCCGACCTGTCCGGCGGGTGGGCGCCGGTGCCCGCCACCCCGGGTCGGGCCCGCTACCGGCTGGACCTGACCACGAAGCGGTCCTCGGCCGAGTGGCGTTACGGCACCCGTACCGACACGGCCTGGGAGTTCACCTCGGCGCGTCCGGCGGGCGGGGCCGCCACGCCGTTGTCGCTGTTGCAGGTGGACTACCAGGTGCCGGCCGACCTTCTCGGCACGGTACGCGGCAACCGCCCGCACCAGGTGGCGCTGACCCTGCGTCAGCCGACCGGTGTGCCCGCGCCGACCGGCACCAGCGTCCGGGTGCGGGTCTCCTTCGACGGGGGAGTCACCTGGCGTGACGCGCACACCAAGGGGTCGGGCACCCGGTACACCGTGACCGTGCCGGCGGGACGCGGAACGGTGTCGTTGCGGGTGCACGCCGCCGACCGGGCCGGGAACACCGTCGACCAGACGGTGCTCCAGGCGTACGGGCTGCGCTGATCGGAGGCCGGGGTGGGGTGGCCACGAGCCGCCCCGCCCCGGCTCGGTCAGAGCCAGCCGCGTCGGGCGACCTGGAACGCCAGCCCGGGTCGGGTGTCCACCCCGGCGGCGGCCATCAGGTCGGCGATGCGTCGTTGCACGGTCCGGCGGCTCACCCCGAGCTGCGAGGCGATGGACTTGTCGGGGACGCCGGCCACGAACAGCGACAGCAGCCGTGCCTCGTCGGCGTCGGGCTGGTAGCCGTCGCCGGGACGGTCCTCGGGGTCCGGCCGCCGACCCTCGGTCGCGGCGACGGTGAGGGGATCGTCGAGGCGCAGTCGGGTGGCGACCCGCCAGTGGCTCTCGAAGAGGGCGAGCAGCGCGTCGAGCAGTTGGCTGCGGCCGATCACGGCGGCGCTCGGCTCCCCGCCGTCGCGGTCGGGCACCAACGGGCAGATGGCGGTGCTGGCGTCCACGATGGCCAGTCGGACGGGCAGCCGGTCGAGCACCCGGGCCTGCTCGCCGGCGGCGACGCCCTTGGCCAGGTCGGCCAAGGCTCCCGGTTCCAGCAGCAGGTCACGTTCGTAGATGGCGCGGTAGCTCACGCCGCGGGCCAGCGCGTCGAACTCCTCGACGTTCTCCGGGCCGGCCATGGCCAGGGGGTTGGCGCGGCAGAACCACAGCACCTCGGTACGCGCCGAGTTCTGCAGGTCGCGCAGGCGGTCGCGGAGAACCCGGGCTCCGACGATCACCTCGACGAGGTGGTCGACGTGGTGCCGGCGTAGCCCGGACCGGTACTCCTCGGCGAGTTGGGTGACCCGGCGTCGGGCGGCCTCCAGGTCCTCCTGGCGACGCAGGAGCGCCCCGCCGAGGGCGACGTCCGGGGCGGTCGGGCGCAGGGGCGCGTCCGGGTCGATGTCGGTGGGCTGTACCAGTCCCCTGGCGCGCAGCGCCTCGATCTGGGCGACGACCTGCTCGCGCGGTCGGTGCAGGCGGCGGGCGAGGTCGTCGACGCGCGCCGCGGTGAGCTGGAGCAGGCAGCGGTAGAGCTCCTCCTCAGCCGAGGTCAGGCCGATCACGTCCAACACGGGGCAGAACTGTACGTCGGCCGGGTGCCGGCCGTGCCGGGGCCCGTCGGCTGGTCAACTGTCGCCCCTCGCGTCTACTGTCGGTGGCTGTGCTGGAAGAGCTGCGTATCACCGGACTGGGCGTCATCGACGACACCACGCTGCCGTTGACCGGCGGGATGAACGTCATCACCGGCGAGACCGGTGCGGGCAAGACGATGGTGGTCACCGGCCTCGGCCTGCTCTTCGGTGGCCGGGCCGACGCCGGGCGGGTTCGTGCCCAACCCGGCCGGGCGGTGGTCGAGGGGCGGTTGCGTCTGGTCGGGCGGGTCGCCGACACCGTGCACGCGCGGATCACCGAGGCCGGTGGGGAGCCCGACGAGGACGGCTCGGTGCTGCTGAGCCGCACGGTGACGGTGGAGGGGCGCTCGCGTGCCCACGTCGGCGGTCGGAGCATGCCGGTGTCGATGCTCGGTGAGGTCGGCGAGCAGGCGGTCGCCGTGCACGGGCAGTCCGACCAGTTGCGGTTGCTGCGCCCGGCCGAACAGCGGGCCGCGTTGGACCGGTTCGCCGGCCCGGAGCACGAGAAGCTGCTCGACGCGTTGCGGGAGGCGTACACGGGGTGGCGGCGGGTGGTCGACGACCTGGCCGACCGGCGGCGCAACGCCCGCGAGCGCAACCAGGAGGCCGACCTGCTGCGGCTGGGGCTCGACGAGATCACCCGGGTGGATCCGCAGCCCGGTGAGGACGACGAGCTGAAGACCGAGGCGCAGCGGCTGGAGCACGCCGAGGGGCTGCGGACGGCCGCGCAGATCGCCCAGCAGTGTGTGGCGGGTGGCGCGGAGGCCACCGACGAGACACCGGACGCGGCGGCGTTGCTCGGCACCGCCCGGCGGACCCTGGAGGCGCAGGCGGGCACCGACCCGGCGCTGGGTGACCTGGCGTCGCGTCTGGAGGAGGCGGCGACGCTGGTCACCGACGTGTCGGCGGAGCTGTCGGCTTACCTGGCGACGCTCGACGCGGACCCGGCCCGGTTGCAGCACGTCTACGAGCGGCGGGCGGCGCTGCGCGCCCTGACCCGTAAGTACGCCGACGACGTCGACGGGGTGATCGCCTGGGCTGATCGGGCGCGGACGCGACTGTCCGACCTGGACACCTCCGACGATCTGCTGGACGAGTTGGAGCGGGAGGGTCAGCGGCTCGCGGTCGAGGTGGCGGACCTGGCCGGGCGGGTGTCGGCGTCCCGGCAGGAGGCGGCGTTGCGTTTCGCCGACCAGGTCACCGTGGAGCTGGCCGGGTTGGCCATGCCGCACGCGCGGATCGAGGTGGCGGTGCTGCCGCGGCCGGCGGGGCGTTCCGAGCCCACGTTGTCGGTCAACGGGGTCGAGGTGGGTGTCACGTCGGACGGCGGTGACGAGGTGGAGCTGCGGTTGCTGGCCCACCCTGGCGCGCCGTCGTTGCCGTTGCAGCGCGGGGCGTCCGGTGGTGAGTTGTCCCGGGTGATGCTGGCGATCGAGGTGGTGTTCGCCGGGTCGGGCGGGCCGCCCACGTTGGTCTTCGACGAGGTCGACGCGGGTGTGGGTGGTCAGGCGGCGGTGGAGATCGGCCGGCGGTTGGCCCGGTTGGCGCGTAGTCACCAGGTGTTGGTCGTCACGCACCTGCCGCAGGTGGCGGCGTTCGCCGACCGGCACCTGGTGGTGGCGAAGGACACCGGTGGTGCGGTGACGACCAGCGGCGTGCGGGTCGTGGAGGACACCGAGCGGGCTCGTGAGCTGGCCCGGATGTTGGCGGGTTTGCCGGATTCGGATCTGGGTATCGCTCACGCCGAGGAGCTTCTGGCCGTGGCCGCCAAGGAAAGGCGGTTGTGACGCCGCGTATTGTGAGCGCAAGCACACCGGCTTGTGCCGACGTGTGCTTCCCTGGGTAGGCGGCCCTGCTCAGGCATGTCGCGACAGAAAAGCCTGCCTCACATGCCAGGATGGTCACGATGCGTCTACCCACGTTGCGCCGGAACCGGAACCCCGAGCCGGGCAGAGTCCTCGGCACCGCGCGCCTTGATCGCCGGACGAAACGGCTGGTCGGCCGGCTGCGCCCCGGTGACATCGCGGTCATCGACCACGTCGACCTGGACCGGGTGGCGGCCGACTCGCTCGTCGCTGTCGGTGTCGGGGCGGTGCTCAACGCGAAGCCCTCGGTGTCCGGCCGTTACCCGAACCTCGGCCCGGAGGTGTTGATCGCCGCCGGCATTCCGCTCCTCGACGACCTCGGCGAGGGTGTCTTCGAGCGGATCCGCGAGGGCGACCAGGTCCGCATCGAGGGCAACACCGTCTTCGCCGGCGACGAGCCGGTGGCCCACGGCAGCCTGCAGGACGCCGAGTCGGTCGCCAAGGCGATGGCCGACGCCCGGGAGGGTCTGTCGGTGCAGTTGGAGGCGTTCGCCGCCAACACGATGGACTACCTGCGCCAGGAGCGCGACCTGCTGCTCGACGGTGTGGGCGTTCCGGACATCGAGACCCAGATGCAGGGTCGGCACTGCCTGATCGTGGTGCGCGGGTACGACTACAAGGCCGACCTGGACGTGCTGCGCCCGTACATCCGAGAGTTCAAGCCGGTGCTCATCGGCGTCGACGGCGGCGCGGACGCGCTGGTCGAGGCCGGGTACACCCCCGACATGATCATCGGGGACATGGATTCGGTCACCGACGACGTGCTGCGCTGCGGCGCCGAGGTGATCGTGCACGCGTACCCGGACGGGCGGGCGCCCGGCCTGCCCCGGGTCAACGGTCTCGGCGTCCCGGCGATCACCTTCCCGGCCGCGGCGACCAGCGAGGACCTGGCGATGCTGCTCGCCGACGAGAAGGGCGCCTCGCTGCTGGTCGCGGTCGGCACCCACGCCACCCTGGTCGAGTTCCTGGACAAGGGGCGCGGTGGCATGGCCTCGACGTTCCTGACCCGGCTCAAGGTCGGTGGCAAGCTGGTCGATGCCAAGGGTGTGAGCCGGCTCTACCGGCAGAGCATCTCCGGTTCGTCGTTGTTGTTGCTGGTGCTGTCGGCGATCGCGGCGATGGCGTCCGCGGTGGCCGTGTCGACAGTCGGGAAGGCGTACCTGGGCGTGGTCGCCGAGTGGTGGGACAATCTCGTGTTCCAGCTGTACCGGCTCTTCTAGTTCCCGACCGATCAAGAGGCTGCAAGCGTGATCAACTTCCGCTACCACGTGGTGTCCCTCACCGCGGTCTTCCTGGCTCTGGCGATCGGCTTGGTGGTCGGCACAGCCGCCCTCAACGGCCCGGTCGCCGACTCGCTCGAGGGACAGGTCACCGGGCTGCGTAAGGACAACCAGAACTGGCGCCAGCAGGTCAACAACATGGAGAAGCAGCTCGCGCTGGAGGAGGACTTCGCCGAGGAGATCTCGCAAGTCATCCTCCCCGGCACCCTGACCGGGCGCCGCGTGCTGGTGCTGACGCTGCCCAACGGGCGCGACCACACCGAGGGTGTGCTCAAGAAGCTCCAGCAGGCCGGCGCCACCCTCACCGGCCGGGTCGAGTTGCAGGACAAGTTCATCAACCCGGACAACAACACCAACCTGCTGGAGTTGGCCGTCACCGCCGCCCGCCCCACCGCGCAGACCACCGGCCTGCCCGGCAACGGGCACGGTGTGGAGACGTCCAGCGCGTTGCTGGCCAGCGTCCTGCTGGACCGTCCGCAGGGTGTCGCGCCGGTCAGTGACGCCGACCGGCGGGCGGTGCTCGCCGCCTACAACAACGCCGGCTACCTGACCACCGACAACAACAAGGTCACCGGCTCGGCGGAGGCGGTCGTGGTGGTCAGCGGCCAGCCGTACGTCGACAAGGACTCCGAGAAGCGGGACGAGTCGGTCGTCAAGATCGCCGAGCAGTTCGACCGCACCGGGTCGATCGTGGTGGCCGGGAAGGGCTCCGTCGGCGGCAACCTGGTGTCCGTGGTCCGTGGTGACCCGGTGCTCGCCCAGACCATCTCCACGGTCGACAACGCCAACACGGTGCAGGGTCAGCTGGTCACCAGCCTCGCCCTGGTGGAGCAGCTCACCGAGAAGAAGGCCGGGCAGTACGGCGTCGGCGACAACGCGCCGTCCCTGCTGCCTAGACTGCCCCAGTGAGCGAACGACGTACCCCGGTGTCCGTAAACGACGCGCGTGAGCTGGCGGGCCTGACGCGCAGCAGGGTGGCGGCATGAGGACGCTTGGTCGGCTGCTGCTCGTCGGCGCTGGCGCCGCGGCGGCCCGGTACGCGCTGCGCGAGGTCCGTACCTCGCCGGCCGGGCCGGCGTTGGAGCGCACCAACTTCCGGGGCCGCACGGTCAGCCTGGCCGCCGGGCCGGCGCTCGCCGCGGGCGCGGCGGCCGTCGGCGCGTTCGGTGCCACCAGCGGCCCGTCCGGTGGGGCGGCGCTGGTCGCCGGCCTCGGCGCGGGTGCCGTCGGCCTGTACGACGACGTGGTGGGCGCGCGGCCGGAGCAGAAGACGGCGAAGGGCTTCGCTGGTCACCTCGCCGCGCTGCGCGAGGGGCGGGTCACCGCCGGCCTGGTGAAGGTCGCCGGGGTGGGCGCCGCCGGCCTGGGCGCGGCCGCGCTGCTGGCCGCCGACCACCGGGTCGCGGCGCACCCGCGTCGGCAGCGCCACGGCGCGTTCGGCCGGGGCGTCGACGTGCTCCTCGGCGCCGGGGTCATCGCCGGCACGGCCAACCTGCTCAACCTGCTCGACCTGCGGCCGGGTCGGGCGATCAAGTCCGGGCTGCTGCTCGCCGCGCCGCTGGCCGGTGGCCCGCACGGCGGGATCGCCGCGGGTGCCGCCGGCGCCGCCGCCGGTCTGCTCCGCGACGACCTGGGCGAGGACGTGATGCTCGGCGACAGCGGCGCGAACGCTCTCGGGGCGCTGCTCGGTGTCGCGCTGGCCGCCCGTACCGGCCCGTTGGGCCGGGCCGGTCTGCTCGCGGTGCTCGCCGGGCTCACCGCCGCCAGCGAGAAGGTCAGCTTCACGGCGGTGATCCAGCGGACGCCGGGGCTACGCGAGCTCGACGCACTGGGCCGGCGCGCCGACTGACGTGACCCGACCGGCCCCCCTCGCCGGCGCCGGCCGGCTGGCCGGGGCAGCCGCGCTCATCGCCGTCCTCACCGTGGTCAGCCGGCTGGCCGGCTTCGGCCGTACCGCCCTGTTCACCTGGAGCCTCGGCAACACCGACCTCGGCGGCACCTATGTGGTGGCCAACGCGGTGCCGAACTTCATCTTCGAGATCGTCGCCGGCGGCGCGTTGGCCAGCCTCGTCGTACCGCTGCTGGCCGGCGCTGTCGCGGCCGGCGACCGGACGACGGTGGCCCGGACCACCGGCGCGCTGCTGACCTGGACGCTGGCCCTGCTGGTGCCGCTCGCGGTGCTGGTGGTGCTGCTCGCCGGGCCGGTGGTCGAGTCGCTCGGGCACCATCTGACCGCCGCCCAGCAGCAGAGCGGCGTCCGGATGTTGCGGGTCTTCGCACCGCAGCTGCCGCTGTACGGGGTGGGCATCGTGCTCACCGGGGTGCTGCAGGCGCATCGGCGCTTCGCCTGGCCGGTGCTCGCGCCGCTGCTGTCCAGCCTCACCGTGATCGTGGTCTACCTGGGGTTCACCGCGACGCAGGGGCGCAACGCGACGGTCGGCGGGGTGAGCCCGGGCGGTGAGCTGCTGTTGTCGGTCGGCACGACCCTCGGCGTGGTGGTACTGTCGTTGTCCCTGATCATCCCGGTCAGCCGGCTGCGCCTGGGGATGCGGCCGGGGTTCGGGTTCCCGGCCGACGCGCGGGCCCGGGTCGGTGGGTTGGCGGTGGCCGGCGCGGTCACCGTCACCACCCAGCAGATCGCCCTGATCGTCAGCCTGAACCAGGTCACCGCCGGCGCGCGGAGCAACCCGGGCGTCTACAACCTGGCGCAGACCGTCTACCTGTTGCCGTGGGCGGTGCTGGCGGTGCCGTTGGCGGTCGCGGCGTACCCGACGCTGGCGGCGGCGCGGGCCGCCGGTGACGAGGACACCTACCGGGCGACGCTGGCGCCGGCCGTGCGGGGGGTGCTGCTGTTCAGCTTCCTCGGCACCGCCGCGTTGATCGGCACCGCCGGGCCGGTCGGGCATTTCTTCTTCCCGGCGTCCACCGCGTCCACGGCCGCCGCAGCGATCATCGGGTACGCCCCCGGGCTGGTCGGTTACGGGCTCTTCGCGGTGCTCACCCGGGCGCTCTACGCCCGGGGGGAGACCCGGGCGGCGACGGCGGCCACCGCTGTGGGCTTCCTCGTGGTGCCGGCCGTCGTCGTGCTGTTCGGCGCGCTGCTGCCGCTGCGGGACCGGGTGTTCGCGGTCACGTCCGCCAATTCGGTGGGGATGCTGGTGCTCGGGGCGTTGCTGCTCCTGGCGGTGCGGCGCAGCGCCGGCCGGCCGGCGCTGGCCGGCGCGGCACGGGCCTCGGGCGCCGGTGCGCTGGCCGGTGTGCTCGCCGCGCTCGCCGGGTGGGGCCTCAGCCGCTGGCTCGACTCGTCGGGCGGCGGCACCCCGACGATGGCGGCGGCACTCGGTCAGGGCATGCTGTCCGGGGTTCTGGTTGGGGCGGTGTTCCTCGCCGTGGTCTGGTTCGTCGACCGGCGGGACGTAGCGCCACTGCTCGCCGGGGTGCTGCGGCGTCTGCGTCGACGCGGACCCCGGGGCGGCGGTCCGACGGCCGGTGCGGTCTCCCCGGAGCGGGGCGATGGGAAGGAGACGGCTGCGCGATGAGTGAGCCAGCTCTGTCCGCCGGGTGGTCGGGCACTGTCGCGTTGGTGCTCGCGTCCAGCACCGGCGGGGTCGGCCAGCATGTGCGGTCGGTGGCGCGTGGCTTCGTCGCCGGCGGTGCCACAGTCCTGGTCTGCGGGCCGGCAGCGACCCAGGAGCAGTTCGACTTCACCGGCGTCGGTGCGCGGTTCGAACCGGTGGAGATCCCGGCCAGCCCGACGCCCGCCGACGCCCGGGCGGTGCTCACCCTGCGTCGGGTGCTCACCACCTCCCGGGTCGACGTGGTGCACGCCCACGGCCTGCGCGCCGGGTTGGTCGCCGTGCTGGCCCGTCCCACCGCGCCACTGATCGTCACGTGGCACAACGCGGTGCTCGCGGGTGGCCTGCGCGGCGGGGTGTCCCGGCTCGTGGAACGGGTGGTGGCCCGGGGCGCGCGGGTGGCGCTGGGTGCCTCCGAGGACCTGGTGCGGCGGGCCGCCGCGCTGGGCGCCGCCGACGCCCGGCTCGCCCCGGTCGCCGCGCCGATGCTGCCCGCGCCGAGCCGACGCGCGGCGGCGGTCCGCGCCGAGTTCGGGGTTCGCCCGGACCAGCCGTTGATCCTGTCGGTGGGTCGGCTGCACCCGCAGAAGCGCTACGACGTGCTGATCGACGCGGCGGCCCGGTGGCGTACGCGTACCCCGCCGCCGGTCGTGGTGATCGCCGGCAGCGGACCGGCGTACCTGCCGTTGGCCGCGCGGACCTCCGCGGCCCGCGCCCCGGTGACCCTGCTGGGGCACCGCACCGACGTGGCCGACCTGCTCGCCGGCGCCGACCTCGCGGTGGTGACCAGCGACTGGGAGGCCCGGCAACTGTTCGCCCAGGAGGCGCTGCGCGCCGGCGTACCGCTGGTCGCGACCGCCGTCGGTGGGCTGCCGGACCTGGTCGGCGACGCCGCCACGCTGATCCCGGCGGGGGACGTCGACGCGGTCGATGCGGCGGTGCGGGCGCTGCTGGACGACCCGGCGGCCCGGGCCGAGCTGGGCCGTCGTGGCGCGCAGCGGGCGGCGACGTGGCCGACCGAGACGGACACCGTGGCCGTGCTGGCCGCCCTCTACGCCGAGCTGGCCGCGGACCGCGCCGGCCCGGCAGCCACCCCGGGCTCCGACGCCCCCAGAACGGGACACCGGTGATGCTGCGCCGAATCACCCCCGCCCTGCTGACCATCCTCGTGGTGTCGTTGGGCGTCGCCGCGCTCGCCGCCCGCCCGCCGCAGGACAGCCCGCGACGCACCGCCGACTTCGTGGTGCTTGCCGGGGTCGCGGGGCTGCGCTGGGAGGACGTGGACCCGCAGCGCACCCCGACGTTGTGGCGAATGGCCCAGGAGGGGTCGATCGGCTCACTGTCGGTGCGCTCCGCACACCGACCCACCTGCCCGGTGGACGGCTGGCTGACAGTGGGAGCGGGCAGCTTCGCCGCGTGGAACGGCAGCCGCTCGCCGGAGGGCTGCCCGACGGCCGGGGTGACCGTCGAACAACCGGACGGCATCGGCGCGAACCTGCCCGATCAGGAGAGCGTGGTCCAGTACAACCAGCAGCGCCTGCCGTGGGGCGCCCTGCCCGGCTCGCTGTCGGAGTCGGTGCGCTGCTCCGTCGCCGTGGGCCCGGGTGCGGCGGTGGCCGCCGCCCGACCGTTCGGCCGCGTCGACAGGTACGCCCCGGCGTTGCCCGCCGACCCTCGGCCGCTGCTCGGCGCCTGCGTGCTGAGCATCGTCGACCTGGGCACCGTCGAGGGGACCGACGCGGCGACCCGCGCCGAGGAGGCCAAGGCGGCGGACGCCCAACTGGCCCGGGTGCTGGCGGCCCGGCCACCGCGGTCGTTGGTGCTGGTCGCGGGGATCTCCGACACCGCCCAGCCGTCGCGGTTGCACGTGGCGGTCGCCGACGGGCCGGGCTGGGAGCGGGGGTGGCTCACCTCGGCCAGCACCGGCCGCGACGGCTACCTGCAACTGGTCGACCTCGCGCCGACCGCCCTCGCCGCGTTGGGCCGGCCGATGCCGGAGCGGCTCTTCCTCGGCCGTCCGGCGGTCAGCACCGGTGGTCGTCCCGCGGACCTGGCCGAGGCGATCGACGCACCGGCCGACGCCGATCGGGAGGCCGCAGCCCAGCGCGACGTCTCCGGGGTGTTCTTCACGGTGCTGGCCGGGGTGCAGGTGCTGCTGGCGCTGGGAATCCTGCCGTTGCTGCGCCGGGCCCGCCCGCACGCCGGGCCGACCGGCCCGAACCCCGTCTCCGGGCGGATCGTGGCGGTGGTGGAGCTGCTGCTCGTCGCCGTGGCGTTGACGGTGCCGGCGGCTTTGCTGGCCGACGCGGTGCCCTGGTGGCAGGGCGAGCACCCCGGGTGGATCTTCGCCGGGGTAACCGCGCTGCTGGTGGCGGCGGGCACCGCCGCGGTGCGGTTCGCCCCCGGGTACGCGGGCACCCTCGGCCCGCTCGGCGCGGTGGCCGGCCTCACCACACTGGTCGTCGGGCTGGACGTGCTCACCGGGGCCAGCCTGCAGCTCAACGGTGTGGTCGGCTACTCCGCGTTGCAGGGCGGCCGGTACTCCGGGCTGAGCACGGTGGGGCTGGGAGTGTTCCTGGCCGGGGCGTTGCTCGCCGGGGGTTGGCTCGCCCAACGGGTGCCCAGGGGTTGGCGGCCGGCGGTGACGGTGGCCGTGGGTGGGCTCGCCGTGGTGGTGGTCGGCAGCCCGTACCTGGGCGCCGACCCGGTCGGGGCGATCGCGCTCACCGCCGGGGTGAGCGTCGCCGCGGTGATCAGCGCCGGTGGCTGGTTGACGATCAGCCGGTTGGCGTGGGCCGCGATGGCCGCCCTGGCGGTGGGTATCGGTTTCGGTGTGGTGGACCTGCGTCGCCCGCCGGCGGAGCGGGGCAGCCTGGGGCGGTTCCTCTCTGCCCTCGGTGACGGCACCGGCGGGTTCACCGTGCACCGGTCCAGCACGGAGAACTTCGAGACGTTGGTCAACAGCCCGCTGACGGTGCTGGCGCTGACCGGCGGGTTGCTGGTGTGGTTCGCCCTGTTGCAGCCGTGGGGTGGGCTGATGCGGCTGTTCGGCATCTACCCGGCGGTCCGGGCCGCGTTGGCCGGGACGGTGGTCGCCGCGGTGCTCGGTGGTCTGCTCGACGGCGCGGCGCTGGACGTGATGGGCGCCGCCGCCGCGGTGGTGGTGCCGATGGCCGTCCTGGCGTCGCTGCGGGTGCTCGGGCACGCCGCGGACCGCACCCGCCCGGTCCCGGGCCGGTTCCGCGAGAGCGGCGCCGACGACGACTCGGGCTCCGGCGGGGTCGGCCCGACCGGTGGGGGTGACATCCCGACCGGCGGTGGGCCGTTGGGCGCGGCCCACCCCCGGCCGATCAGCGGCCCGCCCGCGAGCGCACCGGCGGCGGCCCCGGCCCCGGCTCCGGACGCCTCGACCGCAGGCTCCGACGACCCGGCGGAGCCGACAGCGGACGGGTCCGCCGTGGCACCCCGGCAGGCCACCCGATCATCGACCGAGGTTGCCGCTTCCTGAGCGCCGGATGACCCGCAGGTGTCGCAGCTGGGGTGCGGCCTGCGAGTAGCCGTCCGGGAGGTGTTACCGTCGAATCCCGTGGATCGCGTGATCACTTTGCTGATCAAGCACGGCGGTCTGCATGACCGCGACAGACGACACGGGAGCAGGCCTTGGCCCCATCAGCACGGACGACCAGGCACATTTTCGTCACCGGGGGCGTCGCCTCCTCGCTGGGTAAGGGCCTCACCGCCTCCAGCCTCGGCAACCTGCTGACCGCGCGCGGGCTGCGTGTGGTGATGCAGAAGCTCGACCCCTACCTGAACGTCGACCCGGGGACGATGAACCCGTTCCAGCACGGTGAGGTCTTCGTCACCGAGGACGGCGCGGAGACCGACCTCGACGTCGGGCACTACGAGCGCTTCCTCGACCGGGCGCTGTCCGGCAAGGCGAACGTCACCACCGGTCAGATCTACTCCGACGTGATCGCCAAGGAGCGGCGCGGGGAATACCTGGGCGACACCGTCCAGGTCATCCCGCACATCACCAACGAGATCAAGTCGCGGATCCTGGCGATGGCCGACCCGGACGAGGACGGTCAGCTCCCCGACGTGGTGATCACCGAGGTGGGTGGCACTGTCGGCGACATCGAGTCGCTGCCGTTTTTGGAGGCGATCCGTCAGGTCCGCCACGACCTCGGCCGGGACAACTGCTTCTACCTGCACGTCTCCCTGGTGCCGTACCTGGCGCCGTCGGGTGAGCTGAAGACCAAGCCGACCCAGCACTCGGTGGCGCAGCTGCGCAACATCGGTATCCAGCCGGACGCCATCGTGTTGCGCTGCGACCGGGAGATCCCGGTGAAGCTCAAGGAGAAGCTGTCGCTGTACTGCGACGTGGACGCCGAGGCGGTCGTCGCCGCACCGGACGCCCCGAGCATCTACGACATCCCGAAGGTGCTGCACCGCGAAGGGCTCGACGCGTACGTGGTGCGCCGGCTCGGCCTGTCCTTCCGGGACGTGGACTGGGCCAGCTGGGACGACCTGCTGGAGCGGGTGCACCGGCCCCGGCACACGGTCACCGTCGCGGTGGTCGGCAAGTACGTCGACCTGCCCGATGCGTACCTGTCGGTGAGCGAGGCGATCCGCGCGGCCGGCTTCGGTCACCGGGCCCGGGTGCAGCTCAAGTGGGTGCCCAGCGACGAGTGCGTCACCCCGGCCGGCGCGGCGGCGGCCCTGGCCGGCGTCGACGGTGTCCTCATCCCCGGTGGCTTCGGCGTCCGCGGCATCGAGGGCAAGATCGGCACCGCCCGGTACGCCCGGGAGAACGGCATCCCGCTGCTCGGCCTGTGCCTCGGCCTACAGTGCATGACCATCGAGGTGGCCCGTCACCTGGCCGGCCTGGACGGCGCGAACTCGGCGGAGTTCGACGAGAAGGCCGCGCACCCGGTGATCGCCACGATGGCCGACCAGGAGGACATCGTCGCCGGCAAGGGCGACCTGGGCGGCACCATGCGGCTCGGGGCGTACCCGGCGACGCTGACCGAGGGGTCGCTCGTCGCCGAGGCGTACGGCAGCACGGAGATCAGCGAGCGGCACCGGCACCGCTACGAGGTGAACAACGCCTACCGGGACGCGCTGACGAAGGCGGGTCTGCACATCTCCGGCACCTCCCCGGACGGCCGGTTGGTCGAGTTCGTGGAGTTGGACCGCAGTCTGCACCCGTTCTTCGTGGCCACCCAGGCGCACCCGGAGCTGAAGAGCCGCCCGACCCGCCCGCACCCGCTGTTCGCGTCGTTCGTCAAGGCCGCTGTGGCGTACTCGCAGGCCGACCAGTTGCCGGTCGACCTGGACGCGGCGGCGGACGCCCCGTCGGCGCGTAAGGCCGCCCGCAACGGCGCCGCGACGAAGGCCGCTTCGGCCTCGTGAGCGAGGTGGAGCACCACTACGAGGTGCGGTCCCGGCAGGAGCGGTACCGGGGGCGGATCTTCGACGTGGTCACCGAGGAGGTGACCATGCCCGGCGGCGGGACCGGGGTGCGTGACCTGGTGCGGCACGTCGGCGCGGTGGCCGTGGTGGCGCTCGACGACGCCGGTCAGGTGGTGCTGATCCGGCAGTACCGGCACCCGGTCGGGCGGCACCTGTGGGAGCTGCCTGCCGGGCTGATGGACGTCTCCGGTGAGGAGTTGCCGTCGGCCGCGTTGCGGGAGCTGGCCGAGGAGGCCGACCTCACCGCCGGGCAGGTCGACGTGCTGGTCGACCTGCACAGCTCGCCCGGGTTCACCAACGAGGTGGTGCGGGTCTTCCTGGCCCGCGACATCGCCGACGTGCCGGCCGACGAGCGCCACGAGCGCCACGACGAGGAGGCCGACCTCCAGGTCGTCCGGATCGACCTGGATGAGGCCGTCGCGATGGTCCTGGCCGGTGAGATCACCAACGCGTCCGCGGTGGCCGGGCTGCTCGCCGCCGCCCGCTCCCGGGACACCGGTTGGTCGACGTTGCGTCGGGCGGACGCGCCGCTGCCCCGCTGAGCAGCGCCGCCGGTGCGCACCGGCGAGGGAGTACGACGACAGGGGCCCCGCGGTCAGCCGCGGGGCCCCGGTTTGCTGTCGGGCTGGTTCAGGATTCGCGCAGCGGACGGCCCTGTGCGTCGGTGCCGCCGTTCACCAGGATGAGGATTCCGTCGATGACGCCCCAGAGGGCGCCGAAGCCGCAGGTCACCACGCTCACGACGAGCTGGAGAACGGCGATCTTGGTGTGTCCGGTGTAGAACCGACCGGCACCGAAGGTGCCCAGCAGGATGCCGAGGATGCCCGCGACGATCTTGCTCTTGTCGGAGACGCCCTGCGGGTACCCCGGCTGGGGGTACCCGGGCTGGTAAGGAGGAGTGGTCATGGGCGGACACACTAGTGATCCACTTGCCCGCTGTCCGCAGCGCCACCCGACAGATGGGACGATGATGGCCGAACACTGTCCTGACGGCTGAGGCGACCATCCGCCGCAGAGCCCGGTTCGGTGCCCTGACAGATCGTCAGGACACTCGGGCACCGGATGTCACTGTGCTGGCTCTCGGCGGCGCGGGGCGCGCCTAGACTGCCGCCGGCGGGACCGGTGGACCGCGGTGGCAAAGGGGCCATTGCGGCACCGAGCAATCGGGGGAGAGCAGCCCCGAAGAGAGGTGTCTGCATCGTGAAGGTCGGAATCCCACGCGAGGTCAAGAACCACGAGTACCGCGTGGCGATCACGCCAGCGGGCGTCAACGAGTTCACCCGCAGCGGCCACCAGGTCTTCGTCGAGTCCGGCGCCGGTGAGGGCTCCAGCATCACCGACGAGGAGTTCGCCGCCGCGGGCGCGAAGATCCTGGACACCGCCGACGAGGTGTGGCAGACCGCCGAGCTGGTCCTCAAGGTCAAGGAGCCGGTCGCCGAGGAGTACCACCGCATGCGCGAGGGGCAGGTGCTTTTCACCTACCTGCACCTGGCCGCCTCCAAGGAGTGCACCGACGCGCTCGTCGACCGCAAGGTCACCGGCATCGCGTACGAGACGGTGGAGCTGCCCGACCGGTCGTTGCCGCTGCTCGCCCCGATGTCCGAGGTCGCCGGCCGGCTCGCCCCGCAGGTCGGCGCGTTCTACATGATGCGCACCGGCGGCGGTCGGGGTGTGCTGCCCGGCGGTGTCTCCGGCGTGTACGCGGCCAAGACCGTCGTCATCGGCGCGGGCGTCTCCGGCCTGAACGCCGCCGCCATCGCGTTGGGCCTGCAGTCCGAGGTGCTGCTGCTGGACAAGAACGTCGCCCGGCTGCGTTCGGCCGACGCCATCTACCGGGGTCACCTGCAGACCATCGCCTCCAACGCCTACGAGGTCGAGCGGGCGGTGCTCGACGCCGACCTGGTCATCGGCGCGGTGCTGGTGCCCGGCGCGAAGGCCCCGAAGCTCATCAGCAACGAGCTGGTCTCCCGGATGAAGCCGGGCAGCGTGCTCGTCGACATCGCCATCGACCAGGGTGGTTGCTTCGAGGACTCGCGTCCCACCACGCACGCTGACCCGGTCTACAAGGTGCACGAGTCGATCTTCTACTGCGTGGCGAACATGCCCGGCGCGGTGCCGAACACCAGCACCTACGCGCTGACCAACGTCACCCTCCCGTACGCCCTGGAGCTGGCCAACCAGGGGTGGCGGCAGGCGCTGCGCAACGACCCGGCGCTGGCGCTGGGCCTGAACACCCACGACGGTCGGGTCACCTACGGTCCGGTCGCCGAGTCGCACGGCATGGACGTGCTCCCGCTGGCCGACGTGCTGGCCTGAACGGCGGCACGCTGACCGGCAACGCGGATTCCGCCGGCGTGGGCGCCCAGCCCACGCCGGCGCTGCGTCGTGCCGTGCGCGGCTACCTCGACCACCTCACCGTCGAACGTGGCCTCTCCGCGAACACGCTCACCTCGTACCGCCGGGATCTGGACCGCTACCTCGCGACCCTGGCCGACGCCGGCGTCGCCGACCTCGCGTCGGTCGACGCCGGCCTGGTCGAGTCGCACCTGGCGCGGCTGCGCGCCGGCGACGACGTCCACCCGCCGCTGGCGGTCTCGTCGGCCGCCCGCGCGGCCAGCGCGGTCCGCGGCCTGCACCGCTTCGCCATGCGCGAAGGGCTGGCCGGCGCCGACCCCAGCCGCGACGTCCGCCCGCCCACCCCGCCCCGCCGGCTGCCCCGGGCCCTGCCGGTCGACGACGTGGTCCGGCTGCTGGACCTCGCCGGCCCCACCACCGCAACCGGTGAGGACGCCCCCCGCGCGCTGCGGGACAGGGCGCTGCTGGAGTTCCTGTACGGCACCGGCGCGCGGATCTCCGAGGCGGTCGGCGCCGCCGTGGACGACCTCGACACCGACGAGGGCACCGTGCTGCTGCGTGGCAAGGGCGGCCGGGTGCGGTTGGTGCCGATCGGCGGGTACGCCGTCGACGCGGTCCGCGCCTACCTGGTCCGGGCCCGCCCCCTGCTGGCCACCGCCGGCCGGGGCACCCCGGCGGTCTTCCTCAACGCCCGCGGCGGCGCGCTGTCCCGCCAGGGCGCGTGGGGCATCCTGCGGCAGGCCGCCGACCGGGCCGGGCTGCCCGTCGACGGGCCCGCCGCCGTGTCCCCGCACACCCTGCGGCACTCGTACGCCACCCACCTGCTCGACGGCGGCGCCGACGTCCGGGTGGTCCAGGAGTTGCTCGGCCACGCGTCGGTGACCACCACCCAGGTCTACACGTTGGTCACCGTGGAGCGGCTGCGCGAGGTGTACGCCACCGCCCACCCGCGCGCCCGGGGCTGAACCCGGTAGCGGTCGGTGCCGACACGCCGGGCCGGTGCCGAACCCCCTGCTGGTCGGTGGCGTACAGTCGGCATCGGCGCGGACCTCCTGGGGCGACACGACCGGGGTGCGCAGCGGCGCCGCGAAGGACGTCGGACGGCTCCGACGCCGGGTGGGTCGTCGGGAGGGGGCAACGAGCACATGGCTGGCAATGGTGACCGTGCCGAGACCTGGACGTCGGAGCTCCGCGAGCAGCAGGCCACGCTCGGCGCGGATCTGGGTCCTGCGGATCCGGCTGCCTACACGATGCGCAAGCCCATCCCCGAGCCGATGCCCACCGACCGGCACGGCCCCGCGCGCATCATCGCGATGGCCAACCAGAAGGGTGGCGTCGGCAAGACCACCACCACGATCAACCTGGGCGCGGCCCTCGCGGAGTACGGGCGCAAGGTGCTGCTCGTCGACTTCGACCCGCAGGGCGCCCTCTCGGTGGGGTTGGGTGTCAACCCGCACAACCTCGACCTGTCCGTCTACAACCTGCTCATGCAGGACGACGTGACCGCCGAGGACGTTCTGATCAAGACCGACGTGGCGGGCCTGCACCTGCTGCCGGCCAACATCGACCTCTCCGCCGCCGAGATCCAGCTCGTCAACGAGGTGGCCCGGGAGATGGCCCTGGCCCGGGTCCTGCGCTCGGTGCGCAAGGAGTACGACTACATCCTGATCGACTGCCAGCCGTCACTCGGCCTGCTGGCGATCAACGCGTTGACCGTCGCGCACGGGGTGCTCATCCCCCTCGAGTGCGAGTTCTTTAGCCTGCGCGGTGTGGCGCTGCTGCTCGACACCATCGACAAGGTGCGCGAGCGGCTCAACTTCGACCTGGAGTTGGAAGGCATCCTCGCCACCATGTACGACAGCCGCACCACGCACTGCCGTCAGGTGCTGCAGCGGGTGGTCGAGGCGTTCGGCGACAAGGTCTACCAGACGGTCATCACCAAGACGGTGAAGTTCCCGGAGTCCACCGTGGCCGGTGCCCCCATCACGACGATGGACCCGGCGTCCTCCGGAGCACGCAACTACCGTCAGCTGGCCCGCGAGGTGATCGCCGCCCAGTCGGAGCGGTAGCCGGAACGCCCGGTGCCGCTCTCGTGGACTACGGTCGTCCGGTGACCGCGCCACCCCTTGACCCGCCCGAGGCCGCCGCTGCGGCCGTGGTCGACGGTGTGCCGCCCGCCGACCCCGCCGCCACCGGGTTCACGGTGCGGCTGGCCAACTTCACCGGCCCGTTCGACCTGCTGCTGCAACTGATCGGCAAGCACAAGCTCGACGTCACCGAGGTGGCCCTGCACACCGTCACCGACGAGTTCATCGCCTACATCCGGGCCATGGGTGACGACTGGGACCTGGACGAGGCCAGCGAGTTCCTCCTCATCGCCGCGACCCTGCTCGACCTGAAGGCGGCACGGCTGCTGCCCTCCGCCGAGGTGGAGGACGAGGCGGACCTCGCGCTGCTGGAGGCCCGGGACCTGCTCTTCGCCCGCCTGTTGCAGTACAAGGCGTACAAGGAGGCCGCCGCGCACATCGCCGAGCTGGAGGCCGTCGGCGGCCGCCGGTACCCGCGAGCGGTCAGTCTGGAACCCCGCTACGCGGAGGCGCTGCCCGACCTGGTGCTCGGCATCGGCCCACAGCGGCTGCTGAAACTGGCAGTGAAGGCGATGACCCCGAAACCGGTGCCCGAGGTGTCCATCGCCCACGTGCACATGGTCCGGGTCAGTGTCCGCGAACACGCGGCGATCCTCACCGCCCGGCTGCGCCGGGCCGGCACTGCCACGTTCTCGCTGCTCTGCGCCGACTGCGAGGCCACCCTGGAGGTGGTGGCGCGGTTCCTGGCGCTGCTGGAGCTGTACCGGGAGGGCCTGGTGTCCTTCGTCCAAGAGCAGGCCCTGGAGGAGTTGACAGTGCGCTGGACCGGCCCGGCCGACGGGGACACCGAGCTGCACGTCGACGAGTACGCCGGCACCCCGGCCGACCCGGAGTCGCCGGTGCTGGGGTCGGAGGGCCGCCACCCGGTGGCTTCGGAGGTGCCCGATGCGGTGAGGTCGGAGCCGACCGACCCGGTGAGGTCGGAGTCGCCCGACCCGGTGGGGGAGGCCGGCGGGCCGGACGGGACGGGAACCACGGAGGATGAGCGGGATGAGTGACGAGCAACGCCGGGACTCGCTGGCCGACCAGGCCGCCGCGTGGGTCCCCCCGTGGGAACGCCCCCGGCAGCCCGCGCCCTCGGCAAGCGCCTCCGAGGCCCCTGACCCTGAGCCCACCGTCTCCGAGGTTGCCGACCCGGAGGCCGCCGTCCCCGAGGTCGCCGGCCCTGCGGCCCCTGACCGTGCGGCCACCGAGCCCGAGGCCGCCGCAGCCCCGACGCCCGCGCCGGTCGCCCCGGCACCCGATGTGACCGACATCGCCGCCGAGCCGGCCACGCCGCCCGGGTCGGGCCAGGTCGCCCCGGATCCGGTCGCGCCACGGGAGATGGGCGGGGCTCGGGACGTACCCCCTCGGCAGGCGTCCGGGCGACGGAGGGCGACGGCCGTGCCGGAGCCCGCGCCGGAGCTGTCCGACGCCGAGCTGCGCGGCGCCCTGGAGGCCATCCTGCTGGTCGTCGACGAGCCGGTCAGCGAGCTGGTGCTGGCCCAGGTGCTGGAGCAGCCAGCCGAGCGGGTCGGCCCGATGCTCGATGACATCGCCGCCGGTTACACCGCCGCCGGGCACGGGTTCGAGTTGCGTCGGGCGGCCGGCGGGTGGCGGCTGTACACCCGGCCGGAATACGCTACGTACGTCGAGCGGTTCGTTCTGGACGGGCAGTCCGTACGGCTGACCCAGGCGGCGTTGGAGACGCTCGCCGTGGTCGCCTACAAGCAGCCGGTGACCCGTTCGCGAATCTCAGCCATCCGGGGTGTGAACTGCGACGGGGTCATCCGTACGCTGGTCACTCGCGGCCTCGTCGAGGAGTGCGGCACCGAAACGGACAGTGGGGCGTTCCTGTACAAGACCACCACGCTGTTCCTGGAGAAGCTCGGGCTGAACACCGTTCACGAGCTGCCGCCCCTCGCACCCTTCCTGCCCGACGACGTAGAAGAGCTTGCTGATGCGACCCGATAACCGTTCCCCCAAACCCGACGCTCCCGTCTTCGAGGGGGCGGAGCGCCTGCAGAAGGTGCTCGCCGCCGCCGGCGTGGGTTCCCGGCGCGCCTGCGAGGATCTGATCTTCCGCCGCCGGGTGACCGTGGACGGGCGGGTCGCCAAGCTCGGCGACAAGGTCGACCCGGCCACCGCCGTGATCCACGTGGACGGCGAGCGCCTCCAGGTCGACATCCGCCTGGTCTACGTGGCGATGAACAAGCCGCGTGGGGTGGTCACCTCCATGGCGGACGACAAGGGACGCAACGAGCTGGCCGAGTTCATCGGCAACCGGGTGGAGCAGCGGGTCTACCACGTGGGGCGGCTCGACGCGGACAGTGAGGGCCTGCTGCTGCTCACCAACGACGGCACCCTCGCGCACAAGCTCATGCATCCCTCGTACGAGGTGCTGAAG
Source organism: Micromonospora taraxaci (assembly GCF_007830095.1). Lineage (NCBI taxonomy): Bacteria > Bacillati > Actinomycetota > Actinomycetes > Micromonosporales > Micromonosporaceae > Micromonospora > Micromonospora taraxaci. Next base: position 4,847,504 of record NZ_VIWZ01000001.1, on the reverse strand, counting down.
ACCTACCTCGCCGAGGTGGTCGGGCCGATCCCGCGCAACCTGAGCAAGCGGCTGTTGGCCGGCGTCGAGCTGGAGGACGGGCCGGTCAAGGTCGACTCGTTCAAGGTGGTGGACACTCTGGGTAAATCCGCCCAGGTGGAGCTGAGCCTGCACGAAGGGCGCAAGCACATCGTCCGACGGCTGATGGAGGAGGTCGGACACCCGGTCACCCGGCTGGTGCGTACCTCGATCGGTCCGATCCGGCTCGGCGAACTGCGCACCGGGCGGATCCGGAGGCTGACCAACGCCGAGGTCGCCGCCCTGTTCAACGCGGTGGGTGACTGACCCCCGGTTCCGGGGTACGGCTGCCGGTAGGCTCCACCGATGGCCGGACGACGGCCGCTGGAGGTGGCGTGGGTCGCCTCCGGTGGCGTCGCGTGCGGGTCCGTCAGAGGACCCGGGCATGATTGATGACGATTGACAAACCGCTTGCGGCGCCGAATCACCGGGCGATCCGTGAGGTACGGGCTGAGGAGGACACGGTGGAGGAAAACGTACGGGCCGGGCGATGTGTGGTCGCTGTGGACGGGCCGTCCGGTTCGGGTAAGTCCACCGTGTCGCGGCGGCTCGCCGCCAGCATCGGTGCGCGCTACCTGGACACCGGGGCGATGTACCGGGCGATCACGTGGGCCGTGCTGCGCTCCGGCGTGGACCTCACCGACGCCGCGTCGGTGGCCAAGGTCGCCGGCGAGGTCAAGCTGCGCATCGGCACCCACCCGCAGGGGTACGCCGTGACCGTCGACGGTGTGGGCGTCGACGCCGACATCCGTGGCGCGGAGGTGACCGGGGCGGTCTCCGCCGTCGCCGCCGTGCCGGCCGTCCGTGAGCTGCTGGTCTCCCGGCAGCGCGAGATGATCGCCGATGCTGGTCGGATGGTGGTCGAGGGCCGCGACATCGGCTCGGTCGTAGCGCCGGACGCCGACCTGAAGGTCTTCCTGACCGCCTCCGAGGCGGCCCGCGCCGCCCGGCGTAGCGCCGAGGACGCCGCCGACGTGGCGGCCACCGCCGCCGACCTGGCGCGACGGGACCGGCTCGACTCGACCCGCAAGGTCAACCCGTTGGCGCAGGCACCCGACGCCGTGGTGCTCGACACCACCGAGTTGGGCATCGACGAGGTCGTGGCACGACTGCGTGACCTGCTCACCGAGCGGGGTGTGGCATGACCGATCCAGGTGGATGGGTAGAACTGCGGGAACCGGACGTCGCCGTCGAGGAACCGAGCGGCCCGCAGCCGGTGGTGGCCGTGGTCGGTCGCCCCAACGTGGGTAAGTCCACTCTGGTCAACCGGATCATCGGCCGCCGGCAGGCGGTCGTCGAGGACGTCCCGGGCGTGACCCGGGACCGGGTGCCGTACGACGCGCAGTGGAACGGCCGGGCGTTCACAGTGGTGGACACCGGCGGTTGGGAGCCCGACGCGAAGGACCGCGCCGCGGCTATCGCCGCGCAGGCCGAGACGGCGGTCGTCACCGCCGACGTGGTCCTCTTCGTGGTCGACGCGATGGTGGGCTCCACCGACGTGGACGAGGCCGCGGTGAAGATGCTGCGCCGCAGCGCCAAGCCGGTGATCCTGGTGGCGAACAAGGCCGACAACAACTCCATCGAGATGGAGGCCACCTCGCTGTGGTCCCTCGGTCTCGGTGAGCCGTTCCCGGTGTCCGCGCTGCACGGACGCGGCTCCGGCGACTTGCTGGACGCCATCCTCGCCGCGCTGCCGGAAGCGCCGACAATCGTGGAAAACCGTCCGCGCGGGCCGCGCCGGGTGGCGCTGGTCGGCCGGCCGAACGTGGGCAAGTCGAGCCTGCTCAACCGGTTCTCCGGTGAGGAGCGGGCGGTCGTCGACTCGGTCGCCGGCACCACTGTGGACCCGGTGGACAGCCTTGTCGATATCGGCGGCCAGACCTGGCAACTGGTCGACACGGCCGGCCTGCGCAAGCGGGTCGGCAAGGCCAGCGGCACCGAGTACTACGCCAGCCTCCGTACCGCCGGCGCGATCGAGGCCGCCGAGGTGGCCGTCGTGCTCCTGGACGCCAGCGAGCCGATCAGCGAGCAGGACCAGCGGATCCTGACGATGGTCACCGAGGCCGGCCGCGCGCTGGTCATCGCGTTCAACAAGTGGGACCTGGTCGACGCCGACCGCCGGTACTACCTGGACAAGGAAATCGACCGGGAGCTGCGCCGCATCCCTTGGGCGATCCGCCTGAACCTGTCCGCGATGACGGGCCGTGCGGTGGACAAGCTGGCCCCGGCCCTGAACAAGGCCCTGGCGAGCTGGGAAACCCGGGTGCCGACCGCGCACCTCAACCAGTGGTTGACCGCGCTGGTGCAGGCCACCCCGCACCCCGTGCGTGGTGGACGGGCGCCGCGGATCCTGTTCGCGACGCAGGCCGGTGTGGCGCCGCCGCGGTTCGTGCTCTTCACCACCGGTCCGCTGGACGCCGGCTACCAGCGCTTCGTCGAGCGCAAGCTTCGCGAGGAATTCGGGTACGAGGGCAGCCCGATCGAGATCTCGGTTCGCCCGAGGAAGAAGCTCGGCCCCGGCGGTCGAGGCAAGGCGCACGGCTGACGCGTCTGCCGTTCTGCTCGAAGAATGCCGGATGGGGGATGCCCCATCCGGCTTCTTTCTACCCCACCCTCCTAGGACGCTTTAGGGGGTGTGGGGTGGTCCGGTCGTCGCGGTGTACGGCGGTTCGGTCGCTTCGTGTCGCGGGTGGGGCCTGTGCGAAAGGGCCGTGACTGCTGCGCTAAGCTGTACCGGCTGTCGCAGTGGGAAACCACGCGAGGGCGGGACGTGGCGCAGCTTGGTAGCGCACTTGACTGGGGGTCAAGGGGTCGTCGGTTCGAATCCGGCCGTCCCGACAGGCAGAAAGCCCTGACCAGCGGAAACGCTGGTCAGGGCTTTAAGTTTGTCTATGGGGTTTTGAACCGCCCCCCGAAAACCCCCTTTTACCGGGGTCGGCAACCAGATTTGTCATCCATGGGCATCGTTGGGCGCTGCGGGTGCGGGGCTGTGTCGCTTGCCGTGATCGGTGCCGAGTCGCTCGAGGATGTCCGAGACGTCCGGGGCTTGGGCGGGCTTGGCGATGTAGTGCGTGGCGGTGACCTCCTCGCTGGAGTGGCCGAGCTGCGCTGCGGCGCTTTTCGTGTCGGTCTCTTCCTTGATGAGGGTGGCGACGGTCTTGCGGAAGGTGTGGGGAGTGACCCAGGCGAGGTCGGTGTCAGCGCGAGCCTCACGCCACTGACGGCGGACGTTGTTGGGTGACAGCCAGGTGCCGCGTCGGGAGGCGAAGATTGCGTCGTGGGGGTTGTCGGCGGCGACGAGCTTGCGGGCCATGATCATGCCGACGGCGAACCGGGGGAGGACGACCATTCGCCAGCCGGCGTCGCTCTTGGTCCAGGGTTGGCGGAAGAAGCCCTGGCCCTTCACGAAGACGAGCGTGCCGCAGATCGTCAGGGTGGGGCGTTCGGCGGCGAGATCGAGGTCTTCCCATCGCAGGGCGAGGATCTCGCCGATGCGGGCGCCGGTAGCGAGCATCAGGTCGACGACGTCCGCCAGGTCGCCGCTGTGGCGTGGTCCGGGCTTTCCGGGGACGGGTCGCTGCCAGTCGCGGATAGCCGTCCGGACGGCCTGGAGATTCTCGTCAGTGAGGGCGACGACAGCGCGGCGGGGTTTGCGGAGCCGGCCGGTGTCGCGTACCGGGTTGGTGGGGATCGCGAACGGCCAGTGCGAACATCTGGCTTAGGACGACCTTCGCGCCTTTGGCTGCCGAGGGACGGTCTTTGGCAGTGTCGCGCAGGAACCGATCCAGGCGCCCGACGCTTGCTTCTCTGATTCGGAGGTTGCCCAGGGCGGGCAGGATCGCGTTGCGCGTGCTGGTCTCGTATCGCTGGATGGTCTGTGGTGCGATCCGTTCCTCGGTGGTGATCTCTTCGATCCACAGGTCGGCGAGTGTGCTGACGCGGGTCTCCCGGGTGATCTCGTCGTCGTTGGGGGTGGTGCGGTCACGGAGCTTGACCTTGAGCGCCCGTGCGGCGGCCGGGCCGGTGGTGCCGGTGGCCTCGATGTCGCGGGTCTTGCCGTCGTAGTCGCGAAACCGCGCTCGAGCGCGGAACCGGTTGGCTCCGAGTTTCTGGGTGCGGATGTTGCCCCAGGTGCCGATGGGCAGTTCGGGTCGGGCCATGGGTCATCGCTCCGCGTCGGTGTGGTCGTCGAGCCAGCGTTCGACTTCGCTGCGCCGGTAGCGCAGGGTGTTGCCGACGCGGATGGCGCGGGGTCCCTTGCCGCGGCTGTGCCAGGCGTAGAGGGTGTTCTTGGGCTTGCCCAGCCAGGCGGCGACGTCGTCGATGGTCAGGAGAGGGTCTGGCCGCCATTCCGAGGCGGCGGGAGCGTTCATCGCCAGCCCAGCGTGTTGGTGCAGTCGGGCAGTCGGTGACCCGTGACGCGGCCGGCAGGTTGCCGGCCACCTGGCGGGGCGGTATCGGAGGCGGTGTGGGGGTGGGGCGGGCATGGCTGATATGTCCTTTCAGGATCCCGCACTGATCGGTGGCGGGGGTCGCTGTGGCTGCTGTGCAGGGTCGCGGAATTCATCGACCGTGAATGTTCATCCACCCGTCTTGTTCTTAGGACGTCAAGCCTCTCGTTGATTGCAGTAATGACGAGGTGCTGCGGGCGTTGCGGCTTGTCTGGGCGAAAATAATCGTCTTGAATTGCGGGGCTCGACATCGGTGTCTTGCGCGTTCCTGCCGACTCTTGGCCGAGAAGCGGTGCGGCATTGCGGATTGACACGCGAGGCTGAGGTGCGTAGAAGTTTGACGAGCAAGCGGTAGGACGCATCCGCGTGGCCCACTCGACATGGGTGAGGGATCGGAAGTCTTGGAGGGTTCGCATGTTGTGGCCTTTCGGTGAGGTGTGGTGACCGCGTTCGCCCAGGTAGTAGTGCTTAGCAGCGACGTTTCGTACGTCTGCCAGGAAGGCCGAGTTGTCGGAGGACTTTGAGATCAGCAGGCTGACCGGGTTCTGGTCCTGTGTGCTTGAAGGGCCGGCTGGCTCGAAATTCCGCGGCATCAGCCGCTCGGTGCGTTCGGTTCGGGCTCGTCCAGCGATCACGCTGGCCGAGCCTGATACCAGAATTCCGCTGGCTTGGATTTGACGAAAAGGTGAGTGCCGGTTGAGCATTTCACTCAACCGGCACTCATCCTTGAACTATGAATTGCTTCCTGTGACCGTGGCCGCTTCGCCTGCGGTTCTGCTGCACCGATAGGTGACATCTGAGATGGCTTGCCCTGACGGCAGGCTGGAAGGATGTTGCTGTGCCCAAGCCCTACCCCCGAGAGTTCCGCGACGATGTCGTGCGGGTGGCCCGTGACCGGGAGCCAGGCGTGACGGTCGAGCAGATCGCTAAGGACTTCGGGGTCCACCCGATGACGCTGTTCAAGTGGCTTCGCCAGGCCGACATCGACGCCGGAGTCACGCCCGGGACGGCCAGTACCGAGTCAGCCGAGCTGCGGGAGGCTCGGAAGCGGATCAGGTTGTTGGAGCAAGAAAACGAGGTCCTGCGTCGGGCCGCCGCCTACTTGTCGCAGGCGCATCTGCCGGGAAAAGGCTCTACCCGCTCGTGAGCGAGCTGGCCGCCGACGGGATCCCCGTGGCGGTGACGTGCCGGGTGTTGAAGATCGCTCGTCAGCCTTTCTACCGGTGGCTGGCCCGACCCGTCACCAGCGCCGAGGAGGTGGTGGCGTACCGGGCCAACGCGTTGTTCGACGCCCACCGCGACGATCCGGAGTTCGGCTACCGGTTCCTGGTCGACGAGGCCCGCGACGCCGGGCAGCCGATGGCCGACCGCACCGCGTGGCGGATCTGCTCCGGCAACGGCTGGTGGAGCGCGTTCGGCAAGCGCAAGCGTCGCGGCAAGGGCGGTAAGCCAGGTCCACCCGTGCACGACGACCTGGTCCAGCGGGACTTCACCGCCGACGGCCCGAACCGGCTGTGGCTGGCCGACATCACCGAACACCACACCGCCGAGGGCAAGCTCTACCTGTGCGCGATCAAGGACGTCTGGTCCCACCGCATCGTCGGCTACTGCATCGACTCGCGGATGAAGTCCCGCCTGGCCGTCGCCGCACTGGACAACGCCGCCGCCAGACGCGGTGACCTGGCCGGTTGCATCCTGCACACCGACCGCGGATCCCAATTCCGGTCCAGGAAATTCGTCCGAGCCCTGAACCGCCACCGGATGGCCGGATCGATGGGCAGAGTCGGGCCGCCGGCGACAACGCCGCCATGGAATCCTTCTTCGGACTGCTGCAGAACAACGTCCTCAACCGGCGATCCTGGACCAGCCGTGAGCAACTCCGGATCGCGATCGTGACCTGGATCGAACGGACCTACCACCGCCGCAGACGCCAGCGTTCGCTGTCCCGGTTGACCCCCGTGGAATTCGAGACCATCATGCACCGACCGGCCAGACAGGCCGCGTGACTACACCTGTCACCTGCCGGTGCAGCAGACCCCTGGACCTGACGATCTGCCGGCTCGATGGTTGCGACCACCTGCCGAGCTTCGACGAGCGCGAAGACATCGCGAGCATCAGCAGTCAGTACAGCACGACGTTGGTCACCTGGCTCGAAAGCCAGCTGAGCATCGGCGCGGCCGACAGGCGGGGTTGTCGCGATGAAAAGTCATGACCTTGGGCTGGGGTAGCGGCTCCAGGTGCCGCCGGCATTGGTGACTTGGCGGGTCGCGGTGGTGGGGTGGAAGCCGAGGGCATCGGCGACGACCGGGGCGGGTGCTTGCAGGACGAGTTGGCGTAGCGCGGCGACGCGGGCTTCCTTGATCGGGAACTCGAGCGTGCGGAGCCGGTTGTGCAGGGTGGTGTAGGCGACGGGCTGTCCGGCGAGCCGGCTGGGGAACAGCAGAGCCGGCGGCGGGCCGGCCGCGTCGACGAGCTGCCGCAGCAGCGTGGCGAACGGTTCCGGGACGGGTGCGGCACTTCCACACGCGCCCCATCCAGCGGCAACCGGCCGGGCACTCGCCGTGTATGGGCAGCGGGGCGGGGTGGCCGGCGGGGCAGGCAGACGGGGCCCACTCCTGCCAGACCCGTCCGCCGCCGCGCGTGCGTACCCACCGTCCCGCCACCACATTGTCAGGGTACGAGGCAGTCGCCGCGTCGATTGCGAGCCAGTGGGCTGTGACCCACTTCGATGCAGTCCCTAGTCGGGACGCCCCTTGCCGCGATACACCTCTCCGTTCGTGACCTCGAAATACAGCCGAGAGAACGGATTGCGCCACGACGGCACTTCCTCCGGTTTGCGACGCCAGTAGTCGGCAGTCGCGGCCCGGGCCCAGAACCAGGTGGTGACGAGTACCAGCCAGCCGGTCTCCAGGAGCGCCCGCGGTCGATCGGCCGGATCCATCACCCACAAACCCAGGCCGAAAATGGTGGGTAGGGCCACAGTGGCGCCCCAGGCGACCCAGAACGATCGAAGGATCGCCCCGATGATCAGCGGGAAGAAGAAAATCATGACGAGTTCGCCGAGCAGAACCGGCTGAGGGACCGTGGTCTGCATGGCGCCCGACCTCACCGACCTGATCGGCACCAACGGGATGTTGTTGAAGGTGAAGTAGAGGACCACCACGGAGATGAGCACCTTGACTTGGAGGAGTCGTCGGCGCTGACGGGTACTCGGCGGCATCGGGCCGGTCTCGGGAGGCAGCCGAAGCAGGTCCAGCACGCGGCCCAACCGGCCCGGATGCACGCGCGGTGGTGGCATCGGGCCGACCAGGCCGAGGCGTCGGGCCCGGAGCACGTCGACCGACTGGAGGGTCAGCAGGAAGAGCTGGGCGTAGACGAACACCATGACGGTGATGACCGTGCTGACGATGAGCGATCGCGACGGGTTGGAGGGGGCAGCTGTCGCGCCCACTACCAGCGGGGTGACGCCGCACGGCCAGACCGGCCACGGAACCCGGTCAAGACCCCACACCGCCACCGTGCCCAGTAGGAGCAACGGCAGGATGCCGATGAACATGAAGTGCTGGACGAAGTCGCCGTAGTTCTCGTAGACCAGAACAAAGTAGGTGATGACGACGAGCGCCCAGCCGCCCGCTCCGGCTACGGTGAACTGCAGGGGCCAGCGGTGCCGGAGCCGGTCCATGGCCCGCTCCAGGGCATCCATCGCCGTATTCACCGCACCAGCAAAGCAGACCCGAGCGACTGCCGAGGCTCAATTTTCATCCACAATGGATGTCGATCAATGATTGTCGCTGATGTTCATCGGCAAGACCCGCCTGCCGGCGGCTCCGCTGTGCAGCAGATGCGGCGATGCTGCGGAATCAGATGCTGTCGACGTCGGGGAACTGCGCAAGCACCTCTGGCAGAGCCGGCTCGACAGGCAGCGGCCGGGACTCGGTGTGTTTGTCAGGACCGCACCGGCTGAATGGCCCGTACTCGGCGGCGAGCGCGGCGAGGTGTGGGTCGAGGTGGTCGCGCCACCAGATGCTCATGCCGGTCTGGGGATCGCTGACTCGCAGCGTCTCCCAGGCCCGCCAGAGTGCGTACAGGCGGGAGATCGCCTCGGGGTGCGCCCACCACCGCGGGCACCAGTTGATCCCGCTGGTCGGCCCGGAGGCGAGGCACCGCTCGACGACGTGGGCGGGGTAGTCCCCGACGAACGCCTCCACGTTGCGATAGACCGGCTCCGCGCCGGCCGGCTCGGCCGCCGAGGGCTCGGCGGCCGGCGGGGTTGCGCCCGGGTCGCCGGCGAGCTGGCCGAGTAGCGCGCTGAGGTCGGCGACGGCGTCGGCGGCCGGCCCGGCGGTTGGCGTGGTCATTAGGCTGGCTCCGGTGGGACGCCGGGGGTGAGGGTTCAGTCGGTGCGGCCGGTGGGGTCCCAGTGCGCGATCGACGCGCGGAGCGCCGCCGCGTAGGGCCCGTCCTGCCAGGGGGCGGTGCGGGCGAGCGCGGGCGGGGCACCCGAGGCGTAGACAGCCATGGGGCAGGGCGTGCAGGTCGGAGACGTCGAGGATGCGCTGGCGGCGGGTGGTGTGCGAGACCGACCGCTGGCCCCACCCGGATCCGCTGCTAATGGCCGAGCGGGTGGCGACGTCGTGCTCGCCGATCAGCTTCGACAGCTCTTCCAGCCAGTCCGGGTCGCCGACGCCGCCGCCGTACGTCCGCACGTTCGCCGCCGACCAGAGCTTGCGCATGCCCTCGCGTCCCCACACGTCGACGCCCTTTGGGTAGGACTGAAAGATGGTGATGATCGGCAGGCAGTGCGAGCCGTAGTACGAGTACAGGTTGGGCAGTTGCCGCAGGCGGTAGATGTTCGTGGCCTCGTCGAGGATGCTCAGCAGCGGCGGGTCTAGGCGGCGTCTGGCTGGGGCGCGGGCGCGCAGCTCGCCGGCGCGCAGGACCGCGTCGGTGAGAGCTGCGATCAGCGGGGCGGGGGAGCCGGGCCCGCCCTGGGACAGCAGATACAGCAAGTCGGTGGAGACCACGAACGCGGCCGGTTCGAACTCGAGGACCCCGCGGGTCGGTGGGGTCGACCAGACGGTGACGGCGGGCTCGCTGAGGCACATGGGTGTCTTTTGGCCGTCGGGGTAGATGCCGCCACGGGTTTTGTCGCAACTGTTGACCACGCCGGAGACCGCGTGCGAGCAAGGCCAAAAAACCTCGCCATCGTGCTCACGCGGGGCAGTGCGGTGACAGCCCTCAGTTCATCCGGTCCTGACGCCATCCGTCCCTCCCCGGCTGGGCGCCGGCTGTCCGAGAACCCGACCGCACCGAGTCCTGGCCGACAAGGCGTACACGCAAGACCGACCGGGCCTACCTGCGCGGACACGGGAAGCCTTCCGAGGGCGAACACCATAGTGACCCTTACGGACGCTGCAGAGCATGCAACCATTGCCTTGCCTTGTGAACTCACGCGGTCGCAAACCAAACTCATCGCAGTCTGCCGTGTTCGGCCAAGACTGTATCAGCGTGGGTTACGAGGACCTCCCGGGTGATGCGGAACCTTCGACAAGCTCCACCTCAGCCAGAGGCCCTCACCCACTTCAAGATCCACGCCCTGTCACCACCGTCCGCGGAAAGAAAATCTAGCACGGTCCTGCCTGTTCGGCTCTGTGCCCGCTGCCGATCAGCCACGGGATGCGGCGAGGGCCGGACTTTCCGGCCCCGGCCCTCGCCGCGCATCAGATCGATCAGTGGATGCCGATGGCGGGCACGCCGGACTGGAGGAGCGATGATGACCGCGGGGAATCGTCACCGTTGCGGCGGCAGTTCGAATCCGCCCAGGTGAATCTGTTGAGAAAGCCGCAGACTGGAGAGCCGGCTTTAGCGACAGCGGGTCCGACCTGATCGCGCTTCTCGACCTCGTCGCGAGGCGATGTCGGATATCCGGCTGCCTTCGAGCAAAGCGATATTGCCGGTGACAAGAGGCATGCGGACCGAGGTGTGTGGGGCCACAGTGGATCAGCTCGGCGACCGGTTCGACATCCAGGACTCGACCGGTTCCGGCCCCCCGTCGACTGCCAGCGAGGCGAGCAGGAACTCATACTTCCCGTTCGTGTCGAGGTCGAGCAGCTCGATTCGGTGCTCGACGCAACGATAACTTTGGTCTATCTACCAAGGGGAAGGCCGTCGTGTCGAGCGGTACGGAAAGGGGCGGGCCGTCGGCCGGGCCGCCTACGCACGGGCACCATGATCTTCACTCACAAACCTCCCAATTGCCGGCTTCACCGATGGCTGACCCAGGAGGTTTGGGGCAATCGAGGCGAACAGGTCACCGAACGGCTAAGTCGGTGTGGGCCTCGCTCACATCGAACGCACGGAACAGATTCATGAGGAACTGATGGGCCAGGCCGCGCGCCTGTCGCCGGGCGCGGGGGCGGGCAGGTCAGACAGCAGGGTGGACAGTCAGCCCGCTATCGTCTTCGGGCGCCATGACAGCCGAAGCGCAAGGCGAGGACGAGTTCAGTGATGATGGCAGCCCAGACTTAGCTACTTAGGACGATGAAGGCTTCGACACCTTGATGATCAATCGAAGCGGTCATGCCCGCTTCGCCGCTTACAAATCCGACGGTTCCTAGCGGAATGCCTCATCCCGGGCCGGTGCACGACTTTGCCCGGGCCCTGCCCGGCCGCCGGGCTTCAAGATCGACTATTTCGACGCTATCACCTTCCGATTTTTGTCCGTAGACTGCGCTCGGGCGAACGGAAGTGGGGTCGCATGCAAACACTGGATCCGGACACCGAGGTCACCTTCTCCTCACGGATCAGCGTCGCGGTCGTGCAGCAGAGCGTTTGGGCAGTGGATTTCGAGTCCATGCCTCTGGCAGCTGGTTATCTCGTCTCCGCGCTCCGGGCAGATTCCGCGATGAATAGTTACGTCGATGCAGTCATTCACAATTTCACAGGGGTCGCCACGGCTCGCGACATCGCGCTCAAGATATTGAGCGAAGGTCCCCCCGATATCCTCGCGTTCTCCGTCTTAGGCTGGAACTATCGGACCTTCGCAAGCGTTTCCGAGACCTTGAAGCAAGTAAGTCCCCTTTCGTGGGTGGTCTTCGGTGGAAACCATGTGTCGAACCAAGGAGAACGTGTTCTCTCCACGATCCCTTCGGTCGATGTCGTTGTCAACGGAGAAGGTGAATCGACGTTCTGCGACCTGGTGAGAGCGCGGCTCTCCGGTCGCACCACGGATGGTCTGGCCGGCATCGCCGGTATCAGCTTCCGACGCAGCGGTTCGGTCGTCACCACCCCACCCAGAGAACGCCTGACGGAATTGGACGAAATACCCTCGCCTATCCTCTCAGGTGCGGTCGCAATGACCAACGATTCCGGCCGTTTCCGCTACGACGTCGCGATCATGGAGACCAATCGCGGATGCCCGTACAAGTGCTCCTTCTGCTACTGGGGCGGTGCGGTGGGGCAGCGTATCCGCTCTTTTTCGCGACCGCGCTTGCGGGCCGAGCTCGAGCTGATAGGCCAGCACCAGGTGGAAACGGTCGTGCTGTGTGATGCCAACTTCGGCATGCTGCCCGGGGACAAGGACTTCATCGAGGACTTCGTCGAGGTCAAGGAAAACTACGGATACCCCAAATCCCTTGAGGCCAGCTGGGCGAAGAACAAGTCACGCATTTTCCGTCAGATCGTTGAGATCATGAGTCGAGAGCGAGTCAGTAGCTCGTTCACAATCGCTTTGCAGACACTGAACGTCAATGCACTGCGTCAAATGAACCGTCATAACATGCAACTCAATCAATGGGAGGAGCTGGTCGACTGGCTTCGCTCTCAAGGGCTTGACTGCTATGCCGAACTCATTTGCGGCGCCCCTGGCGAGACGTTAGATACGTTTACGCAGGGATACGATCACCTGGCCCGTAAGGTCCAGCGCATCGCGGTCTACCCCCTGATGCTCCTTCCGAACACCACCTACCACGAGAAGCGGAGCGAGTACGGCTTCATAACCTCCCGGGGCGCCGACGACGACTTCGAGTACGTGTTGGCTCATCACACCGCTGGCTTCGACGAGCTCCGGCGGATGGGACAATTCGTATTCTGGGCTCGGCTGATCGCGGAAAGCTCGGTCTTCCGCTATCTCTGGAAGCCCCTGAGGCTCCTCGATGTCCGGCAGTCCGTTGTGTTGTCCGACCTGGCCAGATGGTGCGAAGGTGATGATCTGCCGATTAGCATGGTTTTGGCCAGGCTCGCCCGAAAGCCGCAGACCGCCGTTGAACTGTCCGAAGCGCTGACCGTCTTCTTCCGCGACGAGCAGGGAAAGGAAATGCTGCATCGCTGGTGGTGTGAATCCATGCAGTCCAAGATTCCCTCAATCTTTCATCGTTTTTTGGACGACGTTATCCGCTTGGACCTTCTAACCCTTCCTCGCCTCGGGTTCACCGACGAGTCCGGGCATCGGGTCGAACAGGCGACGTTCTCCTACCCGCTGGCCGATCTTCTGCTTCAAGACGCAGTCAACCTCGAGGTTCCGCCCGTTCCGAGGATCACGATAGTGTCCATTCATTTCCGGGAAGGACTGGATCAGTACCTGTTCAATCACGAAGAGGCAGTACGGTTCTTCGGTAAGCCGACAGAGGATTTCGGGTGCGCGACCTAACAATTAACATCATCGCCGGTCTTCTGCTGTCCACCGCCGGCGCTTTGGCCGCCCGAGGTTTCGAGGCTCGGCGTCGCCGCCGCCGGTACGGTCACCTGCACCTGCTGACGGCTGGGGTTCGCCGCATACAGATCGTCGTACCGAGCTTGAACGTCGACGACTTCCTGCCTCAAGGTTCCAGCATCCGAGCCATGGTGCCCCCGAACGTGCGGGTCATGCCAATGGCAGAAGGCGGTGCGATCGCTCAACTGGTCATGACGCTCAGCAGCGTACGGAACTGCACGGTGCAACTGGTTCCCCAGGAGTCCTTCCAGGACGACGCGGACCTGACCATCTCCGTTGGCGGTCCGAGTTTGAACCGAGTCTCCGGGGACCTCTTAGGTCGATGTTTTCCGTCGTTCAAGCTCAAGTATCCGGAACACGTCGCCATGTACGGATCAACGACGTTTGCTCCTGCCAAAGGCGATGACGGCGCACTCGTCGAGGACTACGGATTCATTGCCTCGACCACTGGGACGAACGGCCGAAAGTCGCTGGTGCTGTGCGGCGTCTGGGCGCTCGGCACACAGATCGCCACCACGGTTCTTCTCTCCCTTCCCCAGCATTCCGAAGCCCGCCGTGCCCTACAGGAGGGCAGGAACTTCTTCGCGGTCGCGCATGCCACGATCAAGGGACTCTCACAGGAGGATGCTCAGGTGGTCGAAGTGCGGCGAGTGCCATGACCGGCGTGCTGAACACCGACCGGTCGACGGTGCCGGTGATCGTCACCCTCGTCGTGATCTACTCGGCAGCTGCCATCGCAGAATGGCGGCTGATTCTCCGGCTGGCGAAGTACAACGGATCCGGCGATCGCAGCACGTCCCGCGCCCTGACGGACCTCGTTTTCGTCAGAGAGACCAGTCGGGACCGACTGAGCGACGACGGCGGGACTCGCGCCATTCTGGTCGCCGGTTCGCTCGGGAGTCTTCTTGCCGGCGTCGTCGCAGCGTTCGTGGTACCGGCCGCCGCGTTGACCTTCTGGCCCGGTTGGATATGGGGCGCCGCCGGACTTCTCATCTGTCTGGGAGGCGCAGCGCTCCGCATCCGCAGCGTCGCCGAGTTGGGCTCGTCGGCGCATCGGACGGTGGTCGCCGACGGGACGATGAACCTAGTGACGACCGGGCCCTACCTTCTCATCCGACACCCGGCGTACCTCGGCAGTCTCCTGCTCTATGCCGGAACCGGCATCGCGCTCGGAAACGGGATCAGCATTGTCTTGAGTATCGTCGGACCGATTGCTGCCAGACTGCCACGCATTCTCCGGGAGGAACGGCTTCTGGCGGAGCGGCTCGGTGATCGCTATCGGCAATACGCGGAAAGATCCAAACGTTTCATCCCGGGAATCTGGTAGAGTTTTTCTGGCCGGTCGCGAAGACAACGGCCAAGATCTCCGGCACTGCCCGCCGGATGTAGTACGAGGTCGACGACACGAGTCTGCTGGTCCCGAATCGCCGCCTACCGAAGGCGATCGGCACGAACGTAAGCCGGAACCCGGCCGCGGCAGCGCGGATCAACTGCTCCTGGGTGTAGGTGAAGGTGCCGGTGACCACAAAAGCACAGGCGACATCACGGCCGAAGACGCGAAACCCGCTCTGCGCGTCGCCGACCCGCACACCGGTGATCATTGAAATTACTCGTGAGGCGGCCAGGTTCTCGAGGTACCGGCGGCGGGTCATGCCAGCTGGTCGCCGCCAGAGCCGGTCGCCCACGACGAGGTCGGACCCGCTCTTGCGCGCCGCGACTAGCCGTGCCAGGTCGGTTGCGGCGTATTGGCCGTCACCGTCGACATGCACGATCTCGTCACATCCGAGGGCCAGCGCAGTCTCGACACCGAATCGGAAGGTGGCCCCGAGGCCACCAGGACTCGGCGTGCGGACGACCAGAGCTCCGGCTTTACGGGCCACCGCGCAGGTGTGGTCCGACGATTGATCATCGACAACCACGATCCTGGTGTCGCCATCCAGGTCAGCGGCCTCCCGGCGGAAGTCTCCCACGACGGCGGCGACGCTGCGTTCCTCGTCCTTTGCCGGGATGATGATTACTCGCACATCCACTCCGGTTGCCGTAGCGAACAAGTACGTCGACTCTATTCGATCTCGTGCCTTCTGGCCATCGTTCTACTACAGTAGAACGTGTGCGCCTTTTACCGTACGCTCGGCAGCTATAGTGATCTTGTGGAACGTGTGCCGCATTTGCTCGGCACCAACGGGGCCAGATCCGAACCGATCGACCCACGGGTTGAACGGACCTGGGTGCGCGATGGCATACGGGGGGAAGAAATTTCCTGGGATGTCGGCTTCGGCCCTCGGACTCTCGCCTGGTTGCTTCGCCCGGATCACGCTGCGACTGAGCTTCCCGGCGTATTGGCCTTGCACGATCACGGCGATATCAAGTATTACGGGAAAGAAAAGATCGCGGACGGTCCGGACGCGGCTCCCGCGAGCATATCCGCTTTCCGAGAGCGGTTCTATGGAGGCGTTCCGTTCGCCAATGAACTAGCCCGTGAGGGCTTCGCGGTTCTGGTTCCGGACGTATTCATGTGGGGCAGCCGAAAATTCGATGCCATGTCTGTCGCAAATGTTGGGTATCGTGCGGAGGCAGCCGCTCCCACCGACGCCGCAACTTACGATCGGGCGGCCAGATCCCATGAGGAACAGGTGGCCAAGTATTGCATGCTCCTCGGCATTAGCATTTCTGAGTTGGTCGCCCGAGAGGACCGCCTGGCCGCCCTCTACCTTGCCTCCCGGCCAGACGTGAAGTCCGATGGAATCGGTTGCATAGGGCTCTCCGCTGGTGGATTTCGTGCCGGCCTCCTTCTCGGCCGTTGCGAGGAGATTCGGGCGGCTGTGGTCGTCGGCATGATGAGCACCTTAGAGGCTCTTTTCGATGAACACATCAGCCGCCACTCCTGGCTAATCTGCCTTCCCGGCGCGTCCCTGGCGAACGACTGGCCCCGGATGGTGGGTGGCAGAGCTCCGGCACGCCTCCTAGTCCAGTACCTGCTGGACGACCACCTTTTCCCGGTTGCCGGCATGCGCGCGGCGAACGACCTTCTAACTGTCACGTACGCTGACTCGGGAGTGCCTTCGGCCTACGTCGCCGAGTTCTATCCCGGGCCACATCGATTCGACCTCGAGATGCAGCGGTCGGCCTTTCTCGCCCTGAACCGCTGGCTCCCTGCCAGCGACGCTAGGGACGAGTAGGCGCGCGTCCACGGGGCTTTGCGCTGGTAGTAGTCCTGGCCAAGGTCGGTCGTTCAATCTGGGCCATGGCCATCGCGCGCAGGGCGTAGTTGAGGCTGACGGTTACCGCCCTGTTGGATGCCGCTCACTCAGCCTCCTCGTGGCGCATTGCCCTGACGGCCACCATTCTCCCCTGGCCTGCTTGGTAGGCAAAACGCCAGGCGGAACCGTCGGCCTCTGCCAAGGCGTAGCCCATTGCTGGGCGTTGAGCTTCGAGGTGTGCGTGGCCAAGATCGTGACCTACTTAAGACCAGCGAGGGCTATGAGCGGCGTAGGTTCAGCCTTTCGCTAACCTCGAACTTCGATGGACCGCCGACCGGCCCGGAGCGTTACTCGATGGCCTTGAAGACCAGTTCCGGGGTCAGGAGCGCGTGGCGTACGGCTCCGGCGCGGGTAACCGGGTCGGCGAGCAGTCCCGTCACGAGGTCGGAGGGCGGCACTGGATGCGGCCGTCGCGCGTAGTAGGTCGAGCATGCAGCTGTGCGAACCTCGTTGACGGGGTCGGTGAGGAGGACCCGCCGGACCGCCTCGGGTGCCTGCGTCCACCACCGTGCGAGCGTGGCACGGACCTTCGGGTCAGGGTCCCTGGCGAGGCGGGCGAGCAGATCGGCCGGTACGTCGTCGTGTTCGGCGAGGTACTCCCGCACCCGTGTGTCCGGATCATCAATGAGTCGCTCGTACAGCTCGCGGGGTGCGTCATGGGCGTGAGCGGCCAGGGCAGCCCGGACGGCGTGGTCGGCGTGGGCGGCCAATCGCATCCGGACGGCGTTCGGCAATTGAGGATTGAGTGCGAGCGAGTGCAGCAGCCAGTGATGATCCGAGGCGAGGATCTCCTCGATCAGGTCCAGGGTCAGGTCGGGCCGTGTGGCGACGTGACCGAAGCCGCGTCGGTAGCGCACCAACCGGCGGACCAAGCCGGCCGGCAGCGCCGGGTTCTCGGCAAGGCCGTCCAGCACCTTCGACAGATGGACCGGCGTCGGAGCGTCATCAACCACCAGCCGCCCCTCCCCGAATCCGTTGCGCTCCAGGAGTCTCGCATGTTCATCGCAGGCGGTACCGCCCCGGTCTGATTGGCCAGCGCGGAAGTTGGGTAGACGCGGCCCGTACTCCATCGACTCGCCTGATCAATCCGCTATCCAGTGCCACAGCGGCTCTCCACCGTCCGCGGACAGCGTGATAAATGCGGCCAGCCGGTAGGAGAATGGGTGTGCCACAAAACCGCGTAGTTTCTCCAAGTCATGTTCGCGACCGCGCGCACCCTCCTTTTTGACCTCGACCACAAGCAGGTTGTGTTCAGCCGATGAGCCCGATCGGCGGTGAAGGATCAGGTCGGGATAGACGTCATTCTCGTCATGCCCATCGAGTCCGCGGAGCCGCTTCTTCAACCACTCGACATCCCCGGGATGCCATCTGTCGTACTCGACGTCCACCGACCACCCCGCCGAGTTCGCAT
Organism: Micromonospora taraxaci; assembly: GCF_007830095.1. NCBI lineage: Bacteria > Bacillati > Actinomycetota > Actinomycetes > Micromonosporales > Micromonosporaceae > Micromonospora > Micromonospora taraxaci. Next base: position 4,829,615 of record NZ_VIWZ01000001.1, on the reverse strand, counting down.
CACACGCCCATGCCTCGACGCGGGTGGCCAGGCGCCGGGCGATGTGGAAGACGACCGACCGCTCGTGGGCCCGCTCCTGAAATAGCTGTCGTTCACCCCCGTAGGCGTCCTCAACAGCAGAGTGCAGCCAGGAACGCACGAGGGCCTCATCGGGTTGCATCCAACGCTCCCAGCTTGTCCTAGACGCGCGCATAGAGGTGATGTCGTAAGGGGTTAAGGATCTCGGGCCGGAGTGTACTGACGGAGGTTCAGTTCCGGCCGCACACAGCCGCCCCCGGGCCTGCCGTCGGCCTTCGTCCGGTGGGAGGGTGGCGGGACGCCGGGATTCGCCGAGTGCCAGGATGCGGCGTTCGCCCAGGGGGTGGCCGACGTCGAGGAACGGCGGCAGCCGAGCGTTCTATCGCTGCTCGCGCACCGGATCCGTGCGACCCCAGACTGCCGCTGTTCAGGTCAGCTGGCGGTCGATCTCGTGGTCGCGGCCGCTGCGCAGGGTGGCGGTGTACCGGTGGACCTCATTGATGACGAAGAACTCCCACTGGCGGCACTTCGGGCACAGTTCGGCGTTAGCGGTCGGCCACAGTTCAATCGCCGCTGCGTTGGAGGGGCCGTTGACGTAGACGCGGTGCGGGGTGACCGGGCCGGAGACCAGGCGATCGAATGGCTCCCAGTCGGGGTGGCTGCCGCGCAGCCGCCGGCCGATCAGGCGAAAGCCGGTGCCGGTGTACTCGCAGCGGTCGACCAGGTCGTACTGAAGTTGGGCGAGCCAGCTGGCGGACTCGAGGATGAGCTGGACGACCGGCTCGATCTGGGCGATTTCCTCCTCCAACTCGTGCGCCGGCTGGACGCTGAAGGAATGCCCCGAGTCGTTGCGGAGCTTGAGGGCCTGGGTGAGCAGGGTGTGGGTGCCGTTCTCGTCGAGGATGCTGTCAAGTTCGGGGAGCTCGGGCACCGAACCGGCCGCGCGCAAGTCCTTGATCATCCAGTTCCAGGTGCCCCAGGTGGCGCTGCGCTCGAACTTGCGGCGCAGCTCGGCCGACATCCGGTTGTCGTTGCGGCCGACCAGCACGGCAAGAGCAAGACCACCGATCGTACGGGCGACCGACTCGCCCAACTTGAGCAGCGCTTCCTTGCTCTGGGCGGGTGAGGTGGCGATCCGATAGTGGCGAGCCAGGGCGGCGATGGGGAACGGGTACGCGTACTCGGCGCGCCAGAACGGATCCTCCAGCGGTTGCAGCAGCTCCGTGGTGAGGGCCGCCTCGGCGAGCGAGACGCTGACCGCGCGCCGGGTCTTGGCCAGGTCTGCGCGGGTCCCCTCGAACACATTGGGCAGGATGCCGGCAGTGATCCGAGCGAGGTCAGCGCGGGACCGGCGGAGGTCCTCAAGGTGGTCGCTGAACGTCTCGTCGTTGAGGATCTCTGCTGGCACCGGCAGATCGGTGAGTGGGTGGAGGCGGTGGTCGTACCCGGCGTTGTGTGGGGCGTTGAGGAACTCGCACAGCGCGCGGCCGGTGCGGCGAAGCGGCCGGAGTACGGACATACGGGTGAAGGCCTCGCCGAACCCGGGTGGCAGCAGGTGCCAGTCGCCGGGGCTGCCGACGACGTCACCGGCGGCGCACGGGGTGAGCGCCGATTTGGTAGAAGCGTGTATGTGACCTTGGTGTGCTGCGCCGTGCTGCTCGCTCTGCCATCAGGCAGGAGACCGCCGCAACGAAGAGTCGATCCCGACGGGCTCTCCAGGGCGAGAGCCGACGCGTACCGCTCGCTCAGGCGTCCTGCTGCGTGCGGATGTCCAACTTTCCCGCCAGCCAGTCCGACTGGGGCACGGCCGATCCCCGGATGCCGAGACTCGCCCGGGCCGCCTGGTAGAAGCGATCGCGTGTCTCGTTGGCATGGCCGAGCCCAGCAGCCAGCTCGAACCCAGCGGAAGTCATGCCGCGGGCGTAACGGGCGATGTCCGTCACTGCGGCGCGCCACTCGCGGGCCGCAGTGATCGATGCGGCGTCGCCCAGGAGGAGGACACTCTCCCATGTCTTTGTGCGCCGGATATCGGCCTCTTCCATCCTGGCCAGGGCGTGTTCACGATCGACACCGTGACGAAGCGCGTTCAGGTTGGCGATCCGGAGCGCGTACGTGTGCACTTCCTTGACTGCGTTGGCGAACTCGACGTACGCCTGAAGCCGGCGCTCGTCCCACCGCGCCGCCTGCTGGCGCTGCCACCGCGAGCGGTCCGCGATCAAGGTGGCGAGGATGGTCCCGCCTGTTCCGACGAGGACGCCGAGCAAAGCCGGCAGTTGGTCCATCAACGCGCTCATGCCTTGATGGTGCACGGGCGCCACAACCGAGTCCGATGTGATGGCAATGGCCGGTCGCTGGAGCATCGACCCGAGCGCGATCGACGACGCCACCGTGACTGCAACCGGCATCTACGGGCAAGCGTCATCAGTCTTCGACACGTCCCGCAATGACAATCCGGCTTGAAGACCTCCGGTCCCCTTGCGCCCGCTCGTCGGCACGTACGCGCGGCGCCACTCGCCACGCGGCTGCGATCATGATGCACGGCCTGCGGCTACTTGAGTGCGCGTCCTCGCGTTACTGAACCAAGCGCCGAACCTCGATCCGGGCACCGGGTACTTCGTCGCTCCGAACGGTGCGCTTGGTCGCGTCGAGATGATCGACGCGGTGGTCTGCCGCTTGGGCTGGCCCGGCCCATTCTCGGCGCCCGAAGACGCCCTCCATCGCATCTAGCGTCGGCTTGATCAGGTTGTCGAGGTCCCACACCTCGTTGGCGTTGCGCCCTTCAGGCGTACGAAACTCGACGAGAACCGAGAAGCGTTCCGCCCACGGACCCAGGCCAGTCCTGGTGAATGCCTCGCGGACCGCGGCCCTCCACGCAGGCTCGGCTGCCGACGAGTAGTTTGCCGGTCGGCCCACCACGTCCACGATGACGAGCGTCTCGAACCTCATGAGAGACCATGATGGTCACCGCAGCCCCTGCAACGAAAGGCTTCCGCCCTCGTCGCGGCAAATCCGTGCGCCGCGTTGGATTCTTGATCGCGGCGGTGGCCGAGGCACGCAATGATGGTATGGCCATGGCTGAGGATGAATTGAGTGCCGTCCGGCGGCGGCTTCCACGAGGGACGCGAGTCCGAGGACGGGTGAGCGGATACCCGGTTGGTGTGGGACGGGCGGGCATGGCCGTCGACATCGGCGATCCGGTTCCGGGCTGGGTCGATGTGCTGCAGTTGCCCAGGCAGCCTTCGCTATGGCCGCCCGTTGGGCGTAGCGGCTTCTTCGAGGTGCTTCAGCACCGCGGGCACGAGGTGCGACTGTTTCCGCTCGATGCAGGTATGCGCGATCGGGGCAGCCGCGCGCAGCGGTGTACCGGTCCGGAATGGGCGGACCTCACCCGCCGCTGGCCCGTGGGTGCCCGTATCGACGCGAGAGTCGAGTACATCTTTCCCGGCAACCGGGAGTGCAGCGTCCGGTTCGGCGACTGGCGTGAGGTGGTCGAATACGAGGGCCGGCCGCCAGACTCGGGAACCCAGGTGAAGCTCATGGTCGAGAGGCAGTCGGAATGGACGCGCTCGCTGATTCTTCGGCCTTGCGACATGCCTGGTCAGGGCATTTGATCGGGCCTCACGCAAACAGCGTTATGGACTCAACCACGCCAGCGCGCACTACGCGGCGTGAGCGGATGCCGGGCGACGCTGGCTATGATCCGCGCCGTGCAACTCCCGGATGTCATCCCGATCAAGTACGAGCCCGACTACCGTACCGGCCGCATCGGACGGCATGCGGGCGGACAGTTCTTCGCTGACATTACCGGCGCCTACCAGGAAGGCGTCAGGCCACGTCACGACTGGTGGAACCAGCAGCGGATCTACGCGGTGCTCCATCTCTTCGACGAAAGCGGGCACCACACTGGCTCGAACCTCCGGTTCACCGGCTTCAGGGGCGACAGCCCTGCAGCCGTCGAGGCCGCCGAGCAGGTCTTGTCGGACTGGCTGGCCGGCCTCGATGCGGTCACGAACTGCAATATCGCCATCCGACCCTTCCGCGTCGACTTCGACAACGTCGTCTTCGGCCTCATCGATGAGACCACCGACGACCCAGACAAGGGCCATGGCAGGCCATGGGCCGAGCTCTACCCGCAGGGACTTGGGTTCCACGAGCCGTGGAACGGCGAATACGACACCTAGTGCGCTGGGATGGCTCCGCCGCCACCATCGGCTTTCACTACTCGCGGCAGATGCGGACGCTCGTCGGCCAACTGCTATCGCCAGGCCGAGGCACATACCTCTATCCAGTCCGCGAGGCTGGGCACATGATCGATCGTGAGCAGCGAGTACGGCGGGGAGCCGGCCAACGGCGTGACATTCACGAGAGCGTGGTCTGGTGCGAGGAGAAGGAGCCCGCCGTCGTCGCGATGCGCCAGCGTCAGATTCCCGTTGGCCTCCACGGCGACGGCGTAGTACTCGTCGGGGTGGATGGAGAGTTCGAGGTCGTCGTCTTCCCATAGCCATGCGTAGTCCCTGAGCACATCGGCGACTCGGACGTGCGTCGCGTTAACCGTGAGCACCTCGTTCTGGTTGTTCCACCAGGTGTCTGGCTCGCGGAACCGTTCGACGATCCCGCCGCAGAGCCTCCAGAAGTTCTTGTGAGTCCAGGCGACGGAGTCGCTATCCACGTCGTGGGGCGGGCGGCAGAGCCATCCCCGTCGATCGTCCGATGATCCCCATGCCAGTAACTCGTAGGCGTCGCCTCCGACGGAGACGGGGGTGAGAGTCGTTGAGGCGAGCAGCGCAGAGAGTTCAGGCAAGCCGTCGACTGATCCCCGGGTCCACAGCTGCGCCTCACCCACGACGGCACTCTCGCCGGGACGGAGGAACCACGGAACCTCGTGGACGAAGTGCTCCCAGTCGCTCATCGCTCCGATGATGCCAGGGTCACCTTCGCCCACCAGTCAGGGAGCCGAGCGTCCGCTCATCGGCATGAGCGCGCATCGCGCCGGGTCGTGGAGGCACGTCTGGCTGAGAGGGCTCATGCGCAAAGACGGGCCCGAACGCCTGGCTCGGGACCCATCAAGGTGGGCTGATCTTCAGCTGAGCGGGATGGCGCAAATAAGGCGTTTCCCACCTCGGGTATCGGTCCGTGGCGATCCATCGACACGAACCCCTTGCCCGGTAGGCGAGTCGTGAGGGCCGGCGCACGCTGTTTCCTGGTGACGGCACGTCCCCGATGGTGGGGGAGTGGGGCGCGGTGGGACGCAGCGCTGTCATGTCGGCCGACCCCCCGTTTACCCCCCGAAAACCCCCGTCTGCCGTTGACAATCAGTGACAAGAAGCGACCGCTGTCTGATCATGTCTTTGCTGCTCAACGCCTATTTTTGACAATCAACGACAAGCTCGATTTGGTTACGGATGGTAACAAGGGGTTTTGACAAGCAATGAGAAGCCTTGAACGAGGCTCGACAAGAGGTTCTCGTGGGTTCAAATCGCCTCGGTCCGCCGAGCTGTCCGGTCAGACGCCTGCGAGGGTGAGTAGCCGATCCATTTCGGATACCGGCAGTGCCGGTGCCGCGGCGGCTGCGTGCGCTACCTGATCGTTCGGATCCGCGAGTAGGGCGCGACGCACGTGGACCGGTAGTTTCGGATGCCCGGCGACTGCGTGGCGAACCACGCTCTCGGTGTCGGTGGCCAGACGTTCGGTCAGCTCGACGGGCAAGTCCAGATCTCGGGGTGCCAGGCATCGCATCCGTGGATCCGGATCGGCGGCCAGCCGGCGCAGCGTCTGTGGCGGGAAAGTGAACTCGTCGGCCGGCCGCCAGTTCGTCTTCTTGTCCGGCCCGAACTCACGGTCGATGCGTTCGGCTGTGACTGGATCAACCAGGTGTGGGGCGTGTGTGGCCATGGTCGTACGTACGCCATTGTCGTCGTCGTTGAGTAACCGGATGACGGCTTCGGCCGGCAGCGCCCGGCTGCGTGCCGCGGAGCGACGGAAGCAGATGTACGGCGAGGACAGGTACGGCAGCGGGTTGGCGGTGACCCAGTCGAGGCGCAGGTTCCGCAGCTCGCTGACGGCCATGTGGTCTTCGACCTGTTGCAGCAGTGCGTCGTCGTCGAGTTCGTCGTTGAGTAGGTCGGTCAGTGGGCGCTGCCCTGCTGGATGTCTTCATAGATGCGGTGGCGCGTCGGCTCGGGCGTGTCCCGGCGACCGAAGACTCCCAGGCGCACGTTCGCGCTGGGATCTCCGGCAAGTAGATCCCGCACCGCTGGGGGGAGCCGCGGGTGTTCGGCGACCTGCCGGCGAACCTGGTAGTCGGGGTCATCGGCCAGCCGTGCGGCCAGTTCCGGGGTCAGGAGCGCGTGGCGTACGGCTCCGGCGCGGGTAACCGGGTCGGCGAGCAGTCCCGTCACGAGGTCGGAGGGCGGCACTGGATGCGGCCGTCGCGCGTAGTAGGTCGAGCATGCAGCTGTGCGAACCTCGTTGACGGGTCGGTGAGGAGAACCCGCCGGACCGCCTCGGCCCGCCGCAGGACCTCGTTCTCCTGCTCCAACAACCTAATCCGGGCGCTTCCCGCAGCTCGACCGACTCACTGCCAGCGGTCCCAGGCGCGGCGCCGGCGTTGACGTCGGCCTGGCGCAGCCACTTGAACGACGTCATCGGGTGCACACCGAAGTCCTTCGCGATCTGCTGGACCGTCACGCCCGGCTCGCGGTCACGGGCCACCCGCACGACATCGTCGCGGAACTCCCGGGGGTAGGGCTTGGGCACAGCGACATCCTTCCAGCCCGCCCACAAGGCAAGCCATCTCAGATGTCACCTATCGGTGCAGCAGACCACAGGACTTTGAACCGAGGGCTGGCGCAGCGGCATCAGCCAGAAAACGGCAGCTCAGGGACCGCGGCTCGGGCGTTTCCCAATCCGCCCCGCCCAACAGCGAATACGGCCCGGACGTTAGCTGGAGCAGCGACCGATGCAGTGTCGCGGCCGGTCGCAGGCGAACAAATGATCCCTGAGTGGTACCCAACATCCCGCCCGAGGGAGCGGTTGATGGGTGTTCCGGTCACTCGTTAGAAGCGGGTGAGCTTTGCCGACTCGAATGGGCTGAGGTCAGATAGCTGGATGACGGTCGAGAACCACTTGCGGGTCAGGGGCGATCGTGTGTCCCATAGCCGCATGATGTCATCGGTTGTCGCGCCGTCGGCCGAACGCTGCGCGAAGCGCTGAAGGACGCGGATATGGGGGCGGCGGATCAGGTCGAGTAGTTTGACCGCTCGTTCAGCGAGGTTGAGCGGCTCGGCGAGCTTGGCGACGACCAGGGCGGTCCCGAGGTCTGCGCCTGTGGCTGTGGCAACTGAACTGACCCGGGCTATCGCGGCGTCGGCTGTTCGGGCGAACACCATGCCGGCGAGTGGCCGTCGAAGCCTGCGGATGATGTCCGTGCCGGTCTCCCCGACCTCCCGGCTCTCTCGTAGCGCCTCTCGGAAGCTTGTCATTGCTGCTCGAAGGTCGAGGACTCCTGTCAGGATGTCGGACCGGTCGCGCGCTTCGGCGCAAGCGATACCCAGTGCGTCCGGAAGTCGCATGGGGTGCACCAGGGCGCCGAGTCCCTCGTGCGGTGTCGGGATGGCAGGGCGCAACAGCTGATCGATGACCGTGCAGAAGTGCAGCGCATTGCGCAACTGCACTGCCTGCACTGGGTAGCGCAGCGCGGACGCCGCGTACGGGACGCCCATCAATGCGGCGCGCCGTTCGTTGAGGATGTACCGCAGTGTGTGGATGCTGGCGGCTGCTGACACCTGGCGCGTGCCGGTTCCCGCGACAATCAGTTCGGCCGGACCGGGGCTCCAGTCACTGCCGCCGGGGACGTATTCCCACGACCCAGGGCTGTCGGTGGCGGAGTCGACGTGACGGTAGTCGAGCTCGACTTCGACTCCGAGAAACGCGCCCCAGGACAGCTCGATCTGCTTGAGCCCGTCGACTTCACCACCATCCGCCGGGTCGAACCCGTGCGGACGGGCCAAGGCAGCCATCGCGGGACTGAGACGTGCCTCGTCAACGCCGCTTCTGACCACTATGCCCTGGAGTGCCTCCGGGACCGTGCACGTACTCGGGACGGCGATCGCGTCGGCAAACACCAAATAATGGGCCATTGTGGAGAGGTCGAACAGGCGGCTCGGGATCAACACGTCGTCCTCTAGCGCTCGCAGAGCGTTGCGGAACGTGGACTGATCCATGAACACGTACTCGAGGTCGGTGCGTAAGCCGGTGCTGACGAGGTCGCCGAGGTTCGCCGTGCGATCGACCTCAGGTCCCAGCACCCAGTCGAGGAGTCGCTTGTCGGTGGTGTTGACGAACACTTCGGCCTCGGCTTCTGAGATAGGCGTGCGGTCACCCTGGATATCGAGGGCGAAGCCGACGGGCGTCCGCACCAGCGCGACCTTCGTGACGGCGAGATCACGCACCAGGACCACTTCGGCGGCCGCGGGCCGGAACCGGGTCGCCCGGGGCGGTACGGCGGCCACGGTCGGACCGCGAGAGAAGTGCTCCCACCAGTCGTACTCGATCACGAGTTGCGGATCGATCTCGTGCACCGCAGCGGCCAACGCGTCGAGAAGGGCGTCGAACTCTGATTTGGACATTTCGATTTCCTGAAGCGCCACAAGGTCATGGGCCGAGGCGTCGCCCATGATGCCGAACCGGTCATGCCCGAACTGGGTCGCAGCCAGGAACAGGTTCGCGAGTTCGGCAAGCCGGAAGTACCGGTCGCCCAGAAGGAGTGCCTTTCCGTGGAGATCGCTCAGACGTCCGTACCGAGGATATTGCTGATAAACCGATGTAAATCGGTCGACGACCCTAGCGTCGTCGGCATCTGGGCCGAAGGTCTCCCGGGCGTCTCGGAGCAGGAATTTTCGGAATTGATCGAACTGAACTGGATTAGGTGGAACGAACTTCATCGCCTGACAGTACAAGTGCTCGTTACGACTCGATGGCCGCGGCGGCCCTGAGTCCTGCACCGATCAGCCTCTTTGTCGCTTGGCCGGCGCGTTCATAGTCCTGGTCGAGTACTAAGCCGTTCAGTGACAGGCCGGTCAGGTGCCTGTTGAGGTAGATCATCAAGCGCCCGACCACTACCCGCTTAGTGGTTCCCAGTAGGTCTAAGTCATGGGTGTATAGGTCATGAACCGAAGCGCATATGGCACCGCGGAGCGGGTCACACGACGGATCCGTGCTGGGTGGGCTGCCCTCGGCGGCGGTCTCGGCCGGGACCAGTCGTCCCTTGGAAGGTCCGCCAACTGGCCACCCCTCTACTGTCGCCACGTGCCCATCATGGCGGTTGACCTCAACGGCTGACATCAACGGTTGTGGCCTAGCCCGGGCATGCTGGCACAATCCACGGGCCAGGTCGGGGTGTTCCTCGTCTTCCGCTCCGGCAAGGGTCACGCGCTGATCGACCGGCAGCTCTACCTTCCGACGTCGTGGACCGATGACCGAGACCGGTGCCGGGCCGCCGGGATCCCGGACGAGGCCGAGTTCGCCACGAAGGTGCAGATGGCCCGCACCATGCTCGCCCGTGCCCTCGATAGTGAGGTGCCGGTCGGGTGGGTGACCATGGACGAGGCCTACGGGCAGTCGGAGTCGCTGCGAGTGTGGTTGGAACACGGTGATGGTAACTTTGCAGCGCCGGGCAGTCTTGTCTCGTCAACGGGACCTGCACCAGTTCTGATCGCGCCAACGCCCGTTGCGGAGATGACTAGGCCCTCGGAGTGGATTGAAGCCCGCGGGCATGGCCTGTTGGGTCCTGAGCCCCTGCTACGCGGGTTGCTGCACTGTGCTGTGCTGTGCTGTCATGGCGTTGCGGCATCGACAGGGTGAGTCTTCACCACATCGGTGCCGCGTAGCTTCGTCAGCACGGCGTCGAACGCGAGCCCGGCAGCGAACCCGACTGGCACGATGAAGTATCCGAGACGAGCGGCGCTGTCTCCCTGGAGCAGATTCGGGTTGGTTGTGAGCTGCGCCGCGAGAAAGAGAACTGCGGACAGTCCACCCGCGGCAGCGCCGAACACTGCGGCGCGTAGCCACTCGCCGACCTCGTCAAAGACGTTGCGGATCAGCGCCCCGGACACCGCCGCACACAGCGGTCCGAAGACGAGCAGGGTTACCGCCGCCCAGGTGCCGGGCCGCCACGCCGTGGCCGCAGGCAGCGTGGCGAGACCCGCCGCCAGGAAGACCAACGCGGACAGCAGGCTCCATGCTCGACGGCGCGTCTCGACGGTCGTCTGACGCTGTAACTGTTCCTGCTCGCTCAAGCGCCGCTCGTGCTGCCGGAGCAGTGACCCGACGACTGCTTCTGCTGAACCAGGACGCCACCTGGACACCATCGCCGACAGGTCTTCCTCAGACGCGGCGTCCGGCTCACCGTGCATGCGTTGCCACGCCTTCTCGGCAGATCCCCCGAACGTGCCGACCGGCGCGGCTGCGATTCGCCGGGACAGCGCAATGAGCCCGGCGATGAACGTAGACCGACCGCCGCCAATGAGCAGGATTGCATCGACCTGCAGTAGTGCCCGGTAGAACGAAACCTCCCAATCGGGTGTGGGCTCGGGTCGCGTGTCAAAGAGTTCTGGGTGGGATTGCGCCTCGGGGAAGTCTGTGGGATCAGCCCGATACGGACCGCGCACCTCGATGGCCCCAGGCCTCGCCCGGCCGGACTGGGCGTAGCCGCGCACTACGGCGGACTCGACGAAGCCTTCGTCGCTGCTGAAGACCACCAGCCGGCACCCATGCTGTGCCAGTTCCCGCCCGATTTCCTCGGCGGCGCGGGCGGCCACCGCCACGTCACGCAGCGGTGGATCGTAGGAACGCCCAGTCGCCACGCTGCCCACTACAGCCACCGTTGGCGCGCTCATGCCACCTCCCGGGCGATGCCGGCAACGATCTCGGTCGGAGACATCCGCGTGGCGCGACGGTATTCCAGTTGGCTGAACAGGTCCACGCCCGAGTCCGCAAGCAGCACCGGAAACACCCGCATTCGATCGCTGAGAGCGGCATCCATCATCCGTCGCCCTTCTTCCATGCAGTAGGAGCTCGCGACATAGTTCGGCGACAGTAGGGGCACTCCGATCGCGGCCGTCGCCAAGCTGGCCAACATGTGGTCGAGCCACCGTGCGCCGTGTGGTATTGCGGCTGGCTTCCTGTAGTCGAAGACCTCTTGGAAGGCGCTACTGAGCTCGGCGCCGATTCGGTCGGCGTACTCGTGATCTTCTTTCGCGTAGCTGAGGAACACGAGTTGGTTCAGCTTGGCGGCCGACTGGAAATAGCCCTGGGCGTCGAGCCGGTTGTCGACAAGACCTGGCTCACTTAGGATCTGCCCGATACGTTCCTCCAAGGCGACTTGCAGGCGCTCCGGGTCGCTCCAACGGATAATGTCCTTTGTATAGTGTGGGGCAAGTTCGCCGTAGATCAGTTCTTCCGTTGCGACGTCCGGTGGTCCATCCACCGGCCCAATCCGCAGGATAGGTATCCCATGGCCCCGCAGGAACGCCACGGCGGCCACGGCCGACGGTTGGCTCAGGTCGGCTAGCACCCAGTCGCATCTCTGTAGCTGCGCGATGAAGCCACCGTCGATGGCGATAGGCCAGGGCAGGACTTCCACCGCATAGTTGAACGCCTCGACGGCGGCCGCGGTAGCGCCTCGCGCCTCGCCCGTTGGCGGTACAAGCAATCCGACTGCGGCGGTGTCGCGCGCTGACCGCTTCTGAGACTGGTTGGCGATCGATCGGCAGAACGTTTCGAACTCGTCGCGAAGATGCCGCCGTGTCGTCTCCATGCCTTGGCTGAGGATCTCCTGCGCCGAGTAGCGGAGGCTGACGGAGCCCGGCGGCCCATGCAGCCTGTTCCCGAACCGGCGGTCGATGAACAGGATCGACGGCTTGCGGTAGCGCATCGCCATGTCGAGCTCGAGCTTGAAGTACCGAGTGGCCCGCACCAGATCTGCGGCCGGCAGACGCTCAAACGGATCGTCGCTCAACGAGTAGATGCCAGCGAAGATCTCAACGTCGCGGATCATGCGTTCCAGGCGGGTCGTGCTCGTTGCCTTTAGCCCTCGGTCAACCTCGAACTGGACATCGGCGACCTGGTCAATCAGGTCGAAGAACTGCAGGTTCACCGCGGGCGACCGGTAGCGGTGGCTGAGGAAGACCTTGACGTTAAGCCGGTCACTGGGTGCGGTCACTCGGTGACAATTGCAAGCACCCTGCACGGCCGTCAAGAACCAGAGGTACCGACCCAGGTCGGCTTCCTGTATTGGCTGGACCTATCCCGGCAGAGTATGGCACGCGGCTGGGTGCGGTGTATGGCGGGTTCAGCGCGCCTTAGGGATGGCCGCTGCCTGAGCGAAGGTGGCGGACTGTCCGCTGGGGGACGGTCCCGAGGGCGTGGACGTCGACGTTCCAGAAGATCGTTCAGGCGCTGCGAGGCAAGCCGGTGCCGCGCTTGCCGATTGCCTTCCTTTCCGATGCGCCGGCCCCTTGGCCGTGCACCGCGATGATCGCCGGTTCGCGTAAGGTCCTCGCATGCAACCGAGGGCGTTCGAGCAGCACATCGCGGTGTTCGGGGAGAGTGGCAGCGGCAAGACTGTCCTGCTCTCATCGTTCTACGGGGCCGCCCAGGAGCCGCAGTATCTGAAGCGGAGCCTCTTCCACATTCTGGCCGAAGACATCGGCCAGGGTAACCGGCTGCACAAGAACTACCTCGGCATGAAGGAGGACGCGACGCTGCCGCTCACCACCCGGTTCGCCGCCTCGTCGTACGCCTTCAAAGTGCAGATGAAGGACGGGTCAGATCCCGCGGCGGCGAAGTCCCGGCCCTTCGACGTGCTGCGGGTGGTGTGGCACGACTATCCGGGTGAGTGGTTCGAGCAGTCGGTGCAGAGCCCGGACGAGGCCCAGCGCCGCGCCGACAGCTTCCGGTCCCTGCTGAGCTCGGACGTCGCCCTGCTGCTGGTGGACGGTCAGAAGCTGCTCGACAACGCGGGCGAGGAGGATCGGTACCTCAAGTCGCTGTTCAGCAACTTCCGCAACGGCGTGCTGTCGCTACGGGACGAGCTGCTGGAGGACGGCAAGCCGCTCGCCCAGTTCCCGCGGATCTGGGTGATGGCGCTGTCGAAGGCCGACCTCTTGCCGGACCTGGATGTCTATCGGTTCCGTGATCTGCTCGTCGCCAAGGCCTGCGACGATCTAGAGCAGCTGCGCGAGACCATCGTCGGGCTGGTGGAGGGCCGCGAGGCGCTATCGATCGGCGAGGATTTCGTGCTGCTGTCGTCGGCGAAGTTCGAGCCGGGCAAGATCACGGTGACCGAGCGCGTCGGGCTGGATCTGATCTTGCCGCTGTCCGCCATCCTGCCCTTCGAGCGGCATCACCGGTGGCACGAGTTGACGCAGCTCCCGGCACGCGTGTTCGAGGGTCTACTCGGCCGTGCTGGCGACTTGGCGTCCGCGCTGCTGGCCAGGACCAAGCTTCCCGGCCCGCTGGGCCTGCTGATGAACATCGTCGGTCCCGATCTCCTCAGTGAAGCGGCGAAACTGGCCGGGGACAAGCTCCGGGTGGCTAACGCAGAGGCGCTATCCAAGAAGGAGTTCCTCTCGGCCACGCTGACCGGCTTCCGGATGGATCTGGAGAAGGGCGAAGAGAGTCAGATTCTGATCCGGAGCGTGCGATGAGCCTCATCTGGGCCACCCGCGGCCGGGCGTGGGGTTTCCGTTTCCTCCTCACCGGTGGATTCTCGGATCCCCTTCCGGAATACGAGGCCGCTTTCGCGGACGCCGGTGATGCGCCGGAGACCTGCCACCGTGCCGGGGGCCGAGTTGCGTTGCGCATCGCGGACCCGCTGGGGCGTAAGGATCAGTCTGGCCGGGTGATCCCGCACGAGTTCGTCGTCTGGGGGCCGCAGGCCGCGGAAATCCATTCGGCGGCGGACGGTCTCGCGCTGGTGTGGCCGCAGGTGGCCGAAGAGTTCGAGCGGGTCTGGGAGACGCCCCGGCCGCCCTTGTGAAACCGATCGCGGGCGTCCCGGTTCGCAGCGGCACCGATCGCGCACCACCGCGAGTCGTTCTGCGGGACTGACGACGAGGTCCTGCTAGGCAACGACGAAGTCGCCAACAAGGTCGACCTGCTCCGGTGTCCGGATCCGCTGCATCCGTCGTGCGGGTGCCCCGTGCACCGGTCGTTGCGAGACTGCATCGAGAGGGCCACCGCCGCGTGGGGTTCCGGTGACGGTTGTGCTGACCGGGAAGGGGCTGTTACAGGTTCGGTCAGTGCGCATGCCGTGAGGCGCGCAGAGCGTGGCGGCAGCTGCGGTGAGGCGGTCAGGCATGGCGGGGTTATGGGTCCCCCGTTTACCCCCCGAAAACCATGGCCAACCGTTGACGAACGGTGACAAGCGGCGATCAGCGCTTGGCGGTATCTCTGCAGCTCAGCGACGATTTTCGGCAAGCAATGACAACCTTGATTCGGTTACTGTCGGTAACAAGGGGTTTTGACAAGCAATGACAAGCCTTGAACGAGGCTCGGCATGAGGTCGTCGTGGGTTCAATTCCCTCGCTCCCACGAGCACCTGGCCGCTGGGGCGGAGGTTGCGTCGGTCGTGGAGGTTACTACGAGCGAGCCGCTACCTGGCTGCATCGGAGCTGAGAGCAGCGCCTCGGTGACCGAGAGGTTCGTTGCGTGCAGCAAGGTCCGCCGATGGTGAACGTGTATCGGGAGTCATCGCGGCGCGCACGCGGTGAGGGCCTCAGGTTCGGTTTCGCCTCCTGGGCGGGCGTCGGAAGATCGGTGACGACGGCCGCGAGGTCTTCCCACCCTCGGCTGGGCTGCGCCATCGTCTGCTGGGCTAGCCGCCATGTTGTTAGTCGCCGGGGAGGATTACCCGAGCGTTACGTAGAAATTACACCTTGATCCGCACTGGACCCGACTGGACTATCGCCCCAGTCGAATTCAGTGGGTCCAGTCCGCGCCGTTGGGGGTGCCATGGGTTTTGTGTCACAGTCGTCAGGTCTTGTCTTCGTCGAGTATTCTGCATTCTATCTACAGAATCCCGCAGCTTCTACGTACGAGCATCCGCAGCTTCCCGATCAAGGGAGAATTAGGGGTGGCACGGGTTGGCTTACCGTCACAAGTGCGGCAAGCAGCCATGAGGCAGAGGTGACCCTCCAGTTGTGGGCACAAGAACCGCCTCCGCAGGCCGCATCACCTATGTCCCCTGCTGCCTGGGACGAGAAGGGCGAGTGCGAGTGTCACCTGTACGCCGCTGCCCTTCGGGCCAGCGTTGTCACCGAAGGGCCTGTAGATTTATTTATCGAGATTCCGATCGCAGGCAAATACCGCGCCCGTCTCTACGTTAAAGGACGGGAGGATCTCATCCGAGCTTTCGAGGGTTGGAGCCTGGAGCCGGCGGAGTTAAATGAGGGGGCATTCGAGTCGATGGACAACGATGAGGCTCCGACCTTCCCACGAGGTTTTGAGAAGTTCCTGATTCAATTGTGGCCACGAGGTTAGGAACTATGCTCATTTCGGCCCGATCAACAGTGATGGTAGTTAGTACTCCAGTCGCACTCGCCTGATCTGGAGTTTCGGCAGGTCATCGGCGTAATCGACGCGTGAGGGGCGCCGGCCGTGCAACGCCTGTTGTTCGGCCGTGTTTTCACCAGTTGTTCGAGCGCGGCCATGCTGCGGTGAGAACTTGACAGTGATGATCAGCCAAATGGCCGCTCTTCGATCTCAGTTCTGATGCGTCAATTGCTGGCCTTGGCGACGGCCGTCCTCACCGCTACCTCGGTGTTCGTCTCGCCTGCCCGGCCCGCTCTAGCTGTAGGGTCTGTGGATCTAAAGGTGTTTCCGGCCTGACCCATCGGGCGTTGTGCCTGGTGAGGAGGGTGCCGTGATGACCGCGACACTGAACGACCAGACCGGACGTAAGAAGCGGGCGGAGCCGTCGGCGGAGGCGAAGGCCGCCGCCGAGCTGGTCCGAGCCGCGAAGGAGCAGGGACTGTCGCTGACCGGCCCGGACGGGCTGCTGCGGCAGTTGACCAAGACGGTCCTGGAGACCGCGCTGAACGAGGAGATGACCGAGCACCTCGGCTATGAGAAACATGAGTCGGCTGGGGTGGAGTCGGGCAACGTCCGCAACGGCACCAGGGCGAAGACGGTGCTGACCGAGGCCAACGGGCCGGTGCAGATCGACGTGCCGCGGGACCGGGCCGGCACCTTCGAGCCGCAGATCGTCCAGAAACGGCAACGGCGCCTGTCCGGGGTCGACGAGGTGGTGCTGTCGTTGTATGCCAAAGGTTTGACCACGGGCGAGATCTCGGCGCATTTCGCCGAGATCTATGGCGCCTCGGTCAGCAAGGAGACGATCTCGCGGATCACCGACAAGGTGATCGAGGAGATGACCGACTGGTCGCACCGCCCGTTGGATGAGATTTACGCGGCGGTGTTCATCGACGCGATCGTGGTCAAGGTTCGCGACGGGCAAGTGGCGAACCGTCCGTTCTACGCCGCGATCGGGGTCACCCTCGACGGGGAGAAGGACATCCTCGGGTTGTGGGCCGGCACCGGTGGTGAGGGTGCGAAGTTCTGGATGAGCGTGCTGACCGACCTGCGGAACCGGGGCGTGAAGGACGTGTTCTTCCTCGTCTGCGACGGCCTCAAAGGCCTGCCCGAGGTGGTGACGAACGTGTGGCCCCGCACGGTGGTCCAGACGTGCATCATCCACCTGATTCGCAACACCTTCCGGCTCACCTCCCGCAAGTACTGGGACGCGCTCAAGCACGACATCAAACCGATCTACACCGCCGTCAACGCGCAAGCGGCCAGGGCGGCGTTCGACGACTTGGCGGAGAAGTGGGGCGAGCGGTATCCGGCGGTGATCCGCCTGTGGGACAACGCCTGGGCCGAGTTCATCCCGTTCCTCGACTACGACGTGGAGATCCGCAAAGTCATCTGCTCCACGAACGCGATCGAGTCGTTGAACGCCCGCTACCGGCGGGCCGTGAAGGCCCGCGGCCACTTCCCCAACGAGCTGGCCGCGTTGAAGTGTCTGTACCTGGTGACCCGGTCACTGGACCCCACCGGAGCAGGCAGAACCCGATGGACGATGCGCTGGAAACCCGCGTTGAACGCCTTCGCCATCACCTTCAGCGACCGCTTCCCAGCCGCTGAAACCTACTAACCAAGATCGCCGGAAACACCCTTAGCGAGACAGCCCCCAGTACATCTGGCCCGTGTTTCATAAGGCTCGGAGGTATTGATTGATGGCGGCGATGGTCAGGGTGGCTTCGTAGCGCACGGCCAGTTTGTCGTAGCGGGTGGCCATGGCGCGGTGTTGTTTGAGCTGGTTGATGCCGCACTCCACGGCGTGGCGTCGGCGGTAGGTCTCAGGGTTGAAGGCGGGTGGCCGGCCGCCGCGGGAGCCTTTCGCGAGGCGGTGGGCGTCTTGGTCGGCCTTGCTCGGGATGCAGGCCTTGATTCCTCGTCGGCGCAGGTAGGCGCGGTTGGCCCTGGACGTGTAGGCCCGGTCCGCGAGGACCTGCTGCGGGCGGGTCCGGGGCCGACCGGGCCCGGGCCGGCTGACCCGGATGCGGTCGAGGACCGTGGTGAATTGCGGGCTGTCACCGCGGTGCCCGGCCGTGACGACGGTGGCCAGGACCTTGCGACCCTGTTCGCAGGCGAGATGGGTCTTGGTGGTCCATCCACCCCGCGGACGGCCCAGCGCGTGATCGGCGGGCTCGGTATGGATTCCGCCGGGTGGTTCTTTCTGTCGGTCGCCGTCACGACGGGCGCCGGCGGCGTGTTGATGGGCGCGGCTGATCGTGGAGTCGACGCTGACGCTCCAGTCGATGCGCCCGGCCGTATCTGCGGCGGCTTGCAGCCCGGCCAGGACGCGGGCCCAGGTGCCATCACGCTGCCAGCGGCGGAACCATCGATACAGCGTTTGCCATGGGGCGTAGTTCGCGGGCACGTCACGCCAGGGGGCGCCGGTGCGTGCCCGCCACCGTATGCCGTCGATGATCTGTCGTTTGGTCCACGTGCACGGTCTTCCCCGCGAGGATTCCGCAGGCAGCAACGGGTGCAGGTGCTGCCACTGGATGTCGCTCAGGTCATGCCGCGCCGCCGCCGCTAGGCTGGCCACGAGGTCTCCGGTATTCAGGTTTGCTTGGTCGCTAACCCACTTACCGGAGACCTCTTCAGTTAGCGATCACCGCCACGCCGTGACCTCACCCGACCGACCCCCACTTACGAAACACGGGCTAGACGGCTGCTTGAGGTTCCCCCGGCGCGCCAAGGCCAAGCCGCTTCGCGGTCGCCTACGGCGAGCCTTGTCCCGCCCGGGGAACCTCGGGCAGAGACGAGCCTGCCCGACCGAGGAGATCACGCCAGCCCGACGAGTGTGGGACGGAGTCCCAGACGGGCCGTCCACGGGCCAGTAAGCGCGCGCCGCAAGCAGTCACCGGCGGGCACGAGCGGTCAGACCCACGGCCACGATGAGCAGGCGTTCCGGGCACCACGGGCGCCGGATCACGCTCTTCCAAACTGACGGCGCGGGTTCAGGGCTACGGCGTCGGACGGTTCACCGTAGGCAGTTCGAGCATCGTCAGGCCGCTGTCTGTCCGGAGCAGATAGCTGATGCCCGTGGAATCATCCTCGGTCCCCGAGCTTGGCTCGATGTACCGCTCGGTGCAGGGAAGCGGTACTTCGAGCAGCTTGCCGTCGTACAGCATCCAGAGGCCGAAGCAGTCGTCCTCTTCGTCGTGGATCAGCACCTGTACCGTCTCGGGACGTGGCCAGGGCACGGCCTCCAGGTACTCCAGCAGCTTGGCCCAGTGTCGTCGATGGGTGAACTCGGCGGCCCAGCCGCGGCCGAACGTGCCTGCCCACTGGCTTTCGATTGGCACGAAGATGTTGTGCCACGGACGTGTGCCGTCGTTGTCTTGGGTCAGAGGGGCCATGACCTCGTGGGCGTCGGCAGCCAGCACGACGACTTCAGCGATCCTGCTCACAACAACATTCGATCTTGTGCGAGGTGGTCAACGCAACTGCCATTGACTCTGGTGGTCGGCAGCGGCCGAGCGGAGCAACCCAGCGTGCCAGTAGCGTGCCGTCGGGCGAGGACAACAGGGGGCCAGCCGAGGCCAGGTGAGACTGCACGCCGTCACCAGGTACCCGAACACCTGAGCCGGTTCGCACCACCGCTTTACCTAGCCAACCGGCCACGGCCCCCCGCACAGCCGTCTCGGCTACCGACGCCTGGACAGCGCCTACCCGTCTTCGACACCTTTGAGCGTCGGGACGTCAGCTCCGGATCCGGCGCTCGCCGTCTGGCCTTGCGGGTCGAGCTACGCGTCTTTCCCGTCGACGGCCGGCAGGTCATCGACGTGGCGACGCAGATCGTGGAGAGCCATCGAGGGCAGGGGCGGCAGGCGCTGTCAATCGTTGTCACGTACGACCGACGTGAGGTGGTGCCGAGCTACGCAGTGTTCGAATGGGCGCCCGAGGGGCGCTGGACGGACGCCGCCAACGGAGACGCCGCTTCGTGGCAGGGCTACCGGCTGCATCAGGTCGTCGTTCGCGACAAGCTGTCGCAGCCTGATGAGTGCCAGGTGCCGTCGGAGCAGGCCTATGTGCTCAACGCCGAGTTCAACCAGGCAACCGAGGACAACGTCGACGTCAGCCAGGAAGCAGTGCTGGCGGATATTGCTGAACAGCAGAGCATCTCGGTTGCCCGTGCTGAAGAACTGGTCCTGGCTGTCGAGGACTGGACAATGTGCTGAGCCCCAACGCGCAGGCCGTGTCCACCCGGTCCTTTAGGGCATCGGTCGATCCCGCGCGGGCGGGCCGAGCACGAAGATCCACCTCGCGGTCGACGGACGCGGCCGACCGTTGTCGGTCCTGCGGCGCGATGACCTGGTCGGTCAACTGGGACGTGACGAACGGCAACCGCTTCGCCAGCACGGTCGGCCCGCACCTGGACGCGCTGCCGTGAGACCGGCACCGCCGGCACGGATCCCGCAACGGGATCCGTGCCGGGTGGGGCGATCAGATGAACGTGAGCGAGCTGAAGAACGCCGGGTAGCAGTCGACATAGATGTCGTAGACGCCGGGCGGCACGTGCACGGGGCCCAGGGTGGCCCCGTTGGAGCACCGGGCGCTGACCGCGGTCGTCGGCTGGCCGGTGAGGGTGCAGCCCTGGAACACGATCAGCCACGGGTCGATGTACTGCCCGGCGTACGGGCAGGAGCCCGACATCACCGAGAAACCGCCGCCCTTCGCCGGTGAGGCGGCGGCCGCCGTCGACGTCGTGACGCTCAACGTGCCGGCGGAGCTCGCCGATGCCCGCTCGGCTCCGATGGCGGCGACAGCCGCGTCGCCGCTCGGCGCGGGTGCCGCGACCGCCGCGGACGGTGCGGCCATGAACGCGGCGATCATCGCCGTCGCGGCCAACAGCAGACTGGATGCGCGGAGACTGCTGGATCGTGCTCCGGCGGAGGGTCGACTACGCCATGTCATAACCAGAACCACCTCTCGAATGCTGTGCGATCTGCGGATGCCGGGGCGCGTACCTGGTCGCGCCCGACCCGGCCGGGCCGTCATCTGACGTCCATGGCGAAGCGTTCCAGGGTGCCGGTGGCCGGGTCTTCGTGATATTGCGAGAACCGGGTCGCCGGCGTACCCCGGTTCTTGCGAATGTCCGCAAGGCTGTCCGGTCCGCGTCAACCAGGCGGAGTGGCCGGAACGCATCGATTATCGTTGACCGGCATGGGCGGTCTGTTCAGCCTGTGGCGGCAGCGAGTGGCCGACAACGCCCGCCGGGCGGTGGACGCCTACCAGGAGGAGCTGCTGGAATACCGCAACCTCGCGGCCATGCCGCGGGTGCGGTCGGAGATGCTCGATTTCGCGGTCTTCCTCCGTCAGCGCACCGTCGACCTCGCGGCGGACAGCGCGCCGTTCCACGTGCAGGATCTGGACCTGATGGCCGCGATGGGCCGCCAGCGCGGCGAGAAGGGACTCACCCTGACCGCGCAGCGGCAGGTGCTGCTCGTGCACACCCGGCTGACGCTGCGCGAGGTGTACGAGGCGGCCGGCCCGAACGACATCGCCGCGACGATGCACACGCTCGCCTGGCTGGCTCCTGCGGGACTGGCCGCCCAGGGCGCGTACACCCGGGGCTGGATCGAGGGGCAGCGGCGCGCGCTGGCGACCGTCGCCCAGGTGCGGCTGCTGACGGTGATGCTGCTGGCCGGCGACGACAGCGCGACCGACCTGGCGCGCGGCCTGCACATGCCGGTCCCCGACCACGTTGTCGCGACGGTGGTCCGGGTGGCCGGCGGGTCGCCCGGGCCGGACCAGGCGGCGCGGGAAGAGTTCGCCGGCGCGCTGCTGAAGACGCACTGGATGCCGCTGAGCTGGCCGGAGCCGCACGAGGTGGTCGCGCTGATCCCCAGCTCGCCGGGCGGCCGGCAGCCGGCGGTCGAGCGCGGGCTCGCGCTGGCCCGCGACGTGGCCTCGATGACCGGCCGGCCGTGCGCGGCCGGCACCGCGCCTGGGCGGGTGCGCGCGTTCGGCGACGCCGTGGCGCTGGCCCGGCAGGTCAGCGAGGTCGCACCGGTGCGGGCCGTGCCGCGCCACGCGTACACGGTCACCGACGTCTTCGCCGAGCTGGGCGCCGCCCGACTGGCGGAGGTCGGGCAGTGGCTCCAGGTGGTGGCGGCGCAACTCGACGCCGGCCCCGACCTGGTCGCCACGCTGGACGCCTACTACCAGCACGACATGAACCGGCTCGACACCGCGGCCGCGCTGTGCATCCACCCGCGCACGCTCGACTACCGGCTGACCCGGGTGCGCGACCTGACCGGGCTGGAGGCGGGCTCGACCCGCGGCGTACGCGTGCTGAGCACCGCCGTGGCCCGGATCCTCGCCGGCTAGATCAGCAGCCGGGTGAGCTCCATGTTCTTCATACTGATGTAGCTCAGCTTGTTACCGAGACGCATCGACACCTGTAGCGAGCTGATCATGCCGGACGGGCCTGCTTGCCGGAGTAGTACGGCCTCTGGTCCGCGACTCGGTCGATCGGGATCAGGGTGCCGTCCAGGATCGCGTACGCGATCCTGGCGATGCGCCGCATGGCTGCGTTCAGGTCCTCGGCGTGCGTGGCGAGCAAGTCGATGGCTTCTCGGACGTACCGGCAGACCGTGGTGACGCTGACCGCGAAGCCGCAGGCCAGTCGAGCGATGGTGTCACCGTTACGCAGATGGGCCAGGGTGAGCAGGGCCTGCCGGCATCAAGACGTCGCCACCGGCCGCGGCGGCGGGTGCGTTCGGCGCGGATGAGGTCGGCCAGGTGGTTCAGAGTGCGGCTGGACAGCGCGACCGCAGACGGGTGAGACAGCACAGCGAGGCTCCCGGTTGGGGCATCGGGTCTTGGTCGACGGCTGTCTTACCGGGAGCCTCGTCCTATGTCGACACACGCTGCCTGCCACCCATCGCGACCAGGCTCATCACGATGAGGAGCCCCTCAATGCCTGACCCGCACCATAACATCGCAACGCCGCTATATCGACGCCAAGCTATCGTGGTCTGACCCCTGCAGCGACAGCGCGAAGGTGAGTCATGGACGTAGTCAGCACCACCGAGGTCCCGGTTGAAGACGGGTTCGCCTTCTGGCGCGAGGTAAACTCGAAGCTCTGGGTGCCCTACGATTTACGCTGTGAATCGCAGTGGGAGCCCGGATTTCGGGCTCAGGTCGGAATCAGCGATTTCGGTCCCGTGCAGGCGACATTAATGACCACGATGCCGCACTCGGTCCACCGTACTCCCAAGCTCATTCGGCAGGCCGATCCCGAGGTGTTCAAGCTGGGTTGCCTTGTGCGCGGTGGCGGCATGATCACGCAAGACGGCCAGCGCACAGATTTCGGCGTGGGGGACCTGATACTGTATGACACCTCCCGGCCCTACGTGGCAGAATTCACCCCGGATGCGCCAGTTAGTCAGCTGCTGCTCCTGCGCTTCCCGCGCTCGTTACTGCCGTTGCCCCCTCGGGAGTTGCGGCGCCTGAGCGCAGTTCGCATCCCTGGCGCCCAAGGCATCGGCGCGTTATCTTCACAATTCCTGCTGCGCCTTGCCCGGCACATGGACGAACTCAGTCCGTTGGACGCCGCCCGGCTGTCCACCCTCACCATTGACGTGTTGACAGCGGCACTGGCCAACGCGCTGGACGTCCAAAGCGCGGTGCCCTCCCACACCCAACGGCGAGCGTTGATGGCTCAGATCCACGCCTTCGTCCGAGAGAATCTGGGCGATCCGCGCCTGACACCGGACGCGATCGCCGCAGCGCATCACATCTCGTTGCGATACCTGCACAAGCTGTTCCACGAGGAAGGGCGCACGGTCGCCGGCTGGGTCCGCGAGCGTCGCCTGGAGCAGTGCCGACGCGACCTCGCCAACCCCCAACTAGGCGCGCGCCCGATCCACACGATCGCCGCCCAGTGGGGGTTCACCAGCCCGGCGCACTTCAGCCAGGCGTTCCGCAGCGCCTACGGCCTTTCGCCACGCCAGTTCCGCGAGCAGTGCGCGAGAGTACGCGCAGACTAAAGACTTGTGCGCTTACCAGTAACGACAGACCCGGCTGTGGCCTGCACTCTTATCTTAGAAAGTCCGCTCAGTCAGGGTTGAATCTGATTCCGCCTTACGGAAGAAGGTTCACTTGAGCGTGTTCCATCGGTCCGTGTTTTCGCGATGGAAGGAGCGCGAGGAAGTACATCGATCATTTCATGCAGCCAGCAGCATCATCTAGGCCGCAGCGGCGGCTGACAGGAGACCATTGTGAAAATGTGGTACAGAACGGCGTTTCGGATCTCGGCAGTGACCACGATCCTCGGCGCACTCACCCTGTCCGGGACCGTGGCACAGGCAAGTCCGGGCGCCGGCTCCCGCCTGTCCCAACCCGAAACCACCGCGGTTTCGGAGCAGGCCAAGCCCGGCAGCGAGGACGTCGCCGTGCAGGTTTGCGGCTACTACGAAGACGCGGTGACGGCCTGGTACAACCACTGCGGGAACACCCATGTGATCATCTACGTCGATGCGACGTGGCCCCGCAACGACTGGACCTGGTGCATCGGCCCGGGAACGTGGGACATCGGCGGCGCGAACGCCGTATCCAACGCCTGGTACTCGGGTCAAACTTGTTGAACCGCCAGCCAAGCGCTGCGCGATTCTCCACCTGCGTTCGGTGGTTGCGG
The DNA here is from genome assembly GCF_007830095.1 of Micromonospora taraxaci. NCBI lineage: Bacteria > Bacillati > Actinomycetota > Actinomycetes > Micromonosporales > Micromonosporaceae > Micromonospora > Micromonospora taraxaci. The sequence continues at coordinate 4,805,323 of NZ_VIWZ01000001.1, read as the reverse complement.
ATCAGGTCAGCGAGGCAAATGAGGGTGCGGTCGGACAGGGGAATCGCGGCAGGGTAGGACAACAGCGAGGCTTCCGGTTGGGGCATCGGATCTTGGTCGACTGCTGCCTTACCGGGAGCCTCGCCCTACGTCGATCCCTGCCCCCACCCCACCGCCGTGACCAGCCCCGTCACGATGAAAAGGGCTCAACGAACGACCTGCAGGACGGTCCGTCTCAGCCTGGCCGTAGCAGCCGCGTGAGCCCTGGTTCGGGGAGCAGGTGGGGAGCAACAGGGTGCCCTGAACGGCCCTCAACCGCACCGGATGGCGCGCAACCGCACCCACCCCTGCCTGCGGCTTCGGGTTTTTGCAGGTCAGAGTGGGTACGGCGGAGTGCTCCCCGGTTCGAGGCACCGGTCGACGGCGCTCTATGCCGGCCGGACCGGAAGATCCGCCGTTTTCCGGCCCTGGCCCGGATGGTGGCGCATTGGTGGTGGCGACTGCCGCCGCAGTCGCTGTGCGCAGCCGGTAGCTGAGGCGGCAGTTGCCGATGCGGTGCCCGAACGCTACCCCGTCGAGATGGGCGACCGGCTACGAACGTCCGCCGGGCGGTACACCGTGAGGTGCGCGGAGAGGGCGTCGAGGAAGTCCACGGCGTCGAAGGCCGCGCCCGCGGAGACGACACCTGTCGTCCGGGTACGCCCGGTGCGGATGCGGTCGACGGCCTCCACCGCGAGCGGCGCGCTGACGGCGTAGATGTCCTGACCGCTGGCGGCCAGTCGGCGTTCCGTGCCGCCGGACCGGACGACGACGTCGACGACGAACGTCTGCGCGGAGCGGCCCCGCTCGTCGACGGCAGTCGGCGCGGTGGGTTCGGGAGATCCCAGGTCTGCGGCCGCCTGGGTGGTCATGTAGGTGCGGACCTCGGGCACGGCCAAGTGGCTGGGGATGGTGACGACGTCGGCCATGGTGAACTCGCCGAGCACAGGCCGCGGGCCGAGCGGTGCGGGGAAGGGCCACTCCAGGGTGGGTGGCGCGTCGTCGTGGTGGCGCAACCGTCCGCCGGTGAAGCGGAGGCGGCGGCCACCGCGCCGCCGGGTCGAGACCGCACCCGAGGCCAGCGTGCCACCGGTGGGGTGCCAGCTCGTCAGGCCGTACGCGACATGCACCTCGTCCGCGGCCGTCCAGTCGCCCATCGCGGCGGTGGCCAGTAGGTCACCGAGGCCGCCGAAGAAGGCCATCGCGGGCACCACCAGGGTGCCTGCGGCGCGGGCGCGCTCGGCGTGGTGCGCGAAGGTGTCGAGGTTCGCCTCGATCTCCGCCGCCACGTCGACGTAGGGGATACCGGCGCGTAGGGCTGCCTCGACCACCGGGCCGGCGGTCAAGGCGAACGGCCCGGCGGCGTTGATCACGGCGTGCGCGCCGTCGAGGGCCCGGTCGAGCGAGGCCGGATCGTCGACCGACGCCGGTCGTGCCTCGGTATGCGGATGGTCCTGGGCCAGCGCCAGCAGCCGGTCCCGATCCCGGCCGAGCAGCAGCGGGACCAGCCCGCGCCTGCGCAGCTCGGCCACCACGAACCGCCCGGTGTGCCCGTACGCGCCGTAGACCGCGATGTTCCCGACCGTCGCCATGTCCAGCTCCCCGTGCCTCGAAGTGATCCACTGCCTGAGATCCTGGTCGGGCCGGATGATCGCCACCAGTGTCCGGAAGGACGCGCCCCATACAATTCCCGACATGGCTGTCGTCCCGCGCTCCGTCGCCATCGCCGCCACCGACGGGATGCTCCACTTCGAACTGGCCCTGGCCTACGAGGTCTTCGGCTCACCGCCCGACGCCGTCCCCGGTCCCTGGTACGACGTGAAGGTCTGCGGCAGGAGGTCGGTGCGGGTCGGCCGGTTCCTGCTGGAGCCGGACGGCGACCTGGCCGACCTGGCCCGCGCCGGCACGGTGATCGTCCCCGCGCTCGCGGACGTCGACGCCGACCCGCCGGCCGACCTCGTCGCGGCGGTAGGCGTAGCCCACCGGGCGGGCGCTCGGGTCGTCTCCCTGTGCACCGGGGTGTTCGTGCTCGCCGCCGCCGGGCTGCTGGACGGCCTGCGGGCGACCACGCACTGGGCACACACCGGGCAACTGGCCGCGCGTCATCCCCGGGTGACGGTCGACCCGGACGTGCTCTACGTCGACAACGGCGAGGTGCTGACCTCGGCGGGCAAGGCCGCGGCGATGGACCTCTGCCTGCACCTGGTGCGGCGTGACCATGGCGCGGCGGTGGCCAACATCGTCGCCCGTCGCCTCGTGGTGCCGCCGCACCGAGCGGGCGGCCAGGCCCAGTTCGTCACCACGCCAGTGCCGGTCCGGGACGACCATCCGCTGGCCGATCTGATCCCGTGGGTGATGCGGCAGCTGGACCAGCCGCTCACCGTGGCTGACCTGGCCCGGCAGGCGAACCTCAGCGCCCGCCACCTGACCCGGCAGTTCCACGCGGTCACCGGCACCACCCCGCTGCAGTGGCTGCTGACCCAGCGGATCCGGCGCGCGCAGGAGATGCTCGAGACCACCGACGACAGCGTGGACGCGATCGCGGCGGCCGCTGGCATGGGCACCGCGACGACACTGCGCCGCCACTTCCAACGCTCGGTCGGCGTGCCGCCGGACACCTACCGCCGCACGTTCAGGCTATGACCGTCAGCGGTACGCCGGATGGGGCGGTCGGCGGAGAAAATGATCTCGCCGTCGTCCTTGTGCCGCCAATCCATGCTGATCTCGTCGCGATCGCCGCGGGTGGTACGCCAGATCCGGCCCGACCAACCGGAGCCGATCGTCGTTAGAGCGGTAGCGCGGGTGACGGTCCCGACCGCTGCGGCCCGCTGCTAGATCGTCTCGATCCCGATGACGGTCGTCGGCTGTTCGCCCCGCAGGGCGAACTGGTCTGGGCCAGCACCTGACGCGATTGACGTCGTGGCACCCCGGATTGGTCTTCCCGCTCTGCCCGTCGTCGACTGGTCCGACGGTGACGAGGAACCACATCGAGGCGTGCGCTGGAAACCCTCACCCTTGGCGCGATGTCCTCCTCTGGTTCCGCCGACCACGGGCCGTCGGCTCCGCCCTCGTCGGCCGGAACTGGCCCGCCGGCATCCGTAGGGGGTGCGGTTGCTGCGTCGGAGGCTGGTGACCTCTTCGGCATCCACGAAGTGCTCTCGGAGCACTGTTCGTTCGTGCTGGAGCGCGGTGACGCACGCCAGTTGCAGCACTCGGCACATCCCGCAATTTCACCCACTCGATAGCCATGGCCAGCTCTCAGGTCGTCAAGGCCTGCCTTTGCCTGGTGTCGAGACGCGACTGTTTGTCGATCAGCAGCATGAGAGACACGCGTACGGCTTCGATGGCCTGGCTAGGCTCCGTGTGACAGGGCCGTACCCGCGCTTCGCCCATCGGGCCAGTCCCGTGCGCGGGGAAGGCAGCCATCAATGCTCGCCTCGGCCCGGTACCCTCGGGCCTTGTGATATCCGACCTGGCGGACGTCGTAGCGGCGTGTGGGTCCGCGATCGCGGTTGTCGTGACGGTCGTATTCGCGGTACGCCAACTGCGCTCGGCGCAGACCGCCAACCAGACCCTCGTTGCGATCGAGCTACTGACCCGAGACCGATCCAGCGACGAGTTCATACGCGCCGAGGACTTCGTCCTCAACGAGCTTGCCGGCCGCCACCCGCCACCCGGTATCAGCGTCAGCACCCTACCGCTCGAGGCCCGCCACCACGTGGTCGGGTCTGCTGCACCGATAGGTGACAGTTTTAGTCACGCTGCCTGACTGGCAGGTGGGGTCATGATGATCTCGTACTCGATAGGGGTCAACAGGCAGATCAACGAACACGAGCCGAACTCGATCCGCCTACTGCCGTTGCAGTAAATCGGTGGTGTCGTCGCCCCAAACGTGGGCCCCTGCGTCGACACCGCCGTCGGGTCGCAATCCCGATAATCCATTGAAGACAAAGACAGCCTTCGATAGCGTCTCGAGCAGCGTACGACGGGGGCTTCGACGGCTGACTGCCGTCGCTGCACGTACGGATCGAAGAACGGTATGCCCCTTTCGGTCTCGCTCGCGGTGGTTGCTGCACGGGAGGGAGAAGTGAGGCGCGGCATGCCGGCGTAGTCGCCGCATATCGGCGTTCGAAAAGGATGTACGCCGCTGATGCGACAGCGACGGTGTCGCCTTCGCCCTCATCCCCTCGGCCAGGTCTCGCGGACGCGCGAGCCGGGCGCCTCAGCACACACCGCTGCCACATGTCCACCGGCACGATGTTGCAGGGAGAGTGGTATGCCGCGATTCTTCGCGTCACCGAGACACGACGTCAGGCAAATGTCCAGAAGCCGCCGCAGCGTCTTCGTACGCCGGATCGCTGTGGTGACAGCGGCCGGCGTGGCATTCGGCCTGCCGGTGCCAGGTCAGGCGTTCGCCGAGCCCGGCCCGTCACCGACCACCGCGGAACCTTCCGCACCGACGCAGGTACGGAAGAACGGGCACAAGAACAGCGCCATGATCGACGGCGACTCCGGCGTCGTCGACGCGACGGCTGGCGCGGCTGCCGACGGCGGATCCGTGCCGCCGCGAAAGCAACCGAGCGGAATGCCGTTCACTCAGAAGCAGCTGGGCGACCGTGCCAAGACGCGGGCGATTGCCGAGAAGCAACGGAGCTTCGTCGAATCGTCCACCCTGGACCGCCAGCCCAGAGCGACAACGGCCGCGGCGCCCGGCATCGACCTGCCGACGAGTCCGCTCGAAGGGGATCAGAACGAGTGTTTGAACGCAGCCGGTGCCGACTCGGACTACGGTCGAGTCCACAACCGGTTCCTGTACTGCCTGAAGAGCGACACGAGTGTCACCTACTGGGAGGTCGACAACAAGGGCAACCCGGTCGAGGAAGTCGGGACCAGCAAAATCAACTTCCTACTCATGGCGTACGGGAGCAAGCAGAGTCGCAGCATTCGAGTGTTCCTCAAGACGATCGAGGACTCGGCCGACTACGACTGGGGCCCGATCGACAACATCACCAAGGCCCCCAAGCAGCACCTCGTCATGGACGTGCGGTGCATCAACAACGTGTTGGACGACACCCGCTGCGTCCTCGGCGGCTACGCGGTGTCCAAGACGTTCAGCGACTGGGATGACGGTCCCGACTGGGTCTCCTGGGACATCACCTCCACCAAGCCCACGCAGTCCGAGAGCGACGTCGACTTCAAATGGCTGCACGAGTGGCAGATCACGTTCCAGGGCGGGGCGGAGGACGAGTACAAGACGATCGTGCCAGGCCACACCGCGTCACGATCGATGCGGTGCGACTCGGCG